>NZ_VWNB01000002.1 GCF_013387475.1 Mariprofundus sp. KV | reverse complement strand
AGCTCAGGAAACAGCGTGCTTTGGCTGCGGCTTTCTCCAATAACAAATCGTTTCATGCAAATACCCCACAAGACGTTGTGAGATAATTATACCATTATTGACCAGCGTTTTCACACACTCTGGGCCGTTCCGGGATTGCTAATCTCCACCTTCCTGATTGGTGGTATCCTCTGGTTGGCTACAGCCATGCCTTTCATGATCGCACTGCTGCTGGGAGCTATCTTAAGCGCTACTGATCCGGTTGCTGTCGTTGCGATCTTCCGCCAGATCGGAGCACCCGAGCGACTGAACACCTTGATAGAGGGGGAGAGCCTGTTCAATGATGCCACCTCAATCGTGGTTGCAGGTATTCTGGTTGGTATGGTGATTGAACAGAATGGTGCTGCTTCGCTAGGTGGTGGCATCAGCAGCTTCTTTTTCCTCTTTCTCGGAGGTCTTGGTGTAGGTATTGGCCTTGGCTGGCTGACCGGTAAAATTATCGGTTGGATTGAATCGGAGTCGTTTATTGAGATCGGTTTGACCACAGCGCTGGCCTATCTCTCCTTTCTGCTGGCAGAGGAGGTTTTCCACGTCAGTGGTGTGATGGCCACAGTGGGTGCAGGTCTGACGCTAGGCAGCTGGGGTCGTATCCGTATCTCAACATCGGTACGCATCTATCTTGAACACTTCTGGGAGCTGCTGGCCTTTATAGCCAATGCGCTGCTCTTCCTGCTGGTCGGGATGAAGGTCGATCTTATCGCGCTGTGGCAGACACTTGATACCCTGGCATGGGTGGTATTTGCCATGCTGGTGGCGCGTGCCCTGGTTATCTTCTGTCTGCTACCACTGATCGGGCGATTGCCTGGCTCCAGCGCGATCAGTTTTCCCTATCAGTTTATTATGTTCTGGGGCGGTCTGCGGGGGGCGATTGCATTGGCCATCGTGCTCAGTCTTCCACAGTTTGAATACTATGAACTGTTTGTGGCGATGGTGATGGGCGCTGTGCTATTCACGCTGCTGGTACAGGGGCTCTCTATCGAATCGCTGATGAAAAAGTTCGGCCTCAATATTCCGCCGCTTGCTGATCGTCTGGCATTTATCGAATTGGATCTCGTATCTAAGAAGAAGGCGATGAAGCGGTTGCCATCACTGACCAATGGTGGTTTTTTCTCTAATCGTATTGCTCATAATCTGACCGTGGAGTGTGATCACGCCATCAGTAGTGCCATGCAGCGCATTGATCATCTGCGCAACACTGAGATGGACAAGGTGAACGAGGTCAATCTGCTCTATCTACGTGCCCTGAGTGAGGAGCGCTCATTCTATACCGAGATGTATAATCAGGGGCATATCAGCGAAACTGCATTTCGTGAGCTTGCGCTGGTATTGAACCTGCAGATTGATGCCCTGCGCTATCATGGTGCCTTTGAACATGTTCATTCCCACCGTGTTAAACGGATGCTGGAGTCAGCATTTTTCCGGCTGGCTGAGAGGGCAGCGTGGCTGAAACCTGTGGCTGAACAGATGCGCATGTCACGCATCGTGCTTGATTATGAACAGATCTGGGCCCATTTCCTTGGTAGTAGTCACGTCATCAAATCACTGGGAAAACTGGCCAGGATGGAGTTGATGAGTGAAGAGTCAGCCGAAGAGGTGATTAATAAATATCGTTCCTGGCACGATATTGCCACCCAGCAGCTCTATCAGGTCGGTGAGCAGTATCCTGAATTTGTCAGCTCCATGCAGTCTCGTTTGGGGCAACGTATGATTCTTCTGGCTGAGCTTGAAATAACCGAGGAGAAAGCCGAGTCAGGTGTTCTTCCGGAGGGTGTTGCCAGAAATATAGAGGCGGAGCTCTCCAGACGGCTTTCTGCACTGCGAGGCCATGAGGTTAAAGCTTTTAAAGATGATCCGGTGAGCATGATCCGGCGTGTGCCTCTATTCTCAGGGCTGGAGATCAGCGAGCTTGAACTGATCGCTGATCTTATTGAAGAGAAAGAACTCCTAGAGCATACGTTTCTTGTGCGGCACCATGAAGTGAGTGAGACACTTTTTATGGTGGTGCGGGGTGTGTTGCGGATCTCTTTTGACGCTGGTGGTAAAGCGGTTGAGGGGACATTGATGGCTGGTGAGTTCTTCGGGGAGATGGCACTGATGGGGCAGGGTTCAGGTAGTGCCGAGGTTGAAACTGTGGTTCCTTGTACCATCTACCAGATTAGTCGTGACAGCTTTCTGAGACTTCTGGATAGAGAACCTGAAATTGCCGATAAATTATCAACACGCAATGCGGAACTTCGCGAAAGCTGCAAGCTGACTCAGCAGAATGGTTCATAGCGGAGTATTGGCTTATATCGCACATCAACTAAACAGCTGACTTCATGTCAGTTCTCCATTTAACGGGTCTCCGGTTTCTGAAACATTAAGGTGATTTTTTGGATCCGGGATATCTCTATTGCCATCATATTTGAATGAAAAACGAACTCTGGGTATTATGGGTTTTTGGGTGTTTTTCGAGAATTTGTTGAAAACAAAGGGTTTTCCTTGTCCCCCATATGGGGGATTGAAGAATCTGGTGTTGCGATCATGCTTCCCCTTCGTCTCGGAAGTTGTGAGGCAGGTTCAGCGTCGATCGGTATACATTATTTTAGGGAGAGTAATGTGGCCGGTTAGCCAGACAGTGAACCGGGTAACGCAGGAAGCTCCATATGTTTCGAAGAGGATCTTCAGCCGTTTGCATTTCTTATGCCGAATTGGCGGAAATGAGAACGAGTATGGGTAATGTGATTTGCTTTGATTTCATGTCGATCAAGTCAAATCAGGTTTGGGGAGTAGCTATGGCAAGAGGCCATTTCATTTTAATTACGATGCTGTTTGGCTGGTTGTTTATGTCGACAGCGTCCGCCGCTGAATTTGAAGGCGAAAATCAGATCAATGATGACCTTTCGCTGCTGTTTGAGGAGGATGAACTCTTCATCTCCGCGACACAGTCGGCCCGCACACTGGGCAAAGCCCCGGCAATCGCCACAGTCATCACCGACCATCAACTTGAGAATATGGGCGCCCGCAATATTTTTGATGCACTGGTTACGGTTCCCGGTTTTGGCTATAGCTACCTGAATACCATCTCGACGGAGTCCGATATTGAAGTGCGGGGCATCAAGTCACGCATGGATAAGGTGCTGATGATGATTGACGGTCACCGCATCAACAATCCTTTTCATGGTAGTTTCAATCACCTGTTTGATGAATTTCCTGTTGAGCAGATCAAACGTATCGAGGTGATCCGTGGCCCCGGTTCTGCGCTTTATGGTGCCAATGCTTTTGTCGGTGTGATTAATATCATTATGAAGAAACCGGGTGACTTTAAAGGCGTTAAACTAAAAGCCGGTGGTGGCAGCAACAGTCGCAGGCATGGCAATATGTTACTGGGGCAGGGTGATGCAGATGGCGGTGTCGTCGCATCGTATGATCGACTGGACACCGATGGAAGCAGGCAGTTTGTCGCAGCAGACGCAATAGGTGGAAGTGGTTATACCAACTTCTGGCGCTCGACTGATACAGCGCACCTGATTGCCAGTATGGACAAGTTCTCATTTTCAGCGCTTTATCTTGATAAACGGCGTGGCACTCCGCTCTCCATCACCAATATGATCGATACCCGTACGCGTACCAACAATCGACAGGCCTATGGCAGCGCTCAATACAGAGATCGCCTGGGCAGTGTCGATGTTGAAGCGAGAGTGGGTGTTGATCAGTTTGAGTGGGATACCGAGTGGCAGATCAATCTTCCCGGTTTTACTACAGGGCACCCGCTTCTCAAGAATCGCACCTACTCAGGGGAGCTGCGCTTGCAGTTTGAACCTCTCCAAGGTCACCACCTTACCATGGGTGTTTCTCAGGAGTTCCAGCGCCAGTTCGATGTGCGCCATATTGTAAATGGTGTCGATGTCTCAAATGTTTTCAATCACAATAAACCCGCCAAACGGCAGCTGTCTGCAGTTTATCTGCAGGATGAGTGGGAGATCAGGGGTGATCTGATTCTGACTGCGGGTCTCCGCTTTGACCACTATAGCGACTTCGGTAATACAACCAATCCGAGACTGGCGCTTGTCTGGTCTGCCAATGACAGCCTTGATATCAAGCTTCTCTATGCCACTGCATTCCGAGCCCCGAGTTTTATTGAGATGTATGAGATTAATAACCCTGCATCGGTAGGCAATCCCAATCTCAGACCGGAGAAGATGCAGACCTTTGAAGCAGGCCTTGTCTGGAAGTTGACGCACAACTACCAGCTGAGCGCGAATCTGTTTCATAATCGTTTCACCGAACGAATTGTACCAACGACGCCATTAACGATTAACTCTGGTGGTGCAACGATCTGGGGTGGGGAGGTTGAGCTTAAGGCTGACTGGCAAGAGTATCTCTACGGATATTTGAACTACTCCTATCAGAAATCGAAAGATAATCAGACGCAGTTAACACTGCCGAATGTGCCTCAGCACAGAATACGTGTTGGAGCCAATGCTGGCCTGTTCGATGATTATCTGAATTTCAATGCTGCTCTACGTTGGGATGGCAAACGTAGCCGTGCAGCCGGAGACACTCGTGCTGCCTCGCCAGCCACCACAGTAGTCGATCTGGCAGTATCTACGGAGAAGTTAATGAAAGGACTTACCCTCTCATTCAAAGTACATAACCTTTTCAATGCGAAAAATTACGATCCTTCACCAGTCTCCGTGGCCAATGGTTACCCAAGGCCCGGACGCACACTGCTAGCTGAGGCGGAGTATAAATTCTGATGCCATCCTTTTTTCCGCCACGCCCGAAACAGGAGTCTATTCGCACAGCAATTTGTCAGGAAACCTCTTCTGAGAGCAATCCGTTTGTTGCCAAAAAGACTCTCTGGCACGGTTACGATGCCGAGAAGCTGATTGCAAATTATGGCTGGACTGAGATGCTGTTTCTTATGTCTCAGGGCGAATTACCTACACCTGAGCAGAACCAACTATTGAACAAAGTCATGTCATTTTTAGCTAATCCCGGCCCTCGAGATGCCGGGGTGCGTGCAGCAATGAACTGCGGGGTGGGTAAAACGCCGTTACCAACGATTCTGACAACAGGGCTTACAGTTAGAGGTGGCATGGCGGAAGGCGCAATGCACATTGAGGCGGCAATGCGACTGTTGAACGGACAGTTTGGTTTGGATCAACAGCGAACTTCTCTGCCGGAACATGCTGCGCAATTGATTCATGAGTACAGGATGTTTTGGGAAGAACATAAGAATGATGAGGTCGTACCATGGCCTGAGATTCCACCTGGATTCGGTTTGTATTACGGAGAAAGAGACTCCAGAGCTGTAACGCTGATTAACCTTCTTGAAGATGAGGGCGGCAATATTTTGAATTTGGCTCTGGAGATTGAATCTGTTTTATCTCAGGAGAATAACCCTGTTTATCTGACTTTGTCGGGAGTGGTTGCAGCGGCATTATGCGAACTTGGCTTCACCCCGGAGCATGGGGCTGGAGTTTTTATGATCGCTGGCTCTGCGGGCATATTAGCACATGGCGTTGAACAGTTACCACGTAATTGGAACGAATACCCATTTTGGGCTGACTCATCATACTATAACTATGAAGGTCCTGAACCTGCGAAGAGAGTGGGGGCGGAAGAGTGAGTTGGGAGATGTTTGCAGAGAAACGCGACCGTGTTACATCCAAGTCCGGTGGGTGGACTATTGGCGGTGAAGCAACCCTGCATGGATACAATATTCATCAGGAACTGACTCATCAAACGTCCTGGATTCAGGTGCTTCTTCTTTCGATAACTGGTCGTTTATATGATGGTAATCAGACAAGGCTTATTGAGGCGCTTTTTGTTGCTACAGGTTACCCGGATCCGAGGCTTTGGTGTAACAGAGTTGTGGCATTGGCAGGAAGCGCACGAGTTTCGGCTGGCGCAGCTCTGTCTGTGGGCGTCGCAAGTGCTGAAGCTAAGACATACGGAGGACAGGCCGAATACTATGCAGCCAGAGGCTTTTCTGAATGCTGTCGTATTTTTCAGGATCAGGGCGAAGATGATCTTATAATCCATATGAAAGCTGTACTGAAAAAAGAGCGTGTTATGTTTGGTTTCGGACGCCCTTTGACCCGCGTGGAAGAGCGGATTGAACCTATCGAAAGAATGGCGAAAGAGATGGGGATTGAGGATGGTCCTCATCTAGCGACTGTTAAACATATGGAGATTTTGCTTAAGCGTTATCGGCTTGTTCTTAATTTTGCCGGTTACGCTACAGCTCGCTTATTGGACTTGGGGCTTTCAGCGCATGAAGTCCACCAATTTCTAACTGTAGGTTTTTATCTTGGGCTTCCACCCTGCTACATTGAAGCATTTGAAAATGAGCCTGGGACATTTCTGCCGATTGCTTGTGAGGATATCCTCTATGAAGGGGTAGAGGAGCGTGAGCTGCCCTGATGAGTAATGTAATCAAGTACCCGGTACCTAAGAAGTTGCCGGATGAGATTCAGAATGGCGATCTTCTCGTCCACTACCTTGAAAAAGAGGGGGTGGAATACGTATTCGGTATTCCCGGCGGAGCACTGGAGCCTGTCTACAACGCTTTGGCCAAAGCGGAGCTAAGAGGCGGTCTTAAACCTATCCTGACCAAGCATGAGCAGGGCGCTGCATTCATGGCTGACGGATATTCCCGTGTCAGTGGCACGCTTGGCGTCTGCTGTGCAACGACAGGTCCGGGTGCAACCAACCTTTTTGCCGGCATTACCACCTCCTATGCCGATTCCATTCCGGTGCTGGCTCTGACCGCCCAGATTCCGATCAGCAAGTTCGGCAAGAGCGCCTTTCAGGACTCTTCGCATGAAGGTATTGATGTGGTTGAGGTGTTTAAGAAGAGTACCAACTACAGTGCGATGATCATCAACTCGTCACTTGCCGATGACATGTTCCGCAAAGCGATCCGCATGGCACTTTCGGGCAAACGGGGACCTGTTCATCTCAGCCTTCCATCGGATGTGATGGCTGAGAAGGTTGATGAGAAGGCGATCTCTCATTCTCTGTTCAGCAGTTACAACCAGCCACAACATTTCGACCGTAGTTCGGTTAAAGAGGCGGTTAAGTTAATTGGCCGGGCCAGGAAGGCGGCTATGCTGGTTGGTAGTGGTGCGCTCTGGTCAGGGGCTACCAGAGAGGTGAAGGATCTGGCGGAGTTGCTGACGATTCCCACCGCGACCACACCCAAGGCGAAGGGGACATTCCCTGAAAATCATGAACTGGCACTGGGCTGTTTCGGCTTTGGCGGTTCACCGCGAGCTGATGCCTATCTGCTGGATGAGGATGTCGATCTGCTGATTGCTGTTGGTACCAGCTTTAATGAGTGGGCCACGCATGGCTGGAATGAGAAACTTGCCAGAGGTAAAACCATTATCCAGATCGATATCGACCCCAACCAGTTCGGGCGCAATTACGCCTCTGTGATACCGCTCTCCGGTGATGCCAGGGTGGTGCTAAAAGAGCTGCTTTATGAGCTGGAGCGAGTGCATCGGGTGACCAGTGTGGAGCGGCATATCCGCACCAGACGATTTGTCGAATTCTCTGAAAAACATCCGATGATGCTTGAGCTGGAGAAGATCACCTCAGATGCCTCGCCGATTAAACCGCAGCGACTGATGGCTGATATCAGGGCTGCGGTACCGGATGAGACCATCTTTTTTATCGATATCGGCAACAACCTAGCCTGGGCGCTGCACTACCTGCCGATTATCAAGCCGGGCACCTTTTTTGCTGCTCTCGGATTCTCATGTATGGGGTATGGCGTGGCCGCTGCAATCGGAGGCAAGCTGGCTGCAAAAGAGCGGCCTGTGGTGGCCATCGTCGGTGATGGCGGGTTTCTCATGAACGGCACCGAACTATCAACTGCCGTGAGTCACGGCATTCCTGTGATCTGGGTGATTCTCAATGATGGAGGCTTGGGCATGGTGCGCCATGGTCAGTCGATGTCGGAGCAGGCGATGGAGACCTCCCACACCTTCGCGCCAATCGATTTTGTCGGCTGGGCCGAGAGCTTTGGTGCAGTCGGGGTTCGCATCAGTAAAGCCGGTGAACTTAGCAACAAAATGATGAATGAACTGATCGCACTGAAACGACCGGTCGTGATTGATGTACAGATTGATCGGGATGAGGTGCCGCCGATTGGTAGTCGCCTCAGTGCTCTGCGCGAGGTCTATCGTGAGGAGTAAGAGGCTCTTTTCTATCGGCTTGCTGCTCTTGCTGCTGCCTGTCAGTGCGCTGGCTAAAGAGGTGGTTGTACTGCTTGATCCCAATATCCGCCCCTATGTTGAGGCGCTGGCGGGCTTTAAATCAACATCAGATGCCAATACCAGGATCTTTGCCCGCAAAGAGGATGGTGATCTGAGTGATGAGCGCGCCATGATCGGCGCCATCCGAGCCCGCAAACCGGATCAGATTCTGGTGATTGGCAGTGAGGCCATGCGTGCGCTAGCCGGAGAGGTGACAGATATACCGATCCTGTTTGTGATGGTATTAAATCCTCGGGATAGATTGAAGGTGATGCCCGGGAACATGACCGGTGTCTCAATGAGTGTGGCGCCGGAGCGACAGATGAAGGTACTCAGCCAGCTTCTTCCGGAAGTGAAGCGTGTTGCTGTGGTGTATGACCCTGAGCAGAGCCAGGACCTGATTAACAGGGGGAAAAAGGCGTGCCTGTCAGTGAATCAACAGTTGTTTGCCAGAGAGGTGGGTTCTCCAGCGGAGGCTGTGGAGCAGGCCAAGCTGCTACTGAGTGAGAATCATACAGCCTACTGGATGATTCCTGACCAGTTGATGCGTGCCAGAGACGTTGTGCGCTATCTGTTTTTTACAGCCCGTGAGCAGAACAGACCGCTGATAGGCCTCTCCGATAAATATGTGCGGGCCGGAGCCCTGTTTGCATTCACTGTGCAGAACGAGACGCTTGGCCAGCAGGTTGCAGAGCTCTCCAATCGCATGTTGGCAGAGGGGAAAAAGGGCCATCATCCCATTGAGATGGCCCGTGATGCCGATCTTTCGATCAACCTTAAGGTTGCCTCAGAGATGGGCATCACTGTGCCGGAGGTGCTCCTCAGGCAGGCGAAGGTGATCAATTGAAGCGAATTAAACTGGGCTTTGGAGCCAGAATATACCTGCTGGTCGCGCTGCTGATTATGGCCATTATGGCTGCCGCTGCCTCCTATTTTCTGATCACACAGAATCAGGCCTTGAAGGGGGCCTTGAGCCAGCAGGCGCGCTCACTCTCTGAAAGCCTTGCCGAAGGTGTGCGTCTGGGGGTCGTGCTTGAGGATGGTGAGTTTGTGCAGCAGGTCGCATCAGGCATGCTGGGGCTGCCCAATATTCTCTATATCGATATCTATCTGTCTGACGGTAAATTGTTGCAGAATCTCGGTGAGAAAAAACATGATCTGATGCTTTCCGAGACTATGAGAGCCGAAGCGATAAGTTCCGGTTTTTCTGTCGGTAAAAGCGCAGTTGATCAGAGTAACAGCGGTTATCTGGACTTCATGGTGCCGGTGCGTTTTGAAGGGGATGCGAGTCGGGTGGCCGGTTTTGTGCGCCTGGGTCTCTCAACAACGGGGATCACAAAGAAATGGCAGGAGACGCTGGTTACCACCATATGGGCCACGCTGCTGCTGATGATGATTGGCTGCGCGCTGATCTATCTTCCCATGCGTCGCATTATCAAGCCGATCGAACAGCTTTCAGAAGGTGCGTTGAAAATCGGACAGGGGGATCTCGACTTCAAGATTTCCGTCGATCATAAGGATGAGATTGGTCGTCTGGCCGGAAACTTCAATGATATGGCAGCTTCGCTTCGCAAGCAGAATCGTGAGATTCAGAAAAAAACAGACGAACTGGAGCGCAGTGAACGAAAATTCAGAGAGCTGTTTGAGAATATTGGCCAACCTCTGTATATCAATGCGCTGGATGGCCATCTGATTGACTGCAACCAGGCGATGGTTGATCTGTTCGGTTTTGCAGACAGGGCAGAGATGATTCAGGAGATTCGCGATGGCGCCCTCATCTATGCCAACCCTGATGAGCGAAACAAGGTGATCAGAGAGCTGCTGGCCAAAGGTGAGATTAAAGAGCGTGAGATTGAATTTAAGCACAAAGATGGAACCACTCTGAAAACACTGGTGACCTCACGTGTGCGTTTTGATGAAGAGGATGAGGCGGTCGGGTTTGAGGGTATTATTCAGGATGTGACACAGATGCGCAGCCTGGAAGATCAGCTTTTCCATGTTCAGAAGATGGAGTCGATTGGTACGCTGGCCGGAGGCATTGCGCATGACTTCAACAACCTTCTGGCGGCCATTTTATCATCGGCAGAGATGGCCAGAATGAAAATTGAAGATCGCGAAAGTGTTGAGCGCTATATCAGCACCATTACCTCGGCCTCCTTGCGTGCAGCTGAGCTTACCAGGGGGCTGCTTGGTTTTGCCAGAAAAGGAAAAACCAGAGTGGAGGATATTGATGCCGGTGAGCTTGTCGCAGAGGTTGAGGGGCTGTTGCGCGAAACCATCGATCGAAGTGTGCGCATCTACACGGATGTTTCTCCCTCGCTATGGCCTATCAGAGGTAATCCAAGCCAGGTGCATCAGGTTTTGATGAATCTCTGTGTGAATGCCCGAGACGCGATTCTCGATGCCGGTGGTCATGAGCTGAAAATCTCACTGCGTAATGAGGTGATTGATCAGGCTTTTGTTAAGGCTCACCCCTCAGCGCTTCGTGGCAGTTACGTATTGATTGACGTTGCTGATGATGGTGGCGGTATTGCCGATGATCTGCGTGATCAGATTTTTGATCCGTTCTTTACCACCAAAGCCATAGGTAAAGGCACAGGTCTGGGCCTGGCAACGGTTTATGGCATCATCAAAAACCATGGTGGTTATCTCTATCTGGATAGTACCATCGGCAAGGGAACAACATTCCATATCTATCTTCCTGCGGCCATTAAAGAGGAGGTTGCAGAAACGGAGAGTGCTCTTGATGTAATGACAGGAGTGTTTCCACCTCTTCCTGAGCTGGAGATGAATAAGCTTGTACTCTTTGTCGATGATGAGGAGGTATTAAGGTTTATTGTCTCCGAGTTTTTGAAGGCGAGAGGATACAACGTGTTGTTGGCAGAGGATGGTAAACAGGCGCTGGAGATAATGGCTAAATACAGCGATGCCATCGACTTGATAGTGCTGGATCTGATTATGCCGGAGATGGGAGGTGAAGAGGTACTCAAGGTGGTGAAACGAGACTACCCTGAAATACCTGTGATCATTGCTTCCGGTTATTCGGCACAGAGCCTGGACCGTAAAATGGCCTATCAGAACTATGATGGTTATCTTGAAAAACCTTATGATCTGGGCCATTTCAGTACGGTTATTGAAGGGGTGATCAGCAGCAGTTAGGGGCGGGGTGAATAACTCCCGGTCAGCCACGCAGGTGGCCGGGAGTTATTGCACTCGCTAGGAGGGAGCTGATTTATTGCCGTCTTGGCAAAAATCAGCTCGCAATGGTGATAGTGTGATTTTACCTTTGCTTACAAACACTGAATTAATCAGCGTTACTTTAGTCGTTAGCCGATGGATTCAGAATACGCTTCTGAATCGCAGCAGGAACCACATCGTAATGATCAAACTCAATGGTGTAACTACCTTCACCACGGGTCATCGCTTTAAGCTGTGCCTGATAGGATTGAATTTCTGCCATGGGTGCCTGAGCTTCGATGATGGCGCTATTTCGCTTCATATCCGTGGCGAGAATCTGTGCCCGGCGTGAATTGAGATCACCCATGATATCACCGATATGATCCTGCGGCACAGAGATCGACATTTTCACAATCGGCTCCAGCAGTACCGGCTGGCACAGTTTAAAGGCCTTTCTGAAGGCTTTATGTCCGGCAATCTGGAACGCGATATCCTTGGAGTCGACGCTGTGGGTTTTACCATCGACCAGCGTGACGCGTACATCGGCCACCGGATAACCGGCCATCACCCCCTCCTGCATGGCTGACTGTACCCCTTTATCCACCGAGGTGCGGAATACTGCATCAATGACGCCACCATGGATGTTGTCGACAAACTCATAACCCTCACCGCGTGCAAGCGGCTCGACATTGATCACAACGCGCCCGAACTGGCCTGCGCCGCCGGACTGCTTTTTATGCGTGTATTCAACACCTTGTACACTGCCGGTAATAGTCTCCATATAGGCGACTTGCGGCGTGGACGTTTCCACATCCACCCTGTAACGACGTTTGAGTTTGTTGAGAATCAGACGCAGATGCAGATCGGACATGCCACTGATAACCAGATCGTGGGTCTGTGAATCACTGTGCACATGGAAGGTGCGGTCATCATTTTCAAATTCGTGCAGGGCAGTGCCCAGTTTCTGGTCATCTTTTGTGGTTTTAGGACGAATGGCCAGCGATACCATAGGCATCGGGAATTTCATCTCATCAAGCTTGATATCGGTAGCCGCATCGGTAATGAGATCGCAGGCGTGCATATCGGCAACCCTGGGGATAGCCACAAGGTCACCGGCAACTGCGCGGCTGATATCCTGCTGCTGTTTGCCGATTACCCGGAAGATATGGCCCGCTTTCTCCTCCTTGCCTGAACGGCGGTTGATGAATGAGTCGTGCGCCGAGATTGAACCGGAGAGAACACGAAGATAGGAGATGCGGCCGACAAACTCATCGGATTCGGTATGGTAGACATAACCAGAGAAGCCTTTGATGTCGTGAATCGAAACAGGTTCACCTCGCTGCTCGACGATGCGTTCAATCTCATCAGGGGTAGGAGCCAGTTTGCTCAGCAGGTCCAGAAGCGCTCTGGTGCCTGTTTCATGTTCTGCGGCAGTCGGTATGACCGGAAAGAGGTTGCCATGCAGCAGCGCCTCTTTCAGTGCACCTGTAAGCTCCTCTTCGCTGATCTGATCACCCTCAAGATAGCGTTCCATCAGAAGATCATCGGTTTCGACAATGGCTTCAACGATATGTTCATAAGCTGCAGCAGTTTCAGCGTTGGCATCGCTGTTGTGCAAAACCGAATAGACCTCTGTGAATGCAGAGGATGAGGCGTTGGGAATATAGAGAGGGATACAGCGGTTGCCGAATTCAGCTTTCAGTGCCTCTAGTGCGGTCGGGAAGTCGGCCATTTCAGCATCAAGCTTGGTCAGAGCAATGATGCGCGGGATGCCGCGTTGACTGGCCAGTCGCCATACCCTGCGGGTGTTGACCTTCACACCATCGCAGGCATCGACACAGATCAGTGCCGTCTCAGCTGCATGCAGGGCGGTCATCACTTCGGCGATGGCATCGGGTGAACCCGGCACATCCAGACAGTTAAAATGCAGGTCGTTGTAATCAAATGAGAGGGTGGAGCAGTAGAGAGACTTCTCATACTGCTTCTCATCAGGATCGAAATCGCTGACGGTATTGTGGGCACCGATATGGCCCATGCGGGTCGTCACACCGGCCGCATGCAGCATCGACTCCAGCAGTGTGGTTTCACCTGCGCCTTCATGATCAAGTAGTGCAATGTTTCTGATTTGTGAGCTGTTGAACTGATCCAAGAGAGCCTCCCTGATGTGTGGGGAACATGGTGAATATCCATATCTGATAAAGCAGCAAGCCGGCTGTGAATGCTCTGTACATACCTGTTCCCGATGATTAGAAAAGCATACAGAAAAGATGGATCAGCGTCTATCCGTTTTGAGGGGTAGATATGAGCTTTGTGAACGTGATGTGATGCTGCATCAGGGCGCTGACACCTGGCGGAAAATGGTGAGCGACAGGATATTAAGCTGCAGGTTGCAGGTGAATTCCAGAAAAAAAGCGGATAGGGTCAGGGGATGGGGATTCTCAATAAACATTTCCGCAATTACCTGCTCTATCTGTGGCCGCTGCCGCTTATTTTTATGCTCGGACAGCTGGTGATGCGGGTCAATGGTAACGCCTCGGATCTGGGCATCTCCTTTGCTTTGTCACTGCTCGATATTTCAGTGTTTACCGTACTCTTTTGTGGTGCCGCATGGTGGTCCTTTCAGCCGCTGAAAACTTTCCTTATCTCGCGTGATAACCCGGAAAAGCATCGTCGTCTGATCGAATCGGTGATGGCCGATTTCCCCTGGCGAACACTTAAGGCCTATACCATTGTCGGCTGGATATTTGCCTTTTATCTGATCATCGTGATCAGCTCAGTTGCATTGATGGGAGAGCATCTGTTCACATGGCGTATGTTTCTCGCCCTGACCCTGAACTTCAGTTTCGGTGCCGGTGTGCTGGCTCCGGCTCTGGCAGTAGCCAGTTCGGTGGTTTACAGCACGCGTCTGCGGGCAAAGTTTGCCCATCAGGGGTTGTTCGTCTCTGAGTTGGGTAGTGAACATGTAGAGCGCTACCTCACCTCATCACAATATCGGCCATGGCTTGTTTTTCTGGTTACCGGCTTTATTCCGACTCTGATTCTCGGGCTGTTTGTATACCTTTCGCAGGAGGGACAGGTCGCCGAAGAGCGTTTCATTCTCGCTCAGGCAATGGTGCTGCTGGCCATGAGCATTACTGCCGGTGTGATTCTGGTTGGCTTTATCAGCCATATCCTTAAACAGGTGACCCTGTCGTTGAAAAAAGGGCTTCATCACCTCACCGAAGGCCACTTTTCCGGACG
This sequence comes from Mariprofundus sp. KV, assembly GCF_013387475.1. Taxonomy (GTDB): domain Bacteria; phylum Pseudomonadota; class Zetaproteobacteria; order Mariprofundales; family Mariprofundaceae; genus Mariprofundus. The sequence continues at coordinate 246,730 of NZ_VWNB01000002.1, read as the reverse complement.
GATTCCGGTGCTGCTTGATGATGAGTTCGGAGAGCTGGCCAGAGGCCTGAATACCGCCATGCTCGGGCTGCAGGAGCGTGAGGATCTGAAGGATTCTATGGCCATTGCTGCAGAGATTCAGCAGGGGCTGCTGCCCAAATATGCGCCGGTGATCCCGTTTTATAAGCTGGAGGGTTTTCAGCAGACCTGTTATTCGGTTGGTGGCGACTATTATGACTATATCGAGCTTGAGGATGGACGCGTATGGCTGATGGTGGCTGATGTGTCGGGTAAGGGGTATCCGGCGGCGCTGACCATGGCCAACCTGCAGGCGATGTTGCGCGGTCTGGCGGCTGTCGACTGGCCGATTGAGGTGGCAGCCAACTATCTTAATGAAACGCTCTGCGATTCGATGGCTGCCGGTCGTTTTGTGACGCTGTTTATGGGTAAGTTGCAGCCGGAGACCCACTCACTGGTCTGGATGAATGCAGGCCATGTGCCGCCACTTCTGGCCAATGCCGATGGGATCAGGCCGCTGGAGGCCTCTTCTCCACCGCTGGGCCTGATGAAAGGGATTACCTATGAGGTGGTACGCACCGAGCTGCATCCCGGTGATACACTGCTGGCCTATACCGATGGTGTTACCGAAACCTCCAGTCGTCTTGGTAAGGAGATGTTTGGTGAGGCCAGGTTGAGACAGTGGTTGAAGGATCATCTGCATGATCCGCTTGATCACTATCCAACCATGTTGTTGGATGAGTTGAATGAATATGGACGCAATGAGCAGGATGACGATTTGACCATCCTCTGCGTAAGACGGGAGAAGTGATGTCGAAGATGAGAGTAGAAAAGGATTCGATGGGGGAGATGATGGTGCCGGAGCACGCCATGTATGGTGCTTCAACGGCGCGGGCAGTGGAGAATTTCCCTGTTTCTGACCTGCGTTTCTCGCGGGAATTTATTCGCGCACTCGGCCGTATTAAGCAGGCCTCAGCCACAGCCAACAGTGCACTGGGCAAGCTGGCTGAAGATCAGGCTGAGCTGATTGCCAGGGCCGCCACAGAGGTGGTGGAGGGTGCATGGGATGAGGAGTTTGTTGTTGATATCTTCCAGACCGGATCCGGCACCTCAACCAATATGAATGCCAATGAGGTGATTGCGCATCGCTGTGCCCAGATCGATGCGAGCATCTACGTCCACCCCAATGATCATGTCAATATGGGGCAGTCATCCAATGATGTGATTCCTACTGCGATTCATCTGGCGGCTGCCGATCTGCTGGTACACGAACTGCTGCCTGCGCTTCGCTACCTGCACAGCGCACTTGAGTTAAAAGCAGCTGAAACCATGGATGCCGTGAAGATAGGCCGTACCCATTTGATGGATGCCACACCGATTACGCTGGGACAGGAGATCTCCGGCTGGGCACGCCAGATTGAACTCGGTATTAAACGGCTTGAATCCACCTTACCAAGAGTCACCGAGCTGGCTCAGGGTGGTACAGCGGTTGGTACAGGGCTGAATACACATCCGAAGTTCGGTGCAAAAGTGGCTGCTGAACTCTCCAAAAGTTACGGTATTGAGTTCCATGAAGCAGCCAACCATTTTGAGGCGCAGGCAGCCCAGGATGCAGCAGTTGAGCTCTCAGGCCAGCTGAAGACGGTGGCAGTCTCTCTGGTCAAGATCGCTAACGATGTGCGACTGCTCAATGCCGGTCCACGCTGTGGCATTGGTGAGATCACTGTGCCTTCAGTGCAACCCGGTTCATCGATTATGCCGGGTAAAGTAAACCCGGTGATTGCCGAATCGCTGGCTCAGGTCTGTGCACAGGTGATCGGTAATGATGCGGCGATCGCTTTTGGTGGTGCTTCGGGGCTGCTGGATCTGAATGTGATGTTGCCGATGATGGCGCATAACCTGCTTGAATCAGAGCGTCTGCTGGCCTCTGCCTCGCGTATGTTTACCGATAAATGCATTAACGGTCTTGTGGCAAACAGAGAACGTTGTGCCGAGCAGATTGAGTGGAGCATGAGCATGGTGACTTCGCTGGCACCGGTGATCGGATATGACAGAGCATCGCAAATCGCCAAGCAGGCTGTGAGTGAAGGTAAAACTGTGCGTCAGGTCTGTCTGGATGATGCGCTGCTTGATGCCGATGAGCTTGATCGCCTGCTTGATCCGCTTACTATGTTAAAACCGCAGGCATAAACTAGGAATCCATGGAAGGATGAAACTATGACGCTGACGATTGCAGATATTATAACGCACAATGTGATCACGGTTTCACCTGAAACCACACTGAGTGCAGCTGCACATCTGATGGCCAGCCATAAAATCAGCTGTCTGGTTGTTGTCACCGATGCAGGTAAACCCAGTGGCATTATCACTGAAAGTGATCTGGTGCATGCAGGTAGTCAGCAGCGGGATGTGGATAAAACGCTGGTCTCTGAGATGATCAGGCACGGTCCGGTAACCGTGGAGAGTAACCAGAACGTCTACGAAGCCTTTGATTTTCTTGCTGAGCACCATATTCGACACCTTCTGGTGGTGGATGACCATGGTAAGCTTGAAGGGCTGGTCACCTTCACTGATATTCTCAGAGCAGTCTCCTATGATGATTTCCTGAAAGCCAAACCGGTTGCAGATGCGATGAGCCGTAATGTGGCGACCGTTGATGCTGAAGCCAGTGTGCTTGATGCGCTCTCCTTGATGCATGATCGCTCGATCAGTTGTGTGGTCATCAGTAGTGGCGACAGAGCAGTTGGGATATTTACCGAGCGCGATGCAGCCAGACTGGTGGCTGAACGCGTTGACCTTGCTGAGATTACTGTCTCTGAGGTGATGACATCACCGATCAAAACGATGCTAGGAAGCGCCTCTCTTCTGGAGGCTTCTGTGACCATGCGCGAATCAGGTATTCGTCGCATGGTGATTGTCGATGATGAAGGTAAACCTGCGGGTATTTTGACTCAATTTGATGTGATTCGCGGTCTTGAAGGTGATCGCATTAAACGTTTTAAACAACTTTATGAGCAGGCTGAAGAGAAGCTGGTTGAGAGCCAGAAGCTACTGGCCCTGAAATCTGAACTGGAGCGCATCGTTGCCGTTTCTCCGGCTATTTTGTACCGCTGTGAATGGCGGCAGGTGGAGGGCGAAGGTACGTTTGTACCGACCTATTTCAGTCCCCAGATGCAGGATGTTCTGGGTTACTCCCCCTGCACATTTATTGAGACGCCGTGGTGGAAGGAGCATGTGCACCCTGATGATCTCCCCGCTGTAGAAGAATGCCTGAATCGTGTTGTTGAGAAGGGAGAGACTGATTTAACCTATCGGGTGCGAGCGCACTCAGGCGATTGGATGCTGATCCTGGATCATGCACGTGTGATTAAAGATTCGCACGGAGTACCTGTCGAGATGGTGGGTTCGTGGCTGGATGTTACAGGTCGCAGGCAGGTTGAACGCAAGTTGAGTGATACTGAACAGCGCTATAGTAGTCTGTTCAATGAGGCTCGGGATATGATGCATATTGTAGATGTCGATGGCCGCATTATAGATGTGAATCAGATGGAACTCGATACGTTGGGTTATACCCGGGAAGAGATGATTGGCATGCCCGTGATGGAGCTTATTTGCCTCGAATTCCAGGAGGAAACAAGCAAGCGCATCAAAGGTGTGTTTGCAGGGGAACTCCACCCTCTGGCGGAGACAGCACTGCGTAAAAAGGATGGCGGTTGCATTGATGTCGAAGTCTCAGCCACGCCACAGTATGATGCTGATGGTGTTATTATTGCAGGTCGAGCGATTATCAGGGACATCTCCGAGCGTAAGCAGGCCGAGAAGGCTTTACTCACAAGCCGTGCTCGACTGGATTTTGCCCTGCAGGGTGCCGATGATGGTTTGTGGGACTGGAATCTGGAAACCAATGGGGTCTATTACTCGCCTCGCTGGAAGGCCATGCTTGGCTATAAGGAAGATGAACTGGGTAACACGCTGGATGTGTGGGCAAAACTCGTTGATCCGGCTCAGAAGGAAGAAGTACTAAGCCATGCCCAAGCCTATATCGACGGAAAATCGTCCAAGTATGAAGTCGAATTTCGCATGCGCCACAAAGACGGACACTGGGTAGATATCCTGGCGCGCGCCAGATTGGCGGTAGATGCTGATGGCAAGCCGCTTACCCCTCCCCGCCTTGTGGGAACCCATGTCGATATCAGCGAGCGTAAAGCTGCAGAGAATAAACTGAAAGCATCAGAAGAGAAGTATCGCAAGATGATAGAGTCATCCTATGATGCGATATTTGTAGCAGAGACCGAAACCGGTATTTTGATTGATGCCAATGAACAGGCTGAAAAAATGCTTGGCTTACCACGTGATCAGATTATCGGTATGCATCAATCAGAGCTTCATCCCCCCGAAGAGAAAGAGAGATATAAGCAGATATTTATTGATAATGTCCAAGATGACAGGGCCTTTATGCCTGATCTGCTGGTGCGCCGAGCCGATGGTACTGATGTGCCGGTAGATATTTGTGCTAATGTCACAGAGGCGAATGGAAAAGGCATTGTTCAGGCCGTTTTCCGTGATATCAGTGAACGCAAAGCTGCAGAGAACAAGTTGAAAGCATCAGAAGAGAAGTATCGTAGGATGGTTGAATCATCCAATGATGCGATATTCGTCGGTGATGTAGAGACCGGTATCCTGATTGATGTGAATGAACGCGCAGAGAAGATGCTGGGTCTACCACGTGAGAAGATTATCGGCATGCATCAGGGACAACTACATCCACCTGAAGAGCTTGAGCGTTATAAGAAGGTATTTGCTGATCACGCTCATGAAGAGCGTTCATTTATTCCTGATGTCGTGGTGCGCCGTGCTGATGGTAAAGATGTGCCGGTTGATATCAGTACCAATAAGACTGAAATAAATGGCAGACCTGTACTGCAGGGTGTTTTTAGAGACATTACGGAGAGAAAGCTGGCTGAGCAGAAGGTCGCTAAAACTGCAGAACGAATGCAACGTATTCTTGATGCGGATTTTGATGCGGTAGTGGTGCATCAGCATCAGAAGGTGGTATTTGCCAACAGGGCGGCACTGGAGATGTTTGGTGTGCCGTCACTTGATGCTGCCATCGGCAGTGATGCCCGTGACTATGCCAGTAAACGATTTAGACGTTTTTATGAAATGGCGGATAGACGTGCACACCGTTTTAAGATGCCTATAGGCCCTTCTGAAATCGAAGGGCTCCGTAAAAGTGATGGCAAAGTATTTCCGATTGAAGTAATTGCTACGGCTATGGAGTGGGAAGGTGGGCCTGCCACGGTGACAGTTATCCGTGATATCACCGAAAGAAGAGAGGCGCAGCAGCAATTGACCTTGGCGCTTAAGCAGGCTGAAAGCGAACGTAGCTCCTTACATGCGATATTGAATAACCTTCCATTCCTTGCCTGGCTGAAGGATGAACAGGGGAACTATCTTGCAATCAATGAAAACTTTGCCAGAGCCTGTGGCATGGTCAGTGCAGAGTCACTGGTAGGTAAAACCGATCTGGATGTATGGCCGCAAGAGCTTGCCCTTGCCTATCAATCGGATGACCGTGATGTCATGGCGCGGGGTGAACCTAAGCAGGTGGAAGAGCTGGTGAAGGTGGATGGGGAACTGCGCTGGTATGAAACCTTCAAGTCGCCAGTGTTAGATGCTGATGGGAATGTGGTCGGCACTGCTGGTATCGCGCGTGATATTACCGAGCGCCTTGAGCAGGATGAGAAGATGCGTCTACTGACCAGTGCCATAGGATCGGTAAGTGAGAGCATCATCATTACGGACGCTGAAGGCACCATTCAGTATGTGAATCCGGGATTTACTAAGAATACCGGTTTTTCGATAGGGGACGCGATTGGCAATACACCTGCAATTCTAAACAGTAAGCAGCAGCCAAAAGGATTTTATCAGCAGTTCTGGCAAACCCTTAAGGATGGCAAACCATGGGTCGGGCGTATCCTGGACCGTAAAAAGGATGGGACCATTTTTCCTGTGCACCTCTCTGTGGCTCCAATTTTCAATGATCAGCAGGAGATTACCCATTTTGTCGCAGTGCATGAGGATTTAAGCGAGGCTGAATCGATGCAGAAGCAGGTGATGCAGTCACAGAAGATGGAGGCTGTTGGTACCATGGTTGGTGGTGTGGCCCATGATTTTAATAATCTTCTGGCCAGTATTGTTGGCAATCTTTATCTGATGCGTAACCATCACAAGGATGATGCCAGAACAGTGAGCCGGATCAGGAGCATGGAGTCCTCCATGCAACACGGTGCACAGCTTATTCAGCAGATGCTCACCTTTGCGCGCAAGGATAGAACTGAGATGCAAGCGATGGATCTGAAGGTGTTTATGAAAGAGGCACATAAACTCGCACACGCCTCAGTTCCTGAGAATATTTCGTTCAGGCTTGATTACCCTCGATCTGATGAAATGTGGATCAAAGGTGATGCAGGGCAACTGCAGCAGGTGCTACTAAATCTGGTTACCAATGCGCAACATGCAGTAAGCGGTTGTGAAAAACCTGAGATTGAGGTGAAACTGGCAGTGGTAAGACCAGAGAGCGATAGTCGATTAGTAACCAGATTCCCTGAGATGGCGAATGAAGAAGTCTGGTGCTGTCTAAGCTGTAGTGATAATGGTCGTGGTATGAATGCAGGGCTTCTGGATCGGGTATTTGAGCCCTTTTTTACAACCAAGCCGGTGGGTGAGGGCACAGGTCTGGGGCTATCGATGGTCTATGGGGCAGTGCAGAACCATCGCGGTTTTATTGATCTGCAAAGTGAACCTGACAAGGGCACGCAGGTTTCGATCTATCTGCCGCTATACAGTGCTGAGCCTGTCGAAATCAGGGGGCATGATGAGGCCGTAGTTGACGGTGCCGGTTTCACTATCCTGCTGGTTGATGATGAAGAGAGCTTGCGTCAGGTGTTGGCAGAGGTGCTCAGGCACAGCGGCTTTAGCGTATTACAGGCTGTTGACGGTGAACAGGCGGTTGAGGTGTTCGAAACACAACAGTCAGAGATCGATCTTGTGTTGATGGATGTTGTGATGCCGAATAAGGGTGGCGTGACTGCAGCCAAAGAGATCAGAGATATCGATGCAACTGTGCCGATCATATTCCAAACTGGTTATGGCGAAGCGACTCAACTGGAGGCCGCGGCTTCCATTCCTCATAGTGATGCCATACAGAAGCCTGTGGTGATTTCTGTTCTGATGGAGTTGATTATGCGCAGGGTATCGCGCTAAATCAGGATTAGACCATCACTGTTTTCATCACATGAATGAGCGTTGCTCAATTCTTCTGGAAAGGGGCAGGCGCATCGGTCACACTGCCGCCATGCTTGAAGTTCGTAATCTATCACTCTCCGTTTCGATTCAGGGAAACCGGGTTGAGGCCGTCTCCGGTGTTTCACTTCAACTGGAGCCCGGACGTGTGCTTGGTCTGGTGGGGGAGTCCGGTTGCGGTAAATCGCTGACAGCTCAGGCGATTCTGCGCCTTGGCGAGTTTCAGGGTGTAGAGAAGAGCAGCGGCGATATTCTGCTTGATGGCGAAAGCCTTTTTGAGATGAGTGATGAACAGTTGCGTCGCACCCGTGGTGGTCATGTCGCGATGGTCTTTCAGGAGCCGATGACCGCACTTAATCCCGTCTTTTCGATCGGCAGTCAGATCATTGAGGTGATCCGTCTGCATCTGGATCTGAGTAAGCAGCAGGCTCGGCAGCGGGCGATTGATCTGCTCAATGATGTCGGTATGCAGAATACCGAACAGCTGCTGAAGCAGTACCCCGACTCACTCTCCGGAGGCATGCGTCAGCGTGTGCTGATTGCCATGGCTATGGCTGCCGATCCCGATTATATCATTGCCGATGAACCGACCACGGCACTGGATGTATCAGTGCAGAAACGCATTATTGCACTGCTGCTAAACCTTCAGAAAAAAAGAGGTTTAGGACTTTTGCTTGTAACGCATGATTTCGGTCTGGTGGCTGAGATGTGTGATGATGTGGCGGTGATGTATGCCGGTCAGATTGTTGAGTCCGGTCCTGTAAAAGAGATTTTTGACCACCCGTCCCACCCCTATACACGCGCACTGATGGGCTGTCGGCCAGAGGTTTCACAAAGCGGTGGTTCACTGCCGGTGATCGGCGGACAGGTGCCGCCACCGGGTCGTTGGCCAACCGGTTGCCACTTTGCACCGCGCTGCGCACTGGCTGATGCAAGTTGTGCTGCGCCAGTTGCGACTGATGCCTGGCATGAGGGTCGTCACACTGCCCGCTGTGTGCATGGAGAGGCCCGATGAGCAGCGTACTCAGAGCTACAGGCCTGAATAAAACATTTGCCGCTGGCGGCATGTTCCGCGCCATCGGTGCAGATAAGAAAGCGGTGGTTGATCTCTCCTTTGATCTGCAGGCAGGCCAGACGCTGGCTATCGTTGGCGAGTCGGGCAGTGGCAAGTCGACTGTTGCGCGTATGGCGATGCAGCTGCTTGCTGCCGATAGTGGTGAGATTTTCTGGGGTGATGAAGAGGTGACACATCTCTCAGGCTCTGCGCTGCGATCGCGTCGCCGTCATATCCAGATGGTGTTTCAGGACCCGTTTGCCAGCCTTAATCCGCGCATGAAAATCTGGGAGAGTGTGGCTGAAGGGTTGAAGGTGCATCAGCCATCGTTAAGCCGAGGCCAGCGCCGCGATGCGGTAGCTGCAGTGTTGAATCAGTGCGGTCTTGATGAGGGCGGTATGGATCGATATCCGCACCAGTTTTCAGGCGGTCAGCGCCAGCGTATCGGTATTGCTCGGGCACTGATTGTCGAGCCCAAGGTGCTGGTGCTTGATGAACCGGTTTCAGCTCTGGATGTATCGGTACAGGCTCAGATTCTTAATCTTCTCAATGATATCCAGAAGGATCGTGGTCTCTCTTATCTGTTTATCTCGCACGATCTCTCAGTGGTGCGACATATTGCCGATCATGTGGCGGTGATGTTTGCCGGCCATGTGGTGGAGCAGGGGGCTGTGGCTGATGTTTTCGGCAACTGCCGACACCCCTATACCGATGCCCTGCTTAAAGCGCGGCCGATCGCCCATCCTGATGAGCGCAGTCCGGTTGATACGCTTGCAGCTACCGATGAAGGTGTGGCTGAGAGCGGTTGTCCGTTTAGAAACCGCTGTACTGTTGCACAGAGTGATTGCGCCGGTTTTGATGCCAGGCTCAATGCACAGGGTTTCGCCTGCCTGCACCCACTGAATATTACCACCGATGAGTAATCTGGTCGGTACTGTCCGGCATGATTTCGATGATGCGTCTGCATTGGTTGATAGCTTGCCCGGTTATGCCCGGCGCGAGGAGCAGATCAAGTTGGCCGGTGAGATTGCCGCAGCCTTTGATCAGAAGAGTATGCTGCTGGCTGAAGCGGAAACAGGTACCGGCAAAACGCTGGCCTATCTGATTCCTGCACTGCGTTCCTCCGATAAAGTACTTATCTCAACCCATACCCGTTCACTACAGGATCAGCTGGTGCATCGTGATCTGCCTGCCGTGCAGAAGGCGCTGGGAGTCCGGCGCCGGGTGGCGCTGTTGAAAGGGCGCAGTAACTACCTCTGCCCGCAAAATCTGCGTCGTTCGGCAAGCGGTGCGCAGCTGGAGATATGGCAGAAGAAGTCGCTGCTTAAGGTGTTGGAGTGGTCGCAGACAAGCAGCGATGGTGATCTCTCCGGACTCGATTTTGATGTCTTTGCCAAAGGCATTGGCCCGATGGTGACGACGACAGCCGATCAGTGTCTGGGTTCAAAATGTGGTGATTTTGAGGATTGTCCGCTGATGAAAGCGCGCCAGAAGGCGCAGGTGGCTGATATTGTGGTCACCAATCATAGCCTGCTGCTTGCCGATGCCGCGCTGAAATCGGGTGAGTACGGAGAGATTCTGCCCGGTTTTGATGTCTATGTGATTGATGAGGCGCACTCACTGCCTGAGCTGGCCTGTCAGCATTTTGGTATCCAGTTGACCCGCCTTACCCTGATTCAGTGGCTCAATGATATGCAGGCGCTGCTGGATGAGCTGGGTGATGAGCCGGCGCTGAAACAGGATGCCGTTCTGCTCGGTCGTGAGCTTCTTGAGGCCTGGCAAAAGAGTGATCTGGAAGCTGTTGACGAGCATTGGCAGCAGATGACCAAACATGCCGAATCACGACGCGAACGCAGTGAAGAGATGGCCAGAATGGCTGATCGTGCCGTGCAGATTGTTGCTGAGATCGCCATGGTTCGGAAACCGGCAGAAGGATTCGTGGGCTGGAGTGATGGTGATGTGGATAATCGCAGGTATGTGGTGGCACCGGTAGAGACAGGCCCGGTTCTCAGGCAGCACTTATGGGAGCGGCCCGCAGCATTTATACTGGTTTCGGCCACCTTGCGGGTCTCCGGTTCATTTGCCTACACGAAAAAGCGCCTTGGCTTTGAAGAGGCGAGTGAGAGTTTCCATGCCTCCCCGTTTGATTACGGCACTCAGGCGATGATCTATCTGCCACGCAATCTGCCTGATCCCCGTTCAGAGCGGGGGCTGGATGCGATGACCGATGAGATGGAGACACTGATCCGTGCCGCTCACGGTCGTGCCTTTGTCCTGTTTACCTCCTGGCAGGCGCTCAATCAGATTGGCCCGGAACTTGCCCGACGGCTGCCGTGGAATGTGCTGATTCAGGGGGAGAGCGGTAGTCGTGATGCAATTCTCGAAACCTTTCGTAACGATACCCACTCTGTGCTCTGTGGCACGCGAAGTTTCTGGGAGGGGGTGGATGTGCCGGGTGAGGCGCTGAGTCTGGTGATTATCGATAAAATGCCCTTTGCACCACCCAATGACCCGCTGCTGCAGGCGCGTATCCGGCGCTGCGAGGAGCAGGGGGGGAGCGGCTTTGGCGATATTCAATTGCCCGAAGCGATTGCCACACTCAGGCAGGGGGCAGGGCGGCTGATTCGTTCGGTACATGATCGTGGTGTGATGGCGCTGCTTGATTCGCGTCTCTATGTGAAGGGTTATGGCCGTGAAGTAGCCAGAAACCTGCCACCGGCCCCGATCAAGGATGATCTGGCTGAAGTGCGCTGGTTTTTCGAACAGGAGGCATAAAACCGCGGGTTTGAATTTGTATGCCGCTTCAGTGAAAACAGAGCAGGCATTGAGATGACTTTAAGCGTCGCAGCTGTCGGGTTTTCATTGTTGCCTTGTTTAGGCATAGTTTCAACATGCCGGGGAGGGTAATCTATGCGAGAGATCATGCTTAAAATAACACTGTTCATTTCGCTGCTGCTACCGGCCCAGCTTGCTTTCGCCGAAAGCGAAGCGGTAGGTGTAGATGCATTTTTTGGTACCCTGAACGGTTATCTGGCATCGGTACTCTTTTATGATGTGATGCCGGGCGATGGTGCGATGCCGTTTATTGTCGCCTGGCTGATTGTCGGTGCCGTCTATCTCACCATCCGTTTTGGTTTTATCAATCTGCGTATGATGGGCCATGCCTTGCAGGTGCTCAGAGGCAGATACCGATCAACAGACGATATCGGTGAGGTCTCCCCATTCCAGGCGCTGACCACAGCACTCTCAGCAACCGTGGGGCTGGGAAATATCGCAGGTGTGGCCATCGCAGTCAGTATTGGTGGCCCCGGTGCAACCTTCTGGATGATAGTTGCCGGATTCTTCGGCATGACCGCCAAGTTTACAGAGGTAACACTGGCCCAGATCTACCGTGAATTCCGCCCTGATGGCCATGTGATGGGTGGCGCAATGCAGTATCTCTCCAGAGGTTTTGCCGAGAAGGGGATGGCCGGGACAGGTAAGGCTCTGGCGGTGCTGTTTGCTATTCTCTGTGTTGGTGCCTCTCTGGGTGGCGGCAATGCCTTTCAGGTATCTCAGGCGCTGGGTGCAGTTCAGAATGAGATCTCCTTCTTCAAAGATTATCCGTGGGTATTCGGTGTGTTTATGGCGACAGCTGTGGGTATCGTGATTATCGGTGGTATCAAACGCATTGCACATGCTGCAGAGGCACTGGTGCCGACAATGGTGTTTATCTATCTCACGGCATGTCTGTGGATTATCCTGACCTACATTGCCGATGTTCCGGCTGCCATCGGTTTGATATTTACCGAAGCATTTGCACCGACTGCGGTTGCCGGAGGTATGATCGGTGTACTGGTACAGGGCTTTAAACGCGCTGCATTCTCCAGTGAAGCGGGAATCGGATCTGCGGCGATTGCCCACTCTGCAGCATCGGTGAAATATCCGGTACGTCAGGGCTTTGTAGCACTCTATGAACCGTTCATCGATACGGTGGTGATCTGTACCATGACAGCGCTGGTGATCATCCTGACCGGTGTTTATAACGCGCCGGAACATGCCACACTGGTTGAGGCCAGCAAGGGCGCCGCGCTGACTGCTGTAGCCTTTGGTTCGGTCATCTCATGGTTCCCGGTAATTCTCTCTGTTTCAGTGGTGCTGTTTGCCTACTCGACGATGATCTCATGGTCCTATTATGGTGAGCGCTGCTGGACCTATGTCTTCGGGGAGCGTTTCTCGATGGTCTATCGATTGATGTTTCTTATGTTCATTGTACTGGCCTCGCTGGTGAGTGCAGGCAATATCCTTGATTTCAGTGATCTCCTGCTGCTCTCCATGGCATTCCCGAACTTCCTCGCCCTCTATCTGTTACAGGACAAGGTGGGCGATGCCCTGAAAGATTATATGGCTCGTCTGCGCAGCGGTCAGCTGGATCGAGAGGTGGGGCGGTACCACCGCTGGCGTTGATGCTAGTATTTTCCAATCCATAAATGAGTCTGAAAGCTGAGAGCATGTTTTGTAGTTTATGCTGCTTCGTTGTTCTGCCCAAAGATTGTTTTGAACAAGATTCTGCGAGCGTTTCGTAATTGCCTCCATGCGTCAAGGTCGGAGTATCTTTTTGCGATAGTGTCGAGCCACTGGAATGAGAGGTTCGGCTTGAGATACTGCTCGGCATTTTTTAGTGATTTGAGCTTCTCATAAGGCGTCATCATATCCTCGACGCGATAGCGTTTTTTCTGTTTTCCTTTGGCATCAGTTTCGATACTCGGAAAGTGGCAGGGACGATGGTAATTCAGGCAGGGGTTGAGGTGTTTCCTGTTGAAGCTGTCGATCAGTTCAGCATGGAGTTGCGGGATATGTACCCGCCCGAATGCCTTGCGCACTACCGCTCCGTTCTTGCTTTCAGCCAACGCATTGTCGTTGCAGTGTCGAGAGCGTGATTTGGTCATCCGAATCATCTGCTTATTGAGCAGCTCAGCAACGTAGCGGTTGATGTATTCTGAACCGTTATCTGAATGAAACCCTTTGACCTCAAACGGGATCTGTTTGAGTAGTGATTTCAGAGCGGGGATGGTGAACTCTTCTTGGATGCGCTGCACAGTTACAACCACCTCCCACTGGGTCACCTCATCAACGGCATTGATGTGATAAACGCCTTTCTTCTTGTCCATATCGCCCTGATGCACACTATCAATACGCAGGTAGCCCGGTTGACCGTCTGGTCTTGGTTTGCGGCGCTCTCCTATAGGCACCTGAACAGGATTGGTTTTGGTATAAACCCTCCTGCAACGACGATAGATATTGTTCGCTCGCAGATTATACAGGTGTGAGACGGAGATATTAGCCAGCCTGGCAAAACGCTGATCTCCGAATAGCTCATAAGCCCTTTGGCAGTAGACCTTGATGGTTGTGCCGGAAGCACTATCGACGAGCTGATCCACCTCGGCCAGAAGTATGATGTCTTCGCGTGTGAACTTCGGCTTGAAGCCATTGGTTGTGCGTTGTCTGCGGTGAATGTGCCCTGTTTCCCGGTGGCGGGTAATCAGACGTGTTATCTGTTGCCTGGAGTAACCTGACAACTGAATCAAATATCGCAGAACCTGTCCTTTTTCTTTTTTACTCAGCCTGCCATATCGGAGTCGATTCAGCGTCCGTTCTACCCAAGCATAAATGTCATCTTTGCTGCCCTGAAGTTTCAGGTCAGCTTGATCTGTTCCTGCCAGCAGGGCAGAAATATCTGCAACTGTTTTGATTTTCCTTTCGTCCATCTGGATCAGCATCTCCATATGATGGACAGAACAACTTTGATTTCAGACTCATTATTTCATATTGGAAAAGACTATGCTTAGGTGGTTTTAATATTTTGTGCTATAACAGATGCAAGCTGTCGTCGTAGTATGATGGAGACAGCCCAATTTGATTCGTCACAGGAGTTGCCATGGTCCAGGAAGGGCAGTTGTAGATGAACTATATTTTTTCCGGATACGAAGGCGCTGCACCAGATGAGAAGAGTCAGCATGGCCTGTTGCTTGTCTTCTATTCCTTCTCGGTGCTGCTTGAGATCTTATTCAGTTATATCAACTACATGCATGGCCTGCAACTTCTTTCACTGACACAGATGATCTCTGCTGTTGTGCTGATCCCGTGGCTGCTAACGGGTCTCAAACAGCGATGGTTGCCCTATCCTCGGGAAGTTCTGCTCAGTACTCTTTTTATTGTTCTGGGGCTGCTGATTATTGATGGCGGCATTGGCAATACAGGCATCTACTGGGCCCAGATATTCCCGTTTGCGGCATTTATGTTGATGGGGGTTCGTCTGGGGTGGTACTGGTGTGGTGCATTTACCCTGTTCTATGCTTCGCTACTTCTGTTGCATGGTCTGAAGGTAATCGATTTTACCTATCATCACGACACCCTCAGTTTTGCACCCACCATGTTCCTGGTTTTTGCTGCCATTGCTTTCCTGTTTCAGCGTCAACAGGAGAGGCGTCAGTTTCATCTTAATGGTGTTAACAAGAGACTGAAAGAGAGTGAACAGAATCTTAAAGAGTCCAAGGCGGACCTGGAACATGTTGTACAACTTCGCACGCTCCAGTTGCAGCAGATCAATGAAAAACTGAGCCGCGAAGTGGATGAGAAGATCAAGGCGATTCAGCAGTTTGAACTTGCTGAGATGAAATATCAGCATGCCCAGAAGATGGATGCACTTGGTACACTGGTGGGAGGCATTGCCCACGATTTTAATAATATGCTCTCCGGGATTTCGGCAAACCTCTATCTGCTGCAACGTAAAGTAGAAGCTCCTGACCTCAAGAAGCGAATCGATAAGATCGGTGATCTGACCATGCATGCGGCAGATATGATCCGTCAGCTGATGACCTTTGCCCGCAAAGATGATGTGCAGCTTAAGGTGTTTGATCTGAGTCTCTATATCAAAGAGGCGTACAAGCTGGCGAAGATATCCATACCTGCCGATATTCGCTGTGAGTGTCAGTTTCCACAGGAGGATCAGATGATCCGGGGGGAGGCGACCCAGATTCAGCAGATTCTGATGAACTTGATGAATAATGCCCGTGATGCACTTAAAGGTGTCGAGGCTCCTTTCATATCAGTCTCTCTGACACCGAGCAGGGTTGATCAGTCGATTACCAAAAACCAGCAGGAGATACTGCCCGGGAACTACACCATCCTCTCGGTACAGGATAACGGCTGTGGCATGAGTGACTCTGAAGTCAGCCACATTTTTGAACCCTTTTATACCACCAAGGAGATCGGTTCCGGAACCGGACTCGGGCTCGCTATGGTCTATGGCGCTGTTCACTCTCACGGTGGCTATATTGATGTGGTCAGCTATCCGGAGTCGGGCACACGCTTCAGTATCTATTTCCCCATCGTGGATGAGCAGGAGGAAGCACATCCAATAAACAGTGTGATTGAAGAGGGTCGTCAGGAGACGATTCTTCTGGTCGATGATGATGAATCACTGCTGGAGGCAAATGAACAGCTGCTTGTCGAGCTTGGTTACCAGGTGATGACAGCAAAAAATGGATTTCAGGCGCTGGATATTTATCGCCACCGTGGTGAAACCATCGACCTGGTATTGATGGATGTGGTAATGCCTGTGCTGGGTGGGCCTGCTGCAGCTGAGCAGATACGTAAGATTAATCCTGACGTGAAAATTCTTTTTGTGACCGGCTACGACAGAGACCATCAATCGACTTGTGAAATGGTTAGCGAATGGGAAAGTGTCCTGAACAAGCCGCTTATTGTTGATGAGTTGTGCAGGGCGATTCGCGACAAACTCTCTTGAACCATCTTTAGTAATATTAAGGATGCTCTGAATAACTACATCCGTGTAGATATTCAGCACGCAAATGAAAAAGCAGCCCAGGCTGCCTTCTCTGCCGCTTCGCGGCATTCACCTTGTGTTATTGTTTCTTTGCTCACAACATCAAGCACTTAGCGTGCATGATTTTAAATCTTCTGCGTGTGACTGGACTCACATCCGGCTCATTCTCGATCACTATGATTCGCTCTGTGAGCAGGTGATCTGGTGGTCGCCGGCAAGGAGGTCAACATGGGTTTTCTTAACAATATGATGGATAGCATTGCAATCAACAGCCTTAAGTATGAGAGCCAGGTGGTGGCTGCAACTGCAATTTGCCAGATATTCGGTGATGAACCTGCAGATGCCCATGGTTATGAAGATAGTTCCGGAGCGTGTTTTTACGCATCTTATCAGGTGATGGTTTAATCGCGATTTCGAACAACAGAGAGGAGATCAAATGAGTTTTCGCAAAAAAACAGTAATGATTCAGATGGACGACCGAAGTGATGCTGTATTTCAGCGCGCCTATAACGGTGTGATGTATGATGTGCCGGAGTGGCTGAACGGCGGCTTCTAAACGCCATCAACACATAAATCGTTAATTGGCTGCACAGTTGATGCAGTCTGATAGCAGAGTGACAGGGCAGGAGTGTAAACTTCTGCCTTTTTTGTGGCTCGAAATAAGTGGGTGTTTTATCTGACACTCTTCTATGATTCCGCTATGCGCCTGTTTGCCGGAATTGAGATCCCCACGCCTGTCAAAGATCAGATCATGCTCTGGTGGGCAGGGGTGGGTGGCGCACTGGATCCCGATTTGTGGCGACCAGTGTCACCGCACCTGTGGCATCTGACGCTGGCTTTTTATGGTGAGGTCTCCGGTTTTGAGGCCGACAATATTGCCGAAGAACTGCTCCGGTGCACATCTGATGTGGCGCCTCTCAGACTGAAAACGGCTGCATCCGGCCTGTTTCCCAAGCCATCAAAAGCACGCGTGTTCTGGGTGGGCGTTGAGGAAGACTCCGATTGCAATAGCCTTAAACATCTTGCCCGTTGTTGCAGACGGGCTGGGCATGCTACGGTTCGCAAACGCACTGCCAGAGAGGCGGCTTTTCAACCCCATATTACGGTTGCCAGATCCATCACGCACCATGAGGCTGTAGATCTGCAGCGGCTGCAGATGATGGCGGATGTGCCAGAGGTGAGCTGGCGTGCGGACAGGATTAACCTGTACCAGTCCATTTTAGGCCCGAAGGGGCCACAATACCGGCGGCTGGAAAGATTTGAATTGAACAGTTCGGGATTTCGAACGAGGGGAAAATATGTCTGATAAAAGTAAAGCACTGGAATCCGCACTGAGCCAGATTGAACGTCAGTTCGGTAAAGGCACGGTGATGCGTCTGGGTGATAATGCCAAGGTGCCTGTCGAGGTGATTCCAAGTGGCTCTCTGGCACTCGATGTTGCACTCGGTATCGGTGGTTACCCACGCGGTCGTGTCATTGAGATCTACGGGCCTGAGTCATCAGGTAAGACCACGATGGCGCTGCACGCCATTGCTGAAGCGCAGCGTATGGGTGGTTCGGCTGCCTTTGTTGATGCAGAGCATGCCCTGGACCCCAATTATGCTGAAAAGCTTGGTGTGGATGTGGATAACCTTCTGGTTTCACAGCCTGATTCCGGCGAACAGGCGCTGGAGGTGGTGGATATGCTGACCCGCTCAGGTGCGCTTGATGTGATCGTGGTCGACTCCGTAGCGGCCCTGACGCCGAAATCGGAGCTGGAAGGTGACATGGGCGATTCGCACATGGGCCTGCATGCACGCCTGATGAGTCAGGCGTTGCGTAAACTCACCGGCTCGATTTCGCGCTCTAAGACAACAATCATTTTCATCAATCAGATTCGTATGAAGATCGGTGTGATGTTCGGCAATCCGGAAACCACCACCGGTGGTAATGCGCTGAAGTTTTACGCCTCAGTGAGGCTTGATGTGCGCCGTACCGGTTCGATCAAGAAGGGTGATGAGATCCTCGGTAATGAGACGCGTGTGAAGGTTGTGAAAAACAAGATGGCACCTCCGTTCAAAAAAGCTGAGTTCTCGATCATGTACGGTGAGGGTGTGTCCCATGCCGGTGAAGTACTTGATATGGGCGTGCAGTACGGCTTCGTGAATAAGAGCGGAGCCTGGTATGCCAAGGATAATGAGAAGATTGGACAGGGCCGGGATAACACCATCAATTTCCTTAAGGCCAACCCTGAGATTCTGGCTGAGATTGAGAACAAGGTGCGCAGCGAGCTCGGTTTGATTGATGAGGTTGCAGGCGCTGAATAAAGAGCAGCTGGCAGCATACAGTTATGCTGTCCGATTATTGAGTCAGCGTGAGTTTAATACCCGTGAGATGCGTGAGCGTCTTGCCGCTCGCGATTATGATGAAGCGATCGTTGACGTGGTTATCAGGCAACTTAAGTCTGACAACTACCTGAGTGAACAGCGTTATGCCGAGGCTTTTCTGCGCTCGCGCATGAAACGGGGCGAAGCCCCATGGCTGGCGGCGCAGAAGGCCAGACAGAAAGGGGCTGAATCCTCTGCACTGCAGGCAGCGCTTGCTGAGCTTAGTGAGGATTACGATGATGAGCAGGCCTGTCGTGAACTGCTGGATCAGCGTGATCCGGGTGGTATAAGGTTTGAAGAGGAGCGGGTCTGGCAGCGTCAGGCCCGTTTTTTGCGGAATAAGGGGCATAACAGTGCTACGATTCTGCGCGTACTAAAACAGCGATGATGAAGAGCCAAGGCTTTGCACACAGCTGTTATTTGAATAAGGCGGAGGATTCCCGGTGAAAACGTCCGAGATTCGACAGAAATTTTTAGATTACTTTGCATCCAAAGGGCACGAGGTCGTGGCTTCAAGCTCACTGGTACCGCATGGTGATCCTACCCTGATGTTTACCAATGCAGGCATGGTTCCGTTTAAACATGTTTTTCTCGGTAATGAGTCCCGCCCCTATGTGACTGCCGCCTCGAGTCAGAAGTGTGTGCGTGCCGGTGGTAAACACAACGATCTGGAAAATGTCGGCCATACTGCCCGCCACCACACCTTTTTTGAGATGCTTGGTAACTTCTCCTTCGGCGACTATTTCAAGCATGATTCAATTCGCTATGCCTGGGAGTTCCTGACTGTTGAGATGAAGCTTGATGCCGATCGCCTGTTTGTCACCGTCTTTGAAGAGGATGATGAGGCTTACGATATCTGGGTGAATGAGATCGGTGTGCCTGTCGACAAAATTGCCCGTATCGGTGCCAAGGATAACTTCTGGTCGATGGGTGATACCGGCCCCTGTGGCCCATGTTCCGAGATATTCTTTGATCACGGTGCAGATGTCTGGGGTGGCCCTCCGGGCACACCGGAAGAGGATGGCGACCGTTTTATCGAGATATGGAATCTCGTCTTTATGCAGTATGACCGCAATGAAGCGGGGGAGTTGACGCCACTGCCTAAACCATCGGTGGATACCGGCATGGGACTGGAGCGCATCACTGCAGTGATGCAGGGCGTTCACAACAACTACGATATCGATCTGTTCAAAGCCCTGATTGCTGCTGCATGCAGAGAGACCGGTGTTCAGTTCGGAGCCAATGCAGAGGCTGACGTATCCCTGCGTGTTCTGGCCGATCATCTGCGCTCTGTGGCGTTTTTGCTTGCTGACGGTGTGTTACCCAGCAATGAGGGGCGCGGCTTCGTGCTGAGGCGAATTCTGCGCCGTGCCTGTCGTCATGGCCGCCTGCTTGGTAAGCAGGAAGCATTTATCTACAAACTTGTTGATGCACTGGTTCGTGAGATGGGCAACCACTATGTCGAACTGCGCGAAAGCCAGGGCAATATTGAGCAGGTGATTCGTATTGAGGAAGAGCGTTTTATCAAAACGCTGGATAAGGGTTTGAAGTTGGTGGAGCAGGCCGTAGCCGATGCAGGCGAGGGTGGTGTAATTCCGGGCAAAACCCTGTTTACCTTATACGATACCTTCGGTTTTCCGACCGATCTGACTGCCGATATTCTTAAAGGTTCGAATATTGCTCTTGATATGGCCGGTTTTGAAACCTGCATGGATGAGCAGCGTACGCGAGCGCGTGCGGCATGGGGCGGGAGTGGCGAAGCGAGTCTGCCCAAGGCGCTGTTTGAGTTGCGCGAGAAACATGGCCCGACCGAGTTCCTCGGTTATACCACCCTCAATGCCGAAGGTGTGATTACCGGCCTGATCAGAGATGGTGAAGCTGTTGAATCGATCGTTGAGGGCGAAGAGGCGTGGTTGATCTGTAATCAGACCCCGTTTTATGGCGAGTCCGGCGGTCAGGTGGGTGATACCGGTTTGATCATCTCTGCAGAGGCGGAGTTTGTGGTCACCGATACCAAGAAACTTCTCTCCGATCTGTTCGTGCATGTGGGCAGGGTGAGCCGTGGTTCATTTGCTGTTCAGCGTGTCGGGCAACTCTCTGTAGGCGGTGAGCGCCGTGATGCGATTCGTCGCAATCACACGGCAACACATCTGATGCATGCAGTGTTGCGAGATGTTCTGGGTGAGCATGTGAAACAGGCGGGTTCGCTTGTTAATCCTGAAAGATTACGTTTTGATTTCAATCACTTCCAGCCTGTTTCTAAAGAAGATTTGAAGAGGATTGAGGCGGCGGTGAATGCGGCAGTCTGGGCCAATGATCCTGTTGAGACCAAGTTGATGACACAGGATGAGGCGGTTGCTTCCGGTGCTATGGCACTGTTTGGCGAGAAGTATGGTGATGAGGTGCGTGTGGTCTCTGCAGGCTTCTCTACCGAGCTTTGTGGTGGTACGCATGTCAAACGTAGCGGTGATATCGGCCTGTTCCGTATTCTTTCGGAAACCGGTATTGCAGCAGGTGTGCGCCGTATTGAAGCGGTGACAGGACCAGCAGCCTATCAGAGTTTGATTGCCGATATTGATACGCTGAATGAGGCGGCCGGTGCATTAAAGGTACGTCCATTTGAGGCTGCTGATGCGGTTGCAAATCTGCAGAGCAAACTCAAAGAGAGTGAGAAAGAGCTGACCAGCCTGCGTGCCAAACAGTCTACCGGACTGCTCGATGATCTGATTACAACAGCTGTTGAGGTTAATGGTGTGAAGTTGCTGGCTGCTGAAGTGAGTGGCGTGAAGGATATGCGCGACTTCATGGATAAAGCCAAGGGTAAGATGAAATCCGGTGTGCTGGTGTTCGGTATGAAAAATGGCCCGAAGGTACAGCTGGTGGCCGGTGTTACGGCTGATCTGGTTGGCACGTACAATGCAGGCAATATTGTCCGTGAAGTGGCGATCATCTGTGGTGGTAAAGGCGGCGGTAAACCCGACATGGCGATGGCCGGTGGTACCGAGCCTGATAAACTGAAAGAGGCGCTGGCGGCTGTTTCAGGGCTTTTGAAAGGGTAACCATTGATTGATTGGGGAGTAGTTAACGAGCCTGTAGTCATTGGGCTACTTATTTTGACTGCACTACTCCTGCTTGGCTGGCTGCTTACCTGTCATAATCAGAACAGGAAGATCAACGAACTTGAAGCGGATTTGGCTTCGAAGGAGCTGCTGGTGGGCTCCCACATTCAGGAGTCCACTGAACTGAAGATGAACCGTGTTCAGCTCTCAGAACAGCTGCGCAACTCAGAGATGCATATTGCTGATCTTGAGCAGAGGCTGGCAGCGAGCAGTGCCGCTGTTGATGGGTTGAACCGGGAAATCTCCGACGCCAAAGCCAATATCCGTGAGCTTGAAACGCGCAGTAGCGAGGAGCGAAAAGCTGCTGCTGAGAAGCTGGCACTTCTTGAAGATGCGAAGAGTAAACTCGGTAACGAATTCAAAATTCTGGCTAACCAGATTTTTGAGGAGCGCGGTAAAACCTTCTCCGAACAGAACCGCAACAGTATCGATGAAGTGCTCAAGCCGATGCGTGAACAGCTCAGTGAGTTCCGCAAGCGCGTGGATGATGTCCACCTGACCGATTCCAAAGATCGCGCCTCCCTGAAAGAGCATCTGGCGCAACTGGAGAAGCTTAATCGCCAAATGAGTGAGGATGCCGTTGGTCTGACTCAGGCGCTCAAAGGTGAGAGTAAAGCGCAGGGTAACTGGGGTGAGATGATTCTCGAGCGGATACTGGAGACGTCCGGTTTGCGTGAAGGTCACGAGTTTCTGCGTGAGGATTCCACTACGATTGATGTGAACAGACGTCTGCGCCCGGATGTGATTGTTCGTATGCCCGGTGAGAAGCACATCATTATCGACTCCAAGGTCTCACTGACCGATTATGAGAGGGCGATCTCCGCTTCTGACACAAGTGAGCGAAGCAGGCATATAAAGGCTCTTGTGGGCAGCATGAAGAGCCATATCAAGGGGCTTGCTGATAAACATTATGCACATCTTCCCGGCCTGAATTCACCTGATTATGTGTTGATGTTTATGCCCATTGAAGGTGCCTACATGATGGCCATCGAGGCAGACCAGGGCGTATTCGAAGCGGCCTTTGAGAAGGGAGTGGCTGTGGTAACCCCCTCAACGCTCTATGCAACACTTAAGCTGGTTGAGCAGCTCTGGAGAGCGGAAAAGCAGAGTGAGAATATGGTGAGGTTGATTGATCGTGCCGGAAAGTTACATGACAAGATGGCCTCGTTTGTGGAGTCGTTTGAAGAGATCGGCATGCGTCTGGATCAGGCCCAGAAGGCCTTTGACACATCACTGAATCGTATCAAAACCGGCCCGGGCAATGTGATTAGCCAGATTGATACGTTGGGTAAGCTGGCAGGCAAGACCAAAAAAGAGCTGCCCAAACATCTGACTGAAACAGCAGCACTGCAGGATCAGCCAGAAGAGCAGTTGTGAACTCAGGCGCTTCTTCTCAAAGTGATTTGCCCGGATACCTGCTATGGCTTACGTCGTCACTGCTGTTGCTGGCCGGTATGGCTCTGCCGATGTTCTCCTTTCATAAGTTCTACATCTTTGATGACACCTTTTCTCTACTCGGCGGTGTGATCTATCTGCTTGAGGAGGGGGAGCTGTTTCTGTTTCTGATTCTCTTTGCATTCAGTATTGCACTGCCGATCTACAAAATGGTGCTCTCATTTCTACTGGTGAGTAACAGTATCAAGAATACGGAACGCAAACTAACAATTGTGAATCGTCTGGCTATTGTCGGAAAGTGGTCGATGACAGATGTGTTTGTGATTGCCATTCTGGCGGCTACGGTAAAACTGGGTTTGATCGCCACTCTTGAAGTGCATGCGGGGCTATTTGTCTTTGGCACAGGTGTTATCACCAGTATGCTGCTTGTACATCGCTTGTTAAAAGATTATGCATTAAGGCCCGTCTCATAGGTGGTTAAAATTTGAGTGGATTTCCTGAGAAAACATGTGAAACAGATCGACTTGTAAGGCATCCGAAGTTGGTGTCTGCTGCATTGGCAGACAGTAAAACCGAGCAGAGACGTGATGGCATATATGCCTATCCGGGTGAAGTGTTTGAGCTTGATGGTGTGCCATTTATTGTGACTGATCTGAAACGACAAAAGCTTGGTGACATGAGTGATGCGGATGCAAAAGCTGAAGGTTATGAATCATTTGAAGCTTATAAATCGCTGATTCTGAGGATGCATAAAGGTATGCAGTGGCAAAGTGATGCTCAGGTTTGGGTACACTGTTTTCAGCGTAAGGTCTAAATTATTCTGACTGCTCTACATCGCATAGTTTCATGCGCAGCAGGTAGGTGACGGTAAAGAGGATCAGGGCTGCACCAAAGGCGATGAGATAGGGGTTGGCTAGAGTAAATGCCACGGAGTAACCACCAAACAGAATCACCGACAGCAGTGCAATGCGCCTTGAATTACAGGAGATGCACTGGTGCTGCTGCCAGTTTCTGATCATCGGGCCGAAGGTTCGGTTGGCCAACAACCAGCGATGCCAGCGTTCGGAAGATTTTGCAAAGCAGCCTGCGGCCAGAAGGATGAATGGCGTGGTGGGTAGCAAGGGAAGAAAAGCACCGATAAAACCGAGTCCGAGAAAGAGAAAGCCCAATGCCTTGTAGAGTATCATGTGGGAATTATATTCGTTCTGAATATATAACCATATAGTTGATTGTTTATCGCACTCAAATACAGAAAAGCCCTCCGGCTTTTATTTAGAAGCAATCGGAGGGCTTTGTTTTTAGTTGTTAATTAACGTGGCTGTAAGGAGGAGATCCCGATTGATCTCTAGTTTTTCATCTCGCCTCAGACGTTTATTCATGGCTCTTTTCAGACGTCTTTTCTCCTGAGTATGCCAACTGTGAAGTTGTTTCCAGCCTACGGTGATCAGTGTGGTCTCCTCAGGGGAGGTGCGTTGGTGTCTACCTAGCATAAGCGTTCTCCTTATTGTGAGATCTACTCTCCAAGCAGGAATATTTATACCAGAATTGATCGTTTTTTGCAACCAGAAATGAGCTGTTATGAGACTGGAATCTCTTCCTCTTGTCCCTCTTCGACAGTAATGATCTCGACATCAAAGTTGAGGGTTTCACCGGCCATGGGGTGATTGGCATCAACGATAATATCCGACTCATTCACCTGCATCACGGTTACCAGCTCGATGCCACGCCCTGAATCAGCCTGAAAACGCATGCCGGGTACGATCTCACCATCAAAATGGAAGACGCTGCGTGGAATCGACTGGATCAGTTCATCGCTGCGCAGGCCATATCCCTCTTCAGGTTTGATGCTGACAGTGATCCGTTCACCGGCAGTTTTACCATGCAATGCTCTTTCAAGACCGGGGACCAGTGCTTCTGTACCGTGGGTATAGGTAAGGGGGGCACCATCACGTGAGGATTCAATGATATCGCCACCCGGGTGGGTTAACGTATAGTGAATTGATACGACTGCATTGGCAGATATTGGCATCTCAGAACGGTTCTGTGACTGAAGAGCGGTTAACCGCCGACAATGGCCAGCAGGATACCGGCGGCAACAGCGGAGCCGATGACACCTGCCACATTCGGGCCCATAGCATGCATCAGCAGGAAGTTGTGATGATCCGCTTCCAGACCAACCTTGTTCACAACACGTGCAGCCATTGGTACAGCAGACACACCTGCAGCACCGATCAGTGGATTGATTTTGCCGCCACTTAAGCGGCACATCAGTTTACCCATCAGGATGCCTGCAGCAGTGCCCACAGCAAAGGCCAGCATGCCGAGAATCAGAATACCCAGCGTCTCGACATTGAGGAACTTATCAGCTGAGAGTTTGGAGCCAACAGCCAGACCAAGGAAGATGGTGGTGATGTTGATAATCTCATTTTGTGATGCATTTGACAGACGATCCACAACGCCACATTCACGCAGCAGGTTACCGAAGGTGAGCATGCCGATCAGTGGTGCTGCAGTAGGAAGGAAGATCACGCAGAGCAGCAGCACGGTGAGTGGGAAGACGATCTTCTCTGTGCGGCTGACAGGGCGCAGCTGTTTCATTTTAATTTTACGCTCGGCCTCTGTGGTCAGCAGCTTCATGATCGGAGGCTGAATCAGTGGTACCAGTGCCATATAGGAGTAGGCGGCAACTGCAATTGCGCCAAGCAGATCAGGGGCAAGGCGGGAGGCAAGGAAGATGGCCGTTGGTCCGTCGGCACCACCGATAATGCCGATAGCGGCAGCATCAGCGAGACTGAACTCAAAGCCGGGTATGGCATTGAGTGCCAGGGCACCAAGCAGGGTGGTGAAGATGCCGAACTGGGCGGCAGCACCGAGCATCAGCGTTCTCGGCATGGCGATCAGGGCACCAAAGTCGGTGAGGGCACCGACACCCATAAAGATCAGTAGCGGGAAGATGCCGGTTTCAATGCCGACATGGTAGATCATGCCAAGCATGCCTTCAGGGCCTGAAATAGCTGCTACCGGAATATTACTCAGGACAGCACCAAAACCGATTGGTACCAGCAGCAGGGGCTCGAATTTCCTGACAATGGCAAGGTAGAGCAGTAGCAGGCCAACGCCGATCATCAGCAGCTGCCCCCATTCAAAGTTGGCAATGCCGGTGGTGACCCAGAGTTTGTCTAACAGTTCATTCTGCATAATGACTTCTTATCTCGCTTTGCTTATCGGAATTATCAGGCAATGGTGACCAGTGCTTGACCAACATCTACAGCATCACCCTCTCTGACTTCAACACTGATGATGGTACCGCTGTGGGTAGAGCGTACCTCGGTCTCCATCTTCATCGCTTCCATGATCAGAATGACATCGCCATCTTTAACCTGCTGGTTGGGGGTGACATTCACCTTGAAGATGTTGCCGGCCATAGGGGCGCCGACTGCGGTAGCTGGTGTGTTCACTGCCGGTGTGGCAGCAGGTGCTGGTGCAGAGGGTGCGCTCGCTGCCGGACTCAATGAGGTGACTTCACCATCCGGAGAGACCACAACACTGTAATCCTTGCCATTTACCGTGATGTTATAACGCTCAGCGACGGTAGGCGTGGCAGGTTTGGCAGCTTGCTCTTTCTCCAGCCATGGCTCCGGTTCAAAGGCTTCCGGGTTATCACGGTTTTTCAGGTACTTCAGGCCAACCTGAGGGAAGAGGGCATAGATCAGTACATCTTCGATCAACTTATCGGAGAGTTCAAAGCCTTTCTCATTGGCTATGGCACAGAGCTCAACGGTCAGACGATCCATCTCATCAGCGATCAGGTCAGCAGGACGGCAGGTGATCGGTTTGCCACCATCAAGCACCTGAATCTGAAGCTCTTTGTTCACATCTGCAGGTGTTTTACCGTACTCACCTTTGAGTACACCGGCAGTCTCTTTGGTGATGGTCTGGTAACGACCACCGGTAAGCACATTAAATACAGCCTGGGTGCCGACAATCTGCGAGGTAGGGGTTACCAGTGGCAGGAAGCCGAGGTCTTCGCGAACCTTGGGAATCTCTTTTAGCACCTCATCAAAGCGGTCGGAAGCGTTCTGCTGCTGCAGCTGGCTCTCAAGGTTGGTGAGCATGCCGCCGGGCACCTGGGCAACCAGAATGCGAGAGTCGATGCCGCGAAGGGAGCCTTCAAAGCTCTCATATTTAAGGCGAATCTCTCTTAAGTCACCGGCAATCTCTTCCAGCAGTTTCAGATCAAGGCCTGTTGCGCGTTTTTCATCTTCCAGGATGGCAACGACAGATTCAGTCGCAGAGTGACCATAGGTGTGGCTCATCGATGAGATGCTGGTATCAGCAACATCCAGGCCGGCCTCAACCGCTTTCAAGATCGTAGAGGTGCTCATGCCGGTTGTGGCATGGCAGTGCAGGGAGATTGGAATAGAGACAGACTGTTTCAGGCGTTTGACTATCTCTTCAGCGACATAAGGTTTGAGCAGGCCAGCCATATCCTTGATGCAGATCGAGTGGCAGCCCATATCTTCCAGCTGTTTGCCCATATCAATCCACATATCAAGCGTATGTACCGGGCTAACGGTATAGGAGATGGTGCCCTGAGCATGCTTACCTACATTCAGCGTGGCTTTTACGGCTGTTTCCAGATTGCGCATATCATTCATGGCATCAAAGATGCGGAATACATCCATGCCATTTTTGGCGGCGCGCTCAACAAAGGCATTTACAACATCATCGGCATAGTGACGATAACCGAGAATATTCTGGCCTCTGAACAGCATCTGTTTACGGGTATTAGGCATCGCCTGGCTTAAGATGCGCAGGCGCTCCCAGGGATCTTCACCGAGAAAGCGGATGCAGGAGTCAAAGGTGGCACCACCCCACATCTCCACAGACCAGAAACCAACACGGTCCAGCTTCTCTGCGATAGGTAGCATGTCGTCAATGCGCATACGTGTGGCAAGCAGTGACTGATGGCCGTCACGCAGGACGAGTTCTGTTATTCCCAGTGGTTGATTCATCTGAAAACTTCTCCTAAATATCCTATTCGGCTTATCGGTGGTGATCGGCGCGATAGCGCTTTACAGCTTCTGTAACCACTTCAATCAAATCTTCGTCATTACCTGTAGCGGAACTGGCAGCAGCGGCAGTTTTGGCTTCAAAGTTCTGGATGAGGCGGGAAACCAGTGAAATGACAGCTACGAGAAGACCGAGAAACAGGAAGACAACTCCCATTCCCACGCCCATTAACTGAAAGCCTGCTGCTAATAGTTCATTCATTACTGACAACGCTCCTCATACTGCTTGAGACCGGAATCTCTTAAAATTAAAAACAGAGGACTCTATGTTAAGAGGCTCTGAATTTCCACTTCTGATATGGTCTGCCTGATATGAACAACAATGTTTACTGTCCCGATCCGGATTGGAGGCGCATGATAATGCTTCTGGGCTGTGCAATAAAGGTGGAACTGGCTATCGTTCCAGAAACTGCAGTGCTGGAGAGGGCCCAATGTTTAAAACCACTGATCTGTACGATGTGCATCTTGAAAACCTGCAGGTGGCGGCACCCATATTCAGGGATTTTGGCGGTAAACAGCGGTTTTATGGCCAGATTGTTACGCTGAAAGCGTTCGAGGATAATACTTTTCTCAAGGCTGCATTTGAGGCCGACGGCAGGGGTAAGGTGCTGGTGGTTGATTCGGCAGGCTCCATGCGTTGCGCCATGATGGGCGATGTGATGGCGGCGCTTGGTGCCTCTCATGGTTGGGAGGGGGTGGTTATCAACGGCTGCATTCGTGATTCTGCAGATGTGGCCGGGGTGAATATCGGCGTCAAGGCACTGGCAACGACTCCCCGGAAAACGGTTAAGCGGGATCAGGGGGTCATGCATGTGCCGCTCGGTTTTGCTGATGTGCTGTTTGTTGACGGAGAATATATCTACGCAGATGAAGATGGCATTGTTATCTCCAGAGACGCTATTCTGTAAAGATTGTATGTGATTTACTCCTTATTAAATGGGCATATAGAAAAAATAGTTAATGCTACACATTTCTATCTGTGTCGTGCTATTATAGGGAGGTTAAAGCCCGTTAAGGGTGTTTAGAGGTGCCTATTGAGCTGGCAGATTATTACCGGATTGGCTGGTGGCGTTGGACTTTTCCTGCTTGGTATGGAGTTGATGACCGATGGTCTGAAGCTATCAGCGGGTAAATCTCTGCAGCGCATCCTCAGAAGCTCCACCAGTACACCGCTGCGCGGTGTGTTGTCCGGTGCTCTGATCACCTCGCTTGTACAGTCCTCCAGTGCAGTCACAGTGGCAACAATTGGTTTTGTGAATGCAGGCCTTCTCAAACTCAAGCATGCCATTCGTGTCGCATATGGTAGTAATCTTGGTACCACCATGACCGGCTGGCTGGTGGCGATTATCGGCTTCCATGTCAATCTGAAAGCCTTTGCCCTGCCTGCAATCGGTGTCGGTATGTTGATGACCCTGCTGATTCAGAATGGTCGTTATGCCGCTATCGGCAAGGTGATAGCCGGTTTTGGCCTGTTTTTCCTCGGTATTGATATGATGAAAGCAGGGTTTGAGGGTCTTGAAGGTGTCATCTCGCTTGAAGCTATTGAAGAGGGGGGGCTGCTAAGCCTGATTATCTTTATCGCTGTCGGATTTGTGATGACGCTGATGATGCAGTCATCGAGTGCGGCGATTGCCATTACCCTGACCGCGGCTGCCGGTGGCGTGATTACCATCGCATCTGCTGCCTGCATGGTGATTGGTGCCAATGTGGGGACAACCTCAACAGCTGTGATTGCGGCGATCGGTGCAACGCCCAATGCGCGCCGGATGGCGGCAGGCCATGTGATCTTCAATGTGATTACCGGTGTGGCTGCACTGCTGCTGCTGCCGCTACTGCTATTTGGTATCAACTGGTTTCAGGCGTTCAGCGGCATGGACGGGGGGCCAGCAACCTTCCTGGCTCTGTTTCACACCACCTTTAATCTTATGGGCGTGCTGCTGCTCTGGCCATTTACCGGCAGATTGGTGAAGTTTCTCAAGCGCTTGTTTGTGGCGGCAGAAGAGGATGAGGCACAGCCGAAATTTCTTGATAATACGCTGATCGGAACACCACAGCTGGCTCATGAGGCGCTGGTTAAGGAGTTGCAGCGTATTCAGGCGATAGCGATTCGCATGGCTGAGGATGCGATCAATACCGAAGCGAGTCTAAGTCCCCGTCTGAAGGTCGATCTGGAGGTGCTGCATAAGCTCTCGGATGCTGTAGGTCTGTTCTGTTCCAAGTTGCGTAGTCAGGGGCTGCCTGAAGAGATTGCAGATGCTCTGCCTATGGCATTGGCATCGATGCGCTACTTTATAGATGTGGCTGAGATGGCTGAGGAGATCGATCAGCTTCAGAGTAAAGAGGTGACAGGAGTATTTCAGGAGTTGGAAGAGGCTTTGGCGGATATGCGTCGTCAGGCCATTGCGATTCTGGAGGATGTCAGGCAGTCACCCTCCAGTGAGGAGTCTTTAGCTCGGGAGAGTGCCGCTATAGCGGCACTTGAAAACAACTACAATGCCATCAAGGCACAGCTGCTGCGTGCCGGTGCTACGGGTAAACTGACCGCCAGACATATGGTTTCATTGATTGAATTGATGAAAAATATTGAGCGGCAGGCAAGCCACTGTGTCAAAGGGCAGGCTACGCTGCAGCTGTTTTCACAGCAGTCTGTGGATGACGCTAAACCGGAATATGGTGTTGAAACGGAGCAGGAGCAGGCCGCTGAGCAGGCGGATGTCAGCGAACTCACTCGGGATGAGGTAGTAGAGGATGCCCTGCCGGTAGAGTCTGAGTATTCAGAAAAAAACTGAAGCAGCTATTTGGACGGGTTTTTCTGCCCTGCCTGATAGCACTCGATGAGGGCGGCTTGAAGTTCTTTATGCTGTGAGAGGTCCGATATCTTCAGATGCTTTTCGGCAATCGGTCGAATCGATTCAATAATCTGTTGTTGTGCCCATTGCAGGGCGAAGTTGTCAAAATCGAATTTGCCATCGCTGACGAATTCGCAGGCAAGTCCTGTGGGGGCTGAATAGGTGATCTCCTGCATCACCAGGACATCGTACTCATAACTGTAGGAGTCCAGGCCAATCGATGCGGCCAGCATGTCGTAGAGGTTGTCCAGATGGCCACCTCTGATGATGAGTTGATCCAGGTCAACGCTGATACTGGGGGTGAATCGCTCACCGCGAAAGTCGAACTCAAGAGTGGCCTGCAGACTGTTTTTCATGGGGTATCCTTATGATTGATCTCTAGGGGCACGATATTGATCAATGCTTCGGCATGTTCAAGCACATAATTTTTAAATGCTTCCGGAATAGCGGCAAAACGTTTGCCTTTACGGTAGACGATGTGCCACTGGCGCATAATCGGGAAATCTTCGATTTTTAGAACCACAACCCTTTTCAGTGCCAGCTCCATCTCTATGGTGTGCAGAGAGACAATGCCGAGTCCGAGTTCTGCCATTACAGCCTGCTTGATCGCTTCAGATCGGTTCATCTCCATGCCGGTCTTCAGTTGCATCTCATGTACTGCAAAAAACTTTTCGGCAGCCATACGTGTGCCGGAGGCGCGTTCACGGACAATAAACGGCTCATCAGCCAGATCCCGCAGTGGAATCACCTTCTTCTGTTTGGCCAGCGGGTGCGTCGGCGCAGCAATAACAACCAGTGGATTATCCATAAAGCGGATGGCGGTAACATTGTGCCCCTTGGGTGGTTTGCCCATGATCACCATGTCGGTGGTGTTATTATCGAGAGAAGCAAGCAGGCCACTTCTGTTGGTTACATCCAGCGTGACCTGTGCGCCGGGATAGTCGTGATGAAATGCTGCAATCAGTTGCGGGGCAAAATAGTTGGCGGTAGAGGCCATGGTCAGGTGAAGTTTGCCGCGTTTGAGTCCTTTGAGCTCTTCCAGCATCAGCTCTGCTTCATCCAGTTGCTGGCGGATATTGCGGGCATAGTGTAGCAGTTCACTGCCTGCTTCGGTCAGCGTTACCTGCTTGCCATCTCTCTCAAATAGCGGCAGGTCGATCTGCAGCTCCATCTGTTTAATCTGCATGGAGACCGCCGGTTGAGTCATGAACAGTGCTTTGGCGGCATCGGTGTAACTGTTGTGTTCGACGACCGCTTCGAGAATCTTCAGCTGCTTGAGGGTAATATTCACAAAGTCCACCTATAAGTAAAATTTATGATGCGCATTATAACCTTTGATTTTACATTATGGAACCCGATTCTATACTTCACATCGTCGCCAAAGAGGACTAAAGTGCTCTACCGCGAAGGAGGGGGTCTTATAGCCTCCTTGTTTTATAAATAAATTTGGAGGGTACACTCTAATGGATCAATCGAATCGTTACGCCGATCTTAGTCTTAAAGAAGAAGATCTGATTGCAGGTGGCAAGCATCTGCTTGTTGCTTATAAACTTATTCCAGCCCCAGGTTATGGCTTTCTGGAAGTAGCTGCACACGTTGCTGCTGAATCTTCAACAGGTACCAACGTAGAAGTGTCTACCACTGATGATTTCACCCGTGGTGTTGACGCACTGGTATATGAAGTAGACGAAACCGCATTTGGTGATCATCCTGTGAAGGGTGGCGGCCTGATGAAGATCGCTTACCCTGTTGATCTGTTCGATCCGAACCTGACTGATGGTCACTTCAATGTTTCTCATATGTGGTCTCTGATTCTGGGTAATAATCAGGGCATGGGTGACCATAATGGTCTGCGTATGCTCGACTTCATGGTTCCAGAAGTAATGATCAAGAAATTTGATGGTCCAAGTACCGGTATTTCTGATATGTGGAAAGTTCTGGGCCGTCCTGAAGTAGACGGTGGTTACATCTCCGGTACTATCATCAAACCTAAATTGGGCCTGCGTCCTGAGCCTTTTGTTAAGGCATGTTACCAGTTCTGGCTTGGCGGCGACTTCATCAAGAATGATGAGCCTCAGGCTAACCAGCCGTTCTGCCCAATGGAAACTGTTATTCCTATGGTTGCTGAGACCATGGATCGCGTTCAGCAGGAGACTGGCCAGGCCAAGATCTTCTCTGCTAATGCAACAGCTGACTGGCATACAGAGTGCATCAAACGTGGTGACTTCATTCTTGAGTCTTTCGCCAAGTACGGCAACGAAAAGCATGTTGCATTCCTGATTGATGGATTCGTAACAGGTCCTGCTGGTGTTACCACTGCACGTCGTGCATTCCCAGATACCTTCCTGCACTTCCACCGTGCCGGTCATGGCGCTCTGACTTCTTATAAGTCGCCAATGGGCATGGATCCACTTTGCTACATGAAGATCTCTCGTCTCTCAGGTGCTTCAGGTATCCACACTGGTACCATGGGCTACGGTAAGATGGAAGGCCACGGCAATGAGACTGTTCTGGCATACATGCTTGAGCGTGACGAGTGCATGGGTCACTACTTCAACCAGAAGTGGTATGGCATGAAGCCAACTGCTCCAATCATCTCAGGTGGTATGAACGCACTGCGTCTGCCAGGTTTCTTCGAGAACCTTGGTCACGGCAACGTCATCAACACTTGTGGTGGTGGTTCATTCGGCCATATCGACAGCCCTGCTGCTGGTGCTAAGTCTCTTAGCCAGGCATACGAGTGCTGGAAAGATGGTACTGATCCAATCGAATACGCCAAGACTCATAACGAGTTCGCACGTGCATTCGACTCATTCCCAGCCGACGCTGACAAGATCTACGGCGCTGACTGGCGTGAGAAAATCGGCGCTCATAAGTAAGCTCCGACCTCACAGTCGAAAAAATGAAAAGGCCTCCGCGCAAGCGGGGGCCTTTTTTTTGGTTCATCGCGCAATTACGGGAATGATCCTCATAGGAACTGAGTTGCTTCATTCAAACCAAAGGCAATGTAAGTGAATATATATTCACTTGTCCTTTCTTTGATGGCAAAGAAAGAACGAAAGAAAGCCACCCGGAACCAGCCAGCCCTTCGGGTTCCCGATCCTGCATATTAAAAATCGGCCGCGGCTCCGCCGCTCTTCTCCGATTTTGAATATTTGTCTCGGCAGCCTGCTAACGGGGGATCAAACGACACTGTTCCAGCCGCAAGATTGAGTTGCCTTTTAATCCCGCTCCAAGATGCGCCGGAGTATTTATTGTTCAATGGAAAGAGGCGAAAATAGTTTCGCCCCATTGAACGATAAATACGCAGGGAGAAGCAGATTGCCGGGCTTTCTTTGGTTCGTTTCTTTTCTGGAAAAGAAATGAACAGATAAATCTACCATTATAGCAGGAGAGGATACGCCTCCAGTTTTGATTTACTAAGACTGTTTTCCCGGACTTCCGCGAAGAACCTTTTTTTTGCCTGTTCTAGAGTTTTTGACAGTTTTCAACTACAGTAACGTAGTCATCCTTCTTTTTTTGTGACCCGTGGGAGTTGTTGATGGGGAGTGCTTCTAATATCGTAGCTTATGACGTTAGTAGGTTGATCTATTTTATGGTTTTTATGTTGGTGTGGGATGCTGAGCAGCGTGCAGAGAGAATATAACCTTGAATAATGGCGTATTGAAATCAGCTCTGAAGACGTTGTACATGCTTACGCTGATCTCCATAGCAGCAAGCGTCACGCTGGCCGAAGTGAGTGGCCAGATGGTAAAAGATGCAGCAGCAGAGAGTAATCTGATAGAGCTGAATCAGAAGCAGCGTGCATGGCTTGCGCAACACCCCGTGATAAGGGTGGGTTTAGATGCTGATTTTCCCCCTTATGAATTTATTAATCAGTACAATACACACAGCGGCATATCCAGTGACTATCTCAAAGAGATGTCGAAGGTTTTGGGTATTAAATTTGAGGTTGCAACGAATCTAAGCTGGTCAGAGGTTCTGAACCGGGCAAAAGATAAACAGATTGATTTATTACCACTTGTTACGGCCTCACCGGAACGTGGCAATTATCTCTCCTTCACAACCCCTTACATTCGCTATCAGTTGGCCATTGTATCATCGCCCACAACTGTTGCTTCTGCACAGACGCTTGCCGATCTGGCAGGAAAGAAAGTGGCATTGGTTCAGGATTATGCGGCCAGTAAGCAGGTGCTTGAACGCCAGCCAGAGATTCAACCCTATTATGTAGCCACGGTGATTGAGGGTTTGAACGCAGTGTTGGACGGGAAGGCTGTGGCAATGGTGGCCGACGCGGGCACCATGAGTTACAAAATCAGGGAATTTGGCCTGACTCCCTTGCGCCTTTCCGGCTTTGTAGAGATACCCGTTCAGGGTTTTTCCATGGGGGTGCGCGATGACTGGTCTGAATTGACTGGTATTTTAGATAAAGCATTGAGCGCTATACCTGAGTATCGGCATCAGCAGATATTAGAAAACTGGATAAGGCCTGTTGAGGTAGAAGATCAGACCATTCAACTCAGCGACAGTGAAAAAGCGTTTATAAAAAATCACCCGGTTATTCGGGTTGGTGTTGATCCGGATTTTGCACCGTATGAATTCGTCGATGCACAAAATAATCATGTCGGCATTTCAAGCGATTACCTCACCGTGCTTGCGAAACTTCTGGGGGTGACATTTGAGGTTGTTCCTGATCTCAGCTGGACGCAGGTGCTATCTGACGCCAGAGATAAAAAAATTGATATGCTGGCTGCAGCAACACCAACACCAGAACGACAAGCTTTTCTCACATTCACCGATCCTTATATTCAATATCAGGTTGCCATTGTTACCCAGGAGGGTGAGAACCGATTCCAGACGTTAAAGGACCTGGCAGGAAAACAGGTCGCCCTGGTAAAGGGGTATGCCTTTACAGAGCTTGTGTTGCAGGCAGGGCCAGATATACAACCCTACTATGTTGACACCGTACTTGACGGGCTTAAAGCTGTTGTCCAGGGCAATGCTGTGGCGATGGTGGCTGATGTAGGCTCCATGGCCTATAAAATAAGAGAGTTCAGTATGGTCTCTCTTAAAGTGTCAGGGTTTACCGATATTGATGCCAAAGGGCTTGCTATGGGCGTGCGTGATGACTGGCCTGAATGGGTTTCGATTCTGCAAAAGGCTTTGGCCGCCATCTCCTACCCGCGCCATCAACAGATAGTGCATAGCTGGATAAAACCTGATCAGAGCGAAGATAAAACCATTCAACTCAGCAATGATGAAAAGGCATTCATAAAGAACCATCCCATCATTCGACTGGGCATTGACCCTGAATTTATCCCGTTCGAATTTGTTGATGAGGCTGGCCAATATAGCGGCATGGTTTCCGATTATATCAAGTTGCTTAATGAGCGTCTCGGAACGAATATGGTGATTGCTCATCAAAGCGGGTGGAAAGAGGCCGTGGCAAAGGCCAAGGCCGGTGATTTAGACGCCTTGCCCTGTATCGGCCTGACCCAGGAGCGTCAAAAGTTTTTTGATTACTCCGATGCATATATTCAATACTACCGGGTAGCTATTACCCGTTCGGATGCGCCCTTTGTCGTGGATTTAAGCGATCTCGAAGATAAGCGGGTTGCTGTGCAGGCTAATAGCTCGCACGAAGGCTACCTGCGCGATCATTCTTCCATTGTTCCGGAAATATTCCCGACGCTGCAGGAGACGATTCTCTCCGTATCCTCGGGAAAAAATGACGTGATTGTGGGTAATCTGGCATCGGCGATGTACTGGATTCGAAAAATGAATCTGACCAACCTCAAGGTTGCCGGTGCGCTTTCGCATGAGCCTGGAAACCTCCATTTTGCAGTCAGGAAGGATTGGCCGGAATTGACCAGCATGATTAACAAAGGACTGGCTACCATCAGCAAGGCAGAGCGAAAACAGATTTCCGAGAAATGGGTCAACGTCAAATATGAAGCCGTCACTGACTATGCGCTGGTCTGGAAGCTGGTGTTGGCCTTTGTACTGATTATTCTGGCTGTGTTGATCTGGAACTATAAGATAAACCAACAGAAACGTCTGGCACAGTCTGCTCGCGATGAGGCCGAAGAGGCCAAAGAAAAACTTGAACAGGCCAATATGCAGATGCATGCCATCTTCGATTCAGCCAGTGCTGGCATCGTGATGATTAAAGAGAGAATGATCACCAGTTGTAATCGTCGCATGGATGAGATGTATGGCTGCGAATCTGGTGAGCAGATAGGGCAGTCTACGCGCATCTGGTACACCGATGATGAGACCTATGAAAAGGTTGGAAGAGAGGCGTATGAACACATTTCCCGTAATGAGACCCATGTCGGTGAGACACTGGCGGTGCGCAAGGATGGAAGTCGCTTCTGGGCCAGAGCGAGCATTCATGCTATTGATCATCATGACCTGAGCAAAGGCTCTGTTGCCATCGTTGAGGATATCAGCAGAGAACGGGCAATCATGCAGGAGATGGAAGCATCCAGAGTGAAGATTGAGCAGGCCAATATGCAGATGCATGCTATCTTTGATTCAGCCAGCGCCGGTATTGCGATGATTAACAACAGGGTCATCATCAGTTGTAACCGACGCATGGATGAGATGTATGGTTACGAAGCGGGGGAGCAGGTGGGGCACTCCACCCGCATGTGGTATGAGGATGATGAGATCTATGCACGAATTGATCGTGAGGTGTATGAGAAATTAGGCATGAATGAGACCCATCGCTGCGAGCGGTGGGCTGTGCGAAAGGATGGCAGTCGCTTCTGGGCCCGTTCGGGCATTCACGCGCTTGATCATGATGATCTTAGCAAAGGTGTTGTGATGGTTGTTGAGGATATCTCCAGAGAGCGTGAAATTATGCTGGAGATGGAGCAAGCCAGAGAGCAGGCTGAAGAGGCAACGCGAGCAAAAGCAGATTTTCTGGCCAATATGTCGCATGAGTTGCGTACGCCCATGAATGCCGTACTGGGCATGCTCTATCTTGCCCTCAGGTCCGAGATGCCTCCGGCTCTGCATAATTATCTTACCAAGGCTCAGGGGGCAGCCAACTCACTGCTCTCCATTATCAACGATATTCTTGATTTCTCCAAAATTGAGGCGGGCAAGCTGGATGTTGAGTCGATTGAATTTTCTCTCGATAGCGTGATTGAGCAGTTAACCGATGCCATCGGTTTTCAGGCTGAGCAGAAGGGGGTTGAGTTTCTCATTCGCTATGATGCCAATATCCCCATTACGCTGGTGGGTGATCCACTGCGTCTGGGGCAGGTGCTGCTGAATTTGTGCAGTAATGCCATCAAGTTTACAGAAGCGGGTGAAGTGGAGCTCTCATTCCATTGCCTGAAGAGAAGCAAGAAAGGTATGACACTTCAGGTTACAGTTCGCGATACAGGCATCGGCATGGCCGCAGGGATGCAAGAACTGATATTCCAGAAATTCACCCAGGCCGATGACAGCACCACCCGCCAGTTTGGTGGAACAGGCCTTGGTCTGGCGATCAGCAAGTTGCTGGTCGAGTTGATGGGGGGACGAATCTGGGTTGAAGATTCGGTGCCCGGAGAGGGGAGTACCTTCTGCTTTACGGTGAAACTTGATCTCTCCCGTAAGGCGCAGGTGCATCAACATGCGTTGGCCGAACAGGCTGGGCCTCTGCTCAAAGGGGTGCGCGCACTGGTGGTCGATGATAATGAGACCTCGTGTGAAATTCTTGGTGAGATGTTACGGTTTTTCCATATCGATACCCAAAGTGTTCATACTGGCGCGGCTGCCATTGAGATGCTGCAGCAGAGTGGCGAGAGGCCATTCGATATGGTGTTGATGGATTGGCGAATGCCCGGCATGAACGGTGATGAGGTGACCAGGCGCATTCATGCCGATAGCAATATTCAACCTCAGCCGAAAGTGGTCATGGTAACCTCATTCGGCCGTGAAGAGGTAATGAGTCTGGCTGCGCAGGCTGGTGTGGATGGATTCCTCCTTAAACCGGTGTCACCATCCACCCTGCTGGATACAACGCTCTCCGTATTGGGGCGGGGCCGGATCTTCACTGACAGCAGGCATGACGTGAGAGAGAACCTCTCTATGGACTCTCTTAGCTTTTCAGGGGCTCATCTGCTACTGGTTGAAGATAACGATATCAATCGCGAATTTGCCAGAGAACTGATGCAGAGTATGCATGTGACTGTTGATGAAGCGGTCAATGGCAAAGAGGCGCTGGCGATGGTGCAGCAGCGTACCTACGACGGTGTTTTGATGGATATCCAGATGCCGGTCATGGATGGGTTAGAGGCAACACGAAAAATCCGCGCGCTGGCAGATGCGTTGGGGGAGAAGCGTTTTGCTGATCTGCCTATTATCGCAATGACCGCCATGGCGATGGTGAAAGATGCTGAGAAGTGCCTGCAAGCAGGCATGAATGACCACATCACCAAGCCGGTCTCGCCGGAGCGATTGACTCAGGCGTTAAGCAAATGGTTGCCGGTGACAGATAAAGCTAAATCGGCCACTGCGGAAAGTGCTGTTGATGCAGAACTCACCGACTACCCTGCCGATCTGATGGCCCTTATGCATTTTGATGCCGTAGCGGGAATCCGCCGCATCGGTGGTAAAGCGCAAGCCTACCGCAAGCAGTTGCACCGCTTCCGCGATCGTTATCCCGATGCCGTAGATGAATTGCAGCTGCTGATCAACAGCAAGGGGATGCAGGCTGCCGAAGATTATTGCCATGCTATCAAGGGTGTATTTGGCGCGCTCGGGGCGGATGCGCTGTTTGATAGTGCAACCAGTATAGATATGTTGCTCAAAGAGGGTGTAATGCCTTTGCCTGAGCAGTTTGAAGGTATGCGAGTGCTGCTTCAGCAGGCGATGCATGAGATTGATGGATTGACCATTTCAGCATCTGTACAGCCGCTGGCAGCAGAGGAGTTGGGCCGGGAAGAGTTGCTGGCCAAGCTTGCAGCATTGAAAGTCCTGCTGAAACGTGATGTGGGTGCTGCAGAAGACCTGCTGGGTAAAATTCGTGCAGGAGTCACCGGAACGGTCGTAGAGCAAGCCGTGTCTGAGATGAGCGCTGGCATGGAGTTGTTTGAGATCGATGATGTGCTGAATCAGCTCGACAGATTGCTCGAGCAAATTGGTGAAGGTGAGCTGGTCAGTAGTAAGGGGGTTGGAGATGGGTGAGGGCAATAAAAAATACAGGCTACTGATTGTTGATGATGTGGCTGAAAATCTGCATGCCATGATGAATATATTGCGTGATCACTACTCCCTCCTTGTGGCAACCAGTGGTGAGAGAGCGTTGGCGCTGGCAGCCAACGAGCCGCAACCCGATCTGATCCTGCTGGATATCAAAATGCCGGGCATGGATGGCTATGAGGTGCTCAAGAGGCTCAAGAGTGACCCTGCTACGGCCATGATTCCGGTTATTTTTGTCACGGCGCTGTCAGAGGCTACGGATGAGGCCAGAGGATTGAATCTGGGAGCTGTTGACTATATCACCAAGCCTGTGAATGCCGATCTGCTTAAAAGGCGAGTGCTCACGCAGCTTGAACTGAAACACTATCGCAGAACGCCATTGGTGTTTGGAATCGATGAGGAGCAGATGCCACAAACCTCTCCGGGAATTCTGGTGGTTGATGATATGCCGGAAAATGTACATGGACTGGTCAGTGCCTTGTCAGATGAGTATCGCGTTATGGTGGCTGAGAGTGGCGCGAGAGCGATAGAGGTCGTTAACAGTGCCAATGCTCCCGACCTGATTCTTCTGGATATCAAGATGCCCGGCATGGATGGATATGAGGTGTGTCAGCGTATCAGGGCAGATGAGAAGGGGCGCAGTATTCCCATTATATTTCTTAGTGTTCTGGATGAACCCATTGAAAAGGTGCGTGGTTTTGCCATTGGTGGCGCTGACTATATCACTAAGCCATTCGATATTGATGAGGTGCACGCCAGAGTTCGGACGCATCTGGAGTTAAGGCAATACCGCCTCCATCTTGAGGATCTGGTAAAACTGAGGACGGCAGAGTTGACCGAGAGTGAGAAGAATTTTCGCCAGGCGCAGAAGATGGAGGCGCTCGGCACGCTGGTCGGCGGTATCGCCCACGATTTCAATAATATTCTGGCCGCCATGCTGGGCTCGATCTATCTGGCTAAAAACTCATCAGATGATTCTGAAATGGTAAATAAATCGCTTGAATCTGCTGATGAGCTTGGCTTTCGTGCGGCTGATATGATCAAACAACTGCTCACGTTTGCCCGTCAGGAGGAGGTGAACAAAAAAATATTCTCGCTTGTGCCATTCTTTAAGGAGGCCAACAAACTGGTAGGCAGAGCGTTGGAGGAGAATATCCGGTTCACCACCAGAATCAATTGTGGTGAGCTCTTAGTTAACGCCAACTCCACCCAGTTGCAACAGATCCTGTTTAATCTGGTGAATAATGCTCGTGATGCCCTGCACGGCAGTGAGGCTCCTGAGATTATTGTAAGTCTGGAGAAATTTGAGGTTGATGCTGCTTTTAGAGAGCGGCATCCGGAGATAAAAGGTGAACATTTCGCGGTGATTGAGGTTCAGGATAGTGGTGAGGGAATTCCTGATGAGAACCTGCCAAAGTTGTTTGATCCGTTTTTTAGTACCAAAGAGGTTGGCAAAGGAACGGGATTGGGTCTGGCGATGGTTTATGGCTCTGTCAGGGATCATGGTGGTGTTCTTGAGGTTGAGAGCGTAGAGGGAGAAGGCAGCCGGTTCAGGGTCTATCTGCCTTTAG
The DNA here is from genome assembly GCF_013387475.1 of Mariprofundus sp. KV. Classification (GTDB taxonomy): domain Bacteria; phylum Pseudomonadota; class Zetaproteobacteria; order Mariprofundales; family Mariprofundaceae; genus Mariprofundus. The sequence goes on along the minus strand of NZ_VWNB01000002.1, from coordinate 204,976 downwards.
AGGAGGGGGCTGTAAGCCATGCTGATCACGAAGATGATAATATTCACAAGGGCAGGGGTGAAATAATTCTGCTGGTTGATGATGATATGCATTTGCGAACAACAAACAGTGCTATTCTGACAAGTCTGGGTTATCAGGTGCTTGTTGCCAGCGATGGCAGGGAGGCTGTTGACTGTTTTGCTGCCAATCCCGGCAAAGTCGATCTGGTATTTATGGATGTGGTAATGCCGGTGATGAGCGGGCCTGCGGCTGTAAGAAAGATGCGAGAGATCGATCCCAGGGTAAAGGTGATCTATCTGACTGGATATGACTCCAAAGGTGCTTTGACATCACAGCTGGATCGCAGTCGCGAAGTGGTGATTAATAAACCCTGTCCCATCAGTTATTTGAGTCGAATTGTTAGGGAGCAGCTGGATTTGCCATAGAGTCGACCTGTTCGCCAGACACAAAAAAAGGGCAGCGAAATCGCTGCCCTTTTTTTTAGCGTTTACCCTGTGCTGATCAGGATGCCAGCAGAGCTGCCTGCGCTGCTGCCAGACGTGCGATAGGCACGCGTGGGCCTGAGCATGAGACATAGGTCAGGCCGATGCTGTGGCAGAAGCGGATGGAGGCTGGATGGCCACCATGTTCGCCACAGATACCGATCTTCATGCCCGGTTTAACACCGCGACCCCAGTTTACGGCCAGCTCCATCAGTTTGCCGACACCATTGGCATCGAGCACTTCAAATGGATTGTCCTGAAGGATTCCTGCTTCATTATACATCGGCAGGAATTTGTTCTCGGCATCCTCGCGTGAGAAGGAGAATGTGGCCTGCGTCAGGTCATTGGTACCAAAGCTGAAGAAGTCAGCTTCCTCGGCCAGCTGTTCAGCACGCATGCAGGCACGAACCACCTCCATCATGGTGCCGAATTTGAAGATTGGTGCGATACCTTGTGATTCTTCAACCTCTTGCCTGATGGTTTCAACGATGGCCTTGATTGCGATGAGCTCTTCAGATGTACATACCTGAGGAATCATAATTTCAGGATGAACTTCGGTGCCGGCTTTCTGGCATACACAGGCAGCTTCAAGTACGGCACGAATCTGCATAGCGTAGATTTCAGGGAAGGTGATGCCCAGGCGTACACCGCGATGACCAAGCATCGGGTTGACCTCAAACAGTGCACGCACCTTTTTAAGGATCGCCTCTTTCTTCTCAATCGCCTCATCGACCAGGGATGAGTCAGCCAGCTGCTGAATAGGTGCCAGGGTACCATTGCGGGTGGAGAGCAGACTCAGTGTTGCAGTCAACACCTCTGAACCACGCATGGTATCTTTCAGGTGCTTCAGCTGTACCAGATCATCGATCAGCTGATTCTCTGAAGGCAGGAACTCATGAATCGGAGGATCAAGAAGACGTACAGTCACAGGATTTGGTGACATGGTTGTGAACAGTTCAACGAAATCCTGACGCTGGATAGGCAGCAGCCGGTCGAGGGCTGCCTGACGCTGCTCGAGTGTCTCGGAGACAATCATCTCCAGTACGATGGGCAGACGCTCTGCGGCATTAAACATGCGCTCTGTACGGCACAGTCCGATGCCCATAGCACCATATTTCAGTGCCCGTTCTGCATCTTCAGGGATGTCGGCATTGGCCATTACTTTCAGGTGTGCACGTTCATCAGCCCAGGAGAGCAGGGTTTTAAGCTCTTCTGAGAACTCAGCCTCAACGGTTGCCACTGCACCGAGATAGACATTGCCTGATGTGCCATCGATGGTGATCAGATCACCCTCTTTAATGACAACATCGCCGATATGGGCGCGACGGGACATAACGTCCACTTCGATACCATCAGCACCGGCCACGCACGGTTTGCCCATGCCACGAGCCACAACTGCTGCATGACTGGTTTTGCCGCCACGGCTGGTCAGGATCGCTTCAGATACAAAGAAGCCGTGGATATCTTCCGGTTTGGTCTCTTCACGGAGCAGGATCAGAGGGCGGTCGTGTGCCGCTTTCTGTGCTACCGCCCGATCAGCATCAAAGACAACATGACCACATGCTGCGCCCGGACTGGCTGGAAGGCCCGTGGCCAGTGCCGTTACTTTGGCGTTGGGGTCGAGGCGGGGGAAGAGCATCTGCTCCAGTGATTCAGGTGCGATACGCATCAGAGCCTGCTCTTTGGTGATCAAGCCTTCTGCTACCAGTTCAACTGAGGTACGAACCATCGCCTGCGTGTTCATCTTGCCGTTGCGGGTCTGCAGGCAGTAGAGGATGCCCTTCTCAATGGTGAACTCAAAATCCTGAATCTCGGAGTAGTGGGTCTCCAGTTTGTTACGCAGCTCTTCAAGCTGGCGGTAGAGGTCCGGCATCTCATCGGCCATCTGGGCGATCGGCTTAGGTGTACGGATTCCTGCCACCACATCTTCACCCTGAGCATTGACCAGATATTCACCGTAAAAGATGTTTTCACCGGTACCCGGGTTGCGGGTAAAGGCCACGCCGGTTGCACAGTCATCACCACGGTTACCAAATACCATAGTACAGATATTTACAGCCGTACCATTGGCCTGATCCGGGGTGATGTTAAATTCACGGCGGTAATCCACTGCGCGTTTACCTGACCATGAGCCGAGAACGGCTTTGATCGCCAAATCCAGCTGCTCGTAAGGGTCTTCAGGGAAGGCGCGGCCAGTCTGTGCATGTACGACATCCAGGAATACAGCAGAGATCTCTTTCAGGTTTTCAGCGGAGAGGCCGACATCTTCTTTGACGCCTTCGCGCTTTTTGATCGCTTCAAACGGCTCGTCAAAGTGCTCATCAGCAATGCCGAGAGCTACTTTTCCGAACAGCTGGATAAAGCGGCGGTAGGCATCGTAGGCAAAACGTTCGTCGCCAGTCTGTTCGATCTCACCCTGCAATGTATCACGGTTCATGCCGAGGTTGAGAATGGTGTCCATCATGCCGGGCATCGACATTGCGGAACCTGATCGTACAGATACCAGCAGAGGATTGTGCGCATCTCCAAAGCCCTTGCCGGTCAGCTTCTCAAGGGCTGTCATCTGCTCCTTCACCTCCTGCATGCAGCCATCTGGCAGGACATTGCCCCCCTCAATATAGGCCAGGCATGCCTCTGTTGTGATGGTGAAGCCCGGAGGGACATTCAGTCCGATCTGTGTCATCTCACAGAGGTTGGCACCTTTGCCACCAAGAAGTTGTCTCGCTTTGCCGTCTCCCTCCATAAAAGAGTAGACGTATTTCTTTTGCTCATTAGTCATTATTACTTTCCCTGAAGTCCATCGAAACACGGTTGGTGTTCATGGTTATTAAGTGTATTGGGCAAGTCAGAATTGGCTTACGCCGAACACGAGCATCATACGCCTGAAAGGCTTTTCTGAAAAGGGAGTATTTCTGATCAGGGACATTTTGCATCAATCTGCAGTACCTCATATTTAAATTTGATTCATAACGCTTTCGTCGCTGCTCGAATATGGCCGAATATATGCAGTAAGGGTGTAAATGTTGTTGTATGAATTTTTGGAGGTGGGCTAAAAAATATAATTAAAACAGGTGGATATGTTGCTTTGTTAATGCCCTATATGGATCGTGATTCGATTTGGAGCGGTAATGTTTGCCGCTGCTAAAGGGAAAGTTTTGCCTACTCTCCGGGGTGATCAATGAAACTGACTGTTGCGTTGGGGCTGCAGTACGACAGCAGTAGACCACATGCTCATGCTGTTATGCCGCTCGAAGATGAGAGAGGTGTGGTTATTCCCGTCAGTAAAGATACCGTCATTGATCTGCAAGCCGCCTCGCAACCTGCTCAGGGGTTTGAGTTCAGCTACAGGCATAATATCTTCTTTTTAACCTATAACCTGCAGGGGCTGCCAGCACCTATCGCAGAGAATCGGAGCAGCCTGGATATGTTCGCCTGATTTGATCTGTTCAATATATGTCATGCGTTATGGGTTGCTGACAATCTTACACTGCTACTGTTTTGGCACAGATATTGATAGTAGTATGGTAAGCTGATTTGTTTGCGATATCAGAAACCGGTTTCTGCCGGTAAATATTGAGGTGCTATGCCGGATCAGGATTATAGTGAACACAGGAGTTTTGAGCGTTATCCCATCGACTTTGATGCGGAGATTGGCGGGGTTTCTCCGGCCGGTGATGCCTTCGTTGACAAGAGTGTGTTACGTAATATCTCCGGCGGTGGTGTCTGCCTGTTAACGGATTACCCTGCCTATTATGCACTTGGGCAGGAGGTTCACTTAAGAATTCGCCTGCCTGATACAGACAGACTTGCAGCATATATGGTCTGTAGTGCTACTGTGGCATGGGTTCACACTGCTGAGGCAACAGAGTCTGAAGGCAGGGTCGTTTTCATCGGTCTCTCTCTGAACGATCCGTTTACCTTTGAGAGTCACAAGTTTTCTGCAACTGACGATATCAAAGAGTCCGGGCTCTGATGATGAAAAAAGGGGTTCGATTCAGAGATATTGAACAGGCCAGTTACAGCCTGATTGGCTTTATTCCCTATCTGTTGGCCTTTTATCTGGTGATCTATCTTGATGCCGAGATCACCCCGACGCTGCTGCTGATAGCGCTTTCCGCGCTTATTGCGCATCTGATTGGATTTTCAGTGATCCGGAAATTTGGCAGGCAACTGCGTAATGTGCACGATATTACCGGTCAGGCAGCCATGTCTGACCAAAAACAGTCGATTCAAATCCATGAGAATACCCCCGATGAACTGGTTGGCATTATTGAGCATTTTAATACGGTATTGGCTGAATCAGAACGTTCATCGCGCAATTTTCAGGAGATGACAACCAAGCTACTGCTCTATACCCGTGAAATTGAGGGTTATCAGAAGAAACTCAGGGAGGAGAGTCTGTCGCGCAGCCGTTTGAGCCGTTATGTCGATAAGAGCCTTGTCGAAAAGATCATCAGTTCAGAAGAGGATATTCCTCTGCAGAACATGCAGCACGAAGTAACAGTGTTGTTTGCCGATATTCGGTCATTCACATCGATTTCAGAGCATATGAGTCCTGCCGAGGTGATCGGCATGCTCAATGACTATTTTGATGCGATGGTGAAGATTATTTTCAAACACAACGGCATTCTCGATAAATTTGTCGGTGATGAGCTGATGGCGACCTTTGGTGTGGTCGGTGATCAGGAGGAGGGGCCTCTCAACGCTCTGCAGGCAGCCATTGAGATGCAGCACTGTGTGAAAGCACTTATGCCCGAATTCAGATTGAAAGGTTATCCGGTATTTGAGGTTGGTATTGGTGTGAATACGGGTGATGTTGTGATGGGCAATGTCGGTTCAAAGAACAGAATGGATTATACGGTGATCGGTGACACCGTGAATGTTGCAGCCCGCCTTGAGCAGATGGCAGAGGGTGAGGTGATTCTTGTTGGCGAAGAGACATATAACCGTTGTCATCATCTTATTGCCATGCAGCCCAGAGGTGATATCAAGGTGAAGAACCGTGGTGCGCTGGTGAAGTGTTATCAGATGAATCTGAGTTAAAAAAGGCAGATTATCTCGTCGCAAGTTATAGTTATCAGCAAGTTTTTTATCACTCTTCTGCAAATACAGAGACAGATCTAATGGTATAATCACCTCCGCGATTGCTCATGATGAAACCACTGAAGGGATCCCTGTAGCTTCTGTCGCGTACGCGGATAATCTCTTTGCCATCAACCTGAATGGTCATCACTCCACTGTTAGCGCGTAACCAACTGATATTGTGCAACTTGCCATCAGCAAACAGTGGAGTCTGGTCATAACGCTCAATTACTGCCGACATGCCTGAGCGATAGCGGATAACTTTAATAGCAGGGCGGTCGCCGCCCTCGTAGGCGATACGGTAACCGGAATCACGCTGCCGGCCCTGATAGGCTCCCCATTCAAAGCTGCCCTCTCTACTTATGCCGCGCAGTCCGAATTCGATCGTAATCGCAAAGGCGTTGCTGATCTGAGTGGTGGTGAAAAGATCGGCCTGATCAGGATGCATGGTAGCTGGCGGAGTATCCGTTCTGCCATTGGGCTGCAGTACCCCCTCCAGCAGTATGCCAAGAATCGCCTCCTGACTGGACTGGCGAGGTGGGTTTGTTGATGCCGGTTGCTGACTGAGATCAAGGCGGGAGCGCAGCATGCCTGAACGGCTAAGGCGAAAATAGTCCATGTTGCCTTGCCAGCCGGGGTTTCTGGTCAGTTCGCCATCGCTGAAATCATCATAGAGAACCTGCTTGCGCCAGGGGGCATCGTAGCGTGAGGAGAGATCGCGAAGTTGATCAATAAAGCGGTAACTGGCAGACCGGTCACGCTCTGCCTGATCGGTTAACTGCTTGAGCTCTTTTATCAGTTGTTGAGTCTGCTGCTGATCCGACTGTGCCAGCAGCGGGGCTGGCAGCCAAAATATAGATAGTAATATCCAGACTGCTTTCATGAAAATCTCCCTGGTTATCAATCTGTCAGGCTGCCTCTCTCCGGGCCATCCTCTTCTTCGCTCTCATCATCCTCTTCTTCATCTTCCTCAACCTCTTCGGGGTTGTTTCTATCGACAAAGTAGATGATCAAGCCTGTGATGACGGCGATAAAGGCCAGTGTTAGTACAACAGTGGCAGAAGGGGGGAGGTCGAGAAAGTCAGCCAGAAGTGTTCCGGCGGTGCTGGCAATAACGGCGAGCGTGAGCGCCTGCCATGTCGGTCCGTTATGGCCGCGTCGCCAGACTGAGAGTGCAGGCATGACCAGATAGGCGAATACCAGCAGTACACCAATAGCATAGATGGCAGGCACAATAATCAGGCTTAAACCGGCATAAAAGCGCAGGCGGCCAGTGAAGGTGTTGCTGTGCTCCGGCAGGGCGAGCAGTAGCCCGAGTCCGGCAAATACAGAGAGTTCAATAATGCCTTGCCAGTCGATGCCCAGTACGCTGCCGAACAGCAGTCCCATGAGCTGCCCCTCTCCATAGGGGAGCAGGGAGAGCAGCACCATGCCCACTGATGCTGCAAAGGCGTATACCGCACCCATCACAGCCTCTTTGGGTAGCGGCGTATCCTCATCCATCAGTGCCATCAGAACCAGTGCAATAGAGGTGGTTGCCGCAGCGGCATACACACCAGGTATTTGCAGCGCCATGCCCATGGCATACCCGGTTGCTGCCACCTGAGCCAGAGCGAGATCGACAAATACGATGCGTCGCTCAAGTACCCGTTGGCCAAGCACCGGCAGGGTGATAGCGATCACCAGTGTGGCAATTAAAACAGTCAGTAAAATCATTGGCTCCACCTCGCTACGCGCTCTACCATTAAATCAAACATGCCGATGTACCCTTCTGTACCATAGCCCTCAACGGCATCTGGCAAGACCATCATTTTAATACCTGCCGCACCGGCAAGACGCTGGGCGATAGCTCTGTTGTTGTAGGGTTCCACCCAGATCAGCTTGACGTTTTTCTCTCTGATGAGAGTGAGAAGGTCATCCATATAGCGTGTTGAGGGCTCGATGCCGGATCGCGGTTCAATGAAACCGCCCAGCTCGATATTCATCGCTTCCATGAAATAGACATAGGTATTGTGATAGGTGATGACAACGCCGGTATGAATATTCATATAATCACGCCACACCGGCAGTCTCTCTTTGACTGCCTTTTCAAACGCAGTGGCCCGCTGCAGATAACGTTCAGCATTGACGGCATCAAGTTCACTCAGGCGAATAGCCAATGCATGGGCAACCTTGATACCCATCTCGGGATCCAGCCACCAGTAGGGGTTTTTGTCAGGTGACCACTGGCTGATCTGTTGGCTGCTCATGCCGCGCGGTACGCCAATGGCTTCGATAGCATCACCGCCGCTGAGATAACCATCACTGCCGGGGATAATCTTGAAGTTGCCTGAGCGTTTGATCAGTGAGGGTAGCCAAGAGGCCTCCAGTCCAAAACCTACGCTGAAGAGCAGCGTTGCATTGCTCAGTGTACGGGCATGGCCGGGACGCGGCGAGAAGACATTGGGATCGTGGCCGATGCTGGTGAGTGTTTTAACATCAATATCTATATCGCCAACTGCCTGTGCAATCTGAGCAAGGGCCGGGACTGTTGCGACCACAACAGGTCTGGCATTGGCAGGGGAGTAGGATGAAAGAAGGAGCAGCAGCAGGATTGCTGCTGCTGTACAGATCGACTGAAGCGGTGCTGACTTTTTCAGCAGGGCCATGATTTTCCATTATGCTTAGGCTTTATCATTATTTTCCCCGGCAACGATCTGGTTTCATCATCTGTTTCCCTATAAATAAGCAGGTTTAGTGCCAACTTACCACAACGAGGTATATAACTATAGCTTATGTAATCTATAATTTTTATAAGTTAGTTATTTTGTAAAGATCGGCTAGACTATCCCCAAGATTTATATGTGGGGGCAGTTATGACCGATAAAGATCAGTACAAGATTCACGAAGAGCCATTTTACCAGGCACAGGACGACGAGGTCGAGCTTTATGAAGCCGCGTATGCCGCACGATTGCCGATCATGGTAAAAGGGCCAACAGGTTGTGGTAAATCACGTTTTATTGAATATATGGCCTGGAAGCTGGCTAAGCCGCTTATTACCGTTGCCTGTAACGAAGATATGACAGCATCGGATCTGGTCGGGCGCTATCTTCTGGATGCTAATGGTACCCGCTGGCTGGATGGCCCGCTGACAACTGCAGCACGTATTGGTGCGATCTGCTACCTCGATGAGGTGGTGGAAGCGCGCCAGGATACCACTGTTGTGATTCATCCGTTGACGGATCACCGCCGTACACTGCCGCTGGACAAGAAAGGCGAATTGATCGAAGCCCATCCCGATTTCCAGCTGGTGATCTCCTATAATCCGGGTTACCAGAGCCTGATGAAAGATCTCAAGCAGTCGACCAAGCAGCGCTTTGCCGGCTTTGAGTTCGATTATCCAGCCGCTGCAGTTGAGACCGGTATTGTTGCCACTGAGACCGGTATTGATACCGAACTGGCGGCCAAACTGGTCAGCATCGGTGGTACAGCCCGCAATCTCAAGGGGCATGGTCTGGATGAGGGTATCTCTACCCGTCTTCTGACCTATGCTGCTGCTCTGATTAAGGGTGGCGTAGAGCCAAAGGCTGCATGCCGCATGGCACTGGTACGTCCGATTACCGATGACGTAGACATCCGCGATACACTTGATCACGCCATTGATGCGGTATTCGGTTAATTGCATATTTCACACAGGCTTACGACTCTGCTGAGAGGTTAAGGTATCCCTATGGTTGAAACAGTTATAAGAAGAAAGATGGACGTCGAGATGTACTGGCAGCGCCTGAACTGCAAGTTTGCTCAGGTTGATAAGGTCTTTGATGATTGCATGGTGGAAGCCAAAGCTCGGCTTTCGAAGCAGGGACTGGTCAGTTATATCGAACATGCAGGTTTTCTTGGCAAGCTGGGGCGTGGCCCTGAGCCTGTTCTGGTCTATCTGGAAGAGGCTCCGGTTGTTGCTTCCGAGGTGGGTGAAGAGGCGCTGGCGGATCTGCGCGATTTTGCTCACTACCTCTCGACCCATACCAACTTCAAGGCGATGGTGCCTTTTCTGCAGACCAGCAGTGCTGTAGCACGACGCCTGAAAACCCATGAACTGTTTCGTCAGTATATTGAAGTGTTACGTGATATGGTGGAGAAGACTTCTGTCTCTGTACTTGGTCATCACACAACATTCCCGAGCCCGGGTTTGCCCGACCTTCTTAAGCAGGCACCAAGGCTGTTGATTGAGCTCTCTCTTGAAGGGTTCAGGAACTGGGTAGAGTATGGTATCAACTACTATAGCACCCATCCCGGACGTCAGGTGGACTACTTCAGTTTCCAGTCACCGGATGCACATGCTGTGATGCAGCGCGAGCGTCACGGCACGCTGTTGATGGATCATGAGCGTAAGCTGGATTCATACATGCGTGGTTTGTGGGGTGATCACGATTATCTGGTGCCATATTCGCTGGCCTTTGATGAACTGCGCAAGCCGATGCCTTACTACGATGATCTGGGTATCCGTATTCCGGATGTCTATGATGATGATCGTGGTGTCTCTGGCATCAACCGTTATCGTGCCGCACTGGCCCATATGGCGGCGCACCGTCGCTGGAGTCAGAAGATGGTGGTGGATAACTGGAGCCCGTTCCAGCGTCTGGCTGTTGAGACCTTTGAAGACTCCCGTGTTGAATATCTGGCCATGCAGCGCTTCCCTGGTCTGAGAAAGATATTCCTTGCCCTGCATCCGATCCCGGATGAGAAGGCGTTGCAGCTTGAGGATACTTCCCTGATCAATTTGCGTCTGGCGATGGTTTCAAGGGCAATCCTTGACCCTGATTACCAGTATGAGAATGCAGATGTGCGTGAGTTTGTCGGTCGCTTCTTTGCCGAGATGGAGAAGGATGGCTCCAAGAGCATGGATATGGCGATGATTGCGCTCTCTTTTATCGGCCGAACCCGCAAGCAGTCGGATGCTCTTCCCAACACCTATTTCGAAAATACAGAGGTCGATTATCGTGATGATAACCGTCATCTCTGGATCTATATCGAACAGGGTGATGATGAAGAGACCACCTTTGAGCATCTCGACAAAAAACAGCAGGATAATGAAGAGCTGAAAGGTCTTCCACCGCGTCATTATCACGAGTGGGATTACAACGCTGCCCACTATCGTCCGGATTGGGTAAGTGTCTATGAGTCACTGCACCCGCGTGGCAATGCAGCAAAAATTGATAACCTTCTTGCCAAACACAGTGCTCTGGCCAAACGCCTGAAAGCGATGCTCGATATGCTTAAGCCTCAGGATAAGGTGCGTATCCGCTATCAGGAGGAGGGCTCTGAGCTTGATCTGGATGTGGCTATTCGCTCATTGATTGATTTCAAAGGTGGCTCACAACCCGATACACGTATTAATATGAGTCATAAAACCGATGGGCGTGATGTGGCGGTGATGTTGCTGCTTGATCTGTCGCAATCGCTCAATGAGAGAGCGGAGGGGTGTAATCAGACCATTCTGGAGCTCTCTCAGGAGGCGGTTTCACTGCTCTCCTGGGCTGTAGACCAGGTGGGTGATAAATTCTCTATTGCGGGCTTCCACTCTGATACACGTCACAACGTTCGTTATTTCCATATGAAAGGTTATAACGAGCCTTGGAATGATGAAGTCAAATCACGACTGGCGGCGATGGAGGCGGGTTTCTCTACCCGAATGGGTGGAGCGATGCGTCATGCAGGCCACTACCTGAAAGCGCAGCAGGCTGATAAAAAGCTGATGCTAATCCTCACCGATGGTGAACCGGCCGATATTGATGTTGATGATGATCAGCTGTTGATTCAGGACGCCAAGCAGGCAGTGAAAGAACTGGGTGGTGACGGTATCTATACTTACTGTATCAATCTTGATCCCAAGGCGGATGAGTATGTGGCAGATATCTTTGGCAAGCAGTACACCATTATCGATCATGTTGATCGTCTTCCTGAGAAGCTACCCGAGCTGTTTATCTCACTGACCAAATAGATATGTAAACAGAGCCCCCCCGCAGGGGCTCTCTCTTTTGCTGCTTCTGAGAGCAGCGCATGATTCATCGCGTAAAGTTGAAAAGTTGCCTGCCGGCCAGGAAGAGGCTATTTGTATTTATTGATTACAAAACAGGCACCGTGTGCTTAATATGTAGTCACAACCTTTCCTGTTCGGCCTGAAAAACGTTGCAAAATATAGGCCCTCAATCTGGCACTACTATTGCTCAGTCAATTTTGATTACTAATACCCATAACCAGAGGAAATCACTAATGAGTGGAAACGAATCAAGACTTCAAGCAATTCATCAGATCATCAATCGTCAGGCTACACCTGTAGCGCAGCCTGAGCCATTGAGCAAAATCTGGGCAACTGATGTATTTAATCTGGCAAAGATGGAGGAGTGCCTCTCCAAGAATGCCTTCAAAGCAATCAAGAAAACCGTGCAGACCGGTGCACCTCTTGATCCGGCCACAGCCGAAGTTGTTGCTGCAGCCATGAAAGAGTGGGCGATGGGCAAGGGTGCCAAATTCTTCTCTCACATCTTCTATCCGATGACCAATGCCTCTGCTGAAAAGCATGATGGCTTCATCGTCACCAACTCAGAGGGCAACGCAATTACGGAGTTCTGCGGTAGCCTGTTGATCAAGGGTGAGCCTGATGGCTCCTCATTCCCCAATGGTAGTATCCGCATGACCAATGCTGCGCGTGGTTATACTGCCTGGGATCCAACCAGCCCGGCCTATATTATGCAGACCGAGAATGGTGCTACCCTGACGATTCCGAGTGTCTTTATGTCATGGACCGGTGAAGCACTGGATAAGAAGATTCCGTTGCTGCGCTCCAATGCGGCGATGAACAAGGCTGCGCAAAAAGTACTGAAATTGATGGGCGAAACCGATATTGCACCGCTGAACTCCAGCTGTGGTGCCGAGCAGGAGTATTTCCTGGTTGATGCCAACTTTGCCGCTGCACGTCCCGATCTTCTGCTGGCAGGGCGCACCCTGTTTGGGGCTCCCTCAGCCAAAGGTCAACAGTTTGATGACCACTATTTTGCCGCTATTCCTCAGCGCGTGCAGATCTTTATGCAGGATTTGGAGGAGTACCTTTACAGACTCGGTATTCCGGCTAAAACGCATCACAACGAAGTTGCCCCGGGTCAGTTTGAGATCGCTCCCTATTTCGAAGCGGCCAATGTTGCTGCCGATCATCAGCAGCTGCTGATGACCGTTTTGAAGAATACAGCCAAGAAACACGGCTTCCTCTGTCTGCTCCATGAAAAACCATTTGCCGGCATTAACGGCTCAGGCAAACATGTGAACTGGTCGGTTGGTAATGCCACACAGGGTAACCTTCTTGATCCGGGTGATACCCCGCATGATAACCTCAATTTCCTGCTTTTTTGCGGCGCTGTCGTACGTGGTGTGCATCTGCATGGGCCGCTGCTTCGTGCTGCAATTGCTACCGCCTCTAATGATCACCGTCTGGGTGCGAATGAGGCTCCACCTGCGATTATGTCTGTCTACCTCGGTGATCAGCTTGAAAAGCTGTTTAAGGATATTAAAGAGGGAAAACTCAGTGTGACAGAAGAGGGAGGGGTGATGGATCTCGGTCTATCCCAGATTCTCAACTTCAAACGCGATCCCGGAGACAGGAACAGAACATCTCCTTTTGCCTTCACCGGCAACCGTTTTGAGTTCCGTGCTGTAGGTTCTGGCCAATCCGTTTCCGGTCCTTTGGTGGTAATGAACACCATGCTGGCTGACTCTCTTGAGTGGGTTGCAGGCAAGCTTGAATCTGAACTGGCAACAGGTAGTGATCAGGCGACTGCAGTACTGGCGGTACTTAAAGAACTTATCAATGAACATGGTAACGCCATATTTGGTGGCGATGGCTACTCGTCGGAGTGGCATACTGCAGCTGTTGATGAGCGTGGTTTGAAAAACATTCCGACCACTGCTGATGCACTGCCTGCACTGCGTGAAGCGTCTGTCAAAAAGCTCTTTTCATCGACCGGTGTGCTCTCACCTGTTGAGCTGGAGAGTCGTTTTGAGGTCTACTCTGAGCAGTATATTCTGGCCATTGAACTGGAAGCCAGGCTGGTTGTGGAGATGGCAAAATCGAGCATCTATCCCGCTGCAATCTCCTATCTTTCGGAACTCGCAGCAGCCAGTGTAAGTATGGTTGAGATGGGTATTGAACTGGATAGTTCAACAGCTAAAACTGTTGCTGCTCAAACCAATGCGATGATGGCAGCGGTAGGCAAACTCAGTGCCGCGCTTGAGCTGCACGATTTTGCATCAACTGAAGAGCATATGCAGTTCCTTGCCAAAGATGTACGTGCCCTGATGGATGAGGTGCGTCTGCATGCCGATGCACTTGAGGGAGAGGTCTCTGATGAACTCTGGCCTCTGCCTAAATATCGCGAGATGCTGTTTATCAAGTAATAATTGATCTGCAGGTGAACAGAAAAAAGGCCGCTGAGAAGCGGCCTTTTTTTTTGTTTGGTTTAGTCCCGGTGAATCCAGTCAGCACCGAGGGTGCCCTGCAGGCGTTGCAGATAGTCAACACTTGTTACCCGCTCAATCATACGATCAGTCTTGCTGATGCGTTCGGCAAGATGAGCGCGTCTCTCATGTTCATCTTCATCAAGCGCTGCGATCTGACCATTGAGGTTCTCGCGATGCTGCAGCCAAACCTTTGTGTCACGAGCCTGTTTTATGTTCAGACGCTCCTTGTACCAGTCACTCTTCAGCAACTCCTCGCGGTTGAACATCTGGCGGATGGATGGATCATGTATATCACGCCCCTGATAATGACCATGTGCCATGATATGCAGAAGTGCATGCAGTGGCGGGCATGCATCATCAATTGAGCCATCCTCGAAGTAGGAGAGGGCAACACGTTTATGCGCCTCGCAGATGTTGTTGATGCCATCGACATAGCTCTCCATATCCTGCGTTTCCGGCTTCAGCATCGCTTTGTCGAACACCGCTACCGGTGTATCAAACAGTTTACCGAAATGGTTGCGCACGAAACGCTTGGTGATGCGATAGCCGAGTCGGCTGGCAAGCACGGTTTTGCCGTTGTATTCAAAATCCTCCAGTTTTTTCAGATAGCCCCATTTGATCATATAGGCGGGTTTCTGAACCTTGGCTGGAAGGCGACACCAGATCTCGGGTATTAACATGCTGATATCGTGATCGATACGCCGCTTTGAGCCGATAAAGCCGGCAGCAGTGGAGAAGCCGTCATAACCACAGAGAATAAAGGAGACCAGTGCCGTGTTAAGATCGGCTGTAGCGGCAAGTGGATTGAAAGGTCCCTTGGTGAGTGCGCCCTCTGAACCGGCACCGGTGGTTGAGGGTGATTTGCCGGTCAGGCTGCAGATGAAATCCATGAACAGCTCGGGAAGCTCCTGATAATGGATCGGGTTGTAGACCGCCAATGGCCGGATGCCCGGCTCTGCAGGGTTATTGCGGCGTCCGGTCAGTACCGCATTGACCGGGAAATAGACCGGTTGCTCAGGCTTTAGTCCCCGGTGTAGGCGGGTGCTGACTTCAGCAAGGTATTTCGAGCGCGGATCGGCAAGATCAGGGCGGTGCTGAAGGTAACGTACATTCAGGCTCGGCTTGCCATCGACAATTCTCGGATGTGCTGAGGAGATGAAGTAGAGTGACTCATCCATTTCTGAGGCGTGACGGATCAGCGCCTGCATAGGTTCGCTGAACTCCTCAAAATGCATCACATCTTCCATCAGTTCGCGGGCATCGTTCCGCTGCATGGGCTGGAAGTTGGAGATAAAGCTGTTGCCACTGGAGAGATCAGACTCAGTCTGCGTATCCGAGCCTCTGTTGACCGCCTCATCCGGGCGCTGGAAAAGTCTCATCTCACAGTTATCCACCAGTTTGATGCAGGGGTGGTTATACTCCGGATTGAGTCCGCTGACATAACTTGCAGGGATAACAATCGAGGCACTGATATCATCCTCCATCTGGATTTTATCCGATGCGATAAAGTCCTGACGCAACTTGAACAGGCGCCAGCTGCCATCATCGGCAAAGCCGACTCGCAGATAGCTGGCCATCAGCTTACGGCCATTGTATCTCAGTTCATGGCCGGGACTGCCGTTGACCGTATCAACAGAGAAGTGCTCGTGCCAGTTCTCACCCCAGGTAGTTCTGTAGAAGCGCTTGATCATGAAGACCAGTGCGAGGATATGGCTCGGGATGTTTTTCAGCCACTGATTGTACTCATCGGTGTAGTCGAGAACGGAAGGGGTCAGCAGTTTGATGACAGATCCAAGACTGCGCTCCTTGCTCAGCAGCGTTCGCGAATCACGCTTCTCCGATTCAGGATGACGGAAGCGGTCACTATAGTTGCGCTCAAAGATGGCTCGTACCTGTTTCAGGTCCTCTTCAAAGTTATCCACGTAGGTTGGCCCGGAAATAACCGCACCGGCAATCGATTTGGATATTTCAGACTTACCACCGCCGGATACTGTGCTTGGCTTGTGACAGAAGGTGCCTTCACCAATGGTGCCGATCAGTCGCCAGCTTGGTGAATGGGCATGGCGCGCCATATGTACCCTGAAGCCACTGGGGTAGATAAAGGTGTTAGAGGCCAGCAGTTTGATCTGTGACGGCCCATTTGGGCCCTGCCAGCAGATCTGCAGGTCATGCATGCTGATCTGTGCATCTTCGGGCAGATAGATGATGTCAGGATACTGCTTATCAACTGCATAACCTTCCGGTTTAAGCTCTATCTTATTGTTCAGTCGATGAGAGAGATCTGCAAAGGTGTGGTTCTCCAGCATATCACTGGCACGCGGGATATAGACCTCACCGAGATTGTAGCGTGGAAACGCCAGCGCGCCGCCGGCATGCTCCTCTTCGCAACCTCCGAAGAGATTGGCTGAATAGCTGATCTGGGATTTAATCTCTTTCTTGCTGTAGCCGAAATAGTTGTCGGCAATGATGGTGACGATGACACCGCGTTTGTCACGGCAGACCACTTTAAATGCCTGGCCATCATTATACAGATCATCTTCATGCTGCCAGCACATGCCGTCACGGCGCTGGCGGTCGCTGGCCTCATCAATATGTGGCAGGCCAAGATCCATCTTCTTCAGCTTCACCAGATGCGGGGCGAGAATGATGCAGCCACTCTGGCCGGTCCAGTGCTCGATATCGGCAGCGGCATCATTTTCAGTCAAAAACGGGTCACCGGCATTGCCGAAGATCGACTCTACAAAATCAAGGTTGGAGACCAGACCGCCGGGGGCAAACATGCGCACCTCCAGACTCTTTTCAGACAGTAGTCCTGCAACACCGACAACACCCGGTACACCCGGACGCACTTTCGGCCGCAGTAGCAGTGATACCCACACTTCCGCCTTCTTCTCCTCCTCACTGGTAGCAGGCAGTTCAAGCAGAGAGCGGGGGGGATCAAGCGCCTCTTTGAGCAGAGCGCCGAAGGTGGCAACCGGCACCTCAAGTTTGTCGGCCGGCACAGGCAGACCGCCGGCAGCAATATGGAACACACCCTTGGTAGTGCGGCGGTCGCTTTTCGGATTGTGCAGCACGCCCTGCAGCAGACGGTAGGAGTCAACCAGGTCGGAGTGGAAATGGGTGCCGTTGAGCGGCAGAGATACTTCACGGGCCATGCCAGGACGATCAAGAATGAAGGTCGTGCCGGGCAGTTCCACCTGCTGCTCTACGCCGTTCTCACGCAGATAGGCGTTGAGAAAGTTCTGAATGCGCTGATCGGCAGGGCAGCGATAAGCCGATAGCAGACGGCGCTGGCGTGCGTAGTGTTTAAGCAGGCTGTCAGCGATGGTCAGATAGGAGTGGTCACCACCTTCCAGTTTGCAGGTCGGCTGACCCAATGCGGCCAGCTTGAGATTGATATGCTGATGCCATACATGCGGAGGAGCCGCATGCTTGTCATTGTCGTTTGATGATACAGTCTCATTCATTGAGCACACCCACTATTCGTGATTCATAAGAGATTTTGTCTATCTTTTGTCCGATGGTCTCCATCAGCGATTGCAGATACTACCACATCTCTTTAACTAATATGCCAGCTTTGTGAAGCTGGGCAGGCCGTTTATGGGGTAAGATTCTGCATTTGTAAAGTGTCCCGAAGAGGTGGGCGATTGGGGCTAAATACTGCAACGCTTCTCACAGCCTGCAGCCCGCAATTAGGCCTGCATTGAGGAAGAGAAAGAGGCTACTTTTCGACGCTGTTTGTGTAAGGCCAGCGGGGTCTGTTTTTATCCTCTATCTCTTTAAGCATATCGAGATAGAGGTTCTCCACTTTGCTTCTTGCCCACGGATTTCTGCGCAGAAATTTCAGACTGGATTTTACTGATGGGTCGTTGTTAAAGCATTTGATTCTGACGTAGATACCCAGTTCACCCCAGCCATAGTGCTCAACCAGTGCATTGAGAATCTTCTCCAGGGTCATGCCATGCAGTGGGTTGTTGGGCTGTTCATTCATAAACCGGGCTCTCTCCTCTGATGATCGTTACCATTATTTGCGGATGCGTGGAATAGGATGGGAAGTATACGAACAAACAGGTTTAAGTCTCGTAATGCCACAGGCTGGAGGGGATTCACCTCACTTAACCCGGACGGATGCCAATCCAGATGGTGTGGTGCACGCCATGTGTGGGGGAGAGCGAGCGCACCTGTTTCTGATCCACCTTGAAACCGACCTTCATCATGCGCTGGGTAAATGCCTGATCTTTGGAGGCCGACCAGACAGTGAGTACACCACCGGGTTTAAGTGCATCATAGGCGTTGTTCAGTCCACGCAGGCCGTACAGCGCATCATTGTCATCACGGGTAAAGCCATCCGGGCCATTATCGACATCGAGCATAATGGCATCAAAACTGTTTTTGTTCTCAAACATCACCTTGCCGACATCCTGCTCCAGAATATGAACGCGCTCATCTTCAATCGGGCAGCCGGCCAGAATCCCCAGATACTCCCGATTCCAGCGAACCACTGCTGACATCAGTTCAGAGACGGTAACCCGTGCGCAATCGGTTGTGTTGGCAAGTACCGCAGCCAGCGTATATCCCATGCCAAGACCGCCCACCAACAGATGCGGCTTTTTGCGTCCGCTGATTGCTTTGCAGGCCAGCTCTGCCAGCACATCTTCGGAGTAGTGCAGTCGGCTGTTCATCAGGTCTCCGGCTTTGTCCACACGAATCGAATAGTCGATACCACGTTTATAGAGGCGCATGGTTGTACCGTGTTCAGTGGCTTCATCAATCAGTCTAAACGGGATCATAGCTAACTTCCTTTCGTCAGCCTTAAATCTGCTGAATATATTTATATCGAGAACACTGCCCGTAGAATCAGTAAAACAAAATAACAGCTATGTGGCGGTACAATAGTAGACCTGACCCCGATGTCCCTGTTGTCGTACAATCGGGGAATCCGTAAGTTTCATTATCCGGAGAACAAAGCTTTGTGATACTTTTCCGCAATGAAAGAAGAGCAGCGTAAACGCATCGTCGACAAACATCGTGATAGCCTTACAAGGCATGGCTATCACCCCAATGCGCTCTACTGGTCGAGCCGTGAGATTCAGGAGATCCGTTTCAGGGTGCTGGCCGATATCGGCATCGGTTGTGGTGATTCTGTGCTTGATGTCGGTTGCGGCTTCGCTGATTTCAAATCCTGGATAGAGGGGCAGGGAGTGCCTGTTCACTTTACCGGTGTCGATATCTCTCCCGATCTGATCTATACGGCACGCGAGCGGCATCCTGAGTGTGAACTGTTGTGTGGTGAGTTGAGCGATTTTGAACTTGAGAATGGTGCATTTGACTGGGTGGTTCTATCCGGTGCGATGAATGAGCAGCTTCATGATGAGGGGGAGTATGCGCGCAGACAGATCGCCCGCATGTATGCCCTGTGCCGCAAGGGTGTTGCCTTTAATATGCTTGATGCTCGCCATCTCAGGGCACATGACCTGCAGAGTGTTGATCCACTTGAGATGCTGGCGTACTGCAAAACACTCTGCCCCAATTGCGAGTTGCATGACGACTATCTTGCTAATGATTTCACCATCTATATGAGACGTTGAAGCAGGGGGCGATTACGCCTGTTCGGATTCTGTTTCGATAAATGAGAAGCGCTGACCGATGGTGTCGGCACAGGTAATCAGGGTGCCAATGCCCGGAATCTCCAGTTTTGAGCGGACAATATCACCACCTCCTTCAATAAAACGCTCGGCAATTTTATCGATGGAACTCACTTCGGTGATCGCTTTGGAGGCTGTGGAGATATGGATGAAATCGAAAGGGGCATCATACACATCAATATGCCAATCGTTCTGGGCTTGATGGTGGACTCTGTTCTCAGAGAAATAGCGATGCTGCCTGTCGGTCAGTTCTGATAGATTCATAGTCCTCATGTCACTACCTCGCATTTTTTATTTCATCTCACCTCACACAGATATCTATCGCATATATTGAGCCAGAGTTGAGTTTTCGACGTCAGCTGTTTATAGATCAAGTGTGTTGCAATTGGTTTTTAACCACACTTTGGCATGGCGATAGTCGGGCATAACAGACTCCACCAGAGCCCAGTAATTTTTTGAATGGTTGTGGTGAATCAGGTGGCAGAGTTCATGTAGAATCACATAATCGATAACCCATTCAGGAGCCATGATCAGACGCCAGTTAAAATAGATACGGCCATCAAGATGACAACTTCCCCAGCGGCTTCTGTAACCTTTTACACCGACATGGGTGGGGCTTTTACCCAGCACTTTAGCCAGTTGCTCGGTTCGTTGCTTGAGATGGATTTCAGCCTGCTGGCGATACCACTTTTCAATCACGCGTCTGATGAGCGCTGTTTTTTTCTCGACAGCGGTGGAGGCGGGTAGGGTAACAGTCAGTTTGTTTTCGACGATAGCAACAGCTCTTCGGCCAGTTTGAATATCAAGATTTACTGTATTACCCTTGAACAGAAACGGTTCATCCCGGGTGAATGTTTTCAGTTTAACGCTAGGCCGTATCTCGCTGTTAAAATGAAGTTTTTTCTTGATCCATGCTGACTTGCTGCTGACAAACTGCTCGACAAATGCGATAGGGGTTCTGGTTGGCACGAGCACATCGACATCACTGTTGGCGCGAATGATGATGCTCAGGGTTTTTCTCTTCGCACTGCGGATCAGGTTATAGGAGAACCCGTGATCCGTTAGCTCACGCTGTAGCTTCACCAATATCCAGCGCGTAACTGTTATCGCAGTACTGGCAGGAGAGGATGACTTTACCATGCTCATCTGCAAGTTCGCGCAACTGCTCATCTGAAATGCCCTGCAGTGCCAGCTTCATCTTCTCCTGTGTGCAGTCACAGCGATAGGCATAGGCATCACTACCGACGGTTTTGCAGTTCAGAGAAGAGAAGTAGCTCAGGATCGATTCAGTGGAACCGTTTTCAAGCAGGGTGTCAGGAATCTTTGCCATCGCCTCCACAGCCTTGAACCACTTCTCCTCATCGCAGCCGGGCATCGCTTCGATCAGGATGGCCAGATCGCCCGTGAGGATAACATCGGCTCTGATCTGTACCGACTGATGCAGGTAGTGAATGATATGGTCAGCAAGAAAATCGGAGTGGTGTTCAATGGTGGAGATATAGGGTTGACCGACCCCCATATCTCGTACAGTAGAGAGGCGAATCGGGTTACCCATCCAGCTGCTTAAACCTTCGTGCTGTTCGTAGCGCAGGGCGGTCTGCTCCTCCTGCCAGCTGACCAGGCCGCGCACAGCCCCTCCGCGTGCTTCAGAGAGCAGGCGCTGAAGCGGGGCAGATGATGCGTTTGCTGCATCGATCTGCAGCACCTGCCGTACACCGCTTTTACTGATGCTGAGAAGAAGAATGGAGGCAAGCAGTGTCTGCCCGAACAGTTCGGCAACCGGGCCATTAAGGCCGTGAAGGCGCTTGGCCTCAGCGATGATGCCACTGCCGCGAATGATGGCGCCACGAGTCGATGCATCTGGAAGCAGAAAACGGGTTAGAGTGTCTGGTGCTGTAGCTGATGTTGTCATATCTCTCTTGTTAACCAGTTCTGGATTTCAGCCAGTGAATCAAAGCAGTGGCTGGCACCTGCTTCACTCAACTCCGCAGTGGAGAAGGCGTCACACAATCCCAGGCCACGACTTCCTGCACGCGATGCCGCTTTCATATCGGCAATGCCATCACCGATCATCACCGTGGATTCGGGTTGAACCTGGAGGGCTTCACAGGCCAGCAGAACCGGGGTTGGATCAGGTTTCTCAGGGCGTCCGTCAATTTTACCGATAATCGCCGCAACATGATGGTTCCAGCCCAGCGCAGCAAACTGCGCCTCAGCACGTGACTGACTCTTACTGGTTACAATGGCACACGGAATAGCCTTCTCTTTAAGCCACTCAAAGAGGTTTTCGGCACCGGGTAGTGGATTGATATGCTCAAGGTAATCCTCATCGTGGATTTCAAGAAAGCGCTTGCCTGCCTCTTCACGGCGATCACCAAAGAGTGAGATCATACTGCAGTCACCACGGCCAGTGTGCCGTTTAACCTCTTTTGCACTCATCTGTGGCAGACCATACTCAACAAAGGTCTGGTTCAGGGCGCGAATAATGGGGGGGAAGGCATCAACGATGGTGCCATCCATGTCCAGTAGTACCGCTTTTACGTTGCTCACTGTCTCATCGCCTCAAACGCATCGAGCATCCACTGCCGCAGTTTTATTGATACCGGGCCAGCTGTGCCATCACCGATGGTGATGCCATCAACATGACTGACTGCAACCACAGCGTTGGTGGTGCTACTCATCATACACTCTGTTAAGCCTTTCTCATCCAGTTTCCAGGGACGTTCTACTACTTTGATACCATGTTCACGCGCCACCTTCAGAGCCAGATAACGGGTGATGCCACCAAGTACCTGATGATCAAGCGGGTGGGTGACAATCTCACCGTTAATGACAGCAAAGCAGTTGGTCGCACACCCCTCAAGAAGGTGTCCCTCATCATCAAGCCAGAATGCTTCATCAACGTTTTGCCGTGCGGCCTCCTGTTTGCCGATCACACTGGCCAGCAGTGCGATGGATTTGATATCACACCGTTTCCAGCGGATATCCGGCAGTGTGATCGCCGAGGCTCCGGCACTGAGTTTCTCCGATGAGGGGAAGGGGAGTTCACGGGAAGTGATCACCAGTGTCGGTTCAATCTCCTGCATTATCAGGTGGCTGCGCGGGGCTACACCACGGGTGGCCTGCACATAGATCATGGCATGATCAAAGGGGTTGCGCCGGTAGGTTTCATGAATCAGTTCGATCAACTCAGTACGGGATTTCAGTAGTCTGATGCCGATCCCTTCACACGAGCGCTGAAGACGATCAATGTGCGCGTCAAGTTCAAGGAAATTGCCGCCAAAGCAGGCAATCACCTCATAGACACCATCGGCAAACTGAAAACCGCGATCCTCAATGTGGATGGTTGCCTCATCCAGTGGCAGAAAGCGGCCATTAACCCAGGCCGTTAGTGTCATACTTATTCGATACCTTCTGCAGCCACTTCATCGCTACTGTCACGCCACCATAGGCGCAGACCATCCCACTGACGGCTGACCCATGAGGCGCGTTCCACTGCGCGCGTGGCGATCATATCGACCGATTTAAGCACTTGTCCATTATCCCGCTGATCACCGAAAACGGCATCAATCGTACCCAGTTTCTGGGCTTCACTGATCGGTGCTTTCAGCGGTGCATCGTAACGCAGACGGAAGGAGAGAGAGGCCTCATTACCTTTTGGAACAGTAACCCAGATTGGATCGGCCGGCTTCAGCCATAGCTGCGACTCAGTACCTTCAAACACCTCAACCTGACGGCGGATTTCACGCTCGCTAGGGCGCACGGTTACAAAGTTACGGAAGCTGAACTGCAGCAGGGTTTTGGTCTGCTGGGCACGAGAGCGATCTGAATCAGTGCCGAATACAGCTGCGACAAAGCGGGTTGAGTTCATCTCAGCTGAACCTACCAGACAGTATCCGGCCTCTTCGGTGTGGCCGGTTTTGATGCCATCTGCTTCAGGATAGCTCCAGAGCAGGCGGTTGCGGTTGGGCTGGTGGCGGCCATCGAAGGTATAACCCTTTTCACCAAAGATCTCATACATATCTGGGAAATCACGCCACAGTGCTGCGCCAAGGATGGCCATATCCATCGCTGAACTGTAGTGCCCCTCTTGCGGAAAACCGGTTGCGTTGAGGAAGTGTGAGTTGCGCATACCCAGCTGTTTGGCCTTCTCATTCATGCGCTGGGCAAACCCCTCTTCAGAGCCGTCAATATGTTCAGCCAGCACAATACAGGCATCATTGCCGGAGAGGGTGGCGATACCGTGCAGCAGCTCTTTTACGGTTGGTTGCATGCGTGGCTCAAGGAACATGGTGCTGCCACCGATTTTCCACGCCTTTTTACTCACCGATACGCGGGCATTGGTGTCCAGTCGCCCCAGTTTGATCTCTTCAAAAGCGAGGTAGAGGGTCATCATTTTTGTCAGACTGGCCATCGGCAGCTGTTTGTCGGCATCATTGGCGGAGACAACCTGTCCTGAACGGGCATCGATCACAGCCCATGAACTGGCATCAACCTGTGGCGCTTTCGGCCATGAGACACCTGTGGCCTGAGCCGGTGAGATCATCAGAAGGGCGGCTGCCAATAATCCAAGTAGAGCGCGCACTCCTGTGCTGCGAATCATTTCACTGTTTACCATTGCCAATTCTCCTCAGGTTGGGCTTCCCACGTCTGACTGGTTGTCAGTGCAGGGGGATCCAAACGTAACTGTTGGGCGTGCAGCATCAGGCGGCCATACGATTTACCACCGTAGCGCGCATCACCAAGAATGGGACACCCTAATGCGGAAAGATGGACACGCAATTGGTGAGTTCTGCCGCTATGCGGGATCAATTCAATCAGCGCCCGATTGCCGCGCCGCTCAACAATCCGCGCCTCACTGTCACATGCACGTCCGGCCTCCGAGACATGGTAGCAGCCTCTGCTATCGCGGTTTTTACCGATGGCCAGGGTGATGCGCTGTTCGTCCCACTCCGGAGCCGGTTCAGTGACCGCCAGA
This sequence comes from Mariprofundus sp. KV, assembly GCF_013387475.1. GTDB lineage: Bacteria > Pseudomonadota > Zetaproteobacteria > Mariprofundales > Mariprofundaceae > Mariprofundus. The sequence continues at coordinate 180,298 of NZ_VWNB01000002.1, read as the reverse complement.
TAACGTTTAAAAGCCGACGTTTTCCACAGACTCTGAATATGATTAAGCACGCGGGGATCGGATGCGAAGAGCATCAATCCGGAGGTGCCTTTATCAAGTCGGTGTACAGGTCTTAGATTCTCGGCATCTTTCGGATGCAGTTGAAGGTGGCGGGCAATCTCATCGGGCAGTGTGCCGCGACTGCGGTGCAGCGCCTCCTGCGCATACTGGCCACTGCGCTTGTTGATCAGATAGAGCGGTGGCTGTTGCCACACCAACTGCGCCGGATCAAATGGTGTCAGTGTCTCATTTTCAAGGATGACAAGGCGCAGTTTATCCCCGGCTTTAAGTGTCCTGCCTGCTGTGCGGCAGCGTTTACGGTTAAGATAGACACCACCCTCATCAATAGCTTTGCGTGCCCTGCGTCGGGAGAGGGAAAAACAGGATGCCAGAGCCTGATCCAACCGGTTGCCTGCATGTTCAGCGGCAACGGTGACATTGATATCCTGGTAATCGTTTTGACTGCTACTCATCAGCGAAACGGCTTGAGGGCTGAGAGTACATCCTCATGGCTATGGCAGATCTGAATCGAATCGAAGGCTTTATCAGCAGATAACACCAGCTCTGAGGAGAGTATTTCAACAATAGGCTCCCACATCTGCCCATAGAGAAGCAGAGGCCTTGGCTCCAGTACCCGTATAGCCAGCAGATCCCAGGTCATGGCCACTTCAGCCAGTGTGCCAAGACCACCGGGCAGCACCAGCCAGGCCTGTGCCTCCTCAATCAGGGTGCCCATGCGATCAAAGAAATTTCGTGAACGAATCTCTTCACTGAGGCTGTTGTCGGGTGGAGTAGGGAAGCGCTCAAGGGTAATGCCGCGAATCTGACCACCACCGGCGTGAATACCTTCAGAGAAGGCGGCCATCATGCCCTGATGTCCTCCGGTCATGCCATCCCAACCCTGCTCGGCAATGGCCCTGGAGAGTGAAAATACATCCGCATACTCAGGGTTGTCCGGGCCGAGCCTGGATGAGCCGAAAGCGGTCAGGCGAGGACGAGTGCCCATCTTACTCAATCACCACAACGGTCTGATTATAGCCGTTTTTCTGTAGTGAAATCACTGTCTCCTCCACCTTCTGCATGCTTTCAAACGGGCCGATACGTACACGGTAGATGGTTCGATCCACCACCAGCTTCGGATGCAGCCGAACTGTCGGATAGAGGGGGTGCAGTGACTGCTGCAGACGATTGGCATTGGCTTCAGATCCGAAGGCACCCAGCTGCACGAAAATACCCGCCTCTTTTGCGCTTGTTATAACGGCAGGGGCAGGAACAGGTGCTGCAATGGCATCAGGTACAGTGGTGGTTGCCGGTTTGGCCTGAAGATCCGGTTTCTGATCCAGTGTCTGCACACGTACATGTGTGGTGCCCTTGTCCATAAAGCCCAGTGCATTGGCGGCAGCATAAGAGAGATCGATCAGGCGATCTTTGACAAAAGGGCCGCGATCATTGACGCGTACAACCACGCTGCGTCCGTTCTCCAGATTGGTGACCCGGACAAGGGTAGGCAGCGGCAGAGTCTTATGCGCAGCTGAGAGACTATACATATCATAGGACTCACCGTTGGCGGTCAGCTTGCCGTGAAAATCATCGCCATACCATGAGGCGATGCCACTCTGATCATATGAGGTGAGCTGTTGCATCGGCGTATACCAGCGCCCGGCTACCATGTAGGGGTTGCCGGTTTTGTAGGTGCCGCCTTTGCCATCAGGTAACTTGGCTACACTGCCGGGTTTGCCCTGAGGCGTTCCTGTTTGGCTGCTTTTCTGATGGTTGCAGCCTGTCAATGTAGCGATCGAGAAGAGGGTAATCAGGGTTAGGGTAATTAGTCGACAGCGAATTTTTCACTCTCCCACATGGCTGCAATTTCAGTAACTGCCATGGCATAGTTAAACGATGGATTATAACTCATGATGACCCGGAAGTTATAGTGTACCAGCGCCAGCTGATTACCTTTTTTCGTCTGCATCTCAATGATGCTGACTTTATCACTTTCTAACCATGGCAGTGGAATCTTGTTGAAAACCTTTGGCATCTCACGACGTAGCTCAGCCAGCGTGACCCAATGTTTTGGTTTGCTATCTTTAATATTTTCTTTCCAGGCTTTATTCAACTTGGTGCGTGGCGGCAACCAGTGCGCAACAGGCCTGCCGTGCTGCCATCCATGTTTCTGAAAATAGTTGGCAACACTGCCGATAATGTCCGCTTTGGAGTTGAACACATCGCGAATGCCATCACCATCATCATCCACAGCAAAATCGCGGAAGGAGGTGGGGATAAACTGAATGGCACCGAAGGCACCGGCATATGAACCTTTGAGTTCATTGAGTTTAAGTTTATCCTGAAGAGAGATCTGAATGATGGCAGCAAGCTGGCTGCGGAAAAACTTTGCCCGTCTGGGGAAACCTGTAGAGAGCGTATAGAGTGAATCAAGAATGGGTTTGCTGCCATGAGATTCACCAAAGCGTGTTTCAATGCCCAGAATGCCGGCAATAATGGCGCTGTCCACCTGATACTTCTGCTCAGCCGATGCGAATGTTGAACGGTTCTCTTTAAGGAATGCCTTGCCCTTATCCGACATGCTCTGCTTGATAAACAGTGGTCGATATTTGGCGTAGGGCTGTGCTTCCCACTGTTTGTTCATGCTTTCGATGATGCCGGGTTTAAATACCGCATCCTTAATGATTTCAGTTAAGGCATTAGCAGGAAGTCCGGTTTCACTGGCAAGCAGGGTGACAAGCTCTTCACGGCTTACATGTTGCGTGCCATCAGGCGCCTTGCCGGCGGCTTGTGATGCCTGAGGTGCTGAGATTAAAAGCGCGAGCAGCAGCAGTGTTGTATGTACAACAGTGTTGAAGTGATAGATGGAGCTATAGGAAGAAATCATCTGCGAACCTTAGCGGCGAATGAAGCTTTCAGATAGTGCCAAAAAGGGGGATTATTCATCTCTCCGGGGTGGAAAAGGTGATGAGTCGTATTAGTTTATTCAAGCGCATCATCATTGCTGGAGTAACCGAAATAGTAGGCGTCATCAGCCATGCTTTCAGTAAGTCTGGCACGCTCAAGTGTCTCGCGTTGAGCCTGCTCGGCAATATCAGGCAGGAAGGCCGGAGCCATCCATACGTTGGCAGTTGCTGAGCCGGGTGAGATCAGCAACCAGAGCGCCCGCGTTGGTGCTGTCAGAGCAAGTGGATAGGCAATGGCAGGTGAATGGAGGGTAAATGTCTGATCAGGATGCACCTCAATACCGGCCTGGGTTGTAATCTTCAGATGATGCTGCAGGTGCAGGCCTGTATCACGATAGCCGGGGATAGCATAGCTGCTGAATTGCCATGTCGTTGCGCTACCTTCAGTTGGCAGCAGGGAGCGTGCAAAACGGATGCGATGCTGTGGCTGTTCTGGTTCTATGCTGGTTGCAGCAAAGAAGTAGGTTGTCTGGTTCTGCTGCCATGGCTCGTCAGCTTGCTTCTCCTCACCACTGCAGGCTGCCAGCAATAGCAGCATGAGAAGAGCCGGGGCTCTGCGTGTCAGTTGCAAAACAGTATTAATTGAGCCGGATGGCACAACAGTTTGAAGATGTTTGTAGCCCTAGAAGACGAATTCGCGGCACTCCGGAACGCCTTCCATATCCTGCAGCAGGGTTTCAAACATGCCCACGTCCTGACTGCTGGCGCCGACTTTGCGACGGTGAATCAGTGAAACCACAGGATTGGAGCCGATAAAGGCCATCATCTGGCCATTCTCTGCCAGCAGGGCGTTGATATGGGCGGGAACCTCTTTCACTGATGCACCAAGAACAATTACATCAAAGGGTTGCTGCATCTCTGAGAGTGCAGCCATCGCATCAGCATCCATGGCATTGACCTGTAGTACCTTGGCATTGTTGACGCCGTGGTTGCTGATGTTATCGCGGGAGAGATCGGCAAGGGTGGCATGGATCTCACAGCCGACCACTTCAGCAGCCTGCATGGCCAGCATGGTAGTCAGGAAACCTGTGCCCGTGCCAATCTCAAGCACACGCTCATGACCCTCAAGCATCAGACACTGCAGAATCATCGCCTCCTGCAGCGGTGAGAGCATCTCCTGATTGGCGGGGAGTGGCACGTGGCCCTCCATATAGGCAAGGCTGCGCAGATGTTCAGGCAGGAAATTCTCACGAGGCATCGACTCAATCAGATCAAGTGTTGTTGGATCCAGTACTTTGCAGCAGCGAATCTGGTACTCGACCATGTTGCGTCGTGCGGATTGAAAGTCTGTGGCGGTCATAAAAGCTCCCCTCGTAAGCGTTTATCAAGGCTCAGCAATATGCAGCAGATGGTTGGAAATGGCAAGGCTGTTTTGCCGGTTTAAGGTTTTCCTATGCTGAACAGGTGATCACGCAGAATCTTTCTGTTGTTGCTCAAGCTGCCCGTATCAGCTGCGATTTTTCCATCTACTTTGATACGCAGGCTGAGTGCATTGCCACAGGTGATCCACAGCTTCTCTGAGCTGCTGCTGACATCGACGTGATAACCCTGCTTTAATAGCGCCTCACGATGCGGTTTGGCTCTTTTAATACCACCCTCATCAGGCAGGAATATCTGTAGCCAGACATCACCATCAACCGCTTCGAAACGGTAGAGGTGTTGCTGCGCGCTGGCGGGAGCTGCCTTTTGTGTGGTTTCTTCTGCTGCTGTTGTTGTTGCAGCGCTTTCTGTTGGCCTGTCGGCAACAGCGGAGGTATCGGCTTCGACGGCCGGTGTCTGTTCATCACTGGCAGGTTCAGTTTCATCGACTACTGCTGTCTCCACCTCTGTCTGCATGGCCGGCGCAAATTCGACCTCTGCATCGGGCGTTTCGATCTCGCTATTGCTGCTGTTAAGGATATTGAACAGGATGAAAAAAACGACAAACGCAATGCCTGCGATCCAGGCCCATTTTCTTGAGGGTGCAACAGCAGGGTCGGGGAAGGTGAGTGGCTTGGTCAGCTGGTACTGATCGTTCTTAAGCAGCTCCAGCTCATGCGTGATATCAAGCTGCAGATACCTGCTGTACTGACGCAGGAAACCGAGCGCGTAAACTTCATCGGGAAGATCGGCCCAGTCTCCCGACTCCAGAGAGGCAAGATTGGATCTGCTGAGTTTTAGCAGGCGAGCCGGTGCGTCAATGCTCTCACCACGTCGCTCTCTTGCTTCGTTGAGTTTTCTGCCGATCTCAATCAGCAGTGCCTGACGTGGTGAGCTCTGCTCTTCAGGTATCATCGTGGCCTCATTGTTCATGGTTAATACAGCCGTTCCATCTCATCCAGTGCCCAAGCCTGATCCATCACGGAGGCAGCATTCTGGTTGAAATCCTCGAGTATCTGTCGTGCCTGAGATTTGGATCCCTGTTTTTTCAGGATGGTAAGAAGACCTTCGACAATGCTGCGATTGCTTTTGTTATTATTATATAGGGCCTGATAGAGCAGGCGTGCCTCATTCAGCCGGTTATCCTCAGCATAGGCATTGGCTGTCTTGATCTTAGGGAGCAGGCTCTCAGGACTGAATGTCTGAGCCTGATTGTAAGCTTTGACGGCTTCAGCGATCCGCTTCTGGCCGAGCAGGGCATCACCAAGATTAATAAAGGCAAAATCCTGATTAGGGTAGCGCGGATCATCCAGCGCAGCGCGCGCCATCACCTCAGCCTCCTTAAAGCGACCGCTTCGATTGAGCAGGTTGGCATAGTTGTTCTTTGTCGCTGAGCCAGCGTCATGGCGCATGGCGCGCTTATAGTAGGCTTCCGCATTAGCGAAGTTTCCACGCAGCAGCCAGGCATAGGCCAGTGCATCGAGGACCTCGGGTTGATTCGGGCGCAGGGCATCAGACTTCATCAGCTCTTCAAAGGCTTTGGGCAGCATGCCCTCTTTACTGAGTGCATCCAGTCCCAGTTTGTAATGGGTTTCAGCCAGCTTCTGGTTCTGCTCACTCTGCTTGGGATTACCTGCGCAGCCAGTTACTGCAATGGCAATGAGCATCAGCAGGGCTGTCGTAAGTTGCCTGCCGGTCATCATCTGTGGTCTGATCATAAGAATCTCTCCACCAGTGCATGGACAGGCCTTATCGCCGAATCACTCTGGGCTTTCAGGTCAGCAAAAATACCGTGCTCCAGAGCAGTGGGGCAGCCGCAGCTGCATCTCTCATCTTTCGACAGGTTGCTGAAATAGCTTTGCAGCATCGCCTGTGCTTTCATGCCGTTACCACGCATGATATCAAGGATCGACTGTACCGAGACATCCTCCTCCTCTTCATGCCAGCAGTCGTAATCGGTACTCATGGCCACTGTGGCGTAACAGATCTCAGCTTCACGGGCGAGCTTGGCCTCCGGCATGTTGGTCATGCCGATCACATCCATGCCCCAGCTGCGATAGAGTTCTGATTCAGCACGTGTGGAGAATTGAGGTCCCTGCATCACCAGGTAGCTGCCGTTTTCATGCGTGGTGATCCCGGCGCTGGTGCAGGCTTTCAGCAGCGATGATTTCAGGCAGTTGCATACCGGATCAGCCATGGAGACATGGGCAACAACCGGACCATCAAAAAAGGTCCCCTCTCTGCTGTGGGTGCGATCGACAAATTGATCAACAAGCACAAAATGGCCGGGTACAATCTCCTCTCTCAATGAGCCGACTGCAGAGATGGAGATAATGCGTTTCACACCTGCCAGTTTCATGGCATAGATGTTGGCGCGGTAGTTGATCTTATGGGGTGGAGTGGCGTGATTGCGGCCATGGCGGGGCAGGAACACCACTTCATGGCCATCTATTCTGGCCAGTAGCAGTTCATCTGAAGGTTTTCCGTAGGGCGTATCGATATCAAGTGAGTCGATCACCTCGATGCCCTGAATGTCATATAATCCGCTGCCGCCAATAATGCCCGTGCGCGCTTGCATCTGTTCTCCCATCACTCTTTCGAGGTCTCCGCTTTCAGCTGTCCGCAGGCAGCCATGATATCCTGTCCTCGCGATCGCCTTACAGTGGCACGAATTCCTTTTGAAATCAACTGTTGCGCAAATTTGCTCATGTGTTCCTTCGAACTTCCATCGTAGGGGCTGCCGGGATAGGGGTTGAACTGGATGAGATTGACCCGCTCACGCTCAGGGTTAACAAAATCGATCAGTGCCCGGATATCCTCTTCTCTGTCGTTGGTCTCTTTGAGTAGCACATACTCCAGTGTGATATGGCGCTGTTTGCCCAGAGAGTACCGGTTCAGGCAGTCGCGCAGTTGTTTGAGCGGGTGCTTTTTATTGATCGGCACGAGGGTGTCGCGAAGTGAGTCGATGGCCGAGTGCAGCGAGATGGCCAGGTTAACATTGAAGGCTTCGCCAAGACGGTTGATCTGGGGAACAAGGCCTGAGGTTGATACTGTGATCCTGCGGCGCGAGAGTTTCAATCCGTCATCCGAGAGTAGCGCTATCAGGCTGTCGTGAAGCCCTGTCTCATTGGCCAGCGGTTCTCCCATGCCCATGTAAACAATATGCGTGACCTCATTGTGCAGGTCCCCGGCCAGTGGTTCATTGTGCAGGTCTGCCTTGATCATCAGCACCTGGGCAACGATTTCACCAGCGGTCAGGTTGGCTTCAAAGCCCTGTGTGCCGGTATGACAGAAGGGGCAGTCGAGTACGCAGCCCACCTGTGATGAGATGCATACGGTGCCTCGGCTCTGTTCAGGGATCAGTACGCTCTCAACCATCTTGCCGGAGAAACGTGGCCGATTCAGCGCAAAAACATACTTGCGTGTTCCGTCAACAGAGCATTCGCGGCGCACAAGACGCAACGGTTCACAGATCAGCTCTGCATTGAGAATATGGCGCAGTTCGCCCGGAATATTTTTCATCGCATCAGGGTTGAGTACCCCCTTATTGCGCCAATCGATCACCTGTTTGGCACGAAAGGCGGGTTGTCCGTGTTTCTTCATCAGATCCTGCAGTTCACTCTGGGAGATGACAGGCAGTTGTGGTTTGTCGTTGTTGTTGGGTGTCGATGATGAGTTTGGCATGCGCCGCATTGTGACAGAGTGCGTGTTTCTGAGATAGTCTTGCGCCATGACAACCTCACTGGCAAGCGAAACCCCTGTATCTATTCCACGGCATGATTTCAGAACCATGCTCGACTTTTCACGTAGTGTCTTTGCATTGAAGGATAATCCGGCTTATCTCAGGTTGCTGGAGGCCTGTCTGCCTGAGACGGCAAAGATAAAGACGCAGTGGCCAAGTGTGTTGATGGGTTTTGATTTCCATCTTACCGCGGATGGCCCGAAGCTGATAGAGATTAATAACAATGCCGGTGGCCTCTATATTGGTGATGAGCGCTGGCTGCCGCAGCCCGCTATGACTGAGCTGTCCGGATCACTGGAAATGCGATTGACTAAAATGTTTCATGGCGACTGGGCGACCATCGCCATTATGGATGAGGATGTAACGAATCAGTTTATGTATCCGGAGATGCAGGCCTACGCCGGACTTTTTGAGCAGGATGGTCGACATGTGGTGGTGGTAAGCCCTGAAGATATTCAGCTGCACAGTGACGGGCTCTATGTTAAAGATGTGAAGATTGATGCGATCTACAATCGCCATACCGATTTCTACCTTGAAACGGCGGATGTCGCACATGTGCGCACGGCTTATGAGAGAGGGCAGGTGGTGCTGAATCCACATCCGCGCAGTTATGCACTGATCGGTGATAAATCGCGTATGGTGGACTGGTGGCGCGAAGGATTGCTGGAGCAGTGTACTGCTGCGGATACTGTTGAGAGGATTCGTGCGGTAACCCCGCAAACCGTGCAGCTGGCCGAGATCGATCCGGAGCAGGTTTGGCGTGATCGCAAACATTGGGTGTTTAAGCCTTCAGCACGCCATGGTGGTAAGGGTGTGGTGCTCGGTAAGGGTATAAGTCGTGTTCGATTTGAAGCGCTGGATCGTGAAGAGACAATCGTACAACAGCTGGTTCCTGCATCCATGGTCGAGGTGGAGGGGAAGCAGATGAAGCTTGATATCCGCCTCTATATGCACGGTGAGAAGCTGATTGCCCTGGCCGGGCGTGTCTGGAACGGCCAGGTGACCAATTTTCGTGAGCCGGGAAGTGGCTGGGTAGCACTGAATATTGAAGGTTGATCTCACTGTCGCGGTCATTGTTCCGCTCTTCAATGAATATCGGATTCTGCCGCAGATGATCAAACAGTTGCAGCAGCTTGGCGCCGATGAGTTGATTGTTGTCGATGGAGGTTCAGACGATGGTACGCTTGAGTTGCTGCAGCAATCAGGGTTGCGCTGGATCTCTTCAGAGGCTGGGCGGGCCCGGCAGATGAATGCCGGTGCCGAACAGTGTGAAAGTGATATTCTCTTTTTTATGCACGCAGATACGATTATCTCTTCAACTCATGTGTTAGCCGTAAAAGAGGTTATGGTTTCTCCAGAATATGTAGGAGGACGTTTTGATGTCAGGCTCTCTGGCACGCATCCCGCCTTTGCCCTGATCGGCTGGATGATCAATCTGCGCTCCCGTTTGAGTCGCATCAGTACAGGTGATCAGTGTCAGTTTGTACGCCGCAAGTCGTTTGAGAAGATCGGCGGTTTTGCTGATCTGCCGTTGATGGAGGATGTCGCGCTCTCCAGGGTACTTAAACGAGAAGGGAAGATCGCCTGTCTGAGGCAGAAGGTGATCACCAGCTCCCGGCGCTGGGAGCGCTCAGGCATTCTCAGGACTGTTCTGCTGATGTGGAAACTCCGGCTGCTCTTCTGGCTGGGTTGGCCAGCTGATCAGCTTGCGCTGATCTACAGGCAGGCACGCTGATGAAAATTTCAAACATGACAGTTATCATTATGTGTAAGGCACCTGTGGTGGGGCGGGTTAAGACTCGGCTGATGCCTGAATTCTCTGCCGACCGGGCTGCAGCATTGCATGCGGCTATGGCAACAACGGTGATTAAGCGGGCAAAGCGGTTGTTTGCATCTGTCGTGATCGCAGCAGATGACCCGAAGCACCCGTTTTTCACTCCATTCGCATTGCCTGTAATTGCTCAGGGAGAGGGAAGTCTCGGAGATCGTATGCAGCGGCAGGTGAATCGTCTCTTTGACGATGGCGCTGGCAGTGTGATGCTGTTGGGGACGGACTCACCACACATGAGTGAGCAGCGACTGCTTGAAGCTGCCAGAGCAGTACTTGATCACGATGTGGTGATTGGCCCTGTTGAAGATGGCGGATATGACCTTCTGGCGATAAATGCTGCCTATCCACTGTTTGATGAGATATCGTGGTCAACAGCGCAGGTGCTGGCTCAATCGCTGCAGAAGGCTGAAGCATTGCACTGTTCAATAAGGCTGTTAGATGTCAGTTTTGATGTTGATCTTGCAGCTGATCTTGTGCGCGCTGAAGCATCGGGCTGGCATAGGGTTTCATGATAGAGTAATTTAGGCAGAGAACTTGCTCCAGGGGAGTGATATGACCGATAGCGATAATACAGTGGCTCTTTATGATCGCCTGACGGGGCTGGCTAACCGCACGCTTCTGGAAGAGCGCATCGCGCATGAAATCGATCTGGCAAAGCGCCATACCACCTCCCTTGCTCTGATCCATATCGATCCGTTTCCATTCTCTGAAATTAATTCGGCGCTCGGTTTTGCCGTGGGTGATGCCCTGCTGGTGCAGTTTGCCGAGCGCTTAAAATCGGTGGTGCGTAAGGTGGATACCCCTGCACGCCTGACGGGTGACGAGTTTGCACTGCTGCTTCCCGAGGCGGAGCATGAGGGTGTGCTCAACGTCTGCCACAAGCTCAGCAGGTGGTTTGAAGAGCCGTTTGATATTGGCGGTGAGTCGCTGTTTCTGGGGCTGAATATGGGCATATCGATCTTTCCTATGCACTGTGCATCTGCCAGTGATCTGATGCGGGGCGCGATGGTGGCCGCCAATGAGGCAAAAAAGAGAAAAGAGACCACCTTTATCTTTCAGGGCAGCATGGCCAGGCAGGCAGGTGAGAATCTGAAACTTTTCGGTGAACTGCGCCGGGCTATTCGAAAGGGAACATTGAATCTCAATTATCAGCCGCAGGTAAATATTGAGAGTGGTAAACTGGTGGGGCTGGAGGTGCTCTCACGCTGGCAAGAGATGCATATCTCGCCAGGCCGCTTTATCCCTGTTGCTGAAGCGACCGGCTTGATCCGTGATCTTACCCGCTGGATGTTGGAGAAGAGCCTGGCTCAGGCGGCTGAGTGGAAGGCGGCAGGGCATATTTTTCCGCTCTCGATGAATGTCTCGGTCAGGGATCTGTTGAGTCCGAATCTGATCAGCGATATTGAGCGGTGGGTGGATGCCTATGAACTAGAGGGTTATCCACTGGTGATTGAGGTGACTGAAAGCTCTGTAATGGAACATGCCCGGCTGGCTATTAAAGCGCTGGGTCGATTACGCCAGCGAGGTTTTGGTATCTCGATTGATGATTTCGGCACAGGTTATTCATCCCTGGCCTATCTGAAGGATCTGCCTGCCAGTGAGTTAAAGATCGATCAGAGCTTTGTTACCGGCCTGGCAGGGCAACCTGGCAACCAGAAGCTGGTCAAGGCTGTGGTTGCGCTTGCCCATGAATTCGGCATGAAAGTAGTGGCCGAAGGCGTTGAAAGGGTTGAGGAACTTGAGCTGCTGCATCAATTCGGCTGCGATATTGCACAGGGTTATTATATCTGTGAGCCGCTGGCTGGTGATGAGCTGCTTGGCTGGCATCAGACAACAGTGTCTGATTAGCAGGCGCAAAGCCGAGCCATTGCCACGGGCAATCATCTGAAATAATTCACCTTGCACCTTTTCCCGATAGCCCAGTCACGCTAGGGTTGGCGAATTGGCGGGTGAGTCATGAACTTGCCCGTTTTCTGTGTCTGGAACTCAAGGTTCCGATCAAGGAGAAGCCACGCCGATGCCACGCTGTAAAGATATTCAATCCATTATGATTCTGGGAGCAGGTCCGATTGTTATCGGTCAGGCCTGTGAGTTCGACTATTCAGGTGTTCAGGCCTGTAAGGCGCTGAAAGAGGAGGGGTTCCGGGTTATTCTGGTTAACTCCAATCCCGCCACGATTATGACCGACCCCGAGTTTGCCGACGCTACCTATATTGAGCCGGTAACCTGGGAGGTTGTTGCCAAGATTATTGAGAAGGAGCGCCCTGACGCAATTCTGCCCACGATGGGCGGTCAGACGGCGCTCAACTGTGCACTCTCGCTGAACAAGCACGGCATCCTTGAAAAATTCAATGTGAAACTGATCGGTGCCCAGCCCGATGCGATCGATAAAGCTGAGGATCGCGAACGCTTTAAGCATGCGATGGACCATATCGGTCTGGAGATGGCACGTGGCGGTTTTGCCCACTCGATGGAAGAGACGCGAGTTCTGGCCGCCGAGATCGGTTACCCGATCATTATCCGTCCATCTTTTACCCTCGGTGGTTCCGGCGGTGGTATCGCTTATAACCCGGAAGAGCTGGAACAGATTGCAGCCTCCGGTCTTGATGCTTCACCAACCGATGAGATTCTTGTTGAAGAGTCGATTATCGGCTGGAAAGAGTATGAGATGGAGGTGATGCGCGATCATGCTGATAACTGCGTGATTATCTGCTCAATCGAGAATTTCGATGCTATGGGTGTGCATACCGGTGACTCGATTACCGTGGCACCTGCCCAGACACTGACCGATAAAGAGTATCAGAAGATGCGTGACGCTTCGATCGCCATTCTGCGCGAGATCGGTGTGGAGACAGGCGGTTCCAATGTTCAGTTCGCCGTCAATCCGAAAGATGGCCGTCTGATTGTTATCGAGATGAATCCGCGTGTATCGCGCTCCTCAGCGCTGGCTTCAAAAGCGACGGGCTTCCCGATCGCCAAGATCGCAGCCAAGCTCGCTGTCGGTTACACCCTTGATGAGATCCGCAATGATATTACCGGCGAAACCTGGGCTGCCTTTGAACCGACCATCGATTATGTGGTCACCAAGCTGCCTCGCTTTGCCTTTGAGAAATTTCAGGGTGCCGATACGCGTCTGACCACACAGATGAAGTCTGTGGGTGAGGTGATGGCCATTGGTCGCAGCTTTACTGAGAGTCTTGGTAAAGCGATGCGTGGCCTTGAGACCGGCTCCTGTGGTTTTGATTTCACCATCCCCGATGATGTTGATGAGGATCGTTTCCTGCAGGATAAACTGGCTGTACCAAGGGCAGAGCGTCTCTGGTGGATCGGCGAAGCACTGCGCGCCGGCTGGAGTGAAGCGCGGGTGTTTGATGTCACCCATATCGATCCGTGGTTTATCCGTGAGATTGCGGCAGTGATTCAGCTTGAGATTAGCCTTGCAGGCCGCGATGTGGCCTCACTGAGTCTGGATGAGTGGCGTCAGGCCAAACGCGAAGGTATCTCTGATATGCGTCTGGCTCAGCTGTTTGGCAGTGATGAGTTGACTGTACGCAAAACACGTCAGGCAGCAGGTATGAATCCGGTGTTTAAACGTGTGGATACCTGTGCTGCAGAGTTTGAAGCGCATACGCCATACCTCTACTCAGCCTATGAAGATGAGTGTGAAGCACGCCCGACCGACGCCAGAAAGATCATGGTGCTTGGTGGTGGCCCCAACCGTATCGGTCAGGGTATTGAGTTTGACTACTGCTGCGTACATGCCGCCTTTGCACTCTCGGAAGATGGTTATGAGACGATCATGGTCAACTGTAACCCCGAAACCGTATCGACCGATTATGACACCTCTGATCGCCTTTACTTTGAGCCGCTGACCTATGAAGATGTGATGGCTATTGTTGATGTGGAGAAGCCGTATGGCGTGATCGTGCAGTTCGGTGGTCAGACACCACTGAAGCTGGCCGAATCACTGGAGGCAGCCGGTGTGCCGATTATCGGCACCTCGCCTGATATGATCGATCTGGCAGAGGATCGTGAACGTTTCCAGCAGTTGCTGCATGAACTGAAGCTGAAGCAGCCAGAGAATGGTACTGCCCGCTCCACTGAAGAGGCGGTTGCTGTGGCCAATGAGATCGGTTATCCGGTTGTGGTGCGTCCATCCTATGTGCTTGGTGGCCGCGCGATGCAGATCGTACATAATGAGAAGGGTCTGCTGCGTTATATGCGTGAGGCTGTACAGGCATCACCTGATCATCCGGTTCTGCTCGATCGCTTCCTGAATCAGGCAATTGAGCTTGATGTCGATGCGCTGGCTGATGGCAAGCGGGTTGTGATCGGTGGCATTATGGAGCATATCGAAGAGGCCGGAGTACACTCGGGCGATTCAGCCTGCTGCCTGCCGCCGCACTCGATCTCTGACGAGATTATCAGTGAGGTGATTCGTCAGACTGAGGCGCTGGGGCTGGCACTCAACGTCAAGGGTCTGCTCAATATCCAGTTCGCCATTCAGGGCGAGACGATCTATGTGCTGGAGGTTAATCCTCGTGCCTCACGTACGGTTCCGTTTGTCTCCAAGGCAACCGGCAAACCGCTGGCCAAGATTGCCGCGCGAATTATGGCCGGTCAGTCACTTGATGAGCAGGGTATTACTGAGATTCCGCAGCCGAAAGATTTCAAGGCAGTGAAAGAGGCGGTCTTCCCGTTTGTGAAGTTCCGTGGTGTTGATCCGCTGCTCTCGCCAGAGATGAAGTCGACAGGTGAGGTGATGGGTATTGCCACCACCTTTACTGCTGCCTTCTCCAAGGCACAGCTTGGCGGTGGTGTGCGACTGCCTGAATCCGGACGTGCATTTATCTCGGTACGTGAGTGTGATAAGGCGCATGCCGTTGAGATTGGCAGGGTATTAACCGGTGCCGGATTTGAGCTGCTGGCTACCAGCGGTACCCATCAGGCACTGGCTGCTGCCGGTGTGGCTTCCGAGATGGTTGCCAAGGTGACCGATGGTGTGCGTCCGCATGTTGTTGACCGCCTGCTTAACGATGAGGTGAATCTGATTATCAATACCACTGAGGGTGAACAGGCGATCAGGGACTCCAAATCAATTCGTGAGGCAACACTGGATCGTGGCATCGCCTACTACACAACCATGGCTGGCGGCCTTGCAGCTGCCCAGGCCATTGCCGGTCACTCGGATGTAACCGTAGTAAAAAGTATTCAGGAATATCATCGTCAGTAAGGCGTAAATCGTTAGGGATCAGGAGAAGTATTTGGAACGTGTACCGATGACCAAACAGGGTGCTGAAGCACTGCGTGAAACCCTCGCATATCTGAAGGGGGAGAATCGCCACAGGATCGTGAGAACGATTGAAGAGGCGCGAGCGCACGGTGATCTCTCCGAGAATGCCGAATACCATGCTGCCAAAGAGGAGCAGGGTATGAATGAGGGACGCATCTCTCAGATTGAGGATACGCTGGCCCGCGCCCACGTTATTGACCCGGCCACCATCACAGCCGAGAAGATTGTTTTCGGAGCTACTGTAGAGTTGATCGATCTTGATGAGGGCACAGAGGTGACCTATCAGGTGGTTGGTGTTGATGAGGCCAATATCGAGGCGGGTAAAGTTTCCATCACCTCTCCGATTGCACGCGCCATGATCGGTAAAGAGCAGGGCGATGTGATTGTCGTGCAGGCGCCAAGTGGTGAGCGCGAGTATGAGGTTCAGGAGATCAGCTACGTGTAGTTTGATTGATTCGCAAAACTCGTCCATGAGTTTTGCTTGGCCACTCAGCAAAAACGTGGTTTTGCTGAGCTTACGGGCTTCGCCCGCCGCACATCCATGTGCGGGTAGATGCAGGTTGATCGTTACAGGAGTCCATGTTGAGAGTTGAGTGTATTCGCATCGGTTCGGTTCGACTCACTCTGGCACTGATGCTGGGGCTGCTTGTGGTGCCCGGCTTTGTTGTGGCTCCGGTTCTCTTTGATAAAGCCGGTTCACTATCTCTGGCCGGAGCACTGGCCGGAGAGATCTTCCATATTGCCAATTTGGGACTGATGCTGCTCTCTGCTGCGGTGATTGTCTTCTGGCTGCGCATGCGCAGTGCTGGCATGCAGATCGGCCGCCTGCGTTGGGGTTTTCTGGCACTGCTTGTGCTGCTGATAGTGACCAATGAGTATACTATTTCACCGATTCTGGCGGAGTTGAAAGTGCAGATCGGTTCGATGGATGTTGTGGCTGCTGAGCATCCGCTTCGCAAGCAGTTTGGCATGTGGCACGGGGTAAGCGCCACAGTTCACCTGATTGCAGCCATCGCGGCTGCTGCACTGGTGGCTTTAGGGCCGACCAAACCCGGAGCGGCATGTTCGTCCTGACTGACTGGCTGAAGAAGCGTATGGCAGACACCGAACTGGTGATGCTGCTCTCCTCGCTGCTGGTTATATTCCTTCTGCTCTTCCTGCTGGGGCCGATTCTGGCACCGGTTCTTCTGGCTATTGCCCTGGCCTATGTGCTTGATGGTGTCATTGATCTTCTGCAACACTGCAAGGTGCCGCGCCTTTTGGCTATCGCGGTTGCCGGTGGTGGTGCGCTGCTGTTGATCATGTTTGCGCTGCTGGCAGTGCTGCCACTGTTAACCGAGCAGGTGGGACGGTTGGTGATGAATGCACCGCAATATGTGCAGTCGATCAGGGAGATGCTGCTACAGCTGCAGGCCAACCATGCCGAGTGGATGAATCCGGCCTTCCTGCAGAAGGTGGTTGCCGCGATCGCCCTGAAATTGCAGGAGTGGGGCGGAGCACTGCTCACCTTCTCGATCGCCTCAATTCCGGGCATGATCACGCTACTGGTCTATGCCGTACTGGTGCCGGTGATGGTCTTCTTCTTCCTCAAGGATAAAAACCTGATTATCAGCTGGACACAGCAGTTTCTGCCTACCGAACGCTCACTGCTGCAGCGCGTATGGGCTGAGCTGGATATTCAGATTGGCAACTATATCCGGGGTAAATTCTGGGAGGCATTTATTGTCGGCTTGGCGATGTGGCTGGTGTTCTGGTGGATGGGGCATGAATATGCACTGCTGCTGGGTGTGCTTACCGGTATCTCGGTGTGGATTCCCTTTGTTGGTGCTGCCGTGGTTACTGTGCCGGTGATCCTGCTCTCCTTCTTCCAGTGGGGCTGGACCGATACCATGGCCTACAGTGTCCTTGCATATGCGGTGGTACAGGCGATCGATGCCAATGTGATTGTGCCCTGGCTCTTCTCTGAGATTGTTAATCTGCATCCTATTGCGATTATTGTGGCCATACTGGTGTTTGGCAGCTTGTGGGGTATTGTCGGTGTGGTCATTGCCATACCGATGGCAGCGCTGGTGAAAAGTGTGGTATCCATTGTGCTGGAGCGTCGCCATGAATTCGCTGCGGATGAAAACTGACATTGACACTGGATGGGTGCCTTTTAGGGTGCAGCAGCTTTATATAATCGGTTTTTTACCTGCAATGCCGGTTGTTCATGAATATGAACGAGGATGAATGAGATGAGTGACGATATACCAGTAAAAGATTCCGACATTGAGGAACTTAAACGCGAAATGCGTTCTGCCCAATGGACGAATTGGGTAGAGGCCAATCAGAAGCTGCTGATGGGTGCGGCTGCCGCGCTGCTGGTTGTACTGCTGGCGGCCGGATTCTGGATTGAACAGGATCGTGCTCACAGTGCTACCGCTGCAACTGTTTACCAGCAGGCTGTTAGTGAAGCCGATGTCAGCAAGAAGCAGTTGCTGCTGCAGAATGTCAGCAGGGATTTCTCATCCAGCAGTTATGGTGCACTGGCGCTGATGCAGCTGGCAGGCGTTGATACGGCCAATGCTGAGGTGCATCTGAATGCTCTGATTGCGCATGCGAAAGCGATGCCGGAGTGGGTATGGCAGGCCAGAATTGATCTGGCTGAGATGAAGATTGCTGCCGGAGATCATGCCGCAGCGCAGGCACTGCTTGATCAGAAGGTGGGCAACCAGTACCAGCAGATTCGCTACTTCCTGCTGGCTCAGATCGCTACAGATGAGACGCAGAAGCAGGCGTATCTGCAGAAGGCTCTTGATGCAGCCGGTGTTGATGCCGGGCTTAAAGAGAAGATTGAGTCTCAGATGAACAAGAAAACCTCATGATGAGACCTGTAATGATAGCGCAGTTGAGACTACCGCTGTTTGCCGCTTTGCTGGCACTGTTGTGTGGCTGTTCGATGAACCCTTTCGCTTCTCAGGAGGGCGAGCAGAAGCCGGTGGTTGAGACTACTTCAGATATATCAATTGTCTGGCGCAGTGATCTCGATCAGCGCCAGCCAGCCTCCAGTGCAGGCATGAGTAATCCGGCTATTGCCACGAGTGAAGCGGGTGAAGTGATTGTTGCCGGTGCCCAGGACAAACGTGTCAGGATACTCAACAGTTCAGGTCGTGAAATTCATCGCGTAGCACTGAGTGCTGCCGGTGAGTCCGGTGGCCTGCAGCTGGCCAATGGTCTTGTCGTTGTTGGTGATGTGGGCGGTAAAGTGTTCGGCATTGATATCAACGAAGGTCGTGTGGCCTGGTCCATTCAACTCTCTTCGTCACTGTTAAGCAGACCTGTTCTTATTGGTAGTGATTTTATTATTCAAACTGAAACCAATCAGGTGTTCCGTTTCTCCCAGCGTGGCGAAAAGGTCTGGAGTTACTCCGGCCCACCGGCTGGTCTGGGTATGCAGCTGTTGCCTTCTCCTGTGGTCTTCCGGGATCAGGTTTATGTCGCCATGCGCAATGGTGATGTTGTGGCGTTGAAAGCTGAAAGTGGCAGCTTTTTGTGGCAGCGCCAGCTGTTGATTAACAGTGATGCTGCTGTGTTGAGAGATCTGAAGGTGCCTGTGGCAACGCCGCTGCTTATCCCGGCTGAGCAGTCTGGTAAACATGAGGATATGCTGGCTGTGCCGGTATTTCAGGGCGAGCTGTTTTTCCTCTCACTACAGGATGGCAGTACATTGATGAGTCGTGCGATCTCCTCAAAAGGGTCACCTCTGCTGATCGGTAATAGGGTCTATGTGGCCGATGCTCAGGGAGCGCTGAGTATGCTTGATGCAGCCGGTGGAGAGACGCTCTGGAAACAGAAACTCTCCGATGTTGAGCTGACCGGACCGATATTCTGGAATCAGATGCTATGGCTGGCAGATGAGTCCGGTAAAGTTTTCCGCCTCAATCTTGATGGAAAGCTACTTGCAACGGTGGAACTGGGTGGACGTATTGACCTGACTCCTGTTGCCTCTTCTGACGGGGTGCTGGTTAGAAATAACCTTGGAACTCTGTTTAAACTGCGCTGAGTGCGCCAAAACAGGTTACCCCTTTGAATCAGAAACCCCATTATCAGAAGTTATCCGCTCGCTTGCCGGTTATCGCTATTGTTGGCCGCCCCAACGTCGGTAAATCTACCCTGTTCAACCGGCTGCTTGGTAAGCGCAAGGCCATTGTTGGCGACCGACCGGGTGTAACCGTAGATCGCCTTGAGAGTGAATGCCTGATCGGCGCACGTGAATGTGTTCTGGTTGATACCGGTGGCATTGGTGAGGGCACACATGATGTGATGCAGCCTGCTATTGATGCGCAGGTTGAGGCGGCGCTGGAAATTGCCGATGTTGTTCTGTTTATCGGTGATGGTCAGGTTGGTGTGACACCTGTAGATGCTGCTATTGCCCATAAGCTGCGTCGCCATCACATTCCTGTGGCGATTGTGGTGAACAAAGCCGAAAAGCCCAATAGTGAACTGGAATTTTTCAAGCTCGGCATGGGTGACCCTATTGCTGTTTCTGCGGCGCATGGTGACGGTATCCGTGATTTTGTCGTTCATCTGGAAAAGATGCTGCCGGAACTGGTTGCCTCAACAGAGGATGAGCAGCCGCCGCTGGCCAGTATTGCTGTCATTGGCCGTCCCAATGTCGGCAAATCAACCCTGATCAACGCCTGGCTTGGCAAGCAGCGGATGGTGGTCAGTGATGTGGCCGGCACCACCAGAGATGCGATTGATAGTGATCTTCCATATCGCGATGGTGTTGTGCGTCTGGTGGATACGGCAGGCCAGCGTAAGCATGGTAGAATCAGTGATATCATCGAGTTTGTGGCGCGTGTGAAGGCTGTACAGGCATTTGCGCGTGCTGATACGGCTGTCATGGTACTTGATGGCTCAGAAGGTGTTGTAGAGCAGGATATGCGGCTGATGCAGCTGGCTCAGGATGAAGGGTGTGCGCTGCTGGTGGCAGTGAACAAGCTTGACCTGCTGAGTGAGGATGAGTGGAACTATTTCGCTGAGCGCCTCAACTTCCGCATGCGTGGTCTGGCGGACATTCAGATTTTCCGCATTACTGCCAAGAGCAGCAAAGGTGTGAAAAAGCTTCTTGATGAGGCGGTCAGGGCAGCCAAGCGTAACCGCTTTGAGATCGGAACCGGTGAGCTGAATCGCTGGATGCAGGCGGCTCAGGAGGCGCAGCATCCACCCAGTGATCGCGGTGCCGCTGTAAAGCTGAAATATGCATCGCAGATCGGTACCTCTCCGCCAAGTATCAAAGTATTCTGTAATCGTCCGCAGGCGCTGAAGACCAGTTATCGCCGCTATCTGGAGCAGTCATTCCGTAAGACATTTAATCTTACCGGTGTCACTGTCCGCTTTACCTTCACAGGGGGCGGTGACAACCCCTATGCCCCGGAGAAAAGACGCTGATCCATGCGTAGTTTCGAAGAGACCAGGGTGATCGCCAGTTCTGCAGGCAGAATGTTTGATGTTGTGATGGATATTGAAGCCTACCCGCAGTTTCTGCCCTGGGTTGCTGATGCAACGATATTAACAGAGCAGCAGGGAGAGCTGACTGCAGAGCTTGTTGCCGATCTGGCTGGCTCCAGGCACAGCTTTAAAACTATTGATCGCTATGTTTCAGACAAGTTGATCGAGATCAGGCTGCTCGACGGGCCGTTCCGCTTTCTCGAGAGTATCTGGACCTTTGAGGCTGTGGATGATGAGACCTGCAGGGTACATTTTTCGATTGAGTTTGAATTTCGCAGCATGATGCTGGACATGGTGGCTTCTCCAATCTTCGCAACAGCATGCAAATCGATGGTCCAGGCCTTTGAACAGCGGGCTCTGACCCTGAAGGGGAGCTGAATGCACGTTACTGTCGTCTATGCACTGGCACATGAACAGTTTATCGAAGAGCTGGATGTGGCTGCGGGGACAACGGCTGAAGAGGCGGTTCGTACCAGCGGTCTGATGGAGAGGTGCCCTGAAATCGACCTTGCTGTGCATCAGCTCGGTATCTATGCGAAACTGATCAAGGGGAGTCAGGAGCTTTGTGAGGGGGATCGTGTGGAGATCTACCGTTCACTGCCGCGCAAGCCGCGCAGTGCTCATGGTGCTGATGACAAAAAAGAGCGTATCCGTGCCAAAAAGGCGCGTGTAGAAGGTGCAGACGCAGAGAGCTGATCGTCCGGCGATTGTCTTGCCCGGTTATGCCTGATCTGTCAGCGGGTAGCTGCTTCTAACCTCTTGCGGGTCTAGACCTGTCTCCTTCGAGTAGCATGAAAGGGTCGTGTTGAGCTCGGATTTATCTCTGAACAGGGTAAGATCCTCTTCCTCTATGGCTTGCAGCAGGCGCTGTTGTATACCTGTCGCGTCAGCAAGCTTCGCAAGGGATATGCCTCTGCTTTTGCGGATACGCTTCAGTTGATCACCGGTAAATTTAATGCCGGTTGCTGCCGGGATCTCAGCCGGCTGTTTAAGATAAAAGACATTTTTTTCACGCTCATCTATAGCGTTTCGGCTTGTTGTACCAGCTTGTTGCTGTGCCAGCATCGTGTCGTAGAGCTTACGCCTTTCAGTATGGCTTAATGTATTATAGGCCTCTTCAATGTCACGGCGAATCTCCACTAGCTGATCCTCATCAAACATGGAGTAGGTGGCCTGAGATCCGTTGACATAGGTTCTGGTTGCCAGTCGATAGGCCTGAATGATATCTGCGGCTGACGCTGATCTGGGGATATCCAGAAGGTCGTAATAATCAGGGAGCCTCATTTTTTCTTGTTTATGATGGTCTTGACCAGATGTTTCAGCTGGATCGCATTGCGAGAGTGCGGATGCTCATGCAGGTAGGGGTGATGCTCACAGAGCGCTTTGATAATTGAGTCATCATGGTTGAGGAAAGAGAGAGAGTCCGGTTTTTTTCCGTAATACTGTTTCCAGATCAGTGCCATGGAATAACCCAGTTGAAAGTCGGCGGGTTCCCTGATCTGGTTAACAATCAGGTGCAGGCCTGCAGAGTCAATTCTCCGCCTGAGAATTTTACCATGTTTCGGTGATTGTTGATGGATCGAGTCGATGATCTTATTCAGCGTGTTTAAGCTGCGGGTCTGTTCAGATGGTGTGCCAAGGATCTCTTTAACCATGCTCTTGGTATCCGCAGGAACATCACGAAGTTTGCGGTACATTGCCGATTTCAGGAAACGGTGGCTGTTTTCAATCGCGGTGGGTTCCGGAATAACAGAGAGGATGCCCTGATCAGCCAGGTTGAAGAAATCGAGGGTGTTGTAGGTGGTTCCGGCTCCCAGATCGAGAATAACGTAATCGGCCGGAAGCTTTAAAAGATGGCGAATGAGTTTCAGTTTCTGGAAATGTTTGAGGTTAGCCACCTCAAGATGGTCCGATGCGCCTGAGATGATGCCCAGTGTTGTACCGGGTAGTGATTCGATCATCTCTTTAAGATCACCATTTTTGCCATTGATGAAATGAGAGAGCGAGTGTTTGGGACGGCTGATGCCGAGATGGGTGTGCAGATTAGCACCGCCAAGATCAAGATCTACGACAATAGTACGTCTGCCACTCTGGGCAAGTGCTAGGCCCAGATTAGAAGCGATAAAGCTTTTTCCAACACCACCCTTGCCGCTGGCTACAGCCCATATCTGTGGTCTGTTTTCAGTGGCTCCTGCGCTGGCGGGAGCGGTGGGGGACGTTACCACTTTTAACATGGTCAAGGCCTCCGTGTCCTGTAAGGGGATACATATCAATAGGTTATGGCAGTTTTGTCAAGTGTTGGTTTAATTTTCGGATGTCTGCGCAGTTGCTTAATTGTGTTCATCTGGCCTGCTCGGTTTATGTTGCTCTCTTTCTTTCCTTCTCGATTTCACAAGCTTGATGTGCAAGACATGCGTATATTAGACTTTACTTATTAGACAAGGTGTGGCAGAACTCGAACATGAATCAGAGACCATTACCAGCCAACCACGAACAGGCGCAACAGGTGCAACGCGCTATCGTGAAGATAGTGGTTGGGATGATTATGGTAGCAGTGGCGCCAGCAATTGTGATGATCAGCATCATTGTCAATAACGGTAAACCCATTGAGCCGGGTAAACCTGTTCCTGAATTTGTGCTGCGGAATCAGGATAATACAAATGTCTCTGTCAGTGATTTCAAGGGTCACTGGTGCCTGGTCTATTTTTATAATGAGTCCCGTGCGGAGGGGTTGATTCAGGCCCGGCGATTGAGAGACAACTATAATGCTTTCCGTTCACTGGATTTGCAGCTGATCGGTATCAGTTACGATTCAGTGTCTTCGCATCATGAATTTGCCGAGAAGCTGGGGATCACACACCCTCTGCTTTCCGATCCTGAGGGCGATGTTATCCAGGAGTATGCAGCTCACACCTCGATGACGCATATGACCAAGAATATGAGTTATCTTGTTGATGAGGCAGGTATTATCAAAAAGGTCTATCTGGATCTCTCGCCGGATGAGCAGGTGCGCGCAATAACCAGTGATGTTCAACAGTTCAAACAGCTGTAAGCCTGAAAAAGCTGGCTGGATACGCCATTAATTCCCTGTTTTATCGGGTCTGGCTCTAACCAGCCCCTTGGCCAGTGCCGCTATAGCTACTTTTGCAATTTTAGGGTCAAACTGGCTGCCTGCGTTCTCTTCCAGCTGCTCCAGACAGAATGAGAGAGGTCTGGCCCGGCGGTAGACCCGGTTTTGGGTCATCGCATCAATCGCTTCTGCGATAGCGATAAAGCGGGCTCCAATAGGAATGGCCTCTTCTTTGAGTCCATCCGGGTAACCTGAACCATCCCAGCGCTCACCATGATGCAGTACCATAAGGCGTTCATCCCTGAGTGATTTGATCGGTTCAAGGATTTTTCCTGCAACGTTAGGGGCTTCACGAATCACGGTGCGTTCAGCCTCTGTAAAACTGCCGGGTTTGAGAAGAATGGCATCAGGAACACTGACCATGCCGATATCGTGTAGCAGACCTGCATTGCCGATCTTTTTCACTGTTTCAGCATCGAGCTTGAATATCTTCGCCAATCGCACGGCAATCTGGCTGACCCGTCTTGAGTGATCATTGGCGAAGCTGTCCCGGGCCTCCAGAGCGCCGACAAGGGCAACCAGTGCTTCCTGTGCATCATTGCCAGCATTACTCACGTGATGGGCTCCCTCTGGCCGGCTGCTGCCGATATAATCATCGATGGCATTGCATAGAGAATGCCGTCATGATTTAACACCTAATCATACCGGGAATTAAGATTACGTCATCCATGCTGATGATGTTTGTAATTAAATCTGAACAGTATGGATAGATAAGTTCACAGTGAGGTCTGTTCATGCGTATTGGTGTTCCTAAAGAGATAAAGAACCGAGAGCATCGTGTGGCCATGACACCGGATGGGGTGAGAGCACTGGTTGCTAGCGGCCATCAGCTCTTTGTTGAGGTCTCAGCCGGTCTGGATAGCTCATTTGCGGATCAGTCCTACCTGGATGCAGGAGCGGAAATCGTTGATTCTGCAGACCGGGCATGGGCCTGTGATCTGGTTGTAAAGGTGAAAGAGCCTCTGGCTTCAGAGTACCACTATTTCAGGCCGGGTTTGATGCTCTTTACCTATCTGCATCTGGCTGCAGTGCCGGCGCTGGCAAAAGCGCTAATGAGTTCCGGCGTGTGTGCAATTGGTTATGAAACAGTGCAGCTGCCATCCGGAAGGCTGCCGCTGTTGTCACCGATGAGTCAGGTGGCTGGCAGGGTCGCTGCGCAACTGGCGGTGCAATACCTGCAGAAGGAGAACGGCACATGCATTCCAGGCATCGGGCGTCTTCCCGGAGCGATGGGCAGTCAGGCTGCAGCACATGTGGTTGTTCTCGGGGCAGGCAATGTTGGCAGTAATGCTGCAGATGCACTTGCCGGGCTGGGCGCTGAAGTCATGTTGCTTGAAGCTGATGCTCAGCGTATCGATGCGCTTAACAAGAGAACGCAAGAGAATATCAGGGTCGTTCACTATACCCATGCCAACCTGCTTCAACTGCTGCCTGCTTGTGACATCCTTATCGGTGCAGCACTAATTCCGGGCAAGCATGCACCGATGCTTCTCAGGCGCGCAGATATCGCTCGCATGAGACAGGGCAGTGTGTTTGTAGATGTGGCGATTGATCAGGGCGGCATGAGTGAAACCAGTCGTCCGACAAGCTTTGCTGAGCCCGTTTATCTGGAGGAGGGGGTGATTCACTGCTGTCTGCCCAATCTGCCATCAGCGGTCCCTCAGAGCAGCACTGCGGCACTTACCCATGCCACGCTGCCCTATGTGCAGAGAATCGCTGATATGGGGCTTGAGATGGCGATGGAGCTAGATCCCTCGTTAAAGCCCGGTATTAATATCAGAGACGGAAAGATTGTTCACAAAGGTGTCAGAGCTGCACTGGCAGATAAATAGGGCGTAAACAGCCCGGCAGGCTGAGTCAGATCGCTTTTTCTACCAGTTTGGTGATCTTGTTGAGCAGTTCCAGAAGACCGGCTGGCACCTTTTTCTGACACAGCAGTGAGGAGTAGATCACTTCACCCTTCACAACATCCTGATGGGTGATGAGGATTCTTCCTTTTTTGAGAATGACTCCGTTGCAGATCGGCTCACCAAAGCCACCAACCTGTGACATGGTGCGGATGGTCTCCATCACCATAGGTGAGTAGAGCGCAAACTCTTCCCCTTCAGGGTGATCGCCAACCTGAGCGATCAGAGCGCCTTCACCATCAATAACGATAACACAGGAGAGATCATGCTCCTGCCGAATCTGTTCAAGTTCCTGTTGAATAGAGATAAGCCATCCCTCCAACCTGCATCATATTTTCCTGTGTCAGCCACAAGAGGAAGCAGTATCACTATTCCTGCCCATAAGTTCAAGCGCCTCATTTTTCTGTGCGCTCATATTTGCCGCACCAAGCGCATCAATACCTGTGGACTTGTCATGCCATACATCCTGTATGGCACCCTTTGGGCGCTAGTGCGTGCAAAATGACAATCCTGCCATTTTGTCCCCCATTTGGGGGGCATACAGCCGTTTCAGTAAAGCATATGATGATCGAGTACGATCGCATGCATAATTTTAGGTGAAGGTCTCTAGCCCTTTAGGTCGGGGCCTGTGAGGTTTTTGATGAGCAGGCGGCCGTACAGGGCCAGGTGAATGGCGATGGCGCTGAGGGCTGCTGTGGCAATGACGGCAAGTTTTACGCCTGCGCTCCACTCCAGGGCTGAGATGCCCATAAATTGCTCGGAGAGCTCACCTGCGGCCACCGGCAAAGCAATCACCGCACAGAGTGCTACAAGGTAGAAGGCTGGCGCTGTTTTGCGTGTTGGTACGATCTCGTAACGCTGAATCGGTTCGCTGTTCCTGCTGAGTTGGAAATAGTAGTTGCAGCTACGGTCTTCGGGGCGGTCGTGAATCAGCGAATATCTGTTGCCATTGAAATCAAGATTGTAGCTAAAGCCAATGCTGGCAATGCGCTCTTCGGAAATTTTCACGGTATTGAATGTGACTGTCTCTCTACCTGAGAGCGGGTGATAACAGAGCTCAAGATCAAACCCTTCATCTTGAAAATGAAAGCTGTTACTGCCTGTTAATGAGAGCCTGCGATATTCGCTCATCTTCATGCGCCTCCGTGTATTGGAGGTTAGTTCGCTATTGATATTTAAACTACGATCCCGGTCACAAATCTGTGGCTGCTGAAGCCCGGATCAGGGAGCGACAGAGGTGACGCTGTACTTCTGCAGTTCCTGCGGAACATACCAGTGTTCACTATTGTAGCCGATGCCGGCAGGGGCGGGTTTGATGCCGTGAAAGCGTTTGTGCATCACCGGCAGCGAGTAGGGGGCAAAGAGGAATACCATCGGCACATCATGATGAATCTCCTCCTGCATAAGATCGTACTGCGCTTTGCGTTCATCTCTATCAAAGACTCTGCGTGCGTTATCCAGCGCCGCATCCACATTGGCGTTATTATAGGAGAGGAAATTGAATTGGCGCGGGCCGGTCTGGGATGAGTGCCAGATGGTGTACTGATCGGGATCAGGCGAGAGGGACCAGCCGAGAATCACCGCATCAAAGTTTCGTTTGTTGATGAAGTTCTGAATAAAAGCTGACCACTCAACCAGCCGCACCTTGATCTCAATGCCAACCTTCTTCAGCCGTTGCTGCATGATGGTGGCGGCATCGGCACGCTGTTTGTTGCCGTTATTGGTGAGTACGATGAATGAGAGCGGTTTGCCATCCTTGTCGACTATGCCGTCACCATCGGAATCCTTCCAGCCGGCCTGAGCTAGCAGTGCTTTCGCTTTTTCTGGATCATAGGGGCGTGGTTTAAGCTTCTCATTAACCCAGAAGGTGCCGGGTTTGTAGGGGCTGGCGATGGTTTCACCCAATCCAAGCTGTACACCATCGAGAATCTCCTGTCGGTCGATGGCATAAGCGATCGCGCTGCGAACAAGAATATCATCAAACGGTTTACGTTTGAGATTGAAGCCGAGATAGGTGTAGACGAAATCAAGATATTTATAGCGATTAAAATTGCGTTTCAACTCATCACGGGTTTCAAACAGGCGTGAGTACTGCATCGGGCTCAAGCCGACCGAATCGAGCCTGCCGGCTGAGAGCTCGAGGAACTGGGTGGCGCGATCCGGGATAATGCGGGTAAGGCGCTCCTTAATCCAGACAGGGCCATCAAAGTAATCCTCATTGGCGCTCATCAGAATCGATTGCTGGGATTGCCACTGCGTCAGCTTGTAGGGGCCTATGCTCGCTTTGGGTTCACGCGACAGACGTGTGTCCATGATATTCTCTTTTTCAAACACATGTTTAGGAAGGATGGCTAAAGAGGACCAGGAGGAGAGTGCCGGTGAAAACGGCTCATCATAATGCACCACAAAGGTGAGTGGGTCGGGTGCTTCCGCATGTTTGACGATGATGTAATCAGCTTTATAAGCGCTCTGGGTGCCCTCATCCTGCATCAGTCTGAGGGTGAACAGACAGTCGGCTGAGGTGAGAGGTTTACCATCACTCCAGCGCAGATCCGGGCGCAGATGAAAGGTGATGGTCAGATTGTCAGCTGAGATCTCCCACGATTTTGCCAGCTGGCCGGTCAGATCGAGATTTTTGTCATACTTGAGCAGCGAGAGGTAGAGCTGACCTGCGACAGCGTGACTCGATGCATCACCGGCAATCATCGGAATCAGATTGGTGGCATCACCAATGGATGCTTCAACCAGCCGGTCACCACGGGCAGGGATATCTTCATAAGCAGTGTTAACAGCCGTCTCATGCGTCTCTGCAGGCGCATTGGCGTTGCTGCATCCGATAAGCAGCAGCAGACAGACAAGAGGTAGAGCTCTGATGGAGATCAGCTTGGACGAACGCGGGCCAGAACCCATAAAATATCACCGGCACGAATAACTGATTTTTTCGAAAGACTGTTCACCCTGGATAGCGCTTTGACTGTAGTGCCAAAGCGGTTGGCGATCCTCCATAGTGAATCACCAGAACGAACCTTGTAGCGAACCCGATTTTTCGATGGTAGCAGGGGATTGATGTTGGCACTTGCCTTGGCCAGCTGATTGGCAGGCACCTTCAATTTCTGGCCAATTCGTAGCACATTGCTGATGCCGGGATTAAGCTGCTTCACTGTCTTTACATCGGTGCCATTGGCTCTGGCAATACTCCACATCGAGTTGCCTTCTCTGACCGTGACTGAAACAAATTTCGGGCCTGAGTGGATAATATTTTCCTCTACCCTGGGATGCGCAGCTTCAGGCACGTGGATGGTCACAGGCCGGGTCAGATACTGCGCCTGATTCAGTGAGGGATTAAACAGGAAAATTTCATCCTTCTCCATGCCGCTGAGCTGAGCGAGCAGCTGGATATCGACTGGCGGGTTCAGCTGAACTGTCCGGGTTTTGATAGGAGAGGGGAATTGAAGAGTACCCTCATCAAGGAGGGCAACAAGACCGATAATGTGTTTAACATAATTTCTGGTCTCAAGCGGTACTGGCATGGCATCCAGACCATCGGCCATATCCCAGGGTGAATTTTTCAGGCGTTTTGAAACGGCATAGGGGCCGAGATTGTAGGCGGCAATAGCCAGTGGCCAGTTGTCGAAGCGATCATGCTGTTGCATAAGATAGGTAGCTGCAGCCTGTGTCGACCTTTCGATGTCACGTCTGCCATCAATCTTTTTATCCGGCTGAATGCCAAGAACTTTGGCTGTGCCGGGCATCAGTTGCCAGAGGCCTGCGGCACCGGCATGGGATAGGGCATAGGGGCTGTAGGTCGACTCCACCACCGGGATAACCTGCAGAGAGAGCGGGGCAGATATTTTTTCAAGATTGCCAACAAGACGATGGCGAACAAAACGGGATCGCTCTGAAACCAGATCCCAGCGTTTGCTGAAACGTTTTCTGGCGATCTCTTTTACCGTGATAATGTCGCTTTCATTGATGCCTGCCAGCAGCGGTTCCGCTTTACGGTGTTGTGGCTCCACCAGTGTGTGCGAGAGTTTAAGCTGGTGAGATGCCGTGTTAGCGGCGTGCTGCAGGCGACTGCCATGGTAGTTCACCAGCCTCGGGTCAGGATCAGCGCTTTGCAGCTGCTCCTCGGCAGAGGAGGGAGCTGAGAACAGTAGTGCACCCGCCGTGATGACAAGGCAGTGAAAGAGAACCCTCTGTTTACACCTGCTGTGCATGAACTGTTTAGCGAAAATAGCGGCAATCACCAGCTGGCATGGAGGCTAAAAGAGATCATCATAATCGCCATCATCAAAGTCATCTTCTCCAGCTTCAGCGCTGGCCTGTACCAGCGCATTGCCAAGCAGGGTGAGGGCGAGCATTTTGCTGCCCTCTTTCTCACGGGCATCAACGGGTACTACCATGACATCGCCAAGATTCAGGATGGCTGCGATCTCATCGACATCCTTGGCACCGGGCAGATCCTGCTTGGTTGCACCAACAAGTACCGGAAGACCGACATGCTCTTCATAGTAGTCATACATCTTTCTCATCTCGATCAGTGACTCTTCACTGGTACTGTCGACAAGGAAAATCGCACCGATGGCGCCCTTGGAGAGGATGTTCCACATGAAGTTGAACCGTGACTGACCCGGTGTGCCGAACAGGTGCAGTTCAAGGTGTTCATCGATTTTAAGAATGCCGAAGTCCAGTCCGACTGTGGTCATGCTTTTGAGCTGAGCAACCTGATCGGAGGGGGCAACATCGGTGGCTGCGATTTGCGAGTCACTGAGGTTCTGAACCATCGTGGTTTTGCCGGCATTGACCGGGCCGGTGATGACAAGTTTTACAACCTGTTTTTCTTCCATTATAGACCCCTGATTCTGTTGATGATTCGGCTTAAAATAGAGACTTTTTTGCCGCGTCTGGCATCAGGATTATGGGCACGCATCTCTCTGGTTGCAGTGTGGCTGTTGCCTCCTGTTGAGTTAAGCGGTGCGATCAGACCGAGAATATAGGTCGCCATCAACACCCGCAGACGAACCATCTCATCGCGTGTGTTTTCAGCCTGAGAGATAAAGCTCTGCATTCGGAGTGAACCATTATGCTGATACATCATATGCATCTTCATATAGGTGGAGTTATCCTGAAAGGCGTAGCGCTGCATAGGGTAGAGCCGAACAATCAGTGGTGGCAGGCGCATGGCAAAACTGAGCAGGGAGGCGCGCATCTCTGCATTAAATGTATAACCGGCCAGAGCTGAGGCGATTGCCTGCGGGGCAAATACGCGTTTGTTGCTCATGGGGTTAAAGTCGCTGCTGGTGATGACCTCAACTGAGCGGGATTCAAAAATCTCTCTGAGTTTCCTGGATACTTCATCATGGGTGCCCTCAAAACCGGCGCGCTCATAATAGATGCTTTTCGTGGTTGATCCGACCGTATAATCAACCCTGGCTGGCTTTTGGCTGACTATCATACGGCGGAGGTAAACGAGTGAATTCATTATTGTATCCTCTTCAGGCTGATAATTTTTGAAATATACAGACTGATCCGCCTGCCGCAAACGGAAAGTTAAATTGATGGTCAGTAAGCGCGCACAACTTTCACCATAGTTTCGGGTTGCAGTAGAGGCTCGATGATCAGTTGAGATAAAAAAGAGCCCCCGAAACGGGGGCTCTGATGAGTTGTTAGAGAATATCTCCCAGCTGGCGCTGTGCCTGTCTTGCTTCAAGGAAGACCAGGCCAAGGTTTGCTCCCTGTGTCACAGTCACAATCAGTGATGCACGATGTTCAATATCGAACAGCAGAATGCCTGCATTGGAGCCGCGAATGTTGACCTCCTGAAAGTCGCCAACCTTGAGTGTGTCGGTTACGCGTTTGGCAAGGCTGGCAAGGGCTGCACCCATGGCGGCAGCTGCATCGCCCTGAGTACCACCAAGTTTATCCGCAATCATCATGCCATCCGGACTGAGTACACCTGCACCCTGAATATCCGATGTGGCCATTTTCAGTTCATCAAGAACGCTGTTGATTCTATCCTGTTTTGTTGCCATCTCTCTCTCCTCTCAATAATTTATAGTTATGGGTTTACGCAGGTAATTTGTAGATATCTTTCATGGTCTCAGCACCCACTTCAAGGCCGTCAATCCAGTCGATAAACTGATTGCAGAGCTCTTTGCCTACAAACATGGCACCGTGCTGTGGTGCAATAATCTCAATGTCCAGGTCGCGAACCATGGCTGCCCACGCTTTGCATGCGGTACTGGTAGGCATATAACGTTTATGGAAGCCCTCCATATGGCTTACATGGGTATTGAAATCTTCAACAAAACGGTAGTCGACAATGGCTGCGCCCAGGTCGCCGGAGTAGAGGATTTTTGATACCGGGTCGTAAACATGGAAATTTCCCGATGAGTGCAGGAAGTGAGCGGGCAGGATCATCAGCTCGCACCCTTCCAGATCAAGTTTCATGCCCTGATCGGGTATCTCTTTCATACGATCCATGACGCTGCCATCAACACCGAAGTGGGCGACAAAACGACGCCAGATCGCTGACATGTAGGCATCAGCATCGGTGATCATCAGCCAGCCGTTAACGGATGCGACGATGTCGGGATCCTGATGGGAGAGAAAAAGGTATTTCAGCATCGATGGTGGCAGATGCTCAGGCATGGCAGAGAAGATTTTTGAATAAACCTTGTGACCACCGGGATCAAGCAGCATGCCTTTACCTTTGTGGATTATCAGATGCTGATTGGACGATACCATCTCGCCCTCAGTGAAGTCCTCGAAAAAGACACATCTGTGCTCTTCATTTTCGAATAATATATCAGCCATTCGGTTCCTCCGTATTTTAGTTATATCCTTATGTTAGCGTGAGATTGTCCTACTCCATATGCATGGCAAAGGCTAAGCGGTCTCTCAACTCTTTGATTACTTTGCGAATACCTCTGGGGACGGTTGCTGTGTCCATCACCAGTACAAACGGGCTGTTGTTGATCTCGATATCCTTGATTACCATCAGATGGCTGTCTTCAAGCACAAGCGCCACACATGTGATGCTGTTGTATTCCCCGAGACGAACAGCATGATCGCCAACCCTGATCAACTCCGGTGCAATAGCCGCCATGCCTGCATGGGCAATTTTTCCGGCATGGCTAATTGGCAGGCCGTTCTGATCGGCAAGCAGAAGAGAGTGCAGGTTGTACATCTGGCGAGTCTCCTCGAGAATAGCCTGTAACCGCACATCCAGTTTCAGTTCCGATGTGTTTTCCACCTATACCCCCTCCCATATTCAGCAGCGACATTTAACCTTAATTTCGTTAAGGATTCCATAAAAAAACATGGAACTTCTTCCTCAGGAGTGCAACGGTACATGGAATACAATGGTATATCATCATTGATTATCGGCATATATTCATGGTGAGTATTGATCTATAGTCCGGTTTAAGGGGAGGAATATGACAGTATCTATCATTGGTGCGCTCAGCGGCCATGCCCGTGTTACTGCTGAGGAGATATCCTCCCTGCTTAAGGTGCCGCCGCTGAATATGTCTCATGGCGGTGATTTTACCGGTAAACCTTCGACACAACTCCATGTCGATTCATCATGGGTATTAAAAATTGATGCGCGCCGTAACTTCTCTACTGAAGAGGTGGCTCACAAGTGGTGTGCCCTGCAGATTGATAAAGAGAGCTCTTACGCAATTTATCACCCTCAGCGCTGCTGGTTTGTGATTCAGGAGCGGGGATGGGTAGTGGGTAATGTCACTCCCCGTATGCAGCCGCTGCACGCACTCGATTTTTCATCCTTGCCCGAGCAGCAGCGGTTAGGCTTGTTAAGCGAGCTGCTGGCTATCTACTGCCGCTTTGCGGCTCAGAGCGAGAAGCGACTGGATGAAGGGCTCTCCAATTTTGCGCTGGCTGATGATCAGCTCTACTACCTGGATGATGATATCTACCCCTGGGACAGTTTTTCATCTTTCTCTGCGATGCTGGCAAACTGGTTAAGGAAGTCATCGGCAATGGGTATGGATGAGAGGCAGTGGCAACTGCTTGGTCAAATGCTTAAACCGATGTTGCGGACCTATTCATCTTCGGCTGACGATATGGTCTATGAGGGGCTCACTGATCAGTTTGTCGGTCATTTTGAGCCACATAAAAAAGCATTGATCTCTGAGCTTCGATCCGTTGAGTCCTGTGCCATGGTTAAAAGTGCTGCGGTGGTGCTGAAGCATAGTGATGAGCCTATTGGTTTGATTGCCGATATTCACGCTAATCTGCCGGCCTTTGAGCGTGTTCTGAGGTTGTTTGACGAGAGGGGCATTCATCAGATTATGCACCTGGGAGATATCGTAGGTTACGGGCCTCAACCTGCTGAATGTATTCGTCTGGCCAGAGAGAGGGGACTGTTCTGTATTCGTGGCAACCATGATCACTATGTGGCCCATCATGGTGATGTCAAAGTGGCAGCCAGTCGCAGCGCGCAGTGGACGCTGGACTGGACCATTGAGCAGCTGGATGATGAGGAGAAGGGGTGGCTGGCAGCACTGCCGGTGCGTCACCTTATGAGTGACTGGTTAGCCGTGCATGGTTCACCCATCGACAAGAGTTTTTTTAATGGTTACGTCTATAATATGACGGCTGAGAAAAACCTCGAGTTTCTCAGGGAGAAATCCATTTCGATCTGCCTGCACGGCCACTCTCATATTCAGGGTGTCTATGCCATGCAGGGGCGGGTGGTGATGCCGTTTATCTGCGCAGCAGAGATCAATCTCAAGCCGTTTTCGGCATCCCTGATCTGTCCCGGATCTGTGGGGCAGCCAAGGGATGGTCAGGTGGGGGCTGAAGCCGCAATCTTTTACCCTGACAGTAAGAGGATTGAGCTATTTACCGTTGCCTATGATATCGAAAAGGTGGCCTCAGACATGCAGAAGAGCAACTTCCCTGAGCGTATTGTGCAGCGCCTCAGGGCAGGACGCTAACCGGGTACAGGTCGGTTATAGTGTAGCAATAATCAGTGTTTGCTTAAGGACATTTGGGGGCAACTTCAGCAAGTGCTGCGCGTGTTGCCATCCAGCCGGAGCCGAGATTGATCGTGGTGCGGGTCACCAGAATGAGAAGGTAGTCCGGTTTCTCCGGTACGACCGCCATAAAATGGTAGGTGCCGTCAGTCGTCGTTTGAATCTCTTTGATATGGTATTTAAGCTCTTCGCCGCGCTGGGCTGCCATCATCGCTTCAACGGCAGTGATGGTTTTGCCTCTGAACATATCCACAGCGGCAGCGCCAACAGCATCAACATAGGACTGTGTAAAGTAGGGGACGTTGTGATGGGCACCAAGTAACAGCCCGTTATTGAGGTCGACTACAGCTGCAGCAAGCGCACCATCAAGTTCACCTACCAGTTTTTCAAGGGTCTGATTCATATCCATCGTAACTTCCTGTTATCTGTTTTGTGCTTCTTGCATCACGCGTTTGACCAGCTCTTCCAGCATCGCCGGTTTTCTCTCTTCAGGGGCTTTCTGCTGCTCCTGAACCTTCTCTTCGTGCTGCTGCTTGTTGATCAGTTCAAGAATGATATCAACCTCTTTGCGGGCATGTCCGAGCAGCATGCCGAGTTTAAGGTCTCGGGCACCGATGAGGGCCAGCAGCATATCACTGCCGGCATGAATCAGTGCCACAGTCTGATTCTTGGACTGGGTAACCACCTGAATGCAGCCATCATCATCGCCTTGAATGGCAAGCGCATCACCGAGCGAGAGCATGGATGAGCACATTGCAGAGAGTGCATCTGCCTCAATGTCGCGTGATGCTGCATATGCAACAGGAAGGCCGTCAGAGCTGCAGAGCAGTGCTGCATCAAGGTGATATTCCCGCTCAACCAGTTGTTCAAGCTCACGACGGCAGGCTTCTTTATAATTACTCAACGGTTAGGCTCCTGATAACGATTCCCCAACAGGGTTTTGGCAACGCAGTTAACAATATCCTTAATCAGACTCTGCATGCCAGCGGGAACTCTGCTACACAAAATCGATAAGTAAATGGAGTGATCATCGATGATGGCTTCATGCATGACCAGCATGCGGCCGCTTTTCAGTACCAGCGCGCTACAGATCTGCTCGCCAAGGTTGCCTGATTGCGCAACCTTCTGTGCCAGTTCCATCATGGCTGATGAGTAGGCGGCAAACTCCTCTTCCGGGCAGTCACCGCTTTCAGCCATGACCAACCCTTCATCATTGGCTACTGTGATGAAAATAAGTTTCTTGCTCTGGCGAAGCTGTTCAAGCTCAGTATGAAGAGAAATGATCTATACCCCTGTAAAATAATGCAATTTGACCTGAATTTACGCGCAGCTATATGACGTGTCAATAAAACTGCAAAAAGTTATATGTGACGATGTGGCAGGATAGAGCAGTTTAATATGCCCAATAAATAAGTTCGCACAGAGCGCCGGAATGATTGAGAGGCCGGGTAGACCCTCAGTTCAAACGGTCATGCGTTACTCCTCGTTTTCAAACCCGAATCGATGAATCGTTTTGACGCGCAGTGCATCGTCATAGGTGATTTCAACGCCTCGTTTAATCATGTCGCCACTCTCTTCATCTTCATACTGTTCAAAA
The DNA here is from genome assembly GCF_013387475.1 of Mariprofundus sp. KV. Classification (GTDB taxonomy): domain Bacteria; phylum Pseudomonadota; class Zetaproteobacteria; order Mariprofundales; family Mariprofundaceae; genus Mariprofundus. The sequence continues at coordinate 143,939 of NZ_VWNB01000002.1, read as the reverse complement.
TAGACAACGCGATTGGCCTGCAAAACATGGTCCAGTGCAGGTGTTCCCAGTGCCTGTTCAACACTGAATTTGGTATCACCCTCCTGAATCTGCATGATTTTACCGATTTTCAGGCGATTGCCCTGATGGATCGGTTCATACACACAGCCGCCAAGCAGCATGGCGATCATGGAAAAGGGTAAAATGAGGTGTTTAATCATGCTGTCTCCGCAGGGCCGCGATGGCCATTTTCAAGAAGTGAAATATAGTCTTTCATACCTTTTTCCAGCGTCCACTCCGGCTTCCAGTTGAGCAGAAGTTCTGACTCACTGAGATCTGCTTCGGTATGTTCCTGGTAGAATGAAAATGGATTATCAAAATATTCGACTTCCAGATTTTTGTTGAGCAGTTCAGAGAGATTAGAGACAATATCATTAAAGCTGCGCGCCTCTCCGGATCCAACATTGCATACACCCGAACGCGGTGCATCAAGGGCTGCAAGGTTGGCCGAAACCACATCACGGATATAAACAAAATCGCGTTTCTGTTCACCGAATTTGAACAGGCGAACCTGTTTGTTGGCTTTTACCTGCTCATAAAGCTGTAGAATCATCGAGGCGGTTTTGTTGCCATCACGCTCATTCTTATGGGTCTCTCCCGGACCGAAGACGTTGAAATAACGCAAGCCGATAATGGGGGCCGGATGGCGGTCATGCCAGCGGTAGGCAATGCGATCCATCGCCAGTTTGGAGAAGCCGTAAATATTTTCAGGATCTTCACCGAAACCTATGCGGTTGGGAGCTGGTGAGTTGCCGTAGGTTCCGGCTGAAGAGGCGTAGGTGACACGTGTGCCGGAGATGCTGCTGGCTTCAAGAATAGAGGCGAAGGCATTGGTGTTGACCTCGACCATCAGTCTCTGATCCATCACGGTTGTGTCGGTAATCGCAGCCTGATGATAGATGGCGGAAAAGCCACCATCGGCAATCTCTTCAAGCAGAAACGGATCATCACAGTCGGTAGCGCGCACTTCACAGTCGACATGGATCAGATTGCGCCAGTCACCGGATGAGAAGTCATCAACAACAACGACATCGGTGGCAGGTCGCTTCAACAGTGCTGCGGTAATGTTTGATCCAATATAACCGGCTCCACCGGTGACCAGAATTCGTTCACTCATGCTATTCGTCCGTTATCCATTGGCTTCTGCGCCTTTCCATTGCAGCTGCAGCAGTGCTAGGGCGCGTGTGGTGGCCTCATTGCAGATTCTGTATCCGGCTTTGGCATTGACGCGATCGGTGATCTCCTCAGCCGGTAGCTCTCTGATGTCGGAATCATTCAGCCCCGCTTCAGCAAAAATACGGGAGATCCATGAGCCGATGCCGGCTAGCTGGTTGATGCGAACAATGCGGATCAACTCGTCACAACGGGTAGGGGTTACCTGATTACCTGTAGCAACAGAGAGTGCTTCAGGATCATCCTCTGCAAAAGAGTCGACAGGCCTGCAGAGCAGCTTGAAAATAACCCATTCGCTTTCAGCCAGAAAGTTGCGATCTTCGTGCAGTGGAAATGTGCCGGGAAATGCTTTTACATTGCTCATATCGTTTCTCTACATCCTTCATGCCGTGCATCACTATGTTGTCACATCAGCAAATTTCTTCAGGCGCTGGATGTTACGTTACCTGTCATGCAGTGCAAGCCATGCTTTATCAGGGCTTTATAACAGTGGACTTCCTTTTCACTGTCATGAAGATATCTGTTTGCTAGAGTCGGAAGCGGCAACAGATCGTAACAGGGAGGCAGGTTTATGCGCTGGTCAGAAATCAACAGTTCAGGATCATCTGTTTTTAATCCAAAAAAGATTACGGTGGTAGGGGCTGGCCATGTCGGAGCCACGGCTGCATTTCTTGCCGCTCAGAAGGAGTTGGCCGACATCGTTCTGATTGATGTGGTGGAGGGCGTGCCGCAGGGCAAAGCGCTTGATATGCATGAATCATCGCCCATTCAGCGTTTTGACAGCTCAGTGATCGGAACCAATGACTATAAAGATACAGCCAATTCAGACCTGGTCATTATTACCGCAGGTGTCGCCAGAAAACCCGGCATGAGCCGTGATGATCTGCTCTCGATCAATGCCGGTATCGTTGCCGATGTGACACGTAACATCGTCACCTACTCGCCCGACTGCATCATTCTGGTGGTTACCAATCCGCTCGATGCGATGGTCTATACCGCACTGAAGGTATCCGGATTTCCCAAGCATCGTGTTATCGGTATGGCCGGTGTGCTTGATTCTGCGCGCATGCGGGCATTTATTGCTGATGAGCTGCAGGTTTCGATCAACAATGTTACCGCCTTTGTACTCGGCGGTCATGGCGACACGATGGTGCCGCTGCCACGTTACTCGACCGTTGCGGGTATCCCGATTACAGAGCTTATGAGTCCGGAGCGGGTAGAGGCGATTTGTCAGCGTACGGCTGATGGTGGTGCAGAAATTGTCAGGCTGCTGAAAACAGGCTCGGCCTTCTATGCTCCCGGATCATCGGTAGTGCAGATGGCAGAGGCGATTATCCGGGATAACAAACGGGTGCTGCCATGTTGTGCCTATCTTGAGGGTGAATATGGGGTGAACGGCTATTATCTCGGCGTGCCGTGTAAACTCGGTGCCGGTGGCCTTGAGGCGATAATAGAACTTGATCTGACCAGTGATGAGGCTGCCGGGTTAAAGAAATCGATGCAGGCAGTCGCCGAGCTTGTGGAGCGCGTGGATGGTTTCGGTCTCTATTGAAGATTTGTTGATTGCCCATCATCATTTGCCTCTGTAGCTGATTTGCGACCTATCAGCTGCTGTTTACGCTAGTCAGGGAGACTCCTTTGAATATTCATGAATATCAGGCCAAAGCCATGCTCAGTGAATTTGCGCTACCGGTTCCGCGTGGAAGGCTGGCGCTCACTGTTGATGAGGCCGTGGCAGCTACCGATGAGCTGGGTGGAGCTATCTGGGTCGTAAAAGCTCAGATCCATGCCGGTGGGCGTGGCAAAGCCGGTGGTGTTCGTCTCTGCTGGTCAAAGGGTGAGGTGAGGAGTGCGGCGGAAGCGCTGCTGGGTTCTGTGCTGGTGACCAAGCAGACTGGTGAAGCGGGTAAAGAGGTGAAGCGTTTGTATGTGGAGGAGGGGTTGAACATCGCCTCTGAATTTTATCTGAGCCTGCTGGTTGATCGTGAAACAGAGAAGGTTGCCTTTGTGGTCAGTCCTGCCGGTGGCATGGAGATCGAAGAGGTGGCTGCATCATCACCTGAAAAGATTCTCACCTTGTCGGTTGCAGGGGATCAGCCCTCTGCGTATGAATGCACTACCATAGCTGCATTCCTCGGACTGCAGGGGTCGCAGATTTCAGCCTGTGCCGATCTGCTCACAAAACTGCACCGTGCCTTCTGCCAGAAAGATGGCTCCATGCTGGAACTCAACCCTCTGATCCTGACTGCTGATGGTAATCTGGTGGCACTCGATGCCAAGTTTGTTGCCGATAGCAATGCGCTCTACCGCCATCCTGAGCTGGTAGCGCTGCGTGATCTGGATGAAGAGGATCCACGTGAAGTTGAGGCGTCGCAATTCGGACTGAACTATATCGCACTGGACGGTCGTATCGGCTGCATGGTCAACGGAGCAGGGCTGGCAATGGCGACGATGGATATCATCCAGCTTAAGGGAGACAAGCCTGCCAACTTCCTTGATGTCGGTGGTGGTGTGACGGTTGATTCGGTATGCGAGGCATTCAAGCTCCTGTTCAGTGATGACCATGTTAAAGCGGTTCTGGTGAATATTTTCGGTGGCATCGTGCGCTGTGATGTGATTGCCAACGGCTTGCTTGAAGCGATTAAAACCCATCCGATGCGTGTGCCGGTGGTGATGCGACTGGTGGGAACCAATGAAGAAGAGGGGCGCAGACTGGTCAAAGATGCCGGGCTGGATGTGCGTTGGGCAGCAGATCTTGATCAGGCCGCTGAATATGCAGTTGCTGCTGCAAGGGGAGAATAATGTCGGTACTGCTAGATAAAAACACACGTGTAATCTGTCAGGGTTATACCGGCAAACAGGGCACATTCCACTCCAGTGCCATGATTGCGTACGGCACCTGCTTTGTCGGAGGAGTGACTCCGGGTAAAGGTGGTCAGACGCATCTTGAGCGTCCGGTATTTAATACAGTAGCCGATGCGGTCGTGCAGGAGGGGGCAGAGGCCTCTGTCATTTTTGTGCCGCCCCGTTTTGCTGCCGATGCAATTCTCGAGGCTGCTGATGCTGGTATAAAGTTGATTGCCTGCATTACAGAAGGAATTCCCGTGCTCGATATGCTGAAGGTGAAAGAGGGCCTTAGCGATAAAAGTTGTGTGCTGATTGGTCCTAACTGTCCGGGCATCATCACGCCGGGTGAGGCGAAAATCGGTATTATGCCGGGACATATCCACCTGCCGGGTCGCGTAGGTGTAATCTCCCGCTCCGGCACGCTGACCTATGAGGCGGTTGATCAGTTAACCCAGACAGGCTTAGGTCAGTCCACCTGTATCGGCATGGGTGGTGATCCCATTCACGGCATGGATTTCATCGATGCCTTAAAGCTTTTTGAAGCCGATGCGCAGACTGAAGGCATTGTGCTGATTGGCGAGATTGGTGGCGCCGACGAGGAGCATGCTGCTGAATATATTCGTCAGGCTGTTACAAAACCGGTCGTCGCATTTATTGCCGGTGCAACAGCACCAAAGGGAAAACGCATGGGCCATGCCGGTGCCATTATCTCCGGTGGCAAGGGGACAGCGGAGGCGAAATTCGCAGCGCTTGAAGCTGCAGGAGTTACCGTAGAACGAAATCCGACACTATTAGGCAAGCGTATGCTGGAGCTGCTCTCTTAAAAGCCAGGCGTTGATGGTTTGCTACGCTTATCCGGTTTGGCGGATGTGCGGGCGATGATCTCCTTTTTGATCCACTCCGGCACCTCTTCTGATCTGGCTGATTCGGCCAGACGACCGACCAGAGCACGCTCCTTGCAGCGGGTGCGTACCTCGTCGGTCAGGCTGATGCCCTGATTTAACAATTTTATATATGCTTCGTTGGTGAGTGTGGCATTGGCAATCATATTGGTGCGGATCCAGTAGTCTGCCGCAGCGTCCCGGCACACCTGAGACGGGTTGAGCGGGTCATCAGTGATCTCTTCTGGTTCGGTTTTCTCATCAACGCTTGCAGCAGCAGGCGCGCTGGTTTGCGGTTGCTCTGTTTCGCTTCCGGCAGGAGGGGTTTGAGGCGCTGCTGCAGAGTCTGGTTTCTCCTGTCTGTCGAACGGGTCGAACGGCTTGATGTCTGATTCGGGTTCTGCTCGGGGTTGTTCTGCCAAACGTTCAAAAAGCTCATGATTATAGAAGTAGAGGTAAACGCCTGATGCTCCTGCGATGAGCAGGGTTCCCAGAATCACCAGAATCACCATCTGGATATTCATTGGTTTCCTGGCACTTTTTTTTGTCACTCGGCGCTTTTTTTTGCCGCCTGTTGCTGGTTTTTTCTGTTCGCTCTCGGGCTCTTTTTGAGGCTCTGCCGATTTTTCTATGATCTCCGGTTCAACGTGCTGCTTTTGCTGTGTCTCTTTGGCGTGCTGCTGCTCATCGATCTTATGCTGAAGAGCCTGACTTATCTTCTCCTGAATAAAGATGATAAAGGTCTTCTGACAGTGTTTGCAGTTGATCCGTTTGCCCGTCGCGCGCCTCAGCTTGTCGCTGACGCCATACTTCTTCTGACAATACGGGCACTGGATAAATTCCAAACGTCTCTCCTGAAGGTTTTATACTGTTTCAACTTATAAGGGTAATCAAGATTGATGCCACTTTTAGTGCTTGTATGGTCCTGCTGTTATGACGTTGAAATGTTATCCATTTTTGTTGATCAGTTTGTTCACGAGTTTACTGAGTTCATCAGTCTTGAACGGTTTATTCAGCAGCATGGAGGTTTCATTATCAAGAACCTTCCGGGTCTTCTCTTTGGGAGCGTCGTAGCCTGTCATGAAGATTACCGGCAGTTCGGGATAGCTTTTACGCATCTCAAGCACACTGTCCACGCCATCCATGCGGGGCATAACGATATCACTGATGACCAGTGATATCTCATGCTGGTGGGCATAGAACTTCTCAATGGCATCAATGCCATCGTTGGCCTGGATGACATTGTGGCCAAAGCTCGCCAGTACCGATGCAACAGTTTTACGCACCTCCATAGCATCGTCAGCAACAAGAATGGTGCCTGAATGTCGAAGTGGGACAGGTTTGATTGGGGGGGGTGATTGCTCTGTCTTGTTGCTCTCTACCAGTGGCAGGCAAATCTTAAAAGAGGTTCCCCTTGAGAAGGTGCTACTGACATGAATGGAGCCGTTGTGCGAGGTGATGATACCGTGTGCGGTAGAGAGGCCCAGGCCTGTTCCCTGACCCACCTCCTTGGTGGTGAAGAAGGGTTCAAAGATTTTATCGAGATCGGAGGAGTTGATGCCTGTGCCAGTATCCTTGATTTCCAGTGTTGCGACATTTTTACAATGGATGTGACAGGCATTGCTATTTCCACAATTTTCTGAAGCTGTTGGATAGAGACGGACATGAATGGCTTTGGTCGGGCAATTTTTTACTGCATCACGTGCATTGTTGATGAGATTGATGATGGCCTGTTTGATGTGGGTCTGATCGGCCCAAATGGTCATCGGTTCGCTGGAGAGGTCAAGTTTGACCTCGACATCCTCCGGGATGCCGATCTGCGCGGTGGTGACAGCTTCGCGAACTGCCCTTGTCAGAGAGACCTTTTCTTTGTCGTGTTGTGATTCGCGAGCAAAAGCGAGAAGCTGTTTAACCAGATGTGAGGCATCAAATGAGAGGGTTTGAATATCGTCAAGGTTCTCAATCACAGCCTCAGGAGCACTGGCTTTTTTTGCCTTGACCTGAGCCACGTAGGCTTTCCCGGAAATGGCTGCCAGCAGGTTGTTAAAGTTGTGGGCAACGCCACCTACGAGCGTGCCTACCGCCTCCAGTTTCTGGGTCTGTAAAAGAGCATTTTCCACCCGTTTCTGTTCAGTCAGATCAGAGAAAACACCAACAAGGAACTTGGTGCTGCCATCTTCTCCGGGGATCGAGCGGACGTCGAGAGCTTCGGGATAGAGTTCACCATTTTTGCGCCTGTTCCAGAGTTCGCCCTTCCACTGCCCTTTGTTGTTGATCGATGCCCACATACGTTCATAGAAGTGGCGATCCTGTTTGCCCGATTGCAGCATATTGGGATTGTTGCCGATCGCCTCTTGTTGTGAATAACCGGTGACATCTGAAAAGGCCTGATTGACATAGATGATCTCTCCATTCGGGCGGGTGATGATCACGCTCTCACCAGCTCCCTGCAGAGCCTCGGCAAGCATCTCGATCTGCTGCTGATCTCTCTTGAAGCTTTTCAGGATAGGTTTATATACAAACAGGTAGAGAGGGTAGGCAGATAGTACAACAAGAAGAACGCCATCAAGCACCGCCTCGGCCAGTTGCGATAGCGATGCTGTGATGCCTGTAATATCAAACAACAGCATGGCCAATATCTCAGCAACAAGAATGATGATGGCCAGACGCAGGACACAATGAAGGTAAAAGAAATTTTTCTGATCCATGAAACTCCGTCCCTTCATTGCAAGATAGTAACTTAACCAACTATTTATCGGCTCAAATGATGTGAACTTTAGGAGCAATCTTCTGCTATACTCTCCCTATCGTTATCTCATAAACAGGAGGTTGGTATGAAAAAGGTGCTTATTGGTGTTGCCGCACTGGCTGTTATTGTTGTTGGAGCGGTCTTCTTTCTGCTCTCAAATCTTGATGGCATTGTAAAAGATGCGATCCAGGTTTATGGGTCGGAAGCAACCAAAACGCAGGTGGTTGTAGGTGATGTGAAAATTAAACTCGAAGCGGGTGAGGCCTCCATCACTGGCCTGAATATCGGTAATCCGACCGGTTTTTCTGACCCGAATATCTTTGAGCTGGGCAATATCAGTACAAAAATTGATATATCCACGATTCGCCAGAATCCTATTGTCATTGATGAGATTATCATCAGTGCGCCCAAGGTGGTCTATGAGATTAATAAATCAGGTGTTTCTAATGCGGATGTGCTGAAAAAGAATCTTGGTGCAGGTGGTGAGAGCAACGCATCCTCTGCCGCTGATGGCGATGGCGAAGCGGTGAAGATGATTATCCGGCGTCTGGTTGTTGAAGGTACCTCTGCCAAGGTACGCATTGCTGCACTGGGCGATCAGCAACAGAGCGTATCGCTGCCTAAAATAGTGATGCGTGATATCGGCCAAAAGAGTGGTGGTGCGACTGCTGCAGAGGTGGCACAACAACTCTCATCCAAACTGCTGGGCAATGTGAAAGGCTCGGTTGCCAAGCTTGGTGTTGATAAATACATCGGAAAATCGGCGGATGCTTTCAAAGCTCAGGCTCTGGAAAAAATCGGTGGTGCCGGTGGTGCGGCTGGTGGTGCAGCCGGAGGCGCAGGGGAGGCGATTAAAGGGCTGTTTGGTAAATAATCAGTGTAGGCGGGTAAAAGGGTTGGATGCCTCTATGTATCCAGCCCTTTTTTTAGGTTCATCGCGCAATTACGGGAATGATCCTCATAGGAACTGCGTTGCTTCATTCAAACCAAAGGCAATGTAAGTGAATATATATTCACTTGTCCTTTCTTTGATGGCACCAATCGACAGGAGTGTCGATTGGGACGTGCAAAGCACGCCCGCAGGGTGAGGGCCATGGATGGCCTGAATCAAAAAAGAACCACCCCATTATTTCAGATAAAATCCTATCGCGCGGCGGGACAGCGCCGCTTGCTCCTGTCGGGTTCCCGATCCTGCATATTAAAAATCGGCCACGGCTCCGCCGCTCTTCTCCGATTTTGAATATTTGTCTCGGCAGCCTGCTAACGGGGGATCAAACGACACTGTTCCAGCCGCAAGATTGAGTTGCCTTTTAATCCCGCTCCAAGATGCGCCGGAGTATTTATTGTTCAATGGAAAGAGGCGAAAATAGTTTCGCCCCATTGAACGATAAATACGCAGGGAGAAGCAGATTGCCGGGCAGCTTTCTTTGGTTCGTTTCTTTTCTGGAAAAGAAATGAACAGATAAATCTACCATTATAGCAGGAGAGGATACGCCTCCAGTTTTGATTTACTAAGACTGTTTTCCCGGACTTCCGCGAAGAACCTTTTTTTATCCTTTCCAGTTTTTCTGTTTGAACCAGGCAGGCTCTAACTGATCTAGTATGGAGTAGGGTGACTTCTGCTGCAGTAGCCATGCAGCAAGACCGCCAAGCTCATCCTGCTCAACAGGCAGATCGCGATGCAGGATCTCCATCATAAGTTGCGCGGATGTAATGTCAGGAATGGGAAGAGGGATTGCATCAAGTTGAGTGCCATCAGCCTGCAGCTGATCGTGTTGATCAGCATGTTCGGTGACGCAGAGCAGGGTGATCTCCCGCTCTCTTAATCGGTTGAGATCTTCAAGGAATGAGCCGCTATAGCCATCTTTCAGGGTACTTCCGTTCCAGAGCTGATCAAAATTATGCAGAATGAGCAGCACTTTCTGATTCTCTTTCTCCAGTTGATCGAATAACCCGCCAAGGCTATTTACATTCGTTTCCGGATGGTTGAAGTAGCTGGCGATGGCCTTTAAAAAGCCTTTAAGATCATGGCAATAGAGAAGCATGTTAAGCTGGATGATCATGGTTGAGCCCGGAATAAATTGGTGTAAATCTTCCAGTGTTCGCCTGCGCCCCTGACCATGTGGACTGATGAGGTTTACCGATTCGCCTGATAATATAAATCCTGCCAGAGCGGCTGTGAACTCAGGCCGTAAACAGGCTGCTCTTTTGGAGTCCATCAGGTTAGTGGTGGCTGCGTGATGCGCACAGGATGTGGGCGCGACAGCTCTTTAGCGAGCTCCTCTTCGCTAAAGATCCCTTTTTTGATCAGCAGGCGCGTGATGGTATCCAGCTGCTGTTGGGTTGCGGGATGAGGCGCTGGCGTCTGAGCGGACTTGGCTTTGCTTTTCTTACGCTCTGTCGGAGTAGTAAAATTCTGCCGCATAAGATCAAGCAGCGCTTCATCGACAATACCTGTACTTTTCAGCCCTTTTTTTGCCTGAAAATCTTTAACTGCTGCACGTGTTGCCACCCCGAACAGGCCGGGTTGATCCTGCATCGGATATCCCATGCGCTGCAGTAGCTCCTGCAGCATTGAGACCCCTTTGCCGCGCATAAATATTTTCAGATGTCTGTTCATTTTGGCCCTTTTTTATGCTGTCTTTTCAATTATAGCATTAAACGTGGCGCTTGGCCGCATGGCACGCGCAACTTTTTCAGGATCAGCATGGAAATAGCCACCCATATCAACGGCTGAACCCTGAACACCGTTCAACTCAGCTATGATGATGCTCTCATCTTTTATAAGCTGTTCAGCAATGGGCGCGAACTGTGCCTGCAGCTCTGTATCGCGGTGTTGTGCAGCCAGAGCCTGAGCCCAGTACATCGCCAGATAGAAGTGGCTGCCACGGTTATCCAGCTCTTTTACCTTACGAGAAGGTGACTTGTTCTCTTTGAGGAATTTACCATTGGCCGCATTCAGGGCCTCTGCAAGTACGGCTGCTTTGCTGTTGCCGGTTTTTGCAGCCAGATCCTCCAGTGAGACAGCCAGGGCGAGAAATTCACCGAGAGAGTCCCAGCGCAGATGATTCTCTTTCACGAACTGCTGCACATGTTTGGGGGCAGAGCCTCCGGCACCGGTTTCAAACAGACCACCACCAGCCAGTAGCGGTACGATGGAGAGCATCTTGGCACTGGTTCCCAGCTCCAAAATCGGGAAGAGATCGGTCAGGTAGTCACGCAGTACGTTGCCGGTCACCGAAATCGTGTCCAGACCATCTTTGACGCGTGCCAGCGCATGACCTGACGCATCCACCGGTGCCATGATCTGAATATCGAGTCCGGCTGTATCGTGATCTGCCAGATAGCTGTTTACCTTGTTGATCAGGTTGGCATCGTGAGCACGATTTTTATCCAGCCAGAAGATGGCCGGATTGCCTGTCGCACGGGCACGCGTGACGGCCAGTTTTACCCAGTCACGAATCGGCGCATCCTTGGTCTGACACATGCGCCAGATATCCCCCTTCTCAACAGCATGCTCAAGCAGGGTGTTGCCGGCATCATCAAGCACACGAACCGTGCCATCTGCAGGGATATTGAAGGTTTTGTCGTGGGATCCGTACTCCTCAGCCTTCTGCGCCATCAGGCCGACATTGGCCACGTTACCCATGGTCGTCGGATCAAAGGCGCCATGCTCTCTGCAGAAGTTGATGGTCTCCTGATAGACACCGGCATAACAGCGGTCAGGGATCATGAATTTGGCATCGTGTAGCTTGCCGTCAGCACCCCACATTTTGCCCGAAGAGCGGATCGCTGCAGGCATCGATGCATCAATGATCACATCGCTGGGCACATGCAGGTTGGTGATGCCTCTGTCTGAATCGACCATGGCCAGATCCGGGTGCGTTTCATACACCGCTTGAATATCCGCTTCGATCTCGGAACGCTGCGCATCAGGCAGGGTGGCAATTTTCGCATAGAGATCACCAAGGCCGTTGCTGGCATCCACGCCAAGTTCAGTAAACAGCGCTGCATGTTTATCGAAAACATCAGCAAAATAGACGGTTACAGCATGGCCGAACATAATCGGGTCGGAAACCTTCATCATCGTCGCTTTCAGGTGCAGGGATAGCAGGATGCCACTGTTGTTCGCATCCTCAATCTGGGCTGCATAAAAGGCGCGTAGTGCTTTGCGACTCATCACTGCCGCGTCAATCACTTCACCGGCCTGTAGCGGGGCAGAGGCTTTCAGGGTGCGGTTGTTGCCATCACTGTCGGTAAGTTCAATGGTGTAGCTGCACGCTTTTTCAATAGTGACTGACTGCTCACTGCCATAGAAATCACCATCAGACATATGTGCCACATGCGATTTGGAGTCGCTGCTCCAGGCTCCCATGGCGTGTGGATTATCTTTGGCATACTGTTTAACCGCGTCAGCGACGCGGCGGTCGGAGTTGCCCTCACGCAGCACCGGGTTGACCGCACTGCCGAGTACCTTGGCGTAGCGGGCTTTGATGCTTTGATCCGCATCGCTAGCAGCCTCTTCAGGGTAGTCGGGGATATCAAACCCGTGCGCCTGCAGCTCTTTGATTGCAGCAATCAGCTGAGGAATCGATGCACTGATATTAGGCAGTTTGATGATGTTGGCATCCGGTGTTTTTGCCAGTTCACCCAGCTCACTCAGCGCATCACCGATCTTTTGATCATCACGCAGTTTATCAGGAAAGTTGGCAATGATTCGGCCTGCCAGGGAGATGTCGCGAGTCTCTACATTGACGTTTGCAGCCTTGCTGAAGGCCTGTACAACAGGAAGAAGCGAGTAGGTGGCCAGAGCCGGAGCCTCATCGGTGATGGTGTAGATGATGGTGGGTGTATTGGTTGTCATTGTCTATCCTGTCGTTGCAGCAGGCCGGAATTTTGGTCTGGCAAATATTTTGATGTGCGCGAGTTTAGCAGCATAGACTATATTAAAAAGGTCGGTCTGTTTAAATTGCTGTGAAAGTGAAGATACTGCATCATGCAATGGTTGAAAAACGCGATGGAGGAGATAGCGGTGAACAACGATGCGCAGAGAGATGATGAGAAACGCTGGTTTGAGGCAGCTGTTGCCGGTGATCAGAAAGCAATAGAGCAGATGCTGAAGCTGGGCATTGATGTCAATGCAGTCGATGCTACAACATCGACCGCTCTGCATTATGCCACCAAGCATGGGCATCTCACTATTATGCGTCTTCTTATTGAGCATGGGGCTGATCTGCATGCGCTCAATCAGAGGCTCTCCACGCCGCTGCACCTGACAGAGAAAAACATCGACGCTATCCGTATCCTACTTGAAGCCGGAGCCGATCCGAACCTGAAGGATGCTGACTACGACTACCCCTACTATTATGCCTTTTACGGCTCCATGCCTCGCGAGATTGCCGAGTTATATATCAAGCATGGTGCGAATTTGATGCTGTTTGATAAGTAGTGTCAGGATTAAAGAGAAGAGGGGTGAGATATGATCCCACCCCTCTTCTTTAGTTTGCCTGCTTGCTGTTGGCGAAAGCCGCGCCGAAATTGACCGGCTCCAGCAGTAGCGGCATAAAACCACCGTCGACGGTCATGGTGCTGATCATCTGACGTGCATACGGGAAGATGACAGTAGGGCAATCGATACCGAGAATCATCTCCAGATGCTCTGCCGGGATATTCTTCAGATAGAAGAGTCCTGCATGTTCAACTTCAACATCAAAGAGCACCTTCGCACTCTCGCTGTCGCGTGCCACTGCCGAGATTTTCAGGGATACCTCCCAGTGTTCATCATCAATCTGTCTGTTCTCCAGACCCAGATTCATCTCGATCTTCGGTTGTGAGGCAGGAGCGGCAAACATCTCCGGTGCATTGGGATTCTCAAAGGAGAGGTCCTTCACATAGATCTTCTGTACGCTGAAAATCGGAGTGCTCTCTTCGCTGGCTGCAGTGTTGTCATGCTCTGACATAAATTGCTCCTTGTTATCTCTTTAATAAGTTTATCTAAGGATACTCTGAAAAAGTCAGAGTATCCGAGCAGGCAATGGATGGCCTGCCAACATCATGCACGCTAAGTGCTTGATGTTGTAAGCAAAGGAACAATGACACTTTTTCCTTTGCGTGCTGAGTAGCTACACGGATGCAGTAATTCAGAGCATCCCTAATTAGTAGCCGAGGTTTGGCGCCAGCCACTTCTCGGCCTCATCCATACTTAAACCTTTGCGCCTGGCATAATCAGCGACCTGATCCTTGTTGATCTTGCCAACAGTGAAGTAGTGGGCTTCAGGGTTGGCAAAGTAGAGGCCGGAAACAGCAGCGGCAGGCATCATAGCGAATGATTCGGTGAGCTGCATGCCGATGCAGTTTTCAACATCGAGAAGACGCCACAGCGTACCTTTTTCAGTGTGTTCAGGGCAGGCGGGGTAACCGGCAGCAGGGCGGATACCCTGATATTTCTCTCTGGCCAGTTCCTCTGTGCTGAGCGACTCATCTGCAGCATAGGCCCAATGTTTGCAGCGGACATCCCTGTGCAGCATCTCAGCCAGCGCTTCAGCCAGACGATCAGCCAGCACCTTGATCATAATAGCGGCATAATCATCGTTTTGCGATTCATGGATTTTGGCCTGCTCATCGGCACCGAAGATACCGACTGCAAAGGCGCCAAGGTGGTCGTTCTCTCTGGCAATGTAATCTGAGAGGCAGAGGTTGGCGCGGGCATCCTTCTTATCCAGCTGCTGGCGCAGGAAATGGAAGCGGGCAGCCTCAGCAGAGCGTGAGGCATCTGCATAGACAATGACACTGTCATCCTCAGTGGAGGCTGCAGGGAAGAGGCCGAACACCGCTTTGGCAGTGAACCAGTTCTCAGCAATGATGCGATCGAGCCACACCTGTGCCTCATTGAAGAGCTTCTGCGCCTCTTTGCCTTTGTGCGGATCATTGAGGATGCGCGGGTAGGCACCATTGAGCTCCCATGCCGAGAAGAACGGTGTCCAGTCGATATAATCACGAATCTCAGCAATAGAGATGTTCTCCAGCACCTGCACGCCAAGGCTGGCCGGGGCAGCTGCAACAGTGGCTGCAGTCAGCGCTGCAGGATTGGCGCGGGCATCAGCAAGCGAGAGCCAGTCGGTCTGGCTCTGACGACCCAGATAACGATCTCGAACCGCTTCATACTCTGTGCGCAGCTTGCTGACAAAGTCGGCGCGATAGGCATCAGAGATAAGGTTCTGGGCCACGCCAACGGCGCGTGAAGCGTCTTTTACCCAGACAACCGGCTCATCGTACTCAGGCATGATCTTCACAGCTGTATGGGCCTTGGAGGTGGTGGCGCCACCGAGCATGATCGGTTTATTGAAGCCGAGACGTTTCATCTCTTTGGCCAGATGCACCATCTCATCAAGAGAGGGGGTAATCAGGCCGGAGAGGCCGATGATATCAACATCATGCTTCTTGGCCTCTTCAAGGATTTTGGCAGCAGGTACCATCACACCGATATCGATCACTTCGAAGTTATTGCACTGCAGTACCACACCAACAATGTTTTTACCGATATCGTGCACATCACCCTTCACGGTGGCCATGAGTATTTTACCGTTGGAGGAGGAGACACCCTCAGCCTTTTCCGCCTCAATATGCGGCATCAGCCAGGCCACAGCCTTTTTCATCACACGGGCTGATTTCACCACCTGCGGCAGGAACATTTTACCGTCACCAAAGAGGTCGCCAACCACATTCATGCCATCCATCAATGGCCCCTCAATCACCTCAATCGGGCGATCAAAGGCAAGGCGCGCCTCTTCGGTATCTTCATCCACATAGGCATCAATGCCTTTAACCAGTGCATGTTCAAGGCGCTTGGCCACCGGCAGCTTGCGCCACTCCTCATCAGCCTTTTTGGCAATGGTGCCATCGCCGCGATAGTTATCGGCAATTGAGAGCAGGTGATCGGTGGCATCAGGATTACGGTTGAGTACCACATCCTCTACGGCATCTCTGAGCTCTTTGGGCAGCTCCTCATAGACCTCCAACATACCGGCATTGACGATGCCCATATCCATGCCCTGTTTGATGGCGTGATAGAGGAACACCGAGTGAATCGCTTCACGAACCGGATTGTTGCCACGGAAGGAGAAGGATACGTTGGAGACACCGCCGGAGATCATCGCATACGGTAGATTCTGTTTGATCCAGCCGGTCGCTTCGATGAAATCAACGGCGTAGTTGTTGTGCTCTTCGATGCCGGTAGCGATAGCGAAGATGTTGGGGTCAAAGATAATGTCTTCTGGCGGGAAGCCGCACTCATCCACCAGAATACGGTAGGAGTTCTCACAGATCTCAATCTTGCGGGCGAAGGTGTCGGCCTGACCCTCTTCATCAAAGGCCATCACCACCACTGCAGCACCATACTTGGCCAGCAGTTTGGCATGATGTACAAACGCCGATTTACCCTCTTTCATCGAGATGGAGTTAACAATGCCTTTACCCTGAATGCATTTCAGACCCGCTTCGATAATCTCCCATTTGGAGGAGTCGATCATTACAGGTACACGTGAGATATCCGGTTCAGAGGCGATCAGATTGAGGAAGGTGACCATCGCCGCCTTACCATCGAGCATCGCCTCATCCATATTGATATCGATGATCTGGGCACCGTTCTCCACCTGATCTCTGCACACATCCAGCGCCTTCTCAAACTGACCTTCAAGAATCAGCCGTTTGAAGATGGCCGAGCCGGTGACATTGGCGCGCTCACCGACATTCACAAACAGGGAGTTCCTGTCGATATGCAGCGGCTCAAGGCCGGAGAGGCGGCAGAACGTTTCACGCTCAGGGGCAGGGCGGGGGTCAATGCCTGCCACAGCTTTGGCCATCTCGCGGATATGCTCAGGGCCAGTGCCACAGCAGCCACCGATGACATTGAGGAAACCGGACTCGGCCCACTCCCTGATCTCGGCAGCCATCTCTTGCGGTGTCTCGTCATAACCGCCCATCGCATTGGGCAGGCCGGCGTTGGGGTGGGCATTAATGCCACAGGAGACAGTATTGGAAAGTTCTTCAATATACTGGCGTAACTCACCGGCACCCAAGGCGCAATTCAGACCGATGGAGATTGGGTTGGCGTGCGCCAGCGAGTTGTAGAAGGCGGTGGCAGTCTGGCCGGAGAGGGTGCGTCCTGAGGCGTCGGTGATGGTGCCTGAGATCATAATCGGCAGCTCAACACCGGCATCTTCGAAATACTTTTTCACGGCGAACACGGCCGCTTTGGCATTGAGTGTGTCAAACACCGTCTCAATCAGCAGGATATCCGCACCGCCATCAATCAGGCCGCGCGTGGCATCGGTGTAGGTTTCAACAAGCTCATCAAAGGTGACATTGCGGTAGCCCGGATCATTGACATCAGGCGAGATTGAGCAGGTACGCGATGTCGGGCCTAAGACTCCGGCAACAAAGCGTGGCTTCTCATCCGTAGCCATGGCATCACACGCCTCACGTGCCACCTTGGCACCGGCAACATTCAGCTCATAAACCAGTGACTCCATACCGTAATCGGCCATCGATGCCGCATTGGCATTAAAGGTGTTGGTCTCCAGAATATCTGAACCGGCTTCAAGGTATTTCGTATGAATCTCGCGAATGATATGCGGTTGCGTCAGTGAGAGCAGGTCGTTATTGCCTTTGAGTTCACTTGGCCAGTCGGCAAAGCGTTCGCCGCGATAGTCGGCTTCGGCTAACCCATAGGACTGGATCATGGTGCCCATGGCACCGTCCAGGATAAGGATCTGTTTTTTCATCTGCTGTTGTAGGAGAAGGGTTCGATTCATGGTGGCGCACACTAGCAGCTACTTATCGGGGTAGAAACGGTGAAATTTATTGCCTTGTTCTCTTCGCTTGTCAGGAGAAACCCATGTGCGCTCAGTATGCATATTCGTTGTTCCTGATTGGATTGATGAAAATATGGTTGTATCTGGCTTTATGTTAAAACAAAGGTTGCATGGCTTGTTAACCTGCAGATGGCGATTGCCGGATAAATCGTTACAGTTCGCTTGCAGGTATCTATCAGAAGGTGAGTCCAATGCGTTCGCAGAGTGAGAAGAAGAGTAGCAATGTGGTCTGGCATCAGGCGGCAGTAACCAGAGAGAAGCGTGAAATAGCCAACGGCCATAAAAGTGCCCTGTTATGGTTTACCGGGCTCTCCGGTTCTGGGAAATCTACGCTGGCTCATGCTGTAGAAGAGCGTTTGTATGAGATGGGTGTGAAAACTTTTGTGATTGATGGCGATAATGTGCGCCATGGCCTCTGTGGAGATCTCACTTTTTCAGATGAAGACCGTGTTGAGAATATTCGCCGCGTCGGCGAGGTGGCCAAGCTGTTTGTCGAGTCGGGCATGGTCGTGCTGACAGCCTTTATCTCACCATTCAGATCTGACCGTGCCAAAGTGCGTTCGCTGCTTGCAGAGGGTGACTTCATTGAGGTCTACTGCAATACGCCTCTGGAAGTGTGTGAATCACGCGATGTGAAGGGGCTGTATGTCAAGGCGCGGGCGGGGGAGATTGCTGCCTTTACCGGAATTTCATCACCCTATGAGGAACCTGAATCACCAGAGGTGGTCGCTGAGACCGGCAGCCTTGATCTGGAAGCCAGTGTGGATCAGGTGATCGCCGAACTGGTGAGCAGGAAAATCATAGCATGATAAAGGAGTAAGCGTGGCCAAAATTCTTGTTACAGGTGCTGCCGGATTCATTGGGTCATATCTGACTGTTCGCCTGCTTGAAAGAGGCGATGAGGTGGTTGGGCTGGATAACCTCAACGACTATTATGAGGTTAGCCTGAAAGATGCGCGACTGGCCCGTTTTTCTGATCACGTGAATTTCCGTTTTGTGAAGATGGACCTCTCCGATCGTGAAGGCATGGAAACACTATTTGTCGAAGAGAAGTTCGACAAAGTAGTGAATCTTGCTGCGCAGGCTGGTGTTCGTTATTCGCTTGAGAATCCCCATGCTTATATCGACAGCAATATTGTCGGCTTCACCAATGTTCTCGAAGGCTGTCGCCACAATAAGGTGAAACATCTGGTTTATGCATCATCATCATCAGTCTATGGTGCTAACGAAACGATGCCGTTCTCGGTACATGACAATGTCGATCATCCGCTCTCCCTCTATGCCGCCAGTAAAAAAGCGAACGAGCTGATGGCACATACCTATTCACATCTCTACAGGGTCCCTACCACCGGGCTGCGCTTCTTTACTGTGTATGGCCCATGGGGCAGGCCTGATATGGCCCCCATCCTGTTCACTAAGGCGATACTGGAAGGCAACCCGATCAATGTCTTCAATCATGGTGAGATGAAGCGGGATTTTACATATATTGATGATATTGTTGAAGGTGTTGTACGCACCCTTGACTGTGTTGCTGAAGAGAATCCCGGTTGGGATGGTATGAAGCCAGATCCGGCAACGAGTAGGGCTCCATGGCGTGTTTATAATATAGGCAACTCTACACCTGTTGCATTGATGGATTTTATAGGGGCTATTGAAAATGCGCTCGGTGTGGAGGCAAAGAAAAACTTCCTGCCCATGCAGCCTGGTGACGTTCCAGCGACAGCTGCAAACGTCGATGATCTGATGCGCGATGTGGGCTTCAAGCCCGACACCTCTATTGAACAAGGCGTAAAAAACTTTGTCGACTGGTACTTGGAGTACTATAAATGATGAAAGGTATAATTCTGGCCGGAGGTTCCGGCACCCGTTTGCATCCGCTAACCCTGTCAGTGAGTAAACAGCTGATGCCTGTATATGACAAACCAATGATCTATTATCCTCTATCCACCCTGATGTTGGCTGGTGTGCGCGAAATTCTTATTATCTCTACACCTGCTGATTTGCCAAATTTTGAGCGCTTGCTTGGTGATGGCAGGCAGTGGGGGTTGGAATTTTCCTATGCTGAGCAGCCTTCACCCGATGGTCTGGCTCAAGCTTTTACGATTGGTAGAGAGTTTATTGGTGATGATTCGGTCGCCCTCATTCTTGGCGATAACATTTTTTATGGTCAGGGAATGGTGCAGCAGTTGCGCGTTGCTGCAGATCAGGCATGCGGGGCAACGGTCTTCGCTTATCGCGTTCAAGACCCGAAACATTATGGCGTTGTTGAATTCGACCCGCAGGGCAAAGCGGTTTCAATTGAGGAGAAACCGGAAAACCCTAAAAGTAACTGGGCGATTACCGGACTATATTTTTATGATAACTGCGTTGTCGATATAGCCGCAGATCTCAAGCCGTCAGCACGCGGCGAATTGGAGATTACTGATGTGAATCGAGCTTACCTGAAAAGGGGTGATCTGGAAGTGGTTCAGATTGGTCGAGGTGTTGCCTGGCTCGACACCGGTACCCATGAGTCGTTAATGGATGCCGCCCGTTATGTTGAGGTGGTTGAACGCAGGCAGGGTTTGAAGATAGGAAGTCCCGAAGAGATTGCCTGGCGTTTGGGCTATATTGATAATAATCAATTGAAATTACTTGCAACTGCACTGGGTAAAAGTGGCTATGGCGACTATCTGCACTCTCTGATGAGGGAATATGGATGATGTTTGCACCCCGTAATATGCTAATCACAGGTGGTGCAGGCTTTATCGGCTGCAACTTTGTTCGTTATATGCTGGCCAGTGATCCGGATGTGAAGATTGTCAATCTGGATATGCTGACCTATGCGGGTTCTTTGGAAAATCTCACAGATTTACCTGACGAGTCGCGGCATCACTTTGTGCAGGGTGATATCTGTGACCGGGAGCTGGTTGGTCGACTGCTGCGTGAATATGAGGTTGATACAGTCGTCCATTTTGCGGCTGAATCACATGTGGATAATTCGATTGCAGGACCGGAAGTCTTTGTGAAGACAAATGTTCTTGGTACCTTCACGCTGCTGGAAGCGGTGCGTCATTACTGGTTGCAGGAGAGGCAATGGGACTCGGCAGCTTGTCGATTCCACCATATCTCCACTGATGAGGTATATGGGACGTTGCAGTCATCAGATCCGGCATTTAGTGAGTCAACAGCCTATGCTCCTAACTCGCCATATTCAGCCTCCAAGGCCGGATCAGACCACCTGGTACGCGCCTATTTTCATACCTATGGGCTGCCTGTGACAACCAGCAACTGTTCCAACAATTACGGGCCTTATCAGCATAGTGAGAAGTTGATTCCAACCATTATTCGCAATTGCCTGAATAGCACCCCGATTCCTGTCTATGGTGATGGCTCCAATATCCGTGACTGGCTTTATGTTGAGGATCACTGCGCCGGTATCGATGCGGTTGTTCGTAACGGTGTTGCAGGTGAGGTGTACAATATCGGAGGCGTTAATGAGTGGAGTAATATCAATATTGTGCGCACGATCTGTAGTCTGATGGATGAGTCGGCTTCGGAGAACGGGCCACATGATGATTTGATTTCGTTTGTAAAAGATCGTCCCGGACATGACTGGCGTTATGCTATTGATGCGACAAAGATGATGCAGGCCCTGAACTGGGCGCCTGCAGAGACGTTTGAGACAGGGATCAGAAAAACTCTGAACTGGTATCTGGACAGATAGCTTTTCCGCGAGTTGTTGCTAAGTAACTGTTATATTTAGGCCTCCATTGTAATGTATGCTGAGATCATTATAACATAAGTTATATTGCAGGTTTTTATTCTATATATCATTATGTTATGTCGCTTAAGTCATGTTGTTTCAAATTTTATTGGCATTTTCTATCATTGCGGTAGCGTGCAAGCCTGCAGGATAATGTTTCAGGAAAACATCATTAAGAGAGGGTTTATCAAGTTAATGAAAATTGCCATTGCCGGAACAGGGTATGTCGGTCTCTCCAACGCCATGTTGCTGGCCCAGCACAATGATGTCGTTGCACTCGATATCTCCGCTGAGAAGGTTGATATGCTTAACAGCAGGAAGTCACCGATTGCCGATGATGAGATTGAAGATTTCCTGAGTAATAGAGTACTTCAATTTCGGGCGACTCTAGATAAACAGGTTGCCTACGCTGATGCCGATTATGTCATTATTGCAACACCTACAGATTATGATCCTGAGACCAACTGCTTCAATACCAGCTCCGTGGAGTCGGTGATTAAAGATGTGCTGTCTATCAATCCGGATGCTGTGATGATTATTAAATCCACCATTCCTGTTGGTTTCACAGCCAAGGCAAGCGCCAGATTCAATTGTAACAATATTATTTTTTCGCCCGAATTTCTTCGCGAAGGCAGGGCTCTTCATGACAATTTGTACCCTTCACGTATTGTGGTGGGCGAGCGCTCTGATCGCGCCGAGAAATTTGCCTCTCTTCTTAAGCAGGGTGCAGAAAAACAGGATGTTGAGATAGTCCTTACTGATTCCAGTGAGGCTGAAGCGATTAAATTGTTTGCCAACACCTATCTGGCCATGCGCGTAGCCTACTTCAATGAACTCGATAGTTATGCCGCTTCACATGGCATGGACTCTAGGCAGATTATTCAGGGCGTTTGTCTCGATCCGCGCATCGGTGACTTTTACAATAACCCCTCATTTGGTTATGGCGGTTACTGCTTGCCCAAGGATACCAAGCAGCTGCTGGCCAACTACCAGGATGTGCCACAGAATCTGATCAACGCCATTGTGGATGCCAACACCACCCGCAAGGATTTTATTGCCGACTCCATTCTCAAGCTTAAGCCGAAAGTGGTAGGTGTTTATCGCCTGATTATGAAAAGCGGTTCCGATAATTTTCGTGCTTCCAGCATTCAGGGTATTATGAAACGCATCAAGGCCAAGGGCGTTGAAGTTATTATTTATGAGCCAGCCCTGTTAGAGAAACACTTTTTCAACTCCGAAGTTATTGAGAATTTGGAGCTTTTCAAACAGAGGTCGGATGTTATTGTCGCTAACAGAATCTCCGAGAATCTCAGAGATGTTGAGAACAAGGTCTATACGCGCGACTTGTTTGGCAGCGATTAAGATCAATGCGCTGCAAAATAATATGGAGAGATCAAACATGAATCGTTATGGTAAATTGTTGGTGTGCCTTCTGGCTGGAGTCTTATCAGTCCCTGCCTTGATCAGTGCAGCATCCATGCAGGATGAGCAGCTGAAAATGGCGACTTCGCTTTCTAAGAAGGATCAGAGAGCTTTGGCGAAAGAGGCTGGATTCAGTGCTGAAAGCACGCGGGTAAGGGGGGCAGAGCTTCAGAAACCTGACAGTTCAGTTGAGCCATTTGATGTGGAGCTATTGTCTGACCCTAGCTCGATAGAATTATCAATCCATAAAAGACTAATGAAATTCTCTGCTATGAGCAATGATGCTCTACAGTATCAGGAGGCTGATAGCAGAAAGCCTAAAGATAGCAGAAAGCCTGAAGATAGCAGAAAGCCTGAAGATAGCAGAAAGCCTGAAGATAGCAGAAAGCCTGAAGATAGCAGAAAGCCTGAAGATAGCAGAAAGCCTGAAGATAGCAGAAAGCCTGAAGATAGCAGAAAGCCTCAGGGTACTGGTGAGTATATCAATGATGATCGTCGCTTACAGTCAGCTTGGGTAGGGCATCTAAATGCTGACAGCAAGCGAAAAATTAATTTAGCTGATAGAAAACGATTACAGTCAGTTTGGAACGATGAACGTAATGAGGTGATGACGAAGGTTCAGGTGAGCAATGAACTGCTCCAATATGGGTATAATCTGTTTGCAGGAACACCAACAACCTTTGAGCCCGCTTCAGAGATTCCCATTCCTCCTGAGTATGTGCTTGGACCGGGTGATGAGCTTGCTATCCAACTGTATGGGAGCAGGGATGATTCACTTGAACTGGTCGTTGACCGTGAAGGGGTGATCGAGCTTCCATCTGCGGGGCCTTTGAATGTGGCGGGGCAGAATTATATGCAGGTCAAAGCATTAATTTCGGAAAAGATACGTCAGAATATTATAGGTGCTACAGTGTCGGTTTCCATGGGGCGCCTTCGCTCGATGCGCGTATTTGTGCTCGGTGATGTGAACAACCCCGGCTCCTATCTGGTCAGTGGTCTTTCAACAATTTCAAATGCATTGTTTGTGTCTGGCGGCGTAAGTAAGAAAGGTAGTTTACGTCATGTGATTCTGAAGCGCAGCGGAAGAAATATAGCCGAACTCGACCTCTATGACTTCCTGCTAAAAGGCGACAGCAGGCATGATGTTCGTCTGCAGCCTGGTGATGTCGTCTTTGTTCCACCAATTGGACAAGTTGTCGCTGTGGCAGGTGAGGTCGTACGTCCTGCCATCTATGAGTTGAAGAAAGGGCGTTCGTACCCTACCAGTGATATTTTGAAATTGGCAGGAGGCACCCTGGCTACAGCTGATATCCAGCATATTCAAATTGATCGCATCAAGAAAACGGGCGATAACACTCTTCTTGATCTGGACCTCACCGTGAAGAAATCTGAACTGGCAACTGACGGTGACCTGTTGCTTATATATCCAGTACCCGGCATCAAACAGCAATTGGTGCACTTAAGTGGTCATGTGAAGCGCCCAGGATCATTCGGTTTGAAAGAGGACATGCACCTCTCAGATCTTATCGGTTCTGAAGCAGACCTTCTGCCATCGACATTTCTCGATTATCTGATTATTCAACGTGCAGACCCTTTGAGTGGTGAGATAACAATACTACAACCATCTTTGGGTGAGATGTTGCGTAGTGATTTCCAATCAGAGAACCCTCTATTGCACGCCAGCGACAAGGTGTTTGTACTGTCGAACAAAGCGATGCGACCCATGGCCAGTGTAAATATTCAGGGAGCAATTCAATATGAGGGAGAATATCCGTTAGGAAAAAAAATGAGGGTGTCGGATCTTCTTCTTGCAGCAGGCGGGCCAAAAGAGGAGGCCTATCTTAAAGAGGCAGAACTAACCAGATATGAGATCAATCAAAATGATGTCAGAACAACAAAACATATCGTGGTGAATCTAGAGCAGGCGCTGGCAGGTGATCCCGATGCAAATGTATCTTTGAAAGCTGATGATGTGTTGATGGTTCGCTCCATCAGTAACTGGCGTCCATCTGAGCAGGTGGAATTGAAAGGTGAGGTTAAATTTCCTGGTGTTTATACCATTGAAAATGGAGAAACCATTGAGCAGCTGTTGCAGCGAGCAGGTGGGTTAACTGATTATGCTTATGTACAGGCCGCCATTTTTACCAGAGAATCAATTAGAGTAGAGCAGGAAAAGCAGATGAAGGAGGCTGCGACAAGATTGCAGCGTGAAATAGCTCAGATGGAGACTGCGTACAGTTCAATCAATGACCCCAAAATCCTGGCAAATAAGATGCAAGGCTTAACATCTGCACAAAATGTGCTCGATACGCTTCTTGAGCTAGAGCCGCAGGGGCGCCTTCTTATTGATATGGATGCTACCGGGAAGCTAAGGGCGGGGTCATCACTCAAACTTACAGATGGTGATGCGCTGTATATCCCTAAACGCCCGGATCAGGTGATGGTGATGGGCGAGGTGTTTAACCAGACTGCTCTTCTGTATCGACAGGATTTGAATAGAGACGATGTTCTTGAGTTGGCTGGTGGTATGACTGCAATGGCTGATGCAGATAGAGTATATATTATCAGAGCAAACGGATACGTCGATTCAGGCAGAGGTTGGAGTAGAAATCTGGATATTTATCCGGGAGATACGGTTGTTGTTCCACAAAAGCTTGAAACTTTCAATATGCTTGATACAGCCCTCGACTGGACAAAGGTCATGATGCAAATCGCACTGTTCTCAGCTGCGATGGTTACCGTAGGGGTTTTCTAATGGAGCCTTCTACAAAAGATCAGCCTCAGCTTCAGTCGCAATTTGGTGGCCTTCCTCAAGAGAGTGAGATTGATTTTGAGAAGTATGCGAAGCTCCTCTGGAGCCACAAATGGCTTATTCTTACCGTGATGGTAGTGGTTGGTATCATCTCGGCTCTATATGCTAAAAGCATGCCCAATATCTATCGGGCAGAGGTGCTGTTGGCTCAGGTCGATGATCAGTCTGGCGGTGGTGGAGGTCGCATGTCCTCGTTTCTGGGGAAATTTGGTGGTTTGGCATCTATGGCGGGGATCAGTATTCCTCAGGGTGATATGAATCAAAGCCTTGCCATGTTGGAGTCGCGCGAGTTTCTATGGAAGTTTTATCAAGATGAGAAACTTCGTGATAATCTGTTCACCAAGCTGGACAAGGAAGGTAATCCGCGACCTGATCCTACTGTTTGGCAGGTCTATCGTAGGCTTTCAGCCATCATCGATGTTAACGAAGATAAAATGACAGGTCTGATTGCCCTCTCAGTGACTCATCAAGATCCTGAGTTTGCGGCCAGGTTAGCCAATGCACTGGCCTCCAGATTGAATGATTATGTTCGCCTTCAGGAGGTCACGAACACTAGTGCTAATTTGACCTATCTAAATAAAGAGCTGCGGAATACAAAGGTGGATGAGATGCGCTTGGTGTTGTTTGATCTCATTAGAAAAGAGCAGCAGAAGCTTATGCTGCTTAATACGCGGAAGCAGTACGTCTTCAAGGTGATTGATGCAGCCATCACTCCTGACGTGAAGGTTGCGCCCAAAAGGTTAAAGATTGTGCTGGGAGCTATTCTAATTTCAGGCCTGTTGATTTCGTTACTGCTATTGGGGCGGGAGAAGTTGCGTGAGACTAGGGAAGTTGCCAAGGCGAACATATGAGCGGGCGGATAGCTATAAATGATGTCTTCTGGATGGGAGTGGGGGTGTAATGGCTGTTTTTTCGAAGGACCATGTGCAGGAACAGATCTGCACTCAGGGCTATGTGCCGCTTTTCTTTTACAGCGCCGTTGATGCAAATGCACAGGTGGCAAAAGCCTGCTTGGAGGGTGGAAGTCGATTGATTGAGTTTACCAACCGTGGTGAGGGAGCACTTGAGCTGTTTGCTAGCCTAGTCGATTCCTGCCGGTTGTTATCCCCGCACCTCGCTGTAGGAGCCGGCTCAATTATCGATGCCGACACTGCGGCATCATTTATCGCTGCTGGCGCTGATTTTATCGTTGGTCCAGCTATGTGTGAGGAGACATTACGATGCTGTGAGGCTGCAGGTGTGCTCTATGTGCCAGGCTGTTCGACCCTGAATGAAATTCTGCAGGCAGAGCGATTAGGTGTGGAGCTGATCAAGGTATTCCCGGCATCGTGTCTTGGTGGAGTTGACTATATCAAGGCACTACTGGCCCCATGTCCATGGTTGAAACTGATGGCGACAGGTGGCGTATCTTCGGAACCGGAAGAGCTCGCCCGCTGGTTCGATGCGGGCGTAAAGGCGGTTGGGTTGGGCTCAAACGTGATTTCCGGGGTGAAGATTAAAGCCGGTGATTTTGATGGCATTGCAGATTCCATTCGACGTGTGGAAAAGACCATTCGCAATACGCACACTGATTGAGATACGGTTTGTCAGGAACGCTTTATATCTGGGACTTCGATGGTGTGATCAGTGATTCGCTGCACGAGTGCCTGACAGTTGTGAGTGTGGCTACTTATAGATACCTTCATCCTGCTGTTGAACTAACAGCTGCTGATCTGGTTGATATCTGCAGTGCAGAAAAGATAAATGAGCTGGAGCGTTGGATGCGGCCGTTACGGCCATTTATTGTGCGTGGGCAGGACTATCTCTGGCAGTATTTCAATCGTTCGCTGTTTGACCGTCATTTTTCATCAATTCAGGAATATATGGAAGTGTTCGAGGCGGAGTTTGAAGCGGAGCGTGATGCCGAATATCGTGAGCTTTTCTACAGCAGTCGCAAACTGTTGATTGAGCTGCTGGGTAGCAAATATATTGGACTATTTACTACCTATCAGGGGGCTATTCATGCTTTGCGCGCATCGCTTGGAAGGTATGAAACCTTTATCTGCTCGGCTCGTGACAGACAGGCATTGGATTTGATTTTGGGACGTCATCGGATCGAACTGCCGGCTGATCGGATATACACCCAGGACTACTGTGCAGGACGTGTCAATCCCGGACTGGACAAGTCTGAGCAAATACTTGAAATTCTTAATCTTCACGGCGGCCTCACTCAGCCGTTTGTGGTGATTGAGGATCAGGTCAAGGCACCTGCAGCACTGCAGCCATTGTGCCCAGAAATGCGAGTGATACATGCTGGCTACGGTTACGGGTTGGATGAGGACTGGGCATCTGCTGGTTTCAGACGTGTTAGTCGGGTCGAACAGGCTGTAGATTTGATCTATGAGATTTTCTGACGGGAGGAATTTGTGAATATTGCATTGTTAACGGGGCGAGGCGGGAGCGTTTCCCTGCCCGATAAAAATGTGTTGCCGGTACTCGGTCGGCCGATGATGGCTTACCCTGCATTGATGGCGAAAGAGGCGAAGCTGATCGATGATGTATACCTCTCTACCGATGGTGAAGCGCTCAAACGGGTCGGTAGAGAGCTGGATCTGAAAATCATCGATCGTCCCGAAGAGCTGGCATTGCCGACTTCGCAACATCGCGATGCCATCGAGCATGCGCTGAAGGTGATGACCGAGGGTGGCGTGTATCCTGAGATTCTGGTTGTGCTGCTCTGCAACGTTGGTACGCATCGTCCAGGGCTGATCGATCACTGCGTCAAGCTGCTGATGGATAACCCTGAACTCGATTCGGTGGTGACCGTCGATGAGCGCAACGAGTATCACCCCTTGCGCGCCAAGCGTATGGACGATAGCGGCCTTATGCAGCCGTTTATGGAGACCGAGGGTGAGATCTCGACCAATCGCCAGGATCTGGAGCCCTGCTATTTTCTTGACCACACCTTCTGGGCGCTGCGCGTTTCCACCTGTTTTGGTAAGTATATGAAAGGGCAGCAGCCTTGGAATTTCATGGGTAACCGGATCCTCGGTGTGCCCAACAAGGGAGCTATCGATATCCATACAGTCGAGGATATCGCCTATACCGAGGCTTGGTTGAAAGAGGCCGGCTGGGACGACGAGCAGAAACGTTAGATTTATCATGACGAAACAGCCCCATTATCTGGTGACCGGCGGTGCCGGTTTTATCGGCTCGCATCTGGCGCAGGCGCTGGTGCGCGATGGTTGCCGTGTGCGGGTGCTGGATAACTTAAGTGGGGGATCGCTCGATAACCTAGCGGAAATAAGTAGTGCTATCGAATTTGTAGAGGGCGATGTTCGCAATCCGGAGGTGGTTCGGGATGCAGCCCTTGGTATTGATGGCATATTTCATCTGGCGGCGCTGGTTTCAGTACCTCGCTCGCTTGAATATCCTGAAGAGAGCTTCTCCAATAATATCGCGGGCAGTTTTAATGTGTTCGAGGCGGCGAGACTGAGCGACAATATTCCCGTTGTGTTCGCCAGTTCTGCAGCCGTTTACGGTGATAATGATGCTTTGCCGCTCTCTGAGGATGCCACATTAAAGCCGCTGACGCCTTATGCCTGTGATAAGGTTTATGCTGAAACACTGGCTGCGACCTATGCCGAGAGCTATGGCCTGCCGTCGACCGGACTTCGCTTCTTCAATGTCTACGGCGAACGGCAGGATCCGGCATCCTCCTACTCGGGGGTGATCTCTATCTTTATCGACCGGATGCTGCAGGGGGAGCCGTTGCAGGTGTATGGCGATGGGGAGCAGAGTCGCGATTTCGTCTATGCCGGAGATGTGGCCGATGCGATGGTTCGGGCCATGCAATGTTCAACTCTCGGATTTTCACGCTTTAACGTCGGCTCGGGAACACGAATCACGATAAATGAACTGATCGAACTGCTTGGGCGGTTGCAGGGCAAGTCTGCCGAGGTGCGTTATCTTGAACCGCGCAGCGGCGATATCGTTCATTCTCAAGCCGATATTTCGGCGATTTTCAGTGCTATTGATTGGCGGCCTAAGACTTCAAACGATACTGGTCTCGCTCGTCTGATGGCCTGGATGAACGATGCCATCTGAGATTACGAAACAGGTGGATGCACTGATGCATCGCCTCTATCGCTATTCGGCTGGACAAATGATCCAGCCGCTGCTGGCCACCTATGCCGTGGCCGATCAATGGCGCCATCACCTTCAGCCCGATTATGCGGTGAGTGACAGGGCAATTGTGCGCATGGCGGAGAGCAGCTGGAAGATGTTACTGCCGCTTGGATTTGCCACGGCCCTGCGGCTGAATTTTATGATCTGGTTTTTCGTCGGGCTACCGCTGTTGGTTCGTCAGTGCCTGCGGATGCAGGAGCAGCTGTTTTCCGGTGAGCGGAATCGTAAAATCCTGTTACTGCGCACCGGCGTCTCCAACGAGCCCAATATCGCCGGCTGGCTGTCGGATAAGCATGGTGGCGAGGCCGTGTCGATGCTTGCCATTAACGAGCAGGCCGGAGCCAAAGTCGCTGCGCTGCGCCATCTTCCCGGACTGATATACCATTATGCCGGGCTTGCCCGGGCGCTGACGGGCTCGATTCTCGAAATGCAGCGAAATGGCGAGATGAATGATGCCATCTGCCGGGTGCTGCCGCCTGTATGGTTGGTTCTTCTGGCGCGCACAGCACCAAAGATGTGTATCTATCGCCGCTGGGCGGAACTCTATTTGCAGCCGCAATCGCAGCTAACGCATCTCTATTTCACCATGAACTCGATGCTAGAAGCGTCGTTTATGGCGGCACTACCGGATATTCAGCACGCCTATGTCGAGCATGGCTTTCCGCGTCGCGATATTCCGCCTTTGGCCTGCAAGCAGTATGTTTATGGCAAACAGTATGCTGATTATCTGCGCGCCTTTGATGCGACCATTGAGATCGAGGAGCTCGGTATCGACTACTTC
Source organism: Mariprofundus sp. KV (assembly GCF_013387475.1). Taxonomy (GTDB): domain Bacteria; phylum Pseudomonadota; class Zetaproteobacteria; order Mariprofundales; family Mariprofundaceae; genus Mariprofundus. The sequence goes on along the minus strand of NZ_VWNB01000002.1, from coordinate 113,451 downwards.
CCCAAAACAGAGATCGGCGAGAAGCAGCGAACGATTGTCGTTGCCAGCTTGCAAGACTGGCCGCAGTGGGGTATCTCCCGCGTGGCGGATCGATTCAATGCCGCACTGGCCATGGCCAAAGCGCAGGGTTGGCGGGTCGTTTTTCGTGGTCGCAACTACGATGAGGATGCCTTTGCCCGGGGATTGCAGTGCGGCTGGGATGAGATGAGCATCCCGAAGCAGGAGACCTTCGCTGAATGTCTGAGTCGCCTGAAGCCGGCCATGGTCTGGACGTCATGGTCCACGGCCGTGCTTGATGCCGAGGCGATGGGTGTGAAAGGCGTCTGCTTTATCGACAGCTCTCTGTATGATTATTTTATTCCAGCCTTTGGAAGTTCTACTATCGCCGTGTCATCCGAGGAAGATTTGAAATGCATCCCGCTGACCTGATGAATATCAACCTTCTGGCTGCCGCCGGAATTCTGTTTTTGCTAATAGAGCTGGGATTGCGCATGGTTCTTTATCTTTCACGTAGGGGCACTGGAAGGTACAAGCTCGAGTATCTCCTGTACTGCCCCGTCAGCTGGACCAACAGATACTCAAAAACCAACTACTACCAGTCCCACCCCTTCCTTTCTTATACAAAAAAGGATAATTGCGACTCGATCAGATACCCATCGAACAGCCTGGGATTTGCAGGCAGAAAAGAGATCGACCCGAAGAATCCCCGGGGATACCGGATTTATGTCTGTGGTGATTCGAGTGTAGAGCAAAACGATTACGATATGATCTCGCCCTTTGATCCGGAATTAACCTGGCCTTCTGTTATGGAGACAGAACTGGAAAAAATGACCGGAACCCCTGTCGAGGTTATCAATGCAGGAGTTAGCGCCTATACATCCATCGAAAGCCTGATCGACTTTCAGCTTAAGGGCCTGCCTTTGAAACCCGATATGGCGATATTCCACCAAAATCTTACCGATGCATGGCTTTGCCAGAGTGTTGCTGGATTTAAACCGGATTACTCGCACAATCGGAAATCCGTCTGTTTCGAGCAGGGTATACACCTTCCTGATATCAGGGTGTCATATGTGTATCAGTATCTGAAAATGCGCCTGTCATCAGGTAGCGGAGCTCTGATTTCATATCTAGTAAAAAATATGCATTTCAAAAGCAATCTTGAGCTGACTGAAGAGCATTTCTCGACATATCGAAACAATCTCCGATCCTTCTGTGCCCTGAGTGTTGAAAACGGGATCATTCCGGTTCTTTCATTGTATTGTTATGACAAGGATAACGTGACCTCTCCTCTTGGCCACGACCTTGATGATAATGAGATCATTAGATTCATAGCTCTTTTCGAAAAAAACAATGAGATCATTCGTGAGGTATGCCGGGAGTTTTCCCAGGCATTATTGCTGGATCCGGGGCGGTTCGATGGATCGCAATACAGAACTGGAGACTGGATGCACTGGTCTAAACAAGGAATCCAAGCCATGGGCAAGAGGGCAGCAGAAGGAATTGTTGAAACAGTTAAGGGCGCCAAGGAGCATGCGTTTCATGAAAGTACTAATTCCTAGGCTTGTCGATGAAAGCAACCATAATGCTCAAAATCTCAATGCTCGCGCATTACTAAAGGCGTGGGCTCCTTCTGATATCCAGTTTGCCGCTTTCGCTGACTCGGATGATATCCGGCCGGAGATATCGAGACACCATATTTTCCGGCTTATTGAAGGCCGTTTTTGGCAGTGGGATTGTCTAATACGATATCTCGGAAGTTACGACGCGATTTTTTACCCCGGACATCAATGGTTCGATGCATGGGGGATAAGACTAAGAAAACTGATCGCCAAAAAGGTGCCGGTGATTGCCACTCTGGAAGGTATTCCATGGATGCCGCCAGAGACAAAAATGGAACTTGAAAAAAAGGTAGGGCATGAGATTCACACTCTCTCATTCGAGGCTAGTAAGCACTATGTAAAAGTGCTCGCTATGGCAGATCATGTGGTTGCCATCAGTCCCTTCCTTGCTGAAATCGGGAAATTTCTTTTCGGGGATAAATTCTCGGTGATTCCTCTGGGGGTTGATACGGAGGTGTTTTATCCTGCTGTTGGTTCCCAGAAGAGGGAACGTATCACGGTCGTATGCGCTGGCACTGCTTATCCGCTGAAGCGCCCGGAGCTTTTTCTGGCCTTGGCCAAGGCTATTCCCGATGCCGATTTCAAGTGGTATGGCGGAGACCGCGATGGACTGCTCGAACGATTAAAAGCCGAGCAGCGGATGCAGCGGATTACCAACCTCGAATTTGTGGGTGGAGTATCACCTGAAGAGCTAGCCGAAGCCTTCCGTAAGGCCGATCTTTTTGTCTTGCCATCGCTCTCTGAAGGTGTGCCAAAGGTGGCGCAGGAGGCTGCAGCTTGCGACTTGCCATTGATTTTATTCGGGTTTTACGAGGCGCCGACTCTTATCGATGGAAAAAATGGTGTGGTTGTATGGGATGACGATGAGTTGATTTCAACGGTTGGAACGTTAATTAGAGATAGAGAGAAACTGAGTTGCATGGCCATGTCTAGCAGGGAGATGGCAAAGGCATGGGAGTGGTCATTGATTTCCGTGCAGTGGCTTGAAGAGCTTAGAGAAAACATGAGAGCCGGATCAGCTACATGAGCTCTCATATCACTATTGCCAAGCAATCATCCTATTTCCTGATTGGCAATGTTTTTACCCTTGTCGTCGGCTTTGCATTCCAGGTTTATCTCGCCCGAGTTCTTGGGGCGGAAGGCTTGGGCACATTCGGCCTGATTGAATCGTCGATAGCTATTGCCACAGCGATCCTTGGATTAGGTATTGCACCGACAGTTCTCCGCTTTCTTCCCGCCCATATACGAAAAAAAGAAACAGGTAAGGCGAGAGCGTTAATAAGAAAGGGATTGATCTATCTGTTTTGGGTGGGTGCTGGCGGTATGCTTTTTGTCTTGCTGCTCACGCCATTGATCACTAAATTGGTGCCGCAGTTGCAAGGCTACGAAGCTGAGATCCGCTGGATGGCGTTGATGATTCCATTGGGGTTGCTGATCTTCTGTTGCTCGCAAATTTTGCGTGGGTTCATGGATATTCGCTATTTCGTGATTGCCAACTCTTTTGTGCGCCTGATTGCCAAGGTTGTTGCCACAATCGGGCTCTTTTATATCGGCTACGGCTTGATCGGATATGTGTGGGCGGTGGTGATATCATCCATCGTCGCACTGCTCTGGCTGCTGTTTGGTGTCAGGAAATATTTGCGCAATTTGTCGATTGAGGACCAAGCACCGAAATCGACCCCATCCGAATGGAAAGCTTATGCGAAGGTGATGTATGGCAATTCAATGTTGATGTTTTGGGCCAACCCGTTGCAGCGCTTTGCTGCGGCGGCGTTTGTCGACAACAGTGCAGTCGGTGTATTGATGATTGCGCAGACCTTGTTTTCCCTGCCTGCGATGTTTTTGCAAATGTTTCTCTCTATCGCTGCACCTATGCTTTCGGCAGCGCATGCCAATGAAAACAAGGAAGAGATAGCCCACCTCTATCATATGACCACAGATTGGCTGGTTCGCCTCTCCTTCCCACTGCTGCTGTTTCTTGCCTGCTTTGCCCACGATGTATTGCTCTACTTTGGCGAGAAGTTTGCTGATGAGGGGACTCGGTTGCTGCAGCTGTTGTTGGTCGCGCAACTGGTAAATACTGTGTGCGGCCCCTTGGGGAATGTACTGAATATGTGCGGCCTGGAAAAAGAGAAGTTCCGGGCGACGATTCTTTCTACCATCGTGGGGGCGATTATTCTGTTGATTGGAACAAAATTCCTCGGCTTGGTCGGGGTTGGCCTGGGAATTGTTTCCACCATCTTTCTGGGCAATCTGTTCAGCCTTCTGATTGCAAGGCGGAAAATGGGTCTGTCCTGGTGGGATGTGCGATTCAAAAAATGGTTGCTGCCGATGTTGGTGTGCGTCATTTCAACTGTGGCGGTCAACCTGCTATCTTCCGGGCCTATTGATGCACTCTCTTTGATCGCGCTGCTTATAGGTGTTTATGTGCTGTTCCATGGTATCCACCTGTTATTGGGGATCCATGAAGATGATCAAATGATTCTGGATGCGGTAAGGAGAAAGCTTGGTGTCGTTAAATAACAACAGTCAGCATGGTCCGATATTCGTGGTGAGTGGATTGAGCCGTTGCGGCACGACACTTCTTAGACTGATGTTGACTGCTCATTCCAGAATTTCGATTCCCCCGGAATCTACGTTTATTCACCGGTTGTTGCAGAACAACTTAGATGAAAGGACGATTATCAATGACTCAAACAGGCAGTGTTTTCTTGATATTGTTTGGGACGAGAAGGATTTGAAGCTTCCAGAGTGGAGGCTTGATCGTAATGAAATTGATAAGAAGTTGCGCGCAATGGGTGAAATACCGCTTGCCGATGCGATTGCTGAGGTCTATTGGGCTTATGCCAAAAAGTGTCACCCTGATGCCGATGTCTGGGGTGATAAAAATCCGGCCTATCTGTGGGACATGGATGCGATCCGAAAAATTTTTCCGGATGCTCGTTTTGTTGTAATTGTCCGTGATATTCGGGATGTGTATCTCTCAATGTTCAAAGTTAATTCCAGCAATTGTTGGAATATTCGCAATATCACTAATGTATGGAATGAGGTGATTGATCTCATTGAGAATAGCGTAGCAGATGATCATGTGGCATTTCTAAAGTATGAGGAGTTGCTGACTAATCCCGAAACTGAGTTGCAGAAAGTGTGTGATTTTCTGAATCTCGAATTTGAAGCTTCCATGCTCCAATACCATACCATGAATAAGCAGAAGGAACTGGTTCCTCATAGTCGGGTTGAATGGGGGCATCAAAATACGCTTTCACCTGTAATGAAGAATAATTTCAATAAATGGGCGCGTGAACTTGCTCCCGAGCGAATTGAACTTATTGAATGTTTCTCAACCAAACAACTCGAACGCATGGGCTATCAAAAGCAATTCCAAGGTCGACGTCTATCTACCAATGCTCTAATTCTGCTAATGAATAATTTCAGTCGGTTAGCTTGGATGAGATTGACAGGGAAGAACGTAAGATGAAGTCGATGATTGAATTTTCGCTTCCTGATTCATTAAGGAGCCGCATCGCTGATATGCGAGGTCGAGGAGTATACAGTGGTTATGCCGATCGCCATCGATGCATTTTTATTCATATCCCCAAAGCTGCTGGTACCAGTGTGGCTCAAACCCTATTTGGTGAGGGTTCGCGACACTTGCGATACAGCGAATACGAGCAGGCTAACCCACGTAAGTTCAGGGAGTACTTCAAGTTCACCTTCGTGCGCAATCCCTGGAGTCGTCTATACTCTGCCTATAGTTTTCTCAAAAAGGGGGGGATGAATGAGATGGACAGAACATGGGCAGCTGAGCATCTGGCTGGACTCTCCGATTTCGATAGCTTCGTGAAAGAGTGGGTGACGCCTGAGAATATTCGAAGCTGGATCCATTTCTATCCGCAGCACTACTTTGTTTGTGACGATGCTTTGAATCTAAAAATGGATTTTGTGGGGCAATTTGAAAGCATGGACTGCGATATAGCTTCTGTTCAGGAGAGGTTGAGCTTGCCGATACAGCCTTTAAACAGGATAAACGTCACTCATAAATCAGAGTCGAGCAGAGTCCCCGTTTATAGTGAAGAAAGCGAGGAGATTGTTAGGCGTGTCTATGCCAATGATATTGAGCTGTTCGGTTATGAGTTTCCAGAGGGTATGAAGTGATTTCTTTAGCTGGGGATATTGATTTTGATGAGATGAACCGGCCGGTGATTGTTGCTTCTCATCCTAGGTCAGGCACTCATTTGACGATGGATCTACTTAGACGGCAGTTCTCGGCTTGCGAAGTAAATAAACGGTTATTCTCTTTCCGCGACACGCCATATATTAACTTGGATGAGTTTCTCTCTAAGAATACCAAAGTCGATTCCCGTGAAGTCAAATGGTTTAATAGAGCAAAGATTCCAATTATCAAAACGCATCGGTTGCCCTCATTCGATGAGCCTTTCCAATATTTGAATCCTATCCCAGAGTCTCGTGCTGAACTTTCCAAGTATCTTGAACAGCATGCATTTAAAATATTTGTGCATCGAAATATCAAAAGTACGATGGTTTCGTTGTATTATTTTGTTCCTGAATCAGATCGCGGTGGATCAATTCATGAGTTTATTAGACAGGTGCGAGGCAAACGGCAATTAAGCCGGATCGGCTTCTGGGCCTACCAGATGGCACGGTGGCTGGAACGCGATGATGTATTGTCGCTAGATTATGATGAATTGCTAAAGAGTCCCGAGAGATTTTTGCCCAGTATCGGCAGTTTTATCAATCAAAGGCCACTGTTGAGGATGCCGTTACTACCTGAAGCTCCTAAAAGTCTGCTCTCCCGAAGAGGTGCGATGTTCTTTTCCAGAAAGCCCACAAGTACTGCGATTATGTCCTATGAATCCAGACGCTATACAGTGGACAGTTTTAACAACGAAGATGACCAGTTTATACTTAAAGAAGTTGAGAAAGTTGCCCCCGGCTTAAATAGTCAAATCAAACTCTTTTGATTGATTATACAGCCTCTAAAGCTTGAGCTAGTGTTGATGAAAAACGAATTCTCATTATTGTATTCATGCTGCAAGAATCGGCCGTTGGGAGGGCTATTGTGTTGAAATTTCTCAATAAGTTGAGAGGAAATTACTTATTCTCGCTGGTGTCATCTACTTTGCTGCTTCCTGTGCAGTGGCTATGTAGTACTTTGGATCGACAGATTCGCATGAAAGTATGGGTTAATGGACGTAAAGTCGTTTATGACAATGTTCCGCTTAAGTTTCCTCAGGATGTTGGTTTGTATATCTCAAGTGGTGTCTATTGGAATGGTGTACAGGGTTTCGAACCACATACTTGGAAAACGATGAGACATTTTCTTGAAAGGGTTGATGCCTTCGTGGATGTTGGATCAAACATAGGTTTCTATTCAGTATTGGCTAGTAAGGTGAATTCCGGGCTTTCTATTGATGCCTTTGAACCAATCCCTCAGATATACTCTAAGAACCATGAGTTTATGAAAGAAAATCACTCCAGCTACGAACTGCATCATGCGGCACTGAGTGACAAGAATGGCGAGTTTGAAATTTTTCTTCCGGTAAGATCTTCCGGGATAGAAGAAGAGGCAACTGCAACGCTTCGGGAAGATTCGTGGCAACAAAGGTCTGCATCCAAAATATCCATGACCGTTAAGACAGTGACACTAGATGAGTTTGGTCTTTCAAAGTATACAAAAGGTGACAGAGTCTTGATTAAAGTAGATGTTGAGGATTTTGAGGCCTCGGTGTTTTCAGGAGGAAGGGCCTTTATGAGGCAACTTCGCCCGATTGTGATATGTGAGATGCTAAGGCGGGAACACGGAAATCAGGAGACGGTTAACATTATTGAGGAACTGGATTACGCTATTTATGCAGTTACACCTGCAGGGTTGTTCAGATTCAGTCGAGATGATTTCTTTAAGCCGAGACCTTTCACAGATTTTCTGTTTGTGCCCAAAGAGCAGTTGAAGGGGATTCCGAACTTTCTCAGTTATGCCTCATTGCAGAACGATGTGCAGTTCGTCTCCCTCACGAAGGTGGATGGGTGACAATGCAATGAGTGGAATCTTCAATGTTTTAAGTGCGATCTTAGAGGGGAATAGAGGATTTGACTGTGTGGTCTACCTCATTAAGGGCATGCAGTGGCAGCTTCGCAAGAGGCTTGGTCACAGCTTTGTCTGTAATTTGGATAATGGAGCGGCAGTGCAGGTTCACCCTTCAACGGCCTACAGCGGCATCTTCTACGCCCGTAATCCGGAAGGCGATGATATGCTGTTTCTCCGCAAGCATTGCGCCCTGACAGACACATTTGTCGATGTTGGAGCCAATGTCGGTCTTTTTTCAGCCAGTCTGTTCGATTGCTTCAAAAAGGTAATCTGTTTCGAACCGGCACCATCATCCTTCAGGGCACTATCGGAGACCTGCGCGCTCAATCCGCAGGTGGCGTGTGAACTGCACAATATCGGTGTTGGGGCGGAGCCGGGAGAGCTCTATTTCGATGATCAGTATGATTTTTCCACCACCAGTCGTTTTGTGCCTGAGGCCGGAGAGAATACCATCCGTGTTGCCATTGATACGCTGGACAACGTACTTGGTGTCGATGGCGAAAGTCTGGTAATGAAGATCGATGTGGAGGGGTTTGAGGAGCAGGTGTTTGCCGGAGCGGATAAACTGTTTGCCGCACAGCGGGTGAAACTGTTGATGTTCGAGCGCTTGGGACGAACCAATCTCGAAAGTGTGCGCGGCTTTCTTGAACAACGTGGCTATACCATTTTCCGTGTCATCAGCGGTCTCCATACGACAACCGATGAGGCGGCGATTGCCGAGCCCTGTATCAATCTCTTCGCCTGCCCTGCAGAGCTCTATCCGGAACTGGCTTCCTGATATCCGATGGGCAGGGAGAAGCAAGCAATAGCCGATAACGGCTGGCATCAGGTTGATGCCAATGCGTGGGATCACAGGTTGGCAAGACTGTCCGGTCACCCTCTGCAGTCGGCCGCCTGGGGCGAAGCCCGGCAGCATGTGGACAGGCTGGAGAGCATCTATCTGATCAGTGAGCAGAATGGGATGCCGCACGGCATGGCGCGAGTGGAAACCCGGCGCCTGCCATTGCTCGGTAAGGTGGCCTGGATTCCGCGCGGTCCTGTCGTGGCTGGTGATGCTAGTGAAGCGATGCAGCAGTCGCTGTGCAGGGAGCTGAAACAGCGCGGTTTTGCAGTCGCCATTTTCGATCACTACCGGCCGGCCGAATCCGAATCGTCGGTGCATACGATCTGGATCGACCTGACACTCGGCACCGATGGCCTGAAGAGGCGGATCGACAAGCAGTGGATGTACGGCGTGCGCCGGGCCGGGCGCGAAGGTGTGGAGGTGGTGCGAGCCACAACGCCCGAAGAGGTAACCGAGTTCTTTCGCATGTGTGCACAGATCAGCCAGGACAAGGACTTTGAGCTTCCCGGTTCTGAAGTGTTAATGCAGCAGCTTCTCCTTTCGCCACAAACCGATGGTTGTGAGATGCAGCTGTTCCTGGCCAAACACGAAGGCAAGATCGGTGCCGGTGCATTTGTTGCCCGTTCTGGTGAACATCTGCACTACTTCTGGGGCGCATCTGATCGCGAACTGTCGCGTCAGCGTGTCGGTGAGGCAGTACAGTGGGCGGTGATCGAGTGGGGCATTGGTATGGGCTGCAGCCGCTATGACCTTGAGGGGATCGATCCAATCAATAATCCGGGCGTTTACGCCTTCAAGAAGAAGATGGGCGGCGAGGAGGTCTCACTTGCCGGAAAGGAGTACATACCGTTGAATAGGGTTGGGGGATGTGCTCTGAAAATTGGTAAAGTTTTGGGGAAAATATGAAAGATTTATTGAAACGCTTCTGCGGTGTAACCGGTATCCCGACATATTTTCTTCGGAATCTGTTTTTTGAAGTCAGAATGATGTTCATTCGACTGTACGGTTGGCTGCCAATGTTCAGGAAACGCTTGTCCACGGCCATGCTGAATGACGAGCCGGCAATCGTGTTTGGCTGTGGCGATACAAGTTATCCGGGCTGGACCCACATGGACTGCTTTTTTGCTGACCATGTTGATCTGGTGTTTGATTTAAGGCGCAGGTTGCCGTTTGAAAACCAGTCCATTGCGCGCTGCTATTCAGAACATTTCATGGAGCACCTGCTACCGGTTGAGGCGAAGCAACATCTGAGCGATGTATATCGCGTGCTCAAACCTGGTGGGGTTTACAGGGTGGTGGTGCCGGATACGGGTAAGTTTATGCGTAAATATGCTGAAGGCGACGTCGATTTTATTGCGTTGGCGCATCCGTGGGAGGAGCACGCCATTGACGCGATCTATTCGATTGTGAACTGGGGCGGAGATCACAGAAGTATCTATGACTTTGAAACCCTGGAGCGTTACGGGCGTGCTGCCGGTTTTGAGAAGGTGGTGTTATCGGCAGTAAACAGCAGTGATGATGCATCGTTACATATTGACAGGGATGACGAGCACCGGATTGCCGAGAGCATTTATGTCGAAATGGTCAAGGCAGGCTAATGCCGACCCTTCTGGTGGATGCAACTACGCTTAGCGTCAACCCCAAAGGTGTTGGCAAGTATGCTTATGAGGTGATTTCTCGCCTGGATCGCATGTTGCCGTCATCATGGATGATCAGACTGATTGTGTTTCGGGAGGTTATGCCGCCCCTGAACTGGTCGGCGCGGTTAACGAAAATCGAGGTTGAGCATCAGTCAGATTTGCAGCTTGGTTTGATTACGGTTCCCGCAGTGCTACGGAGCGGTGGAGGCGATCTGTTCCTGAGACTATGCGATTGCGTAGGCAGAAAATATCCTGTTCCGACAATCACCGTTTGCCATGATATCAATGAGTTGATTGCCCGGGCTCAGAAAACGCCTTTGTCGATACCGCGAAAAGTGATCTATGGCGTTAAGGAGCATTTTCGGATTAGAGCTATTCAGGCCAGTGACTTTGTTGTCTGCAACTCGGAATTCACCAGACGTGAATGCGTTTCGCGCTATGGCATCTGTGATGAGAAGAGTGCAATCGGTTACTGTGGAATTTCCGGCGAGTTCTATGATGTCTGCAGAGCAGAAGCAGTGGTGAATATACGCAACCTGTTCGGTTGCGAAGATTATATACTGAGCTTTGCAACCGGGGACCCCAGAGAAAACTATGCGGTGCTGCCTGAAGTGATTGCGGCCACCAGACAGCAGGGCATGACGATGCCATTTGTTATCGCCGGTGTTCGAGAGAATCATGCCTACGTGCGAGAGCTCAGAGAGAGGTTGACTCAACATGCGCTGGTTGAAGGCAGTGACTTTATCTTTGTCCCGTTTCTCGGTGGTGAGAATCGGCAACGGTTATGTGAATTGTATGCTGCGGCAAGTTTCTATCTGGAGCTGTCGTTGCATGAAGGTTTCGGAATGCAGTTGGCAGAGGCGATGGCTTGTGGCGTACAATGCCTTGCCCCCAATCACTCGGCTTTAACAGAGGTGGGAGGGGCATTCGTCTGCCATATTGATCCCACTGATGCAGTCAGTATTGCCGAAGTTCTTGTTGATGCCGTCAATCAGCAGTTGCATTTACAGGATCATGGCGATCAGATTGAGTATACCCGTCAATTTTCGTGGGATCATACTGCAAGCGTGATCGCTGCGCAGGTTGAAATGCTAAGCGGTAAAGTAAAATGAGAGATGAGGTGCAGGATTTGCGGGTGTTGATGATCTATATTGAACCCGCACCCTATATCCTCGATCTCATCCGGGTGCTGCGCGAAGAGCATCCCGGTTTGCTGTTGCATGTCCTGTTTATCAGCGAGAATGCATCCCAACCTTGGGGCGAGATGCCTGAAGATGAAGGACTGGAGCTGCTGCCGTCCGGACGGTTGGCAGTGTTGAGGCGCATTGCCAGCCTGATTCGAAGCGGCCAGTTCGACTGGCTGCATTTGGCCGGATGGGGGCATCCGTTATTAACCGCAGCATTGCTGATCGGAGCTGCACATGGTCGCAAAATCAGTATGGAGAGCGACACTCAGTTGCCTAGCCTGGCCGCACAGGTCAGGGGACGGCGGGATGCAATCAGATCGGAGTTGGGGGTGGCTGAATCCGCCTGCCTGTTCGTCTATGTCGGCCGGCTGGAAGCCCACAAAGGTCTCGCGCTGCTGCTGCAAGCATTTGAACAGCTGGAGCAGCCCGGTGTCGGTTTGCTGATTGTCGGCGATGGTACATGCCGTAGTCTGGTTGAGGCGGCTGTCGAACAGGATGCTCGAATCCGTTATGTCGGGCGCAGGGATTTTGCAGGCGTGACTGAGGCATTTGCGATATCCGATGTGGCTGTGGTGCCCTCTGAGTTCGAGCCGTGGGGACTGGTGGTCAACGAAGCAATGGCGGCTGGATTGCCGGTGATCGCCAGTGATCGGGTGGGAGCTGTTGACGATCTGGTTGTCGATGGTGAAACCGGTCTGGTTGTTGATGCAGGTTTGATAACCTCCTTGCAGGATGCCATGCATAAGCTGGTAGATGACCGGGATCTGTGTCTGAGCATGGGGCAGAACAGCCTCGATCTGATCAGGAAGTGGGACTTGTCGGCCGAAGCTGAAATTATGGTTGAAGGCTGGAAAGATGCTTGATTATCGCCTGAGTCAGCCTTCAACATGGATGCTGCCGTTTCTGTTTGTGGCACTGTTTCTGTGCACATCACCATCGCTCTCCTTTCTGTTTAATGGCACTACCCGCTGGGGGTTTGTGTTATTAGGGTTCCTATGGGTTCTATCACGAAATCAGTGGGGAATGATCTTCAGATCGCCGCTGGCTTTGGTGACCATGCTGCTGTTTGCCTGGCCCTTCATTACCGTTATCTGGTCGATTGAAACGAGCCTGTCGCTGTTCAAGGCAACGGGCTTTATCGTGATCTCGTGTACCATGTTTGCACTCGGTGCTGCCTGGGCATGGCGGCAAGGTGAACGCGCCCTGGATCTGCTCTTCCCCTTTATGGGTATTTTTTTCCTCATTCTGGTTACGGCAGGTATTCCTACCGAAATTGCATCCGGTTATGGGCAGCTATATGAAGGTGCAGGCAATCCTAACCTCACTGGCATTGCCGCAGCCTTCTGTGTGCCGCTGGTGCTGTATCGAATGTTTGTGCATGGCGGATCGCATCGGTTGCTATGGTGGACGGTTTTGCTGGCGCTGATCTATGTGTTTCTGGCAGCACTTTCGCGCAATGCCATGTTGGTGGCTGGCATTACCGGCTTTGGCTGCCTGATCGGCATGGGTGCCAAACGCAAAACGATCGTGATGACCTTAGCGGCACTATCAGCTCCAGCAGTGATCATCATTACACTACTTCTGCCGCAACTGATCTCGAACGCGAGTAACTTTGTTTACGGTGCGATTATTATGAAGGGGGCGCTGGAACGCGCGGAGTTGGAGGATAGCCCATTGGCATCACGAGCTATTCCGTTTCTTGAGCAGGCCAAGGCGGCGAAAGAGGGGGGGATTCTGGGCGGAGGTTATGGCGCGCAGATCGAGGTGGGCCACTATGTTATCATTAATAATCAACCTAAATATTTCAAACCGGGTAGCTATAAGCGAGAAAAAGCCAATTCTGCGCTGGCGATTATGGAGGAGCAGGGGCTGGTTGGTCTGGCGATTACTACTATCTGGTTGTTCATGCTATTCCGGCTGCTGATTCGCCAGTATCGGCGCTCGCCACCCGGAAATGCGCGCCTGCTGCTGGGCATTATGACGGCATTCCTGTTCGCCATGCTGCTGCACTCGATGTTTGAGGCGTGGTGGGTTTCGCCCGGTTCGCTGGAGGCGCTGGTCTTCTGGGCCATGGCCGGGCTCACCTACGGCTTTGGCCAAAGGGTTAATGCTGTATATCTGACCGACTGGAATAGAAACCTGGGAAGGTCAGCACAATCGGAGCAATATACATGAACAGGAAAACAGGCAGCCCCCTTAATTCGATGGCTGGCATACACCCAAACCGTCGTGTCCTCCTTCATGCGACAGGCGACAGGATGCTGACTAACAACATCGATCAGTGTCGCCAACAGATGGATTTCCCGGTTGTCTAGCAAACTGTCGAATGATCCCGGATTCCTTTGCCCCGCATGCAAATCGGGCTGCTGGAAGCGTTCCGGAAATAATTGTACATGTATTTCTTGCGGATTCGATATTCAGAGCACTGACTGGGGTGGGCTGATATATACAGAAGATGAATCGATCGTCGGAAGCGAAGTGGCAGCACGAGATGAAGCCGCGAAGAAATCTCTGAGGCACAAAAAACTTCCAACGCAAGTTGCTTCAATACAGGAATTCCTCTCCTCCGTTCCTGCCCATCTTAAACAAGAAAAAGCTTTTGATTTGGGATGTGGAGCGGGGCCGGCAACGACTATGTTATGTGATGCCGGTTTCGAGAATGTGACGGCAGTAGATTTTTCACTTGAACGTATACGCCTTAATTGTCTCAACGTGCCCCATTCCTGCCATTATGACTTTGTCAGAGGTGATTTGAATCAATTCTTGTTCAAGCCGGAAAGTTGCGGAGTGCTGTTGATGGCTGATTTTATTCAGCATATTGGCAACAGAGATGTTCAGAAACAATTTTTGTCGAACGCATCGGAATCCTTGATCCTTGGAGGGCGATTCTACCTGTCCTGCTTTAACCTCAATATAAAAAATTATATAAAGGGTGACATACAGGGCGCATATGCCAATGGATCAATTCCTTATGAAAGAATTCATCATCTGGAGTTGCATCAACTGTTTCCTCAGCAGTTATCGATCGAGAATATCTATCCGATGAATATATTTCATACACCGCTGTTGGATCGTATAGCCAGAAGCTTTCCTTTCTCCGGTTTCTTAGGTCGAATGACCGTGGTAACAGGAAGAAAGGTGCAATGATAGAACAGTGTTATGGAATCGCGGATATTTTGGTTGATAGAAATGGGACGGTTGACGGATGGAACGATCGAGTTTTTTGTTTCTGAAAGCATGAAAGAGAGTGGTAAATGAAAGTCGTAATAACAAATAGTCTGAAATGGAAACGTCGCCTTGGCCGTATCTACACCCTACTTGGTTCCCGCAGCGCTGACAGACGGGTGATTCTGATCTATCACTCTGTGGGTGGCGGGGAGCTGGCTACCGGGGTTGAGCAGTTCCGCCAACAGATGACCTGGCTTGCAGAGCATACGGATGTGATGGCACTCGATAATCTGCTGGCGCAGAGGAGTGGCGATAATAATGGTCGCCCGAAGGTAGCGCTGACCTTTGATGATGGCTATCGCAGCGTTCACGATACGGCCGCACCGATCCTGGCTGAATATGGATTCCCTGCGACGGTCTATCTCAACAGCGGCCATATTCGCGATGATGGACATGAAACCTCCGATGCCGGGCAGGGGCACTATCCCGATGAAGAGTTCATGAGCTGGGATGAGGTTCTGGAGTTGCAGCGTCAGGATTGGACGATCGGATCGCATGGCGTGCTGCACCTGGATCTAACTCAGCAGACCGAGTCAGTGATTTCCAAAGAATTGATTGATTCCAAAATGGATATTGAACGGCGCATTGGAATGCCCTGCGACCACTTTTCCTATACTTGGGGGCATAATAATTCGTTAGTCAGAAATACAGTTCGCGATACGGGATATAAAACGGCCACTGCGTGTATTCATCGCGCACTCAATACCAATGCAGATCGATTTGCCTTACCTCGACTTGATATCAGGCAGGACTATTCGATTAAGGATTTTGCTTCTGTTGTTATGGGGGCTTGGGATTTCTTGTATTGGACAAGCCGATTCAGACGAGGTGTTTATGATAAATAATGAACTGATGCAAATCGTGCAGTGTTCGCGGTGTGGCAGCAATAAGTGGCGATTTGGATCGAATGAAATGGCGTGCGAAAGTTGCAACAATACTCTCGAAATATTCGAGGATATTATTTTGTATACTCCTGATTCTAGATTGGTTGAGAAGCCTGAACATGTGATTCGTGACAAGCAGGCCAACGGTTATCTTCAGCATTGTAAGTTCGGGAGCCATAGGGAATCGCTATCAACATTTATTAGTTTATTACCAGAGTTTGCCAAACAACGGCCGATTCTTGACCTTGGTTGTGGCCCAGGCCCTTCCACTGAGATATTGCAAGACTATGGATTTGAGAAGCTTGTTTCGATTGATTTCTCTACACAGAGTTTATTGTTGAACAAGAGTCAGTTAGACATTATCCATCCAAAGTTTGTTAGGGCCGACCTGAACGAGGTGAGCTTTGTAGAAAAAAGTGTTTCTGTAGTGTTGATGACTGATTTCCTGCAGCATCTCGGAGATTGGGATGTACAATATTCATTTATGCAGAAAACCCTCCGCGCATTGATCCCAGGAGGTCGCTTTTATCTATCCTGTTTTAATATAAATATAAAAAACTACCTGAAGGGTGATATCCATGGTTCCTTTAGCAATGGGAATATCAGATACAGTCGTTTGCACCACAAGGAATTATGTCAGCTGATTCCTGAAGGTTTTGTTGTTGATGCCATTAAACCGATGAATATCTCCATGAATTCACGAGTAGATAAATTGCTATGCAAACTACCTTTAGCCTCTTTCCTCGGCAGGTGGAGTGTTGTGACTGGCTTTCGAGTACCCGAATGATTGTCCTGATTAATGCCATTTCGATCAAGGAGGGGGGCTCACTAGTGGTGTTGCAAAACCTTCTACTTCATATGATCAAGTTAGATGATTCAATCCGGTGGCATGTAGCTGCTCACGGCTCGATTGCTGATCTTGAGGTGTTCTCACACCCGCGTGTGACAGGACATTTTTTCTCCAATATTGGACATTCTCCTTTGCATGTGCAGTGGTGGTACAATGTCACCTTGCCTGGACTTGTCCGGCACATCGGGGCGGATCTGCTTTTCTCTCAGACCAACTACCTGCCGCTGCGTAAACTGGCATGCCCGACGTTGCTGCTGGAGCAACATGCGGGGCACTTCTCCGATATCTTTGATCAACGCATGCAGGCCAGCCTGTCGACCATCTCAAGATGGATATGGCGTGCCAAACGGCGCTGGATTATCCGCTCCTTGCAGCAGGCTTCAGCCGTAACCGTGCAGACTGCTGCGCTGGCTGATGCCATTGCCGGGGCTGCAGGCATTGAACGGCGGGGGATCCATGTTATCCCGCACGGCTGCGGTCTGGCCCGGACAATTTCACCGCTGCGTAGCTGTCAGGAGAATCGGCCGTGGCATATCGGTTATATCACAAAGTTCGGGGTACAGAAGAATTTCGAAGTGCTGATCGAGGCTGCACGGATATTAAAGCAGCGTGGCGATATCGATTTCAGATTGCACCTGACCCTGAATCCGGGCCTGCCCGAATGTCAGTCGATTCTGGCCAAAGTTGAGGCGGTAGGTATTGGCGATGTAGTGATTAATCACGGCGAGTTGAGCCAGGATCAGGTGCCCGGCCTCTACGATCAACTTGATCTGTTTGTGTTCCCCTCCTTGTGCGAATCGTTCGGATTTCCCTTGTTGGAGGCGATGGCTCATTCGCTACCACTTTTGATTGCCGACGTACCGGGAAACCGGGAGGTTGCAGGCTCGGATGCGCCGCGGTTTTCGCCGTATAATGCAGCGGAGTTGGCCGATAAGCTTGTCGGGCTGACAGATTCGGAGCGATATGTGGCCCTATCGCAAGCAATGCGGCAGCGTTCTGAACGGTACAATTGGTTCGAGGCGGCACAGAAAACGCTGCGACTGGTCCGAGGTATGGTCGCTGAAGTATCTAAGGAGAGTTGATATGAGCGATAGTGTTCAGCAGCAGTATGGATGGCAGGATACCGAACTGACCGAAGCCAACAATATGCTGATTCCGGAAATTTTGAAGCTGTTGCCGCAAGAATCGGTGCGGGTTCTCGATCTGGGGTGTGGCAATGGCACCCTAGCTGCGGCTTTGCAGGCCAGAGGGCACGACGTGGTTGCCGTGGATGCATCGGCCGATGGTGTTGAGCTGGCCAAAGAGCGCTTTCCCGGTATCCGTTTCGAAACAGTCTCGGTTTATGACGATGGCTTTGCCGATATTGTCGGCACTGATTTCGATGTCGTGATCTCGATGGAGGTGATCGAACACCTCTATTGGCCGAGAAAGCTGCTGGAAGCTGGATATAGCGTACTTAAGCCCGGCGCGCGGATGATCTTAACCACGCCATACCACGGTTACCTCAAAAATCTGGCTCTCTCATTGGCTGGCGGCTGGGATAAACATTTCACCGTCGACTGGGATGGTGGTCATATCAAGTTCTTCTCCCGGCAGACATTGACGCAATTCATGCAGGATCAGGGATTTCATAATATTGATTTTCGTGGCGTTGGCCGTATCAGCGGTTTGTGGAAGTCGATGACTCTTTCCGGTAAGAAATGAAGCTCTGCATTGTTTCATCCTGCGGTGGTCATCTGACAGAAGTGCGCTGTCTGATGCCTTCCTATGAGCAGTACGAGCACTTCTATGTGCTCAATAATCATGCCGAATTGCCGCCGGATATGGTTGGGAGGACTGATTTCATCGTCCACTCCGAGCGCGACTGGAAGCAGCTGATTAATCTCTGGGAGGCCTTTCGTATTCTGCGTCGTGAAAGGCCGCAGGTGATTCTCAGTACCGGTGCAGGTCCAGCTGTGCCGTTCGCCATCATTGGGCGTTATCTGTTCGGTTGCCGTATCGTCTTTATCGAGACGATCACGCGTATCTCCGCACCCTCAATGACCGCCAAGATCATGCATCTTTTGGCGCACGACTTTTTTTATCAATGGAAATCGCTGGCTAGATTTTTCCCCAAGGGTAAATATGCAGGGCCGCTGCTGTGAGCACGTTTGTTTCTGTTGGCAATGCCAATCAGCCGTTTACGCGCCTGCTTGATGCTATCACTGCTTGCGCAGATTTGCTGCCCAAGCCGATTGTAGTGCAGCATGGACATACACCGTTCAATGATCCGCGTTGCGAAGGCCACGCATTTTTGAGTATGGATCAGTTTGTCGAACAGATCCGTAGTGCCGAAGTGGTGATTGTGCATGCTGGCGCAGGTTCAGTAATACATACCATTCGAGAAAGGAAGGTGCCTGTCGTAATGCCCCGGCGAGCAAAGTATGGTGAACATGTAGATGATCATCAGCAGGAGTTGGCATTGGCACTGGCTGAAGAGGGAAAGCTTGTTGTCGTTGATGATGTAGCGTCTCTGCTATCGGCTGTCGACAAAGCCCGGGCAATGCAGGAAAAATCTGGCAGCAAAGATATTGAGATTCCGCCAATGGTGAAGGTCGTGGAAAATCTACTTACAGCATTGGCTGCTGATTCCTAATGCTAATGCGACGCCCTGGTTATAAGAACGGCCAGCCATGGTTGATCTCGGTATGATTTCCAGATTCAAGCAGCTTTCGCAGATGAATCCACGCTCCTATCTGGTTGCATTGGCCAGTAACTATGCAGTGATGGTGGTTGCGGCACTGGTTCAATTGATTCTGGTGCCGGTCTATCTGAATACTATTGGAACCGAAGGTTTCGGTGCGGCTACTATGATTTTCTCGATGGTTCATGTCGCTTCGGTCGGCTTGATCTGGATTGATGGCGGCAGTGCCAGAGTGATGGCGGAGCACGCAGCGCATGAAGAGTGGAGTGAAGCTTCGAATGCATACAGTCTGGCAGGATCCATCTATATAATTTATGGCTGTTTCGTTGCAGCCCTGTTTATGGCAACTGTTGCGGCTGTGGATTCTCCGCTGTTTCTGTTCCCTGAGAAGATGGATGCCGAAGCGGTTTGGATATTGGCACTATCGGTCTCATTGTACATCGTGTTGCAATACGACTTCAATTTTCAGCTGCTTGCTTATCAGGCTGCAAAATATCACTGGGTCGGGAATCTTCTTCAGATATTCAATTCAGTGTTTTTTTTCATTCTGGCCGTGCCCGCGTTGATGTTGTTCGGCGAGCTGTACTGGGTCTTTATTTGTATGGTGCTTAGCACCCTCTGCACACGTTGGGCCAGTTGGTTTGGATGGCGCTATACAGCACGCAGAGGTGCTGAGATTCGGTACCGTTTTCCCAACCGAAGCAGCATGCCTCTGTTCCGGCGTCTGATCGGCCGGATGGGCGTGAAGTATGCAATATACGGATTGTTGGCCAGAGCAGGTCAGATGGATGCTATGCTGGTGGGGTGGCTGGGCGGTACGCAAGCTGCTGGCCTGTATGCCCTATTGGTGAAGATCCCTTATCTCTGTGTACAGGTGATCTGGAGAATCGCTTCGACTGCAGAACCCTATTTCATCCACTGCGACTCCCGAGGAGAGCATCAACGCCTGGTGCAGATATACCATAAGGGACAGTTGATTACCGCTGCTGCCAGTCTGGCAATGGGCTTGGGGTTCGCACTCTTTGGGCACTGGGTTTTGGCGTTCTGGGTGGGAGAGACAAATATTCCTCAAGCCCACGAAGCGTACTGGCTGGCTGGTATGATGATTGTATGGATCGGCGCCACTCGGTGGCCTGTGCGATGCGCATATGCGCTTCTGAAATTGCGTAGCTTGTGCATCGTAACCTTTTTCGAGAGCGCGGCCAAAGTATCCCTGATTATATTAATGTTTGATTCGGTGAACTATTTGGCACCGGTATGGGCTATCAATATCGAATTTATTTTCGGTGTCCTGTTTCTCTATATTTGGCTAGGCAGGCAGTTGGCGACTAAGGATGTGAAGGCGTAATGGAAATAACAGCTCCAAACCTGTTTATCATCGGTGCCCCCAAGTGCGGAACAACATCGCTGTTTCACTGGCTTGCCGAGCATCCTGATATTTGCGGGGCATCCGAGAAAGAGACCTACTACCTGCTTGATCACGATTATCCGATGAAACGGGATGACTGGCCCAATTATCTCGAGCAAGGCATCGCAGGATATTCAAGATACTTTACTGAGTGTTCTTCGGAGCATTATCGTCTGGAGGCGACTCCTGATTATCTCTATCAGAGAACTGCGCTCGAATTTATCTCCCAACTGGAGAAGAAGCAGATTATCGTAGTGCTCAGAAAGCCTTCCGAGCGTATCTATTCACTGTATCAGTTCGCCCGCAACAATCTTGGTACCCTTGATTTCTCTGTCTCCTTCAGGGAATTCGTCGATGCCATTCAAACGCAGGGCGGGCTACTGGAACATCGGCCGATTCTCCGTATGGCGATCGCGCAGAGTCGTTATGTCGATTATATGGAACAGTGGCTTTCCGCTATAGGCAGAGAGTCGATTCATGTGGTTCTATTTGAAGAACTGGTTGCCGATCCTCTCGGCACAGTTCAGCAATTGACCAAGGCTTTGAATATTGATGATTCGTTCTACGAACATTTTGATTTTGTGGCCTACAATCAGTCTCGGCCGGTAAGAAATAAGATATTGCATCGGCTTCGAGGCAGGACGCATGGTGTTCTTAGTCAATATGCTGCCAAATATATTCCGGGTAGGATTAAACAAGCCGTTCATGCGCTGTATTCTCTCGTAAATCAGAGTTCTAGGCCCATAGAAAGGGAGGCTAGGGATCGAATGGTGATCGAGGAGTTGGATGGCTGTTTTGAGCCCTATAATCGTCGACTGGAGGCACTACTGAATATCGATTTGTCACCTTGGCGGGAGTGATATCTCGTTCGATCTGTATCGATGTGCTCACTAGCTTTGAGTGGCTAGGTGGTTGCTCCATTTACAGAAGAGCCTTGTAATTGATGTTCCCACTGACCTGTCTGCTCTGGTGTTGGTTATATCGGAAGATGTTGTACAGCATTTGTTGAGTGTGTGGCTGCTAGCATGGAATGAATGCGTGCTATGATCTAGTATTGCGGTGCGTGAGTTGTATTTAGGGAGAAGGTGAAACATGAATATTCTCGGAATCAACGCCTATCATGGCGATTCGTCAGCCTGCCTAGTAGTCGATGGCAAACTGGTGGCAGCTGTCGAAGAGGAACGCTTTCGTCGTATCAAACACTGGGCCGGTTTTCCTAGTGAATCGATCCGCTATTGTCTGGAGGAAGCTGGCATCTCGCTGGGCGATGTTGCGGTGGTTGCGATCAATTCTGATCCGAAAGCCAATCTGATGAAGAAGATCGGCTTTACCCTGAAGAAACGACCTGAGTTCGGTCTAATCATGGATCGCTTGAAAAACCAGAAAGAACGCCGATCCATCGAGCAGGAGCTTGCGCACGCCTTTCCTGAGCAGTCGTTCAATGGCGAGGTGCGGCATATCGAGCATCACCTGGCCCACCTGAGTTCGGCCTTTCATGTATCCCCGTATGACGAAGCGGCTGTGGTATCCGTCGATGGCTTCGGAGATTTTGCCAGTGCATCCTGGGGGATCGGTCGTGGTTCTGAGATCAGCATTGACGATAAGGTCTATTTTCCCCATTCGATGGGCACCTTCTATCAGGCACTGACACAGTTTATCGGCTTTCCACACTATGGCGATGAGTACAAGGTGATGGGGTTAGCGCCTTATGGTGAACCAGCCTACATGGATCAGATGCGCCAAATTGTGCTGCTGCAGGATGACGGCTCCTTCAAACTCAATCTAGACTACTTCCGCCACCACAGGGAGAAGGTCGATTATGAATGGGAGAATGGCATCCCTTCCGTTGGTCGACTCTTCTCGGACAAAATGGCAGAACTTCTGGGACCGGTTCGGGAGAAGGGGGAGGAGCTCACCCAGCGGCACAAGGATATCGCACACTCGGTGCAGAAGATGTACGAGGAGACCTTTTTCCACCTGCTCAACAAACTGCATGCGCGTCACGGCAGCGATAACCTCTGTATCGCTGGTGGTTGCGGCATGAATTCCGTTGCCAACGGGAAAGTGCGACGGAACACTCCCTTTAAGCAGGTCTATATTCAGTCGGCAGCAGGAGATGCCGGCGGTGCCATAGGTGCGGCTTATAGTGTCTGCTGCGATCAGCCTGGCTTTGCACGTTCATTTGTTATGGATCATGCCTATTTTGGCCCATCATTCGACAATACAGTGATTGCTGATCTGCTCGACTCAAAACGTAAGAAGATTATGGCAGAGGGTTGCTCTGTTGAACTGATCGAAGATGAATCGCTGCTCTGTACAAAGACAGCTATAGCAATCTCTGAGGGTAAAGTGATCGGCTGGTTTCAGGGGCGCATGGAGTGGGGGCCACGTGCGCTGGGGAACCGTTCCATTCTCGGTGATCCACGTCGTGACGATATGAAGGATATTCTCAATCTGAAGATCAAGCGGCGTGAATCGTTCCGCCCGTTTGCCCCCTCGATTCTGCGCGATGCGGTGGCCGACTGGTTTGAGGAGGATGACGAAGTCCCGTTTATGATGAAGGTGTTCCAGATTCGCGAAGAGAAGCGTGGAGAGATTCCGGCCGTCACCCATGCTGATGGCTCCGGGCGATTACAGACGGTGTATGAACATACCAATCCACGTTACCACCAGCTGATCTCCGCATTCGGTGAACAGACCGGGGTTCCAATCTTGCTCAATACCTCGTTCAATGAGAACGAGCCGGTGGTCTGCAGGCCGGAAGAGGCACTGGACTGTTTCCTGCGCACCAAAATGGATCTGCTGGTTCTTGGCGATTGGTTTATAGAACGAAAATAACCATCTATAAATGAAAATATCAATCATTACAGCTGTCTATAATGGCGCAGCAACCATAGGTGATGCGATTAAATCGGTTCTGGATCAATCACATCCTAATATCGAACTGATTGTGATCGACGGAGCCTCAACTGACGGCACTCTGGCAGTTCTGGAGTCCTATCGTGACAGGATCGATATTGTGATCAGCGAGCCGGATTCGGGGATCTACGATGCCCTGAATAAGGGCATAGCGCGCGCCAGCGGTGATGTTGTCGGTTTTCTGCATGCCGACGATCTCTATGCCGGTAACGATGTGCTGGCAACAGTTGCGGAAGCCTTCACCGATCCGGCTGTGGATGCGGCGTATGGTGATCTGGTCTATGTCAGCAAGAGTGAGCCGGATCGGGTGATTCGCTACTGGCAGGCTGGTGATTTCAGAGCGGATAAACTGAAGCAGGGTTGGATGCCACCGCATCCTACGTTTTATATGCGCCGAGAGTTTTACGAGCGACTGGGCGGATTCGATACCGGCTTTCGTATCGCGGCCGATTATGACTGCATGTTGCGCATGCTGGGGCAGCCGGGGTTTTGCTGCCACTATATTCCGCAGTTGATGGTAAGAATGCGCGTCGGTGGCGAGAGTAATCGTTCGCTGCTCAATATCATCAGGAAGTCGCGTGAAGATTACGATGTTCTGAAACGAAACGGCGTCGGCGGTATCGGAGCGCTGTTGTGGAAAAACTTCAGCAAATTGCCTCAATTTTTTCGACGAGGCGAGTAACGATCTTCCTAGCAAGATCAGGTGGTGAAGAAGTTGGCGAAAATACAGAGGGTGTCGCCATCCATCAGGTTAGTGTGGATAGGCTCTGCTTAATCTAGTTCTATACTGATGCATGAATAGGACGGTCTCTGTAGCGATTCGACCAACTATTCGGGATGAGCTAGCTCTTTTTTGCCATCACCACCAGTTGTGGGCGCATCGGAATGAGTATCCGGTGTAATAAATCTACAACAGCTCCACGAGAACTTCTTCCCGGCGAGGAGTATTGAACACAGAGATCCGTGAAACCGGCAAATTTGAGCAGGCTTTCCAACTCCTTCGCGGTATATTCGCGCACATGCCCCATATGGCCTGCTCGCCTCAATTTGAGATATTCGTTGAGGGGGTGGTTCATTGGCCCCTTGCCCAGAAGGATTCTGGCGATATTACCCAGGCGATAAAAGTTGGGGGTGGTGAGGTAAAGTGTTCCATCTGGTGCCAATACGCGGGCCATCTCTTCAAGTACAAAGATAGGATCGATCCTGAGGTGTTCGAAGGTATCGGTGAAAACAATCAGGTTTACAGATCCATCTCTGAGTGGAAGCCCCTCCTGTTCCACATCCACTTGTATGACATTCAGATCATGCTTGCTGATGAATGGCTGCATTCTTTCAGGTGCAAGATCAAGGACAACGGGATCATAGCCAAGTTTCTTAAGGCAAAAGGAGAAATTGAATGGAAAGCCACCGACCTCTAGGGTGATGCCATGAGGGGGGAATCTTGACAGTTCCTTTAAATGCTCCAAATAGGAAAAACGAAGTCCATTAAAATAGTCGCTCCACCCGGAGTCCATCTCTTTAAGCTCGGCACTTAGCGATTCCAGTAATGCTTGAAAATGTTCGGTCACTTTAATCACTCCCGCTTTTATGCTGAAATACTGATGATGCAGGGAATTGGTGTTGATGAAAAGGGGGGATCTCGAATCGATGGCACATGGGGGCTGAAAAGTGGATGTTGGCATATGATGAAGTGATATGTGTTCTCGCTGATCGCCGCTCCTTGTTCCGGCATGTTGCGTCTTTTGTTGAAAGTTAAGGTAGAGTACCACTACATACATCCACAGGTATTAGTAAAATTCACTGTGGGGGGAAGCAATAGCTCTATTGCCAATATTATTCAGAAATCGCGTGAGAGTTATATCTCCCTCAGACGTAACCATATTGGTGGTATCCTGAGTAAGCTACAGCAGTTTTTTCAGTGCAAATAGTGCTAATATTTCTTTATTCAATTATAGGTGCAGGAGTGATAAGTTCCGACTCCTTAATAAGTAGATTAGGATGAAATTATGAAAAGAGCATTGATTACGGGTGTTACCGGGCAGGATGGCTCATATCTGGCAGAACTTCTGCTCGAAAAAGGATATGAGGTGCATGGCATCAAGCGCCGTGCTTCATCATTTAATACCCAGCGTGTGGATCACATCTATCAGGATCCCCATGTGGAGAATAAGAACTTTGTATTGCATTACGGTGACCTGACCGATACTTCAAATCTGACCCGGATCCTGCAGGAGGTTCAGCCAGATGAGGTGTACAATCTAGGTGCACAGTCGCATGTGGCAGTAAGTTTTGAATCACC
The DNA here is from genome assembly GCF_013387475.1 of Mariprofundus sp. KV. Lineage (GTDB taxonomy): Bacteria > Pseudomonadota > Zetaproteobacteria > Mariprofundales > Mariprofundaceae > Mariprofundus. Next base: position 87,784 of record NZ_VWNB01000002.1, on the reverse strand, counting down.
TGAATATACTGCCGACGTGGATGGCATTGGCACATTGCGCCTGCTGGAAGCGATTCGCCTGCTTGGAATGGAGAAAAAGGTGCGGTTCTACCAAGCCTCTACCTCAGAGCTGTATGGTAAGGTCCAGGAAACCCCGCAGAGTGAAACCACACCATTCTATCCGCGTTCTCCCTATGCTGTAGCAAAGATGTATGCCTACTGGATCGTGGTGAATTACCGAGAGTCCTATGGCATGTACGCATGCAACGGCATTCTGTTTAATCATGAGTCACCACGACGAGGTGAAACCTTTGTGACACGCAAGATTACACGCGGCTTAGCCAATATATCTCAGGGCCTCGAGGAGTGCCTCTATATGGGAAATATGGATGCACTGCGTGACTGGGGCCATGCCAAAGATTATGTGCGCATGCAGTGGCTGATGCTGCAGCAGGACCAGCCTGAGGACTTCGTCATAGCCACAGGTGTGCAATATTCTGTACGGCAGTTCATTATCTGGTCTGCTCAGGAACTAGGCGTTACGCTGCGTTTTGAGGGTGAGGGCGTAGATGAATGTGCTGTGGTCGTGTCTATAGAAGGAGATAAGTCTCCGGCTCTCTCCGTAGGGGATATCATTGTACGCGTTGATCCGCGCTATTTCCGCCCTGCAGAAGTGGAGACCTTGCTTGGAGATCCGAGTAAGGCCAAAAGCAAATTGGGTTGGACTCCTGAGATCTCTGTGCAGGAGATGTGTGCTGAGATGGTGGCGGCAGACCTGAAGTCTGCTCAACAGTACTCACTGCTTAAAAAGCATGGACATGATGTGGCTGTGGCACATGAATAGAGGCATTTGATGGGAAAAAAATCAAAGGTATATGTGGCTGGACACCGCGGCATGGTTGGGGCAGCAATATTACGGCAGTTAGAGGCTAGAAAGGCTGCCGGAGAAGCTCTTGAACTTGTAACGCGCACACATTCGGAACTTGATTTGATTGATCAGTCTGCTGTCCGTAATTTTTTTGAAGAAGAGAGCCCTGATATCGTGATTGTTGCTGCTGCGAAAGTGGGTGGTATACACGCCAATAATAGCCTCCCTGCCGAGTTTATTTACGAAAATTTGATGATTGAGTGCAATCTTATTCACCAGGCGTGGAGGGGCGGAGTTAAGAAGTTACTGTTTCTCGGTAGCTCCTGCATCTACCCGCGCCTGGCCGTTCAGCCGATGTGTGAGGATGCACTGCTCACAGGCACACTCGAGCCGACCAATGAGCCCTATGCTGTGGCCAAGATTGCCGGTATCAAGCTTTGTGAGAGTTACAATCGCCAGTATGGTACCGACTACCGTAGTGTGATGCCAACCAACCTCTACGGTCCCGGTGATAATTTTCACCCCGAGAATTCGCATGTGGTACCGGCTTTGATCCGCCGTTTTCACGATGCGGTGGAGAATGGGTTGGAAGAGGTGGTGATCTGGGGTAGTGGTAAGCCGTTCCGCGAATTCCTGCATGTCGACGATATGGCGGCTGCCTCACTGTTTGTGCTTGATCTGCCGGGCGAGATCTACCAGGCCAATACCGAGCCGATGCTCTCGCACATTAATGTCGGCAGTGGTAGTGAAGTGAGCATTGCTGAGTTGGCTTCTCTGGTTGCAGAAGTAACAGGGTTCGATGGACAAATCGTTTTTGATGGCGATAAGCCGGATGGTGCTCCTCGTAAGCTCATGGATAGCTCCCGTCTGGCTGCGATGGGATGGCAGGCATCAATCGAGCTCAAAGAAGGGTTGCATAATGCGTATGAGTGGTACCTTAATTCATGTGTGTTAAATAGCTAATAATAATTAACTATTTTTATTTTCATGGAGAGAGTATGAGTTTGCAGATGGATAATGTTATTCGCCGTAATCCGGAGATAGTGCACAGCGATATGGATGGTGAGACGGTGATGATGAGCGTCAACGAAGGCAACTACTATGGCCTGAATGGAGTAGGTTCTCAGATCTGGGATCTGCTCGAGCAGGAGATGAGCGTGGATGCGATCTGCACAGAACTGCTCAGTCGTTTTGATGTGGAAGAGGAGCAGTGCCGCAGCGAGGTGCTCGCCTTTCTTGATGAGATGGTCAGCAGTAAGGTAATCGAGATCGCCTGATCGTGAACGCCCTGCTGCGCAAATGCGGAACCTTCTTGCGCATGCCGATCAGGGAGAAGTTCTGGTTCTTCTGGATATGGTTAATCAGCGGCCCGATCCGGGCGGCTTTGCTGCTGTTGCCGTTTCGCAAGATGGCACCGATGCTCGGCGAGCATTGCAGCAACCTGCAGCTGGCTGCTATCGCAAGCGATGAGCAGAAACAGCAGGCCTGGCGTATCGGTCGTATTGTTGAACTCGCGGCATCTTATACGCCGTGGGAGTCTAAATGCCTTGTGCAGGCCTGTATGGCCAGCATACTGCTTCGTCGATACGGCATCCCTTATGTGATCCATCTGGGGGTGACAAGAGGTGATGGGGTGCAGGATGCATTGAAAGCACACGCCTGGCTCTCTGTGGGGCCATGGATAGTTACCGGTCGTGATGGTCATCGCACCTTCACGATCGTTTCCACTTTTGTATCGCCGGGCCTGTTCGCGACAATCAAAGATCAGGAGATTGCACATGCATCTTGATCAACGGCGGGCATTGAAGGCCGCAGTCTCAGCTTTTTACCGTTTCTCTCCTGCCCGTATCTCGCTGCTGTTTATGCTGATGCTGGCACAGCGATTAACCGCTGGTGTCGGGCTGCTATTGTTGATCCCGTTGCTGCAGTTGGTCGGGCTGGATGTAGGATCAGGGATGACGAGCGAATTTTCCGGAATTATTTCCCGGATTTTTACAGCAATCGGAGTAGAGCTGACACTGCCCTCAATTCTGCTCTGTTATGTGCTGATCGTATCGCTGATGGCGGCTATGAATTACTGGCAGAATGTCGCGACGGTGGCAGTACAGCAAGCCTATACCTGCAGGCTTCGTCACGATCTCTACGATTCGCTGCTACATAGTCGCTGGCAGTTCTTTATCAGCCGTAAAATGAGTGATTTCATGTATAGCCTGCTGCAGCAGGTCTCCACACTGGGGCAGTGCGCCAACACGATCCTTGGGCTGACAGGTCAGTTGATCCTTGTTGCCGTCTATGTCGGTCTGTCACTGCTGCTGTCATGGCATATGACCCTGCTTGCCATCACCTGTGCACTGGCGCTGATGGCACTTCTGCTGCCGCTGAACCGGCTTGTGTTGCGTTCCGGCCAGATGCAGTTGGGTGGTGGCAAGAATCTGATGCAGATGTTTGCCGAGCAACTGGGCAGTCTGAAGATGATTAAGAGTTATGGTAGCGAATCGCTCTATCTGGCCCGAATGGACGAAGAGAGCCGGATGATGGAGGCGCAGTCGGTACGTATGACGCGGATCAACGGCACAACTCAGCTGGTGACCACAATCGGTGGTGTGATCTCCTTCTCGATCTGCTTCTACTTTGCTCTGGCGTGGTTTTCAGTCTCACTGGCTACGCTGTTGTTGCTGTTACTGATCTTCTCGCGCCTGATGCCGCAGCTGGCATCCATTCAATCCTCCTATCAACGTCTGCTGCATCAGCTGCCCGCATTTGAGGATGTGCAGCGCCTGATGCAGGCGTGCGATGCGGCTGCTGAAACAAAGCCTGGTGCCGATCTGCAGCCGCCTAGGCTGGAGCGACAGATCAGGTTGGAGCATATCTGTTTTCGCTACGAAAGGGGAAACCGGCAGGTGATTGATAATCTCACGCTGGATATTGCAAAGAATGCTACGGTTGCACTGACCGGCCCATCAGGAGCTGGAAAATCGACGCTTGCAGACCTGATTGCCGGCCTGCTGGTGCCCGATTCCGGTACAATCTATTGTGACGATACCCCCCTGAGCGGCGAGCAACGTATGGCATGGCGGCGGGGTGTTGCTTATATCACCCAGGAAGTGTTTCTCTTCCACGATACGATTCGCGCCAATCTGGAATGGGTAGCGGATGGCGTTCCAGAATCAGAGATATGGCAGGCACTGGAAATGGCTGCTGCGGCTGATTTTGTGCGCGCACTACCGGATGGACTGGATACGGTGATCGGTGATCGCGGCATTCGCCTCTCCGGTGGTGAACGCCAGCGACTGGCGCTGGCACGGGCACTGTTTTCTAAACCTCAGCTATTGATCCTCGATGAAGCGACCAGCGCGCTCGATCATGACAACGAACAGAAGATTCACCAGGCACTTCTGCAACTCGATGGTAAGCTGACCATATTGATCATAGCCCATCGTGAAACCACCATCGCCCATGTGAAGCAGCGCATTGTACTGAGTGGTGGTGACGTGCCCGCCACATGAGCCGCTGGCAGACACTGAAACAACGGGTATTAACACGTCGTCTGCCGCACTGCCTAATCAGCTGGCGATTTCTACTGCCGGGGCAGGGGCGGGCTGTGCAGCTGCATCGCAAGGTGTTGCTAGGCGCCTGGCCGGTTCTGCCGCGCTGGCAGTGGCTGCTGATCTTTCTTTACAGTGCAGGGACATGGTGGCTTTTTTGGGGCTGGCTTATGCTCTACCGTAATCTCAAGAGGCAGTGGAGGCGGGCTGCTGAATCGGAAGGCGTCACATTCGGCAGGCAATTGCTTGGTTTAATGTTGGCCACCTTTGCACATGGCATCGCGCCGCGCGACTACTATCGTTATGGCCTCTATAAACGGCCTGAACGGCAGTGGCTGTTATACATCTACGAGCAGGAACTGCCGCACTGGCACTGGCTGATGTCTCCGGAACTGAGTGAACAGAGCCTGCATCTGATGACCGATAAACACGATTTTGCTCGTGCAATGGTCGAGCAGGGCATCGCCACGGTTGAGACCATTGCATTACTGCAGCAAGGAGATGAGGTGAGTGAACAGCAACTTTTTACGGATCGTTCACTGTTTCTGAAACCGAGATGTGGCGCCAGGGCACAGGGATGCATGGTGCTCGATTATGATGCTGATAAAGAGAGATACAGACTTCAACTTCAGGTTGGCAATGAACGCATCGAAGGACGATCTGCGATAATCGATCATGTACGGGGTTGCCTGACTGCGGTCGACTATCTTGTCCAGCCGCTATTGCAAAATGCCCCGGATCTGACGGCAATTACCGGATCGGATCAGCTGGCCACGCTGCGGGTGATTTCAGCCCTGATTGATGGCGTTCCAGAGGTGTTGATGGCCAATCTGGAACTGCCTGCTAAGCAGGGTGGTGTGCGCATGCTGATGGTCGATGTAGGGCAGGGCTCTCTAATGGCGGCACATCCATCGGTACGGGATGAATTGAGCGACCTTATCGGCTGGTGCTTGCCGCAATGGTCCAAAGTGGCGAGTTTATGCACTAACGCGCATCATCACTTTGAGGATCTGAACGCTATCGGCTGGGATGTAGTGATCAGTAATGGGGATGTGAAGCTGCTGGAAGGTAATATCAATTGGGGTGTCGCCGCCCATCAGGTGGCAACCGGCACGGCTGCGCTGGAAAGCGATTTGATTCGGGCATACGGATAGGGAGATAGAGTGGAAAGCTACGTAGGAACCAATGTGATCGATTTCGCTGCCAATCACGGCATGTTTCGTAATCCTGACTACCGTTTCGAGGTCTCGTCGCGCAAGATTGTTCCGGCAGCCGATGCGATTGATTATCTCAAGATTTACTATCCCTATCTCGATATCGACCAGATCGATTCGGTATTCGGCAATGCAGTATACCCTTCGCGCTTCTATGGCGGCCGCAGTTACAACCTGGAACATAGCCTTACCGATCATCAGATCGAGACTCTGAACAATCATGGAAAAGGGGTGAGTTTTACGCTGACCGGCCACCACTTTGATGAGGAGGTTTTTCTAGCCAATCGTCATTTCCTGAAACGTTTCCATAGGCCAGGCAACGCCATTGTCTGCACCAATGACGAATTGGCGAAGAGAATTCGCCAGGAATTTCCCGACTATCTGCTCAAGGCGAGCCTGATCAAGCATCTCAATACGTTGGAGAAGGTGGAGCGGGCGTTATCAATCTATGATCGTGTCGTGATTCCGATGGATAAGAATGACGACGATGCCTTCCTCGAAAGCCTGCCGGAGAAGCATCGCATCGTGCTCTTCGCCAATGCCAACTGTGCCTACAACTGTCCGGCGCGCACCTGTTATGCGGCGATTTCGCAAACCCACTGGGGAAAGGACTACTCCAAATCCTGCTCGAAGGCGTGGATGCCCAGGCCCGATGTCGGCCACACCTTTTTCGATGTCGACAAGCTGGCAGCCATGGGCTTCCATCACTTCAAGGTGGTGCCGAGCAACAGTGGCGATCCCGACCGTTTTCTACGCAACCGGGCGGCGAAGGTTGCTGTAAACAGTGTTCTACCCGAGCCAAGACCTGCAGCAACGATCCACTCCTTTCCCAAGTGCGGCCGTACATGGCTACGTACGCTGCTGGCGAACTATTTCAATCGACACTTTTCACTGCATGTACAGGTGGATATGCAAAGCCTGTTCACGATCATCCCCAATGCGCATGCCGGTTTGAAGGGGTGTGAGCACTACCAGTTCGGCCATATAAGCGATATGCCGCTACTGTTGGCCAGCCATGCTGTGAACACCCAGTGCAATGAAGGCGATATCCTGTTGCTGCGCTCGATTCCCGATGTGGTGGTCTCCGACTATTTCCAGCAGCAGAAGCTGGGGGCTTTTGATGGCGATATGGACGCCTTTATCGATGCCGAAAAGGGTAGCCTGCAACGCTACTGCCGTTACCTGAATCGCCGGACTGAAGATGGCGGCTGGCGGCGCAGGTATCTGCTCAGCTACGAGGGATTGCACGGTGATACGGCGGGTGAGCTCAAGCGCTTGCTGGCGCATCTGAATCTCTATGCCGACGATGCGGATGTGCAGGCTGCCGTTGCCGATTCCAGCTTCGAGAAGATGCGGCAGGCCGAGAAGGTGGCCGGGCATGCCGGTATGCCGAAAACGGTAGGCAACCCCGAAATGATGAAGGTGCGCAAAGGGAAGGTTGGTGGCTATGCCGATTACCTGTCTGAAGCGCAGATCGAACGCATGAAGGGGATTGCGCAGAAGCTGCTCAGCGATGAGGCAAAGGCGATGCTGGCGGAGTGCCGATTAAGTGTGGCATGGAGTTTGGATCGTGAAGTAGTGGAACCATCTGCCTGGTGAAAGCACTGTGGTACAAACTCAGAAACAGTCGTGCGCTCTATAATCGCCAGCCCTTCACCATGGTCAGCTGGCGTTTTCTGCTACCAGGGCAAGGCCGTGCTGTGCAGTTGCAGCGGCATCTCTTCCTGAATGCCTGGCCGCATCTGCCTCGCTGGCAGTGGGCACTGATCGGCCTCTACAATTGGTTGTCGTGGCTGCTTTTTTTCGCCTGGAAGATGAGCTATCACCGCCTGAAGGGGAGGGAAGCGGCCTACCGGACCTATCCGTGCGAGCTGCCGTTGTGGCGGCAGGTGGTCGATCTACTGAGTCTGATCATTCCGCACGGCATCCCGCCGCGCTACTACTATATGTACGGCCTGTGGCGGAAGTCGCGTAGTCAGTTGATGCACTATATCTACTCCAATACGGCCGAGAACTGGCATGCCGTGTTTGCAGCGGGTGTCAGCAGTGAGACGATCGACCTGCTGTGGGATAAGCATGCCTTCACCAAGAAAATGGCAGCAGCGGGCATTGCCACGGTGCCGACAGTGACGTTGTTGCCAAGAGGGAAGAGGGTCGATCCCGAGTTTCTGTTTCAGGAGCGCGCGCTGTTTCTTAAACCGAATGCTGCACGCAACAGTGTCGGCTGTATGGCGCTGCATTTTGACCGGAATACTGGTGAGTACCAGCTCCATACCGATCGAAATGTGAGCTTGATCGAGCCGGAATTGATCCTGGCCGAGGTTGGCCTGCGTCTGCTTGATTACGACTACCTGTTGCAACCGATGCTGCAAAACCATCCTCGGATTTCATCCCTGTGCACTACCGGACGGCTGGTGACGCTGCGTCTTGTCAGCGGCTTGCTGAAAGGACAGCCCGAGGCAATGTTCGCACTGCTTGAGGTGCCGTACAGCGATGTGCCAAGGGCCAGCTACTGTATGAATATCCAGCTGGCATCGGGCAAGCTGTTCAGTCGTCATCCGGATCAGTCCGGTGACTATCGTCAATTGATCGACCGGCTCGAAGGCAAGGTTCTGCCGTTCTGGCAGGAGGCAGTCGATCTTTGTTTAGAGGCCCACTCTCTTGTTCCGGATCTTCCCGTTTCCGGATGGGATGTGGCGGTTACGCCGGATGGGCCCTGTCTGCTGGAAGGTAATCTGCAGTGGGATGTGGAGAAGCATCAACTGATCATGGATGCCCCGGCACTGGATGGTGACCTTTTTTCAACTTACGGGAAAGTTGTACGCACTGGTTGTTAAACCCAGCCGGAATCCGGGGAATAGTCAGAATATTGATCCGCAAAGGGCTCACTGGCAGCCATGCATGTACTCTCCTGTAGCCATCGGCATTGATGAAGTTCCTCGCTTTGTGTGCATTGAAACGACTGGTTATTGACTACCATTGCGAGCGTTTAGACTCGTTCACTCCACTATTCTCACCGGAATAATTTGTCGCCATTGCTCGCCTCCATAGTGAACCACTGTATAGAACAGAGGGTCTATAGTGGATGATAAATCAGGGTAGCGCCCCATGCTCATTCAGTTGAATTCATCGGGTACGGAAGGAAAGTTCTTTAAAACTGCAACCGAAAGCCACACCAGTGTTTCAGGTAAAGAAGCATCCTACGGTCCCTCCTAGGCTGTCGTGCCTGCTACCTCAGAATTGATTCATACAATCACATCTAATCATAAATGATGTAGCGGTGGTTTGCAGAGAGTCCTTTATATTCGGTTGTTCCACCATAAGGCCAGCGTATCACCAGCTTTGCAATCGATTCTCCATCTGCAATGCCAAAGTGCAGTTGTTGCGGCTGCATGCTGTCCCACACCCCACCCACAGCCATTTCGCGCAGCTGTATACCGCGGCTGGTATGCAGCTCCACGCGACTGCCGATACCATAGTAGTTGCCGTGGCGGGATCGCAGTTCCACCTTGATGGCATCACCGCCAAAACGGTTTTCGAGAAAGATGGGGGCCGTATAGAGATTCATCACCACCAGATCGCCATCGCCATCGCCATCGAGATCGGCCGCAATTACCCCGCGTCCCTCATCCATAAAGTCAACACCGTAAGAGGATGCTTTGTTAATCAGGGAAGGTGTTCCGGGCCTGCTGTAATTCATGAGCAGGGCTGATGGTTCCTGGCCATTGATGATTGCCATGCCCGTGGTGATAAAGATGTCCTGAAAACCATTATTGTCGAAGTCGAAAGGGTAGGCCGCCCATGACCAGCCGGTCAGGGCGGCGTTATCATTGCCCAGTACATCTCTGTAGCGTCCCTCAGTATCCAGTTTGAGCAGAATATTCTTCTTTACTTTGCGTGGAAATAGCTCGACATCGCGTTTGAAACGGGCGGGGCTGGCAATGGCATAAGCGGGGTTATTCACCCGGTAGCGGCAGAAATAGCGGCGTTCCATATTGACGATGCTGTCGCATAACTTTCTATTTCCCGATCGCTTGGCATGCGCGCCAACCAGAATCTCTTCGCACAGTGCACGGTCGGTCGGCAAAGCGAAGCGGTTGCAGTTTTGCTCACCATTGAGGAATGCGCGCTCAATATTTTTAACAGCCACAGTACCATTCAGCGTATTGAATGCTGAAGTGAACAGCTCTCCATAGCGGGTCCGCCGCAAGAGTACGTCGCGGGAAATCGTGTTTTCCCATATTTCCAGCTTGCCGTCATTGTCGGCATCGATCCCCATATAGCCCATACTGTTGAAAGCATTGTATTCGATCTGCTGTTTCGGAATCAGGGTAAAATGGCCGGATCCATCCATCCGGTAGCTCAGGTCGGGCTGGAGGTCGTTGCCGAGCAGGAAGTCGGGGTGTCCATCGTTGTTCAGGTCGGTGAACATGGCGGTCATGCTTGCATGCTTTTCGTCAGGCTGAGGAAAATAGTCGGTTTTTTTCTCCTTCCATCCATCCGCACTGCTCACCCAGAACTGGTTGGGCTCACCATCGGACTGCATGAATGCAAAGGGAGGGTTTTCCTGTTTGTGCCAGTTGTGTGCTATTGAGATATAGAGATCGAGAAAGCGGTCATGGTTGATGTCGATCAGGGCATATCCGCCAATGGTGGCGTGCACAGGGCTAGGGAAGGTTGTACTTGCTTCGAAATGTTTGCTATCGGGGTTGAAGCGATAGATTCGATTGGGAGGAGCGATTCCGGCTTCATACGGGTTGAACGAGAGTATCAGGTCGAGATAGCTGTCGGAATCAACATCGGCCAGTGCTATCTGGTCGATGGAGCCGTGTGGTATCTTATCGAAGAGCTGGGCCGTGGCATCGAAAAATGTTCCGTTGCCACGGTTGATCAGAATCGTCAGGGACGTGCCTGTGGTGGCCAGAGCAAGGTCGAGGTGGCCATCGTGATTGATATCACCCGCGCTGACCGGAGCATGGTAATTAAAGTCAAAACCGAAGTGTTTACGTTCGACGTTCGGAATCAGTTCCGGCAGAGCATTTCCGATTCTGATAAAGCCGTGATCGCGCGGCTGTGGTGTCAATGGAGATGAAACCAGGTGTGGTTTATCCCAGCTTTTCTCATGCCACTCGGGATGTTGGTCCCAGGTAGCCTTTTCAGTCGCAGCCGGATTGATGGGCACAGCTGCCGAGGGTGTCCCGTGTTGAATTTTAGCGGAGGCTGTGGGGAGATGATTCAGGGTATTCAGGGGTGAGAAGGCGACCACGGCGATGCCTGTAGCAAGTGCTGCCAATAGATGTTGCCATATATAAGACTGTTTCTGTTGCCCAATGCGCATAAGCGGGACAAAAAGACTGACAATAAACAGGGCTAGAAACATGGTGATATCGCGGGCGCCTAACATCAGTTCCAGTAGAATGGTCAACGTTGCAATCGAGGTGGCATAGAGGATCTGGTATCCCGGACGATCCGGCGTGGTACGGGGGTCGGTTAGCATGAAATAGATAAACAGCAGGAAGCTGCCCGAGATCAATGTAGCCATGATCTCAGTAGGATTCTTGGTGATGAAGGTATAAGTCAGGATGAGGTAGGAGATAGTGAATGCAATTGGGATTAACACCCGGCCTACGCGCATGGTGATCAGCAGACCCAACAGGGTCATTGCCGCCCCAAGCCACCACATGCCACCCCACTGTTCGGGAGTAGTATAGGTCTCATAAGGGAAGAGGAGCAGGCCAGCCACCACGGCTACATTGGAGGGGTTGAGAAAATGGCGCCCATTGATGCGCAGCCAATGTTTCTGGGCAATCGCCAGAGCGACTACAAGGATATAGATAGAGAGGTCTGTGGCGCGTAGCAGAAAGATGACGCCGAGCGCAGTATTCACCGCTGAATAGGAGAAGAATTCGACTTTTCTGTGGGCGATATAGATCAGAAGATGATCGATGCAAATAGCAAAGGCTAGGATTGTAGCAATCTCCAGCCAGCTGATTGGAAAGTTGAGAAGTACCTTCCCGATGAGGAATAGAAAGATCAGGTTCAGCAACTGGTGGCGTTGGATAATAGCCGGATTGAGTGAAAAGAGGTTTCCCTTAATCTTTACGGCAGCAGTTGCAAGTTTGGTTACGATCATCAAGTGACTCTCTATATTTCAGGGTGTGTTGAGGCTGCTTAATTGACTTAAGTTATTCAACGTGTGATTACGCTTGGGTGGTGAATCGCCCCTAGATGGTGACCTAACCGGGTAGGCTATCATGTAGTCAGGCGAACCAACTCAAGCCTCCTGCCGAGGGGGCGGTAGAATAGGTGTTGGCCTTAGCGTCCTGTCTTCAGATTATTGAAGTAACTGTTGACTCAATGTTTGAAAGGATCAGAGTGAAAAGCAATAATGATTACATCAGGAGAAAAGAGTATGGCTGATCTGAAGAGTACACCCACTTTGCAATCGAAGCTTGGGCAATGGGAACAGCCTCGGCTTATACTGCTGAACTCCGCGGGTACGGAAGGAAAAACCTTCGTTGATCCAACAGAGAGTCATTCCTCCTTCTCTGGAGGAGGAGGAAAGAATTACGGACCCTCCTAGAGTGCACGAACACAAGTGCGCCCTGTTGTCATGCAAGGTCACAAAATTTGTTCCACTTCCTTCAGCTTTCGTTCGAGCTCATGCGGCAGTTCAAGCGATCTCAGTAAACTTTTGGGAGGAATATCGCCCGCTATTTGACGAAACTTCTCCTCATCGAAGTAGGTCTGCACCAGTTTGCTATCCAGCAGCTTATCAAAATTCACTCGCAGCTCACGTTTCTCATCACGCTTCTGGTGACCGCTCCTAGGGTGCTGTCCAGCTGATTTGGCAAGCCAGGCTGTATCGGCCACAGGAACCGGCATCGCTCATAATAATATGCAGCCATCACTGGTGATGCGCTACTGCATCTGTATCGATGGTGAATATCCGACCCGGCCATGAACTCTATTTTGTGGTAATCAAACTTCATGGTTGACGCCAAAAAAAAAAACAGATTGGATTGCGTTACCATGCGGAGGGTATGATGAAAACTGATCAAGCAACTGATTTGCAAGAGACCAACTTACAGTCGTGGGATACGCCGGTCATGATTCGCCTTGATGGCTCAGAAACCCACGGTAAGCCCTATGTCGACGCCACTGAAAGTCATAGGTTTCTTTCAACTGGTGGTGGGGCGTCCTACGGTCCATCCTGATAGCTTCAAAAAATTGCAGAATGAGCGTGCTGATAGTGCACCATTATCGCCCTGTTCTATGAAGCTTTAGTGATCTCCATTTCCCCTGATTGCCGTTGTTCTTCAATTTCAAGTAGCAACTCGATGCCTTTTTGAAGTCGTCTGGCTTTCGCCTGCTTTGATCCATCCAAATCAAGGTAATCTCTTACCAACGCACTATCATCTGTTTGATCTTTAATGCTCTCTCGACTTTCTGATCTGTTATTGTTGTCTATGTGATCATACCTGGGATGTTGCACATCAGCCTTTACCCGCCAGCGAATACGCTCGGTTGTGACACCCTCAAGAATCTTCCTGTACATATAGCGTTCGATACCCTGATATACCTTGAGGTGCGATGGCATATTGTAGGCCAGCTCAACAAGGCGAACATCAAGCATAGGATATCGATACTCAATTCGATAAATACGGCTGCACAACTCGGACTCCACCAGACGAGGCTCCACACCGACATCAAAAAGCTCACGTTGATGGTGCGCTTTTACTGAGTAGCGCTCATACTGTTTGAGGAACTCTTGCTGCTTCTGCATAAGTTGATAGCGCTCGACATGGATTCGCTTTAAAGGGTGCGAGTGTGCGAGGTGATGCTGACCATCGACCAAACCACGTTTTCTGCGCATCAAACTGCGAAAGAGGGGGGGGATAGCATGTTTTAACAGTAATCCAGCCCATGCTTTCGCAGGTTTACCACTGCGCCCTCGAGCTCTTTTCTCCCGCAACAGTCGATGCAAGGTGATGAATTTTCCCTGATTCAATAGTTCACTTTCGTAAAAATCACCATAGGTGGAGACACAGTGATCACCACCCCAGCCCGAGAGCAGGGTTCGAACACCTTTCTTAGCAGCCAGCCGGCCATAGGAGATATGGGCTCCATCCTTCACAGGCATAGGAACTCCTGCGTGCCGATTCAGCGTCTGCTGCTGTAGAGTAAGCGAATTGTTTTTTTCCTGTTTGCGCCAGATCGGTTGAATGTTCGCATGCATGGCCTGCATCTCGTAGATGTCCTGATAGGTTGCTTCCCAAATATGTCGGTTGTCATCATCCAGTTCGATGCAGCCATAGGAGAGTGTATAAAGCGGCTCTTCTCCCAGAGCTCTGGCGGCAAAGCCTGTGATACCGTTCGAATCGATGCCTTCGCTCAGCTCAGAGGCGAGCGGATATTCGCTGTTCAGGCGTGATCTGACGGCCTGTTCAAATCGTCTCTTCAGCTCATCAATCAGCGACGCATCATCCCAACCGTTCCAATCATCTCTCTCTTCAAGATCCCAGTAGCGGCTGATGCTGGCATTACCAGTTCGGTCCAGGGTGATGCTGTGAGCTGCAGGAAGTGTTTCAATTCCGTTAACAGGTGATTCAAAGCGATTGCTTCTCAATGCCCATAGTTGCTGTACCAGCCATGACTCCTTGATCACTTTCTTAACAGCTCCGGATGTAAAGAAAGCATTGTGCTCGTTGCTGAGAAGCCACTCTGATTCGGTTCGGGTATAGAACAGAACCTTGACGCCGAAATGATCCCGAGCCGCAAAAACCTTATCCTGCACAGCATCATAGATGACAAACGCAAAATCACCGAGCAGCTGTTTCGGGCATGCCTCTCCCCAACGTTTATAGGCCAGTAAAATCAACATGCCATCGGCATGCTGCTCAAGCTCATTCGCCGGGATTTCGAGCTGCCCGGCCAATTCATCCCGATTATCAAGGCGTGCATTGGCAGTGATCATATTACCCGATGAATCACGGTGCACACTCTCAAGCCGGGATTGCCTGGTATTAATCAGAGAGGCCCTCGCCATCCGGCACGCATGATCGCAACTACTCAGTTGATGCGTGGCGTCTGGCCTCCAGTAAGCCGATGCCTCAAGCATCTTCTCAATTCTTTCACAACCAGCAGGCTGTTGATCAATCAGGTTAAGAGAGGCATGGATCGTACTCATTTTCTACAGTTCACAGCTTCTTTTTTCTCCGAGGGGCAATGGCATTAAGCAGAGGAAACAGTCGTGCTCCAATCAGATAGAGCGGCGCATATTTCTTTCTCATACCTACCTGTTGCGCTTGAGACATGCCATTCAAATGCAACTCTCGGCGAATCTTGAAAATCGATTGTGATGCAAATTCCGGATAAGCCAGACAGGCTACTGAAAACTGCTCCCTGAGTTTAACTGCCCGGCTAACAAGATCATTGGCTTCGCTCAGATCACAACGCCCATTTTTGATATCGCGAATCGGTTGACAGAAAAAGGCACCACAAATATTGGGGCGCTTCTCTCCATAAATCGTACACTTTGAACTGAAATGGTGGCAGGGAAGTTCAAATGTATCTCTGCCATTTTTCTGAAGCGTATTGAGCCCAAGCGATGATGCCAGTTTAAGGTCATCATCATTTTTGATATTGGCATGGCCAAACAGCGTGCCATCACAACACATGCCGCAGGAGGTGCAGAGCTCTGAGACTGCATCCCAATCCATCAGACTAACTGATCCAGTGGCAGTGCAGTGACCGGTTGACCGGTAGCATCGAGATAGCCGAATCGTTGCATCACTTTATGATGATCGGCAACGACACGTTCGATCTGTTCAGGCGTCAGTGTATCCTGCCAGTCGCCCACCTTGCCTTTGCGAAAGAAACTTTCATGGTGGGGAGCTTTCTCGGAGAACCCTTTCTCCTGCTCCTGCTGCTTAAGCTTGTCGAAGGCGCATTTGTCGAGTGCGGTCTGCACTGAATGCTCATCGGCAGGTAGATTTAGAAACCGACAGATACGGGTGAATGTGGTTAGTGAGTCATTTCGCATATCCTCGTAACGCACAATCAGTTTCTCGATCTTCTCTGCATTCGCCCAGCTCTCCACATGCGCGGACCAGGAGAGCAGCTTCTGACGTAGCTGGTTGGTCATACGGCGGGTGTTACCACAGAAGAAGAAGTCTGGCCTGCCCATGTTTTCGATTGACTGATCGATACTGCAGTTGCTGTGATGGGCAAAGGAGATCGCCACATCGAGCGGGTTACGCATGATATAGAGAGCCCCGGCCGTGGCATCGGCCGGAATCAGTGCCTCGCCATTGGGTAAGAGTGTGTAGGCATCATGTACCTTGTGATAGCCGCCATCATCTGCTTGCTGCGCATGCCAGCGGTAAATAGCAGGGCGCAGGAGATCGACCTCGTCATGGCTGAGATCGGCCGAGTCGAAGCCCAGCACCTCATCAATCCAGCCGCGGCAGCTGGCGATGGCACCGGTATGCAGGGCATTGATATCGACCTCCTCCTCGGGCTCCTCGCGGCGGATATTGGCGATAAAGGCGCGTGTCCAAGTGTTGCCCGATTTTGGATAGGAGGCAAGCCAGAAGATACCTTCGCTCATGCAGCAACAATCCCCTTTTTCTGCAGATCGATCGAGATCATCTCGATCAGCTGCTCCAGTTTGAAACCATGATTCGGTCGCGTGATGCGGGCCAGATCCACCCGACTGGCTAGTCTGCTGCACAGGCCGAGATGCTCCGCCTTCAACCCCAGCCCTTCGAGAATACCCATGCGATAGGTGTTGTTCTTCAGTGGATTGAACTTCTTCATGCCCTTGATCTGCTGAATCTCAAACTCATCGAGGTTATGGCTGGAGAGGATATAGATCGCTGCCACCGGCAGCTGTTCGGTTACCGGCTGCTTCAGGGGGAAAGTGTATTTCTCTACCTGCAGTCGAATGCGATCAAGTTCAGCTGTATCGATCTCCAGTTTATTGGCGGCATCCTGCCAGAGCTTCAATTGTGGCAGCCCCGGCGCTACGCGCCCTTGTGCATCAATGGCGCAGACATCATCGGCCAGAATCTCATGACCGCGTTTATGGAAGGCCGCCGCCAGTGTCGACTTTCCGGCCCCCGAATGACCGGCAAAGATCACGCACTTCTCACCGAAACGGACGGCATTGCCATGCATTACCAGCGTTTTACGCTGGTGCAGGATGGTGCCGATACAGGAGCCGAGCAGATAGAGTCGTATGCTCTGCTCATCACTGCCGGGGTAAGGGTCGACGAGGATGCTGTTGCCGTCGGTGACCAGGAAGCGGGCGATATCGGGAACATTCAGCCACAGGGTGTTCTCAGAACTCTGGTAGAATGGGGTGGCCTTGTTCGGATTATCCAGTCCTTCAGTCGATACAGAGCCAGTATGGATCCGGACATCTGCAGAGGCATCGTCTGTTGCCTGTGGCAGTGCAGGCAGTTCGAAATGGCTGTCGATATTCAGACCGAATGCGTGGTAATGGAATGGGGTCATGGGGTAGCTGTTCCTCGGGGGCGTTGGGACTTCGTCCGCCTGGCAAGCAGGGAGAATGGACGGATGAGATAGTAGAGAAAGAAGAGGCCGTTGGGTAGTCGGATACGTTCAAAATCACCGGGCTGAATGAGAATGTTTTTCAGCAAATTGCGCATCGCTTTGGTTTTCGGCGCGTGGCGAAAACTTCTTCTGGCTGATTCCATCGGGGATGGCAGTTGCATACGGGTAAGAAACAGTCGGGCCTCTTCGATCTCATTGCCGATCTGCACGGCCTTGCCCTGTTCCTCGATCTGAGAAGGGAGCGGCAAGTTGTAGACCGAGGCTGCAAGTGTGACTCCTTCGATCAGGCTACGTCGGGTGCCGAATTCACTGGCCTGTTCCAGCAGGCTATCCCAGTCAGGCGGGTAATAGATCAGTAACATGGCGATATCATTGATCCAGCGAAGTCGATACCAGCCTGATTCAGCACCATGTTGGCACTGATAGAGCCATAGCAGATTCATCGGCAGGGTGTGAAATGTCTGATTAAGTTGAAGTTCTGCTTTTATTGTGCTCTGCCATAGATCATGAAACGATCTGTTGATCGGGTGCTCCACAGCGGTAAAACCCCAATGAACCTCCAGGATTATTCTATCCTGTTGATGGAAATAGCCGCGATCCTTACGCACAGAGTCTATGAACTCTTTCTGACGTGCTGTCGCTCCTGAAAATGGAACGCCCTGTGAAAAATTAAGATTTTCAATCAGGATGGATTCAACCTTTTCAACATCACGCCGATCAATCAGAATATCAATGTCGTTGGATTGGCGCTGAGCACTATCGTTATATATGAGCTGGGAAAGTGCACTGCCTTTTAAAACAATAAAACGGATTTTATGCTTGTCTAATTGATTTGAGATTTTACTCAACATGGCAAGGTGTTTTAACGCTTTTCTACGAATTCTGTACTCTAGCTGATTCATCTCTGAACTGATTCCTGGAGAAGGTTTGTATTGCAACTGTTTTAATTTGCTACAAACTTGTGGGACAAGTCGATGCCATTTGGCCATTTTAATAAAACTTGGCATTTTGATCCCAGAAGCTAGTAGGCGTTCAGCCATCTTCTTGCTGATTTCAGGATTTGGGTGCGTGAGTGCTAAAAGAAGCTGAAACTCAGAAGAAGTGTTCAATTTAAATCCTTTTTGATTAAAGTACCATTTGAGACATTAAATCGATCTGATTGAGATGTATAGATATAAAGATGCCATGCTACATTGTTAGCAGAACAGGGTGTTTTAATTTAGACTATCCCTCAATTTTGTAACCAGTTAAAGGAGAGGGGATGCCTGAATCTGACTCACTATTGTTTTATCTTCTTCCCTTGGTATCTGCTACAGTTTTAACTTTGCTACTTATGCCCAGTGTTGTACTTCTAGCTCAGAGAATTGGAGCGATTGATCAGCCGGATGAACGTAAGGTGCATGCCAATGTTACGCCACGTATGGGTGGATTGGCCTTTCTGATCTCTTTGCTGCTGATTCCATTCACGATGATCGATATTTCGCCAATCACGCAGGGATTTCTATTGGGCCTGTTTATCATCGGCTGTACTGGCATTGCCGATGATATCTTTGATATCTCTCCCAGATATAAATTTTTAGGTATTATCGCTGGTACAGGCGTGTTCATTATTATGAGTGGAACTGCTATAACTGATCTGGGTGATCTGTTTGGCGTTGGCAATATTGAAACCGCCTGGTTTGCCATACCATTAACACTGATCGGCATGGTCGGTTTTATTAATGCACTGAATCTATCAGATGGCCTTGATGGTCTGGCAGCAGGCATTACCCTGATTGCTGCCTATTTTCTGGGTAGCTTTGCCTTATCCATCGGTGACCAAGCCAGCCTGATGATTGCCATTGTTCTGTTTGGATCCATGATCGGTTTCCTCTATTTCAATTCGCATCCCGCCCGTATATTTATGGGCGATACCGGCAGTCTTATCCTTGGTTATGTATTGGCTTGCCTCTGCCTTATGCTTTTACAGTCAGGGGAGGGGGCCGTTATATCACCGATAAGTATGGGCATTCTTCTCGGGCTTCCACTTTCTGACACGCTCTATGTCATGACAAAACGCGTCATGAATGGAAGAAGTCCTTTTCTTCCTGATAAAACGCACTTTCATCATCGCCTGATTGAGCTTGGACTCTCCCATAAAGGTGTGGTGGCCACATTTTACGGCCTTATTTTTTTCTACGCTTCTGTAGCAGCACTCTTTGCGGGAAGTGCAGAATGGATACAGTCTCTGGTGCTGCTCGGGCTGGTGGCTGGCACATATTTATCATTGTCGTTACTGGAGCGCGGTTCCTTCTCTTTTGCTATGCCTGCCGATGAGGAGGTTTCAGATTCGCCTGCAGCTCACCACAGCTCGGCCTACTACAGCATGACCCATATTCTGGGGCGCTCTATCCCCGTTGTTACATGGTTGATTCCACTGCTCCTTCTGCCTGTCGTGATGATTGAGCGATCGGTCACGATGACTCTCTGCATGGCTGTGATGATGGTTTTGGTCGTTATTCTCTATCCCTGGAGAGAAGGCCGTGATGCCACCTGGTCTCAAGGGCTTATCTACCTGCTGATTTTCGCACAGCTGTTTCAGATCAATATGAGTGAGCAGTCGTGGGTGTTGAATTACATGGTTGTGATGACTGGATTGCTGGCACTCTGGGTGGTTCTTAAACTCTACTTCAAAAGGAATATGCGCGTCTTTTTAACAACCGGTCTGGAAAGTCTACTGCTTGTTTTTTCATGGGTTACGCCCTGGCTGATCGGCAGATTCAACCTATTTCCGGAAGATATACAGGCCTCACTGTATGTTGTTTGCATTGAGGCGGTGGTCTTTCTTGTTGCTGCTAAAATTGTTTTGAGGCGACAGCCTAAAAGGAACCAGCAGATTCTGGCCTCGTTACTGATTCTTTCAGCAATCAGTCTCTTTTAATCACGCTCAGGTTCAGTGACCACTTTATTTGAAGCTTGATAGGCTTCTTCTGCACTTTCCTGAACAACGAATCTAACCGATCTGAAATTCTTCCAGAATTTATATAGTGGTGCGATAAAAGCTCCGGCCATGACAAACCAGACAAAGTCTTCCATGGGAACGTGAAGAATAAAGGTGCCGGAGAGGTTCTGGAAAGACCAGGTTGATTCAACCCACCCGGCCGTTAACAACTCGGGGATACCGAAAAACAGAAAAGCCAGAAAGGCGGCAAATAGGGCGCCAAAAATGGAGTTGGGAATCAGATCCTTTCTCTGACTTAACAGATATAAAGTACTTATTCCGAAGGTCAATACTGTAGCGCTGAATGAGTGGAAATTAAAAATTAAGGCGCTACCGAAAAACAGGGAGCAGACAGTCAGGGCAATATACCTGAATCTAATGGGAAATCTGGGAGCCTGATCCCGCTCTTTATATGTTTTATTGAAAACTATTTCATAGAAAACCGCTGCCGATCCAGAGAAAAAGAAGCCGAACAGGAAGTCTTCAACACCGATGGTTGTGCCCGTAATAAATTGCGGTTCCCACCAATCATGGCCATAGACAAAAAAGTTGGAAAGAACGCCGCCAATGCCAAACAGAAAGGAGAGGATCAGCATGGCAGGCCGCAAGTCAGGCCTGACAATAAAGCAGTATAGCCAGATCGGGACGAAGGCGATAATTCCATAGAGATAACTGTATTCGTACATAAATAACTATTTAAATCCTTAATGTTAGAATGAGGCTGTATATATTCTAGTCTAATTCACCGACAGCGCAAAGCTTACACATGAACAACTATTTATCGCCAACTATATGCATATCTTGAATCACATCATTGGACGTTATCATCCGCATTATGCAATATGCCACGATGTCTTTCCCTATTAGATCAGAAGGCGCTTTGCCACAAGTCCGATTAGCTCTTATCGGTTTTTCACTTTTTATTTCAGTGCTTTTCACACTGCCTCTCTTTGCCTCTGCTGAAGAGGATGTTTCATCCATTGCTACCGTGCCGGCAAAATTCCGCTACACCTACGACAATGTGAGTCTTCCAGCTGGTGAAAAAATGGGATTTCTTGGTAGCACGGCGCTATTTGATGTGAACGACTGGTTGTCCCTTGGCCCTGCCGCATACGGTGCCCTTGTCGGCCAGCGAGGCGGTTTTATCACACTAGGCATGGCAACTGAGCTCAGAAAAGAGCTTCTGGATAATATTGAGGTCAATGCCGGCATGTTTGTTGGCGCCGGCGGTGGGCGTGGAGGCTTCCAGCTTGCCGGCGGCGGACTCATGTTGCGCTACCATATGGGCGCCAAACTGAAGACCTTTCTGGGCGGTTTTGGCGCTGGCATCAGCTATATCGACTTCCCTGACGGTACAATCCATAGCAGTCAGCCCTATTTCTCCTATGA
Source organism: Mariprofundus sp. KV (assembly GCF_013387475.1). Lineage (GTDB taxonomy): Bacteria > Pseudomonadota > Zetaproteobacteria > Mariprofundales > Mariprofundaceae > Mariprofundus. Next base: position 66,229 of record NZ_VWNB01000002.1, on the reverse strand, counting down.
GTATCCTTTTACCACGCTGATTGCTTCTGGCAGGCGTGATCTTCCGGAGTGGGAGGGGACAATGGTTGGTAGCGGCCACATGGCCGAGCAAGAGCTTGCAACTGTCTACCGTACCTATCAAATCCCCGCTGGCGTACTGACAGATAGTGGTGCTGTGCAGTATAAGACAATTAATCTGATGGGTATTGAGTGGAACCGCTATCTCGATAATAACCTGTTTGTGAAGATTGAATCCGAAGGTGCCATGGGCGGCAAAAGTAATGGTTATATGCAGATTCTGTTTGGCCTCGGCTATCGTTTTGAACTTCTGGATGGCACATGGTTCAAACTCTCATCATCACTGGGCGTGGCCGGAGGCGGGGGTGTTGCCACTGGTGGAGGCCTCATCATTGATGCCGTTGGCTCCCTGCAGCAGAGGTTGGGAGAGAACCTGTTTGCCGAGGTCTCTGCCGGTTATGTAAAGGTCCCTGAAACCTCATTCAAAGCTATCAGTTATGCGGGTAAAGTAGGTTATCACTTCTTTACCCCGAACGTCCGCAGCCAGAGGGTTAATCTTTCCGATCTCAGTGGCTTTGATGCCTCCCATATCCGCATGCGAACGACGCATCAAACCTATTATAAAGCTGCTGCCAACTGGCGCAGTCATCATGCCAATCTCAATGTTGATCTTCTCGGTATGCAGATGGACTATTTCCTTCATGATAACTTCTATCTGACCGGGCAGGGGTTGGCTGCCTACAAAGGTAAGGCTGGCGCTTACATGACAGGCCTTGTTGGCGGTGGTCTCTCTCTGCCAATGTTTTCTACACCGCTGTTTATCACTGCTGAACTGCTTGCAGGCGCTGCCGGTGGTGGCGGTCTGGCTGTCGGTGGTGGTCTGGTATGGCAGACTAACGCAGGCCTTGGATATCAGCTTTCAGATGAATTCAGTTTGATTGCTCAATATGGTTATATGGCGGCACCCAAAGGGGATTTCAGGGCCAGAGTTCTTAGTCTCTCACTTGGTTATAATTTCACTCTGTTTTCCAGGTAGGTCAAAGAGTATTCTTAGTTATTTCTCCTCTGTTATTCACTATTAACAACCTTATGTTAAGGTTCCTTGAAATATCTGGGTGACCTTCTGAAATAAACAGTGCCGTGCTCCATGCATCTGCCTGCATCGCAGATTTGGCGATGACCGTAACGCTTTGCGCTGTATTGGCTGGCCATCCACTCTTTGGATCGAGGATATGATGATAACGTTTGTCCTTAAAGATATAGAAACGCTCGTAATCACCAGAGGTTACCACCGCCACATCACCCTGTAGCTCCAGCGACTGGATCACTTCACCTCTGTTGCGGGGATGGCGGATGCCGATGCGCCACGGCTGATCCCCGTGCGAACCGATGAGCCGGATATCGCCACCGGCATTGATAATCGCGTTTGCAATACCGTGATTGCGCAGTATCTCAATACCGCGATCGATAGCATATCCTTTGGCAATGGCACCGAAATCCAGCATGCATGTCTCATGCAAACGTGCCCAGCCCGAATTGCGTTTTTCAATGCAGGTCGCTGGCGGCATAGCCTGTTCGATCGCCCGGGACGATGGAGGGGACGTTGGTGCTTCCGGTAGAGAAAAACCCCAGAGCCGGTTGAGTCTGCCCAGTGCCGGATCAAAGGCACCGTTACTCTCCCTTTTAATGGTCAGCGCAGTTGCAAGCAGTGTGCTGATCTCTTCGGGCAGTTGAACACTCGCTCCAACCTGACTGCGATTAAATCGCTTCACACTATTATTCTGATTACCATAGATCGTGAACGCATTTTCGATGCGCTGCATCTCATTGGCTGCGGCTGTAATCGCAACGGTCGAAGCAGCCTCATCTGCGCCAGCAACGGTAAACTCCACCAGCGTCCCCATAATAAAGCGGCTATCGCGTATATCGGCAGGTGCAGAGCAGGCGGCAAGAAGAAGTGCCATAATGGATATGCAGAGGCGAATCATGGCGCCATTGTTGTCTCAAAACAGGCGTAAGCAAGAGACAATAATTCTTCTGGGTTTGATATCCTGACTGAAATAACCGAGATTTCCGCTCAGATATCTGGATGAGAGCTTTTGCTGATCCGTTTGTGAGGTGAGTATATGACAGTCACGCTAAGCCAGGCTGCTGCCGATAAGGTGCAGGGACTGCTGGATAAAGAGAATAATGATGAGCTGAATCTGCGCGTCTTTGTCTCCGGTGGCGGCTGCTCCGGTTTCCAGTACGGTTTTACATTTGATGACCAGATCAATGACAACGATACCATTGTTGAAAATCATGGCGTTAAACTGCTGGTTGATCAGTCCAGTCTTGATCTGCTCAATGGTGCCGAGATCGATTATCAGACCTCGATTCAGGGTGAATCCTTTGTCATCCGCAATCCCAATGCCGCATCCACATGCGGTTGTGGCAAATCCTTTACACCATCGGATTCCGGTGGCGGTTGTGCGAACGCCGGTTACTGATAGTTTTTTTGTTACGACAGAAGGCGGGGCTATTAGCGCCGCCTTTTTGTTTATGTCACATTTGGGAGTAGGATTGCCTGCATGAGCGCGCTTGAAATAAATGGTCTGACCAAAACCTACGCCAACGGTAAAACTGCCTTGAACAATGTGACACTGACGGTGCCGCAGGGAAGCTTTTTTGCACTGCTTGGACCCAACGGCGCGGGTAAAAGTACCCTGATCAATATGCTGGCCGATATCGTTCGCTCTACCTCCGGAGAGGTGAAGTTCTTTGGTCGCAACCTGTTTGCGGAACGGGAAGAGTGTAAAAGGCGTATGGGTGTAGTGCCCCAGGAGATCGCTTTTGATCCCTTTTTCACACCCCGCGAAGTGCTGCGTTTCACCTCAGGACTATTTGGTTGCAAACCTGATGAGGCCTGGATTGATGAACTTTTAGAGCGCCTGGAACTGACACAGCATCAGGCTAAGAATACCCGCCAGCTCTCAGGAGGCATGCGGCGCAGACTGCTGGTGGCTCAAGCACTCGTACATCGCCCTGAGCTGGTTATTCTTGATGAGCCGACAGCTGGTGTTGATGTGGAGCTGCGCAAGCGTCTATGGACCTTTATGCGTGAGCTTAATGAGAAGGGCATCACCATACTGCTCACCACCCATTATCTCGATGAGGCGGAGGAGCTGTGTGACCATGTGGCTATTATTGATCAGGGCAATCTTCTGACGGCGCGTCCAATGCAAGAGATGATGTCTGATATTGCCTCTTCACACCTCTGGCTGAATTATGGCAGGGAGATTCAGCTTACGGCTGATGATCAACAGGCTCTGGCTGGATTTGAGCCCAGAGGTCATGACGATGGGGTCTGTTTGAAACTTGGACAGCTGGAAGGGGGGAAAACAACCTTTCATGATGCCTATCAGGCGGCTGTAGGCCGCTTTGGCCCACCCATTGATGCGGGTGTGCGCTCTGAAGATCTGGAGGATGTCTTCCTGCGTCTGACAGCCAAACAGAGTAAGGATCAAGAGCGATGATGCCTGTTAACCCGCGTGGTACCTGGACACTGTTTCAACGAGAGATTCGCCGTTTTCTGAAGGTGAAAATGCAGACCATTTTCACCCCGGCACTTACAGCGATACTCTATCTGGTGATTTTTCGTTATGCGATGGGAGAGAGGCAAGTGCCGGGCATGCAGATCGATTATTTCACCTTTCTGGTGCCCGGTCTTGCGATGATGGCGATGATGCAGAATGCCTTTGCCAACACCTCAAGCTCGATGATGATGGGTAAGGTAATGGGCATGCAGATCTATCTGCTGATGGCACCACTCTCCTCTATTGAGGTCGTTGCTGCTTTCCTCGCTGCTGCAGTGGTGCGGGCTGTGGTTGTGGCTACGGTATTCCTTGCTGTGCTCTACCCCTTTGTTGATCTGCAGCTGCTGCATCCGGGTATCATTCTGCTCTATGGTGTTGCTGCCAGTATTATTATGGGTGGTCTGGGGCTGATTGGCGGCATGTGGGCCAAGGATTTTGATAATATCGCCATGATTACCAATTTTGTGATTATGCCTCTGACCTTTCTCTCCGGTGTTTTCTATTCGGTGAAGCAGCTGCCTGAGATTTGGCAGCAGTTTAATTATGCCAATCCATTCTTCTACCTTACTGACGGATTCCGATATGGATTCCTTGGTATTGGCGATACTGATCCCTTTGCATCAATTTCTATTGTTATTGGCTCGGTAGTGGTTACGGTTCTGGGCTGCTGGTATTTGTGGCAGACAGGCTGGAGAATGAAGGAGTAAACCTCAACAAAGCAATGGGTGTTGCTTTGTTGAGGTGCGCTAGTTAAAGCAAAAACAAAGCAATGGGGTTGCTCTGTTTGGTGCGATAGTTCAATAATAAAAGTAACTATTCAATATAGTTACAAAAAACATAAAATCGAACCACGAATGCACTCGAATTAACACGAATAAGAGATGCAGTGCTGGTTGAGTGTCTTTTCATTCGTGCTCATTTGTGTCTATTCGTGGTTAAGGTGGTTTATGGGATTCAGTTCAAAGAGTAAAGCTGCGCGAAAAACCTCTGCCTGGTTTCAGCGCCACGCTAATGATCCGCATGTGAAACGGGCCCAGAAAGAGGGGAAGCGTTCACGTGCCGCATTTAAACTGACCGAGATTCTAGAGCAGAGTCAGCTTGAGATCAAAAGGGGTTCGGTGGTGGTTGATCTCGGTTGCGCGCCGGGATCATGGAGTGTTGAACTTGCCAAAAAGGTTGGCCCTGAAGGGTTGGTGATCGGTATTGATCTGCTGGAACTCAGCCCGATTACCGGTGTAACACTGATTAAGGGTGATTTTGATTCACCTGCAGGTCAGGCTGCTCTGGAGCAGGCTCTGGGTGGCAGGAAGATCGATGCTGTGGTTTCCGATATGGCACCCGAGATGAGTGGCAATAAGCTGGTCGATCAGATGCGCATGATCGGGCTTAATGAGATGACCCTGCACTTTGCACGCCAGCATCTGCGCCCGGGTGGCGATGTGCTGATGAAAACCTTTATGGGTGAAGGTTATGACACCTTCAGACGTCAAATGGGTATTTCATTCAAACGCATTAAAAATATCAAACCTGCTGCCAGCCGCAAAACTTCGCCTGAATTCTTCATTCTGGGACTTGATTTCAAGGGCGATAATTAATTACCACAGAGAACACGAAGGGCACAGAGAAAAACTATAAAAAGTGACACTAATGCGCACTAGTGCAAGACAAAGCGCCTTGGAGTGAATCTTTAGTTCAAACTTTTTTTCGACGGGATTTGAAAAAGGACTTGAGCAGTTCGCTGCTCTCCCCAGCCAGGATGCCTGCAGTGATTTCAGGCTGATGGTTTAGTCGTTTGTCTGAGAGGATCTGGTAGAGAGACTCCACAGCTCCGGTTTTAGAATCACTGGCTCCGTAAACAACACGTCCAATACGGGCATGCACAATGGCTCCGGCACACATCAAACAGGGCTCCAGCGTCACATAAAGCGTACTGCCGGCAAGACGGTAGTTTTCGCTCAAGCGACACGCTTCACGAATCACTCGCATTTCGGCATGGGCGGAAGCATCATGAAGATCGATCGGAGCGTTGTGGGAGGCAACTTCACTGCCATCGGCAAGCAGGAGCAGGGCGCCAACTGGCACCTCTTCCATTTCAGCTGCAATTTCAGCCTGTTGCAGCGCTATGCTCATGTAGTAGTTATCGTCTTTCATTATGATTTCAACTTGGGGTCAAAGTAATCCCTCAACCCTTCACCGAGCAGATTATAACCCAGCACTGTGATCAGGATAGCCAGACCGGGAAACATCGAGAGCCACCAGGCGATCTGAATATTGTCTTTACCCTCAGTCAGAATATTGCCCCAGGAGGCATCGGGTGGCTGCACGCCAAGCCCGAGAAAAGAGAGACCTGATTCCACCAGTACGGCACCGGCAATGCCCAGAACAGCTGAGACAAGAACAGGGCCCATGGCATTAGGCAGAAGATACCGCCACATCATACGGATCGAAGAGACACCTAGACCTTGCGCAGCCATGACAAACTCACGATGACGCAGAGAGAGAAATTCGGCACGCACCAGACGGGTTACACCCATCCATGAGGTGAGTCCGATGACAATCATGATATTCCAGATCGAAGGCTCAAGAAAGGCGATCACAGCAAGAATAAGAAAGAAGGTAGGAAAACAGAGCACCATATCGGTCAATCGCATCATTACGCCATCAATACGACCACCACTAAAACCGGCAACAGCACCAAGAATCAGACCTATAACCAGTGAGATGCCGACGGCGACAAAGCCAACTGCCAGAGAGACGCGTGCGCCGTATAACATGCGTGAGAAGACATCACGGCCAAGGGTGTCAGTGCCGCACCAGTGCTCCCAGGATGGTGGCAGTAAGATCACTTTGACATTGATCTCTGAGGGGTCGTAGGGGGCTATCCAGGGGGCGAGAAGCGCCAGCAAGGTAACGCAGGCTACAATGAGGCCACCGATAAACATCAATGGAAATGATCTGGCAAAGCTGATCATCCGTTTCTCCCGTGGCGAATGCGCGGATCAGCCCATGCGTAGGAGATATCAGCGATCAGATTGCCCAGCAGGGTAAGCACTGCGCCAATCACGGTAATACCCATCACCAGCGGGTAGTCACGCGACATCACCGCTTCAAAGAAGAGTAGCCCCATGCCAGGCAGTGAAAAGAGCTGTTCAACAATCACCGAGCCACCAATCAGGCCGGGAATAGAGAGGCCGAGCAGAGTGATGATCGGTAACATCGCATTCTTAAGGGCAAGACGATACCGGATGCTCTGTTCAGGTACGCCCATGGCGCGGGCTGTTGTAATGTAATCGGAGCGGATTACCTCAAGCATGCCTGAGCGCATAAAGCGACTCATGCCGGCAAGTCCACCTATGGCAGATACAAAGATCGGTAGCACCAGATGGCTGAGAAGATCCATCTGCTGTTGCCAGAAGCCCATCTGCTGCCAGTTGTAATCATGCAGACCGGAAATAGGTAACCAGCCCATATTCACGCCAAGTCCGATCATCAGCAGCAGCCCCAGCCAGAAAGAGGGGATGGCAAAACCGATAAAAACGAATACCGTCATACACTTATCCAGCCATGAGTCACGTTTAACTGCACTGATAATGCCGATGGGGATGGCAATGGCGATAATCAACAGCATGGCGAGGATATTGATCCACAGGGTAACGGGGATGCGTTCAGAGATTTTATCGATCACATCGCGCCCATCTGCGGAGAATGATTTGCCGAAATCAAGGACAACCAGTCGATTCAGCCAGTTCAGGTACTGTTCATAAAGAGGTTTGTCCAGGCCGTAGTAGGCACGCAGTCGTTCGATATCCTGGGCTGAAACCTTAGGGTTAAACTCCTGACCAACCACAACAGGTTCGCCCGGCGCAAGGTGCATCATGCCGAAAGAGATAATGGTGATGCCGAACAGCAGGGGAATCATGCCGGCAAGTCGTTTCAACAGGTATTGGGTCACGGGTGGACTATACTTAGCCGCATTAAAAAAAACAGGTCTCTCTGGTGTGGGGTTTTTGACGATTTTGAACGGTAATCGCTGCGCAACTTGACATCAAAGCGCAAGATTGCTCTTATCCACTCCCTTATATTTTAAGCGGGAAGGGGAATTTCTGTGAAGAGACATTTAATTGCAATGACATTGGCGGCTGCATTTGCTTTGACAGCACCACTAAGTTTGTCAGACACCGGTTTATCCACGGGCTATCAGCAGACTGTAGCAGCTGAAAGCTCAGTCGATGGAATGAAGCGTCTGAATCTTATTATCAAAAAACTGCGTGACGCCATGGGTAGCATGAAAGATTTTGATGAACTGGAAAAGGCAGGGTTGAACAAAAAAGATGTCGATCGCATGCGCCAGGCGATGGAGTCTAAAATCCGCCAGATGATGGAAGATGCTATCTACGCAATCCGTAGTCTGTAGGAGGTCGTTTTGAGCAGGTTAACACTATTAACAAGAGCCTTTTTGATCACCCTGGCAGCAGGGATTGCTATGTTTTCGACAGAAGTAGAGGCTGGTGATGTCCGAAATGTGAATTTCGCTGCCTTTCAGAAGGTTGATCCGAATTTTGAATTTGATCCGATTGTGCTGGGTAAATTCAGTGATTTCATTTCGGTGATGGATGGCGCACAGATTCTTATTCTCTCCCACACGGCTGACTCGATCAATAACGATGTGATCAATATTCAGCAGGATGTGTTAAGACAGGGCAAAGAGGGGCTTGGTGATGTTGGCATCAACTGTCAGCTCAGCTATCTTGATGAGAGCACTCCTGAAAGCACTTCCTATGAGGTAGGCGGTTTCTGTAAGATCCTTGATGTTGGTGACGGGCGTGAGAATAAACTTCTGGCGATTATTCCCATGACAGGGCTTCCTGACACGGCACAGGGTGTTGATGCCTGGATTATGCTCTATGAAGATGAAGCCAGCGGTATCGCATTTTACGCCAACGTAAGCGTTCACTAAATAATTCGCTGGCAATAAGAACTGGCCGGGCTCTTTGAGTCCGGCTATTTTTTTGTTTATACGTTGATGTTCCTGTAGTCAATTGCAGGAGTTCTTTCCAGTTTCATAAAAGTGGTTTATGTTTGGTAGGTTGACTGAAAGTCATTAACGTATCAAATCATGCTTCGGGGTTTTAAAGGGATCTATGCATTTAAAGCAGCAACGGCAACTGATTCAGCTGGGGGTGGTAACAGAGGCTCAAATTGCCGAGGCTGAGCTGCAGGCTAAAGCCAACAAAAAGAAGGGGCTTCTGCTCTGTCTTCTGGAATTGCCGGATGTGGAGCCTGATGCGCTTCTCTCTGCACTCTCCAAAATTTTTAAAACGCCCTATATCGATCTCACCAACATTAAAATCGATGATGAGCTTCTTGAGATCTGTCCGGAAAAGCTCTGTCTGGATTACCATTTTGTACCTTTAAAGCATAATGCTACTGATATCCATATCGCCACAGGCGATCCGCTGGATTTGAACATGCTTAACGCACTCGGCTTTAAGCTGGGCAAACGTATTATTCCTCACTTTACCCGACCTGATCACATTCACCGTAAAATATCAGAGGTGTATCAGGATAGTGATAGTGCATTTGATGCGGCGATGGAAGATCTGGATGAGGAGCACACCCTTACTCAGGAGATGGACTCAACAACAGAGTCTGCCAACCTGGATGAACTCAAACGGGGCGCTGAGGATTCACCCATCATCAAACTGGTCAACGGTGTCATTGTGCAGGCCATGAAAATCGGCAGTTCGGATATCCATATTGAACCGGGTGAGCGTCAGAGTGTGGTACGCCTGCGTGTTGATGGCCGCCTGCGGCCCATGCTCAGGTTCCCGTCCAAAGCGCATGCGCTTGTTGTCTCTCGTATTAAAATCATGTCCAAACTCGATATTGCTAACGCCAGAACACCTCAGGATGGTCGCTCCCGTATCAAGTTGTGGGGCAAGAGTTACGACATGCGCATCTCCACGCTGCCCGCCATGCATGGCGAAAAGGTGGTAATGCGAATTCTGGATAAGGGTGGCCTTGCCCTTAATCTTGATGTGTTATGTTTTGAAGAGCTTGCCTACAAGCGCATTCGAGAGTGTATCGGCCAGTCTACCGGTGCCGTGCTGGTAACCGGCCCAACGGGTAGTGGTAAAACCACAACGCTCTACTCATTCCTGCATCACATCAAAGATGAGGAGATGAACCTGATCACCATTGAAGATCCTGTTGAGTTCCAGATCGAGGGGATCAATCAGGTTCAGGTTAACGTTAAAGCGGGTATGACATTCGCCACAGTGCTGCGCTCGATTCTGCGACAGGATCCCGATGTGGTGATGATTGGTGAGATTCGTGATGAGGAGACTGCTGAAATTGCGCTGCATGCCGCTCAGACAGGCCATCTTGTGCTCTCCACGCTGCATACCAATGATGCGCCATCTACCATTACCCGCCTGATCGATATGGGTATCGAGCCGATGATGCTCTCCTCCTCTCTGAATCTGGTGGTTGCACAGAGACTGGTGCGCCGCCTCTGTCCAAAATGCCGAACACAGGTGAAGCCGTCTGCAGAGTTGATTGAACGACTGGATATTCCTGAAGATGTTGTCTTTTATGACAAGGTGGGTTGTAAGTCATGTATGGATATCGGTTATAAAGGGCGACTTGGCATCCATGAAGTGCTCTATGTTAATGATCGTATGCGCAAACTCATCGCCAGAGGGGCAACAGATCGTGAATTGATGCACGTTGCCCGGGAGGAGGGGATGTTTACCATGTTTGAGGATGGCCTCTCTAAGGTGCTTTCCGGTCAGACCAGCATTCAGGAGGTGATGCGTGTTTGTCCTCATCCTGAAGATTATAAGGTAAGCGAGCATCTGGATGAGAATCAGCAGCTTATCTCTTTTGGTGAACTGCAGAAGCAACGCGATAGGGCGCAGTTGCAAGAGAGTACAGATACCGATCAGCAGATCATTCTGATCGTAGATGATTCCAGTAGTGTTCGTAATCTGGTGGAGTTCATCCTGGATGCCGACGGTTATAAGGTGATTCAGGCCGAAGATGGGCAGCAGGCATGGCAGATGCTGCAGCGCGTAAAACCGAGCCTTGTGCTTACAGATTATGAGATGCCGAACATGACCGGGGTGGAGCTTCTGCAACGCATGCGTGAACAGGAACGTTTTAATGATGTGCCGATTATTTTGCTGACGGCACGCAAGAGTGAAGAGGATGAGGTCTTTGGCCTAAAAGCCGGTGCAGATGATTACATTGGTAAGCCGGTTGAACCCCTGAAGCTACAAGCCAGGGTAAGAAAAACGCTGGCTCTGTATCAGAATTTCCGGTCCAGGTTACATTGATGGAGATTAAAGCAGATAAAGGTGAAGTAGCCGCTATGAGCAGTGAGCAGACGGATCTTCTTCAGGTCGTGATCGGCGGCCGTGAGGTGCTGATTCGCTCATCAGAGATTCGTGAGGTGGTACGACCTCTGCCGCTGACCAGGGTGCCTATGGGGCCAGACCATATTCTGGGGCTTGCCAACATTCATGGTCAGATCGTCTCGGTTATTGATGTGGTCAAAGTATCTTCGCTGTCTGCCATCAGCAGTGACGGGAGTAGTTCCAAAGCCCGTTTTCTGGTTCTGCGCCACCCGGTGATGCATGTGGCTGTATGGGTGGATGAGGTGAAACGACTTAGAAAAGTAGAAACCCGATTGTTGAAGCCGACAAAGAGTAGCTCTGATACGGTGCACGACATCGACATCGACGGCTCTAGATTCGCTCTCCTCGATACAGGCAAGCTATTTCACTGATCCGACAAAGTATAAAGTATTGAACTGTTTTAAAATATCCTGCTAAAGTTGATTCGGCAGGGGAATTGCTGAAGCAGAGAGGGGAGCATCATGGAAGATAGTATTGAAAACAGGTCAGTAAAGCAGGTTTCATTGATGCAGATGGCCAAGCGTAACTCTGTACTATCACTGTTACTTTTCATTACTCTTATCGCTATTATTTTTGTTGCCTTCCAGCGTGACCGGGACGCCATGGCAACGCTGGAAGATGTTTATCGCGATCAGTTTAATATTGAACATTTCAAAGCCACATTGTTTGATGTCATCTCTCCGCTGAATGACTTTGCCCTGACTGCTGATGAGAAAAATTTTCAGAAGCTGAAAGATGCCATCAAGCATTATGAAACGACCTATGCTGTAATTAAAACGATCCCAAATCTGACAGCAGAGCATCACAAGTCACTGGTCAAAGTGCATCAGTTGATGAGCGAGGTGATGAATATCGCCAGCGATGTGGCCGATCAGAAGATTGCAGTCAATCAGGCCGGAACAGTAACCATTCTTGCTCAGAATCTGGTGCTGGGTGCCCAGTCCAGGCTTGAATCCATTGTTCAAGGACTTGAAGAACAGCTTAATCGAAGTTCGGCAGCACGACAGGAGAAGGCGACCATGCAGCTCTATATTCTGCTCGCTTTCATCATTTTTATTGTGCTTCTGCTGGAGTTCCTGAGCCGGAGGCTACTCAAACATGCCCAGCAGCTCTCCAGGGCATCTTCAAGTGTAGCAACCGGAATCGGAGACATTCTTGATGCCAACAAAGCGCAGGCCAGTGCTTCAGAGCAACAGACACGCTTCATGGAGAAGGTGATTAAAGGACTTGAACTCATTGCCGACTCCGGAAGTAACATTGCAACAACAGCGTCCGGCGTAGAGAAAGCTACCTCTGTCTCAGCCTCATTTGCCAAGGGCGGTTTGATGGAGGTGGAGAATATCCTTGCAGCTGTCGAAGCGCTGAAAGGTGATGTAAACCAGGACCATAGCAAAATCAGTATGGTAAACAGTAAAGCCGACCAGCTGATCGGTGTGCTTGAGCAGATCTGTGAGGTTTCAGATGAGGCGCAGCTCATGGCTGTGAATGCCTCGATCGAATCATCCGGGACATCTGGCTCAGTGGTAGATGAGATGGAGCGCATGGCAAATCAGATTCGCTTAAACAGTGATGAGATCCGTGCCATTGTAAAAGAGTTGCGCGATGGTGTGGCTGCTTCAACCTCAGGTGATAGAGCCCAACACATTGAAAGTATTGAAGAACTTTCTCATCGTGTCTCAGGATTACTGAGTAAGATTCATAACATGTCAGAGAAGGGTAGCCTCTCTTCCGGCACTGTGATTCAAGCTACATTGCGTCAAAATGAGCGGAATCAGAAAATTCTGCAGGCCCTGAAGCACATCTCGGAGCTACTGCAGGTCTCCGGCAGTAAGCTCCATGCATCCAACGAAGCCTCTGCGCGATTAAGCAAAGCATCTGAAAGTCTGCAGAACATGTCGTAAAGACATAAGGCCATTCAAATGACAGATTTTGATCTATCTGGTTTTCTGCTTCAGTTTTTTGACGAGGCCAAAGAGCGACTGGTAGCCGTAAATCGAAGGCTGGTGCTTCTTGAGTCAGGAAAACTTGATGAACAGGGGCTGGCACAGTTGTGCCGAGATGCACACACCATCAAAGGCTCTGCAGAGATGCTTGGCGTCAAGGATATCAGTGCGCTCAGTCACCTGCTCGAAGATGCTGTTGCGTTTGTAAAAGCTGAAAAACCGGATCCAAAATCACATCCGATGATGCAGTTTATTTTCGATATTCATGATCAGCTAGTGGAGCGACTTAAACATCCTGATGCTGAAATACGAATTGATAGCGCACCATATGCAGAGCAGTTCAATAAGATTTGCGGTAAAACCTCCGAGATTAAAAAGGCTGAGCAGGCAGAAGGTAACACTGCGCCAGTTCAAAAGGAGGGAGCTGAACCGGCTGTGAGAAGGCGGCCACGCAAACCGGCTGCGAAGAAGATGACGATCAACAGGAATCTCATTGCAGCAGTCATGGGCACCATTGAGGGGTCACTGAAGAAGCCCAAACCTGAGAAGGGTTCCGATCAAGCAGTTTCAAAGCAGAAGGGTGGTGATGCCGACATTTCGGTTGCAGTAGAGGAGATCTGCTTTCGCCCTGATATCGCTTCGCTTGAACAGGCATCCAAGCGCGAGGTTGATAACAGCTCCGGAAATTTCCTGCGCGTGGATAGAAGTCGCTTGAACAGACTCTCAAATCAGATTATCGAACTGAGCTCGGATCGTTATCGTAGCAGTGCTTTAGAAGGCGAACTGGATCGGTTGATGCAGGATTTTATACAGCTCAGAGAGTTGCTGTTTGCCCCTTCATCGACACAGGAAAGCGTTGATCATCGCTCTGAATTTGACCAGCGACTGCGTCAACTGCATAAAACCGGAGAGCATCTACGCATGCAGCAGAGGCGCTCCTCAGCCATGCTGGATGATCTGCGCAAGCAGGTTTTCGGCCTGATGTTGCGCCCGATCAGCAGTCTGTTTTCAGTGTTTCCAAGAACAGTACGTGATCTTGCTGCCCGAAGTGGTAAAAAAGTGCAGTTGCTTATCTCTGGTGATGCCATTGAGATGGATCAGTTGGCAGCAGAGTCGCTATCAGAGCCTCTAATACACCTCATCAATAATGCAGTAGCCCACGGCATTGAAACGCCTGAAGAGAGGCTTGCAGCAGGTAAACCTGAAGAGGCGCAGATCACCATTACCGCAAGGCAGCAGGGAACTAAGGTTTGCATCGAGGTTATTGATGATGGCAGGGGCATTAAAATTGAACAGCTGCGCAATAAAGCAGTAAGTTCAGGCATCATCAGTGCCAGTGAAGCAGAAGAGATGGACTCATCAGAGATTCTTGAACTTATATTCCACCCCGGCTTTTCTACGCTGGCGGTGGCAAATGAGGCGGCGGGCAGGGGCATCGGGCTGAATGTTGTAATGAATGCCATGCGGGAAGTGACCGGTTCAGTCCACATTCAGACTCAACCTGGTAAAGGAACCAAATTTATTCTTAATCTACCGGTGAGTGTGGCCATTCAGAAGGCCAATACATTCTCTGTTGCAGGCAACCGTTTTGGCATGCTGTCCAATCTGATCGTGAAGGTACTCTCTCTGGATACACAGACCGTTGAGAAGGGGCACGGAGCCTACCATCAGGGTTATATCAGTTATCAGGGGCATCGCGTACCCATTATCGATCTCTATCCGGCACTCAATACATCAGAAAGGAGTCACCAAGGCTCTAACATCATGATTGTTGAGCATTTTGAAGGGTTTCTCGGTGTGTTGGTTGATGAAGTGCATGATGAATGTGAAATTATCGTGCGTGATATTGATCCATACCTGAAGTTCTACCAGCCAGTAGGGCTTATGGGTAATGCCATTGCTGAGGATGGCACCGTTCTGCTACTTATCGAACCCAACGGGCTCAAAGAGATGTGGCGGACATCTCCTGAGTATGATTCCGGCCTTATAGAAGAGGCCACTGCTGCAGAGGCTTCTGAGTTCTCTCACAAAGTACTGCTTGTCGATGATTCAACAATCGCCCTTAAAATAGAGAAGATGATCTTCGAATCGCTTGGATTCACTGTAGAAACTGCAGTTGGCGGTATGGATGCACTGGAGAAGATCGGCCTGCAGGTCTACCAGCTTATGGTTACAGACATGAAGATGCCCGGCATTGATGGTGCTGAGTTGATTGCACAAGTCAGGGCAGATGAGCGCTATGCCGAACTTCCAATTATGGTGATTGCCACGCTGGAAGCAGAAAAAGATAAAAAACGAGCCATGCAAGCCGGCGCCAACGCATTTCTGGGCAAACGGCACCTGAAAGGCCATGAAGATCTTCTAAATAAGACGATAAGATCGATTCTGGGCATTGACGTAGGGGAGTGATCGCAATAGAAATCGCCCTCCGCAAAATGCTCTGTTCGTCTAGCGGTTAGGACGCTGGCCTCTCACGCCGGAAACAGGGGTTCGATTCCCCTACGGAGTACCAAACAAATCAAGCACTTACGTTAACGCGTGAGTGCTTTTTTTATGCCTGTTCATCGCCCGTAATGAATAATTCGTGAAACATGACCTTGTTTTCAATGCGCTCCGACTCCGGGGTTGTATCGAATTCGCGCATTATCCAGACCAACTACTACTGCTTTATCAGTAATGAAAATAAGCTCATGCGTGGATTCTGAAAACTCACCAGCAACACTCTTATCTGATTCAATTTAACAGAGAGAAGGGGGCAAAGTGACACTCTTATATTCGTTTAAGGTACGTTTATCTAAGCGTACATGAGCTGAATTGATGCATCGACACGTGAAGTGACGGCATGGATATAATTGTTGGTTCTTTTATTTTTATGATTGGTTTTAATGATTGTCTTGTTGTTTTTATAGCGTGCAATATGATACAACCAACAAAAGAACCAACACGTTAAGATGTTGGTCTTTATGTTGGTTCTTATTTTATGAAAAAGAACCAACAGAGAGGTCGGGAATGGCGTTATCTGAAGCAGAGATCGAAGCAATGAAAGTTCCGTATGGAAGAAACCAGTTTAAGGTCAGTGATGGTGGCGGACTCTACCTGCTGGTTAAATCCTCAGGTCGATACTGGAAGTTGGCTTACCGTTTTGACGGCAAACAGAAGACACTGGCATTTGGTGTTCATCCGACTGTCGGCCTGGATGAAGCTCGCGAAAAGCGTGAGGCAGCAAAGGCGTTGTTGGCGCAAAACATCGACCCTGGAGAGATCAGAAAACAGGAGCGCGAAGAGATTCGTGCATCTGTAGAGCAAAAGAATTCTGTAACATCAGCACAAGAGTCAAATCAACGTAGTGTGCAACAGCGACCGGCGGTGATTGATGATGCTGAACAGCAGCGGTTAGAAGGGCGTCGATTGCGTATTATTCAGATTCTTGCTCGCACAAAAAATTTCACGACAAATGAAGCGACTCTGCTTGAATCATTGCATTCAGAAGGGTTTCATATTTCCTTTGATCGCCTGAGAACAGATCTTGCCTGGTTATCTGAACAACATGCGATTCAACTTAAATGTGGTGCACTATGGGGTATCTATTTAACACAACCCGGATTGGATGCATCACTGGGCAGTGTATGGATTCCCGGCATCCGGAAGCCTGAATTTTCTACAGAGCAGGAGTAGGATTTTCTAGTTCTCTCATTTTCTCTTCTGATTTGAAATAAGTTGCTGTGCATTCCATTTGCTTTGATACAATCTTTTTATGTTGGTGGGCAGAGGCTCTTAATTTTATCTCTGTGTGTTTATAGTGTATTCATAGCTATGATGAACGAGAGGGCGCATGTTATGGTAGTGTGCAGCTGATTTTAATTTTTTCGCCCTTCAGGTCGACTTGCATAATAAAATACATAACGTCGCATAATGGATATTATGTAAAGTATTGGAGATAGTGCGTGCCAGGACGTATTAAGAATAAAGATAATCATTACGAAAAGTTATACGCTCTTATGAAGGTTTTGCGTGAAGAGTGTCCATGGGATAAGGAGCAAACCCTGCTCTCTCTTCGACGCTATACACTTGAAGAAGTGCACGAAGTCCTTGAGGCGATTGATATCGCCGATTCAGATGATAACTGGGAGCCACTGAAATCAGAGCTCGGAGATCTGCTCATCCAGGTACTCTTCTATTCACGCATTGCCGAGGAGTCCGATAAATTTGCCTTCTCTGATGTTATCGATGCGCTGATCGATAAAATGATCTATCGCCACCCACATGTTTTTGACAAGGCCAATCCGGATGATCTAACTGACCAATGGAACAGCCTGAAGGATGCAGAGCATCAGAGCCGGACAAGTCTGATGGATGAAATCCCTCCTCTGCCAGCTCTTAAATATGCACAGAAGCAGCAACAGCGTGCTGCACGTGTCGGATTTGACTGGGTCAAGGCAACCGATGTGTTGGCAAAAATGCGTGAAGAGCTAGATGAGCTTGAGCATGAAGTGACACATAGCAAGGATCTGAAGCGTATTGAAGATGAGTTTGGTGACGTGCTGTTTACGCTGGCCAACCTCGCCCGAAAACTCGATCTGGATGCAGAACTCTGCCTGATGAGCACCAACCGAAAGTTTGCTGATCGCTTTAGAATGATGGAGCGTTTGGCTGATCAGCAAGGAATTTCACTTAAAGATCTCGACCTTGATCAACAGGAAGAGCTCTACAGTCGTTCAAAAAGCATTACAGGTTAAGGAGTTACAATGGATAACAATGATAATCCAGAGGCGCCACAGGATATTCAGGTTCAGATTCCACCTGAGGTGCAACGTGGCAGTTATGCCAATCAACTGGTGGTTGCCCATAGTCCTGAGGAGTTTATTCTCGATTTTATTTTCGTCACGCCGCCAGCTGGTGTTGTAAATTCACGCGTGGTCATCTCTCCTGCACATGCCAAGCGTATGGTTGCCGCACTTCAGGAGAATATCATTCGTTACGAGGCTACATTTGGTGAAATTAATGTAAGCCCCCTCTCTTCCGCGCCCGCCGCTAAGGTAAAAACCCATTAAAAACAAATAGTTAAGATTAACTCTTTACGTTAAATACAGGACGGTAATACTTATCACCATGCAATGGACTATATCCAATCAGCTTACCCTCGGCCGTGTTGTTATCATCCCGGTGTTCATGGCCGCCTTTTATCTTCCCGGTGAGCTTAGCTACTGGATCTCCGCCCTGCTGTTCACGCTTGCCTCATTTACAGATTGGCTGGATGGGTACCTGGCAAGAAGCCGTGGTGAAATCACTGCATTCGGTCGTTTTCTTGATCCTGTAGCAGATAAGCTGCTTGTAGCTGCTGCACTTGTGATGCTTGTCTCTGCTGAGATGGCCCCTGCGGTTCTGGCAGTGGTTATTATTGGCCGTGAAATCACCATTGGTGCACTTCGTGAATGGCTGGCAGAGCGCTCTACAGTGGTGCATGTCTCACTCATTGCCAAATGGAAAACCGCCCTGCAGATGGTCTCGATCATCGCTCTTCTCCTGCACGTCGATATTCTTGGCATATCAATGCACGATGTCGGACTCACCCTGCTGTGGGTCGCTGCAGCGCTCACCCTCTGGTCGGCTTACGACTATATCAAAGGGGCATGGCCTGAACTGATGAGTCGATCAGATGAAGAGAATCCTCAAAAGCCTACAGACGGGAAAGAAGAAGCGCTCTGATCTCTTTGTCGGTTAAAACAATGGGGTTCGTAGCCATGCTGCCCCCACTGATATTAGCAATAATCTTCTCAAGCCCGGCCTCATCAACGCCATAATGGGATATCAGAGGCATCTCCAGTCTCTTACTCCACTCCTCTAGCAGCTTCAAAAGCGCGCTACGCGCTTCACTTTCACTGAGTTCGGGTTGATTCGTTAACAGGCGCCCTGCATGTGCATATTTGAATAGTCCCGGATTCTCAGGCTCGCGCTCCAGCATGGCCTGGATATTCAAACGCGTTGCTTCAAACAGTAGTGTTCCGCAGACCACGCCGTGTGGAATCGGATAAAAGGCTCCAAGCGGGGATGCCAGTCCATGTACCGACCCCAGCCCGGCATTGGCCAGCGTCAGGCCTGAGATGGATGAAGCGTAGAGCATGCCTGAGCGCGCATTCAGATTACTACCGTCCTGAACGGCCACGAGCAGTGAATCCCTTACTTTCTCCAGCCCGCTTAGGGCCAGCGCATCGCTCATCGCAGATGCTCTGCTTGAAACATAGGATTCAAGCAGTTGCGTGAAAGCATCCATGCCACAGGAGGCTGTGACAGCTTTAGGGCAACTTAGTGTCAGTTCAGGGTCAAGAAGTATCTGTTTTGCGACCAGCGCGTCATCCCTGAATGATTTTTTATAACCCGCTTCACCAATCACCGACAATACAGCATTTTTACTGGTCTCTCCGCCGGTTCCGGCCGTTGTTGGCAGAGCAACAAAGGGTGTGGAGGGTCCCTGATAACATTTTCCGCGCCCTACCCCTTCCAGGTACTCCATGACCGACTCCCCTGAAGGCAGTAGTCCTGCAATAGCCTTGGCTGCATCCACAGCACTGCCACCGCCAATCGCCACCACTGCATCAGGAGCCCACGCGCGATGTTCAGTAACAGCGCCATCTACAAGCTGCGGTGAAGGCTCTCCGGTGACTTTAATGCGGTGTATTTCGAACATTGAGGCAAGTTGCTGCATCAAATCACCACACAGCGGTGAGTCATCAAATGATCTGCCACCGGTTACCAGCAGGATTCTGGTGCCATAGGTGTGAAGGATATCCGCGAGTTTAAAGCGAACTCCTGCACCAAAATGGATATGAGGGGTGGAAGCAAAACTGAATGGAGCGTTCATCTCTGCACAATAACAGGAGATAACAATGGCGACCAGATTTTGAGGTTGCGGAAATACACATGCGCAATGGATGCGCTTACAAGGCTCTTGTACCTAGCAGCTTGTGGCTTATGATTGCCATTCATGAACAAGCTGCTTCCAATTATCAGCACATTTCTGCTGCTTATCACGCTCTCTGCTGAAGGGTTTGTAGCGTGGAAACTTCATGAGAAGAGCGCACCAGTCGAGCAGACAGCGGATGAGGTGGCTGTTGCGGAGGAAGAAGAGACTGTAGAGGTCGAGCCTGTTTTCATGGATCTGGGTGAGACAACAGTCAACCTGCATGGCAGTGATTCGGACAACAACTTCCTGCGTATCAAGATAACTGTCCTGTTGAATGGAGCCGATTCACAGGAGCGAATCACCCGCAATATTACACAGGTGACAGACCTGATTCTGAATCTCCTCTCAGCTCAAACCTTTGCCGATATTCGCACTCAGGAAGGCAAAGAGTCTCTGAAGAGAGACCTCATTGAACGTATTAACCGACTTGTCGGGCAGGATCCCATACGCGACATCTTCTTTGTGGATTTTGTTTCTCAGTAAGTGATCGGGAATTAGCGACTTTAAACCATTAAATACTTTGATGTCTGAATAAAAAAAAGCACTCACGGTTTCCCGTAAGTGCTTTATATTGGCGTCCCCAAGGGGATTCGAACCCCTGTTGCCGCCGTGAAAGGGCGGTGTCCTAGGCCGACTAGACGATGGGGACCTGTTGGACGCGGCGAACAATAGCGAAGGTTTTTTTTGCGTCAATCAAAAATTGCACCTCGGTTATCTGTGAATCCTGTGAATGATTTGTTGTTGATCATCCAGTTCAATCACTACATCTGCAAGTCCTGGAAGTTTCTCAAGACTGTGCCGCGTCAGTCGTTCAAAATGTTGAATAAATCGTGTCAGTTGCTGAGTCTCCATCCCCTCACCTGCCTTGAATGTTTGACGCTCCTGCCTGCCCCGCCATTGCATGACAGCATCAAATCCAGGCACCTTCAGGAATAACAGCACATCAATCTTGCTAAAGAGCCGCTGGTAGTCACTCGCCAGTGCCTCATTTGCAAAACGTCTCCAGACTCCCTCTCTATCTTCTGATGCCTCAAGTTCATTGACTGTTGTAAGAAGCTGATTCTGAGGCTGCGGCGGCGTTGCGACACACCACCCCTCAAGGAACAGGATATCGACAGGTGTCCGGTAGCAAGGCCATTCGGTTTCGTCCCATCTATCATCGGTGGATTTATCAAAACGTGGCACCGCAACGTCTCCTGATTCAGTGATCAGCTTGACGATCGTATCTACACCCAGCTGAATATCATGGGTGCCCGGTACACCACGGGTTTTAAATAGTGGATGAACTGTAGTGGCGAGTCTGTTGCGCTCTTCTTTTCTCAGGTAAAGATCATCAATGGAGAGTGTCGCAACACGGTGCCCGAAACAGTGCTTCAGGATGATTGCCAGGGCTACACTCATGGTCGATTTGCCACTGCCCTGTGCACCGTTAATGCCGATCACCAAAGGTTTTTCCTGTTTGCGCTCGTGTATCCATGCAGTCAGAGGTATTAAATGCCCGTGAACGAGATTCATATAACCTTCAGGCAGCCCCTCCTGTTTGAAAAAATGGTTCAGCGCATTACTTAAAGCGGTATCCATGTTAGTGGTCACAGGGTTCGCAGCAGTGATGATTGCAGTTCTGAGAATCTGATTCCGGCTGCAGTGTGACGTGTTCAATGGCTGCTTCACGCAGATGCTGTTGCAGAAGTGCCAGTGTTTGATCCCAATGCTGTAACTCTTCAACAACGATATGGGCTGATAATGCCCTGCCTCCTGCCGGCAGTTTCCAAAGATGGATATGATGCGCCCCTGATACACCGGTTACGCCGCACATAAGCTTCTCAAGCACCACAATATCAACATCGGAAGGGGTAGCCGCCATTAGTTCGCCGGTGGTCTCGCGCAGCAGGCTCCAGCCACCCCAGGCCAGAATGCCTGCAACCAGAAACGAGAGAATCGGATCAATCGGCATCCAGCCGGTGAGAAAAATTACAGCTCCGGCAACAATGGCAGCGACTGAACCCAGCGCATCGCCAAGTACATGCCAGTAGGCAGCACGTGTATTGATATCATCCGCTCCATGCAGCCATCTTAGTATGACCAGATTGACCACAAGGCCGACACAACCAATTACAATTACGATCCAGCCCTCTACCTCGGGAGGATCAAGCAGGCGACCCAGCGCTTCCCATACGATCCAGCCACTCAAAAACCAGAGCGCCACACCATTGGCTTGTGCAGCTAGCACCCTTGCCCTGCCATAACCGTAGGTCATACCGCTGTGTGCCGGCCGCATGGCAACTCGCCCTGCGAATGCAGCAACGCCAAGTGCTATGACGTCAGAACTCATATGCACGGCATCCGCCAGTAGCGCCAGCGAGTTGGATATCCATCCGCCAGCAAACTCCACAATAGCAAACAGCGCAGTTAACAGCAGCGCCATATCCAGATGGTAATGCGTATGTCCATGATGATGGTGACCGGACACTAGAGATCGCTCAAAACAGAAGATTCATTCATCAGTTAATCATTGAGAAACAGAGACAAGAATTCAACCATTAGAAAATCAAGGCAAATCCACGAGACCAAAAGATCGGCATTAACAGAAGCAGGTTGCCAAAGCCATGATCTGCATGGGGTTGGCTGAAATGGTCAGGCTGAACTACAATAGCTAACTATGGGCCACTTTGGCTCTGAAAGAATGTTAACAGGAGTGAAACAATGCCTTTTGAACTGCCTGCACTGCCCTATGCCAGAGATGCACTGGTCCCTCATATTTCCGAGGAGACGCTGGATTATCACTATGGCAAGCATCACAACACCTATGTGACCAATCTGAATAATCTGATTGCCGGTACCGAGCATGAGAACAGCTCACTGGAAGAGATCATTCTCAACTCAACCGGAGGATTGTTTAATAACGCCGCACAAGTGTGGAATCACACCTTCTACTGGAACTGCTTGTCACCTCAAGGTGGCGGTGAACCTGCCGGTGCACTGGCTGAGGCCATCAACGAGACCTTCGGTTCATTTGAGGTATTTAGAGAGAAGTTCACCACCTCGGCAGCCACCAATTTTGGGGCAGGCTGGACCTGGCTTGTGAAAAATGAAGATGGTGGACTTGAGATTATCAACACCAGCAATGCAGCCAATCCGATGACCGATGGCTATAACCCCCTGCTCACCTGTGATGTGTGGGAGCACGCCTACTACATCGATTACCGCAATGCCCGCCCCGTTTACCTGCAGGCATTCTGGAAACTGGTAAACTGGAAATTTGTTTCAGATAACCTTTAACGAACAATAGTTTACATAGTGTATCTTAATGTAAAAAATTCAGCATAATTTAAATGAGCCGGGCCTGGTTTCCGGCTCTTATGCTATGAGGGCTTGCCATTGCCGATGTTCATACGTGGAATGAGGCGATGTCGAATGAGAAGAGCGCAATAGAGCAGTTAAAAGCCATTCCCCTTCCTGCCGGACTCATCAAGCTCTGCAACAGGATCAGGGAGGCTGGCGGTCTGGGCTGGCTGGTTGGCGGCTCTGTGCGTGATATGCTGCTGGGCCAAAACCCCAAAGATTTTGATCTTGAAGTCTACGGCCTTGAGGCAGATCAACTTAAGATACTGTTAACAGCAATGGGCAGGACAGAGTCTGTTGGCAAACAGTTTGGCATTCAGAAGCTCTGGATGGACAATCTTGAGATCGATGTTGCCCTGCCTCGTACCGAGCGAAAAACAGCAACGGGCCATTGCGGCTTCTCTATACAGACAGATCCACACCTGAGTCCTGAAAAAGCCTCTCTGCGTCGCGATTTCACCATTAATGCCATGATGTTTGATCCACTGGATGAGTCACTGCTCGATTTTCATGGCGGCCTGCAGGATCTGCAAGCGGGCACACTAAGACATGTCAGCCCTGCCTTTGCAGAAGACCCGCTTCGACCTCTGCGGGCGATGCAGTTTGCCGCCCGCTTCCAGCTGTCACTTCACCCTGACACCGCTCTTCTCTGTAAAGGTCTGCTTGCTGAAGCGGAAAAACTCCCCACCTCACGCATTTGGCATGAGTGGAAAAAGTGGGCGCTCTCCACTCACCCCTCATATGGATTGGCTGCTCTCTTAGATTCCGGCTGGTTGGCCATCTACCCTGAGCTGAAAACGATGATTGGTTGCGATCAGGCGCCACACTGGCACCCGGAAGGCACAGTATGGAATCACACGCTTCAGGTTTGTGATCAGGCTGCGATGATCTCCAGCAGAGAAAAACTTCCGGAGGAGACTCGTCTGCTTCTTGTACTCTCTTCGCTCTGCCATGATGTGGGCAAACCGGACACAACATTTATCAACGACAAAGGGAACATCTGCTCTCCAGGCCATGCTGAGGCCGGTGTCGCCATAAGCAGATCATTTTTGAAGAGGATTGCGACACCTTCGAGGCTTGTTGATCTGATTTTACCGCTGGTCAAAGAGCACATTACCCACCTGCATGGAGAACCGACCGCTCGCGCTGTGCGCAGACTTGCTGACCGACTGATGCCGGCAAACATTGAGTTATGGGAGATGCTGGTCGAAGCCGATGCCTCTGGCCGCTATCCGGCCCCACCATCGCGCCCGGCGCTTATCTGGCTCAATCTTGCCCGCAAGCTGAAACATCAGCACAACAGGCCCGAACCCCTGCTCACTGGTCAGATGCTGCTTGAGCTGGGCGAAAGATCTGGCCCTGGCATGGGAGAAATCCTCAGCAAGGCCTATCAGGCGCAACTTGATGGGACCATTTTCGACCGGCCTTCAGCCATGCAGTGGTACCACGATTACAGGCCCTGGAATCAGGGGTTAGAGGAAGATACCCGAGGTCAATAGTCAACTATTTGATTTTATTGGTCTTTCATTGACGATTTTATTCGTGCCGCTATAATGCCGTTGCAAGAAAAATCAGGAGTTTCCATGCCCCACTATCGTCGTTTTTCCGATGCCTCTGTCAGTGAAAAAATACTTGATACCATGTTCCTTGTCACCATCGGACTGGGTTATCTTTTCGCCCTGGGCCATACATTTTTTTCTCACGAAGGGCGTGATGGGCAAGCTGGGCTATCAGTCGAGGATGTGAAGATCGCCTACTACGGTGAACACCAGCAGACCCGCCTCGGTGCTGCACTAAACGGCGGCATGGCTGGCAATCTGGATAATGATGAGCAGAAACAGGTGATTGTTGACTGGATTGAGGGCGGCAATGATAAAGCTGCATTTGAACTCAATGTGGCACCTATCCTGAACAGCAACTGTATCGGTTGCCACTCGGCCGAAGCCGAAATGGGGCTGCCGCCTCTGACCAGCTATGAAGATGTTGTAAAACTGACCCATGCTGATACCGGCGCTTCGATCCAGAGTCTGGTGCGCGTCTCCCATATCCATCTCTTCGGCATAGCTTTTATTCTCTTCTTCGTTGGCCGTATCTTTATTCTTTGTGAAATGCCTGTGATGACCAAACGCATTACCGTTGCCATACCGTTCCTGGCCATCCTTGTTGATATCCTCTCCTGGTATATCACCAAGTTTATTCCCGGCTTTGCCTTTGTGGTTGTGATTGCCGGTGGCCTGATGGGAATATCCCTGACCATTCAGATTCTGGTGTCGCTCTACCAGATGTGGTTCTATCATCCAAAAGTAGAGCCTATTGAGATGTAAGAGGTTAAGAGGTGTAATGTTTGAGGCTTGTCGCGCAAACATTACTCTTACAACAGTTGCAACAAGAGATTAATATCCTCCCATAGCGGAGAAAACAAGGAGAAACCCCATGAAAAAAACAGTTGTGATGATGATGGCAGCAGCCTTTTTCGGCCTGAGTGCCCAGTCTGCTCTGGCCTCTGATATTGATGCTTCCAAGCTCTTCGGTAGCAAATGCAAAATGTGCCACAAGATCGATGGCAAAAAGATGGGCCCTGGCCTGAAGCAGATGACAACTGATGCCGCTGCTCTGAAGGCTACTATCACAGATGGTCGTAAAATGATGCCTACCTATGGCAACAAACTGAGCGGCGAAGAGATTGATGCACTGGTTGCATTCATTCAGAGCAATCAGTAAAGATTTGGTAGAGCCCTGATCATTTCAGGGCTCTATTTTTTAAAAGCTGCAATAAGCTGGTTGGCCTTGGTTGATCTGCTGCACAAACCCTTGCGCTAAGAATCCGTGTGGTAAATAGTTAGCACTTCACACGGGAGGAGATTACTTATGGATTTCAAACGAATAACAGGGGTTGCACTTGCCCTTCTCATTATGCCTATCTCTGCAAATGCAGACGACAGCCTTAATGGCAAGGCGCTCTACCAGGCAAACTGTGCTGCATGTCATGGGGTTGATGGCAATCCAACGGAATTTGGTAAATCACTGAAGCCATTCCCTGCTCGCGACCATCGCGCAGTGGTAGGACTGGTTGAGCGCGATGAACTGCGCCGCATTATCAACTACGGCATTGCCGGCACAGAGATGACGCCGAAGAAGTATGATCTTGATGGCCTGCAGATTGAAGCTGTAATCGATTATATGGAGACCTTCAAATACACCCCTGACCTGGCGAATGGTAAAGTCCGTTTTGAAGCGGTCTGCGCAAGTTGTCATGGGCTCGATGGTCGTGCCAAGACAGGCATGGGTGCCAAAAATCTGGTTTATTCAACACTGACCCTGCAGGAGATGGCGCACACCATGCGTTATGGTCGCCCGGGCACCAAGATGACCAGTAAACGTCATCAGTTGACCAACAAGGATATCGCCGATGTTGCCAACTACGCCCATGAGCTGCGTTACAAAGCAGATGCGGCCAAGGGTAAGAAACTCTACGCCTCAAACTGTGCCTCCTGCCATAGCACACCTTCAGCGATCAAGCTGACCGGCAATGCTGCATCCAAGCGTACACTTGCTGATCTCTCTGACCGTCTGCTTGACCTGCGCATCACTCATGGTCGTCATATCGATCGTGCAGGTAAGGATGTTGGTAAACTCTCTGCTGATAATATCTCCGATATCATTGCGCATATGAGGAAGAGTACTAAATAATGACGTTACACTCCGATAGAGGCGCCTCCCAATTGGGGGGCGCTGATCTTTTTGACCTGGAAGTTATCAAAAAGTATGACAAGGCCGGGCCGCGTTACACCTCCTACCCTACCGCTCCGATGTTTCACACCGGTATCGGTGCCAAAGAGTATGCGCAGACACTGAAAGATGTGGCTGATAGTGATGCTCCGCTTTCACTCTATATCCATATCCCGTTCTGCAACACAGTCTGTTACTACTGTGGCTGCAGTAAAATCGTCACCAAACAGTATGATCGTGCAGCGCCCTATCTGGAGCTGCTGCTCAAAGAGATTGACCGTGTTGCTGATGTGATGGGCAATACACGGCGTCCGGTCACCCAGCTGCACTTTGGCGGTGGCACACCAACCTTTATGAACAATGATCAGATGCGTGCGATCATGACGCGCCTGCGTGAGCGTTTTAACTTTGTCCCCAAAGATGAGGGTGAGTTCAGTATTGAAATTGATCCGCGTGAGTGTGATCAGGATACGGTTCGTGTCCTGCAGGAAATTGGCCTCAATCGCATGAGCATGGGTGTTCAGGATTTCGATCCGATTGTACAGAAGGCGGTGAATCGCATTCAGTCCAAGGAAGAGACGCTGCGCGTGCTCGCTGAAGCACGTCAGCACGGCTTTGAGTCGATGAATATCGATCTGATGTATGGCCTGCCACATCAGACTGTTGAAACCTTTGATGCCACCTTGAACACCATTATCGAATGTGATCCTGACCGGATTGCGCTGTTTAACTATGCACATATGCCGCACATGTTTATGCCACAGCGTCGTATTGATGAGTCAGCCATGCCTACGCCGCAGGAGAAGCTCAACATCCTTGAGCACAGCATCAACAAGCTGCTGGATGCAGGTTACGTATTTATCGGCATGGATCACTTTGCCAAACCCGAAGATGAACTGACCATCGCCCAGCAGAGCGGCAAGCTCTACAGAAACTTCCAGGGTTACAGCACCCAGGCCGATTGCGATCTGATTGGTCTGGGGGTTACCTCAATCGGTTATGTTGGTGGTGGATTCTTCCAGAATGCCAAAGAGATGGATCCTTATGCCGAGGCCATCAACAACGATGAGTTTGCGGTATTCCGCGGTTATATCCTCTCGGATGAAGATCATCTGCGTCGTCAGGTGATTATGCGCCTGATGTGTGACTTTTCACTCGATTACTCGCAGTTTGAGTCCGAGTTCGGCATCAACTTCAAGGAGCACTTTGCCGATGGCATTGCCGACCTTGATGAGATGGCCAGGGATAACCTTGTTGAACTGCGTGAAGACGGTCTGACCGTGCTGCCTGCAGGTCGCCTGCTGATCCGTAACGTTGCGATGGTATTCGATGAGTATCTGCAGAAGAAAAAAGAGGGTTCCAGCTTCTCTAAAACCATCTGATTGCTCTTATCAGAGTAAACGTAAGACCATATTAAGGCCGGGTTTAACCCCGGCCTTTTTTATAGCTATCTTGCCCGCCCATAAACAAGACGAGGAATACCTATGCAAATCCAGAGTGATAGCCGCACCTTTTATGAACGCATTGGTGGTGAAGCACCGCTGCGCCGCCTCGTGCAGCGATTCTATTTTCATATGGATGCATTAAAGGAAGCAGAGACCATCCGCTGGATGCATGCGGACAACCTGCAATCGGCCGAAGATAAGCTCTTCATGTTCCTCTCCGGCTGGATGGGAGGCCCCTCACTCTATATCGAAAAGTTCGGCCACCCTCGCCTGCGCATGCGCCACATGCCTTTCAAAATCGGCGAATCTGAACGCGACCAGTGGATGCTCTGCATGAGACATGCACTGGCAGACGTTGTAACTGATAAAACTCTCTCAGATGAGCTCTACGCCGCCCTCTACGGCGTCGCCGATTTCATGCGCAACCATCCGAATTGATTGTGGCATTACGACTCTTCCACTAATAATCTTTTGTAACGTGGCTTGAGCGCAATTCGGAACAATCACTGTATAGACTACACTCCATGAGCACACCCTGTTCTAGTCAAACCCCATTCTTTTTATTCTGCTTTAAGTCTTTGCTCAGGCTGCTGCCGGGAATTTTACCTTAGTTAAACCGATTGAATTGCAGGCAGATAGTGAATTTGTGAAATAGTTCACAGGTCAACGCTTCCATGACCATATATACTAGCCAAACAGCAGAAAACAGACCTTCGCCTCTCCCCCTCCCCCTCACAGGCGAGGGTCTTTAAAAGCCCCGACTTTGTCAGTCGGGGCTTTTTTATGGTTCCTACGTTGAGGATTTTACGGAGGTTACGCTGGCGGGGAAACCGACTTTTTCCAGATTAACCACGGGTCTGTTCACCCGAAAATCGGAGAGATCCATCGATGGGGCTTCACCCATAATCCAGCGGCTCATGATATCGGCTGTGCCGGGGGCTAAGGCTACGCCATTACGGTAGTGGCCGGTGGCTACAAACAGACCGGGATGGCCATCTACAGGGCCGAGATACGGCATGCCGTCGGGGCTACCCGGGCGGAAACCCATCCACTGCTCGATAATCTCGGCACCTTTTAGCCCCGGTGTAATGCGATATGTCGCTTCCAGCAGATTATTGACGACGGATTCAGTGGTGCCGGGCTGAAAACCTACCCGTTCCATGCTGGCACCAACGAGAATATGACCATCTACACGCGGCACAAGATAGACATCGTCATGTTTGATGATGCTCTTCACTCTGCCCGGCTGATCTTTAAGCAGTACGATCTGCCCTTTTACTGGCTCTACCGGCAATTCAAGCCCAATCTGACAGGCCAGATCACCACTCCAGCTGCCGGCAGCCAGCAGAACAGCATCGCAATCAATGGTTTCACCACCGGCAAGTGTGACCGATGCAATCTCACCCTCTCCGTTTTTACCGACGCCAATCACCTCGGCCTGTTCGCGAATCGGAACCTCGGCGTTAAGCAGCGCCTGTTTGACAGCAGCCAGCAGGCGTGGATTGCGTACCTGCCCTACTTCAGGCCAGAGCAGAGAACCAGAAACCTGATCGCTCATGGTCGGCTCATGCTCGCATGTCTCTCTGGTATCCAGCTCTTCAACCTTCCATCCGAAGCGTTTGGACCAGTTCAGGGCATCCTGACGGTGGTGAATGCGATCATCGGCAAACATCGGAATCATCAGGCCGCATGACTGCCACTCGGTTTTCAGGCCGCTCAACTCTTGCAGCATACCATTCATTTCAGGGAACATAGCGAGACTGGTATCCACCAGATGGGTGAAACTGTCGGGATAGAGCCAGGGGTGAATCGGGCAGAGAATACCGGCACCGGCCCAGCTCGATTCACGACCAGTATTGCCTTTTTCAAGGATAATGGGGGTTGCACCAAGGCGGTGCAGATAGAGCGCTGTCAGGCAGCCGATGACGCCGCCACCGACAACTGCTACGCGTTTACCACTACCCTGTTTGAAACTGCTCACGAAACTCTCCCCGGATTCATCGTTTATGGGCTTGCGGAATCACTGCTGCATTGCCACCATGCCGCAATGTCAGCCTCTACAGGCCAGCCAATGCAGCTAGCGCAAGCTTATCAACATTGTCTGGATATCGCACGGAACCACTATGAGAACTTCCCTACAGCATCCAAACTGCTGCGCGCTGACCTGCGCCCGGCTGTAGCGGCGATCTACGCCTTTGCCCGTCACGCCGATGACCTGGCTGATGAGGGTAATGCGGCACCTGAGACCCGAATCAAACAGATTGATGCCTGGGAGACACTACTGGAGCGCTGTGAAACGGATGCGAACATCGATCATCCGGTCTTTATGGCACTCGGTGATGCCATTCGCAGGCACAACCTTCCGGTTGAAGAGCTGTATAATCTGCTCATCGCATTCCGTATGGATGTCACCATCCACGCCTACTCAAGCTTTGATGAGCTGCTCTTCTACTGCAAACACTCTGCCAATCCGGTCGGGCGTCTGATGCTTGCCCTGCACGGCATTCATGATGCTGAAGCCAATCGCTGCTCTGATAGTATCTGCAGCGCACTGCAGTTGATCAATTTTTGGCAGGATCTGAGCATTGATCTGCCACGCGGGCGCTGCTATCTGCCACAAACATGGCTGCAGGAGTCAGGGTTTAGCAGTCAGGATATGCTCGATGGCGAGGTTAGTGATGCGATGTTGCAGCCAGTTCTCAGCTTCGCCCTGCAAAGCACCAGAGATCAACTTGAGTCGGGTGTTCCCCTGCTCTTGAAGCTGCCCTTCAGACTGCGTCTGCAGATTGCTGCAACCATCCATGGGGGCCGCCGCATGCTTCATAAGATTGAACAGAGTGAACAACCACTGCAGCAGAGGCCAAGCCTGGGCCGTGGTGAGTGGCGAGCGATGCTGTTGCCGGTTTTAAAAGATTCATTTTTTCCCGCCAGTGCGATCAAAAGGAAGCCTGCATGACACCTGAACAGTATTGTCGCAACAAAACCCGTGGCTCCGGCTCCTCTTTTTTCTATGCATTCCTGTTTCTGGATGATGAGCAGCGCCGGGCGATGATGGCGCTCTACGCCTTCTGCCGTGAAGTCGATGATATCGCTGATGAGGTGAAAGAGCAGGAGGTTGCTCTCTCCAAGCTGGCCTTCTGGCGTGAAGAGCTAAGCCGCGCATTTAAAGGCAGAGCGCAGCATCCGGTGGGTAGAGAGCTGGCCTGGACGGCTAAACATTTCCCCATTAATGAGGAGCTACTGGTTGAGATTATCGATGGCATGCTGATGGATGTGAAGCGCCAGCCAATGCTTAAACATGCCGATCTGTCGCTCTACGCCTATCGGGTTGCCGGTGTTGTAGGGCTGTTGACCATTGAGGTGTTCGGTTACAAAAACCGTAAAAGCCGCGACTTTGCCACCTCGCTCGGTGAAGCACTGCAGCTGACCAATATCCTGCGTGATGTCGCCACCGATGCCAAAATGGGCCGCATCTATTTCCCGCAGGAGGAGCGCATCCGCTATCGGGTCAGTGATCAGGATTTCAAGGATGGCAATATGAGCGATGGTATGCGCGCCCTGCTTAGTGATTATGCCGAACGTGCTGAAAAAGCCTATCGCCAGGCTCTGGAGAGCCTTCCTGATGAGGATCGTGAGAGCCTGCGGCCATCGATTCTGATGGGTACAATCTATTATAACTACCTGCAGCGACTGCGTGATGCGGATTATGATATGTGGCAGAAACCGGTTCATATCCTGCCCCTGCGCAAAATATGGACAGCGTGGAAGACATGGCGTTATGAAACCAGAGCGGTGAAGAAGAACATGCCGCTGAAACTGGAGTTCTGAGATTAGCCGATCTGTTGCGGTGATTGGTGGCGGCCTCTGCGGCCTCACCGCTGCAATCCGGCTGGCTCAGACCGGCATTAAGGTTGAACTCTTTGAAGCCGCCCCTAAAGCGGGTGGTCGAACCCGTTCATTTATTGATAAAACCACAGGTGAGCTATGCGACAACGGCCCTCATCTGCTTATTGGTGCTTATGAAGCGACACAGCGACTGCTGAACGATTGCGATGCCACAGCTAATGTCACATGGCAGCCATCACTGAAACTTTCGTTATGGGATGAGCAGCGCAACCACTTCAGGCTTCAACCTAATGCCTATATGCCATTTGCTATGGCTCTGCTGGTTGCCGTGAAAGCACTGCCCGATCATGACTGGCGTTCAGCAGCGGCGATGTTACGGCTGGCCCGTCAGCTGGATCAAAACGACCAAATTAACACCTCTGTTGCTGAGCTGTTCACAATAGCTGCCATCCCCGCAAACCTGCGGCGCGATATGCTTGAACCGATCTGCCTGGGTGTGATGAATGAGGATATAAGTACGGCCAGTGCTGCAACTTTCAAACGGGTTATCAAAGAGAGCTTTGCATCCAAAACCTCGGCCAGACTTGGCTGGTTTAACGCACCTCTGGATAAGGCTCTGATTACACCCTTGCTAGAGAAGGCTGAGCAGCTGGGTGTAACCATTAGAACCGGTTACCGGGTTCGTTCTGTTCAAGAGCAGGCCGGTGGTATCGTAGAGGTGAATGGCAAACCGTTTGCAGCAGCAATCCTTGCACTGCCTGCTTATGCAGCGGCTACCCTGTTAGGCATAGATAACTGCTTCCAAACACGCGCCATCACCAACGTGCACCTCTGGTTCAGGGATCACTGCGGACTGCCCGAACCTTTGATTGGTGGTATTGGCACCACCGGGGAGTGGTTTTTCGATGTGTCACAGGCCTTTCAACAGACTCCGTCCCTAAGGCATCTCTGTGCCGTCATCAGTGCCGATGAAAACAGGATCAGCGATGAGGCTTTGGTGGCACAGATCAGTCACGAAATCGGACTTATTTCTGGTGTCGATTTGGCGCCTGTTCATCACCGGATTATTCGTGAAAAGCGGGCAACTGTTCTTGTTCGAAACTACCAGCCGATGTTCACAGCCTCCTCCAGAATTATTGATGCATGCGAAGCGCCTACCCCTGGTCAACTGCCTGCCACCATTGAGTTTGCTGTATTGCGCGGCGAAAAAGCAGCCTCAGAAGTCTGCAAACTGCTCACCTGATCCTTTTTATCCACTTGACAGGTCATATTTAACGCAAAAGCACACATGGCGCATTTTCTTGCTGTCGAAGTCGATATAATTCCCTTAAGCTACTGAATAATAAGCACTATTAGAAATGCCTAATTATTAGGCAATCGGCAGACATGTCACCGAAGTGTAATAAACAGAGGCCTCAAACCGGTTTCATCCACACAGTTATCCACAGGCACTGTGGAGAGCCTTGGAAGGCGTTGAAAACAAAGGGATTAGGCCTGTGTATATCCATTGTTGCGTTAAGGAATTAGCGATTTATGATTCATTCATGAACAAACCATTCCGTAATCCGTCCCTGGCAGATCAGTTTATTGGCGAGATTGATCGCGCCCTGAATAACATCTTTTGCAGGCAGGTCAGCTCTCGCACCTACCCCGCCTCCACAGCAGATGATCAGACACCACAACTCACAGCTGATGAGAAGCGATTGGCAGCTGGTCTGATGCGGGTGAATCACTCCGGTGAGATGGCCGCCCAGGCCCTCTATCAGGGGCAGAGCCTGACAGCGCGTGATCCCAGGCTGGTGGATAAACTGCGTCACGCCTCCATTGAGGAGGCTGATCACCTGAACTGGTGTCGTAGTCGCCTAGATGAACTGGGAGAGCGACCCAGTCTGTTCGACCCCCTCTGGTATGCAGGCTCCTTTGCCATCGGCATGGCTGCCGGCATTGCCGGTGATCGCTGGAATCTCGGATTTCTGGCTGAAACAGAACATCAGGTAGTGCGCCACCTCAACTCCCATCTGGATAACCTGCCTGCCAATGACAGCCGTAGCCGGGCGATTGTGGAGCAGATGAAGATTGATGAGCAGAGTCATGCCGAGCTGGCCGAAGGTCTTGGTGCAGCTGATCTGCCTCAACCGATCAAACAGATGATGAAACTGACCTCCAAGGTGATGACCAGCGTCGCTGAAAAGATATAAACTGAGTGAAGGGTTAGGCGTAAAGCATGAGGAGTGAGATTCTTCACCCTTCACCTCACACCTAACGTTTCACACTCACTCCCCCCCTGTTATGGTACGCATGAAGCTAATTCTGAGGGGATCTTTCATGTCAGGACATCGTAAACGGTCCACGATTCAACATGCTGTGACAGTGATTATAGCCAATTCAGCGCTGTGGATGTGCCCTTGAGAATCATCGGTGTTGACCCGGGATCGGTAAAAACGGGGGTAGGCATTATTGATGTGCAGGGCAGCCGTATTCGCCATGTCTATCACGCCATGATCCGAACCGGCAAAGGCGAGTTTGATGAGCGCCTGTTTCTTCTCTATGCCGGCCTGTCAAAGATTATCGCAGAATTCAAACCGGAGAGCGCAGCCATTGAGGATGTTTTTGTCTCCAAAAATGTCAGTTCAGCCTTGAAGCTGGGTCAGGCACGCGGTGCTCTGGTAGCGGCCTGCGGCTTTCACGGGCTGCGCGTAACCGCCTACTCTCCAACCACGGTCAAGCAGTCGGTCGTCGGCTTCGGACGTGCTGATAAGGATCAGGTCGGCCATATGGTTCGCATGCTACTGCATCCGCCTGAGCCATGCCCTGAAGATGCTGCAGACGCCCTTGCCGTAGCCATCTGCCATGCGCATCATTCACCGATGCAGAAACTGGCTGAAAAAAAATGATCACTGCCACTTACAGCTGCTACGGGAGAGTCTAAATTGATCGGTTGGTTATCAGGTACAGTGCGTGAGCTCGATCCGGCAGGCCTAGTCATCGTGGAGACCGGTGGTGTCGGTTATGAAGTGGCCCTGAGCCTGCAGACCCTCTGCAAGCTTAAACAGGGCGGCAAAGCTGAACTCTCCATCCACACCTATGTGCGCGAAGATCAGATTACCCTGTTCGGTTTTGCCAATGGCGCTGAGCGCGCCCTGTTCCGTAAGTTAACCAGTGTATCGGGTATCGGTGCCCGCATGGGGCTGAATCTGATGAGTGGGATGTCTACCGAAGATCTGGTGCGTGCCATTGAAAACGCAGATGATCTCGCCATCTCGCGCACCCCGGGTATCGGTAAAAAGACTGCCCAGCGCCTGATTCTTGAACTGCAGGGCAAACTCGATGCCGGTGCAGTTAGCAGCAGCGGTGTAAGCGTTGGCAATAGCCATGACGATGTGCGCTCGGCCCTTGCCAACCTCGGTTATAAACCGGCCCAGATAGATGCCGCACTGAAAAAGGTGGAACCGGCTGACTTTGAAACGATGTTCCGTAACACACTGAAGGTACTGTAATGAGTGATGCTGAAGAGCGCCTGATTGATGGTATCTCAAGCCCTGCGGACAACTGGGATGCAGCGCTGCGCCCCAAAAGTCTTGATGAGTATGTGGGGCAGGAGAAGATCCGGGCTAATCTGAAAATCTATATTCAGGCTGCCAAAGCGCGCAGTGAATCACTTGATCATGTGCTGCTCTATGGCCCGCCCGGACTGGGTAAAACCACGCTGGCCAATATTATTGCTACCGAAATGGGTGTGAATATCCGTGCCACCTCCGGCCCTGTTATTGAGCGTCCCGGTGATCTGGCGGCGATGCTGACCAATATTGAGGAGGGTGATGTACTCTTTATTGATGAGATCCACCGCTTAAGTCCGCAGGTTGAGGAGATTCTCTACCCTGCCATGGAAGACTTTCAGCTCGATATTGTCATTGGTCAGGGCCCGGCGGCCCGCTCGATCAAGATGGATATTCCCCGTTTCACCCTGATTGGAGCCACCACACGTGCAGGACTGCTGACCAATCCGCTGCGTGACCGTTTCGGCGTGATTGAACGGTTGGAGTTCTACACCCATGAACAGCTGGCACGCATTGTCAGCCGCTCTGCCTCCCTGTTGCAAATTCAGACTGCCGCTGTCGGCTCAATGGAGATCGCCAAACGTTCACGCGGCACACCGCGTATCGCCAATCGCCTGCTGCGCCGGGTCCGCGATTTTGCCGAGATCGAACATGATGGGCTGATTGATCAGGCCGTTGCCGACTCATCCCTGAAGCGACTTGAGGTCGATCATCTCGGTCTGGATCATCAGGATCGACGCCTGTTACTGGTGATCATTGATAAATACAGTGGTGGTCCGGTTGGTCTGGATACCTTGGCTGCCTCCATCTCAGAAGAGCGTGATACCATCGAAGATGTGCTGGAGCCCTACCTGTTGCAGGAGGGGCTCATAGCCCGCACGCCGCGTGGCCGCACCGCCACACCGCTGGCCTATGCACATCTTAAACGTGAACTGCCGGGCACAGGCAGGCAGGAGTCACTGCTGTGACCAGCTTCAGTGAATCATGGCCCATCCGCGTCTACTATGAGGACACCGACCATGGTGGTGTTGTCTATTATGCCAACTACCTCAAATTCATGGAGCGTGCGCGCAGTGAATTCCTGCGCTGTGCAGGTCTGGAGCTTGATACAATCGAAGCGGAGTTCGGTGTGATGTTTGCCGTTCGTCAGGCCAATGTCAGCTATCATGCCCCTGCCCGCTTCAATGAGATGTTGAATGTTGAAAGCGCACTGGTTGAGATGCGCGGTGCCCGTATCGCCTTTAAACAGCAGATCTACCGCCAGAGTGATGGTCTGTTGCTCACCGAAGGTGATATCCAGCTCGCCTGCATCAGCCGGGATGGTAGCGTTAGCCGCATACCCAAAGCTGTAACTGAACGTTTGCAAAGCCATTTAAATCAACCCGAGGAGTCTTCTTCATGAATCAGGACCTGTCGATCCTAACCCTTATCCTGAACGCCGGTTTTGTCGTTCAGGGCGTACTCATCCTGCTGATGCTGCTATCGCTTGTCTCATGGGCGATTATCTTCAATAAATGGCGTCTTTACAGCAAAACCCGCCGTCAGGCCGAGTCCTTCTCCAAAACCTTCTGGAGTGGCACCGATATGGACACTGTACTGGCAGGCATTCCGCAGCAGTATCCCAACTCGTCACTGCCCAACATCTTTCAGGCCGGTTACCGCGAATTCATGCGCACCCGACGTGATGCCAAGCAGAGTGAAGCGGGTAAAATTGTTGCTGCCGGTGGCATGGACGGCATCCGACGTGCCCTTGATGCCGCCTTCTCCCGAGAGATGGAGCGCCTCTCCCGCAACCTCGCCTTTCTCGCCACAGTAGGTTCCACCTCACCCTTCATCGGCCTGTTTGGTACCGTCTGGGGTATTGTTAATGCGTTTCAGAGTATCGCTCTGACCCAGAACACTTCCCTTACCGCCGTTGCACCGGGCATTGCTGAAGCACTGGTAGCGACCGCATTCGGCCTGATCGCTGCGATCCCAGCCGTTGTCGCCTACAACAAGTTTACCGCTGATCTAAAGCGTCTGGCCTCGAATATGGAGCAGTTCAACTCCGAGTTCCTGAACATCATTTCGCGCCACATAAAAGGTTAGATCCTGTGATCCACAACAACAGGCCTGGAGCCTTAATCCCTTTGCTAAGCAGCTTGACCGCTGCAGTGACTGATCTGTTTAAAGTTGTATGCAAGCCATTTGCAGAATCTGGCTTGCCCATTTGCAGCGAATGCGGTCCCTCGCCTGCAAGCCATAGCTCAAGCTATGCCTTTTGGCTGCAGAACCACCTCGAACGCAAATATTCTGCGCCATATTTCTGCAATCTTATGGATCACAGGAGCTGAGTATGTGGGCCGGACAGAGCAAATGGAGTAAAGAGAACGAACCGATGGGTGAGATCAATGTCACGCCACTGGTTGATGTGATGCTGGTGTTGCTGATTATCTTTATGGTCACGGCTCCCCTGCTCACCCAAGGGGTAAATGTCGACCTTCCGGATGCCGAAGCGCCTGCCATGCAACAGAATATTGAACCGCTGGTTGTGACCATTCGTGCCAATGGTGATATTTATATGCAGAAGCAGAAGCAGCCGATCAGCATTAAACAGCTGGCTCCGCGCATCCAGGCGATGCGCCAGCAGAAGCCGGAACTGCCCGTATTCATTCGTGGCGATGCAAAAACGCCCTATGGTCGTGTCGCTGAGGTGATGAGTCTTCTCGAAACAGCAGGCATCAGGAAGGTTGGTCTTGTCACAGAGCCGCGCCGTTAGACGAGTCCCGGCCGAAGATCATTCAGCAGATCTGACTAAACTCGATCTGCTCTATGCTTTTCTGCTGCATGCTCTGATCCTGATTGTCGTGGTCACCCTCTCCTTCTGGCAAAGCCAGAAGAAGGAGCAGCCACTGCAGCGCATCGAGGTGATGATGATCTCTGCCAAACAGCTCGCTGCCATTGAGCAGCAGTCTCGGCGCAAGATGAAACCGGTCAAAAAGCAGGAGCAAAAACCAGCCGCAGTAGAGAAGCCCAAGGTAGATACTAAAAAGGCTCCGGTTTTGAAACTTGAAGAGAAACCAAAACCCAAACCAAAAGCAGAGCCTAAAGTGGCGGCAAAGGTTGAACCCAAAGCTGTAGCCAAGAAGGTGGAGGATGATTTCGATCCATTCGCCCCTATCGGCTCATCTACTGATCGCAGCAGCTCAACCAACAAAGCCTCCACCTCACGCCCCGATATCGCCAACATCGCAGGCCAGCAGCTCTCTAAAAATGAGATCGAGCGCTATGTTGCGCTGATGCAGGCTGCAGTTCAGGAGCAGTGGAAGGTGCCTGCCAGTAGCGACAAACTCACCGACCCGCTGGTTGAGATGGTGCTTGCCCCCAGTGGTGCAGTCGTATCCGTGAAAGTCATTGAGAGCTCCGGCAATGAAATGATGGATGCATCACTCATCCGTGCGATTCAGGCAGCAGCACCATTTCAGCTTCCCCAACAGCAGTTCGAGTACTTCCGTACCAATCGCCTCCGTTTCCGCCCGCTGAAATAACAGAACACTGTATAACTGATCGAACACCCCTCTCCCGCCATGTGATCGTTAGAAGCCTTCGGTAAACAGGACGGTGTACAATAAAAAAACCGCCCAGATCGGACGGCTTTTTACTGCTTCAATAGAGCGCGAGTTTAAAAGATCGAGCTGTGTGCCCAGGCCGTTTTGCCACTGTCGAGTTTAACCTGATACCACCCCTCCTGCTCACCCGTTTTGGTGACGTAATCGCCCTTTTTCAAACGAGTGACGATGCCGCCTTTAGCCGTCGGCTGCTGACGAATATTGGCAAGTTGCACGCCAACCTGCAGTCGAGGAGAGAATACCGATCTGTGTACCCATGCTGTGGTCTCACTATCCGTCTGTCTGATATGGAACCAACCATCTTTCTCTGCAAGTTTATAAACGATTTCACCCATTTTTACGCGTGAGATAACCTTGCCACTGTTATCCGGAGTATCGCGCACATTGCCATAGTGGGCAGTTACTGTGATCTGTTCAGCACTGCTCTGCTCCGCAGCTGGCCACAACCCCAATACCAGAACCAGTGAGCCAATCACGCCTGTGGCGAGCATCTGCTTTACAGAAACACGTTTCGCTTCAGTGATTCCATTGGCCTGTTTAATGCCGTAGGTATCGAACTCTTCATCCAGATTCATTACATGTTCAATTCCACTTTCTGCTTTATCCATATCTACCTCCCGTCCTTGCAGGACGATCTGCTTATCAGCAGATAGTGCATCAATCGGTCAAATGAAACTGTGATCCACACCATATGAAGAGACGATGTTGATTTACAGACCTCCGATCAGCTGACCAAAAAAAGCCGCCCGTATTGGGCGGCTAATTAATATTGATAGAAAAAACCAATCAGAAGATTGAGCTGTGTGCCCAAGCTGTTTTGCCGCTATCGAGTTTGACCTGATACCACCCCTTCTGCTCACCCGTTTTGGTGACGTAATCACCCTTCTTCAGGCGTGTAACAATTTTTCCATTACCGGACGGAACGGTGCGAATATTCGCAACATCGACACCAACCCGCATACGTGGCGCAAACAGGGATTTGTGTACCCATGCTGTTTTCTCTGCATCGAGTCTGACGCGGTACCAGCCATCCTTCTCTTCGAGTTTATAAACGACTTCACCCTTTTTCAGACGTGAAACTACTTTACCGCTGTTATCAGGAGCGCTGCGCACATTACCGAAATGGGCAGTCACCTTGATCCTCTCACCCTTAATTATGGCCGCAGCCACTTTTTCAGCTTCTTCAGAGATTACGGCTTCAGCCATTTCAGGCGCTACAACTTCCTCCACTGCAGCAGGTGCCGTTGCTTTGGCAACGATAACAGGTTTAGCGCTCTGTTCAGGCTCGACCACAACAGCTTCAGGTTGCACTGCAACCTCCTCTTTAGCAGGTATAAGTGCTTCAACAACTTTCGCTTCAACAGTTGCAGTATTCTCTTCAGCTGTTGCAACGATAGCTGGCTGTGCGACCTCAACAGCAACCTCTGTGACTGCAGTTGCACTCTCACGCTGTTCAGATGCCGGCCAAAATACCCACATCAAAGCGACTGCAATGGTTGCACCGGCCAGAGTCTGGATAATGGTTTCGCGCGTTGAGCGTTTGCGTTCAAAAATACCATTGGCCTGCCTGATGCCGTAGGTGCCGAACTCTTTTTCAAGGTTCATGATCTCTTCGTTATCGCGCGCGGCATGCTCAGTCGCTGTTGCTGCCAGCGCGGCTTCCACTGCATCGTCCTCAGCCCGTTCGGCTGCTGATGCATTCTCTCTCTCGATTTCGAGGATGTAATCGTCAAAGCGCTGCTGCAGATTAGCCATGAACTGGCTTACCTCTGCCTGCAACTGGCTCACTTCAGCAATTTTGTCGACGTCTGCGAAGAGATCCATCTCGCTATTCACGATGGCATGCAGCTGCTCTCGCAGGTCTGCGCCCTGATGCTCTATTTCACTGTCTGATCTACTCATATGATCCATCTCATCCCATTGTCCCGCAGGACTGATTTATTTTCGCGAACACTATGGGGCTGAGCAGATAGAAAATGTGATCTATGCCATACTTATGCAGAAAAGTTGTTATTTATTAAAAACTTCCAAACAGGTTCAGGTTAAAAATGGATTGATGAGCCCACGCTTCAACACCATTATCCAGGCGTACCTGATACCACTCACCTTCAATACTGATACGTGTCACAGCAGTCCCATGCTTCA
Organism: Mariprofundus sp. KV; assembly: GCF_013387475.1. Lineage (GTDB taxonomy): Bacteria > Pseudomonadota > Zetaproteobacteria > Mariprofundales > Mariprofundaceae > Mariprofundus. The sequence goes on along the minus strand of NZ_VWNB01000002.1, from coordinate 24,663 downwards.
GCTTATAGATAATCTGGCTTTTAGGATGCGGATCTCTGCGGATATTGCCTACATCTACGTTTACCACTACGCGTGACGTGGCTGCAGATCGTGTCGTGGCTGCAGGTTTTTTGACCGCTGTCAGCACAGAGTTGTGTGCCCAGCCGCTCTGATCACCACTAAGGCGAATCTGATACCACTCTCCCCGCTCGGCCACAACCAGTACCGGTGTGTGACGTGGCAGTTTTGCCACAACTTTGGCCCCGGCCTCAGGCATGGCGCGCACGTTGCCAAAGCTCACCGAGATTTTCATCGTTCTGTCTGAAACCGCAGGCATCTGTAAATCGCCATCAGACACATCAGCTTCAACGGCAGCTGCCTGCTCCTCAATCATCGTTTCAACTACCGGCTCAACGGTACTATCTTCAATCATAGCAACCACTTCAGGCTCAGGGTCAATAACCAGGGCATCAGGCTCTGCATCGATCACCGGAAGGCCAGGCTCTGCAGCCACCGGCTCATCATTTGTAGCATAGTGATTTACAGGCCCTGATGGCCAGACAAACCAGACGACGACTATAACCAGTAACAACGTTGCCACCAGGGCAGCGGAGATCAACTTGCCATACGAGCCTTTGCCACTATCAGACTGGCTGGAGGGGTGCGTTGGGTCATCTTCAAAAGCTGCCAGCTGCTCATCTGCAAAGGGGTCAAGGTGGGAGAGTTCACGATCAAAAGCCTCCTCCTGGCCGGTCTCAAGCTGATGATCTATATCCTCAACAAAGTGATCGAGATGATCCTGAACTGCTGCGTCTGAATCGCTATTCTCATCGAAAAGAAGCGACTCCTCCTGCTCCATAAATACATCAAGTTGATGTTGGAAGGACTTGGATTCATTGTCTTTTTCGACCTTTATTTTACCACTTCCAGTAACAGAATCATTTTTTTCGTTCATATCACCTCTTGCACAGGAGAGTAGATCTCATGTTTATAATAGAGATTAAGCCTGACAGGCCCCAATACCTTCCCCGTGACTATAGCCTCTTTTTTGGATTCGGCCAATGGATGCAGAAAAGGGTTTGACACGTGCGTCTAAATTCGCACACTTCGCCGCGCTGCAAAGCGATGCGCCTATAGCTCAGTTGGTAGAGTAGCGGACTTTTAATCCGTGGGCCGAAGGTTCGAGTCCTTCTGGGCGCACCATATGAGACAAGGGGTTACGAGCAATCGTGACCCCTTTTTTCTTTATCATCTCCTCTCTCCTGAAGAAACATTCGTTGCGGCTTTGCTTCACAGCTTTACAATCGGCACATGACTTATCGACCTCTCCCCGACTATCACATGCATACGCCTCGCTGTAACCACGCCACCGGCACGGTGATGGAGTATGTGCAGGCGGCCATTGATGCCGGACTCAACGAGATCGGCATGTCGGATCACTCCCCGATGCCGGACGGCTTTGATAAACCCTGGCGCATGGATCGCAGCGAGCTGCCCGACTATCTGCTGGAGGTAGAGCAGGCTCGCGATGCAGTGAAAGTGCGGTTAACAGTACGGATTGGGCTGGAAGCTGATTTTCATCCCGGCACAGAGCCTTATGTGGCTGAGATGATTGATTCATACAACTGGGATTATGTGATCGGCTCGGTGCACTACATCGGCGACTGGGGATTTGATAATCCCGACACCATACAGATCTGGGACACCTGGAAGATTGAAGAGGCCTACTGCGCCTATTTCAAGCTGGTGCAGCAATCGGCTGAATCCGGTCTGTTCGATATCATCGGGCATCCCGACCTGATCAAGAAATTCGGCCACCGACCACCAGCTGATTCATTGGCGGTGAAAGAGGCGATGGAAGCGATGTTACAGGCGGTCAAACAGGCGGATGTGACACTGGAGATCAGTTCGGCGGGCCTGCGCAAACCGGTAGCCGAGATCTATCCCCATAAAACAATCGTGAAGCGTGCCGCCGAGTTGGGCATCCCCTTCTCTTACGGCTCCGATGCCCACGCCCCCACTGAAGTCGGCCATGGCAGTGCTGACTGCCTTGCTCTGCTGGAATCATTCGGAATCAACGAGATCGCCAGCTTTAAACAGCGCCAACGCACCATGATAGCGATTGAACATGGTTAACAACAACGAGAAACAGGCGGCAGTACTGATCACCGGAGCTTCCGGTGGTTTCGGTCTGGAGTTCGCCAAACAGATTGAACCGCAGGGCTACCGGCTGATTCTGCACGGACGCGATCTGCCCCGTCTGAAGATGACGCTGGGTGCTCTGAAGCATCCTGAACGTCATCAGCTCCTGCAGGGCGATATGACAACCAAAACCGGCGTAGCCACCCTGCTGCAGGCCATTGAAAAGGAGAAGCTGATTGGGCTGGTCAACAATGCCGGCTTCGGTATCTGGGGCAGTTTTGAGCGAACCGGCATCGTGCCGCAGATCGATGTGATCAAAACCGATCTCAACGCACCGATTGCCATCACCCATGCCCTGCTTCCCAATCTGCTCAGAAACAACGGCTTTATCATCAATGTCTCATCACTGGCCGGCGAAGCACCACTGCCCTACATGAGCACCTATGCTGCGGCTAAGTCCGGACTGACCTACTGGAGTGAGTCACTGCGCACGGAACTTGCTGGCAAGCTGCGCATTGTCACGCTGGCTCCCGGGCCTTCACCCACAGGTTTCCGTGAAGTTTCGGGAATGCCGAAGGGGCCGGGCAGCTTCTTTCGCACCCCGATCCCGCTGGTTGTAGGAGCATCTCTGAGTACACTCGCCAAAGGCGGTGGCTTCTGCGTTCCGGGGTGGAGGCATAAACTGCTGTTTTTATTGCAGAAAATTGTACCGCGATCAATCTCCCTAAAGATCATGGAGAGTCATCTTCGCCCCTGATGAGAGGCTCTTTTTTTTCCAAACTATTTCAGGATGCAATTAGGGTGGAGAATTCTCTCCACTTTCGCTAGATTGCGCCCCCTTTTCGCTCCGGGGGGAGTGATCAGAAAGTTTGATTGAGGAATTCAGATTCAGATACGTCGTGCGTCCGGTTTTGCCGAGTGTTTTGAGTCTAAATCTGTGAGGTTAATAGAATGAGTAATTCACATCCAAGTGTGAACAGAAAGCCTGTTAAGCAGGGTCTCTACGATCCAAGAAACGAACACGATGCATGTGGCGTTGGTTTTGTCGCCCACATCAAAAACAAAAAAAGCCATGATATTGTTGAGAAAGGACTGGAAATCCTTGAGCGCCTGACCCATCGCGGCGCCGCCGGTGCCGACCCTCGCGAAGGCGATGGTGCGGGCATTCTTCTGCAGATTCCTCATCAGTTCTTAGAAGCAGTAACCACAGACCTCGGATTTGATCTCCCTGCTGTCGGTGAGTACGGCGTTGGCATGGTCTTCTTCCCGCAGGATGAGGCCTACCGCAAGCAGTGTCAGGAGATATATGAAAAGGCAGTTGCCGATGAAGGTCAGATTATGCTTGGCTGGCGTGATGTGCCGACAGATGCTGTACGTGCTGATCTGCCGGAGAGTGTTACCGCCTGTGAACCTGTGATTCGCCAGCTGTTTGTAGCTAAAGGTGAAAGCTGCGCAGATCAGGACGCATTTGAGCGCAAGCTGTATGTGATCCGCAAAGTGGCCAGCAGCGCTGTATCGGCTCTGGGCAGAGATGATGCCGCCAACTTCTATACGGCATCATTCTCAAGCCGCACCATCGTCTATAAGGGTATGTTCCACTCCCACCAGGTCTCCCCCTATTATGAAGATCTGCGTGATGCGCGCGTGACCAGTGCTCTGGCTCTGGTTCATCAGCGCTTCTCTACCAACACCTTCCCGTCGTGGGAGCTGGCCCACCCGTTCCGCATGATGGCACATAACGGTGAGATCAATACTGTACGCGGTAATATCAACTGGATGAACGCCCGCCGTCAGTCCATGAAATCTGAACTGCTGGGTGATGATCTGACCAAATTGTGGCCAATCAGCCACGATGGCCAGTCAGATACCGCATGTTTTGATAATGCACTGGAACTGCTGGTTGCAGGTGGCTATTCACTGGCACACGCTGCCATGCTGATGATCCCGGAAGCCTGGGCTGGCAACAAACTGATGGATGAGCAGCGCAAAGCCTTCTATGAGCACAATGCAGCCCTGATGGAACCATGGGACGGCCCCGCTGCTGTCGCCTTTACCGATGGCCGTCAGATAGGTGCAACCCTGGACCGTAACGGCCTGCGTCCTACCCGTTATCTGGTGACTGAAGATGATTTGGTACTCGGCGCATCCGAGATGGGTGTTCTGGACATCCCTGAAGAGAAGATTATCAAGAAGTGGCGCCTGCAGCCGGGTAAGATGCTGCTTATCGACCTTGAAGAGGGGCGCATCATTGATGATGCCGAAATCAAGCAGCAGCTTGCTTCAGCCAAGCCGTATAAAGAGTGGCTGGCTAAAACCCAGATTCAGCTGGAGAGCCTGCCTGAAGAGGTTGCGCCACAGGCTCCTGATCACGACACCATGCTGCATCGCCAGCAATCATTCGGTTACACTCAGGAGGATATCAAGTTCCTGATGACTCCAATGGCTGTTTCCGGTCAGGAAGCTACCGGTTCGATGGGTAATGACAGTCCTTTCGCTGTCCTCTCCAACCGTGCCAAACCACTCTACAACTACTTCCGTCAGCTCTTTGCACAGGTTACCAATCCACCGATTGATCCGATTCGGGAAGAGATGGTGATGAGCCTGACCTCGATCATCGGCCCTCGCCCGAACCTGCTTGGCCTTGAAGAGAGCGAGCCGCAGCTGCGTCTGGAAGTGCATCAGCCGATCCTCTCCAATGTTGATGTTGAGAAGATTCGCCATATCGATCAGTACACCGACAACCGTTTCCGCACCATCACGCTCTCATCCTGTTATGCCATTGATCAGGGTGCTGCGGGCATGGAGACAGCTATTGCCAACCTCTGCAGACAGGCGGAAGAGGCCGTACGTGATCGTTTCAATATCATTATCCTCTCCGATCGCAAGATGGATGCGCAGCACATCGCCATTCCAGCCCTGCTGGCCACCTCGGCAGTACATCACCACCTGATCCGCGAAGGTTTGAGAACTGAAACAGGCCTTGTAGTTGAAACCGGTTCCGCACGTGAAGTGCATCACTTTGCCTGCCTGGCAGGTTTTGGTGCAGAGGCGATCAATCCATACCTCGCTTTTGAAACTCTGGTGGACATGAAACGTCAGGGGCAACTGCCTGAAGATCTCTCTGAAGAGGAGATTGCCAAGCGTTATACCAAAGCGATCGGCAAAGGGCTGTTTAAGGTGATGTCCAAGATGGGCATTTCGACCTATCAGTCCTACTGTGGCGCGCAGATCTTTGAAGCAGTTGGACTTGCTTCTGATTTCGTAGCCAAATACTTCACCGGCACAGCCTCTCAGATTGAGGGCGCTTCTCTTGCAGAGATTGCACAGGAGGCTACCCAGCGTCATATCGATGCCTTCCGTGGTGTGATGATCTACAAGAATGCACTCGATGTCGGCGGCGAATACGCATGGCGTGCACGCGGTGAAGATCACACCCTGACACCGGGTGTTATCGCTAAAGTTCAACATGCAATCAGGACATCTAACTACTCGCTTTATAAAGAGTATGCCGATGAGATAAACAATCAGGCAGGCAAACTTAAAACACTGCGCGGACTGTTTAAATTTAAAGCCTCCACCCCTGTCCCACTGGATGAGGTAGAGCCTGCAACATCGATTGTGAAGCGCTTTGCAACCGGTGCGATGAGTTTCGGCTCGATCTCGCATGAGGCGCACAGCACGCTGGCGATCGCCATGAACCGTCTTGGCGGCAAGTCCAATACCGGTGAAGGCGGTGAAGAGCCTGAGCGTTTCAAACCGATGGCCAATGGCGACTCCATGCGCTCTGCCATTAAGCAGGTGGCTTCTGGTCGTTTTGGTGTAACCACTGAATACCTGGCCAACTCCGATCAGATTCAGATCAAGATGGCACAGGGTGCAAAACCGGGTGAAGGTGGACAGCTGCCGGGCCATAAGGTTGATAAACGTATTGGCCGCGTACGCCACTCCACACCGGGTGTGGGACTGATCTCCCCGCCTCCGCATCACGATATCTACTCGATTGAGGATCTGGCACAGCTGATCTTTGATCTTAAGAATACCAACCCGGCTGCTGATATCTCAGTAAAACTGGTTTCCGAGATCGGTGTTGGAACCGTTGCTGCCGGCGTGGTCAAAGCACACGCCGATCATGTGGTGATTGCCGGCCATGATGGCGGTACAGGCGCCTCACCACTCACCTCGATAAAACATGCAGGCTCTGCATGGGAGCTGGGTCTGGCTGAGACACAGCAGACACTGGTTCTCAACCGTCTGCGTGGCCGCACCGTTGTGCAGGCCGATGGTCAGATGCGTACCGGTCGCGATGTTGTTATTGCCGCCCTGCTTGGTGCAGATGAGGTTGCATTCGGCACCATCGCTCTGATTGCCGAGGGCTGTATTATGATGCGCAAGTGTCATCTCAACACCTGTCCTGTTGGTGTTGCCACCCAGGATCCGGAGCTGCGCAAGAAGTTTGTCGGCAAACCGGAAGATGTGGTCAACTTCTTCCTCTATCTGGCTGAAGAGGCGCGTGAAATTATGGCAGAGCTCGGTTTCCGCACCTTTGCCGAGATGATTGGCCGTGTTGATATGCTCGATACCAATGACGCGATTAAACACTGGAAGTCTGAAGGGCTGGATCTCTCCCCTATCCTGCATCAGGTCGATGCCAACGGTACATCGGTATCTCATACCGAGACGCAGGATCACGGGCTGGACAAACTGATCGATAATAAACTGATCGAACAGGCAAAGCCGGCGCTGGAGAACAGAACCCCTGTTGTCATCGAAACACCGATCTGCAATGTTGATCGCAGTTTCGGCACCATGCTCTCCGGTGAAGTAGCCAAACGCTTCGGCCATGAAGGTCTGGCTGAAGATACCATTGCCATCAAGGCCAAGGGTACGGCTGGTCAGTCTCTCGGTGCATGGTTAACACGTGGTGTATCGATCGATCTGGCCGGTGAAGGTAACGATTATGTTGGCAAAGGCCTATCCGGTGGCCGCATCGCCATCTATCCGCCTGCCGAGTCCAAACTTGTCGCTGAAGAGAACATCATTGTTGGTAACACTGTTCTGTTCGGTGCAACCGAGGGTGAATGCTATTTCAACGGTGTCGGCGGTGAACGTTTTGCCGTGCGTAACTCAGGCGCCGTAGCTGTTGTTGAGGGCGTTGGCGACCACGGTTGTGAATATATGACCGGTGGCACCATCGTAGTACTCGGTGATACAGGCCGAAACTTTGCTGCAGGCATGTCCGGTGGTATCGCTTATGTTCTGGATGCCGATGGCACCTTTGAGAGCCGTTGTAATATGGCGCAGGTAGCGCTGGAGCCTGTGGCTTCTGAAGCCGATGCGCTGGAAGCGCTGGATCATCAGGGACCTGATCTGGAGACACATGGTCGTGTAAATATTAAACACACCCTCTCTCAGAATGATCAGAAGATTCTGCGTACACTGATTCAGCGTCATGTGCACTACACCAACTCTGATGTTGGCAAGCGGATTCTCGAGAACTGGAGCGATTACCTTGGTCAGTTTGTCAAAGTGATTCCGGTGGATTACCGCCGTGCACTGGCCGATATGGAAGCGGAAAAAGCAGCAACTGCAAAGGAGAGTATCAATGGGTAAGGCAACCGGATTTAAAGAATTCGCACGCGAAAACCTGAGCTATGCACCGGTCGCAGACCGTATTGTACATTTTAAAGAGTTTTCCAAACTACCTGAAGATATGGCAACACAGGGTGCACGCTGCATGGATTGCGGCATCCCCTTCTGCCACAACGGCTGCCCGATCAACAACATCATCCCTGACTGGAATGATGCGGTCTATCACGGCAACTGGCGTGAAGCGCTGGATGTGCTGCACTCCACCAACAACTTCCCCGAATTTACCGGTCGTATCTGCCCTGCTCCATGTGAGGAGGCGTGTACTGTTGGCCTGATCGGCGATCCTATCTCGATTAAAAATATCGAGCTCTCAGTTGTTGAAAAAGGGTGGGAGGAAGGCTGGATCACACCCCAGATTGCAGAGGTTAAAACCGGCAAACGTGTTGCGGTTGTCGGTTCAGGCCCTTCAGGCATGGCAGCGGCCCAGCAGTTGGCCCGTGTCGGCCATGAAGTGGTCGTCTTTGAGAAGAATGATCGTATCGGTGGCCTGATGCGCTATGGCATTCCGAACTTCAAGTTCGACAAAGCTGTCATTGATCGTCGTATGTCCCAGATGCGTGCAGAGGGTGTGGAGTTCCGTGTGAACTCAACTGTCGGTGACAATGTTTCCGCAGCAGACCTGCTCAACCGTTTTGATGCGGTAATCCTCTCCGGTGGTTCTGAAAAACCGCGTGATCTGCCTGTGCCGGGCCGTGAGCTCAATGGCGTCCATTTCGCCATGGATTTTCTGACCAAGAACACCAAACGCGTTCTCGGTGATGAGATCCCTGACGATGAGTTCATCTCTGCTGCCGGTAAACATGTGGTGGTGATCGGTGGTGGTGATACCGGTTCTGACTGTATCGGAACCTCTGTTCGTCACGGCGCCAAATCAGTAACTCAGATTGAAATTCTGCCCAAACCTGAAGCTGTACCGAACAAACTGACCACCTGGCCGAACTGGCCGATGAAGCTGCGCACCTCCACCTCTCAGGAGGAGGGTTGCGAGCGCGACTGGGAGGTCTCCACCAAGCGTTTCATCGGTGATGCCGACGGCAACCTGCAGGCTGTTGAGTGTGTTCGCGTGGAGTGGACGCAGGTTGATGGTCAGTGGCGAATGAACGAGATCAAAGGCTCTGAATTTGAACTGCCTGCACAGCTGGTTACTCTGGCGATGGGTTTTGTACACCCTGTGCACGAAGGCATGCTCGAAGAGCTCGGCGTAGAGAAGGATGGTCGCGGTAACGTTGCCGCCAACGACTCCGATTATGCCACCAGCATCGACAAGGTCTTTGCTGCCGGCGATATGCGTCGTGGTCAGTCACTGGTTGTCTGGGCTATTCGCGAAGGCCGTCAGTGCGCTCGTGCTGTCGATGAATTCCTCATGGGTTCAACCACCCTGCCCCGCTAAATTGAGGCATTAACCGAAACAACGAAGGGCCGCGATATGCGGCCCTTTTTCATGGCTGTCTATTCTCTTTGTGAGAGGAAAAATCCGTTCCTCTTTATCAGATACCGGGTCAATGTCACCCAGGCGGGACTCAACAGCAGGGTTAGAGAAATCACAGCTATGACCAACTGATAGGAGGCCTCTATAATTACCCCTGCATGCATGCCGACTGCTGCCAGCACGAAGGCGAACTCACCAATCTGAGCCAGCAGAGCGCCAGCATAGATGCTATCTCCCCAACAGCTGCCAAGCCCTCGCAAGATCAAGGCATTAATAGCCATATTGGTCACAAAAACAGCCAGCACCAGCAGGCCAATCTGCATCCAGTTTTGCAGGATCAGGGAGATATCCACCAACATGCCTACAGAGACAAAAAACAGCGCCACAAAAATAACTCTGAATGGTTCCAGGCTGTGATGAACCCACTGTGTCTCTTTGGCTGCACCAATAATCATACCACCGATAAAGGCACCTAATGCAGTAGACAGGCTGAACAGTCCGGTCAGCATGCCCAGCCCCAGACAGATGATCATGGCAGCAAAGACCTGAAGTTCGTGGTCCCGTTTAATAAAGTGCGCCAGTGGCAGACGTATTTTCCCGTGATAGACGATCCAGGCAAACAGGCCGATCATGAGGGCACCTCCGACCAGCTGTATGGCCAGATCCCCGGCCTCTATCTCTTTGCCGCCAAGCAGATTCACAACAATGAGCATCGGAATGATGGCCAGATCCTGAGTAAGCAGAATAGCCAGTGAATTTTGCCCGACCGGAGTATCTAATTCACCCCAATCCTGTAACATTTTCAACACAACGGCCGTGCTACTCAGACTGATAACAAAACCGAACAACACAGTTTTACCCACGCTCCAGTCAAACCATGTCCCCAGGATCCAGATTGCGCCAACACTGATAATGATCTGCAAAAGGGTTCCCAGCAGTGCAACACGCCAGTTGCTCATCAGTCGCTGCGGAGAGACCTCCATGCCAACAAAAAACAGCAGCAGCACCACACCAAAGGCACCAAGTCGTTCAAGCAGCACTTTATCAGTGATCAGCCCCAGAATTTCAGGCCCCAGGCAGATACCCGCCAAGAGGTAACCCACGACGTGCGGCTGATTCAACAACCTCAAGCTCAGGCCGAGCAGAAAGATCACCAGCAGTACAATCACCAACGCGGGTAGTGCCGGATCCATATGCATATTATTCACTCCCCCTGTAGAGCCAGTTTCTCAAAAGCAGCGGCACAATAAGTGTGGTCAGCAGACTCATCAGAACAATGGCCACATAGGCTGGCTGGGCAATCACACCACCCTGCAGAGCCAGCAACGCCACAACCATTGCCACTTCACCCCTAGGCATCATGCCAACGCCGATAATCAATGCGTCACGAATTTTTATGCCCATCATCCAGGCAGGAAGTCCACAGCCGATCAGTTTGGTTGCGATTGCCATCATGGTTAACGCCAGCACGAACCAGATCAGGTCGCTATCAAAGGCGCGAACATCAGCCAGAACCCCCAGCGATATAAAAAATATCGAACCAAAAACAACCCGCAGGTATTCCGCCCCCTCCCGGAATGAGCGGCTGTTACGTAGTTGAATCGCTTCAAGGGAAACGCCTGCGACAAAGGCACCGACAATAGCCGAGAGGCCTATCATCTCTGCAATCATGGCATAGAGAAAGGCGATCATCATCACTGCTGCAAAAACAAAATCAGGATAGCGACTGGCAAAATCAGTCGCATCGACGCGAATAATTAAGCGTCCGAAAACAAACACCCCCATCAGTGCACCAATCACCAGAAAAAGAATCGCTGCGACCACCGACTGCATGACAACTGAAGCAGTGAAAGAGCCCTCTGCCAGTTGAATGGATACCGACAGCGCCAACAGGGCCAGAATATCATCAAGGATGGCAGCGCCAATAATGGCCTTGGCCGTTTCAGATTGAAGTTTGCCAAGCTCGCGCAACACATCCGCGGTAATGGCGATACTGGTCGCAGTCAGCGCGACTCCTAAAAGAATCGCCTTTCCCGGAGCAAATCCAAAGCCGATAGCTAGGAAATAACCACCAACCCATGGGACGATGACACCTGACAAAGCGATGATGGCGTAACGAATAGATACAATATCACGCAGCTTGAATTCCAAACCTGTAACAAACAGCAGGATTACCGCACCGAGGGTCGCCACATTGGCAACAAAATCGGTATAGGTCACCCAACCCAGCACACTGGGGCCGATGATCAAACCAAGCAGAATCTGTCCCACCACACCGGGCTGATGCATCCATGAAGAGAGCAGGTAGCCACCCAGTGCTGTAAACAACAACAGGCTCATCTGCATTTCAATATGTTGCGTCAACTCAATCATATAAGCTCACCATCGGACTATCCCTGTTTTGGATATTAATGTTATAGTCCTCTGCTCGAGGATACGATATGCAGACAGTAGAAGAAACCATTGATAGCGGAACCTCCATGCACGCCCACCTGCTGGAAGATATGCAGGAGATTGATCTGGAGAGTGCGCTGGCTACCAAAGCCCACACGCTGTGGCGAATGGCCAGTCCTTCAGCAGAGATGCTGGAGGCTCTGCGTGACCGTTTTTCACTGGATGGACTGCATATTAAGGATATCTGCAACTCGAACCATCCGCCTCATTTCACCCGGCTTAAAAATGGCACTATGCATATTATTCTGCGTTTTCCGGTTGAAAAACAGACAGATGATGAGGCCAGCGAAATCACCAGTGTCTCCATTCTCGTTGACAGTGACATGTGTGCCCTGATCTGGCCCGGCAAACGATTCCACCGCTTTACCAGCGATGATCTGAAAGGGTTGAATGTCGATCAGTGCGCCAGCAAAATTATTCATATGCTGGTTGATTACCTGCTCTCGCGCGTTTACATCCTGCGTGAAGAGATGGACGAGTTTGAAGAGGAGTGTCTGGCCGACGTCAACAATGCCGATCTGGGCAAGCTTCTCAACATGCGCAAGGAGATATCGACACTGGCAAGACACGCCAGAACCAATGCCATTGCCATTGAAAAGCTGATGGTTGATCCGACTTATAAAGAGAACCTGCGTCTTGCCGATGCGCACGAGCATATGCATCGCGCCACGGCCATTGCAGAATCAAAGGCTGAACATGCCCTGAATGTGATGCAGGCAGCACAATCCCTGCTCAGCCAGCGACTGAATGAGGTGATGACCTTGCTTGCCGTTATCACCGTTGTACTGACTCCGATGGGAATTATCGCCGGTATCTTCGGTATGAATTTCACCCAGATGGAGGTGCTGGCCAACCCCAACGGCTTCGCCATGTCAGTCTGGGGTATGCTGCTCCTTGGAGCCATGCTGGCCGCCTTCTTCAAGTATAAAAAATGGTGGTAAACAGATGCGACTACTGCAACTGATCAAGTCGTTTATTCTGCCTCGCGCCGTTCTGGCCTGGCTGCTGCTGCTCTTTTTTGCATCTGCGCTGCTTTTACTCTCCAGCCTCGGCTACCTGCAACCGATCATCTCTCTGCTCGACAGTAATGCACTCTCCTTCTTTGTCGGAGATCTCCGCCTCTCGGTTTATCTTATTGGCAAGGCAGTTCTGCTGACTCTGGCACTCTTCTGGTCGAGCAGCATTGCATTGGATTTTGTTGAGAAAAGGATCAACAGCATTGCGTCGATCTCCAGCAACAGTCGTGCCCTGTTTATCAAGGCGGTGCAATTTATCGTCTATTTCCTGCTCTTTATCTTTACCATGAACGTCATCGGCATTGATCTTACCGCCTTTGCCGTGCTTGGTGGTGCCATCGGTATCGGTATCGGTTTTGGCCTGCAGAAGATTACATCCAACTATATCAGCGGCATTATCCTGCTGGTTGAAAGAACCATAGAGAATGGTGATCTGGTTGAGCTTGATGACGGCACCTTCGGCTTTGTGCGCCACAACAGCGCCAGATTTACGCTGATTGAAACGTTCAATGGTAAAGAGATCATGGTTCCCAATGAGGATTTCATTACCAACAAGGTGGTCAACTGGACCTACAGCAACAAAAAAGGACGTGTCGATATTCCTGTTGGTGTCTCATACAAATCCGATATCACGAAAGCTCGTGAATTGATTCTGGAGGCGGCGCGTGAGCACCCGCGCTGCATCGTCGAGCCGGAACCTGAATGTTATCTGCGCGAGTATGCAGAGAGTTCAGTGAACTTCCTGCTCATCTTCTGGGTAGACGATGTCACCGAAGGGCGCTACAAACCCCAGAGTGATGTGATGTTCTCCATATGGGAGAAGTTCAAGGCCAATGATATCGCTATCCCGTTCCCGCAAAGGGATGTGCACATCATTGATTTGGGGCAATAGTCTCAACTGCAATTGATTCATCGCTGCACTGATATCGACTACCTCTTCTGCGTCCCGGAACCGAACCACTCCTTGCTGTAGCGCAACCCCACCCTGGGAGCCAGATTCATGGTCTGCCTGGCAAAGATGGAGACACTTCGTGTCAGCATATACTCCAGCGTAACCGCTGTGCTCGGCTCTTTGGCAACGATCTGTTCAACAGCCAGCGTCATCTGCTCAGAGAGCTTGCGTCCTGCCCTGATCTGTCCACCCTCCGCATTACCACCTACCTCGAACAGATCCAGTCCGGTCACCTGCATCACCTTACCCTGCACCTCCTGCATCATCGTGCCCGGACCGAGAATGAATTCAGCGGCTGTCATCATATCGCTGGCACTGTCCGTGCCGAGTGAGGCCAGCGGGCGACCCGTGGCGATGTAGGAGAATATCTCGGCATTGGACATTGCCGGCTCGGAATAGAGTCGCGTGTTAAGCTGATCGGCAGCCCCCTCAACCATAATGCCGGCGGTAACATCACCCACCTTGCGTGCCGCCCTGAGCTGAATAGTCGGCCGCTTGGGATCACCCGAAAAAAGAACCCTGCTGCCGGGAACAATTTCAAGCTTAACACTGCGAAACTCTATCTTACCGCTGCTGATCTCAAGCACGCCGGTCAGGCGTGGTTGTGAGAGGCTGCCACCAAGATGCAGGTTCCCTTTTGGTTTCAGACTCATACCGCGACCATAAATTTCAGAATCGCCGTTCAGGTTGAGATCGACATCGATTTTCGAAAGCGGCACCTTCTTCTTTGCCGTATCTGTCTGTTGCTCATCTTCCCAAAGCAGATCCTCCGTCAGCCCCGGCACAGGATCAGGAATCTCAAGGCGCATACGATCAATCAAGAGCTCGCCGTGGATCAGGCTTACCTTCTGCCTCTCCGAAGCGGTTATCTTGCCACTGACCACCAGCTGCTGATCCGGAAGCTGCATCAGCGGAAACCTGTTGAACCGGATATCAGGTAAAGTTCGGCTATCTATATCGACCGCCCCCTTCATATTCAGCTCTCCGTCCCCTCCCTTAAGATGGAGATCTATTAGCGGCTTTCCTTTGCTGATGCTCGCCTTAAGTGCACCACTCACATCCAGTCCAAATTCAGGGATACCGACCGCATCCAGATGGATCGATCCGGCACCACTGAGCGAATGGAGATCAAGCGGCATACCCCACTTCACATTGATATCGCTACGCCCCTCGACAGGATCGATACGTGGCACAAGCGGCTGAAAATCGGAGAGGCGTTCGAGCCTGACAGTAAGCGCTGCGCTACTACCTGCCTGCTCATCGGGGAGCGTCAACTGCCAGGGGGTCAGGCTGAACAGCAGTATCGTGCTGCCCTCTCCCGCCAGAACCCCTTCGGCCGGAGCCTTCGCTTGCAGCTTCCATAGAAGCTTCTGTAATCGGTAATCGAGGTTCAGCTGCAGATCGTCGAGCTGCAGTGCACGCCCCGCCACCCCCTCATACATCGGGTGACGCAGCTTCAGCTGTCGGGAAGTGAACGCCAGCTCCGCAGTCGGTGTTTCCGGGTTCCCGCCAACGGCGAGCGACAGATCAGCCAGCCCTGCAAACTGGAACGGCAACCCGTTCATCCAATCCTCATTCCCTGAAAATTTCATTGCTGAAATATCCAGTTGCCCGGAAACCTGCGCAGAATTCATGGTAAAGGCCGCACTGCCGTTGCCTCCCAGCAGACGCAACGTAGATTTCTCAAGGTAGAGCGTCTTCCCGTCGATACCGAAAGGGAGGCGTTTTGCACTCAACACCGAACTGCCAGCATAGTTGACCAGTAGCTCACTGAGCACACCCTCTATCTTATCTTTGCCTGAGTAGTAGCCAGCAAAACGGGCGCTACTCTGCAATCTCCCCTGTGAGGCCCAGTTGAGCCTCACCTCATCCCCCTTTTGTCGCGCCTCCAGCTTCACAGAATCGATCTCCTGCCTGCCGCTGTAAGAGATGCCCGACACCCTGAAATGAGAGCTGGTATCACCGGAGCTGTGGCTGGCTGAGAGCTTAACCGCCTCAATCGCAACCGATTCAAGATGCACCCTTTTTGCCTCCCCCTGAACGGTTAATTCCGGGTTACCATACCCCCCCTGCAGAGCGACCTCCCCCTTCAGACTGCCGCCCCCATCCCCCAGGCCTGCAAACTTCAACGCTGACGATATCTCCGCCCCCTGCAATCGACCTGTCAGTGAGAAGCGATCCGCATCACCCTTGCCGTTAAGTGTGAGAGTGAGGCCAAGCGCCTGGATATCGGCTCTGCTCACGCTCCAGTTGCTGCCGTCCCCCATCCCATCGAGCTGCATGCGGGCGACAAGACCGGCCAACCGGCCCTCATCAATATCACCTTTAAGACGCCAGTTGCCGGCTTGCCACGTGCCATCAATCTTGCCGCTGAGCTGGCCAGCTGCATTTTTCAGCGGAGAGTTCCACCCCGCCAGCGTCATCAGCCCATGCAACTGTTGTGCTGCATAGTTCAGTTCAAGCCTGAAGCCCTGCTTGCGCTCCTCGAGAGCTGCCTGCAGCCCGCTTTTTGCCCAGTCGGCTGTGATATCAAGCGCCATCGTCCTGTTCAGCATCGACTCAGCGGTGATGGTGGCATGCACATTCAGCTCCCCCTGTTCAAGCGAGTGCGGCGCATGCATTACCCATGTGCCATTAATACCGCCGATGTCGCTGCCAAGATAAACAGTTCCCTCAGCCTTCAGGGCCTGTTTCTCTCTCTGCCAGTTAGCCTCCAGCACACCTCTGTTGCCGTTGAGCGCACTGGTCAGCTTTAGCTTACCGCTCTGCAGCCGCTTGCCCGTGAGTTCTGCAGCGACTGATCCGAAGCTTTCACTCTCCACTCTTGCATCAGCCAGCCATCGCCCCGGTGAACCGCCAAGCTCTACGGTAAGTTCCCCCTCAGGAAGCATTGCCTGCAGCTGCCCTGCCAGAGCGCCGCTCAAACGCAGATTATCGATCCGGATATCACCTGCCCGCCTCTGACTCTTACCGCCACTGCCGATCGTAAGCTCGCCAATGCGCAAGCTGTTCAGGCGCAGGGAGAGAGGAGGGAGAGCGGCAGATCTGTCATCCTCGACTGAAACACTCTCATGCTGGTTAAGCCTGACCCTCTCCACACTCAACAGTGCAATAGCGAGATCGCCAGCCAGCAAGCGCCAGGGTGACCACTCCATCGTAACTGCTGAGAGCAGTGTCTGCATACCACTGCTTTGAATCACAACCCTTTCAGCAGAGAGGTGTGACAACGGATGACCAGTAAGACCGTGCACTTCAACAGTGCCATCACTGAGCATTGCTACCTCAGCAGCCAGCCACTGACGCCCCTCATCACCTCCCAACCAGTACCAGAGACCAGTTGAGGTGAAGGTGAAAAGCAGCAGTAGCGCTGCCGTAGCAGCTATAAACCAGCGCCGCATCAGAACACCTCTCCGAGAGTAATATAGAACTGGAAATGCCTGTCCTGTGCCCGTCGATTCAGCGGAACTGCGAAGTCAATCCGTAACGGGCCCGCCGGGGTACGCATAATTGCTCCGATACCGGCAGACCAGAGTGTCGGCGCTTTAGTGCCTAATGCCTGCCACACCTTCGCCACATCCCCGAACAGCACCGGCGAAAACGTTTCGGCATCCGGCATCAGTACCAGATCAAGGCCACCGTAACTTTTCATCAGGCCACCTGTAGCCAGTCCGTCGATACCGACCGGTCCAATAGAATCCAGTGCATAACCCCTGATGCTGGAAGCACCACCGGCAAACTGACGGTAGGTCTTGGGAACCGTTCCCTGCAGGTTGAGGGTGCGACCATAACCAGCGCGTGGAGAGATAAGCAGCCAGTCAGATGGCCGGTAGAAGAGGCGACCACTGACATCGAATACGACCCACAGCCCCTGTCTGTTGACTCGCTGCGGCAGGCCAATACCGGTATCCAGTCGCCAGCCATCAACAGGAAGCATACCGCCATGTTCATGTGCAAAATGGAAATCGACACGGGGGCCGAGGGTAACCAGGCTGACACCGGCTTCACGTACGTTTTCACCCTGCAGCGAGAGGCGCAGGTAATCATTGAAGCCAAAATTCCACTGCCAGAAGGGTCCTGCGCTGAGCGCATCATAACGGCGACCATCTGTATCTACCCTGCTGTAGTCAGCATTGATACCAACACTCTGATCAGCAGCAGGCCAGACTGGCCGCATAACTGTCGCACCGACACCCGAAGAGGTTCTCGAAGCTTCAGCACGCAGTGAATATTCAATATTGCCCTGATAGAGGCTGCGATCCACCCAGGCAGCGGCAAGGCCAAGGCCGGAATCGGTCGTATATCCGATATCACCCGTCAGCTTCCGCCATGGCGTCTCGGTCACTGAGATGCGAACCGGAACACGATCTCCGTCGGCCTCATTGAGCTGCGGCACTACCATTGCATTCTGGTAGCGGGAGTCATCGGCAATATGCTTCATCGCATCCTGCAGCAGCCGCTGTTCTGCGACTTGACCGGGCTGAAGCCGACTGATCTTCAAAGCCAGCTCCGGATTATACTGTCTGGCCCCCTCAACATTGATCTGCGAAATATAGAAGCGTGTCCCCGGCTCAATATGCCAGCTGATATCCACCACTCTGGCCTGCCTGTCCGCTGTAACAACCGCCCTGATATAGTCAGCCTTCAGATAGCCCTCATCACGCCAGGCCCAGCGCAGGGCTGTCTTTGCCTTCTCATAATCCTCGCTGCGAAAAGGATCCCCCTGCTGTGGCAGAACCACCCTGGCAACAGATGCAGGCATCACCTCCACATGGCGCACGCGCCACAACTCACCGGCCTGAACACGCCAGTGTGCCACGCCCGCCTCGACAGAAACCATAACCTCACTATCAAGATAGCCTTCGCTCTGTAACCAGCCACGAATCAGCCCGGCATCCTGAGTGGCCATATAACGAATCAGCGCGATTCCGGCTGAGGGTTTA
The DNA here is from genome assembly GCF_013387475.1 of Mariprofundus sp. KV. GTDB lineage: Bacteria > Pseudomonadota > Zetaproteobacteria > Mariprofundales > Mariprofundaceae > Mariprofundus. The sequence continues at coordinate 6,102 of NZ_VWNB01000002.1, read as the reverse complement.
AGCTTTAATGTATCCATTTTTTTAAGCAGCGATTCGGGAACGGCAACGGGAGTGTCGTGAATCTGTTTGCTACTATCGGCAAGAGCGGGAAAAGAGAAGGTGGTAATCAACAAAACGACCAACAGCGATCCGGGGATTCGCCTGATAAGAAAAAACAACCACTCAATCACTATCACCAGCTTGATGCTAACTTTATAGCGCCTACGTTGTCCAAAATTCTGATTTATGCCTCCCCTTCGCCAAAGCCCGGATCGGAGAGATAAAATCATGCCAGAGTGATAGAGCCTGCGAATGATGATAGCATGGCTAACACAACCCAAAAGTGCAGTAATACCGCCATTGGGGAGAAGGGAGAAGCCGATGTGTCGCGTTGCCCTTTCAACACAGAGACGTGCATATTATAAATTCGGTGAAATAATAGCCGCATCGGCCTTTTACAGTGACAACAGGGAGAACTATGTTAGAAGCCATTCAGTACAATTATGAAGCATTGCAGAGCCATGTGATGCAGATCGACTTCTGGTTACAGCTTGTTATTCTCGCCGTTGCTGTTGCTGTTGCCTCGGCTGTGCGCACCTTCATGCAGCGCGCAGAAGATGGTGATAAAGAGAGTCGTGCTGATGCCAGCCGCCTGGCCAGACTTTCACGCAAAGGACTGAACCGCATCCAGTTTCCCATCTCAATGCTGCTGGTCACGCTGATTGGCGAGGCCATTCTTCAACACCTTGAACTGCATACACCCCTGCTAAGCATTGCAACGCCCCTGCTGCTCTCACTGGCTGGCATCCGTATCGCTGTCTTCATGCTGCGCAAAGGCTTTTCACCCGGCCCGCTGGTAAAAGCCTGGGAAAACCTGATTGCCAGTACGATATGGATTCTGGTTGCCCTGCATCTGCTGGGCTGGCTTCCGGATGTGCTGACAGCACTTGACGGCCTGGCCTTTAATCTTGGTGAGGCACGCATCTCGCTGCTACTGGCACTTAAACTGGTCTTTACTGTCGCATTTTTCTGGATTGCAGCGCTCTGGCTGGCCAGTTTTATCGAGCAGCGTCTGAGTACATTCGAGCACTTCAGCCTCAGTGCCCGCGTCGCACTGGCCAAAACCAGCAAATTCCTGCTCATCGCCATCGCCATGTTTGTAGGTCTTGATGCTGCGGGTGTGGATCTGACAGCGCTTACTGTGTTCAGTGGTGCGGTTGGTGTGGGAATCGGTTTCGGTCTGCAGCGTATCTCCAGTAACTTTATCAGCGGCTTCATCCTGCTCTTTGACCGCTCTATTAAACCCGGCGATGTGATCACCGTACGCGACAAATTCGGCTGGGTACAGGAGCTCAGGGCCCGCTATATTGTTGTGCGCGACCGTGATGGTGTGGAGACGCTGATTCCCAACGAGAATCTGGTGACTTCAGAGGTGATCAACTGGAGCTATACCGATCCTGATATCCGTATGAAGCTGCGTGTGCAGATCAGTTATGACGATGATCCTGAAGAGGCGATGAAGCTGATGCTGGAGTGTGCCAAGGCATCACCACGTGTGCAGGATAATCCTGTACCGCTGACCAGACTCATGGAGTTCGGTGACAACGGCATTGTGCTGGAGCTGCGTATCTGGATTCTTGATCCTGAGAACGGACTTGGTGGCGTACGCTCCGAAGTGAATCTGGCTATCTGGCGCGCCTTTAAAAAGGCTGGCATTACCATCCCCTACCCACAACGCGACATTCATATCAAGGATAGTACTGTGGTCCGTACAGCAGTGGAGAGTAATCATGGATAAAACAACGCTGGGCTGGCGCGAGTGGGTCTCACTACCTGAACTCGGCATCGAGGCGGTCAAGGCCAAGGTGGATTCCGGTGCCCGCAGCTCAGCCCTGCACACCTTTGAACTGGAGACATTCAGTGAGGATGGCATTGCCAAGGTGCGTTTCAGCATCCACCCCTACCAGCATGATTCGAGCATCGTGAAAACATGCATTGCTGAACTACTTGATGAGCGTAATGTCACCGACTCAGGCGGTCACACCGAATTGCGACCGGTTATATCAACCGCATTGCTACTCGGCGGTATCAGTAAAAAGATAGAGATCACCCTGACCAATCGTGAAAACATGAAATTCAGAATGTTACTGGGGCGTACAGCCATGACAGGCGATTTCCTCATTGATCCGCAGCGCTCCTATCTGTTAGGCACGCCTAAAATCGCACAACAGTAAAAGGAACACATATGAAAATAGCTATCCTCTCACGCAATCCGAAACTCTACTCAACCCGCCGTCTGGTTGAGGCCGCTAAAGCGCGCGGTCATGAAGTAGAGGTATTTGATCATCTGCGCTGTTATATGAACATCACCTCGATGCGACCATCGATCCACTATAAGGGGGCGAAACTGGAAGGCTTTGATGCTGTGATTCCGCGTATTGGCGCCTCGGTTACCTTTTACGGTACAGCAGTGCTCAGGCAGTTCGAGATGATGGGGGTTTATCCACTCAACGAATCGGTAGCGATCTCCCGCTCACGCGACAAACTGCGCTCCATACAGCTGCTGGCCCGCAAAGGTATCGGTCTGCCGGTGACTGGCTTTGCCCGCAACCCCGATGATATTGATGACCTGCTTAACTCAGTTGGCGGCAATAAATTCGTCATCAAACTGCTGGAGGGAACGCAGGGTATCGGTGTGGTACTGGCAGAGAACAAGAAAGCTGCAGAGAGTGTGATTGAGGCATTCTTCGGGCTGAATGCCAATATTCTCGTACAGGAGTTCATCGAGGAGGCCGGTGGCGCAGATATCCGCTGCCTTGTTGTTGATGGCAAGGTGGTGGCGGCGATGAAACGGCAGGGTAAAGAGGGTGAATTCCGCTCCAATCTGCACCGCGGAGGCACTGCTGAAGTGGTTCGCATCACCCCTGAAGAGCGCTCAACAGCCGTGCGCGCAGCCAGTATCATGGGCCTGAATGTGGCCGGTGTGGATCTGCTACGTTCCAATCACGGGCCTGTGGTGATGGAGGTGAACTCATCTCCCGGCCTTGAAGGTATTGAGCGGGCTACGGGTAAAGATGTTGCAGGTATGATCATCGGCTGCATTGAGAAGAATGCCAAAGCGGGTAAAACCAGCACCAGGGGTAAAGGGTGACCGAACCGTTTATTATTGCCGGCAGAGAGATCAAACCGGGAAGTCGGGAAATTGTAGAGTTCCCTCTCCCCCCTCTTTCGACCCATTCCGATCTCGAGATGCCTATCCATGTACTGCGCGGCAAAAAAAGCGGGCCATGCCTGCTGGTATGTGCCGCACTGCATGGTGATGAGATCAATGGCATTGAAATCATCCGCAGACTGGTTGGTCTGAAAACACTCGCAAATCTGCGTGGTACACTCATCGCTATTCCGATTGTGAATGTCTACGGCTTTATCCATATGAGTCGCTATCTGCCTGACAGGCGCGACCTCAACCGCTCATTCCCCGGTTCAGATAAAGGCTCCCTTGCCGCACGACTGGCCAACCTCTTTATGCAGGAGATTGTGTCCAAAGCCACGCATGGCATTGATCTGCACACTGCAGCCATTCACCGCGACAATTTTCCGCAGATCAGGGGTAATCTCGAATGCCCTGTAACACTTAAACTGGCTGAAGCCTTCCGCGCTCCACTGATTATCGATGCCGCCCTGCGTCCGGGCACCATTCGTGAAGCGGCGGTAGCCAAAGGCATTCCATGGCTGGTCTATGAGGCCGGAGAGGCACTGCGTTTTGATGAGGTAAGCATCCGTGCCGGTGTGCGCGGCATTGTAAATGTTATGCGTGAAATCGGCATGTTGCGTAAATCGATAAGCCTGAAAAGCTTTGTGCCGCGCACCGTTAAATCCAATGCCTGGATCAGGGCACCACAGAGCGGCATTTTAAGGCTGGTTGTTAAACTCGGGGCCTGCGTTAATAAAGATGATATACTGGGCTATGTCTCTGATCCGTATGGCGAGAATCAAACAGAGATTACAGCCCCCAACACAGGTATCATTATCGGTAGAACCAATTTACCTCTGATTCATGAAGGTGATGCCCTCGTTCATCTGGCCCGCTTCCGCAACACAGAGAATGCAACAGAGGCTGTTGATGTTTTCCAGTCTGAACTAGAGCCTTCTGAAACAGAGGGTTTATCTGGAACTACGCCGATCATATAGCTCAGTCTTCAATACAAAGGTGGTGTATATGAACGAAAATATCAGCAGATTAATCGAGAATATACGGACGCTGGAAGAAGAGCTTGAAAATGAATTGAATCAGCGACGTGAAGAGCTTCGCTTCGAGCTGATTGGCCACAAGGTTCGCTTTGAACTGGAGGTTCTGAAGAGGCACAGGCAACTCAAAACCAGACTCATTCGCTATATCGTTGAAGCACGCCCGCTTGTTGTTCTGACGGCACCTTTCATCTACATCATTATCCTGCCAATGCTGCTGTTCGACCTGTTTGTCACCCTCTATCAACTTGTCTGTTTTCCGGTTTATGGCATTCCAAAAGTGCGGCGTCAGAATCACTTTATATTTGACCGGCATCGGCTCGGTTATCTTAACCTTCTGGAGAAGTTCAACTGCTTCTACTGCGCCTACGGCAACGGCCTGATCTCATATGCACGTGAGATCGCTGCCCGTACCGAGCAGTACTGGTGCCCTATTAAACATGCTCGTCGTGTTATTGGCCCCCATGCACGTTATAGCCACTTTCTCGACTATGGTGATGCAGAGGCGTGGAGAGATGAGTTAAACGATGTCCGTTGCGACTTTGGTAATAAGAACAAGAAGAAAAGAGCCGGCAAGCCAGATACATAACTCTCCAGGTTGAGGCATCGCTTAGTAATCGAGGCTCTCTTATGAACGGCTTTGCACTTACCCTCTTTTCATTCAGTTTTCGCTGATGAACCAGAACCTTCTCGATATTGTCAAACAGGCTACAGGCGCTTCTGGCGCCTCTCAGAGCGAGATTATCCAGTCCCTCTGGAGCGGTTACGGCCAGATTGTGCGTATACAGCTTGAAGGCGCACCGATGGCCAGCGTGGTGCTTAAACATGTGCGTTTCCCAACTGAAGCGGATCATCCGCGTGGCTGGCACTCTGATCGCTCGCATGCACGCAAGGTGAAATCCTATGATGTCGAGATGGCCTGGTATGCCGAATATGCCAATCGCTGTGATGAGAATGCACGTCTTCCCCACTGCTACTACTCGGCAACACTTGCAGATGATGAGCGTGTGATGGTGCTTGAAGATCTGGATGCTGCTGGCTTTCCTTTACGCAGACATGAGATGGATCGCCCTGCTGTTGAACTCTGCCTGCAATGGCTGGCCAACTTCCACGCGACATTTATGAGTGAAGAGCCGGACGGTCTTTGGCTGACCGGCACCTACTGGCACCTTGCCACCCGCCCGGATGAGCTGGCGGTTACCGATAATCCCGCGCTGAAACAGGCTGCTGCGGCCATTGATGCCAAACTCAATAGCTGCCGTTTTAAAACATTCGTGCATGGTGATGCCAAGGTCGCCAACTTCTGTTTCTCAAACGACAGTAAAAAGGTCGCTGCTGTGGATTTCCAGTATGTCGGTGGCGGCTGCGGCATGAAGGATGTGATCTACCTCCTCGGCAGCTGCCTGGATGAATATCTCTGTGAAATCTGGCAGGACGAACTCCTCAATTTATACTTTAACAATCTTAAGCAAAGCATTGATAAACATGGTAAATATGTCGATTGGAATGCATTGGAGTCGGAGTGGCGCGCCCTCTTCCCCATCGCCTGGGTCGATTTCAACCGCTTCCTTGCCGGCTGGATGCCCGGCCACTGGAAGGTGAACAACTACAGCCGCCGCCTTACGGCAGAAGTGATCTCCCTACTGAATGATGCGTAGGTACAGATGCGGATTTTGCGTAATCAGGGTATGGTGATCTGCCTGCAGTTGTGATCAATCGCTACAGCAGCAAAAATTTATATAAATTAACACTGCTGTCCGGTTAAGCATGGATGAGCGTCATTTGCCGATGAGTTTCTGCTGATGTTGGCTTTCCGGGAGGATCTTTCTCGATTAGCAGTTCGAGAAAATCTCGTCGGTGCATGATGTTCGTTGT
>NZ_VWNB01000028.1 GCF_013387475.1 Mariprofundus sp. KV | reverse complement strand
ACGCCTCACGGCGCGTCTTGCGACGCTTGTGATCGTATTCCGCTTCCGCAAAACTCAACTGATCCATAACTCCTCCTGTTCGGAGAAATTATACAGGAATCGACGAGTTATTCAGAGTATCCTTAGATGCTTCGATTTCTATTTCACCTGTAGTATCCAGTGAAGATACTAGTTTTCATGTGGATACACAGTTTCTAGTGACGGGAAGGAACCAATATAATCGCTTAACTGCAGATGAAGCCCATGAATTATTGCTGCTTGCTTCCGCAGGAGAGATTTCCATTAATGGTGAGGTGTACACACTCAGCACAAAGAATACCAATAGCTATAGTTCCGAGATGTACGAGCGCAACCTTTGGCAAAGCAACGTTCACTTGAAACTATTCGGGGATAATCGACCACGTATCAATCCAATTGATGCTTTGGCAATAGATAATTCACTTCGATTAAATAGAGTCTCCTCAAGAAGCCCTTTTTAACTTTTCACTCACCAACAGCAGTTGGCATAGGAAAAGGTTTCAAGTGTCGTAAGATGGCTCTGAAGCAACTCACGTATCTCTTCACATACTCACGCACAG
>NZ_VWNB01000027.1 GCF_013387475.1 Mariprofundus sp. KV | reverse complement strand
GACTTCCGTTATTTGCCTGAGACTGACGAATATCTATGCCCATCTGGTGAACGTCTGTACTGGCATTTTACAACCAAAGAAAGCGGAAGGTTTTTGCGTTCATACTGGAATCGCGCTGCCTGCCGGAGCTGCGCAATCAAAGAACAATGTTCTCCCAGCCCTGAACGCAGAGTCCGGCGCTGGGAGCATGAGACGGTGTTGGAAGCGATGAAGCTCAGGCTTAAGTTAAAAGTAGATGCCATGCGCATACGAAGGCAAACGGTTGAACACCCCTTTGGAACGATCAAGGCATGGATGGGTGCAACTCACTTCCTGACCAGAACGATGGATCGGGTCAGCACGGAAATGAGCATGCATGTGCTCGCTTATAATTTGAAACGGGTCATCAACATGATGGGCGTCAGGGGGCTGGTACAGGCGATCCGTGCCTGAGCCTCTTCTCAGCTCCTATATCTGCCAGAATCCGCCTTAATCGAGCATGGAAAGCCCATATTCTTCTTTAGATCGATATGAATCAGTGAACACAAAAAAACGACTCTATCTTGGGCTTCTTGCTCGGTTGAGATAAACCTTAACCCCAGACCTGCGTTTTCACACACTCTGGGCC
>NZ_VWNB01000026.1 GCF_013387475.1 Mariprofundus sp. KV | reverse complement strand
AACGCCTCACGGCGCGTCTTGCGACGCTTGTGATCGTATTCCGCTTCCGCAAAACTCAACTGATCCATAACTCCTCCTGTTCGGAGAAATTATACAGGAATCGACGAGTTATTCAGAGTATCCTTAGGACAAAACGTATCTAGGGAAATTTGCCCGACAACAATTAGGAAGAGTTGTCTTATTAATTGTTGTCCAAAAATGCACGTCACAATTTTGAGTGCATGTTTTCCTACTCAAAGTCCACTTTTTCAACCTCTATCAGGAGGCTGTCCTGAGTAAGCTTGTTTCAACAATTGAAAGCCGCACCTCATTCTTCTATAAACTATAGTTGTAAGAAATATGATACAGCCATACCTTTAGCCAACTAGGGAAAAGAGGATGACACATGGCAGATCAAAAGAAACCAGCATCAGTTAGTGCAATAAAGGTTAACCAATGGTTAACCGAATGGGATGAGGTGGACTTTAATTCAGAGTGTCACCGCAGTAAGCCAGAGCCTTTTTTCTATATGTTCTCCATGCCCGCTTCACAACTAAAGGCATTAAGTGGAATAAGCAGAAGAAGCACCAAAGACCGAAAACTCGGCCAGACAGAGCTTGGTATCCAGCGACTACATGAGGAAGGGCGCTCTAAAGAAATCAAAGAGTTTGTTCGCTATGGGTACCCGTGGTCTAGTTTAGAGTCTCCTCAAGAAGCCCTTTTTAACTTTTCACTCACCAACAGCAGTTGGCATAGGAAAAGGTTTCAAGTGTCGTAAGATGGCTCTGAAGCAACTCACGTATCTCTTCACATACTCACGCACAG
>NZ_VWNB01000025.1 GCF_013387475.1 Mariprofundus sp. KV | reverse complement strand
CTGCTGTCTGGACGTTGTAGCCAACAATGCCGTTGCCTCTGGTTTTCATGGAACGGGCATCGGGATCAGTTAGAGATATTTGTTTATCTGGCTGTTTCAGCATCTCGGCATTCAGTTTCTTCAGCCGTTTCATCTCGTCTTTCAGCTTGGCAATCTTATCTTTCAGTCTGCCTGTATCGGCTTGCCGTATCCGTTCTTCCTGTCGATCTGCCGTATCAAGCTGTCGCATATATTCGTCGATGCTTTTATCAATATCATCCATCCGACGTTTCATTTTGGCTTGGGTAAAGTTCTTGTCCCTGGCATTCACTGCTTTGAATTTACTGCCATCAATGGCCACCATTGATTCAGTGAGAAGATTCAGCTTTCGGCATAACACCACAAACTCGCGGCAGACGTTTTGTATCGCTTTTCCATTATCTTTTCGGAAGTCTGCTATCGTTTTGAAATCCGGCATTAGCCGACCGGTTAGCCACATCACCTCAACATTGCGCTGACTTTCTCGCTCAAGGCGACGGCTTGATTGGATTCGGTTCAGGTATCCGTAAACATAAAGTTTCAACAACATCGCAGGATGATATGCGGGGCGGCCTGTTGCCTGCGGGTCCACTCTACTAAAACCCAGTTCACGCATGTCCAGCTCATCCACAAAAACATCAATCACTCGAACTGGATTGTCCTCAGCTACATAATCATCCAGCAGCTCAGGAAACAGCGTGCTTTGGCTGCGGCTTTCTCCAATAACAAATCGTTTCATGCAAATACCCCACAAGACGTTGTGAGATAATTATACCATTATTGACCAGCGTTTTCACACACTCTGGGCCG
>NZ_VWNB01000024.1 GCF_013387475.1 Mariprofundus sp. KV | reverse complement strand
GGATACTCTGAATAACTCGTCGATTCCTGTATAATTTCTCCGAACAGGAGGAGTTATGGATCAGTTGAGTTTTGCGGAAGCGGAATACGATCACAAGCGTCGCAAGACGCGCCGTGAGGCGTTTCTGGAAGAGATGGAGATGTTGCTTCCGTGGAAGAAGCTGGAAGCAAAGATCAAACGTCATTACCACCGAAACAAGACAGGTCGTCCGCCATATCCGCTGAGCGTGATGCTTCGTATCCATTGTCTGCAGCTGTTTTACAATCTTTCAGATCCGATGATGGAAGATTCACTCTATGAGATTGAATCAATGCGGCGTTTTGCGAAACTCCGCTTGAGTGAACGTATCCCCGATGAGACGACGATTCTGAATTTCCGTCATTTGCTGGAGTCCCACCATCTCGGTGAAAAGCTTCTACAGGAGATAAACAAGCATCTGGCCTCAAAGGGATGCAAACTCCGGGAAGGTACGATTGTGGACGCCACGCTGATTGAGGCGCCGTCATCGACGAAGAACAAAGAGAAGCAACGCGACCCTGAAATGCATCAGACGAAGAAAGGCAACCAGTGGTATTTTGGCATGAAACTGCATATCGGTGTGGATGCCGATACCGGCATCGTGCACAGCGCCACAGGCACGGCGGCCAATGAGCATGACATTACCCAGGCGGACAAGCTGCTGCATGGCAAGGAGCAACGGGTTCATGGTGATGCCGGATATCTGGGTATTCATAAGCGAGAGGAGCACAAGGATCGCGAGGTGGAGTGGCATATTGCTGTTCGTCCCGGTAAACGAAAAGTCATGGTCGAGGGGAGCGATGAGCAAAAAACCGAAAAGGCCAAGGCATCGGTCAGGGCCAAGGTGGAACATCCGTTCCGCTGGGTTAAAGGAATATTTGGATATGACAAGGTTCGCTACCGTGGTTTGGACAAGAACATGAACAGACTCTGCCTGCTGCTCGGGTTTACCAATCTGCTACGCGGTCGAAGCCTGGGCTATACAGGATAGGTTTGCCCGAAAAACGGATAAACCACCCGATCAAAGCCAATCAGGCGATGATCGGGGGATA
>NZ_VWNB01000023.1 GCF_013387475.1 Mariprofundus sp. KV | reverse complement strand
CACTGCTGTCCGGTTAAAGATTTAGCAGTAAGAAAGTAGGCCTGAATTCCCAACGTTTGTGGTACATTTGTAGTTGTCGAGACAGCAAATTTACCGCGCGGAGAACCCAGGCCATGAAGCACACTAACACGGTATTTCACCAACTTCTAAAAGTTATCCCACGCAGCCGTTTTGAGGCAGTTGTCAGACGTAATCATGGCGACCATCGCGTGCGCAAGCTCTCCTGCTGGCAGCAGTTTACGGTGCTCCTTTTTGCCCAGCTTGGCGGTTGTCGATCTCTCCGAGATGTTGTTGCCGCCTGGGGCAGCCATGCCGGATGTCACTACCACCTTGGCAGCGGGAAAGTGAAGCGCTCGACTTTGGCAGATGCCAATGCTTCGCGGCCATTTCAGATTTACCTTGAGCTGTTCTACTGGCTGCTTGGTCAGACACGAGCTGGTCAGGGCACAGGCAAAGAGATGGTTCGCCTGATTGATTCGACAACAATTGATCTGTGCAAACAGCAGTTTGAATGGGCGCATTTTCGCAGCGGCAAAGCAGGCGTGAAAATGCATACTGTGTACGATCCTGATGCGAAGGTTCCCACCTTCTTTAGCATCAGCATGGCCAAATGCCATGATCGAAAGGCAGCCAGGAATATGCCGCTTCTACCCGGTGCAACCTATGTGTTTGATAGAGCTTACAACGATTACGCATGGTTCAATGAGATGTGTGAGAAGGATATTCGCTTTGTCTCACGCATGAAATCCAATGCCAGATTTGAAACCATTGAAACGATTGCGGTGACCGATTCCGGAGTCCGGGAGGATGCCATGATCCGGCTTACATCCGCCCGTGGTAAGGAGCAGTGCTCACAGACAATGCGGCGTATCCGGTTTGTCCGTGAAGGCGACGATAAGGAACTGATCTTCATTACCAATGACCTCAAACGCACTGCCGGTGAGATTGCCGCTCTCTACAAAGAGCGCTGGCAGATCGAACTCTTTTTCAAGTGGATCAAGCAGAATCTCAAGATTAAAACCTTCTTCGGCACATCCGAAAATGCGGTCAAAATCCAGATCATCATCGCCATGATTGCATATCTACTTCTGCACATGGCCAGCAGAATGGTCCCGAACAATCGCTCAATGCAACAACTCGCAAGGCTCGTGACAACGAACATCATGCACCGACGAGATTTTCTCGAACTGCTAATCGAGAAAGATCCTCCCGGAAAGCCAACATCAGCAGAAACTCATCGGCAAATGACGCTCATCCATGCTTAACCGGACAGCAGTG
>NZ_VWNB01000022.1 GCF_013387475.1 Mariprofundus sp. KV | reverse complement strand
GGTTCATCGCGGAAGTCCGGGAAAAGCTGCTTTGATTTTGAGAAAGAAGTATTCGTTATCACGGTATCCGTATGCCATTCGCTTTATGACTTTGATGCGATTGTTCATCCCCTCCAGCACACTGGTATTAAGATGGTGGCTGGCGCTTGAAATGATGCCATTGATGTATGGCTTGAGTCGTTTGGCAAAGCGTATGAGAGGTTCAAGTGCGCTATCCAATGCCTGTTGATACCACTGAACCCAACGTTGTTGTGCTACCTTTTCTGTTGGCGCGTACCAGAGTGATTTAAGTTGCTCCTTCATCAGGCAGACAATGAGCAAAGGCTGATTGGCGGCAAGCAGTTCTTTCAACCTGACATCCTGATGATCCGACAGGTTTTCCCGGTTTCTCAGCAATAGCCATCGACTGCGCTTGATGATGTTTCGTGCAGGTTTATCTTCTCTTAGCTTGTTGGCCTGATCCACCCGCACGCGATCGATCACCTCACGGCCAAACTTGGCAACCACATGAAACAGGTCGTAAACGACACTGGCGTTGAGACAGTGTTTTTGCACTTCCAGATCCATGGCTGTATTCATATCCATAGCTACCGCCCTGATCCTTTTGCAGTGCTTGCCGAGCCAGGTAAAGAAGGGGCGGATATCCTTGCGTGAGCGCCCCTCACCAACCCACAACACTTGCCGGTTCTCCGCATTGATAACTACGGTGGCATAACGATGCCCTTTGAACAGGGCGAACTCATCCATGACCAGATAGCGAAGGGATGATAGATCGGGAGGCAGCAAAGTGCGTGAGAGCCTCGCTTTATCAATTTGCTTGAGCGTATGCCAGTGCAGTCCGGTTAGCCCGGCCACATGTTTGAGTGGCATCAACTGGAGCAACACTTCCAGGTGGGAGCGAAGGCGTTCGGTGATGCGGGAATGGAGTACAAGCCAGTCCAGTTTCTCTCGGCTTACGCCACAATCACCACAGCGAACCCGGCGCACAGGAACTTCCAGCCAAACTCGACACTCGAATAGATCACAGTCTCGAACACGCCTCAAGCTGGTGTCATGAATATCAGGGCAATCTGCGCCACATTGATGACAACGGGCCATAACTGAGGGATCAGAAGTAAGATGGATTAATAGCGAGGATGGAGAGAGTTGAGTCGTCGAAGTCGGTAAAAAACCTTTCCAGCCCCATAGGGTAACTTTAGCATCGTTCATGGTCGCGGTGTCCTTTGGTCAGTTGCTTGGTGGTACAAACAATCTAACCGGGGACACCGCCCACTTTAAACTCTATTTCCCGCTAATCCGCGATGAACCAAAA
>NZ_VWNB01000021.1 GCF_013387475.1 Mariprofundus sp. KV | reverse complement strand
TTAGTGTGCTTCATGGCCTGGGTTCTCCGCGCGGTAAATTTGCTGTCTCGACAACTACAAATGTACCACAAACGTTGGGAATTCAGGCCTACTTTCTTACTGCTAAATCTTTAACCGGACAGCAGTGGAAAGTGTTGTTTATTGGAGGGGTGATTTGTTAAAGAATGTGTTGGTTATGTTGTCGTGCTTGGCTCTTTATTCATGCGCATCAAATAATATGAGTACGGATAGTGATGGTAATTTTAGATATAGTAAGAACCCTCAGGTGTTGCTCAACCAGTCAGTACAGAAAATAAACATGAATGGTAGTATTAATAAAGCGCGGAATATTAATATGCTCAACCAGGCCATTAAAGGCGGAGCTGATGTGAACAAGCCATACCTACTTTGTGATTATGCAACGTACAAACATTGTCGAGGTGAAGAAACTCTGACCCCTCTTCAGACTGCGACTCATTCTATAGAACTTGTTAAACCTCTTGTTATTGCTGGTGCTAGGCTGACTCCAGATGAGTGTTCTTTACACTTTAGAAGCATTGCTGATTTTAGTGATCCGGTCGAGATAGAGCTAGCCAGATCAGGCGCGTGCTCACCCAGCGTCCATAGGATGAATTCAATTGCCCGCACGATTTCAGAAAAAGACTTTGAGGCATTTGATGCGATGATTTCTTATCTCGAACCATCTATCCAAAAAGAGCTTTCTGGATATAAACAGGGTGTGGTTCAAAGACGAATACAAAAAGAAGAAAGGGCGAGGGCTAAAAGGGCTGCTGAAGAAAGGCAATATGAGGCTTGGAAAAAAAGACAAGAGTATATGAAGGATAATTTTGGTACTGAAGTGTGCATTAATGCCACAATGACTCATCCTGAAAAAGATTTTGAAAGACGGCGATTTGGGCTTGAATACTTTGTGGTTCCAGTTGTTAGTAACTATTCCCGAAAAGTGAAAGGCATTGCCATAGTAGAAAATGTTTCTTCAAACAGGAAAAATATATTGATTCGCATCAAAGGGTGGGAAAGCGATGCTCGTCAGATGCGGGGGAACCCCATAGTTGATGGAATGGAGATGAGTGCTGGTTCAGTGTATTGGAGTGCCTCTGAGAAGTGGGATCTGTGTGATTAGGGAAATAACTTTATAGTGTTTATCATGTTTTGAGGTTGGTGGTAGGTCACAAAATGTTTTGTGACGCATTCGCGACAACGTTTAATAACATTAGGGATGCTCTGAATAACCCCTGATTATTTTTCCTCGCCCCTGTTTCGAGCGCGAATTTTGGCAAACTTGCTTATTTATCCCCCGATCATCGCCTGATTGGCTTTGATCGGGTGGTTTATC
>NZ_VWNB01000020.1 GCF_013387475.1 Mariprofundus sp. KV | reverse complement strand
TAGAGTCTCCTCAAGAAGCCCTTTTTAACTTTTCACTCACCAACAGCAGTTGGCATAGGAAAAGGTTTCAAGTGTCGTAAGATGGCTCTGAAGCAACTCACGTATCTCTTCACATACTCACGCACAGCATAAAGCGCTGTCATTTTCCGATCAGGCAGCCAAAATCTGGCTAGTGCCATCAGGTTCATCACCAGGAAGATACTCCTCACCCATGCCTCAGAGGTTGAAGCCAGTCGAGCACGGATTTGATTGAGTCGGTAACCGTTTTTTTCCTGTCCAAACTTACCTTCGACAGGGATTCGCTTTCGCTCATCCTCTCGTTGTTGCCGTTTGATCTGCCTGATCTCTTCCTTGTTGTCAGCGGTCGCCTTCTTTGGCCTGCCAAGCGGTTTGCCTGCAAACCTGATGCCGTGATCTTTCAACCATTTGCGGTTATCCCGTGTGCCATAAATGCCATCGGCATGTACTGACTCAGGATAGAACCCAAAACGTTCCTTGTAAGCCTCAACCTGCGGAATCAAGTCTTGGGATTCATTGAAAGCATCCCAACTCAAGCGATCTACAAAGGCCAGCTTACCCATCATACTCACACTGATCTTTGAACCGAATTCAACAGATTTCCCCGCCTTGCCACGTACAATAGGACGAACATGTGGCTGACTGATACTGATGATGCGATCACTACAACTTCTGATGTTGCTCTTGTACATCTGTTGCTGCTGCGCATACAGGTGCTGAATGATCCAGTATTGGCGCTGGAGTTTGTGATTCAACGGAAATGCCATGCCTGTCTCAGGTATCAGAATATCCAGCATCTGTTCAATATATTTGAAATCACGCCGAAGATATTGCAGTTGCTGGCGAATAGCCTTGCGAATCAGTTTACTGCCAGGGCGTTTGCGCTTGCTTATGCCCAGATAAACCTTTCGCGCCTGTTGGCGGTAGGTGCGGGGCTTCTTGCCCGTGATCTCTTGATGTTCATGAAGTATATCGACCATGGTCTCGGCAATCTCACGGGCATTGTTGAGTAGGCTTACATCCGTTGGAAAACGAATCATCTGATCCGCTACCGTCGCATCCATTAGCAATCGACCATGATGAGTAACTTCTTTTGAATCGACTTCTGCTGAGGCTGAACTGGTTTCAGTTGTAGCATCACCTGAAGGTGGCGATGTTGGAGTGTCCTCATCGTTATTTTTAACGTCTGCCTGCTGCTTACTCTTCTGGATCGAAACAGCCTGATCAACGATAGCCTGCTCAAAGCTCTCAAACATATCCGCACCCATACGTTTGCGGATCTCTACAAACAGACTCGGAACAAACGGCAATGCATCAATATATGTTTCGTAGCCACAGAAATACTGAAGATACGGATTTTCCTGAATCTGCAGAACTGTTTCCTCATCGGAGAGATTCAGTTTGTGCTTGATGATCATCGCACCAATAACCAACCGTGCCGGTTTGGATGGGCGACCTTTCAGATTCATCACTGAATTGTAAGCTGGCTCAAGATTATCCCATGGCACAACCGCAGAAAGCTGAACCCAGCGGTTCTCTGGTTTCAAGCTCCCACCAAACGGGAGGATAAATGTCAGTTGTCGGTCATCTTCTTCACGTATCATGTGCAAGCCTTTTGGGTGAGAATGCCACCTGTCCTTGCACTTTACGCTACCATAAATGATTACTTATTGTTATATATCAATAGCTTGAGGGTTCTTGAGGACGAT
>NZ_VWNB01000001.1:55000-306068 GCF_013387475.1 Mariprofundus sp. KV | reverse complement strand
CAGAAACGCCTCACGGCGCGTCTTGCGACGCTTGTGATCGTATTCCGCTTCCGCAAAACTCAACTGATCCATAACTCCTCCTGTTCGGAGAAATTATACAGGAATCGACGAGTTATTCAGAGTATCCCTAGATCGAAATAGTAAGGATGTAAGCATCGTAGCAAAAGATATTGTTCAAGAGGCAGATGGATTCCGTGCGGCACAACAAAACGAATTAGATAATCTTATTGAAAAATATAATGAAAACTTAACTAGCCTAGAAGGCAAGTTGGAAATGAAAATCCAAGAAATAGAAACCTTCTATGAAGAAAAGCTGAGAATGATGAAGCCAGTCGATTATTGGGTTAAGCAGCAAGTAGAGCATGCCAAAGAAAGGAAAACTGCTCGTGCCCATACAATTTGGGTTGGCTTGACCGGAGTCGCCGTAGTTTTGGCTTTATATTTTAGTATGTTTGGGCTCGAATTTAAATCAGGAGATCAATGGAGGCTTCTGCCTCTTGGTCTTGTTGCAGTGTTTTTCTATTGGCCAGTTCGACTGTTGGTTCGAAAGTACCTCAGCCATCTGCACATGGAGCAGGATGCTGGTGAGCGAATTGTATTGACCCAAGAATTCCTAGCTATGTCACGCGGCGATGACAACGAGGAGGGAATTGTGTTTTCTTCGGAAGAACGCTTGTTGATTTTAAATTCGCTCTTCAGGCATACGCAAACAGGCATTGTCCGTGATGATGGTTCTCCGCCAAACATTCTTGATTTAATCACTCGCCAGCCGAGGTGATGTCAAATCAGTCGATTGATTGAGTTCTGTCCTGTCACTGGCATGCCTTTAAAGTGACATAAGGGTGACTCACTTTTCTCTATTGTTCACAGCAAGAACGAATGAAAGGAGAGTGACATGACACCTGAAAGATTGAACCCGTCGTCGGCGCGGTTTGAATTTATGAAATGGGTAAGCGAGCGCAATGCGCATATTCCGATGTCGGAGTTGGAGTTTCTGATTGGTATTCCACCGTTTGGTGGCGATGATGATGAGTGGGAGGAGTGCAGCTGGGGCTGAAACAGGCCCTTTATCCTTTCTACAACTGAATAACCCTAATTTGTACCATATTGCTCCGGTATATAAACCGGACTAGAATGGTCGCCTTTAATGGAGGCGGCCTTTTTTGTTGGCCACTTCTCAAGGCTCAGAGCGAGCCTGTTCAGTATTTGAAGGAGTCGCCATGCTCAGATTGACCAAATTGACGGACTACGGAATCCTGCTGATGACACGTATGGTCTCATCCGAGCAGGAGCGTTTTACCGCTGGTGAACTTGCGGAGATTACCCGTATTCCTTCACCGACCGTCAGCAAGATTCTGCAGATGCTGCTGCATGAAGGGCTGCTCGACTCCACACGCGGTGCTAAGGGTGGTTATCGTCTTACTCGCCCGGCCACTGAAATCAATGTACGTGATATTATCAATGTGTTTGAGGGTTCGATTGCCCTGACCGAATGCAATCTCGATGACAGCAGCTGTGACCAGCACGATGTCTGCTCCACCAGCAATAACTGGAAGCGGATCAATCAGGCTGTGCGTCAGGCACTGCAGGATATCTCGCTGGCTGATATGACCGAGCAGGATTTCATCCCGATCTTCCGCCTGCAGCGCGGTATCGCCATCTCGAAGGTGCACTAATGAGTGAAGTGAAAAACAAAGAGAAAGTCGAAATTTCGGCCCAAGAGCATGCATCGCGTGAGTATGAGGCGGGTTTTGTCTCCGATATTGAAGCCGATACCCTGCCACCGGGACTCAATGAAGATGTGGTTCGCCATATCTCAGCGATGAAAGAGGAGCCGGAGTGGCTGCTGAACTGGAGGCTTGAGGCGTTCCGTCACTGGCAAACGATGACTGAGCCGCACTGGGCGCATGTGAGCTATCCGCCGATCGATTATCAGGCGGTCTCCTACTATTCGGCGCCGAAATCGATGAAAGACGGGCCGAAAAGCCTCGATGAAGTGGATCCGAAACTGCTGGAGACCTATGCCAAGCTGGGCATTCCACTGCGTGAGCAGGAGTGGTTGGCCGGTGTTGCTGTGGATGCGGTGTTTGATTCGGTCTCTGTGGCGACAACCTTTAAAGGCAAACTCAAGGATGCCGGTGTGATCTTCTGTCCGATCTCTGAAGCGGTGCGTGATTACCCTGAACTGGTGCAGAAGTATCTCGGCACCGTTGTACCTGCCGGTGACAACTATTTCGCAGCCCTGAATTCAGCGGTGTTTACCGATGGTTCGTTTGTTTATATCCCCAAGGGTGTGCGCTGCCCGATGGAGCTCTCCACCTATTTCCGCATCAATGCGATGAATACAGGCCAGTTCGAACGTACCCTGATTATTGCTGATGAGCGCTCTTACGTCTCTTATCTTGAGGGGTGCACGGCACCACAGCGCGATGAGAATCAGCTGCATGCGGCTGTGGTTGAGCTGGTGGCGATGGATGATGCGCAGATCAAATACTCCACCGTACAGAACTGGTATCCCGGTGATGAGAACGGTATCGGTGGTATCTACAACTTTGTAACCAAACGTGCTGACTGCCGTGGCCATCGTGCCAAGGTGAGCTGGACACAGGTGGAGACAGGCAGTGCCATCACCTGGAAATATCCAAGCTGTGTGTTGCGCGGTGATCACTCGGTGGGTGAGTTTTACTCGGTGGCACTGACCAAAATGTGTCAGCAGGCTGATACCGGCACCAAGATGATCCATATCGGTAAAAACACTCGCAGCACGATTGTATCCAAAGGTATCTCGGCAGGGCGTGGCAATCAGTCCTATCGTGGTCTGGTGAAGATTGGCAAAGATGCCGACAACGCGCGTAACTATACCCAGTGTGATTCACTGCTGATCGGTGACAAATCCGGTGCTCACACCTTCCCCTATGTTGAGGTGAAGAATGCCACGGCTACCATGGAGCATGAGGCGACTACCTCCAAGATTGGCGAAGATCAGCTCTTCTACTGCCAGAGCCGTGGTATCTCCGAAGAGGATGCGGTGAACATGATTGTGAACGGTTTCTGTAAAGATGTATTTAACGAGCTGCCGATGGAGTTCGCCGTAGAAGCGAACCGACTCATGGAAGTCTCTTTAGAAGGTGCGGTCGGATGATCCGCACATGGATGTGCGGCGGGCGTGAGCCCGTAAGCGAAGCAAAACCACGCTTTTGCGTAGCGTTTAAGGCTGAGGGCAGGAGCTCCGAAGCCGTATGGAGAAAGCATGATTAAGATTGAAAATTTACACGTCTCTGTAGGCGGCAAAGAGATCCTGAAGGGGATCAACCTGGAGATCGGCGATGGTGAAGTGCATGCCATCATGGGCCCGAACGGTTCGGGTAAATCGACCCTCTCCAATGTGATTGCCGGTCGTGACGGTTATGAAGTGACCCAGGGTTCAATCACCTACAAAGGTAAAGATCTGCTGGAGATGCGGCCGGAAGAGCGCGCCTGGGAGGGTATCTTCCTTGCTTTTCAGTACCCGGTTGAGATTCCCGGTGTGAACAACACCTACCTGCTGAAAGCAGGTGTGAATGCGCGCCGTAAACATCAGGGCGAGCAGGAGCTCGATGCGATGGAGTTCATGCAGCTGGTCAAAGAGAAGGCCAAGCTGGTTGAGCTTGATCAGTCGTTTCTCTCGCGTGGCGTGAATGAAGGCTTCTCCGGTGGTGAGAAGAAGCGTAACGAGATTTTCCAGATGGCCGTGCTTGAGCCGTCACTGGCGCTGCTTGATGAGACCGACTCTGGCCTTGATATCGATGCTCTGCGTATTGTTGCCAAAGGTGTGAACACCTTGCGTGCGGCGAATCGCTCCATTGTGATGGTGACCCACTACCAGCGCCTGCTTGATTATATTAAACCTGATGTGGTGCATGTACTGGCTGATGGTCAGATCCTTAAATCTGGCGATGCCTCCCTTGCGCTTGAGCTTGAGGAGCGCGGTTATGACTGGGTTCGCGCCGAAGCCCATGTTTAACTTCGGCTTTTCCTCCCATGCTGCGTTGAGCCGCGCCCTGCGCGGTTCACATATTGGCACATATGCTACACTGCTCGGTCACGACTCGCCTTGCCTGGAAGAAAAATCCTCGTTCATCAGGGGCTTCGAAAATGAGTAATGCATTAAATCATATCAGGGAATCGGCCTGGCGCACCTTTGAGGTCGACGGGTTGCCGAGCTCGCGTGATGAGGACTGGAAATATACCGATCTCTCACGCATTGCCGCTGTGCTGGGCGAGTCGTGGTGGAGCGCTGAGGCTGGCGAAGCCGTTTCAGCTGATGATTATCTGATTCCCGACCTTAACGCCTATCGTCTGGTGATCAGTAACGGTGTGGTTGATCTTGCGGCATCTGAAATTCCGGATGCGATTACCATTACGCCGCTGGCAGCACTGTTGCAGGATGATCCCGATGCGGCCGTTGAATTGATGCTGGATGATAGTGATGCCCCGTTTGCCAGTGGTGTTACCGCCTTGAACAGCGCCAGAGCATCCGATGGCTACTGCATCTGCGTTGCAAGCAACGTTAAACTGGATCGGCCACTGCATATACTGCATCTCAGCAGTGGCGGTGCTGCCCATATCAGGACAGGCATCACCATCGGTAACCATGCCGAGCTGGAGATTATTGAACACTTTGCCGGAAGCGATAGCGCGGCAGGAGTGACCAACAGTTTGACTGCGATCCGCCTGGCAGCCGGAGCCAAATGTGAGCACTACCGCCTGCAGCTGGAGAGCGGAAAACAGTGGCATCTTGGCCGTGTAGAAGTGAATCAGAAGGCTGACTCCTCCTATACCTTGCATGCCGTAGAGCTCGGTTCTGCACTCTCGCGTGTGGATGTGGTGGATGATCTCAACGAGCCGGGCGCTGAGTCTGAGCTTAACGGGCTGTTCGTGCTCTCCGGTCGTCAGCATGTGGATCATCACACCCGTGTTGCCCATGAGGCACCGCACTGCAGAAGCCGCGAAAACTATCGCACGGTTCTTGATGGTCGTTCCCATGCTGTATTCAACGGTAAAGTGGTGGTTGCCAAGGGTGCAATTAAAACCGATTCGGCGCAGTCCAATGCCAACCTGTTGCTCTCTAATCGTGCTGAGATTGATACCAAGCCTGAGCTTGAGATCTATAACGATGATGTGAAATGTGCACATGGTGCAACCGTGGGCCAGCTGGACAAAAATCAGCTCTTCTACCTGAAGTCGCGCGGGCTCTCCGAGGAGGAGGCGAAACAGCTGCTCACCTTCGCTTTTGCTGATGAGCTGCTGGCCAAGATGAAGAGCAGGGCTGTGCGCCGCTATATTGAGCGCGCCGCTTTTGCCAAACTTCCGAATCTCTCCGGTCTTGAGGGGATTTTAGTATGATTAATCTTCACCACGAAGGCACGAAGGCACAAAGAGAACATAAAATCATGTTTGTCTCTCCTTTGTGCCTCTGTCTCTTTGTGGTTAAAGAAGGGTTTTATGATGTTTGATATTGAGAAAGTTCGTGCTGATTTTCCTGTGCTGGATCAGCAGTTGTATGGCAAGCCACTGGTCTATCTCGATAACGCGGCGACAACGCAGAAGCCGCAGTGTGTGATTGATGCCATCAGTCACTACTACGAGGCGGATAACGCCAATGTGCATCGTGGTGTGCATACCCTCTCAGAGCGGGCAACCGCAGGCTATGAGGGCGCACGCAAGATCATCGCCGGTTTCTTTAATGCGCGCTGCGAGCGTGAGGTGATCTTCACGCGTGGTGCTACCGAAGCGATCAATCTGGTCGCCTCATCATGGGGCGGGGCCAATGTCAGAGCCGGTGATGAGGTGCTGATCACCCATATGGAGCACCACTCCAACATCGTGCCGTGGCAGATGCTCTGTGAACATGTGGGTGCCACATTGAAAGTGGTGCCAATCAATGCGCAGGGCGAATTGATTATGGAGGCGTTTGAAGAACTGCTCTCTGAGCGCACCAGACTGGTGGGTGTGGTGCACATGTCCAATGCACTGGGTACGATCAATCCGATCAGCACGATCATTGAGAAAGCCCACGCCGTAGGTGCCAAAGTGCTCGTGGATGGTGCACAGGCGGCGGCGCATGTTGCTGTTGATGTGCAGGCATTGGATGTCGATTTCTATGTGACCAGTGCGCATAAGATGTATGGCCCGACCGGTATCGGTGTGTTGATCGCCAAAGAGAGCATCCTCAAAACCATGCCTCCCTATCAGGGTGGTGGCGATATGATTCGTGTGGTCACCTTTGATAAAACCGAGTTTAATGATCTGCCCTACAAATTTGAGGCAGGCACCCCGCATATCTCAGGCGCCATCGGTTTCGGTAGAGCCATTGAGTATATTCAGAGCATCGGCTTTGATGCCATTGAGAAGCGTGAAAAAGAGCTGTTGGCTTATGCCACGGCCAAGGCAGAAGTCTTTGATGGCTTGCGCCAGATTGGTACGGCCAGAGAGAAGGCGTGTGTACTCTCCTTTGTGCTCGATGGTGTGCATCCGCACGATCTGGGTACGATTCTTGATCGTGAAGCTGTGGCGATCCGTGCCGGTCACCACTGCGCGATGCCGGTGATGGACTTCTTCAAGGTGCCGGCTACAGCGCGCGCTTCGTTCTCGCTTTATAACACCGAAGCCGAAGTGGATGCCCTGTTTGCGGCCCTGAAAAAAGCACAGGAGATTTTCGCCTAATGTTTGAACTACGTGACCTATATCAGCAGGTGATCGTTGATCACAACAAGAGTCCACGCAACTTCGGTAAACTGGAGAACTATAACCATGAGGCGGACGGTTATAATCCACTCTGTGGTGATCGGCTGCATGTCTATCTGAATGTGAACAGTGATGGTCTGATCGAGGCGGTCTCCTTTGAAGGCGAGGGGTGTGCGATCTCTGTGGCTTCTGCCTCCTTGATGACAGAAGCGGTAAAGGGCACGCCGCTCTCCGAATTCAGTGCGAAATTTGATATGTTTCAGCACATGGTTACCGCTGATCTTGAAGAGGTACCGGATGAAGAGGTGCTGGGTAAGCTGGCGGTTCTCTCAGGTGTGCGCGAGTTTCCCAGTCGCATTAAATGTGCTGTACTCTGCTGGCATACGCTCAAGTCGGCCGTTACAGATTCCGATGAGGTGGCAAAGACAGAATGAATAGTGCTGGCGATACAATCACAACTACCCGCGATGTCGATGCGATCCTGATTCCGCTCGGCACGCCGGTCACCATACCTGCAGGGGCACTGGTGCTGATCACCCAGGAGCTTGGTGGCAGCTATACCGTTAGTGTGGGCGGCAATCTGGCCCGCATTGAGGGCAAGGATGCCGATGCGCTCGGGCTGGGTGAAACTGATGAGCAGAAAGCGGCCTCGGCTGCGAAAACAGATGAGCACATAGCCGTGGACGGGCCGGTGGATGAACAGGATGTCTGGGCGGTACTGAGAACCTGTTACGATCCGGAGATTCCGGTCAATATTGTCGATCTGGGACTGGTTTACGATGTGCATGTTGTTGAAGATGATGAGGGCGGTAACCATGTCGATATCGTCATGACGCTGACAGCACCGGGTTGCGGTATGGGGCCATTCATTGTTGATGATGTGCGTGCCAAAACACTCTCTGTGGATAATGTCAGCGGTGTTGAGGTGGAGCTGGTCTTTGACCCGGCCTGGGATCGTTCGATGATGTCTGATGAAGCCCGCCTGCAATTAGGCATGTTTTAGCCTCAAGGCACTCTCTTTTACTCCATGCCTGCGTTGCTGCGATGCTCAAATCCTCACGTATGCTTCGATACGCTCCGGTTTTGTGCTTCTCGCGTCTTGGCATGAAGCAAAAGATAGCACCCTAACCTTTGGGTGTTTTACTATCGAACATAGATGCGACGTTGTTACTTTGTAACTAAGGAAGGTTAATCATGGCAGACACTGAAATTCCTATTGTTAAGTCTGTTATTCCTGATCAACCAAAAGGCTGGGCGCCGTTTGCTTTAGGGTTTCGCCCCTTCTTCCTGCTGGCTGGATGGTTCGCGATCCTGTTTATGGCTACCTCACTCGGTGGTTTTGTCACCGGCATCTGGCACTACAACTATTTTGATCTCTCGCTCTGGCACGCCCACGAAATGCTCTTTGGTTTTGCCGTCGCTGTTGTTGCAGGGTTCCTGCTCACAGCAGTGCGCAACTGGACGGGCATTGCTACCCCGAGCGGCTGGCCACTGGCACTACTGGTACTGCTCTGGCTGATTCCCCGCCTTGTTTCAGCGATTCCTATGGCAGCAGAGCTGTTTGCCCTGCTTGATCTGCTGTTTCTTCCAGTACTGGCCGTGGTGATATTCCTGAATCTGAAAAAGGCGAAGCAATCGCGTAACTACCCTCTGCCTGCTCTGCTTCTGCTGCTGGCAGCCAGCAATGCTGGTATCCACCTCGATCAACTTGGCGTGTTTGAAGGTTTGATTACGCCGATGTTACATCTGGCTGTACTGATAACGGTTGCGATTGTGGTGCTGATCGCCGGGCGCGTTTTGCCCTTTTTTATCGGCAAAACTACAGGTGGTCAAACCGGATCGATTCGCATGGTTGAGACTCTGGCGCTGCCTTCGCTGTTGGCTTTTGCAGCAATCAATCTGCTGCTTCCCTTCCCGCTACCGGTTGCCATCGCTGCCATTGCTGTTGCGCTCCTGCACGGCTTGCGTATGCAGCGCTGGTACAGAGCAGGTATATGGCAGGAGCCGATGCTCTGGGTACTCTATCTTGGTTATGGCTGGCTGGTTGCAGGCTTTCTCCTCTATGCAGCTGCGTTGATTCTGGATATCAGCCTTGGTCATGCCCTGCATGGCTGGACTATCGGAACGGTCAGCATGCTTACGCTTGGCATGATGGCACGCGTTGCGCTGGGCCATTCAGGGCGTCCAATCCGGGTGCTGCCGGGCATGCGGCTGGCATTCGGGTTGATGGTTGTCGCAGCTGCTGTCCGGGTTCTGCTGCCGATGTTTAATGGACAATGGCTTGAGATTGCCGTGCTGATCAGTGGCAGCTGCTGGACCGCTGCATTTCTGATTTTTGTGATGCGTTATTCGATGCTACTATTGCGACCACGTCTGGATGGTAAAGAGGGCTGAGCGGGCTTGAAGGCTCGAGCCGCAGGAGGGTGAGATGGCTGAGTGGATTGATGTAGCACAGGAGAGTGAGCTGCCGCCGGGAAGTCGGAAGGTGGTCAGCACCGCTTATGCCGAGGTTGCGGTGTTCAATCTTGATGGTGCCTATTACGCTATTGAGGATGTCTGCAGCCATGATGGCGGTGAGCTGGCCAGTGGTGCCTGTGAGGGTGATCAGATTATCTGTCCGCGCCATGGTGCCCGTTTCTGTATCCGTGATGGTCGTTCATTGACTCCGCCTGCCTATGAGAATATCGACACCTTTCCGGTCCGTGTAGAGAACGGCATGGTGCAGGTTGATCTGGACGACTGATGGCTGCAGCAGATCAACATGTAAAAAAACCGCCATGCCAGAGCTGCCGCTTCTACTTCATTACCTGGGATCAGGCCAAACCGCATGGCTGTCGCGCCTTCGGTTTTAAATCGAGTATTCTGCCCTGCTACGAAGTGCAGGTGGTATCTAACCTCAACTGCCTGAAATTTGAAGCCAAGCCGGGCAGAGGGTGAATCAACTCCTCTGCGCCTCCCTCAGGCAGGGTCGAATATGAAGTCATCATGGCTGGCGAGGGTGAGGACGCCATTCAGAAAAGTAGCAGCATCCGGCCATGAACATCAGGGTGATAGCAACCCTTCAGAGCATAGAGCGCTGACCATCCTTCTGGCTGAGGATGATCCGATCAATCAGCAGGTGGTCAGAGAGATCCTTAACCATAGCCGCTACCAACTGGAGATTGTCAGTGATGGCGCAGAGGCGCTTACGCTGCTGCGTAGTGGTAAACAGATCGATCTTGTTATTCTCGATATCAGGATGCCACAGGTCAGCGGCATTGAGGTGCTCAAGCAGCTGCGTTTGATGGCGTCCCGGGCTTTATTGCCGGTATTGATGCTCACTTCGGAGGCGTTGCCAAGCACCATCAGCGAGTGCATGCAGGCTGGTGCCAGTGATTATCTGATAAAACCTGTAGATGGTGCGCTGCTGCTGGAGAAGATTCGAGAGCATACGGCGCAACCGGGTGATGATGAATCAGCCGTGCTGGATAGCGAAGCTGTAACTGAACAGGATGAGGTTCTCGATGCGTCGGTTATCAACAGCCTCTGCAGGCTGATCACGCAGCCTGAAAAACGCCAAAAGCTGTTTGACGCATTTCAGAGTACAGGTTCAGAGCATCTTGTCCGCCTCAGAGAGGCGGCAGAGCAGGGTGACCGGCATAGCTACCTGATAAGAGTCCACAGTATAAAAGGGCCTGCTGCCACGCTGGGTGTCAGTGGAGTGGTCTCACGCTGTCGGGAAATTGAAGCAGTGGATGAGAACCTGAGCAGTGCCGATATGCTGCGCTTTTGTGCTGAGCTTGAACTCGCCTTTGGCCGGGCTATTGAGGCCCTGAAGTTTCATCTTCTTCTTTCCTGACGGAAAACTTCGACGCACTGCTTTTATAAGGTAAATTACGCGTTATGAGCCATTCTGAGAAAACAACCTATGCCAATGCGGATCAATGGCGGGCGGCCGCAATGGCCCGTTCGCTCACAATCCCTGCCGAGATTTCTGAGCAGCGCCAGCAGGCGGCTGCGTGCCACAATATACAAGAGGGTGTTACAGATAGTGACACACTACTGGATCAACAGCTCTATATCCGGGGTAAAATGGAGCTGGATGAGTATCAGGAGTATCTGCTGTTTAAACACGGACAAGCCGGTTAAGGCACAATATGGCTGAGATCGAATTAAGCCTGATCATCTATGGCCTGTTGGTCGGCCTGGGTGCTGGCTTGATTGGCGGTGTGCTGGCCGGCCTTGCAGGCATTGGTGGCGGCTTGATCTATGTGCCGCTCTTTTATGCTTTTATGCCCTCTCACAGCGAGGGTATGGCGATCTATATTTTTGCCAGCATGGTGGCGGTAGCGATTACAGGCTTTTTTTCAGCGCGTGCCCACTTTCGCCTGGGCCATGTCGACAGCAGCGCAGTATTGCTGCTACTGCCGGGACTGGTGATCGGGGCAGGGCTGGGCCTCTGGAGCACGCTGCAGCTACCTCAGTTCTGGGTGCTGTTGGGACTCTCCGCACTCAACGGCTGGGTGGCTTTCGATTATGGACGACACCTTAAAACAGGGCCGAGGCAGATCCATCTGATGCAGATGCTTGCAGGCCCTATCGGCTATATCTCCGGTCTTCTCGGCATCGGTGGCGGCACGATGCTGGTGCCGCTACTGCGCCGCTTTGTGCATCTCAGACAGGCCGTCGGTAGTTCGGCAATGTGCGGCGTGATCATGGCAATGGGGGCACTACTGCTTAATCTCTCACTGGAGTCCGACTGGCTCAGTTTGATAGAGAACCACTGGCAATTTCTTGTTGCAGCGTGGGCGGGCGTTGTGCTGATTCTTCCCTCGGCATCAGGCTGGTCGGCCAGGCTGCATGATCGTGTGGATGAATCGCTGATGAGGGTTCTGCTTAAAGCGATCTTTGTTTCGTTATCAGCGGCGATGCTGCTGGCCGCGCTGTTGAGTTAACAGACAGCTAAACCAGCGGGCTGCCAGGCCGTTGCCAAGGGATTAACTCTTTTGATTCAATGGCAACCCGCATCACCAGACCGAGGGCGGCCAGCATGGTCACCAGTGCCGAACCACCATAACTGATAAAGGGAAGCGGTAGCCCTACCACCGGCAATAGGCCGGATACCATGCCGATATTGACCGTAATATAGAGCACGAATACCGAGGCAACACCGATACAGATCAGTGAGCCAAAGCGGGTATGGGCACGATAACTGATGATCAGGATGCGGGTGATCAGAATGGTGTAGAGCATAAACAGGAACATTACCGCAATAAAACCGCCCTCTTCCGCCAGAACGGAGAAGATGAAATCGGTATGCTGCTCAGGCAGGAAGTGCAGTCGCCCCTGTGTGCCCTGCAGGAAACCTTTGCCGAACAGGCCGCCGGAACCGATGGCGATGGTCGACTGGATGACGTGGTAACCGGCGCCCAGCGGATCGGATTGCGGATCAAGCAGGGTCAATACACGCTGTTTCTGGTAGTCGTGCATGAAGTGCCAGAGCAGTGGCAGTGATGCCAGTGCCAGGGTGACAGCAAGGCCGAACCAGCGCCACGGCAGGCCAGATGCAATGAGCAGAGCGGTAGCCGCAAACAGCAGCACCAGCGTTGTACCCAGATCTGGCTGGATAATGATCAGTGCAGCCGGTGCAATGGCCAGAGCCAGAGCTACACCGAGATCCTGCAAGGTGTTGGCCTCGCGGCTGGCAAACCAGTTGGCCAATACAAACATCAGCGCCCACTTCATCAATTCCGAGGGTTGCAGGTTCATCACCCCGAGATCGAGCCAGCGGCGTGCACCCATCTGGACATCACCAACCAGCGGCACCAGCGCCAGCAGCAGCAGCGCCAGAATATAAAACGGCCAGCTGGCCAACCCCAGCAAACGCAGTGGAAGCAGACAGAGGATCAGGAACACAGAGAAGCCAACGCCAAGATAGATGATCTGTCGCTTCCATAGCCCTGTATCGCCCTGATAGACGGCGGCATAGAGGGTGATTAGCCCGAGCCCCAGCAGACAGAGGATAGCCGCCAGAAGTATCCAGTCGATA
The DNA here is from genome assembly GCF_013387475.1 of Mariprofundus sp. KV. Classification (GTDB taxonomy): domain Bacteria; phylum Pseudomonadota; class Zetaproteobacteria; order Mariprofundales; family Mariprofundaceae; genus Mariprofundus. The sequence goes on along the minus strand of NZ_VWNB01000001.1, from coordinate 293,314 downwards.
CCACGCAGGGCTCTGATCACAGTGCTGCCGCCTGCTCTTTTGCCGCAAGCGTTTGGATGATAGCTGCGGCAACCGGTGCAGCATCACTGCCGCCATGGCCGCCGTGCTCCACGAATACGGCAATCGCCACCTTGGGATTGTCATAGGGAGCGTAACCCATGAACCAGGCGTGATCCTGATGTCGTTTAATAATCTGCTCCTGACTTAGTTTGGTACGTTTCTGGTTATCCTGTGCCATTTTTACCACCTGCGCTGTGCCGGTTTTACCCGCCACCTTCCAGGGTGCGGAAGCCAGCGCTCTGAATGCTGTGCCGCCCGGAGAGGAGACCACACTGCGCATCGCTTTACGGATAGTGTTCAGGTGTTCCGGCTTGACGTCGATCTGATGCTGAATCTCAGCTGGTGAGTCGGCCAGCAGTTGCGGTTTGAGTACCTTGCCGCCGTTGGCAATGGTGGCTGCAAGGCGGGCAATCTGCAGCGGCGTGGTGGTGAGCTGACCCTGGCCAATTGAAGTGATCATGGTTTCTCCACGAAACCAGTGTCTGCGCTTGGATGAACGACTGCTCATCTCCGCCATCATATAGGGTCGATGAGCAGGGATAATGCCGCGTGATTCCGGTGGCAGGTCGATGCCTGTTTTTTCCCCCAGTCCCCACTTCTGGGCAGTGTCACTGATCGCGGCCATGCCAACCTGATCACCAAGCTTGTAGAAATAGACATCACAGGAGTGCACCAGTGCTGAGTGCATGTCGACCTTGCCATGGCCTGTCCGTTTCCAGCAGCGCAGGTTCCGATCTGCCAGCTCGAGATAACCGGGGCACTGGGTTGTACCGGTGGCAAGATTTGCCCGCTGCTCCAGGCCGGCAAGGCCGGTAAGCATTTTAAATGTTGATGCAGGCGGATAAGCAGCCTGTGTGGCTCGGTTAAGCAGGGGTTTGTCCGGGTTGTTCAACCAGGCATCCCACTGCACCGATTCAAGGCCGGTAATAAAGCGGTTGGTATCATAACCCGGCTGGCTGAGCATGCTGATGATTTCACCAGTCTCCACATTCATTACCACAACAGCCCCGGTTCTGTCACCCAGTGCTTCGGATGCTGTTTTCTGCACATCAATATCCAGTGCCAGCTGCAGCTGATTACCCATTACCGATGGTGATCGCTTGATGACGGCGATGCGTCGCCCGCGCGCATCCACCTCCTCCTGCTGCGAGCCGGGAGTGCCGTGCAGGTAACTCTCAAACGATTTCTCAACGCCGGCGCGGCCAATGAATTCGGTAGAAAGGTAGCCTGCATCGAGATCGCTCTGTCGAGCGAGAGAGAGATATCCGATCAGATGGGCTGTTAAACTGCCGTAGGGATAATAGCGATAGCTTCCTGCTTCGACATCGATACCGGAGAAGTGGTGAAGGCGGGCGGCAATGGGTGAGACCTGCTGCCACTGCAGTTTGTCATCGAGCAGTACAGGGCGATCCGGTCGGCTTGATTTGATGCGTTTACGTATGTGGGTAAGTTTTTCGGGGCTCCACTCCAGGGTTTCGGAGAGCGATGCCAGTAGCTCATCAAGTGCATCTACGCGCTCTGGAATCAGCAGTACCCGGTAGGCGATCTTGTTCATTGCAATCCCCGTGCCGTTGGCATCGATGATCTCACCGCGTACCGGTAGCACAGGTACGATATTCAGCCGGTTCTCATCGGCTTGCAGGGCCAGTGCCTCATGCTGCAGCCATTGCAGCTGCAACAGGTGCAGGCTCAGACCACCGAGAAGCAGCGGCGTAATGGCATAGAAAAATAGCATGCGCATATCAAAGCGCTGCCGACTCTCAAGCTGGTTCTTGCGCATAGAGACCGGTTAGCAGGTGCCAGATCGGCACGCAGAGAGCGAGGGTGAGCAGCAGGGCTGTCGCATCCCAGCCCCAGTGAAGCAGGCTGAGAGTGGCAAGTGTCATCAATACAATGCGTTGTGGCAGCCCGGCCCCCAGATGTTGGTCGAAATAGATCATGGCCAGAGGAATAAGGGCAATAACAGCAGAGCTAAGGCCTACTGACCAGTACAGTACCAGATCATGCAGCACAATGCCGGGCAGCACCCATACCCAGTTATGGCGACGGGCCAGAATACCGGCCAGTAGCAGGGCCAGGGCCCAGTCCGGTTGTGTCAGTGATGTGGAGAAGGCGAGGTTGAGGCTGAGTCCCAGCAGCGCCAGCGAGGCAACAGTGAAGCCGATCATGGCGCAGGTGATGGCATGACAGGGGGCTGGTGAAGGTGTGAAGCTACTGCCAGCCAGTTATCGCGTTGCCAGTGTGCAACCGGATCGGCAGAGACTTTCACGAACAGCTCGCCCGGGACAGTTGTGACACTGTTGATGCGGGCTACTGCAATGCCCGGAGGGAAAAGACCGCCCGCGCCACTGGTATAAAGCACCTGTCCGGCACTGAGCAGGAACTCTTCAGGTACAAAGTCGATGGAGAGGCTCTCACCCTGCCCTCGGGCCAGTGCCGCCAGCGAGCTGCCGGGAATGGTGACCGGTACAGCCAGTGATGCATCAAAGATGGTGCGGACTGTGGCATGAGCCTCAGCAGTGCTGTCGACAACGCCGACCAGCCCCTCGCTTGATACGATCACATCATCTTTGGATACGCCATGAACCTGCAACAGAATACGCTGACTCATCGCTTCAGGGCTTCGGCCGCGAACCTTGGCCGCATGCCAGCGATAGCCGGTAATACCTGCAACATCAAGAATACTGCGCAACTGCCGGTTCTCTTCGCGCAGCGAATTGGCCTCCTGAATCAGTGAGGCCTGCTGCTCTGCTTTTTTGCGAAAGGCAAGATAATCGGCCTGCAGAGTCTGCTTCTCCGAGAACCAGAGGCTGAACTCCTGCCACCACTGTACAGGCCTTTGCAGGGCTTCAAGGGCTGGCCAACTGGCCAGCATCGGCCATGATCCGGAGAGGCGTGCAGAGGCAAAGAGAGCCGCAAAAACGATCATGCCAATCAGCCACAGCTTGTAGCGGTGTCTGACTTGTAGCATGAATTACTCCTCGAAGAGGACGCCTCGCATGCGATCGAGTTCATCAAGAACACGGCCACTGCCCAGCACTACACAGTCCAGAGGATTTTCAGCTACGGTCACAGGCAAACCTGTCTCTTCGCGAAGCAGTTGATCAAGGCCTACCAGCAGCGCTCCGCCACCGGTGAGCATGATGCCTTTATCGACAATGTCAGCAGCCAGCTCAGGCGGTGTGCGCTCAAGGCAGACTTTTACGCCCTCAATGATGGCATTCACCGACTCAGTCAGCGCTTCAAGAATTTCAGAATCATCAAGAAGCAGGTTCTTCGGCACGCCATTGATCAGATCGCGGCCTTTGACCTCCATCTCGCGGCGTGTCTCCTGCGGGAATGCACTACCCAGCTGCATCTTGATTCTTTCAGCAGTCGGAGCACCCACCAGCAGGCTATATTTGCGACGCAGATGATTGATGATCGCCTCATCCATCTTATCACCGCCAACACGAACGGAGCGCGAGTAGACGATACCGCCATAGGAGATCACGGCGATCTCACTGGTGCCACCACCAATGTCCACCACCATAGAGCCGGATGCTTCGGTTACAGGCAGCCCTGCACCAATGGCAGCAGCCATAGGTTCTTCGATCAGGTAAACCTCACGAGCTCCTGCCGAGAGCGCAGATTCGCGGATTGCGCGGCGCTCAACCGGTGTGGAGCCGTAAGGCACACAGATGACAATACGTGGATGAATACCCCAGGTGCGGTCATGTACCTTGCGGATAAACTGTTTGAGCATCTCTTCAGTGGTGACAAAATCGGCAATCACACCATCTTTCAATGGGCGGGTGGCCTGGATGCTGTCGGGGGTGCGTCCGAGCATGCGTTTAGCATCGGTACCGACGGCCAGAACCCTGCGGTGCTGACTGCCGCCGCCAATGTGCACGGCCACTACGGATGGCTCATTAAGAACAATGCCTTCACCACGCACATAGATCAGCGTGTTGGCTGTACCCAGGTCGATGGAAATATCACGAGAGAAAATCCCGAACAATCGTTGAAACATAAGAAACGAGCCTCCGAAAACTAAGCATGCGAGCCTAGTTGTTGAAGCAGGGCAGGTAAAGCGGCGTAATGATATAACCCAAAGCTCCATGATAAAAAATAAAATTGATAGTGATGGGGTTGCGATCTCGTACTGACAGGTCTGACAGAGGCATCAGTCTGAAGTGAGATCACTATTTATCCCCTGACAGAAATCTAGATTCAGGTCTGCTTTTGGATGTGCTATTCATCACGCTTTGCTGATCTGTTTTTTCTCTACAGTCAGCCGCTTTTTTCACTTGCGCCCTAATTGCCGACAATATGCAGGAAGATGTTTCTCGTATTGGCATGGGAGTGATGCTCGTAGAGGCAGACGGCCTGCCAGGTTCCCAATACCGGGCGGCCATTTTGTATTGGAATCGAAAGTGAAGGGGAGGTCATGGCCATGCGTGTGTGGTCATGCAGGTCGACCTCATGCAGATCCGCCCTAGCATGTGCCTCGTTGTCGTGATGGCCAGTCATAATCTCCATTCTGTCGCGGTTGCCCGGGGCATTTTTCTCCTGAACACTCAGTGAACAGCCCACATCCGGAGTGAACAGGGCGAGAAGGCCGCCGTCGAAATTGGCCTGATGTACCACCATTTTCAGTGCGCGTGTGAAATCATTAAAGCCCTGCTCATGACATTGAATGGTCAGTGTCTGCTGAAACTGTTTCATTGCTAATCTCCTTGTTCTTACTGCAAGCTCAGAAAAATTGATGCGCAGCACCTGTAATGATCTGCATGATTTATGATAGTCCACCCAGACTTAACAGGCCACTCAGGCAAAATTTACCCATACGGGGGCATGATCACTGGGCCGCTCTCTGGCGCGGTAGTCCGTGGCCACACCGGCAGTAAGCGGCTGCATGGCAGGGGTTACCAGCAGATGATCTATGCGAATCCCCCATTTTCGGCGAAAGGCATTCATGCGGTAATCCCACCAGCTGAACATCGGCGCATCGGGATGAAGTTCGCGCACGCTGTCTCTCAGCCCCAGATTCAGTAGTTGCGCAAAGGCTTCACGCTCCCGCTCAGAGCAGGTGATTTTGCCCTGCCAGCGGCTCGGATCATGCACATCAAAATCACCCGGTGTGATATTGTAATCACCGAGCAGCACCAGTCGGTTGTGGTTGTTTAGCTCACTCTGCAGGTAGGATTTAAAGGCGTCGAGCCAACGGAATTTGTAGGCGAACTTCTCCGAGCCGACCTCCTGCCCATTGGGGATATAGACATTGATGATGCGCACGCCGTTGATGGTTGCAGCCAGTAGTCGGCGCTGCGGATCATCCAGATCGGGGATTTCAGTAACAATATCGCTCGCCTTTTGGCGACTGATGATGGCGACACCGTTGTAGGTTTTCTGACCGGAAAAAACAGCCTGGTAACCGGCCGCTTCAATCTCTGCAGTCGGAAACTTCTCATCAGGAATTTTGGTCTCCTGCAGGGCGATAACATCAGGTTTGAACTCAGCCAGATACTCAAGCAGATGCGGCAGGCGCACGTTAAGAGAGTTCACATTCCAGGTGGTGATTCGCATCGGCTGATCATGAATGAGTTGCATCACAGTCTCAAGAAATAGTGCGAATTATAGTGGCGGCACGCTTTATGCTCATGTTGGATAGCAGTAGTACGATAGATAGATAAACAGTCGTACAACAGATGATAGATAAAACAGCCCGACGATCAGAGGAGAGAGCCATGAAAAGTAGCCGAGCTAAAACCATCGCAGCATCTTTTTCCCGTATCAGTTCTTTTGCCGTTGAGAGTGCAGGCAAGGGTATCTGTATTCATTATCTGGATAACCGCGCCTATTTTGTCCGCGAGGCCTGTTTCTGGGCATTTGCCTTCAGGTTGGGTTATGCCAACCATGAAGAGGGGCAAATAGCCGAGATCGAGGCTGAACTACTCGCCTGAGGCCTTTTCTCTGCCAATAAACAGTCTGCTCAGCCAGAGAAGACCTGCGATCAGCATCGCTGATGAGAGCAGCATACCCATCGTCACAGGCCCAAAGAGGAAGCCCAGCTGCTCATCAGGCTCTCTGAAGTTCTCACAGAAGATGCGTGCAACGGCATAACCGCTGAGGAAGATCGCCACGCGAGCCCCCTCCGGCCAGGCCCTGTTACGAAGCAGCCACAACACAATAAACAGCAGCAGCCCTTCCAGTGCCATCTCATAGAGTTGGCTGGGATGCCTTGGCAGAGGGCCTGCATGTGGGAAAATCACGCCCCATGAGACATCGGTGGTGCGGCCCCATAACTCACCATTAATGAAGTTGCCGATACGTCCGAACATCAAACCCAGCGGCGCAACGGTAAAAAAGCGATCAGCCAGCGCCAGAAACGGCAGATCATGTTTGTTGCAGTACCACCAGCCAGCGATCAGCGGGCCGACCATGCCGCCATGAAACGACATGCCACCCTGCCAGATATAAAATGCCTCAATCGGGTGATCGAGGTAGTAGTCGAAGTTGTAGAACAGTACGTAGGCCAGACGGCCACCGAGGATGACACCGAGAATCAGGGTGGTGAACAGCCCCTCGTAGGCATCGTGACTGACACGTGTTTCCCACAAGCCTGCCTGCTTAAGCTGCAGACGAACCAGATACCAGGTGCCGAAAAAACCGGCGATATACATCAGGCCATACCAGTGAATGGCCAGCGGCCCAAGCTGCAGGGCTACCGGATCAATGCCGCTCCATGTCATGTCAGTAGACCATCCAGAGCAGGACAGCGCCGAGCAGAATGCGATAGATTACAAAAGGGCCCATGCCGATACGCTGCAGATATTTCAGGAAATAGTGAATACAGAGATAAGCCGAGATAGCAGAGAGGCCATAACCGATCAGCAGTTCAAGCAGACCTGCGGCCTGATCAGGCTGCGCGATCCAGTCCCTGATTTTGATGGCGCCAGCCAGAATGATCACCGGGATGGAGAGTAGAAATGAGAAGCGCGCAGCAGTCTCACGGTTGTAACCCATCATCAGCGCAGCTGTCATGGTGATGCCGGAACGCGATGTGCCGGGAATCAGGGCAATGGCCTGCGCTACACCTACGATCATCACATCACGCAGGTTCCACGAGCTTTCTGTTTTGCTATTTTTATCCTCTGTGTCGGCCAGCCAGAGCAGCAGGCCGAAGATGATCGAAGTGGTGCCGATAACGGTCAGTGAACGAAAGTCATTTTCGATCATATCTTTAAACGTTAAACCGAACAGGCCGACCGGAATGGTGGCGAAACCGATCAGCCAGGCCATATAACCATCACGATCAGCAGAGATCGAGCGCTGCTTCACGGTGATGGTAAAGCCGGATGCCATACGCGCCAGATCTGCACGGAAGTAGAAAACCACAGCTGTCAGGGAGCCCAGATGTACTACACAATCAAAGGCCAGCCCCTGATCCGGCCAGCTTGTCAGCAGTGGCACCAGCGCCAGATGTGCTGATGAAGAGATGGGCAGAAACTCGGTGATACCCTGAATCAGCGCGAGGAAAATGGCCTGGATATAGTCAATCGACTCTGTGGCGATGTTTTGCATGGCGGCACTATACGTGATGTTTTTTCGAAACAACACTGCTACGCTAGCCGTATCTAGCAGCAATTAAGAAGGAACTGAAATCATGAGAAAATTCTTCAGTACATTGATGACCTGGCTTGACCGCTTTCGCCGGATTCTGGTCAACGGCTTCTTCCTCCTTTTTATATTGATCTTCATTCTGGCTGTAACAAGCGAGCAGGTCTCTGTACCCAATGATGCAGCGCTGGTGATTAATCCGACGGGTAAAATTGTTGAAGAGCTAGAGCTGCCATCGCCGGCACTGCTGCCCAGCGGCCTGAATGTCTCTGCCCCGAATCAGACCAATCTGCATGATCTCACCGCCTCGATCCGTTTTGCCGCTACCGATCCGCGCATTCGCCTGATGGTGCTTAAGCTGGATCAGATGGAGGCGACCTCGCTGCCCAAGCTGCAGGAGATCAGATCGGCGATTGAAGATTTCAAGAAGAGCGAGAAGATGGTGATCGCCATTGGTCCGAACTATAGCCAGTCGCAATACTACCTGGCCGCCACAGCTGATCAGATCTTTCTCAACCCTCTCGGTGTCGTGGCCATCTCCGGCTTCAGTGTCTACCGCAACTACTTCAAGGATCTGCTGGCCAAACTCAATATCGATGTACAGCTGTTTAAGGCAGGTGAATATAAATCTGCGGTAGAGCCGCTGGTCCGCAATTCGATGTCGGATGCTGATCGCCAGGCCAACAAGCAGGTGATTGATCAGCTCTGGAGTGAGTACAAACAGGATCTGGCGGTCATGCGTAATCTAAAGGCAGAGCGACTGCAGACCGTGCTGGACAGACCCTCCGAATTTCTTGCACAACACAACAACAGCCTTGCTGAGCTGGCCAAAGCAGAGGGACTGGTGGATGCGCTGGCTGATTATGGCGACATTGAGAATTACATCTCCGGGGCTATGGGCCATGAGGCAGGAGAATATCCTTTTATTGAGTTGCAGCACTATATGACAGCAGCCAGCAGCGAAGAGCCGCCTGCTAAAAAGGACCGCATCGGTATTATCACGGCCAGCGGCATGATCCTTGATGGCAAACAGCCACCGGGAACAGTGGGTGGCGATAGTATGGCTGAGTTGCTGGCGCAGGCACGCAAGGATCCCAATATCAGAGCTGTTGTGATTCGTGTCGATAGCCCCGGTGGCAGTGCACAGGCCTCCGAAGTGATTCGTGCCGAGGTCAAACGGCTGCAGGCCAGTCGCAAACCGGTCATTGTATCGATGGGCAGTGTGGCTGCCTCAGGTGGTTACTGGTTATCGGCAACGGCAGATGAGGTCTGGGCCTCCCCGACGACCATTACCGGCTCCATCGGAGCTTTCGGCGTGCTGGCCAATGTTGGCAGGGGTTTGAATGAGCTGGGTATTCATACCGACGGACTGGAAACAACCTCCGTTGCTGCCGGTATTCGTGGTGATCGTGCCCTGCCTGAAGAGTTGAGACGGGTGATGCAGCTCTCCATCGAATTTATCTATCAGCGTTTTCTGCAGGTCGTTGCAGATGGGAGAAAGATGCCAATCGAGAAAGTAGCTGAAGTGGCAGAGGGGCGCGTTTGGAGTGGTAAAGATGCGCTGCGTCTGGGGCTGGTTGATGCCCTAGGCAGCTTTGATGATGCGGTAGCCGCAGCGGCGAGAAGGGCCAATCTGGAGAGTTATAGCAGAGTCTGGATTGAGCAGCCGATGGGTCTGCGTGAGATGTTGTTGGTGAAAATGTTCGGCAATGCCGACAGCTACTTTTCGGGTATCTATTTCGCGCTGGAGCAGAAGCTGCTGGCGCTGACTGGTGTGCATCTGCCTGCGCAATCGCTTCAGCATATGGGGCAACTGGCAGAGATGATCGGCCTCTCTGATCGCCATCCGAGTGTCTTTGCCATCTGCAATGTGGAAGTAACACCCTGAGATAGAAGAATAACTTTCATGGTCTGTTCATCTTTATCTGCGTAACTTGAGCCGCATGTTGATTCGCAAACTGCATATGCGTGGCTTTTCCCGACTGATGGTCGGCCTGTTTGCCATGCAGGTTTTTGCCGCCGGATTCTGCCTGATGGTGCCCGATGCTCACGCCATGCCGATGGCCAGCTCCTCGCAGCAGATGCATGCTGATCACTGCGCCACAACAATGGATATGGTTCAGGGTTCAGGTTCACAACAATCGGCCTGTTCCCACTGCAATACCCCTGATCAGCTGCTGCAGAATCTACACACATCGGTTGATGCCGATCTGCTATTCATCAGTTATATAACCCTTCAACTGAATGAAATCCCTGTGCCTGATCCGACCCTGGGAGTGTTTGCTCGGCCTACAACCGGACCGCCAACAAGCGGCACTATCCTCTATGAGACAACACAACGCATTCTGATTTGATTCCTTTCATTTGACTGTAACGGCACAAGCTGTGTCGCGATCATATTGAAAGGAGTGTAGAACAGATGAATCGAATGAATCCCCTGCTGATGTCAGTAGTGGTAGCGGTGTGGGCGGCTACAGCCATGGCCGCTGAATATGAACTCACTGTTGATGAGAAGATGGTCAGTTTCTCAGGCGAGCAGGCCAGAGCGCTTGCTGTGAATGGCACAATCCCTGCGCCAACCCTCTACTTTAAAGAGGGCGAGGAGGTCGTGATTCGGGTGAGAAACCGCCTGAGTGAGCCGAGCTCTATCCATTGGCATGGCCTGATTATACCATCGGATATGGATGGTGTGCCGGGTTTAAGCTTTGATGGCATCCCACCCGGTAAAAGCTTCACCTATCGCTTCACACCGCAACAGAGTGGTACCTATTGGTATCACAGCCACTCCGGTTTTCAGGAGCAGCAGGGTGTCTATGGCGCCATCATTATTGAGCCTGCTGATCAGTCCGGTTCAGCTGTTGATCGGGACTACATCGTGATGCTTTCGGACTGGACGGATGAAAACCCCAATGATGTGCTCAAACACCTGAAATCAGAATCGGACTACTACAAGAAGCCGCGACGGGATCTGGTCAGTTTTTTCAGCAAGCTTGCTGCAGCTGATGCAGGCCAGCGGCAACAGATGTGGCGTGAACGGCGTGGTTTTGCCCGTATGCGTATGGATCCGAGTGATATCTCTGATGTTACCGGTTATACCTTTCTGATGAACGGGCAGAGCAGCAGAGATAGCTGGCAGGCAGCTGTTCAACCGGGTGAGCGGGTGCGATTGCGCTTTATTAATGCGGCAGCAGCCAGCTACTTCGATGTATCCATCCCTGGCTTAGTGATGTCTGTGGTTGCGGCTGATGGTCAGCAGGTTGAGCCGGTTAGTGTTGATAGCTTCAATATTGCGATTGCCGAGACATATGACGTTATTGTTGAACTCGCTCCGGATTCAGGGCCAAAGGCTTTTACAATCTTTGCACAGGCGATGGATCGCAGCGGTTATGTGCACGGCACACTGAGCACTCAGACAGGGCTGAAAGCCGGTATTCCAGCGATGGACCGGCGAAAAGTGCTGAAGATGGATGATGTGATGCCAGATCATGCCGGACACGGTTCAGCAAACGGAAATCACGCTATGGATCATCACGCAGATCATGATCATCACGCCAAACCTGTGAAGCTTAGTTACAGTGATCTGAAGTCACTGGAAAAAACAGATGGCGATGTAACGCGAGAGCTGACCATTCGACTTACAGGCAATATGGAGCGCTACTTCTGGTCATTTGATGATGTGAAATATGCGATGGCAGAGCCTGTGGAGTTTGAGTTTGGTGAGCGGGTGCGTGTACATCTGGTGAATGAGACGATGATGCACCACCCGATCCATCTGCATGGCTTATGGCAGGTGCTGCAAAATGGGCAGGGGCCCTATGCGCCTAAGCTACACACCATCGATGTGCCGCCGAAACAGACGGTAACAGTAGATGTTCCGGTGGATAATCGCGGTCGCTGGGCTTTTCACTGCCATATTCTTTATCACATGGCCACGGGTATGATGCGTGAAGTGAGGGTGAAATAGTGCGAGCCCTGCTTCTAACGCTTCTTATGCTCCCTTTCCATGCTCAGGCTATGGGTGATCGCCAGCTGTTTTCCAGCGGTTCTGTGGATGTCGATCTGACACGCCTTGGTTCTGAGATCATGGTTGAGTGGGATGGCAACTGGTGGCTTGGTAGTGATTACAACAAAATGGTTATCCGCTCCCGTGGTGAGGTTGGCAGGCAGCTGCATGCTCATCAGGCGCAGCTGCTCTATAGTCGTTATATCAGCCACTTCTGGGATGCCCGAATTGGTATGAGATATGATCAAAAGCCACTGCCGGGATGGCTTGGCGTGGCTGCAGTCGATGGCTTGGCACCCTATGGCATAGAGACAGGTTTCTCACTCTATCTCGGCGGCAAGCAGGCGCTTACAGGCGAGATTGAACTGGCATGGCCGCTGCAATTGACCCAGAAATGGGTGCTGGAGCCCTATGCAGATATCAGCTGGAGCGGACGAGAGTATATCGCTGCTGATGCCGGGGCAGGCATCAATCTGATCAATGCGGGTCTTATATTTCGTTATGAGTTTAATCGTCACATCGCAACCTATATTGATGTTTACTACGCCACCCACACCGGTTCAACGCGTTCACTTAAGCGTGTAGCTGGAGAAGATGTGGAGCGTGGCGGTGTGAAAATTGGCCTGCGTCTGTTTAATTGGTAATAGCAGGTTTTGGAGAGTTAAATTCTGCGGTAGGGTCTGTTCCTGCCGTTATATCTGAGGAGATCGTATGACAAAAACAACCCTTTCAACACCCATCTGGAGACGCTTTTTGCTCGCAGCTGTTGCCGCGCTACTGATGTCGTGCAATGCAAGTGAGCCGGTAATGGCTACAGAAATAACCATGTATAAGGACCCCAATTGCGGCTGCTGTGGAGCGTGGGCCAAGCATCTGCAAGCGGAAGGTTTCGCTGTTACAGAGGTGTTAAGTGATGATATGGATGCGATCAAGGCCAAGTATGGTGTGGCAGCGAAACTGGCCTCCTGCCATACGGCCATTATCGATGGTTATATCATTGAGGGGCATGTGCCTGCTGAAGATATCAAGCGCCTGCTTAAAGAGCGCCCTGCTGTGGTTGGTTTGACCGCGCCGGGTATGCCGATGCAGTCGCCCGGTATGCAGCCAGAGGGTCTGCCGGCGAAAAACTACAATGTTCTGAGTTTTGAAAAAGACGGCAAAACTGCTGTTTATCACGCCTACTAGGGGTCTATTGATGTCATTTCGTATGAAAAGCGGTTCTGTTGCATTGATGCTGGCAATTATGTTGGGGCTCTCTGCCTGTAGTGAAGAGGCCGCTCCGGTCGCCACCAAGGGTGAGAAGATGCCCAACTTCCCGATGATGTCGCTCTCCGGCGAGGTGGTTGATAGTGATAAGCTGTTTGCCGGTAAGGTGGTGGTACTCAATGCCTGGGCGACCTGGTGTCCGCCTTGTCGCAAGGAGATGCCTGATCTGGTCGCACTCTCCAACCTGCTACCTGCCGATAAATTTCTCGTGGTTGGCCTCTCTGTGGATAATAACCTTGAAGATGTGAAGAGGTTTGTTGATGAAGAGCATGTCACCTTCCCGATGTACTGGGATGAGGGCGGCTCCAAGATTGCCAACCGCATTCTCAAATCATTCCGTTTTCCGGAGACCTATATTCTCAATGCTGAAGGTGTGATTGTTGAGAAGGTGGCCGGTGCATTTCCATGGGCTTCACCTGAGATTATCTCCATCCTTAAGGTGATTCAGCGGACAGGTAAGGTTCCGGCTGTCGAGGAGCCTGCCGCGGCACTCTGATGGCATCAGGGATAGGCTGAAAGCTCAGGCTTTGTTTAACTCCTTCCCAGAATCAGCATGGTAATATCATCACTCTGGGTAGCCTGACCGATAAAGGCCTGAATGCGCTCAGTGAGAAAATCCATGCACGCCTCCGGAGTTTCCGGGCACTCGCCTAACCAGGCCAGCAGTCTGCCCGCACCGAGCATAATGTGGTCGCTATTGCGCGCTTCAGTGATGCCGTCGGTATAGAGCAGCACCATCTCTCCTGGCTCCAGTACCAGTCGTGTGAAATCGTAATCGGCATCGAGGATGATGCCTGCCGGTGGGCCTGATGCCTCATCGTGCTGCCAGATACTCTGGTTGAGTATGTGCACCGGAGGAAGGTGCCCGGCATTGGCAATCTCAAGCTCGCCGCTTTTTGCATCGAGAATCATCAAAATCAGGCTGACAAACATGCCGTTTTTGGCTTTTTTGCAGAGCGAAATATTAAAGCGGTTGAGAATGGATGCTGCTGTGCCGCCATGGGTTAGCTCCATGCGCAGATCACTAAGCACCGTGGACATGATCATCGCTGCCGACACACCTTTGCCGGAAATGTCTCCGATCAGATAGGCGGTACGCCCATCCTGCAGCTGAACGGTATCGTAGAAATCTCCGCCCACCTCAAAAGCCGAATTCATATGGTATGCAACCTGATAACCATCGATCTGCGGCATCTCATTGGGCAGGAACGACTCCTGAATGGATTTAGCCAGTTCAAGGTCATGCTGCAGCAGCTGCTGTTGCATGAGTCGCTCATGGATGCGGGCATTGTCGATGGCGATCGCCACCATCTGCACCAGCGACTCCATAAGCCGTTCATCTGCTGCCGTAAAATCACCATCCTCATGGTTAATCACCTGACTGATGCCGATCAGTTTGCCGTGGGCAATCAGCGGCGTGCAGATCATGTTGCGGGTAACAAAGCCTGTTTCACGATCAAATTCGGAGTTGAAGCGGGGGTCTGCATATACGTCGGTGAGGCGTACGGTCTGCAGGTTCTCTGCTGCCCAGCCAGCGATACCGCTGCCTTTGGGCAGGCGGCAGATCTCTCTGAGCTGATCCTCTTTGTCACCGGAGCAGGCGTGAAATACCAGTTCGCCACTCTTCTCATCATAGAGAAAGAGCGAGCAGCTCTCCGCCTGCATCAGTGACTGGGTAATCTCCATGATCTGCTTGAGCAGAGGACCAAGCTTCAGCTCACCGGCTATCAACTGGTTGATCTTCAGAGCAGTACGCAACCGCTCATTATCTTTTCTGAAGTGCTCCAGTAGCTCGGTTTCCCTATCCAATTCCCCTTCCTCTGTATGCCCGTTCTCTGTTCAGTCAAAAAAGTATGATAATACGTTTGTACTGGCTGTGCTATTGCTCACGTTTGCCCGGCCTGATGCGAGCCGGTGTCACACTGCCTTCACAATGGCTGCAGATCAGTTTGGTATCCAGCGGCTGGCCGCAATCGCTATGGATAAGCAGAGCGCCCTGTTCACCCTCGCTGAACAGCCAGCGGTTGCTCCAGCTCTGCATGGCAACCAGTACCGGAAAAAAGTCACGCCCCTTTGCAGTCAGCTGGTATTCAAAGCGTGGCGGCCGTTCCTGATAGGGGACGCGAATGAGCATTTCAGCCTCTACAAGTGAGTTTAAACGCTGTGATAATACCTTTTTGGAGATGCCGAGATGTTTCTGCAGCGCGTCAAAACGCCTGACACCGTAAAAGAGATCCCGTAGAATGAGAAAACTCCAGCGCTCACCTGTGATATCCAGCAGGCGGGTGATGGGGTCCAGTGATGAGGCCGATGATTCGCTGCTCATGGTGTTACTATAGCAGGTTGCAAAAAGAAACCTACTTTTTGATGTTGGTTTATAATAGATACTGACATTCTTACAACGGTAACTAAAGGAGACTTATGAAGGATTTATGAGTTTCCATTGTAAACCAACTGGCGGTCTGGCTGAGATGGATAGGAGGAGAAGCCTTGCGTCGTAGTAACTTACATCTTTTGGCCAAAATGCGCTTCCTCTCAGATCGCAGGCGTTTTGAGCTCTTTCCTCCCTTTTTCCTGATGCGTGCCAAGATAGATGAGCTGGCAGAAGACTGGAGCAGTGTGAGGATTCGCCTGCCGCTGAACTGGTTCTCAGCCAATGCTGCAGGCAATATGTATGGCGGTTATCAGGCCAGTCTGGCCGATCCGATCCCCTCGCTGGCCTGTCTGAAACGCTTCCCCGGTTACCGGGTAGCCACCAAAAAACTTGAGGTAGATTTTATTCGCGTCGGCAGTTCAGACCTTACCCTGCACTTTGATTTTGATGAGGCTCAGTTTCACGAGATCGAAAAAGAGCTGAAAGAGAGCGGTCGCTCCACCCCCACCTTTGAGATGCAGTTCACACGAGAGGATGGAAAGGTCTGCACACGCATCCTCAATACCGTCGCCATTCGCCCGGAAGGGTATGTCGCGCCACATGAGCATCACGATGACTAAGCGTATAGATTTCTATTTCGACTTTATCAGCCCCTACAGCTATCTGGCGGCAACACAGATCCCCGCTTTTGCCGAGAAGCATGCGGTGGAGGTTCATTGGTTGCCACTCAACCTGCCGCGTCTGATGAGCCTCTCCGGCAATGTTTCTCCTGCCACCATTAAGAACAAAGCGATCTACTCCCTGCGTGATCTCAAGCGCTGGGCTTCCTGTTTGGAAGTGCCCTTCAAAATGATCCGACCCGGCACCTTCGACAGCCGCCCTGCCCTGCGTATTGCCGGTGCGCTAAATGGTAATGACCGTATGACATTCTGTCTGGCCATCTTCGAATCGATCTGGTCAGGCTCAATCGATCCAACCGAACCGGATTGGCTGGAGCAGGTTGTCTCTCTAAAAGAGTTGCCCGCAGAGTGGTTGCAACATCAAAATGAAGATTTCGAAGCCAATACACACGCTGCACTCATGGCTGGCGCATTCGGTGTCCCCAGCTTTGTTCTCAAAAAAGAGAGTGGCCGCCCGGAACTCTTCTTCGGTGTTGATCATATGGACTTTCTTTCTCGCGCCTGTGAATGAACCTCAATGAGAGTTTCGGCCAGATGCGGAAGTTGGATTTAGTCAGTCTGTATCCACAAGGTGTGTCGAAACAGGAACCTGAATCATGTTGCCGGACTCAATGAATTTGACAGGAGAGAGGCCCTTTTGTTGGCAGGGGCCGGAGAGGCAGTCGCCGGTTAGTGGGTCGAAATGGGCGAAGTGGACGTGGCAGACAAGCTGTTGGCCATCTTCTGAGAAGAACTGACCGGGCATCCAGTCCAGCGGAGCTCCGGCATGCGGGCAGCTGTTTTTCCAGGCGCGGTACTGGCCTTGATGGCAGATAAGAAAACCCTGTTCGCTGATATCGGCCTGCTCACCATTGGAGAGGCGGACTCTGGCTTTGAGGTCAAAGCAGACAGCTTCGCCTTCGGCCGGTTTCGCAACAGATTGCCACTGTTGTTGGTCGCTCACATCCCCTCCGGAGACTGCCAGGATAAAATAAAACAGGCGGTTACCCGTCGGTAACCGCCTGACACCTCGAGAGAGGTGGAGATCTCTTGCATAACTATTTTAGACGACTCAGCGAGATTGTCAAAGTTACAACACTATCAGACTTCTAACGCACGTTTATATGCGTTGGCAGCATTCTCGAAATCACCTGCTTCACTGTACCAGTGCGCCAGACTCTGCCACGCATCAGAACAGTCGCCGCTTTCAGCCAGCGCAAGCATCTGCTCAAAAGCGAGGCCGTCGAGTTTGGCGGCATGGGCGAGTTCAGCACGCAGCCAGCGCTCAGAGAGGTTCATCTCGCTCTCTTTGCGTGATTCAAGTTTGCGATAGGCGCGCAGCGCATCCTGTTTCTGGCTGCTGAGCAGGGCGTCAGCGATATCGGGAGCATCATGCTTCTCCAGGTGTGCAAACCAGAGACGGGAAGCAGTAGGGGCTTCACCAGAGACTATCAGACCCAGGCCATAAGCCAGCAACACATCGCTATCTTCCGGCAGCAGGCGGTAAGCCTTGCGCAGATAAGTCATAGCCTGCTCAGGCGCTGCTTCCGAGAGTCGGATATAAGCCATGGCAAGGCGTGGTTTTACCGAATGGGATGAGCGGTGTCCCTGCTTCCACTCCTCTTCAAGCAGTGAGACAAGGCCACGCCAATCCTCCTCCTCTTCGGCAATATCAGCTTTGCGGCTGATGGCCAGCGGAGCACCGGGGTGCAGATGCAGCCATGCATCGATATGGGCTTTGCGGGTAGCAAGATCGGGTTTCTGGTGGGCGGATGGATCAGTGGCAATGCGTGCAGCAAGTACCGTGACCAGTGCATCCTTCTGCTCACTGTCTACCTGCTGATCCTTGGCAGGAATAGCCAGCACTTTAAGCATATCCATCGTCCAGTCAGGCAGTACACCCCTGGCACGTTTGATCGATTTAATACCGAAATCACCACGGTTATCGAGCCACTGACTCAAACCTTCACGCAGCTTTTTCTCCCGGCGTTTACGGCTGCCCATGCGAACCGAGCGCCAGAGAGTGCCCGGGCCTGAGAAGATGGCGCCAACAATGGCGCGCAGCAGGCCGATAATAAGCAGCAGTGCAAACAGCGCGATGAGGAATGCACCCTGGCGGGTTTCAAAAATCCAGCCGAAGGCTTCAATGCGGAGATGCTGATCAGCAATGTTGGGGAATGCGATCAGGGCAACAGCGGTTGCCAGTGCGATTATAAGCAGGAGAACAAGGCGCATTAATACTCTCCTTGAGGGGCCTGGGGCCAGAGTCGGGCGCTTTCACGCAGTGTATGCAGATCTTTCCTGATGGCTGCGAAGTTCTCCGGCAGACCAAGATCGGTGGCAGTTTCACTACTCTGCCCATGCATCGCTTTAACCTGCAGCAGAAGCTCAGCATGCAGGCTCTGCCACTCACCATCACTCGGCCACTTCTCAAGTGTCAGAGAACGCGATGCATCGAGAAGCCGTTCCCGCAGAGAGCCGAGGCGACGGGCCTCCTGCGTGGGTGCCTGACGCAGGTGAAACTGTCCGGTAATCCAGGCCAGCCACGGATGTTCAGGGGTTGGGATAATATCTTCATGCACAGGTGTGGTGAGCGTATCAGCCCATTTCTGCAGCGAGGCCTGCCAGTCACGCAGGCTTTGCACTGTGGCACGGGCCAGCGACTGCATCGATTCTGCCTGACTGCGCTGCTCACTGCTCAGTCCCGGCAGCAGCGAGATCTCCTCCCACGCCAGTTGAATTTGGGGTGCCCTGCTGGCCGGATCAGTAATCCAGCGCAGGCGTACCTGCAGGTTCATTCTCTGCTGTTCGATCAGGCCGTGTTGCAGCGAGCGTTGTGACGCTTCCATGCTCTGCAGTTCACTGCGCAGCTGCTCGATGGTTGAGACAAGCGCCTCCGCCTCTGCAGATGCGGCAGCTTTGCTGCTGGCAGCGACAACTTCAGGCTCAGGCTGCGGAGCAGGTTGATAGAGCGGAGCGTTTTCAGGTTCACTGACCACAACTTCAGGCTCAGAGCTCTGCTGGCTGGCAAACTTCGCCTGCAGTGATTCAAGCAGCGGCATTAGCTGACCATTGGCGGCTAGTCCGCCACCGATAATGATAAGAACCAGTATGATAAAACCGGCAAACCTGGCCAGACCACCAGAGGGTTTGTCTTCGCTGGCCGTCGCTTCAGACGGGGCGGCAGAGATGACGATCTCAGCCTCGCTCTTCTTCTCGGACATATCTTTTTCGTTCTCCATTATCCCTTATCTTCCTTCAGCCAGCGTGCCACGTCCAGCGCATGGTAGGAGAGGATCAGATCCGCACCGGCACGTTTAAAGCTTAGCATTGTTTCCAGTACAACGCGCTTCTCATCGATCCAGCCATTGGCTGCAGCAGCTTTCACCATCGCATATTCACCGGAGACATTGTACACCGCCATAGGCACATTGGTCGCATCTTTTACTTCGCGAATGATATCCATATAAGCCAGTCCGGGTTTGACCATCAGCATGTCTGCGCCCTCTTCAATATCGAGCCACGCCTCTTTCAACGCTTCGCGGCGGTTGGCCGGATCCATCTGATAGGTGGCCCGATCACCAAAACTCGGGGTGGAGTCGGCAGCATCGCGGAACGGTCCGAAATAGCCGGAGGCATATTTAACCGCATAGGACATAATAGGAATATTCTTGAAGCCTGCCTCATCCAGCCCGGCGCGGATGGCCGAGATCATGCCGTCCATCATGCCGGAGGGCGCAACAATATCGACACCGGCCCGGGCATAGGAGGCGGCCTCCTTCTGCAGGTTGAGCAGGGTCTCATCGTTATCAACATCTTCGCCATGCAGTACGCCACAGTGGCCGTGATCGGTGTATTCACAGAAGCAGGTATCAGCAATCACACAAGTTTCAGGGCTGGCCGCTTTGGCTGCACGGATCGCCTGCTGCACAATACCATTATCATCCCAGCCGCCGGAGCCGATGGCATCTTTCTCTGCCGGTATGCCGAACAGGATAATGCCCGGAATACCGAGCGCCGCTACTTGCTGAGTCATCTCGCCAACCATAGAGAGCGGAATGCGGGAGACACCCGGCATACTTTTCACTTCACGCGGTGAGTCGATGGTCTCATCAACAAAAATCGGGTAGATAAAATCGTCTGCAGAGAGTGTTGTCTCGCTCACCATTCGGCGCATGGTCGCGCTTCTGCGCAGGCGGCGGGGACGGACAATCAGATCAGGCAGGGACATAAGAGGGCACCTCTTCAGGGATTAGATTCAAAATACTCAGCCAAACCATCGAGCATGGAGTCAAAACTAGCGCTTTTTGCCACAACCTGCACGTGCAAGCCGAGTTGTTCGGTCTCCTCTGCCATGAATTGACTGATAACGACTACGACAGGGCGATTGGCAAGCTCATTGGAATGAATGCGCTGCAGGTAGTGGCGGGCGGTTTTTGTGCTGCCCAGAAGCACGGCATCAATCTGACCAGCGGCTAGCAGGGCAACGGTTTCAGTAGCATCAGCATCAGGACAGACGGTGTTAT
Organism: Mariprofundus sp. KV; assembly: GCF_013387475.1. GTDB lineage: Bacteria > Pseudomonadota > Zetaproteobacteria > Mariprofundales > Mariprofundaceae > Mariprofundus. The sequence continues at coordinate 272,824 of NZ_VWNB01000001.1, read as the reverse complement.
AGGCTTCTACCATTTTGACAACAGTTCCCTGCTGCTCCAGTGCCTCCGCGAGCTTCTCTCTGCCCTCTTTAGCCCGGAAGAAGAGCAGCTGTGCAGGCAGGCCATGTTCGCTATACGCGGCAATCAAACCATCCTGTGACGCGATCTCCGGGATGATATCAACACTGATATCCAGTGCTGCGAGTGCAGCAGCTGTTCTGTCACCCACTGCGGCAATGCGTTTGCCGGCCAGCGTGCTTTTCAAGGTGCGATTCTGCTCATGACAGAAGCTGGCCAGCGCGAGCACACCATTGGCGCTGGTAAAGAGCAGATCACTGAACTCCGGAAGTATGGCAACACCCTGCTTGAGCGCATCGGTATTCACCTGCAGCTCAAGGCATGGAAAAGGGATCGGTATAGCAGCGCTGGCGCGCACCATCTTCTCGATGCTGCCCAGCTGGTGAGCAGCACGCGTCAGCAGAATGCGTTTACCTTCAAGTGCAGAGGAGTTCATGTGTCTAATCATGCAATAAGTTCGATGGCTTCGCTATGCTGAATTGGTCAAAGACACTGCATTAAGAGAGGCGTATGATGCCATGCTCCACTCAAAACAGTTGCCAAGAATGCTGATCCGTGATGAAATAATAATAGGAAGCTGAAAATGGCAGTGATTAATCCCATGGACGGGTTCTCAAATTAACACTTACATTGAGTGATAAAGACCGGAAATTTCAGTTCTGGCAATCGACATGCAGCCCAGCAGAGAGCTGGTTGCAAGAGGAAGGAAATGGCTACAAAGAAGGTAAAAGAAGAAACCAGAAAAGTTCTCAAGGATATATTTGGCTACGATGAGTTCCGCCCTATGCAGGAGGAGATCATCTGTAACCTGATTGATGGCAAGGATGCCTTTGTGCTGATGCCAACAGGTGGTGGTAAATCGATCTGTTATCAGATCCCGGCTATCATGCGTGAAGGTACGGGTATTGTTGTTTCACCACTGATCTCTCTGATGAAAGATCAGGTGGATGCACTGACCGCCTGCGGTGTCAAAGCCGCCTATTACAACTCATCACTGAAAGCTGCCGATGCCAAGGATGTGCTGGAACGTTTCGAGTCCGGTAATCTTGACCTGCTTTACGTGGCGCCTGAGCGATTGCTCTCCAAGAGTTTTTTGCAGAAGCTGGAGAAGGTGAAGATCTCCATGTTTGCTGTGGATGAGGCGCACTGTGTTTCACAGTGGGGTCACGATTTCCGCCCTGAATATGTGCGCTTGGGTGAGCTGCGTGAAATCTTCCCAGATGTGCCGATGCTGGCGCTGACTGCAACAGCTGATGAGCATACCCGTGAAGATATCAGTGAACGTCTGCAGCTGACTAAAGCACCGCGTTTTGTGGCCAGCTTTGATCGCCCCAATATCCGCTATCTGGTGGCCGAGAAGCGTCAGCCACTGACCCAGATTCTACAGTTCCTGGAGGGCTGGCCTAATGCCTCCGGTGTGATCTACTGCCTGTCGCGTAAACGGGTGGAGGATCTGGCCGTGAATCTGCAGCGCCACGGCATCAGTGCTGCTGCCTACCACGCCGGTATTCCGGGTCGCTCACGTGAAAAGGTGCAGGATGATTTCCTGCGTGACCGTATCAAAGTGATTGTGGCGACCATCGCCTTCGGTATGGGTGTGGATAAACCCAATGTCCGTTTTGTGATCCATCATGATCTGCCGAAAAGTATTGAGTCCTACTACCAGGAGACAGGCCGTGCCGGTCGTGATGGTCTGGAGTCGGAAGCGTTGATGCTCTACGGCTCCGGCGATGTGAATCTGGTACGACGCCTGATTGAGAATGTTGAAAATATCGATCAGCGCCGCGTTGAGGTGCACAAACTCAACAGTATGGTGGCCTTCTCCGAGGCGCTCACCTGTCGTCGTCGCGTGCTGCTCGGTTACTTTGGTGAAGCGCTCGATGAGTCATGTGGCAACTGCGATATCTGCCTTGATCCGCCTGCAACCTATGATGCAACCGAATTTGCTCAGGCTGCACTGGATTGTGTGCGCGAAGTGAAAGGCCACTTCGGCATGGGTTATATTGTCGACGTACTGCGCGGCTCCACCAACGCCCGTATCCGTGAAAACAAGCATGATAAACTCAAGAGTCATGGTACAGGTTCAGACCTGAATGCCGATGAGTGGACCTCTATTCTGCGTCAGCTTGTGCATCACGGTTACTTTATCCAGGACGTTTCCAAGCGTGCCGCCATGCTGGCGACGAAGAAAGCCGAGCATATCGGAATCGGTGATCCGATCATTCTGGCCAAGTATCAGCCGGGTATTAAACGTCAGTTCAAACGTCTGGGTACCCCTCGAGACGAGCCGCTGTTCAAGAAGCTGGTCAAGCTCAGAGAGAGCATTGCCGAGAAAGAGGATCTGCCGCCGCATGTGGTGTTCAGTGATGTGACGCTAACCGAGCTCTCTCAGCGTAAACCGACCGATGATGATGCCATGCGCACCATCAGTGGTGTCGGCCAGCGCAAACTTGAGGCTTATGGCGCTGCGTTCATTAAGCAGATCAAGGAGCATGTCGAGAAGAACGATGGTGCACTGGAGAGCGTGGGTGGTAAGGATATTCCCAAGCTGATTGCCAAAGGGCCGGGCCTGAACGAGACACAGACCTATACCCTGTCGCTGCAGCGCAAGGGTGGCATGTCGATTGATGAGATTGCTGCTGAGCAGGGTGTTAGCCGGGCGACAGTACTCAAGCATTACGTGGCGATTATTCGAGCCGGACAGTATATCGATGTGCCGGGGCTGATTGGCGAAGACTTTGATACGATCATGGCTGAGCTGGATGATGCCGATCCCTACGCATCGCTGACCGAGATTAAACGTGATCTTACTGTCGATCTCGATAACGATGAATTCCGACTGATACTGGCCTGGCGAGAAGCAATCGGCGTCGCATAAGCTGCGATCAGGATTGGCCTATTTGGCGTTAAGCGTCGCTTCTCATGCCTTGATTCGTCTCATTAGAAGCACAAGGAAGCGTTGTAAATCAATAAAAAGCCCGGGTTTCCCGGGCTTTTTTATGCTTATAAAATATCGAGCACACTCTCGGGAGGTCTGCCTATGGCGGCTTTGTCGTCATGGATGACAATCGGGCGCTCAATTACCTTCGGGTAGGATAACATCAGTGCAATAGCCTCGGCACGATCCAGCGATTTACCTTTGATATACTCCCTGTAGTCAGCCTCGCCTTTGCGCATAAGCGCCTCCGGCTCCATATCGAGCATGGTCAGTATCTGATCCAGTTCCGCTGCACTCGGCGGTGTGTTGAGGTATTCGATAACCTCAGGTTCAAAGCCCTGCTCTTTGATCAGAGCAAGTGTCTGCCGTGACTTGCTGCAACGTGGATTATGGTAGATTTTCAGACTCATGGTTTCCCCTTCTATCTATTTATTAAATGGGCACTAAAGCGGCGTATTTGAGCATCAGTCGTTTGATGCCGGCACGTTTGAACTGCACGGATACACGTGATGCATCACCCGAGCCCTCAAGGGAGAGGATGACACCATCGCCGAAGCTCGGATGCATGACACTGCTGCCGATAGTGATGCCGCCGGATGTGGCTGCACTGTTGGTTGCTGCAGGGGCTGGATTCTCCTGGCCGAGAATCTCTGGCGAGAGCTGTTTGATAAAGCGGCTGGGTAGCGGATAGTGCGACTCGCCGAACATGCGGCGCAGTCGGGCTGAGGTGAGCAGCAGATGTTTACGGGCACGGGTGATGCCGACATAAAGCAGTCTGCGCTCCTCTGCGATACCCGATATTCCCTCATCAAGGGCGCGCTGATGCGGCAGCTGCCCCTCCTCAACACCGGGCAGAATGACACAGTCGAACTCCAGCCCCTTGGCGCGGTGCAGACTCATCATGGAGACAGCGTCAGGCTCTTCACTGTTATCGTCGCGATGCATCTCTTCACTGCTCTGCAGAAGGGCTGCCCGATCCATGAACTCCACCGGTGTTAAGCCCAGTGCCATCGACATCTCGATATACTCCTGCAGCGTCCTTATGTTCTCCAGGCGGGAAGCAGCTTCGATCTCTCCGAGCGCCTCGATGCTCTTCAGGTAACCGGACTCCTGCAGTATGAGATTCATGCCGCGATCAGGCATCTCATCCAGGTCATGCTGCAGTGATTGCATCAGGGCGGCGATGGGCTCCACCTTTTTGGCTGCCCCTTCAGCGCCGCCACTGGCGATCAATTGCAGCCAGTCACATGCCCTCAGTCCTGATGATGCAACCATCGCCATCAACTGCTCCTGTCCCTTCAGGCCAAGCCCGCGTTTGGGTCTGTTGCAGATGCGCAGCAGCTGCAGCGCATCGCCGCAGCCGTTCAGCAGTGACCAGTAGGCCAGTGCATCCTTGATCTCCATGCGTTCGAAGAAGCCGACACCGCCGATCATGCGGTAGGGGATTTGCGATTCACGCAGCACCTGCTCCAGCACCAGCGACTGGCGATTGGAGCGGAAGAGGATGGCCATCTCACTCCACGGATAACCGTGGCTGCGCCAGCGATCGAGCTGAGCTGCGATGCGGCGCGCCTCATCGTAATCATCGTTACACACCTTCCACTGCGGCCTATCGCCCTGTTCCAGGGTTGCTTTCAACACTTTTTCATGGCGATCAGCATTTTCACTGATCACCGCATTGGCCAGCTCAAGGATGGCGGCGGAGGAGCGGTAGTTCTCCTCCAGCCGGTGCAGACCTGCACCACTCCAGTGACGTTCGAAATCAAGAATGTGCGAGACATCAGCGCCGCGCCAGCCATAGATGCTCTGATCATCATCACCGACCACGGTCAGATTACGGTGTCCGCTGCAGAGCAGCATCAGCCACTCATGCTGGATCGGGTTGGTATCCTGATACTCATCCACCAGCACATGATCAAAGCGGCTGCGCAGCGCTTCGGCAATATCAGCATGCTCGCGCATCAGCAGCACGACATTGAGAATCAGATCAGAGAAATCCATGCGTTCATGCTGTTTGAGCTGAGCCTGGTACTCAGCGTAGAGCTCGCGCATATCGATACCGTTCCAGCCATGTTCAGGCGCCTGGGACGGAGTCAGCCCTGCATGTTTGCAGTGTTCGATCCAGCCGATCAGGTAGTTGGGGTGCAGCCGATCTGTGGCAATATTGCGTGCTTTCAGCAGCCGTTTGACCAGTGCCTTCTGATCATCGGAGTCGATCACCTGAAAGGAGCGCGGGAAACCGAGCGCATCGGCATAGCGACGCAGAAAGCGCAGAGAGAGTGCATGAAAGGTGCCGGAGGTTACACCGCCACCATCATCACCGATCAGCATGGAGAGGCGCGCCTTAAGCTCGGCTGCGGCTTTGTTGGTAAAGGTGACAGCGAGTATCCGGTGCGGGGCAAAACCACGCTCGGCAATAAGATGGCCAATGCGGTGAACAATGGTGCGCGTTTTACCTGAGCCCGCGCCTGCCAGAATCAGCTGCGGGCCGTCACCTGCAGAGGTTGCCTGCTGCTGGGCGCTGTTTAACTCACTCACGCTCACCCTCCCCGTGTTTGACGATCAGTTTGTGGTAGGTCGAGAAGATGGCGTTGCGGGACAGTATGCCGAGCACCCTTCGCGGATTGTCATCAGCGACCACCGGCATCTGTTCGAACTCCTCGCGATCAAGAATCTGTACGGCATCAAGCAGACTGTCGGATTCACGTACGGTAAGCACCTTGCGATTGGCCACCTCTCCGGCCACTACAACCTGATCCAGTGCAGGGTCAATCAGCCACTGCTGCAGATCGGCAAAGGTAACAATGCCGACCATATCACCGTTATCATCCACCACCTGCACACACCCCTTGCCTGAGCCGGTATAGACCTGTTTCAGCTCCTCCAGCTTGGCATGTTCCGATACGCGGGCAATCGAGCGCCAGGGGATCTGGGTGATCGGTACCGATCTGATCCATGACTGCTCCCTGCCCCAGTGGGTTTCAATGCCGCGCTCCTCCAGCACTTCGGTAAAAACAGAGGCCCGGCCAAAAGAGCGGGTCACCATGGTGGCTACGCTACAGGCGATCATCAGCGGTAGCATGATGTGATAGTCAGCCGTCATCTCAAATACGATCAACATCACCGTCAGCGGTGCCTGCAGGGCAGCTGCCGTTAACGCCCCGCACGCCACCAGTGCATAGGCACCATAACCTTCAGTGTAGGCGGGGGAGATGCTATGGGCGATATCACCGAAGAGCGCACCAACGGTAGCGCCGAGGAAGAGGGCCGGGCCGAACAGCCCACCGGGAAAACCGCCTGCGGCACTCAGAACTACGGCGATCGTTTTGCCGATCAGGATGATGGCCAGAAAAGCAGTTAACGGCAGCGCCACACCAAGCAGTTCAGGGTGGATGCGCTCCAGCAGCATATCCTCGACCACGCCGTAGCCGATCGACATCACCTGAGGAATGGCCAGCCCCATCAGGCCGATGGCGAAGCCGACAGCCGCAGGGCGCAGCTTGCGATTGGGAATCAGGTTGGCCAGCCAGGCACGTGTAGGTGCCATCGATTTGATAAAACCGCTGGCAACCAGGCCGCACAGAGCCCCCATGATCATATAGGCGGGAATCTCCCAGACGCTGATCAGGTGATATTCGGGGACGGTGAAGGCGGGGAAGTTGCCCACCTCGGAGCGGGCAATCACGGTCGCCAGTACTGAGGCAATAACGATCGGACTGAATGTGGCAATGGCGTAATCAGCCAGGATCACTTCAAGGGCGAAAAGCACGCCTGCAATCGGCGTGTTGAATGAGGCGGCAATGGCAGCGGCAACGCCGCAGCCGATAAGGATGCGCAACTGCTGTTCGGAGAGTCCTGCACGCTGGCCGATTTCTGAGGAGATCAGGGCGCCCAGTGCGACGGTCGGCCCCTCTCGCCCAAGACTGGCGCCACTACCGATGGCAATAGCGGAGCCGAAGGTTTCGGTAGCCATCTGATGGCGGTGTACTCTGGCTTTGCTCTCCACCATATCGGCCAGTACGCCTGATACGCCGCGCAGTTCACCACCGGGCAGATAACGCACGGTGATCCAGCCGACCAGCAGGCCACCCACGGTCGGGGCCACCAGATAGATATACCAGGGCAGGGTATCCATCGCTTTTAACCAGGTGCGTTCACCTGTCCAGAAGAGGCTGACCCACTCAATGGCGAAACGCAGCAGCAGTGATGCGTAGCCGGATACGACACCGACAACAACGGCCAGCAGCACAACGTAGAGTATCTCCTGGTTGCGAAGCCAGGTTTTCCACGGTTTGCGATCTGATGTATCCTTTATTGTCATGCGTGTTGGTTACCCTTGCTGTGATATTTTCCGGATAGCCCAACAGTAACAGAAAATGAGCCAAGCTCGATAGTAGAGGGCAGCTCAGCGTTGAAAAAGAGGCGGAGGGGCTTCAGCCGGTGATAGAGGTCAGATCAGGAGGGTTTTTATGCAGCGCTTTTTCAACCTCAATATAGATGGAGTCAAAAGAGATTCTGGCAGGCATGTTCTCGACAACAAAATGGGTGGCAATGTTACAGATTCTGGCCAGGGGCAGACTACTATCCGGATTATGGTGCTCTGCAACCACCTGACAGAGATCATCAGGAAACAGCCACAGACTAAGCAGCTGCTGACCTGCTTCGGCGTGATTGACACCATACAGTTTCTCCTCTGCCTTGATCAGAGCATCGGAGTGCAGATGGCCGAGTTCGCGCTCGAAATAGGAGAAATCGACACGCATGCCCAGAGCAGCCCGACCGATATCGTGCAAAAGTCCGACCATAAAAGCCCGCTCGTGATTGTATTTTTTACCTGTTGGGTCGATCTGATGTGCCAGCTGTTCACAGACCAGCCCCACCGCAAAGGCGTGGCTCCAGAAGGCGCGAATGTTTGCCATGCCGGTGGGTAGAATGATGCCGTACATCAGTGACATGGCGGTAGCGATATGTACGGTCTCTTTGGAGCCGAGTCGGGCGATCGCTTTGGAGAGTTCGCCAATGGCGATGCCGGAAGGGTTATAGGCTGAGGAGTTGGCAAATTTCAGGATCATGACCGTGGTGGCCTGATCACTTCTGATCACTTCAGCCAGATCATCAGCACTGGAGTTGGGATCCTGTGCAATTTTCTGAATTTTGATAAAGCGATCCGGCAGCGAGGGTAGATCCTCACTGAAAGCCAGTAGCTCCATGGTTGATACTCTGTCGAAAACTGCGTCATGCATAGCTTGATCCTCAAGCAAATATATTGCCAATATTAGGGATACTCTGAAAAAGTCAGCGTATCCGTGCAGGCCATGGATGGCCTGCCAAAATCATGCACAGTAAGTGCTCGGTTTTGTGAGCAAAGGCAAAGCCACGCTTTTGCCTTTGCGTACTGAAAAACTACATGGACGTGGTTTTTCAGAGATTCCTTAGCCTGCAAGTTGTATAGCACTGCTACTCAACCACTCGTAGACCGGATATATCATGAACGAGCCGAGCGATAGATCAAGTATCGGTGTGGCAACCAGTAGCGTCAGGCTAATCCATGTCAGCGAATTTCCACCCGGCAGAGGGGGAAGTTTGGGGCTTTTGGCGATGATCTCTCCCATCAGCAGCAGAGGTAGCGGCAGCAGATGCAGAAAGAGCATGCAGAGGTTAAAAAACATCAACACCTTGGCCCACCAGAGGTGCAGCGGCGGCAGGCCGACCGGAGCCTGAGAGGCAAGGCTCCAGGCATAGAGAAGAAAGCCGATAGCGCAGAGCAGCGCGTGGGCGATGAGGCGGGTGGCCGCAGCCTTTAAACCCGGCTTGAGAGGGTTGGGCAGTGCAATGATGACACCACGATGGAAGCAGAGTGCGGTTAAAAACGGAATCCAGCAGCCTCGCCAGGATATGGCATAAAAGGGGTGTGGCAGCCCACCTTTTATCAGTCGGGCTTCGAGCATGGTGACCAGAGTGATCGAAACAAGCACAGGCAGACTGTAGAGAATCAGCTGGCGAACAACGATAGTGAACCACTCATCCATGCTGTTTTACGCTTGTAATCAGAGGGTGGCGATCACGCATGGGGGGCGATGACGGGTTCATGGTTGTAAATGTGGACGAGTCGAATGATTCGCGCAAGCTAAGCCACCGTTTATTCATTCAGCATCTTCCCTTCCCGCCCGCCTGTTTGTTGGACGGTGATTTTATTTTCGCCTGCGATAGGCTGCGCATATGGACGCATACCTTCACTCTTTTATCGCTTATGCCATTGCGGCAAATATCGTTGCAATACCAATGATTCTTCTCGGTAGAAAGTTCTCTCTGCGCTGTCATCCGATTGAGTATGTGATGCTCTACTTCTGCTGGCTGGTGTTTGTTCTGCTGGTTGGATCTGTTTTTGACGACCTCAATCATGCGATGGTCAAGCTGGAGGTGAGCAGCAGTGAATTGAATACGGTATTCGCTATTGCCGGCTTTCTTGCCGGGCTCTCGCTACTACCTAAAATTTTCTTTGCCAAGAAAGAGGCCAATACCGTTCTGATTACCTCATTGACGGCAATTTTTGTGGCGGTGATCTGCTCCAAATTTGTTGTGCTCGCATTTCTGTTTACTTCCGAGGGTGTTTAACGCCATCGCTAACCGACACCTGATGATGGTCTAAGTTGCAGGCATGGTTACCCACGCATCCCTGAATCGCATTCGTCTCTTCTACGCAGCCTATTTTGCCGCCATGGGGCTGGTGCTGCCCTTCTTTCCGGTCTATCTCGATGGTCGAGGCCTTGATGCAGTATTGATCGGTTTCATGACCGGACTCATGGCACTGGCGAAAGTCGTGGCGCCGCCCTGGATCGGGCATCTGCTTGATAGCCGCCCACAGGATCAGGGGCACCGGTTTATTGTCATTGCCTCATGGCTGGCGGCCTTTGCCGCGCTGGTGATTGCGTTTGTGTTTAATGTTTACCTGCTAGCTGTGGTCATTCTACTGTTTGGTGTTTTATGGGCGGCAGTATTGCCGCTTGCCGATGGGCTCTCTGTCTCGGTGTCCGAATTGGAGATGGCCGACTATGGACGTCTGCGTGTCTGGGGTTCGATCGGTTTCGTTGTCGCCTCACTGCTCGGTGGTGTTTGGCTGACGGGTGAGCATGTCGCCAGCTTCCCCTATCTGCTTGCTGCACTGATGGTTGTGCTTGCCGTTGCTGCACGGGGTTTCCCCAGTGTCGAGCAGTTTCATGAACCCGAAAGTGGATTAACCCCATTCCCCAGGGTTTTCTATCTGCTGCTCGCCGTCGCCTTTATCATGCAGATCTCGCATGGTGCCTACTACGGTTTTTTCAGCCTCTATCTGGTCGATGCCGGTTTTTCGGGGTGGCAGATTGGCCTCTACTGGGTGATTGGCGTACTTGCTGAGATCGTTCTGATGTGGCGCTGGTCAAGAGCAGTGCAGCTGCGTGCACCGGCACTGGTATTCAGTATCTGTCTGGCGCTGGCCGCTCTGCGCTGGCTGGGCACAGGTTTAACAACCAATATGGTGCTGCTGGTCGGGTTGCAGCTGTTGCATGCGGCCAGTTTTGCTGCTTTTCATGTCTCTGCCATCGCCTGGGTCAAGAGGATTGCGCCGGATAACCGTCATGCTGCTGCACAAGGACTCTTTTCAGCAGCCGGTTTCGGACTGGGTACTACCATTGGCATCATGGGCTGCGGCCTGATTGTTGGAAGCATGGGATATGCAATGGCCTTTTATCTCTGTGCCGGGGTCGCTGTCATCGGCATACCGCTGGCGCTGATGTTGCCAAAACGTGGTTTCAGAGCCTCTTCAGATTAATTTTGACGGCGTCGATTCAGCCCTTTTTGTGGCTCTGGTCGGGTTTGAACCGGCGCAGGCGATTGGCGTTGCTGACCACGGTAAATGAGGAGAGCGCCATGGCTGCTCCGGCTATCATCGGATTGAGCAGCAGCCCCATGAACGGGAAAAGAACGCCTGCCGCTATCGGAATGCCCAGCGTATTGTAGATAAAGGCACCCAGCAGATTCTGGCGGATGTTGGCCATGGTTGCCCGGGATATCTCAATCGCGGTAAGCACACCCAGCGGAGAGGAGCGCATCAGCGTAATATCCGCACTGGCCATTGCAATATCGGTTCCGGAAGCGATGGCAAAACCGACATCAGCACGGGCCAGGGCTGCAGCATCGTTAATGCCATCACCGACCATGCCAACGATCTCTCCGGCCTGTTGCAGCGCCGCGATCTTTGCATCTTTATCCGCGGGCATCACCTCGGAGATCACATCATCAACACCTACAGCAGTTGCTACGGCAGCTGCTGTAGCGTGGCTGTCGCCAGTCAGCATCACCACACGTAGTCCCTGAGCCTGCAGTCGCGTTACCGCTTCCCTGCTCTCACTGCGGATCGGATCGGATATGGCCATCATACCGATCACCTCTCCATGCTCTGCCAGCAACATGGGGGTGCGCGCCTGTGCGGCAAGTCTGTTCACCTGTTGCTGGATCTCAGTAGTTAGCGTCACGCCGCGCTCTCGCATCAGTCTGAGGCTGCCCAGCAGCAGTTTGCGCCCGTCCACGCTGCCTTCCAGACCGAGCCCGGCATGGGCTTTGAACGCTTCACAGCTGCCAGCTTTTATGCCCTGCCCGGCGGCTGCACTTATGATGGCTGCAGCCAGCGGATGTTCACTGCCCGCTTCAAGTGCAGCGGCAAGGTAGAGCAGCTGCTTCTCATCAGCGGCAATCGCGATGCAGTCGGTAAGCGTGGGTTTGCCAAGCGTCAGGGTGCCGGTTTTATCCATCACGATGGTTGTAAGCTTGCCCGCCCGCTCCAGCGCCTCACCGTTTTTGATCAACACACCATGTTCGGCCGCTTTGCCTACCCCCACCATGATCGACATCGGTGTAGCCAGCCCCAATGCGCAGGGGCAGGCGATAATCAGCACGGTCATCGCCGTAACCATGGCATAGCTGATCTGCGGCTCAGGCCCGAAATAGAACCAGAGCAGAAAGGTGAGCGCAGCAATGAGCAGGATGGCGGGTACAAACACGGCTGCCACCCGATCCACCACCCTGCCGATACGCGGTTTTGAACTCTGTGCCTGCTGTACTGTTGCAACAATGCGGGCAAGCACGGTATCGGCTCCGATCCGTGTCGCCGTAAAGAGAAAACTTCCCCGCCCATTGATGGTGCCACCGACCACCTCATCCCCGACCGCCTTCTCCACCGGCATCGGTTCACCAGTCAGCATCGACTCATCCACCAGTGAATGGCCTTCGCTGAGGTTGCCGTCAACGGCAATCGTTTCCCCCGGGCGCACACGCAGAAGATCACCGATAACCACCGCTTCGAGGGGGAGATCAATCTCTTTTCCATCGCGTACGATGCGGGCTGTTTTGGGGGTTAGCCCCATCAGTCGCCGGATCGCCTCCGAGGTTTTTCCACGCGCCCGCATCTCCAGTGCCTGTCCGAGATTGATCAGGGCGATGATAACCAGTGCTGCCTCAAAATAGATGTGTCGCCCCATCGCAGGCACGGAGCCGGGCCATAGGGTGATGATCATCGAGTAGAGCCATGCCGAGCCGGTGCCGGTGGCAATCAGTGTATCCATATCGAACTGCAGACGGATAAAGCCACGCATGGCACCGCGATAGAAGTGGCGACCTGAATAGATCATCACCGCCAGCGTGAGCAGCCCCAGCACAATCCAGAAGATGTTGGTTGATTCGGTGGAGAGTTGCGGCAGCCAGCCGCTCATGCCTGCGATAAACAGCGGTGCGCCAACGGCTGCGGCAACCATGAACTGTTTGAGCAGTTGTTTGAAACGCAATTGATCGGCGATCTCTCTCTCTGATTCATCGGCGGCTGTGCGAATTTCACGGGCATCGCGTCCGGTTGCCCTGATTGCTGTAATCAGATCGGCAGTCTGCATCGCTCCTTCCACCAGTCCGCTACGCTGGGCCAGATTGACACTGGCATGGGAGACACCGGCCACACTGTTGAGTGCGGCCTCAACCTTGGCGACGCAGCCGGCACAGTTCATGCCATCAATCGCCAGTCGAACTATTTTTCTCTCACTCATTTTGCAATCTTAGTGGAGCAGGGGAAAAGTGCATCTATGAACTTGTTGGTTCTGGAACGTTTGAACAGCTATGAGCATCTCTGAAGGAGAGTGGCAGGGCTTGAGATGGAAGGGGGGGCTGCTCCGGCGGTTCGGATTACGCTTTACCTGAAGCCAGCTGCTCGCGGATGATTCGGCTGGCCGATGAAACTGCCCACGGTTTGCTGATAATAATCTCATGCTGTTCTGCAAGATGTTTGATCATCTCCTGATTGAGGTCATAACCGGTGGAGAAGAGCAGCTTCTGCCCGGGATTGAGCTTGCGGATATCACGGGCGGCATCAACGCCTCCCAGCTCCGGCATCACAATATCGAGAATCACCAGATCAATGGCATCACTCTTCTCTTTGTAGATATTAAGCGCCTGCATGCCGTTACTGGCGGTGATCACCTGATAGCCCAGAGATGAGAGGATATCGGCATAAGCGATAAGCAGCATCTCATCATCGTCGGCCAGCAGGATGGTTTCGCCATGTTCAGACTGTAGCTCTTCGCTCTCCTCATTCATCTCCTGTAGATCACTATGCTTGATTGGCAGGAATACCTGGAAGGTTGAGCCTTCGCCCGGCTGGCTCTTCACCTCTATGACACCACCGTGATCCTTGATGGTGCCGTAGACCATAGCCAGCCCCAGTCCCGTACCTTTGCCGGGATCTTTGGTGGTGAAAAAGGGCTCGAATACCTTACCCAGGTTCTCATGGCTGATGCCTGTGCCGTTATCCGTCACCTCAATCAGGGCAAATTCGTTGCCGGAGAGTTCCGGGTGTTGCTGTTTGAAGGTGAGATCAGATTCATATTGTTTCAGGCTGATGGTAACTTCGGGTTTCTGCGCATCAATGCAGGCATCGCGGGCATTATTGACCAGGTTCATCAGCACCTGCTGCAACTGTGCAGGGCTGGCCATAATGATCATATCCTCATCAGTATGGATCGATTTGAAACTGATATTGGCGGGCACACCCGGCTCAATCAGTTTGCTCGCCTCCTTGAACAGCGATTTGATTGGTGTCGGTGATTTCTCCACCACACCGTGACGGGCGAAGGTGAGCAGATGTTTGATCATATCGGCGGCCTGAGTTCCGAGCACCTCTGCGGTCTGAATCTTCTCTTTTGCCTGCTCCGGTTCAGAATCGATCCTGCGCCGGGCGATATAGAGCGAACCTGTTATACCGGCCAGAAGGTTATTGAAGTCGTGGGCCATGCCGCCAACCAGTGTGCCGAGCGCCTCCATCTTCTGCGCCTGCAGGAACTGCTTCTGCAGCTCTTTTTTATCGGTGATGTCGTGGGCGATGCCCTCTACCGAAAATACGGTGCCGGAATTATTGCTGACCGGTGATTCATTGATCTCCAGCCAGTGGCGGGAGCCATCTTTGGCGAAGATCTCAAGTTCGTAGGAGGGCTGGGTTTTGCCTGCAAGTGCCTGCTCGGTATTTTTGGTCACCGCTTTGTTGATCGGGTGATCCGTCAGATATTGCGCATAGTGGGTTCTAAACTCCTCCTGACTGTAACCGAGCAGATTGGTGATCGATGGACTGACATAGGTGAAGACACCGCTGGCATCATGTTCGTAGAGGAAATATTCGTTGCGCAGATTCTCGACCAGGCGTCTGAAACGGGTCTGGCTCTCCTCTAACGCAGAAGTTCGCTCATCAATCAGCTGCCCCATACGGGCGCGCAGACGATAGAGCTCAAGATGGGTGCGCACCCTGGCCAGCAGCTCCTGGCGCTGAAACGGCTTGGTGACGAAATCGACAGCACCGAGATCAAAGCCTTTGATGTGGCTCTCCAGCTCGACCGAGGCACTGAGGAAGATCACCGGCACATCACGGGTGATCTCATCGGCTTTGAGTTTTCGGATCACCTCAAAGCCATCCATGCCGGGCATGCGGATATCAAGCAGGATAAGCTGCGGCGGTTTGGCAACTGCTGAGTTGAGTGCGAGTTGACCGCTATTGGCCGGACGCACCTGATAACCTTCACCTCGAAGCGTTTCAGTGATCAGCTTCAGGCTGGCCGGGGTATCGTCAACGACAAGAATCTCGGAGGATGCTATCGACAGGCTATCATTTTCAACCATGACCATTCTCCTCCAGTACTTTAAGTATAGCAGAATAATCAAGCTGCCTGTGTAAGTTACGCAAGCTCTCTGCCAATTGCGGGTTGATCGCCTCCACCTCAGGCAGTGTGGCCTCAAATCCATCCATATCCAGCTCCAGAGCACACTGCTGTATCCGCTTTATCAACGCAGCCGGTAGCGCTCTGATAGCGGCAGCAAAGTCATCTTTATCCAGATGCTGCTTCTCTGTGTCAGCAGGCTGCCTGGCATCTTCTCCACCAGGGTAGCTGAATTCGATCTCAATATTGCGCTCGATAGCCTGGAATATCTCTTCAAAGGCGTAGGGTTTTTTGACCAGATCATCACAGCCGGCATCAAACATCTGTTGCCGCTCTTCACGGAAGGCCACGGCGGTAACAGCAATGATCTTCACATCACCCCCTCCCGGCTCCTGACGGATATGACGGGTGGCCTCTTTGCCATCCATGACCGGCATACGTCGATCCATACAGATCAGGTCGGGTTTCCAAGCCTTAAATTGTGCAATGGCCTCTTCACCATTGGCAACCACCAGCGTCTGCAGGCCGGCTTTGCGCAACACACTCTCGAGAATAATGGCATTGGCCGTGTCATCCTCGGCAATCAGCACCTTGATTGCTTTCTGACCGGCAGCCAGCCCGGTTGGCAGACCCTTCGTTGCGGGTGTAATCTCCTCTATTTCAGAGGCTGTCGCCTCTTTCACCCTGATCGAGAAGGTGAAGGTGGAGCCTTCATTGAGTTTGCTCTGCACTTCGATATGACCATCCATCATCTCAATGAACTGTTTGCAGAGGGAGAGCCCCAGCCCTGTGCCCTTCTGATCGATCTTCTCCTCACCCTTCTGCACGATCTGCTCGAAGGGGGCGAACACCTTATCCAGATCTTTGGCTGCGATGCCGATGCCGCTGTCGGTGACGCTGCCGGTGAGAGTGAATTCACCCTGCTCATTTGGCGCTTCAGTTGAGATGTGGAGGCTCACAGCGCCCTGCTCCGTAAATTTGACAGCATTGCTAAGCAGGTTGATAAGAATCTGACGGATTTTTGCGGCATCAGCATAGATAAATTTCGGGTAGTTCGAGTCGGCATCAAGCCCCAGGCTGATGCCCTTGCTGGAGGCACGAACCACCATCATATCAATGGCCTCACGTATCAGCTCATCAAAATTGAAGCTGTCATTCTGCAGGTCGATTTTACCCGCTTCGATCTTGGACATGTCGAGCACATCGTTGATCAAGGTGAGCAGGTGGGCGCCTGAGCGATTGATGGTCTGCAGGTTTGCCTTGCTCGCCTCACTCATAGCCGGATCCATCTGCAGCAGTTGTGAGAAACCGAGAATGGCGTTGAGTGGTGTTCTCAGCTCATGGCTCATATTGGCCAGAAAGATACTCTTGGAGCGGCTGGCCTGTTCGGCACCGGATTTGGCCTGCCTGAGCAGCGCCTCTTTACGGCGCAGTTCACTCTCTTTGGCTTTTCTTATCTTCACCTCATCCTGAAGTTCACTGTTCAGCGTTTCCAGAGCCTGCCTCGCCTCTTCGGTCTGATGGCGCTGAATATTGATATCTTCCATCACACTGATGGCGGCCAATCTCGATTTCTGCAGCGCATCGGTACGCTCTTTTATGATCTCTTCCATCTGATCGCGTGAGGCCATGGAGTCGGTGAGACTGTGTGCCATGCTGTTCAGGCTGGCTGCGACCTCTGCCAGCTCATCTTTTGATCGAAGGCGAATCGGTTCATGAAGATCGCCAGCTGCAAAACGTGAGATGCCTGATTTAAGAATATTCAGAGCGCGTATGATTCTGAGTAGCATCACGCCAGCCAGAAGCACAAGCAGGATGATTGCAGTGGCGGTGATCAACATCGAAGCTGTGCGGATGTTATGCAGCTCCAGAGTATAATGTTCATCAATGATATTGCGCATCGTGGTGGCGTGGGAGATGATCGATTGCACCTGCAACATCGATGCGCGCAGCTCCCGATTAAGACGAACTTGAAAATAGCGGCTGCCCTCGACCTCCTGACCCGCCTTGATCAGCCGCTGCAGCTGCAGCTGCATATCACTCATACTCTTGCGAAGCTGGATGATCGGTTGTTGCGTTCCTTTCACACTTTGAATTTGCGCATCCAGCAACAGCGCTTGCAGCTGTTGATAACTTGTCTGCCACTGCTGTTGCGCTCGCTGCTCTTTAGGCGTTGCGGCAATGTCCGTGGTAAGCATTGAGAGCTGATAGGCTTTACGCTCAATGGTATCGATGGTGTGCTCTGTTGCTATCGATGTCTCCATCACCCGATGGCTCCACTCCTGCAGGCCAAGTGAAGTCACACCGGCCGTGATAAACAGCAGGATAAGCAGTTGCAGGCGATGGCGGATGCTCAAATCATGCTCCTCTTCGCCTACCTGAAGACAGTAATGGCATTGGGTTTGATCTTTTCCAGCCCGTCAAAAACCATCATGCCGAGAAAGTTGGGTGTCTGCTGCCCCTCCTCTCCCGCACGCATCCAGCGGGAGATATCCTCAAGCAGTAGTAGCAGTGTCTGATCCATGCCGAGCCGGAAGCTGTATTGAGGCCAGGCTGCGGCAACAGATGCAACCTCAATGCCCAGCTTATCGGCCACAATGGCCTGTGCCTGTTTGGGCTGCTGCTGAACAAACTGTTCGGCCATCTGCAGTGCACGCACGAATTTTTCAACGATTTGTGGCTGCTGCTGTTGCAGCTCAGGCCTTACAACCACAATATCGAACTGTTTGTAGATGCCCGGCGCAGCAAAGATAAGATGATTGTTTGGCAGTCGCTGGGCGGCCTGACTGATGTAGGGTTCGCGCATCGAGAAGGCATCGATTGTGCCCCACTCCAGTGCAGGAGGAAGCGCTTCGGCTTTGGCAAAGGAGAGTTGGATGTCGGATTCGGAGAGGTTCTGCTCAAGCAGGAAGAGATGCAGGAAGTAGTGCACCGCCGAATCTTTCTGGGTGGCAATGCGCTTGCCAGCGATATCCGCTGCATTTTCGATGCCTGCATCCTTGCGCGCAATCAGGCGGTTGACGTTACTGGCGCTGAAGGTGGAGGCGACGATATTGAACTTCTCGCCACGCAAGGCGGCAGCGGCAATCGGTACCTCGGTTGCAAGAGCGATATCCACCTTGCCCGGCAGCAGCCCTTCGAGCAGGGCACGTTTGCCGCTGGGGTAGCTGCTTAGCTCAACATCCAACCCGCTCTGTTTGAAATAACCCTTTTCTGTAGCCACAAGAACCAGAGAGCTGGAGGGTTGCAGTGGCAGGCCCAGTCGCAGCTTGTCGATGCTTAATGGTTCGGTTTTTTCTGTGCACCCCTGCAGCAGCAGTGGCATGCAGGCCAGCAGCAGAAGCAGGCTCAGCCAGTGATAGTTTATGGTTTCACTTCTCCTGTAGCGCATCCCATACCTCCTTGTAAGGCAACGGCTCACCGAGCTTCCGGCTCAAGCGGTTCACCTCCTGCTTGACCTCGATCACCCGCATTTCGCGTTCAGCCATCAGTTCATTGAATGACTCCAGCCGCTTGTTGGTTTCGTTCAACTTGCCGGTTCGTTCGGCCACCTTCTGCTCCAGTTCGGCATTAAAGCGTTTGATCTCAGCTTCAGCCTCTTTGAGTTCGGTGATGTCGTGCACTGTTCCAACGGAGTAGAGCGCAATCCCTTCCTTATCAAAATTCGTCTCACACTGCTCCTGCACATATTTCACACGGCCATCTGGCATGAGCAGCCGATGCACGGTTTCGTAAGGCTTGCGATTCTGTAGTGACTGATTATAGGCCTTATTGACCATCTCCCGATCATCCGGGTGTATTGCATTGAGAAAGGCCTCATAGGTGGCTTCAAATTGTTGCGGATCAATTTCAAAAATCCGATAAATCTCATCCGACCACTCCAGCTTATTGGACAGTAGATCCAAGCGCCAGTTGCCCAGATGGCCCATGCGCTGTGCATCTGAAAGATTTCGTTCATTGATGGCCAGCGCCTCTTCCGCACGTTTCTTCTCGGCGATATCCCAGGCCAGATCGGCCAGAAAGGTGACTGTTTTCACATCCTCATCGTTGTAATCGCTCTGTTTGTTGCCGGTGCCAAGGATCGCCACGATCTGCTCACCCCGCTGTACAGGTACAACCAGCTCCCTGTTCACTTCGGCATGTCCTTCGGGCATGCCATGTTTATCGGGCAGTGATGCATAATCGTTGTGAATCAATGGCTCCATGTTGCGCAGCGCATCAGCCCAGACGCCGGCATCCGCTACCGGATAGTGCGCTCCTTTTCCCTCTGCCTTGCAGAATTCAGCTTTGGTTCGGGTTGACCAGTTCTGCAGCCAGAGAGTCTCCTGATCCTCTTCGACAAAGTGGAAGAAGCCGATGCAGCTACCGGTCAGCCGTTCCACTTCATTGAGTGTCTCTTCCAGCAGCTCATCCATGCTGTGATCCTGGGCGAATTGAAACAGATGCAGCCGGGCCTGTTCGACACGTTCGATATTTTTACGTTCTGTGATGTCTCGCGCAGAGGCATAAATGCTTGAACCTACAGGATATGAACGCCACTCAAGCCAGCGGTAGCTGCCATCTTTATGACGGTATCTGTTGGAAAAACTCAACACTGGGTTTTGATCAGAGAGCCTGGAGATAGCCTTTAGTGTCCCTTCCAGATCATCGGGATGAATCAGATCAAGAAACTTACGACCCACCAACTCATCCAGAGGATAACCTAGTGTATTCTCCCATTCAGGGTTGAGCTTGCGGAAATGACCATCTGTATCGGCAATGCAAAGCAGGTCCAGTGCCGAGGTGAAAAAGAGATCGAGCTCCTCTTTATTTTTCGAAAGCTCGGCTGTGCGCTCGGCCACAGCCGCTTCCAGTCCGGATTTGGCCTCTACCAGCTCCCTCTCTTTCTCTTTGCGCGTGAGCACCTCTCCTTCAAGGGTGAGGTTGGCTTTGCGCAGGGCGGATTCACTAAGAATCTCGTTCTTCAGGATAAGGGCGGCAAAGTTGAAGAAGGCGGGCAGATGTTCGTGCAGTTCACGCATGTTGATATGCAGGTTTTCCATCTTCAGTACGCCAATGACTTCACTGGCGGCTTTGAGTGGGAATATCCAGGTGTAGGAGTGGGTAAACTCGGGCGTATTCAGCAGCGTCTCTTCAAAGCTCCCCTCGATCTCCTCTGTCTGGCCGCTCTGATAGGCGCGCATGACAGCCTCATCATCAATCTGCGCCAGCTCTCTCTCTTCGCCGAGCACATCCGCATAGTAATATTTTCCGCCCATCTGGTAGTAGAGCTTGAGGTTACTGCCGCCGAGAATATCAACGGTGTTCATCAACAGGTTGTTGACCACGTTGCCCAGCCCACGGTTCTCGCTGATGCGGGTGATCATCTGCATAACCAGCTGATAGTAGGATTTCTCCATGGCCAGCTTCTTCATGCGCTGTTGCAGGCGGCTTAGCTCTTCATCCCTCTCTGGCGCTTGCTCAAGCTCGCTCATCAGTTAGCGACTCTTTAACTTCTTCTGCATGGTTTGATCGAGCGTTGATTCAAGATGCTCCAACCCTACATCCATCCACTGCAGGGGAAGTCCGACAATGGAGGCAACTTCCTGCGCCTCTTCACTGAAATCATCAGAGCAGGGAGTGCGGATGGCGAGGATATATTTGTGCGCCTCCTGAAATACCGAGCGGATCACCTCCGGGTTTTTACCGAACACCATCTCGGTGATCGGACTCCAGCGCTGGGCCCACTCCTCGAGCAGGAAAAAAGCGCCCCGCTCCAGTTCAAGATCAAACAGTTCGCGACCGAGCAGGATATCCACACAGTTCTGGCCGGGTGTACGGAGAGAATTGCCCTTTTCAATAATACGATCCATATCGGGGTGGCAGCAGCCGTAAAAGACGATGGTCTCACGATCAGCCCGTTTGGCCAGCGATCCGGTCAGCCCTTTCTCCAGCTTGCCGATATTGTTGTGCAGGGCGGAGCGCATGAAAGAGGTGTCCATCTGCCAGCTGTTTTTCTCGATCAGGTAGCGGATCTCCTTCTGCAGAATGCCGCATCCGATCAGCAGCAGTCTCTCAGGCTGTTCTGCGTTTTCAGTAACTGCCATATTCATAGGCTGCCTCCAGCATGGCTCTGATATTCTGTTTGGGAATATCATACGGCATCACCAGTGTGCCGAAGAGGAACTTGCCACCCGGCATGCCGGCCTCACACATGCGTTTGACCTCGGCACGGATCTCCTCGCGGCTCCAGCTCACCAGCTTGATGTCGTTGATCACACCGCAGGTGAGCGCACGACCGTTGATGATCTTTTTGGCTTCGGCAATATCATCCTTGGGGCTCAAGTAAAAGACACCGATACCGAGCTCTTTGATCATCATGTCGATCACGTTGTTGAAGGGAGAGCTGCCGCAGTAGTAGACAAGGCCACCGACACCTCCCGGTTCAATATCCATCTTCATCGATGGCAGCGTCAACTCCTTGATCAGCCGCATCGGCATGATGTCGGTTGAACCAAAGGGTTGAGAATAGACCAGTACATCCGCACCGGCTTTGCGGAAGGCATCAATCTCTTTCTGGAAAAACTCCGAGCATTTGGCAATCAACAGATCACGGATATCGGTTGGCCCCATAAGCAGCAGCTCCAGCCACTTGTCCATGCCCATCAGAATAGCAGGCAGGGTGATGCCTGAGGTGAGATAGGCGCAGATCGGCTGTTTACCACCTACCTCGCGCTTAAGGATATTCAGACATTTGAGATTCTCCTCAAAGGCGGGAAGTGCGGAGATATCGTCGGGAATCTCAAGGTTGACGATGTCGTCATAGTTTTTGATGACGTAATCCTCGACATTGGGTGGTCCGCCTTTGGAGAAGGTGATCTTCTCACAACCGAGCAGTTCAGCCTCTTTGCCGACATAGAAGAGACTCCATACGTTGTCGTAGCCATATTTCTCGCGCATCCTCAGCTGCGCTTCGGCGACATGTTCGCCATTTGCGTAATACTCCTGCAGTGATGCGATACCCAGCTCATCTGCACCCTGATCGAGCAGATTGCAGAAGACCGGAATACGGTCGGATTTTTCACCGTTGATGGCTGCAACCAGCCTCTCCATGCCGGTAATCATGAGCGGGACTCCAGAACAAATTTCTTGATCATTTCGCCTGCAGAGATGCCGTTATCAGCCCAGGCATCAGCACCAACAGTTTTGTAGAGATCGTTGTCCCAGCGGAAAGGAGCACCTCCGACAACAAGTTTGATTTTATCCTCAAGTCCGCGCTCTTTAAGGATTTCGCGCACCCGCAGGCAGCCGTTTTCACTGGTGGCGGTGTGCATCATCATCGAGGAGATGGCAATGACCGGGGCATTGATCTCAACGGCTTTATCAACAAAGGTTTCGGGTTTGACGTTTACCCCCAGATCCACCACATCGATCATCATCGAGCGCAGACAGCCGGATACGATGCGTTTGCCGAGTGTATGCATATCGCCAACCGAGGTGCCGATGACAATGGTGCCGAGTGATTCAGGAGGATTCTGGAAGCGCGAGATCATCTCCTCGGTCACTTCCGATGCGATCTGGGCAGCCATGAAATGCTGGGCAAGATTGGCGTCAAAATCCTTGCTGATCGACGCCATCATCGCTTCCATGGCGGGGATAATGACATCAAAGACGATCTGTTCGGGGGTTATGCCATCGGCAAGGGCGCGGTTAATCACCTCAAGGGCTTTGTCGCGATCCGTGTCATAGACCGCTTCGTTATAGTCCTGGATGATCTTATGTTGCATAAGCGCCCCCTGTTGCAGGTGTCAGGGAAGTTCTGCCTGCTCTTAGTTAGTATAGCATACAAGCAATATTAATGCCGTTATATCACAGGGGTTTAAGAAACAGTTTATCAACAAACAGCATATCAAATTCAGCTGCCAGTGACATATTGATCAGCCTGGCCTGTTGCCGCATGCATGCGAGCTCTCTCTTCTTCTCTGGCGCAAGCAGAAGCATCTCACAGCCGCAGAGGGCATGATCACTATGCAGCTCAATGATTTCAGCTTTAACATCGGGAATCAGCCCGATCATCGCCGCATTGCGGCAGTCCAGGCCGCTTCCGAAAGCACCGGTGATGCAGACCCTGTTCAGCATATTTGATTGCAATCCGGACTGTTCAAGAAGATAGGCTATGGCAGCACCCGTGGCCCCTTTGGCGCGCTGGAAGAGATCGATATCCCGGTTTCTGATACGAATCGAGCCGGATCGGTCCAGCGGCATACCCTCTTTGGCAAAGGCCTCTGCCAGACGGCCGACAATGTTGAGCTTGCCCTGCTTTAATAAGCAGGCAATCGCATCGACCAGACCGGAGCCACAGATGCCGATGGCAGCACCGCCACCAAGCACATCAAATTCAAACGCATCCTCGTCTTCACTGCCCGCGCTGATTTTATAAATCGCACCCTGCATCATCGGCATGCCACAGCTTAAACCACTGCCTTCAAAGGCCGGTCCGCCAGCGGCTGATGTGACCCAGAGCCTGCTGCCATCCCAGAGCGCCACCTCCGAGTTGGTACCAAAATCGATCAGAAGTGCTGCATCCTCAGATGCCATCAGATTGGTGGAGAGGATGCCTGCCAGCAGATCTGAGCCGACAAAACCGGCCAGTGGTTGTACCAGTTCAATCGTTGCATCCGCATCCGCGCCCCAGGCTTTTGCCCACGCTTGCGTATGGTCTGGTTCCGGCAGGCAGTCTACCGGTTTCTGCCAGTAATCGAGCTCCAGCAGGTGCTCATAATTTCTGCCGGCAAATAGCGCCAGCATGGCGGTATTGGCCACGATGGTGACTGCTTTGATTGCCGATGTGGGTAAATTGTGTCGCGAAGTGAGAATCTGAACGGCCTCTCCCACGGCATCTCTGGCCAGCTGTGAGAGCTGCTCCGCTTGCTCTGTTGAGCTTTTGGCTGCGGCAAGCCGACTAAGCACATCGGCACCGAATTTCGCTTGTGGATTAAGTTCTGTGATGCCATCAATCCGACTGTTGCTTTCGAGGTTCCAGAGCGTTGCCCGTATCTGTGTGGTACCAAGATCGATGGCCAGGCCGTAGTTCAGTCCATTGATCTGACCGTTGCTCTGACCATGCGCATCCGAAGCGGAGGGCTCTCCGGTGGATGCGCTGCTATCAAGCTCAGCCCAGGCTGTCGGATTGTCAGCCTTGTGAATGCTCAGACTGATATCAGCAAGTGGCTTTACCTGACAGGCCAGTCTGCCACCCTGTTTGATCTCCTCGGCAGTGAGTGTGCTCTGCTCAGAGAGGGAGAGTGGCGAGCAGGCACCGGATTCGATACGCACCATGCAGAGGCCGCATTTGCCCACACCACCACAATGGCTCGGCAGGGTGATGCCGTGTTGATCGAGCAGATCTTTAACAGATGCTGCGCCGGGCTCAAAAGAGATATCCAACTCGTCTTGATCGATGCTGATGTGTAGTTCAGGCATAACCGGTGACTCCTGAGGTTTAGCGGCGCATAGGGTAGTGTAAGCCCAAGCTCCTTTGGTTGTCGATAGATCTGATGCGGAAAGCAAAGCGATTGGCTTTTTAATGAGGAAGGCAGTATCGTGCGCCGGGATTTCTCATCTCTGGAAATGCGCGGTTAGCTCAGCTGGATAGAGTGTCGGCCTCCGAAGCCGAAGGTCACAGGTTCGACTCCTGTACCGCGCGCCATTTTCTTTAGTAAAGCCTCTCACATGCCAATTTTATCAAGATATTTTGCTATCTGTGAAATAGTTCACGCCTGTTTTTCCCCCTTTGATTATAGCATCCGCACCTGCATGGAAGGCTACGTATGAGCCCTCTTTGCGCATCTGATCATGCATTGGATGAGAGGAGGTTATATGCAGATGAATTTTAGCGTTAAGATCATGATCGTACTGACACTGATGGTGATAGCTTATCTCGCCATAGCCCCTACGTTGAACATGTGACAGCTGAGGCTTCAGCGCAGGCGATGAAAGATCACCTTTTTGCATTGAGTGCAGGGTTACTTCTGGTGACGTTTTCTGCTGGTTTTACCTACAACAGTTATGGGCCGACCTCACTGAATCACTGTGCGGATCTGCTTCAGCAGCAGCTCTCGCGTAGCGAACAGCGGCTGCATTACCCCGGTGCAAGCGTGAGCCAGACTGCCGATGATAAGGCATGGGCGCAGTGTGAGCCGATCATCAAAGCGGTGGCTGATCTGAAAATCAGCCATTGAGAGGCAGGTCGATCAGAGTCGCTGCCAGATCGCGAACATGGCGGCCTGGCCGCGATAATTTCCTGACCTGTCCAGCAGATTCCAGACCGTGGCATCCTCAATTTGAAAGCGGCTACCGCTTTTGGCAATACGCACGCCTGAGTAATCATCAATATAACCATTGTCAGTTACCCGTTTAAGCAGCGCATTGCGCTCCTCTTGCACCATTGCTTCTGCCGAAAATCGAGATGGCAGGCAGACAAACTCATCCCACCCCATCTCAAAGAGCTGCTGGGCAGTATGGTTGGCATAATTGATGATCGGATCCTCTTCGCTGCCGTGCGAGAGCAGGGCAAAGGGGGCGTAGTAGAGCCTGCGAGCTGCAATGATCGGATTGGTTTCATCATCCATCAGACCGCAGCCACTCCAGTGGGCCAGACTGTCACTGAGCAGTCGGATGTGATCGATCAGATAGTCGTTTGTGGCGGATGGCAATTCAGGAAGAGGCCTCATCTCAATCTTTCTCCCTGTTGCCCGACAGTAACCAGAAAAGCGTACCCACCATCAGATAACCGATCACAAAGGGCCAGCTGTTGGCAGGGCCGTAGCTGTTGAGTATGGCAAACTGGCCAACCTCATAACCGTGGATGATGCCAGTGCTGCTAAGCAGGGCGGCGGCAAAGGCCCAGTTGGCGGCGATCTTGTATCGGCCATCGAGAAGCGCAACGGTCATTGCAGCCAGCAGCATGGAGGTGAAGATGAAACCGCGCTCAAGCGCGATCATGCCCGCAATCGGAAACTGCATGGCAAGTGTCTCAATGCCGACCCCGCCAATCGAGGTTCCGGCGGCACGCAGCCCACTCTCCAGCATCAACAGACCCCATGCGGCGATAGCCGGAATCAGTCCGACAACCACGGCCGGGGCATGGTGGGAAGGTGTGTCTTTAAATGCCTGTGCCGCAATGATGATGCCGATCCAGAGCAGGATTGCTGCACCCGCCTCTATAGGAATCAGGGCACTGACAAAACCGACCAGCCCGAGTGTGCAGAGCAGGGTAATGACAACACCGTTGGCAATCGAATAACCTGCCCCTGCCCCCATATCCTTCCAGGCGGGATGGCCGATATAGATGGTGGTGGGGAAGCAGCTGCCGAAACAGGCGGCGACAATCGTGCCGATACCGTTGGCGGCCAGTGAAGGTTTTACCGCATAGCAATCACCTGCGGCCTCCGCACTCTCAAGGTTCTGCAGTGAGCCGATCAGATTGAACAGCCCCATCGGCAGAATCACTGCAATGAAACCGATCAGCTCAGGTGATGTGAAGGCTGAGAAAAGCTCGAGCAGTTGTGGGGTTGGCAGATGCAGTGAGATCGAGAAGGCGCCGGAGAGCGCTGCACCATCCATGCGACCCAGACTCCAGGCGAGAAGGGTGCCGACGATCATGGCGGCAAGGCCTGCCGGGATACCACGAGGCAGTGGCAAGCGACCGATATACTGCATAAAGATCAGCGCCAGCGGCGCAAAACCGATCAGCGGATCGGCAAAGATGCGGAAAGCAAAATCCATCGAGATAAAGGTGATGGCGATACCGGCCAGCGTGGCAAGCAGGGCTGCGCGCGGTGTCACCTTTTTAACGCGCGCTCCGATCCATGCACCGGCCAGCTCGATCAGGCCGGAGCCAAGGCAGGCGGCAAGGCCCATCTGCCAGGCCAGTTCAGGATCACCGGTGCTTTTCACCACCGGCAGCATGACAAACAGGACATAGGCAAACAGGGATACGGTATTCACACCATAGGGCAGCGCTGTGGCAGGCTGACCGGTTGCCAGACTCAGCTGTTTGGCCTGCCATGCATAATAGAGGTTGCCGATCAGCAGGCTGATTGCCACACCGGGCAGAATCTTTCCGAACAGTAGTTCTGGAGGGAAACCGAGCAGTTGCGTGCAGAGCACGGTGATCAGAATCAGTTGGATCAGGTTATCAACAAACAGACCGAAGAAACCATCAAGATCTCCGCGCCGCCACCAGCTGAAGCTGTTCATTTCAGCTGCCCGGCGGCGTGGCTTTCAAGGATTGTCATCAGAGGCGAGAGATATCCGCCAGATTGAGGAACAGTGTTCTCAAGCGGGAGAGCAGTGCCAGACGGTTGCCGCGCACCTTCTCATCCTCTGCCATCACCATCACATCATCGAAGAACTGATCTACCGGGCCTCGCAGTTTGGCCAGCTCAGCCAGTGCCGGAGAGATACTCGCTTCAAACGGGCCACTGCTTACTGCGCCACTGAAACCTGCTTCAGCTTCTAGCAGCGCATCAAAGAGAGCCTGTTCCGCAGCTTCAGAGAAGAGTGCTGTTTCAACGACGGAAGGAACGGATTTCGCTTTTTTGAGGATATTGGCAATACGCTTGTTGGCAGCGGCAATGGCCTGCCCCTCTTCCGAGCTTTCAAACCCCATCAGGTGACGGGCAATCAACGCTTCGCGGTAGAGCGGACGTGTTTCCGATGAGTTTACCGCTGCATCCATCGATGTTTTGGAGAAGCCGAGTGCATCACTCTGCCCCAGCAGGCGTTCAATAATAAAGGCGCGCACCTGCTGTTTGGTCTCATCCTGAATGGCAATGGTGACACGCTGCTGATTCCACTGTTTGGCGGCTTCGTTGATCACCTGATCCAGTGTCATCTCAACCGGCTGTGTGGTATCGGCAAGCAGTCTGATCAGGCCGATGGCAGCGCGGCGCAGGCCGAACGGATCGGCACTGGCAGTCGGGATACGACCGAGATGGAAGTAGCCGAGTAGCTTGTCGATGCGCTCAGCAATGGCGATCGCACGCGCTTCCGGAGAATCCGGCAGATCATCCTCGGCTCCTGCTGGCTGGTAGTGCTCAGCAATGGCCTGAGCTACAACCTCGGGCTCGCCATTCATGCGGGCATAGACGCCACCCATATAACCTTGCAGTTCAGGGAATTCATAGACCAGACCTGTGGTGAGGTCAGATTTACAGAGATAGGCGGCACGCTGTGCGGCATCAGCATCTGCACCAATAGCTTTGGCACTGTCGAGTACAAATGAGCGCATGCGGCGCACCTGATCGCCAACCATGCCAAGTCCCTCCTGGAAGGTGACACTGTTAAGTTTCTCAACACGGGCATCGAGTGTTTCAGATGGATCGCGATCAAAATAGAATGCTGCATCAGCCAGTCGGGCATTAACCACGCGGGCATTGCCTTCAGCTACCTTGCTGACATCTTTTGATTCAATATTGGCAACAGCAATAAATTTATTAGAGATGTTGCCTGCACTATCGTGGGTAACAAAACAGCGCTGATGTGCTTTGAGTGTAATGCGGATCGCCTCTTCAGGCAGGCGCAGATAATCACTGCCAAACTCTGCCAGCAGCGGCACTGGCCACTCGGTCAGGTCAGCCACCTCTTCTACCAGTTCATCATCAGCCACCACTTTCAGCCCTTCAGTCTGACAAAGGGTCTGCATGGCGTTGTTGATATGGTTGATGCGATCTTCACGCTTGGCCATCACTTTCTGCTCAGCCAGCCATGTGATCGGATCATTGAGATCCAGTTCACCAACCGAGCCGGAGATACGATGGCCACGGCTCTCGATGCCACTGCTTACGCCGGCATAGGAGAAGGGAATCACCGCATCACCAAGGCGCGCTACAATCCAGCGCACAGGGCGGATGAAGGCATCGTCACGCGTTTCGCCATCGTTCCATTTCATCTGTTTCGGGCTTGGCAGTTTGCGCAAGATATCAGGTAGCGCTTCTCCGAGGATGTCGGTCACATCACGGCCAGCCTTGTGAACAACCGCTTGCATGTAACGTGCTTTGCCATCGCCTTTATCTTCGAGCGAAAAGTCATCAATTGAGAGGCCAGATTTTTTAGCGAAACCTTCAGCTGCACGCGTTGGTTTGCCATCAGCATCAAAGGCTACCTTCTCAGGTGGGCCCCAGATGGTTTCATCACGATCAGGCTGTTTGGCCGGGCAGTCGTTGCTATGCACAAGGATACGGCGCGGTGTGCAGGCGTGTGTCCAGCTATCACTATTGAGTTCAATGCCGTTAGCCTTGAGTAGTCTGTCAACGGCCGTTACCAGATTGTTCTGCAGCTTTTCAGCCAGTCCAGCCGGGATCTCTTCAATGCCGATTTCAATCAGAAGTGGTTGTGTCTTCATGCGTCCACCTCCGCATAGGCACGGGCCACGGTTCTGGCGAGGCCTCGTACGCGTCCGATAAAGCGCTGGCGCTCAGCGACGGAGATTGCACCTCGCGCATCAAGCAGGTTAAACGCATGCGATGCTTTCATCACTTCCTCATAGGCTGGCAGAACCAATCCCTTTTCAGTCAGGCGTTTGCATTCGCCTTCGGCATGATCGAATTGTTTGTGCAACTGATCGGTATCGGCTTCATCGAAGTTGTAGGCAGAGAACTCCACTTCGTTGCGGTGGAATACCTCACCATAGGTGACCTTCTTGCCATCAGGGGTCTCCACCCAGACCAGATCATAGATGTTGTCCACGCCCTGCAGGTACATCGCCATGCGCTCAAGGCCGTAGGTGATTTCACCCGGTGTTTTGGTCAATTCAACACTGCCCACCTGCTGGAAATAGGTGAACTGCGTCACCTCCATGCCGTTGAGCCAGACTTCCCAGCCGAGTCCCCAGGCACCGAGAGTCGGGCTTTCCCAGTCATCTTCGACAAAACGGATATCATGCACTTCAGTATCGATGCCGATCTCATTGAGCGACTGCAGATAGAGATCGAGAATATTCTCCGGCGCAGGTTTTAAAATGACCTGAAACTGGTAGTAGTGCTGCAGTCGGTTGGGGTTTTCACCATAGCGGCCATCGGTAGGGCGACGGCACGGCTGCACATAAGCTGTGTTCCAGTCGTTATCGTCGAGCACACGCAGGAAAGTGGCGGGGTGAAAGGTGCCCGCGCCCATCGATGAGTCGTATGGTTGTTGAACCACGCAGCCTTGTCTGGCCCAAAACTGCTGTAAGGTGAGAATCAAATCCTGAAAAGTTAACACGCTGAGCTCCCTGATAAATTGGCGGCAAGCCTAGCTTCGCTTGCTGCCGCTTGCCAGAAGGCTGTTTTGTGGCGTTATCTGAAAATTTTCTTTTTCACGGCGTAATAGTTTTTGTACTGCAGCTTAAGCCCGGGGATTGGCCCTAGCTCCACCTCAATGTAGTCGAATTTCATGTCGGCGACCTCAATCTGTTTTTGCAGTTCACCGGCCTGGGAGAGGGCAATAATCAGTGCTTTGCCGATACTGTTGTCGCCAAGAGCTTGAAGTGTCTTCTCCATATCCAGTTTGATATCACCATCGTGATAGAAGTGGGGGATAAGTTTTGGCGGGATGCCGAGCTCTACCTCCATCTCAATGAGAATATAACCCGCCTTTTTCAGGTGTGGCAGGGCGTCGTTGAAATCTTTCATGAGTGTTTCGATGGAGAGGTCGGAGCTGAATACCTGCGCAACAGCAGCGGAGGCCGTGATTGAAAATTTCTCCGTAGCCAGATTGATATTGCCCTGTTTCAACTCATCGATCCAGGTGGGGCTGCCACTTTTGATGGTGGCCATCTCAATGGCGCGGATGGTTAGCCCTGCAGTGATAAAGATAAACAGCGCAATGGCAATCTGGCCCCAGAAGATAGCGCGACGTTTGCCTTTTTTATGGGGTCTCGGTTTTATCTGCCTCTGTTTGTTGTCGAGCCGACTTTCTGCTGCACGCTCATCGTGAGATTCATGCCCATGTTTGAGCTGCTGATGTCGCGCTCTGAGGCGATGGACAGCCTCACTCTCCTCATTACTGTGAATGTCGTAGTGATGCCCATGCAGAAGGGGGTGATTCTCGGCCTGTTTGTCATCGGTCTGTTTTGCGTGAGCCCCCTCACCTTCAGGTCTGTTATGCTCCTCAATCGCCATTGCAGCAATCTAAGGTAGCAGCCATAAAATAAAAGGGTCAACAAAACAAAGCGGCGATTCCTGTGGTTTCACCATGAGGTGGCTTGGATTAGTGTGTGCGATATTCGTGAATTTGGGGTGCTGCTTTGAGTACAAGTGATCTGGTTTTCTTTGGTGTCTTTTTCTGGGTGTTGTTTGTGGCAGCCCGGCTGGCTGTGTTTGCCATCAATATCGATATTCAACTGAAGAAGAAGCTCTGGCCGATGATTATCTTCTCTCTGGCAGGCGTGCTGCTGGCGCTGGCGTATGTGCTCAATTTTCCGCCCAAGGGTTACGCCATACTGCTGGTGGCGGTGGCAATTATTGTCTACAGCAACCTTAAAGGTTTCTATTTCTGCGAGTCATGCGGAAAGATGCTGGCCAATAAGAAGATTCTTACCACGGTAGAGGTTTGTGCCAAATGTGGCGGCAAGGTTACGCGCTAACAGATGCCAGCTGAATAGCCGGGGTTAGCGGCGCGAACGCCCACCGCCGCCACGGCTGTTGCGGTTGCCGCCCTGTCTGCCACCGGGTCTGCCTCCGGATTTCGGGCGATCATGCTGCTCGGCCTTATCCTCTTTTTTCAAACCTTCAGCGGTAGCTTCAGGATTGGTCGGCTTGCCGATCTGCAGCATCTCATGCTCGATATGGCAAAGTGGCACCTGGCGGCTGATGTAGGTCTCGATATCGGGCAGGCCAAAGCAGAACCTCTCACATGAGAAGGAGATGGCTGTGCCTTTGGCACCGGCACGGGCGGTACGGCCAATGCGGTGCACATAGTTCTCAGCATCTTCAGGAAGATCATAATTGAATACATGTGATACGCCGTCGATATGCAGGCCGCGACTGGCCACATCGGTGGCGACCAGTAGCTGCAGCTTGCCCTTGGTGAAATCTTCGAGAATGCGTGTGCGTTTCTGCTGACGCACATCGCCAGAGAGTATGCCGACAGAGAAGCCGTAACGGGCCAGATTGCGGGCTACCTTTTCACCGGTACGTTTCTCATTGATAAAGATCATGCCGCGTTTGACATCAGATTCGCGCAGCAGATGCACCAGCAGCGGAAATTTATCTTCCATGCTGGTGTGGTACATCGATTCGGTAATGCCGGAGGCGGTCAGGTCGCCCTCTTCAGCACGCAGCTTCTCTGGCTCATTCATGTGCTCATAGGCCAGCTCCAGTACGCGGTGCGAGAGGGTGGCTGAGAACATCAGGGACTGGCGCTGATCATACTTGGGCAGGCGATGCAGCATGAAGCGCAGATCATTAATAAAGCCGAGGTCAAACATGCGGTCAGCCTCGTCGATAATCAGCATGTCGGCTTTGGAGAGTGAGTAGACCCGTTTCTTCAGATAATCGATCAGGCGACCCGGCGTGCCGATCAGGATATCGACACCGTTATCAAAACCAAGGCGCTGCTTCTCATAATCGACACCGCCGTAGACGGTGTGCAGCTTCAGGCCTGTATGTTTTGCCAGCTTGGCAGCATCATCGGAGATCTGCACGGCCAACTCTCGCGTTGGGGCGATAATCAGTACGCGCGGGTGCTGTTTGTTACGCCCCTGTTTTGGCTCGGTGGTGAGTAGTCGGTTGATGGCGGTGATCAGGAAGGTGGCTGTTTTACCTGTGCCGGTGCGTCCCTGTCCTGCGACATCCTTGCCCTGCAGTGTCATCGGCAGGGCGATCTGCTGAACATCTGTCATCTCCGTAAAACCAAGATCCTGAATGCCTTGAAGCAGCGTTTCAGGGAGGTTGAGTTCGGTAAAAAGGGTCGGTTTGATGACAATGGTCTGTTTCATGGCGGCAACTGTACGCGCTCGGCGATTACCTTGCCACAAATGTTGATGCGATCGGTGCTTCATGATGGACAATTCCACATGCGGCTTGGGATTGCAGTCCTGGATTGTTGCCCCTAGTCTGCCACGCCTGCCGTGGAAACGACGGGCTCATGGCGCAATTGGTTAGCGCTACCGGCTCATAACCGGTTGGTTCCAGGTTCGAGTCCTGGTGAGCCCACCATTTCCAGAGAATAAATATAAAAGACAGGACGTTTATGACACCGACACCCGAAGAGATTGCAGTGATGGTTCGCCAGGGTCTTCCCGATGCAGTCGTGGATGTGCGCCTCTATTCCGGCGACGATCACTTCGAGATGGAGGTTGTCTCTGCGGCCTTTGCAGGTAAATCACGCATCGCCCAGCATAAGATGGTTTATGCGGCGCTGGGTGATCATATGAGAGAGGCGATTCACGCTCTGGCGTTGAAAACCTCAGTTCCCAAGGAGTAAACATGAGCGAAACCGTATTAGAGCAGATTGATCAGGTGATTAAAGGAAA
The DNA here is from genome assembly GCF_013387475.1 of Mariprofundus sp. KV. Taxonomy (GTDB): domain Bacteria; phylum Pseudomonadota; class Zetaproteobacteria; order Mariprofundales; family Mariprofundaceae; genus Mariprofundus. Next base: position 239,109 of record NZ_VWNB01000001.1, on the reverse strand, counting down.
TGATATCGTTCTGTTCATGAAGGGCACTCCGGACTTTCCTCAGTGTGGTTTCTCCCAGCGCGTGGGTAGCATCGTATCCAGTTATGGTGTCCCCTTTGCTGCAGTCAACGTGTTGCTCAGCGAAGAGATCCGTCAGGGCATCAAGGATTACTCTGATTGGCCAACCATTCCGCAGCTTTACATCAAGGGTGAATTCATTGGTGGCTGTGATATTGTCTCTGAAATGCAGGAGAATGGAGAGCTGGCTGAACTGCTGGCGCCGCTGAAAAAAGAAGCGTAAGCTCTTCGAACAAGCTTCCGGTCACCTGTTTTGGCTTGTGGTTTTGTGCGATTTGAGTTATAACAAGGATGTTGATGGCACTCTATTTCTATTTCCAACACGACCCTACAAGCGGAGCTTCTCCGCAGCAGCAACCCTACAACCTGAACGGCAAGCAAATGATAGAAGCGGGCATTTTTTAACTGATGGAAACCAAGCTATCCCATAAACTCGGTCAGCGTCTGGCTCTGACGCCGCAACTGACTCAGAGCCTTAAGGTCCTGGCGATGAACTCGATGGAGCTGGAGAACTATCTCGAGGAGTCGATCGAGTGCAATCCGATGCTGGATATGGATCAGGGTTCATTCACTCCTCCGGAATCCGGTGCTCAGGAGCAGCGTGCTATTGAGATGGATGAGCGCGAGCAGTGGAAAGAGCAGGGTGACAACCGTTGGGAGACGCTCTACTCCTCCTCCAGTCGTGACAGCATGCCTGACCGTGAGCAGCTCTGGCAGGGTGAACAGAATCTCGGTGATTCACTGCATGAGCAGGTGGATCGACAGCCGATGAGTGATATCGAGCGCGAACTGGCCCACGCCATGATCGACTCCCTTGATGATGATGGCTATTTCCGCAACGATCCGAATGAATTCGCTGCTGAGATGGCTGAGCAGATGGATGTTGATGGTGAGATGGTTGAAAATGTGCTGACGCAGGTGATTCAGCAACTTGAGCCAGCCGGACTGGGGGCAAGGGATCTTACCGAGTGCCTGCTGATGCAGCTAGATGGCGAATCTGAGGTTGATCTCTGGGTGCAGCGGCTGCTGCTCCATTTTCCGATGGAGCTGTTTGGCTCCGATGCCGACCTGGCCAAAAAAGCGGAGTGCAGTGAGGAGATGATCGCTCAGGCACGCGCCCGTATGCGCCGCCTTGATCCGTTCCCCGGCCACGGCATGCACGGTGATAACAACTATTATATCCGTCCTGAAATTATCTTCCGTCGCACCAGCGGCAATGAGATTGAGGTGGAGGTGCCGGCATCAGGCTGGCGCGGCATTCGTCTCAATGAGCAGTGGCAGGACCATGAGTGGACCGGCAAAGATAAAGATTTTATGAGTCAGGCGATGAAGGAGGCCAAGTGGCTTCTGCATGCACTGGATCAGCGCAGTGAGACGCTGATGAAGGTCGCGCTCTGTCTGGCTCAGCGTCAGCGTGCTTTTCTGGAGTATGGCGTGCTGGGTCTGAAGCCGTTGACACTGCAGGATGTGGCTGAAGAGGTTGGCCTGCATGAATCGACCATTTCACGTGTTACCAATGGAAAGTTTGCAGATACACCGATAGGCATGATCGAACTGCGGCGTTTTTTCTCTGCTGGTCTGCCGACACGTGGCGGTGGTACTATCTCTGTCTATCGTGTGCAGCAGCGTGTGAAAGCGCTGATCGATTCAGAGCCGTTGGGAAGGCCGATCTCGGATCAGGCGATTGCGGATCGTCTGCAGGCCGAGGGGATCGAAATTGCCCGTCGCACTGTGGCCAAGTACAGGGAACAGTTAGGGCTGCCTCCGAGCAGTCAGCGCAGACGTGTCGCTAAAACACGTTAAGGCCTTTTAAAATAACGGCCGACCGATGATCTGAAGAGCAGTTCATCAAGCAACCGGGAGCGAGGCAGCAGGCGCGCTTCCAAAAGTAGAGAATCCATGGAAGGGTTTTCTGCTATATTCAATCCAATGTGGAGGTAACAACCATGCAAGTATCCATTACCGGACGTCATGTAGAACTCACGGAACCGCTTAAGGCGTATGTGGACGACAAACTGCAGCACCTGAAACACTCTTTCGACCATGTCGTAGATGTTCATGTTGTATTGTCGGTAGAGAAGTTTCGCCAGCGTTGTGAAGTCAGCATGCAGGCCAGTGGCATTAATATCCACGGCAGTCACGAGACGGAGGATATGTATGCATCGATTGACGGCGTTGTTGATAAGCTGAATCGTCAGCTCAAACGTTATCGTGCAAAACTTCGCCGCCATCGCGGTGATGCGGCGGGTCGCGAAATCAAGGTCTCCCATAAGGTTCTTGATATGGCCGTCGACAAGGATGAGCTGACTGAAGATCACCAGCCGGAAACCCTGCGTCATGAGCAGATTGATGCCAAACCGATGAGTGTCGATGAGGCAGTGATGCAGCTTGAACTGGGCAGTCGTGACCTGATTTTCTTCACCAATGGTCAGACCGAGCAGTTGAATGCGGTTTACCGTCGTCCTGACGGTGCTCTGAGCTGGATCGAACCTGAAGTCGCTTAATTAAGGAGCTTCTGAGCGTGGATCTGTTAACGCCCGAGCATGTGCTACTCGACTCAGCCGCAGCAAGTAAGCGGGGACTGATTACCGAGATGGCTAACCTGTTGGCCTCCATCGACCCGGATCGGGTGATGGAGGTCGTCATGGCCCGCGAGCATCTTGGCAGTACCGGCATCGGCCATGGTGTTGCCATTCCGCATGGGCGTATGCCTGACCTTCCGATGCCGATTCTGGCGCTGGCAAGGCATCCTGAGGGGGTCGATTTCGACTCCATTGATGGAAAGCCGGTCTATATCGCTGTGATGTTGCTGGTTCCCGATTCGGATGATCGCCAGCATCTTGAACTGTTGGCGCAGCTGGCCAGAACACTGCAGCAGGAGAGCATCAGGCATCAAGTCATGCAGGCTGAGAGCAGTGAAGCAATTGCAGCACTGTTTGCTGATCGTGTAAGGCTGGCCTGATGATTCAGGCCCGCCGGATCACGATTCGTGAGCTGCTGGCCGCACAGGGTGATGCTGCAAAAATGCAACTGGTGGCCGGTGAAGCCGGTCTTGATCGCTATATCGACCACCCGCGTATGCAGAAACCATCACTGGCATTTGCCGGATTTATTGAAAATTTAAGTGATTATCGTCTGCAGGTGATTGGAAAAACCGAGCTGAGTTATCTGGCTACCCGCTCACCTGAAGAGCAGAGGCGCGTTGTCGATGCGGTATTTGATCTGCGCCTTGCCGGCGTAGTGATTACGCGCAATCAGCAGCCCCCTGCGATCATTCTTGAAGCGGCCAGACGTACCGATACGCCGCTGTTGTTGTCTGAATTCCCCAGTTCAACCTTTATGACCAATATGATGCTCTACCTCTCCCATCGGCTGGCTCCGGTGGTCTATCAGCATGGCGTCTATATGGATATCTTCGGACTTGGTGTGCTGATCACCGGCTCCAGCGGTATCGGCAAAAGTGAGGTCGGGCTTGAGTTGATCTGTCGAGGCAATCGACTGATTGCCGATGATATGGTCGAGTTTTCACGAAAAAGCCCTACCGCCCTGGTTGGGCGCAGCCCTGACACCCTGCGATACCATATGGAGATCCGTGGTCTGGGTATCCTCAATATTCGAGACCTCTATGGTGCAGCAGCAATCACCGATGCCAAACGGCTTAGTCTGGTGGTGGAGATGGTGCCGTGGGATCAGGTGGCTGCAGAAGATCGCGTATTGGGTGAAGAGAGTGAGATCAAAATCCTTGAGGTGCCGATTGCCCGCGTTCCGATTCCGATTCGTACCGGCCGTTCGCTGGCCATCCTGATTGAGGTGGCGACACGTAATCAGCTGCTTAAACAGCGCGGCATCTACAGCGGCGAAGCTTTTGTGCAGTCTCTTCAGGAACGTATTCAGAAAGGTGGCTAAATGCTTCTGATCAGCGGGCTCTCCGGAGCAGGTAAAAGCACTGTGTTGCATGCGCTGGAGGATGCCGGATTTTTCTGCACCGATAATCTGCCGCTTGAGATGCTGCGAGACTGGTCGATGATTATGCAGGCACGTAAGCGTCCTGCCGCCGTATGCCTGGATGCACGCAGTGGTTTTACCGCCCAGGCGATCCGCACAACGATTGAAGAGAATCTGGCTGAGGATGAGTGGCAGCTGCTGTTTGTTGAGGCTGAGGATGAGGTGCTGCAGCGCCGCTTCTCAACCGTTAAACGCAGGCACCCCTATCCGGCGGGTGTCGATTTGATGGATTCGATCAGGCAGGAGCGTGAGAGCCTGTTGCCGATCAGAAGTATCGCTGACCTGATTCTTGATAGCAGTCATCTGACCCCTTACGAACTCTCTGAACAGGCTGAACAGTTCTGGCTTAAGCCGGGCTCGAAACGGCACCGCATGAACTGTACGGTGATCTCTTTCAGCTACAAACACGGATTGCCGGCCATGGCTGATATGGTTTTTGATATGCGCTTTCTGCCCAACCCCCACTATCTTCCGGAGCTGGCCCAGCAGACCGGACGTGATGCTGAGGTGATCGCCTTTCTTGAGGGTCGTGATGAGGTGGGAGAAGCATTCGAGAGGGTTCGGCAGTGGCTGGAATTTTCCTGGCCGATGATTCAGAAAGAGAGAAAACAGTATTTTACTATTGCCTTTGGCTGCAGTGGCGGCCGCCACCGCTCCGTGTATATGGCAGAGCGTCTGGCGGACTGGTTAAAGGGCGAAGCGATGGCACTGCCGGTGATCCAGCACCGCGAGCTGGCTATTGTCGAGCGCAGGCATGCCGGTGAAGAGGGAGAAGAGTCATGATCGGAATCGTATTAATCGGCCATGCCTGCATAGCATCAGAGATGCTAAAGGCGCTGGAGTATGTTGTCGGTGAGCAGCCGCTGATTGATGCCATTGATGTGGTGACAGGACAACCGCCGGAGCAGCTCTCCAAGGCTCTGGAAGCACGCATTCGCGCCTGTGATATTGGTGATGGCGTGCTGGTGCTGGCTGATATGTTTGGTGGCACCCCGTGCAATGTGGCAATGGGAACCCTTGCCAAGGGGCATGTTGAGGTGGTCTCCGGATTTAATCTGCCGCTGCTGGTTAAAGCGGCAACGCTGCGCAGCTCGGCAAACGACCTTGCTGCTTTTGCAGAGCAGGTTGTGGAGGCGGGCAGGATGTATATGCGTATCGCTCCGCATACAACCAGGGTGAGGAGTTAGAGCATGGCTGAGCGGCTGATCAGAATTCAAAACAAGCTGGGATTGCATGCGCGTGCATCAGCCAAGCTGGCTACTGAGGCAAGCCGATTTGAGTGCGAAGTGACGCTGGTGAAAGATGAGATCGATGTGAACTGCAAGAGTATTATGGGCATTATGATGTTGGCCGCCTGCAGAGGCACCGAGCTGCTGTTGCGCGCTGAAGGGCGGGATGCGGATGCTGCGCTGGATGCTATCGAAGCGCTGGTCAATGACCGTTTCGGAGAGGGTGAATAGGGGTGCCGGTTACCGAGATGCCATCTGTGCAGCAGAAGCTTCGCCGCGAAGGCAAGGCGACAGCATCAAGCTCCGGCATTGTTATCGGCCACGCACAGAAACTTCGCCATGGCAGGCAGCCGATTCCGGAGCGCTCGATTGAACCCTCAGAGGTTCGCTCAGAGGTTACGCGCCTGCTGGCTGCAATTGATGCGGCACGCTCCGAGGTCGATTTTGAACGCAGTCACCTGTTGAAAACCGGCACCAACGATATGGTGATTATGCTCGATGTGCATCGTATGCTGATTGCCGATCCCGAGCTTCTGAATCGAGCCAGTAACCGCATTGTTGAGAGTCAGATCAATGCCGAGTGGGCACTGCGCAAGGAGATGGATGCGATTCAGCAGACCTTTGAGCAGATCGAAGATGAGTATCTGCGCAACCGCAAGGATGATGTTGAACATGCAGGCAAAAGGATTCTGCGCCACCTTCTGGGCGACCAGCCCGCCAATATGCATGCCAGTCTTGAAGAGGCGAAAAATATCAGTAACGCCATTATCTATATCGGCGAAGATTTCTCTGTTTCCGATATGGTGATGATGTGGCGGCGCGGTGTCGCAGGTGTGGTGATTGAGCAGGGCGGCGTGGATGCGCACAATATTATTGTCGCCCGAGGCATCGGTCTGCCGGCGCTGGTGGGTGCGGTTGGTATCCTCAGAGAGATCGAAGATGGTGACCAACTAATCCTTGATGCTGAACAAGGAATATGGATCCACAATCCCACGCCTGAAGAGGCGGCGGCTTATGCCGCCACCATTGACTCATTCTGGCAGGCTCAGGTGGAGCTGGAGGTCTACGCCGCAGCAGTTTCACAGAGTCTGGATGGGCATCCGCTTAAACTGATGGCCAACATTGAGTTCCCCGAAGAGCTCGATGTTGCCGAGCAGGTCGGCATTGACGGCATCGGCCTCTATCGCAGTGAGTTCCTCTTCCTCAATGCCCCTGAGATACCCGATGAAGCGCAGCAGTTTGAGCAGTATGTCTCTCTTGTTCGTCGCATGGCCGGTAAACCTGTGACCATGCGTCTGCTCGATGTCGGTGGCGACAAGCCGTGGCACTACCACCGTCTGACCTCCAATATCGAAGGCGGCGCCAATCCTGCCATGGGGCTCAGAGGCGTACGCCTGCTGCTGCGCTGGCCCGATATTCTGCGTACGCAGTTGCGGGCGATGCTGCGTGCCGCTGAAGAGGGTGAGGTTCATATCCTTATTCCGATGGTCACCAACTGCGATGAGGTGAACAGGGTACGTGAGATTGCCCTGCAGTGCCGCGAGGAGTTGGGGCTGACCAAGCCGGTCTCTATCGGCACGATGATTGAGGTGCCTGCCAGCGCACTGATTGCCGATGATCTGGCCAAAGTGAGTGATTTCTTCTCCATCGGCACCAACGATCTTATGCAGTACACACTGGCCACGGATCGCACTGATGATGAGGTGGCCGGGCTCTATCAATCCGGCCATCCTGCGATACTGAGATTGATTAAACTTGCTGCAGAAGCAGCCAAAAAAGAGGGTATTCCGATCTCGGTTTGCGGTGAGCTCTCTGCCAAACCGGAGTGGACTGAAACGCTGCTTAATCTGGATATGGATGCGCTGTCGATGAGCCTGAACAAGCTGCTTTTGATTCGCCGCCAGCTTAGCCAGCTAAAATACAATCCAACGCTTTAGTCCCACCAGTTGTGAGCATCTGCACTAGCAGGGTTTAAGCAAACAGTGCTAGTGATCAATTCAACTTTTGCCCAAATGACTCCAGCCGTTTACGCTTCGCCACCCAGAGGTTAACCGGGTCTCATCTGACCCTTATAGCGTTAACAGCCCATTAGGAGAGAAGTATGCGTTTTGATTGGACAGTTGATGAGATTCAAGAGTTGTTTGAGCTGCCGTTCAATGACCTGATGTTCCTGGCACAGCAGGTGCACCGTGGCAACTTCGATGCCAATGAGGTTCAGCTCTCTACCCTGCTCTCCATTAAAACCGGCGGCTGCCCGGAAGATTGTAAATACTGTCCGCAAAGCTCGCGTTACAACACCGATGTTGAATCCGAACTGCTGATGAAAAAGGCGCAGGTGATTGAAGCGGCCAAAGCGGCCAAAGAGAAGGGCGCATCACGTTTCTGTATTGGTGCGGCATGGCGTGAACCAAAAGGTCGCGCTTTTGATCTGGTCTGCGACATGATCTCCGAGATCAAGGAGATGGATATGGAGGCGTGTGCCACACTCGGCATGCTCACCCCCGATCAGGCGCATAAACTCAAAGGTGCAGGCCTGGATTACTACAACCACAACCTCGATTCCGATCCTGAATACTATAAAGAGGTCATTTCAACCCGTACCTATGATGAGCGGCTCGATACCCTGAAGAATGTACGTGCTGAAGGCATGAGTATCTGCTGTGGCGGCATTGTCGGCATGGGCGAGTCACGCCGTCATCGCGCCGGTCTTGTGGCTCAGTTGGCACGCATGAATCCGCATCCTGAGTCTGTGCCGATCAATATGCTGGTGAAGGTTGAGGGCACGCCCGTTGCTGAAGATGAACAGTTTGCAGGCACGCTGGATAACTTCGAATTCATCCGCACCATCGCCGTCTCCCGCATCACCATGCCGGGCTCCCATGTGCGTTTATCTGCAGGTCGTGAAGAGATGAGTGAAGAGATGCAGGCGCTCTGCTTCCTGGCTGGCGCTAACTCTATTTTTTATGGTGAGAAGCTGCTTACCACCGGCAATCAGGAAGCGAGTAACGACCAGAAGCTGTTTGAGAAACTCGGCCTGCGCCCGATGGAGAAACCAACCCCATCGTCCCGCCGCATGGCCAACGCTTAATCCTGTAACAGAGTGATTGTGGCCTCACCCGAGGCCTTGTTGATATTGATCTGCACTTCACAGTGTTCATCCACCTCATCAACAGGTGTCGGATCGTCGGCACAACTGCATCCGGCAATGATCGATTTGTAAAATATCCCCGCCTTCACCCGGATGGATGTGTCCGATTCCTGCACATTGAGAATCATCGCCTGAATATCGTCATCCAACGCAACGCTTCCGTTCCTCAGTCCCTGCTGTAAAGGCAATTCGTTAACCGACAGTTGCTCAATATCACACTTTACCGCAGCCTTGAAATCAGGATTCCCCCATGCCACCACAGCCTGAGAAAACTGGGTCATGGTTTATTCTTCAACTGAAATTGAAAAGCAATGGAGTCTGACAGCATTAGATTCAATTATTTGTATTATTGGTGTTAATTCTGCTGATTTGATCTCCACCATTTAATGAATTGATAATTATCATGGTGGAGATTTCTTGAGCTAGTACATTAGAAAGCCTGTTCATCTCTTTGATAAGGGCCGTTGATGTACTTGTTACCTTAGCAAGCCTTTGAGCAAGCATCGACTTTTCAAAGGAGTATTGGGTCACAATTTCACCTTTGGAGGAATAAGTGCTTTTTCCTTTAATGACAAGGTTAATATGATTTAGTGGTTCTTCCCAAAGATATAATTCGTCAATATGAATAGATAATACATCTTGGGAAGATGCTTCTGAAGTGCAAGTTGAAACATAACATGATGAATGACTGATAGAGTTGGTTTTTAGTGCTGATTCAAAAGTTGTCGAAATAATTTTCCCAAATGGAATGACTATTCTTGTATCAATTAACCCATCCTTTCCGGCTGAACTTGCAGCGATTGTTCCTCCTACTACTCCACCAACAAGCCCTCCGGCTACTGCAACAGGGATAAATTTTGAATAGTCTTGGGTATAACCAATTTGGTTTGATTCTTTTACGTCCCAGAATGCTCCGACTTTATTATCCCATACAGTTTCATTGAATGGCTTTCCAGAAACAACTTCGGTAAATACTAATTTAATGTTTGTGATATCGGTTGATTTTAACTTTTCCGTATATGGCATTATTTCAAGAGGTTTTCGATTTGAGGCGGTAGTGCAAGATGAGGTAGAAATTAGTAATACGATTAGGCTGGTGGCAATAGAAAGTTTTTTAATTTGGTTCACGCTCTTCCCCTAAACTATTTGAACTCTCAAATAGCATACCTTTTCTATAATATTGCATATTATAGACTAATTCTAGAAGCTTGCTTGGGCACAATATGGAGGGGGTGAAAATGGTCAAACATATCGTGATGTGGAAATTGAGGGATAAAGCTGATGCGGCGGAGATCAAAGCGCGGCTGGAGGCTTTGGCTGGCAAGATTCCCGGGTTGATCAAGATTGAGGTCGGGATCGACTTTCTGGAGTCGGAGCAGTCTGCTGATGTTGTCTTATATTCCGAGCTGGAGAGCCGTGAGGCGCTGAATATTTATCAGGCGCATCCTGAACATGTGGCTGTGATTCCGCTGGTTAAGGGTGCAGCCGTTGCCCGCACCGTGGTTGATTACGAAGTCTGATTAATACGGTTAGTTTGCATCAATCTAGTAGTCGGGTTTTCTATGCTGGTGAGCAATCGCGATAACAAAAATATGATCGTGTTCAATTGAATATAGTATTTTGTATGGGAATCGGTGCAGTAGGCATTTCCTGACTTCGCCCTGTTCAGTTGACCATGCTTTGGGGTACTCGGCAATACGGAGGGCTGCTTTTCGTACCTCATCTTTGAACTGTTGTCCCAATCCGGCGAACTCGATTTCGTAAAATCTGGATGCATCATCCAATTCGGATTTCGCGAGAGATGAAAAGATTATCTGCACGGATGATTACCTGAACACATCCTCCATTGGGATGCCTGCAAGTTTACCTTGCCGATAAGCAGCCAGTCGTTTTTCGGCCTCTTCAGCCCAAATGGCATCAAGCTTCGCGTCCGGTTCATCAAGGCTTTTCAATAAGCCTTCAACAACCAGGAAGCGTTCTTCCGGATTAAGGTTTAACGCCTGTTTCAAAACATCTTTACCAGCCATGTATCACCTCACTATGAGCCAATTAGCACATGGTAAATTGCGCCGGAACTCTATTGAAGTCAAATCAATCCTCTTGTGAAAGGCCTTGGATTGTTAGCACCGTGGTCGATTACGAGGTTTAATCCTCGATATTAGGGACGAGGCCTGCGTAGGGTGATCTGAACGCCTCTTCCTGAACTACGGCACGAAGTTTGTCGATGCCCATGCCTTTCAGGCTTGAGGTTGGAATCGGGGCCATACCCATCGCATCAAACATCTCTTTCAGACGTTTGCCGCGTGCATTGCCGGAGAGTTTATCGGCTTTTGTGGCCACTGGCAGCCAGCGCAGGCCTGCTTCATTGAGATATTCAATCAGCTGCATATCTGAATCTTTAGGGCCGTGGCGGATATCGAGCAGTAGTAGCACCAGTTTCAGGTCGGTGTTGGCCATATAACCTTCAATCATGGTGATCCAGCGCTTCTGCTCTTTCTTCGGCGCACGCGCATAACCGTAACCGGGCAGATCCACGACCAGTATCTGGTCATCCACATCAAAGAGGTTGAGCAGACGTGTGCAACCGGGATTCTTTGAGGTTTTCACCAGGCCTTTACGACCGAACAGCGCATTCATCAGTGACGATTTTCCAACATTGGAGTGGCCCGCCACAGCGATCTGCGGCAGATCAATGTCGGGAAACAGTTTCGGATCGGCAACCGATTGCACGAAGGTGGTACTGGGCCAGTGAATGGTTCTACTCATGGGGCTAAGGCTGACGATTGCCTGAAGTTGTAGCAAGCAGAGGTTGCGCCCCAAATAGCCCCACTCTTCGCGCCTTGATTGAATCCATTTGTGACTGCACCGAGCCAGCAGCATGACCTGAAGATTTTGGGGCTGGTGCATTGGTTGCGCATCAGTAAGATTGCCCAAATATTAGGCAGAAAAGCCATGCGCCTTATGGAAGGATTTTTCATTGAACAGAGATAACCACCTTCTCCCGGGATTTAAGCTGGGAAATTATAATATCGACGTGCCGCTGGTGCTGGCACCGATGGCGGGCATTACCGATCTGCCGTTTCGCAAGATATGCAAACGTTTTGGCGTAGGGCTGATGGTGACCGAGATGATTGCATCGCGGGCTGTGGATATGGGACGGGTGCGTACCGAACGTATGGCTGAGATCGGCCCTGATGAGCACCCGATCTCAATTCAGGTTGCCGGTTCCGATCCGCTGTTTGTGGCTGAGGCGGCGCGCTGGGCGGTTGGCCACGGTGCTGATTTTGTTGATATTAATATGGGCTGTCCGGTAAAGAAGATCTGCAAACAGAGTGCCGGCTCAGCCATGCTCAGGGATGAGCCACTGGTGGCACGTGTGCTGGAGGCGGTGGTCAAAGCCGTTGAAGTACCGGTGACCCTGAAGATTCGCACCGGCTGGGATGACTCCTCAAAGAATGTCGAGAATATCGCCCGCATTGCCGAAGAGAGTGGTATCCAGCTGCTCACCGTACATGGGCGCACGCGTGCGCAGATGTTCCATGGCCACGCCAGCTGGGAGGATATCGGTCTGGCCAAGGCGGCCTGTTCGATTCCGGTGATCGGTAATGGTGATATTGTTGATGGCGATTCAGCCAGAGAGATGATCCGCATCTCAAGCTGCGATGGCGTGATGGTCGGGCGAGCTGTGCAGGGTAATCCGTGGGTGCTGGCAGAGGTCTATGCTGCACTCACAGGTGCAGAGAAGCCGGCTGCACCGACTGCAGAAGAGCGCTGGGCTGTTGTGCATGAACATATGCTCAACCTGGCTGAACATCACGGTGTGCAGTTCGCCTCAAAAATGGCCCGTAAACATGTGCTATGGTACAGCAAGGGGTTGCGCGGCTCAGCCGATTTCCGTGGCCATTTCCAGGTGGAGAACGACTGGCAGAAGATGCTGGAGAGTGCCGAGGCCTATTTCCTTGGTTTGGACTCTGACGTGCAGGGAGAGCTGGCGGATGCAGCCTGAATCGATCTCGCTTTCGGCAGTCCCTGTGCCGATGCTTCTGCTTGATAATGAGACACGGGTGGTCGGCTGTAATATACCGGCTCAGGAGGCGCTGGGAAAATCGGCGCGTCGACTGATCGGCCTGCAGGTTTCAGATATCTTCTCGCCCAAAGTGGAGATTGAAAATCTCTTTGCCCGGCTGACCCCCTATAGCAGCGTCTCCGACCATCAGATCTGCATCCTTGCCACCGGCATGCCGGTATCTCTGCATCTGGGTTGTCATGATGCGGGTATCTCCGCGCTGTTTATACCTGAGGCTGCACGCGCCGAAGTGGAGCAGCATGCCAAGCGTCACGAGATGGCTGAAGCGGTGGCCCGCATTGCGCTGGAGATGGCACACGAGGTGAAAAACCCGCTGGCAGCGCTCAGAGGCGCAGCTCAGTGGCTGGCTGAGCAAAAGGATATTTCAGTTAGCAACAGAGAGGCGGTGGCGCAGATGCTGCTTGGTGTGGATCGCATCCGTGATCGTATCGATGCCTTTCTGCAGGTCGGGCCAAGGGCGCAGGTGGCCATGGAGATGACCAATATTCATGCCCTGATTCAGGATGTGATCGTCTATCAGAAGGGTATTCATGTGTATCGCGTGTTTGATCCGAGTCTGCCGGAGACGCTGGTGCATCCGGCCCGACTAAGGCAGGCCTTCGAGAATCTCTGGCAGAACGCTGTCGAGGCGGCTGATTGCAGTATCGAGTGGCAGACGCGTATGGCGCCACTGGTGCATCTGCCGGGCCATAGTGGGCAGGTGATGGAGATTCGCATCACCAATGATGGCCGCATGGTGCCGCAGGAGCTGCGCGAGCGGCTCTTTGATCCCTACGTGACGGGCAAATCGCGTGGCAGTGGTCTGGGGCTGGCGCTGGTGGAGCGGGTAATGGTGGAGCATGGGGGCCGGGTGAGTGTGCGCAGTGCAAACGGGCGCACCACCATGATCCTGCATCTGCCGATAAAACAGTTAGAAGTCCCATTAGAAGAACAGGGTAAGGAGTAGGTGATGCGGGCATTGGTGATTGATGATGATGAAGGAATCCGCTGGATTCTTGATCGTGTCTTGCAGGAGGAGGGGCTGGAAGTAATCCAGGCCGGTACTATCGGCGAAGCTGAAAAGGCGCTGGCTGCACATGAGATCGATATGGCCTTTCTCGATGTCTACCTGCCTGATGGCAACGGTATGGATCTGCTTGCTTCGGGCGTATTTACCATGCCTGTGGTGATGCTGACTGCAGAAACCACCTTCGGTCACGCCGCTGAGGCCTACCGTATCGGTGCAATGGAGTATCTGCCCAAACCGTTTGATCTGGATGAGGTACGTCAGCTGATTCAGCGTGTACGTCCGCAGAAAAGGGTCAAGGCGGCCAAGCCTGCGATCAATGTTCAGCACGATATGATTATCGGGCGCAGTCAGGCGATGCAGAATCTTTTCCGCACCCTCGGGCGTGTGGCAGCCTCTGATCTCACTGTGCTGATTACCGGTGAATCGGGAACAGGTAAAGAGATGGTGGCACGCACGCTGCATGATCGCAGCCAGCGGGCAGATAAGGCCTTTGTTGCCATCAATACCGCCGCGATCCCTGCCGAGCTGTTGGAGTCGGAGCTCTTTGGTCATGAGAAGGGCTCGTTTACCGGTGCTGATAAATTCCGCGAAGGACGTTTTGAACAGGCCGATGGTGGCACCCTGTTTCTCGATGAGATCGGTGATATGCCTGCCGCTCTACAGGCCAAGCTGCTGCGCGTGCTGGAAGAGGGGCGTGTGCAGCGTGTCGGTGGCAGTCACTCTAAAGTGGTCAATGTGCGACTGCTTGCAGCCACCCATCAGCATCTGCCTGAGAAGATATCCAAGGGGGAGTTCAGGGAGGATCTCTACTACCGCCTGAATGTGATTCCGGTACATATCCCTCCGCTGCGTGAGCGACGTGATGATATCAGGGAGTTGGCCAACTTCCTGCTTGATCAGGCGGTGGAAGAGCTCGGTATGGAGGCGCCTATTCTTCTGGATGATGCGGCCGACCTTCTCACCCGCCACGACTGGCCGGGCAATGTGCGCGAGCTGAAAAACGTGATGCGCAGGCTGGCAGTGCTGACACCGGGGGCGAGTATCACCCTCTCAGATGTGGCGCTGGCACTGGGTAATGTTGATAACATGCAGAAGGGGGAAGAGACGCTTTCGGACGCGGTGACCCGCTGCACGCGCCAGTATCTGCATCAGCTCGGTTATGCCAAAGCGATCAATATCTATCAGCATATGCTTGAACAGGTGGAGCCACCACTGCTGATTCTGGCTATGGAACGCTGCAACGGGAATCAGCTGAAAGTCGCTGATATGCTGGGTTTGAATCGCAATACCGTGCGTAAACTGCTGAAAAAATACGATATCGATCCGGCTTATTTTAGATGATTTATTAACACCAAGGCACAAAGACACTAAGGAATAACAGAATATAAAGTTATAACCGTGGCATTCGCTTCAATGAATCCAAACGATTTCGAGCCAGTCTTTCCCTTTTATTCTAAAGGTTCTCTTCGTGCCTTTGTGTCTTCGTGGTTCATGATTGTTTAGATCATATCTGCAACGGCGAGACCGGCGGTGTAACCGGATGACCAGGCCCACTGGAAATTAAAGCCACCCAGATGGCCGGTCACATCGACCACTTCACCGATGAAATAGAGCCCGGGAACCTTCCTGCTCTCCATTGTTTTGGACGAGAGCTCGTTGGTGTCGACACCACCCACAGTCACCTCGGCGGTGCGATAACCTTCGGTACCGTTGGGTTTAAGCCGCCAGTGATGCAGTTGATCTGCCAGCTGCTCAATCTGCCTGTCACTGAGTTGCTGCATGCGGAGATCCTCGATATAGCCACCGGTTAGAAGCTGCACCAGTCGTTTGGGCAGCAGTTCGGCAAGTACTGTCGAGAGTTGCGCCAGCGGTCTGGATAATTTCTTGAGCTTCAGCAGCGTGGTGATCTCCTGCTCAGGTAGCAGATCGATCTCTATCGCATCACCGGGCTGCCAGTAGGATGATATCTGCAGCATGGCCGGGCCTGAGAGGCCACGGTGGGTGAAGAGCATCGCCTCCCTGAACAGCTTACCTCGACAGCGCACTGCGACATCTACTGAGATGCCTGCCAGTGCCTGCAACGCCTCTTTCTCCCTGCCGGTGAAGGTGAAGGGGGCAAGGCCGGCCACCGGTGGAATGATTGTTAACCCGAACTGCTCAGCCAATTTCAGTCCGAAGGCGGTGGCTCCCATCTTGGGGATGGAGAGGCCTCCGGTTGCGATCACCACTCTTTCAGAGTGAAAGAGGCCTCTGTCGGTGACCAGTTCAAAACAGTCGTTTTTTTTCACCGCTGTAATGGTGGTCTGTAGTTGAATCTTCACACCATGTTCGCGACAGGGTTGCAGCAGCATCTCAACAATCTGTCTGGCAGACTCATCGCAGAAGAGCTGGCCATGGTCGCGTTCGTGATAAGCGATGCCAGCCTCTTCCACCATCGTGATAAAATCGGCAGCAGTGAAGCGGGAGAGTGCTGATTTACAGAAGTGGGGGTTGTGCGAAAGGTAGTTGGCGGCCGAAACAGATCGGTTGGTGAAGTTGCTGCGTCCGCCTCCGGAGATAAGAATCTTCTTGCCCACCTTCTCGGCATGGTCGAGCAGCAGCACCGATCTGCCACATGTGGCAGCGGTTCCTGCACACATCAGCCCGGCGGCTCCGGCACCGATCACAATCACATCATATCTGTCCATGCCCCCGATTGTGCCCATCATCGACGTATCATTCATCTGAAATTCAGAAATAGTCTGTAATGATTTGCTCATCCGGTCGTCTAACAGGGCGAACAGGAGGTTTCATGAAACGGATAATTGTATTGGCAATAATGATTATGATGACAATAGTAAACAGCGCACAAGCAGAAGAGAGAGAGACAGCCACCTTTGCGGCAGGCTGCTTCTGGTGCATGGAGCACCCCTTTGACGAACTGCCCGGTGTGATCTCGACCACCTCCGGTTATACCGGCGGTCACAAGGACAATCCGAGTTACGAAGAGGTGTCGGCAGGTTCGACTGGTCATACCGAGGCGATTCAGATTGTCTTTAATCCGGCGCTGGTCAGTTATGAGACGCTGCTGCAGGTCTACTGGCGCAACTCCGATCCGACCACGGCCAACCGGCAGTTCTGTGATGTCGGTTCACAGTATCGCCCAGGTATTTTTTACCACTCTGCGGCACAGCAACAGGCGGCAGAAGCCTCGAAAGTGGGAGTGCAGAAGAACAAGCGGTTCCACGAGGATGTGGTGACTGAGATTAGCGAAGCGACCACCTTCTGGCCTGCTGAGGAGTACCATCAGAACTACTATCTGAGAAATCCGATCCGCTATAAGTTCTACCGCTATAACTGTGGTCGGGATCAGCGACTGCAGCAGCTCTGGGGAGGTGACCATGAATAGACGAGGCTTTCTGCGATTAACTATGGCTGCCGGACTGATTCTGGTGGCGCCGCGTCTGCTTAAGGCAGGCAGTGAGAGGAGTGTTTCGATGATTGAGAAGATTGAAAAAACAGATGCCGAGTGGCGCAATATTTTGACCGCTGCGCAGTATGATGTGCTGCGCAGAGAGGGGACAGAGCGCCCCTTCACCAGCGAACTGAACAAGCAGTATGGGAGAGGTGTTTACCACTGTGCCGGTTGTGATCTGGCGCTCTTCTCATCGGAGACAAAATTCGACAGCGGCACCGGCTGGCCAAGTTTTTATGCGCCGATTGAGGGGCAGATCGAGACCAAACGCGATTTCAAAATGATTCTGCC
Organism: Mariprofundus sp. KV; assembly: GCF_013387475.1. Lineage (GTDB taxonomy): Bacteria > Pseudomonadota > Zetaproteobacteria > Mariprofundales > Mariprofundaceae > Mariprofundus. Next base: position 221,829 of record NZ_VWNB01000001.1, on the reverse strand, counting down.
GCGCACCGAATACCACTGTGCGCGCTGTGGCGGTCATCAGGGGCACGTCTTTAATGACGGGCCTGAGCCAACTGGCCAGCGCTGGTGTAACAACGGCGTCGCCCTGCGCTTTGTTCCGGCATAAGCATGCATCACCAGGAGCAGGAGGCAGAGCGAGGGACGGGTCAATACAACCTTTATCGTTGCTGACGAGACGTAAAACAGTCTGTTTTCAGGTTTTATCATCCTGCTCTTTGTGCTGGAAACAGAGATTTTTCCGGCTTCTCTGAAGGCAGGGAAAATGTCAGACTCCGCTGATGGCTGAATTTGAAGTGAACGTACATAACTACCATGTTGATCTGGGAGCCCGCTCCTATGATATCCATATCGAACCGGGCTGTCTGGATGGGCTGGGCGAGGAGATGGGCAAGCTGTTTGCCAGGCCGACCCGTTGCATGGTGATAAGTAATGTAACGATCGCACCGTTGTATATGAAGCGTGTGCGCAACTCTCTTGAGCAGGCGGGCTGGTCAGTAAGCGAATGCATTCTGCCGGATGGTGAACGTTATAAAACCATGGACAGCTTCGGTTTGATCATGGATGCACTGATGGAGAGTAAGCTTTCGCGTAATGAACCGATTATCGCACTCGGTGGCGGCGTGGTCGGTGATATGACCGGCTTTGCAGCCGCATGTTACCGGCGTGGCATCCCCTTTATTCAGGTGCCAACCACGGTGCTGGCACAGGTGGATTCGAGTGTCGGCGGCAAGACCGCGATCAATCATCCGCATGGCAAAAATATGATTGGTGCCTTCTACCAGCCGAAACTGGTCTGGATTGATCCGAAGGTGCTGGCAACGCTTGATATGCGTGAGATCAGAGCGGGTATCGCTGAAGCGATCAAATATGGTCTGATTCGCGATCCCGACTTCTTTGTCTGGATGCAGCAGAATGAGAGCGCTGCACTTGATCTCGATGCCGATGTGCTGGCGCGCATGATTCACACCTCCTGCCGCCACAAGGCTGAAGTGGTGATGGCCGATGAGACCGAGCAGGGGCAGCGTGCCCTACTCAATCTTGGCCACACCTTTGGCCATGCCATTGAGTCGATGACCCACTACAGCACCTATCTGCATGGTGAAGGAGTGGCCATTGGTACAGTGATGGCTGCACGCCTCTCCGAGCAGCTCGGTTATGCCCCTGAAGGTACGGAAGCTTCGATCCGGGCCTGTTACCAGCGTATCGGCCTGCCGGTGGATGTGCCGGAGTTTTCAGCGGCGCAGTGGCTGGATGCTATGGGGCATGACAAGAAGAATGTCGGTAGTCGAATCCGTTATATTCTGTTGCGTGGTATCGGTGATGCCTTTCTTGCCGAAGATGTCGATCCGGATGCGATCATTCAGCTGATTGACTCCTTTCATCATGAGTGATTATTGCAGGGTCGCAAAGCCTGCTGTTTCGACTATACTGGTAAATAGAGAAGAAGAGGAGAGTGTTACTTTGGCACAGGAGCGCGTGCGATGATGAAAATTCCTGCCATCAACCCGGACCATGAGCATCGTAGTGTGCTGCTGCAGCCTGTGGGCTGTGTGGGGCGGTTGGAAGATGTCGCCAACTGGATTGCCAAACGCCAGGGAAAGCTGCTGCCTGATAATCTGAAACCGGCCATTGTTATCTTTGCAGCCGACCACGGGGTGGCTGCTGCGCTGGCCCATCCTGAGATTGGGCCAACGACTGTTGAACGTCTGCAACACGCAGTTTCGAAGCAATCGGTTATTCGCAAACTGGCTGAAGAGGCGGGCGCTTCACTGACTATTGTTGATATGGGTGTTAAAGGTGAACTCTCGGGCGTAGAGCGTGATGTGGTTCGGGAGTCCGGCTCAGCCGATATCAGGGTCGAGTCGGCAATGAGTGAAGCACAGTATTGGGAAGCAGTTGGTATTGGCGAAGAGCTGGCTGCACGTGCCATCAGCGAAGGTGCGAACCTGCTCACTGCCAGCTCGCTTGTATCCGGTGACCGCATCGCCGTTGCTACCCTTATCTGTGAACTTGCAGGTGTTGCGCCAGAGGAGGCGCTGGAGGCGAGTAGTCACGAAACCTATGCAGAGGAGTTGATGGCTGTAGAGATGGCACTGGATCGCGCTCAGGGCACCTCTTCCCACGATATCCTGCGAGAGGTCGGTGGTATTGAGTTGGCAGCGATGGCCGGATTCTATCGGGCTGCTGCGCGTAAGGGGGTGCCTGTTCTGCTTGATGGTAAGGCATCAGCTGCTGCTGCGCTTGCAGCTGCGGCATGGGATGTGCGTATTGCCGGCTGGATGCTGGCCAGCTTTGTTTCTGAGGATCAGGCCCACCATCTGGCACTTGAGGAGTTGGGGCTTGAGCCTCTGATGCATCTGCAACGCCCGCTGATTGGTGGTAAGGGCGCGGCGCTGTTGATGCCACTGCTGCAATCTTCGCTGGCTCTGCATCGCGGCTTTGCTACAGTCGAAGAGCTTTAAATTCTCCTATACGTTTAACCAACAGCGTCTGATTTGACGCGCTGCTTTGGCTGCGCACGGCCAGATCACTGCAGCGTTTCCCTGCTCAGGGGCTCTGTTGAAACTTACAGAATATTTTTTGAGGTGATATAGATGATGGCATGGACATGGATGGTCTTCGGATTTGCACTGCTGGCGACAGTGACAGGCCTCTACCTCGCACTCCGGCAGAAACGTGCGGTTGCCTCTAACCGAGGTGAAGTGCCGACCCGCTTCGCCGAGAAGGTGTCTCTGGCCGCTCATCAGAAGGCGGCTGATTACACCGCTGCCAAACTGCGATTGGGTTCGATCTCAGGTGTCTGGGGGCTGCTGCTTCTGGTTATCTGGACAGTCGGTGGAGGTCTGGCGTGGCTGGGAGAGTTTTCAGCCTCCTTTGAGCTCTCTGTTGTCTGGAGTGGCGTGCTCTTCATGCTGCTCTTTTTTCTGATCGGCACCCTTATCGATCTTCCGATGGAGCTGTATGGCACCTTTGCTATCGAAGCACGTTTCGGCTTCAATAAAATGACGTTGCCCCTCTTTTTCAGTGATATGGCCAAACAGTTTCTGCTTATGCTGGCAATCGGCACACCGCTGGCGTGGGTGGTTTTGACGCTGATGCAGAGTGCAGGCTCGCTCTGGTGGCTCTACGCCTGGCTCTTCTGGACGGCGTTTATGCTGTTGATGATGTGGGGTTATCCGACATTGATAGCGCCGCTGTTTAACAAGTTCGAACCACTGCCTGAAGGTGAGATGAAGGCGACCATTGAAGCGCTGTTAAAACGTTGTGGTTTTGAGAGTAATGGCCTGTTTGTTATGGATGGCTCCAAACGCTCGAGCCATGGCAATGCCTACTTTACCGGTCTGGGCAACGCCAAGCGCATCGTCTTTTTTGATACCCTGATCAATCAGCTGGAGCCCATCGAGACTGAGGCGGTGCTGGCGCATGAGCTGGGCCATTTTCATCACGGACATGTGAAAAAACGGCTGATCGTTATGGTGTTTACAACGCTGATCGGCTTTGCACTGCTTGGCTGGTTGAGTCAGCAGCCATGGTTTTATGCAGGGTTAGGCATCACGGAGCCATCCAATGCTGCTGCGCTGCTGCTGTTTATGCTGGTGATACCGGCATTCACCTTTTTGCTGACGCCACTGATGAGCTATTTCTCCCGTAAGGATGAGTTTGAGGCCGATGCTTACGCTGTGGCCAACAGCAGTGGTGAAGCACTGGTTTCAGCGCTGGTGAAGATGTATGAGGATAATGCCAGCACCCTGACGCCTGATCCTCTCTACAGTGCCTGGCACGATTCACACCCTCCAGCTCCGATCAGGATTGATCATATCGAGTCGCTACTACCCAGGAGCTAACTGGATGTTGCGTGTTGGAGCACCCCCTGGAAGGCCGAGAAGCCCAGTTTTTAATAACGGAACGGCTGGAAGTTTGTGTCGAATGGTTCGAGTTTAAGCGTGCTGGTTCTCTCTTTGTGCGTACAAAGAACGAACCTGGAAAAATACCACGGATTCATTTCAATAAGGCCTGTAAAAAAAAAGCGCCCCGATTGGGACGCTTTATTAAGAGATTAACAGACTCTTCTCTATCTGTTATTTCTCAACCAGAAAGATATCAACCCGGCGGTTTTTGTTGCGTCCCTCAACGGTAGCATTATCAGCAATAAAGTCCGTGGCACCAAAACCCATAGCATGGATTGCTTCAGCCGGGATGCCTGCTTTTTTGAACTCAGCGGCAATTGCATCAGCACGTGCCTGACTCAGGGCAACCTGAGAATCAAAACTGTGCGCAGAGCGTTGCTTGCCGCTGTAGCCACCGATCGGCTCATCATCACAGTAGCCGCGCACCTCGATTGTCTGTGTGCGGGGCTGAGCGAGAAACTTATTGGAGAGCTCTTTGATGGTGCGTCTGGTTTGGGCCGTTACAGCTGTCTGGCCTGAACGGAATGCAATTCTAACCCATAGCTGCTCTTTGATGGCGGCAGCCGCGGCAGCCGCTTCGGCAGCTTTTTTCTGTTTCAGCGCCTCCAGTTCAGCCTGTTGCTGTTTGAGCTCTTCGCGCAGCGCTGCGGCTTCATCGCGCAGTGCGGCATCACCGCCTGACTCCTCGGCAGCCGGAGCCACCTGCTCAACCTGTTGTGGCCGCTCCTGGGTAATCGGTGTGCCATCGGGGTACGCATCGAAGAGAAATGCATCAATCGCCGCACAGCCTGAGAAGAGCGGTAGCAGCAGGATGGTCAGCGAAATTCTTAGCTTGGACATAATCTTTGTCTCCTGATCTGTTTGTAGAGGAACAGCTCTATTTTGCTTTCAGCGCTTCCAGCTCGGCCTTCTGTTGGTTGATCTCGTTGCGCAGCGCAGCTGCCTCTGCTTTCAGACGCTGGTTATCGTTCTGAATATCGGCATCTGAAACTTGTGTGCCATCACTGGCGCAGCCGGAAAAGAGTGTAAACAAGGCAGCAAGTAAAACGGTTCTTAACATATTAGATCCTCCCACAAATGTGAGAATAGGCCATTCTCAGGAATCCGCAAGACGTTGTATAAAGCGCTTACTCGTAGACAGAACGCAAGCCCTTTAAAAAACGGTCGCCCCGGGTCTGTTGCCCTTCAAGGATGGCATAAGGGTCCTCTCCGAGAGCTTTGACCGATTCATTGGCATAGGCGCGCTTGGTATCTTCTGTCATGCGCTGCCAGTCAGAGGCATCAACAATACCGTCATCGGTCAGATCAAAGCGGGCATCAACGCTTAAACCACCCGCCGCCCAACTGTTGTTAACCAGCACAAAAGCAAAAAGGGTAGCGGCTAACAGAGACGTTTTTGTATCCATAGCTGCTACCCTCCTTATGCTGTTGTATGACTACTTTATCCGGATGCGAACACCCGGGCCACGATTAATAACGGTAGTGGTTTGGCTTGTACGGACCCTCTACAGGTACGCCGATATAGTCAGCCTGTTCCTGCGAAAGCGGGGTCAGGTTCACACCAACCTTGGCAAGATGCAGACGCGCCACCTCTTCGTCCAGTTTCTTCGGCAGGGTGTACACTTCATTCTTGTACTCACCGGTCTGTGTGAACAGCTCGATCTGCGCCAGCGTCTGGTTGGTGAAGGAGTTGGACATCACGAAACTTGGATGGCCCGTGCCACAGCCCAAGTTCACCAGACGACCCTCTGCCAGCAGCGTGATGCGCTTGCCATCAGGGAAGATGATCTGATCCACCTGTGGTTTAACATTGTCCCACTCATATTTCTTCAGACTGGCAACATCGATCTCATTGTCGAAGTGGCCGATGTTGCAGACGATGGACTGATCCTTCATCGCTGCCATGTGGTCGTGGGTGATGACGTGGTAGTTGCCTGTGGTGGTAACAAAGATATCACCCAGGGCGCATGCTTCGTCCATATTTACAACACGGTAGCCTTCCATCGCAGCCTGCAGTGCGCAGATCGGATCGATCTCGGTCACCCAGGTGGTGGCACCCATGCCACGGAACGCCTGTGCACAGCCCTTGCCGACATCACCGTAACCGAGCACGACGCAGATTTTGCCTGCAATCATGACATCGGTTGCGCGCTTGATGCCGTCCAGCAGTGACTCGCGGCAGCCGTAGAGGTTGTCGAATTTGGATTTGGTCACAGAGTCGTTCACGTTGATCGCAGGGAACGGCAGCTCGCCACGCTCGAACATCTGATACAGACGGTGAACACCGGTGGTGGTCTCTTCGGTTACGCCGCGAATCGCATCACGACGGCTGGTGTAGTAGCCGGGCTGCGTGGCCAGACGTTTCTTGATCGATGCGAACAGAGCCACCTCCTCTTCGGAGCCCGGATTATCCAGTACAGATGCATCCTTCTCCGCTTTGGCACCAAGCACCAGCAGGGTCGTGGCGTCGCCACCATCATCAAGGATCATGTTTGGTGTGCCACCGTCATGCCACTCCATGATGTTGTGGCAGAACTCCCAGTACTCATCTAGTGTCTCGCCCTTATGGGCAAAAACCGGAATACCTTCAGCAGCAATGGCTGCAGCAGCGTGGTCCTGTGTAGAGTAGATGTTGCATGATGCCCAGCGCACTTCAGCGCCCAGCGCGGTCAGTGTTTCAATCAACACGCCGGTCTGGATGGTCATATGCAGGCTGCCTGCAATGCGGGCGCCCTTCAGTGGCTGGGATGCCGCATACTTTTCGCGGGTCACCATCAGGCCCGGCATTTCAGTCTCGGCGATGGTCAGCTCTTTGCGACCCCAGGCAATGGTTGCCGGGGACATATCTGCTACTTTGTAATCGGTAAAATCAGACATTCTCATACTCCTATGGCTTGCCCGGCTGCGTTGCAACAAACCGGGCATAAAAATATGAGCACCGTTGAACATTTTTCGACTGAGCCTGGTACCGCTTTGCGGCACTGCAGTGCTCCTCAGTCTGGAAGCAAATCGACCACACAAAGGTGGCCGGTTTGTTTATCCTGGTCAAAGTCGGTTGTGAATCTGCTCCCGCACCTATGGATGGGTGCCAAAACAGAGTGCTTGGCACTCTGTTTTGTGAGCAAAGTCAAAACGACGTTTTTGGCTTTGCGTTAGCCGGGAAATGCACGATGCATTTATCCGGCTTTCAATTAAACCCCGGCGGCAGCCTTGATGGCGTCCACTTTGTCGGTCTTCTCCCAGGTGAAGTCCGGCAGTTCGCGGCCAAAGTGACCGTAAGCAGCGGTCTGTGCGTAGATTGGACGCAGCAGATCAAGTGTCTGCACAATGCCCTTCGGACGCAGATCAAACACTTCACTCACGATATCAGCCAGTCTGCTGTCATCAATCTTGCCTGTGCCGAAGGTGTTGACCATGACAGAGAGAGGGTGTGCTACACCGATAGCATAGGCCACCTGCACTTCGCAGCGGTCAGCAAGGCCGGCAGCAACGATATTCTTGGCAACATAACGCATCATGTAACATGCAGAGCGGTCAACCTTTGTTGGATCTTTACCGGAGAAGGCGCCGCCACCGTGATGGCCGAACCCGCCGTAGGTATCAACGATAATCTTGCGACCGGTTACACCGCAATCGCCTACAGGGCCACCGATCACAAAGCGACCGGTTGGATTGATGTGGTAAGCGGTGCCTGCATGCAGCAGACCGGTATCGCCGAGGATTGGATTGATCACCTCTTCCATGATCGCTTCAGAGAGATCCTTGTGGCTTACATCCGGATTATGCTGGGTGGAGAGTACAACTGCATCAATGGCGACAGGTTTGTAGTTCTCATAACGAACCGTGACCTGTGATTTGGCATCCGGCCGCAGGAAGTTGAGTTTGCCCGACTTGCGAACATCAGCCTGTTTGGCCACCAGCAGATGAGAGAGGTGGATCGGGGTTGGCATCAACACCTCGGTTTCGTTGGTTGCGTATCCGAACATCAGCCCCTGATCGCCTGCACCCTGATCAAGATCGAGTCCTTCTCCGACATTCACGCCCATGGCGATATCAGGCGACTGCTTATCGAGACTGACCAGCACAGAACATGACTCCCAGTCAAAACCCATCGCGGATGAGTTGTAACCGATATCCTTGATCGCACTGCGCACGATATCCTGATAATCGAGTACTGCAGTTGTGGTGATCTCACCGGCAATCAGAGCCAGGCCTGTAGTCACAAGCGTTTCACACGCTACACGTGCATATTTGTCCTGCTCGAGAATGGCATCCAGAACGCTGTCGGAGATGCGGTCAGCAACCTTGTCCGGGTGACCCTCGGAGACCGATTCGGATGTAAATACAAAATTATTGCTCATGAATTTCCTGCCCTGTAGTTGGAGTATAGTTTAAGCCGGGGAAACATTGCGGCGGAGTATAGACGAAACAGAGAAAAGCACAAAACCGTGATTAACTGCGGCTGATGGCGAGCAGCATACCAAGCCCCGTCACTGCGCCTGCAAGCAGCAGTATGCCGGTTCCCGCGTCGCTGGCGAGACTCCAGGCCAGCCAGCCACCACCACCGGCAGAGAGCATCGCGCCGATCAGTGCAGAGAGGCGTGAGGGCTCACTGTTGAAGGTGACCTTGCCCTCCTCAATGCGGGAGAGCACGCCATCAATCTTGGCCGGCAGTCGCATCCAGTCATGCAGCTGGTCACGAATCTCTTCGCCAACGGCTTCAGCCTTGCCGATCGGGCCCATGTGGCGCGTCATCCACTCCGTGATCATCGGCCGTGCCAGCATCCAGATATTGGCCTGATCGGCCAGTTCGCGAGCCACCCCTTCGATCACCACCATCGTCTTCTGCAGCAGCAGCAGTTGTGGTTGCGTCTCCATCTTGAAGCGTTCGGTTACCGCAAACATCGAGAGGAGAAGCTCGGCAATGGAGATGTCACCCAGGGGGCGGTTAAAGATTGGCACGGCGATCTCACGCAGGGCATCCTCAAAGGCGGAGATGTCGGTATTGGCTGGTACATACCCGGCCTCAACATGCACCTCGGCGGCGCGACGGTAATCCTCCTGCAGAAAAGCCAGCAGCATACCGGCAATATAACGGCGCGATTTGATATCAAGTCTGCCCACAATGCCGAAATCGATAAAGATGATGTCGCCGTTATCACCGACAAAGATGTTGCCCGGATGCATATCGGCATGGAAGTAACCATCGGTGAATACCATGCGGAAAAACTGGGTGGCGGCCCGTTCGCACAGTTTCAGGCAGTCATGGCCCGCCGCTTCCAGCTTCGCCTTCTCATCAATCGGGGTGCCGCAGATGCGTTCGGTGGTCAGTACCTCGGTCTGGGTGTAGTCCCACAGTACTTCAGGTACACGTACCCCCTCTACTTCGGCAAAGTTTTCGGCAAAGCGGCTGGCGTGAGCAGCTTCAGCGCGCAGGTTCAGCTCACCACGGATGGTGATCGCGAACTCCTCAATCACCTGTGGTGCTTTCAGGCGATGGTATTCAGGGAAGTAGCGGTGGAAAAGGCTAGCCAGCAGCTTGAGAATTGAGAGATCCGATTCAATGGTGCGGCTGATATGATCACGGCGAACCTTAACGGCCACCTGACGACCATCGGCCAGCTCTGCAAAGTGAACCTGAGCGATAGATGCGGCAGCAACAGGGGTCTCATCAAAGGTCGCATAGACACCATGTTCACCGGTGAGCGGCCTCTTAAAGCTCTGCTCGATAACGCGGCGCACCTTCTCAAACGGCTCCGGAGGTACATCGTCCTGTAGTTTCTTCAGCTCCAGTGCCACCTCAAGCGGCAGTAGATCAACACGTGTGGAGAGCATCTGTCCGAACTTGATAAAGGTGGGGCCAAGCTCCTCCAGTACCAGTCGAATCTGCGTGCCGAGATCCTTGGGCAGGTCATCGCCACGGAAGAGCTGAACCAGCCAGACATAGGGGTAGAACAGGCGCATGCGTACAGCCAGAGCGGCCATGCCGTGACTGGCCAGAATGTGGCCGATGCGCATCAGGCGCAGATTGCGGCGCAGGTTGGAGGGTAGTTTTATCACGCAGGTATTGGCATCAGGCTTCGCTCTTCTCTTCGCAGAGATGCTCTAACCTGTGTTCAGCGCGGGTAACCCGCCCTTTAAGCTTGCTGATCTGATGTGAGAAGCGCTCAACACCTGCCTGCCACTGCTGCAGACGTGCGGCATCAGGGATATCCATCGACTGCAGATTGTTCTGCAACATCTGTTTGGTGCCGTCGGCCAGCTTCTGTTCGGCGGCAACCAGTGCGTGAGCAGCCCTGGCGACACGGGTGCCGAAGAAGTCACCGAATGAGGCGCGCAGCTCGCGCTCCCAATCCAGATCGGCAGCAGCAAACAGCTTCTTAAAACGCAGCATGGCATCGGAGTCGCCGGAGAGTTTCAACACCTGCTGAAAGACCAGTTCATCGGGATCCTCATGGGCAAAACACATGCGGGCAAAGCCTGCAGTGGTACCAGCCAGACGCACATTGGGTTCACCATCAAAGGTGGAGTGAACCCACGCCTTGCCACGTGAAAAACCGAGAAACATGATGGCATTGGTATCAGAGACATGGATGCGGAAAACGCGTCCTTCAAGGTCGGCCAGATAGGGCTTAAGGCTGGCATCACGCGAGAAGACCAGCTCCAGCACTGTGGTCATCACCACACACTGCACCGGTACCGGAATCAGCCTTAATGGTAAAAACATCACACTCATGAGGCTGTTGCCTCATTCATTGATTGATCCGCTCTGCGGCATCCATGCCTCGAGCTTGCATGCAAATTGAAAAACGTGGTTTTCAATTCGCTTACGGGCTCGCATGCGCTTGCCCGCCGCACTTCCATGTGCGGGTTGGTTGTTTCACTCATGATTTGCGCACCCTCCGTGACAGAATCTGCAATTCTCCATACATGGATGTATGGCGGCGCAATGCGCCGTAAGCCATATGAAGACCGCGCTCTTCATATGGCGTTAAAGGACGAAGGCAGGATGCTCCGAGTCCGTGTCTCACAATTTGTATCCACGGTGCAGGGCGACGATGCCGCCGGTGAGGTTATCATATTTGACCAGATCAAATCCGGCTTTGCGGATCAGCTTGGCAAAGCGCTCCTGATCGGGGAAGCGGCGGATCGACTCAACCAGATACTGGTAGGATTCGCGGTCACCGGTGATTTTCTCACCCATCAGCGGGATAACATTGAACGAGTAGGCGTCATAGATCACATCAAGGCCGGGCAGTGTGGGGCGTGAGAACTCCAGGCACATAAACTGGCCGCCGGGTTTAAGGATGCGGTAGAACTCGGCCAGCCCTGCCTCAATATCGAGGAAGTTGCGGATACCGAAGGCGATGGTGACACAGTCAAACGAGTTGTCGGCAAAGGCGAGGCTGGTGCCATCAGACTGGATGCAGTCAGCACGCCCCGGCAGTAGTCCCTCATCAATGACCCGGCGTGCACCTTCAGCGAGCATCGGGCCGTTAAGATCAGTCAGCACAACGCGGCCGGTCGGCCCCATCTTTTTGGCCAGCCCGATGGCGATATCGCCTGAGCCTGCGGCGACATCGAGAACCCTGCTGCCGGCGCCGATGGCTGCTTTGGCAAACATGGTGCGTTTCCAGAGCCGGTGCATGCCACCGCTCATGACGTCGTTCATAATATCGTACTGGCTGGCAACCGAGGAGAATACGCCCATCACGCGGTTGACCTTCTCGCTGCCACTTACAGTCTCAAAGCCGAAGTGGGTCGCAGCTTCCGCAGCACCGGATGTTGTGTTTGTGTCGATGTTTTGATTTCTGTCGTTCATGGGATGCGCATCGTATCAGGCCTTTGCCTACTCTCCAAATAAAGCCTTTATATATATAGGGAAGCTGGCGAATTTCATCTGTTTCTGGTGAGTAAGCTGTGGATAAGTAGTGGATGGATTGTGTGTGTTAAAACACTACAGTTGGTGTGTCGAGATGGCTTGACACCCTAGATATTGTGCCTACACTCGCTGCCAAGATTTCGGTTTCCGGCGCTTTTGCCGGTTTATAGTCGGGGGGGAGTGCATGAGCGCAAACAGTAATGCTTTGAAGGTCGCATCAATTAACGGGGCGCAGCAGAAAGGGGTCGGAGATATCACCTTTCAGCCCGCATCGCTGGATATCTGGGATAAGAAGTATCGCCTCAAGGATAAGTTCCACAACGCTGTTGATGAGGATGTCGAAGCGACTTATGAGCGTGTAGCCAGAGCACTGGCTGCCGTTGAAGATGAAGAGAAGCGTGATGAGTGGTTCGAGAAATTCACATGGGCACTGGCCAACGGCGCGATCCCTGCCGGTCGTATTATGTCCAATGCAGGAGCTGAGGCACACAAGCCTGCGACCAGCACCATCAACTGCACGGTTTCCGGCACCGTTCCCGATTCAATGGATGGTATCCTCTCCATGGTGCATGAGGCGGGGCTGACCCTGAAAGCGGGCTGCGGCATCGGTTATGAGTTCTCCACCCTGCGTCCGAAGGGTGCCTATGTTTCCGGCGCCGGCGCCTACACCTCCGGCCCGCTCAGCTTCATGGATATCTATGACAAGATGTGTTTCACCGTCTCCTCCGCCGGTGGCCGTCGTGGCGCTCAGATGGGTACCTTTGATATCTCTCACCCTGATATTACCGACTTTATCCGTGCCAAACGTGAAGATGGTCGCCTGCGCCAGTTTAATCTCTCCTGCCTGGTTACCCGTGATTTCATGGAGGCGGTGAAGAGTGATGGCGACTGGGATCTTGTCTTCCCGGCCAGCCAGACCGAGATCGATGATCCGGAGACCCGCATCGTCTTTAAACATGTTGCCAATGCACCGAAGGGTTCGGTCAGGGATGACCGTGGTTATGTGGCCTGCAAGGTCTACCGCACCATGAAAGCCCAGCGCCTCTGGGATGTGATCATGGCTTCCACCTACGACTATGCCGAGCCCGGCTTTATCCTTATTGATGAGGTCAATGAGCTGAACAACAACTGGTTCTGTGAAGATGTGCGTGCCACCAACCCGTGTGGTGAGCAGCCACTGCCACCCTATGGTGCCTGCCTGCTCGGTTCTGTGAATCTGACCAAGTTTGTACGCGACCCCTTCACCGATAACGCCCGCTTTGACTGGGAAGCCTACCGCAAGGTGGTCGCTATCTTCACCCGCATGCTCGATAATGTGGTCGATATCAATGGTCTGCCACTGCCCAAACAGCGCGAAGAGATTCTCTCCAAGCGCCGTCATGGCATGGGTTTCCTGGGACTGGGTTCCGCACTGACCATGCTGCGCACGCCATACGGCACGGCTGAGTCGCTCGAGTTTACCGAGAAGATCGCCTATGAGATGGCGCGCACCGGTTTCCAGACAGGTCTTGAGCTGGCTGAAGAGAAGGGTGTCGCCCCGGCTCTCGAGCAGGAGTATGAGGTAACCGCTGAGATGATGTCCAAGCGTCCCGAGATGCTTGATGACGGCATCAAAATCGGCGACAAACTGGCCGGTAAGGTGCTCTGGGGCAAGTACTCCAAATATATGCAGAAGTTCCTCGCCACCGGCAGTGATGAGGACAAGGCGATGATCGAAGCGTTGATTGAGAAGGGGTGCCGCTTTACGCACCACTCATCAATTGCTCCGACCGGCACGATCTCGCTCTCTCTGGCCAACAACGCCTCTAACGGTATTGAGCCGAGTTTTGCACACCACTATGCACGCAACATCATTCGCGAAGGTAAGAAGTCGAAAGAGAAGGTGGATGTGTTCAGCTTTGAGATGCTCGCTTATCGTGAGTTGATCAATCCGGCTGCCATGCCGTTCAGTGATGATGAGGCGACAAAGCTTCCGGACTACTTCATCTCGGCCGATGAGGTTACACCCAAGCAGCATGTCGATATTCAGGCTGCCGCCCAGCGCTGGGTCGATTCGTCGATCTCCAAAACTGCCAACGTACCGACCGATTTCCCGTATGAAGAGTTCAAGGATATCTATCTCTACGCCTACGAGCAGGGGCTTAAAGGCTGCACCACCTTCCGCTTTAATCCTGAAGCCTTCCAGGGCGTACTGGTGAAAGAGGAAGATCTCACCAACACCACCTACAAGTTCAAACTTGAAGATGGCACTGAGATTGAGGCCAAGGGTAATGAAGAGATCGAGTATGATGGTGAGATGCATACCGCAGCCAACCTCTTTGATGCCTTGAAAGAAGGTTATTACGGTAAGTTTTGATGGTTTGAACCGGGATGCGGGCTCCTGCCCGCCCCCTTAAACGGCAAGCGAAAAACGTGGTTTTCCCTTGCCTCACAAAGATGAAAAGCTCCCTTTTCATCTTTGGCGACACATCGTGTGTCGCAGCTATAGAGATATTACAGGTGTTTGGTTTTTCTTTGTGCCTTCGTGTCTCTGTGGTGAGCAAAAAAATCTGTGGGTATTGGCTGGTCCTTCTCTATCTGGTTCATACGGAGTTAAGGGCACCCGCAAATACCGGTCGCAGCGTCCGGGCATGCAAGGCAACCATGGAAATACGCTGCAATATTCAGGGCAGAACCGGAAACGTCTCCGGTTGTGCAGGAGGTAAGTGATGGCTATTAAAATTGAGAGTAAAATCACCGGTTACGAAGTGAAGAAACCCGGAGAAGAGGCGGCGAAAGAGGTGGCAACAGTTCACCATATCGCACCGCTGCTTGAGCGTGACGATATCCTTGAGGGTAGCACCTACAAGATCAAAACGCCGAACTCCGATCACGCCATGTATATCACCATCAATGATGTCATTGTTACCGAGCCGGATGGCTCCTCGCATCGGCGTCCGTTTGAGGTGTTCATCAACTCCAAGAATATGGAGCACTTCATGTGGATCGTGGCGCTTACCCGCATCACCTCTGCAATCTTCCGCAAGGGTGGCGATATCACCTTCCTGGTGGAGGAGCTCAAAGCGGTATTTGATCCGCGCGGCGGCTACTACAAACGTGGCGGCAAATATATGCCATCGATTGTTGCCGAGATCGGTGAGGTGATTCAGCAGCATCTGATCTCCATCGGCATGATGGAGGGCACGCTGAATAACGCCGAATTGCAGGCCAAACGTCAGGAGGCTGAGGCCAAGCTGGGTGCGGATGCGGTTGCTAAAGGACAGCAGTGTGACAAGTGTGGTGCGATGGCGGTTGTAAGGCTCGATAACTGCAACTGCTGCCTGGAGTGCGGCGACTCTAAATGTGGTTGATTGAACGCCAGGGGTGCAAAAAAGGGGGCAGTCGTTAGGGTGCGCCCCTTTTTTAACCCCAACTATCAACCACGAGGGCTTTATGACACCAGATGATTTAAGCATCGATTACGAAGAGGGCGGTATCCTTACCACCAAACAGCTGGATAAAGTGATCCTCAGCAAGGGCGCATGGACCACCATCATGTTCCGCTATGTGAACTGGGAAGCTGCCAAAGAGGAGTATGGTGAGGACAAATTCACCATCCGCCGCTTTCAGAAGCGTAACGGTGAATACACCCCGCGCTCCAAGTTCAATATCACCAACGCCAAGCAGGCCAAGCAGATTGTTGAAGCGCTGCAGGGTTGGATAGACGAGAAATAAGAGATCAATGATCTGATAAGTTGCCGGTGCAAATGGCAAAAGGGGAGCCCATCGGCTCCCCTTTTTTTTGCAGTTTGCTGTGCATCCCCTTTCTGGATTTGCACTATTCGCAAATCGCGAATAGCATATGCCGATGATTCTTAAACCACAGGATATAATTGTTGCACTCAAACTGGTGGCGCTAAAAGGAAAGCCATGGAGTTATGTGCAACTTGCCAATGAACTCTGTATGAGTGCCTCGGAAATTAATGCCGGAGTTAAGCGTGCTATAAGGGCAAGGCTGCTGGTGCAGCTTGGAGAAGATAAGCAGCCGCAACCTAACAGAAAAGCTCTGGAGGAGTTTCTTATTCACGGCGTGAAATACGCATTTCCCCCGGATCATGGTTCCATTGTACGCGGTATGAAAACCTCATACGCCATTTCTCCGATAGCAGATCAACTGATCATGGATGGAGAGTTTCCTCCCGTCTGGCCCTATGCAGAGGGTAAAGAGCGTGGTGTTTCATTTTCTCCGCTCTATCGATCAGTTCCGATGGCTGCAGAGAAAGATGCCGTGCTGTATGAGTTGCTTGCGCTTGTCGATGCCATCAGGGGCGGCCGGGTAAGAGAACGGGAGATCGCAGAAAATCTGTTAATGCAGAGATTGAATGCATGGGCCTGAATCGCGATGTGAATCTGGCGATGATGAGTATCGTTGCTAATCGCCTGGGGGCATTGAAAGAGAAGGTGGTTTTTCTTGGTGGTTGCACAACAGGGCTTCTGATTAGTGATCCTGCAGCAGAAGATGTGCGGGCCACGATTGATGTTGATCTGATAGTAGAGGTGGCAACATACCTCGACTTTCACAGCATTGAATCAGCCATGCGCCATCAGGGTTTCAAGCCCGATGTTGAGAGTGGTATTCATTGCCGCTGGCGCAGCGAAGATATCACTGTGGATCTGATGCCAACTGATGAAGCTATTCTCGGCTTCTCCAATCGTTGGTATAGCAGTGCCATTATCCATGCTGTTGAAGATACACTTCCCGATGGAAGTCAGATAAGACGTGTAACCGCACCCTATTTCATTGCCACCAAAATTGAGGCATTCCATGGGCGGGGACGCGGAGATTTCATCGCCAGCCATGATTTCGAGGATATCGTAACTGTCATTGATGGGCGTGAAGAGCTGTATGATGAGATAGCCAGCAGTGAACAATCGCTACGAGAGTTTATTGCTGCCAGTTTCAGTGCGTGGTCAGAGAATTCCGACCTGTTTATGGCCCTTGCAGGGCAACTACCTCCAGATAGTGAAAGCCAAAAACGGTATGGCCTGCTGGAGCGAAGATTTATGGCATTGGCCTCGATGCAATAACCAGTGCCGGTGCAAATGGCAAAAGGGGAGCCAATCGGCTCCCCTTTTTTTATAAGGTTATGCGCTATTCAGCCGGAGACGAGGATGTTTTTGTTAGCAGCCTTCTTCGCAGCCTTGGCTGCTTTCTTCTCTTTAGGTGATTTGGCCGCCTCTTTCTTTCCTTCTCTGCCGCCTTTCTGTTCTCTGCCCATGATAAACTCCTGATTAATCCACTACACAGTACGCCTGCCTTGCGGATATAGATAGCACTGCCTGTTTGGCAGCAGATCAGAGCTTGCCCGGTCAGCGTGGCGAGGGGGGGAAGCAGGGCATGAAAAGGGGCCCGCGCGGGGCCCCTCTTCATGACTGCAGTTGATTAAACTGGAGCCGGCAACAGGAATCGAACCCGTGGCCTGCTGATTACAAATCAGCTGCTCTACCATCTGAGCTATGCCGGCTGATAACAGGCGTGAATCATATGCAGCCGAAAGGGCTGATCAAGCAGGATTATGCACACGCATGGAAAGCTGGTCGGGTGAAGGGGGCTGTAAATAGGGGGATTTAGCTAATTCTGCTATAATAGTAATATGATGATGGTAGATGGAATCACACTTTACGTCGATCGCCTACCTGCAGTGGTGGTGCCACCGGTCGTTACAGCCGAGATGAGAAACATCGCATCGGTTGAGACCGATGCCGAACCTGTACGCCCCTATGCCGGCACCAGCTGGCAACAGCATCAGAACCCCTTTGACCGCACCCTGCAGGAGTTCTACGACATCCACGGCAAGATGATCCACAAGCTTGCCCTCTCCGGCACCCAACTCAACAAGCTGATCTAATTAATCAGGCATGATGCCATTCCATTTATGGAATGGCTGATTCTATACTCCTATTATTGACCTGAGGCCTGTAGCCTGGATGATGTGATTGGAATTAACTGCTTAGTTATCCAAACAGGAAAATATTATGCCTGATGCTTGGTCTGAAGCTGAAGTTTCAGCAATTGTTGAAGACTACTTTTCAATGCTCGCATTGGAGTTGAAAGGCATTCCCTACAATAAGGCCCAGCATAACCGCGAGCTAGCCCAGCGCCTCAACAATCGCAGCAAAGGTTCGATAGAGATGAAGCATATGAATATCAGTGCCATCATGCATGAGTTAGGCATGCCCGCTATATCCGGCTACAAACCGTTTAGTAACTATCAGAAAAACCTACTGCCGGATGCCGTGCTTGATCGTTTGGCCGCAAATTCCGACCTGACAGTGATAGTCCGCGAAGATGTGAATTCAATTGTTCAAGTTCCAACGGTTGCAGATATTCTGGCCCGCCTTGAAAGTCCGCCGGAGTTAAAAACAGCGACCAAGACAAAAGAGGCTCATGAACCGGCTCGCACATATAAAGTTCGAACAAATTACCTCGAACTGGAGGCGAGCAACAAATCCCTCGGCGATGCCGGAGAACAATTCGCCCTCAACTTTGAACGCGCCCTGCTTATTTCACAGGGGAAAGAGTCGCTGGCTGACAAGATAGAGCATGTCGCCCAAACCGAAGGTGACGGCGCTGGATTCGATATCCGCTCCTACGAAGTAGATGGCTCAGATAGATTCATCGAAGTTAAGACAACAAAATACGGCAGATATTCGCCGTTCTTCCTTTCGGCGAATGAACTGAGATTCTCGGAAATGAATGCGAAGAACTACCACCTGCACCGCATCTTCCAATTCAGGGATGATCCCCGTTTATTTTCACTATCGGGATCAGTAGAGAAAAATTTCAATCTCTCACCGACTGAATACCGCGCCAGCTTAAGCTGACCCTCTCCTGTTCATGCATATTCAAGATCAGGTGCCGCTATACCCGCTAAGGGCTGGTTTGTTGTATGGCTGTAATTCAGGCACAAAAAAACCCGCCAAAAGTGCGCTTCAGTGAGAGGCGAGGCGGGTGTTGATGACCCGCACTATAGAACTGGATTTGTGTCATGGCAATCAAAACAGGCCCCAATGGAGTCGCTTCTCTTTTCCAGCAGCCTTCCATCATGATTCCATAGCCGCAATCGTACGGCACTTGGGGAATGCGGAGCATCCCCAGAATTGATTACCTGCTTCCGGGCCTTTTTTGCTGGTGCGCAGCACCATGTCGCTGCCGCATTTGGGGCAGAGTTTGGCATCCAATTTCTGCACGGCTTCTTTGTTTGCGACGATCTCTTTTACATGGCGGGCATGCTCGATATGGGTTTTGATCGAGGGTTTCAGGCGGCCATCGGCGATCTGGCCGATGATCTGTTGCACTTCGGACTCGGTCAGCAGGATTTTGGTGTGCGATTTGATAAAGCGGATATAACCGCCGCCCTGGGTGACGTTGGCGGGCATCTCGGTTTTGAAGGTGCTGTCGCCGACAAAGACGACTACCGAGATCATCTTCTCATGGGGGAGCCCAAGCGCCGATTCGAGCGTTTTGGTGTGTTTGTAGTTCTGATGCAGTGGGTTCTGGAACCTGTGTTTGGACTTGAAAATCTGCTGCGTCCACTGCTTCTGATGTTCACCGCCGAAAATCCACCCCTTCATGTTCTTGGTCTCCACCACGAAGACGCCGAAGCGGGAGACGATGATGTGGTCGATCTGGGTGGTGCCATCCTCGGTCGGGATGGTGACGTTTTTGATCAGGTGATAATCGTTTTTGTTGAGAAACAGGCGGGCGGCCATATTGACCATCACTTCACCGATGAAGCCTTTGAACCATGCCGATTTGAACAGTGCGGCAAGTACCAACAGCGGGATCGCCCACCAGAAGCTGGAAAAGAGTTGAGAAAACAGAGTGCTGAAATCAATCACAGGCTAATCCGGAGGAGGTGATTAGCTCCAGCTTCCCCATGCATCCATTGCAGCAACAGATCATAATCACTTTTGAAAACATAGATAGCTCCTGTTGCGTGTCTGGGTCAGGCATAAGTTGTATGCGCTGCACACCGCTCCCTCTTGCGCCATCGCTGCGCAAAAGTATAACGGCTACAAAAATATCTGCTGTCCCCCATATGGGGGACAAAAAGAGGATTTTTGCATAGGCTGCCGTCATCATGTTTAACAAGGGGTGAGACTGGATGAGTCTGCAGTTACCTGCATCGTGGAGCAGCCATCTGGCCAGTGAGCTACAGCAGGATTACGCCGTTGATCTCTCTCTGTTTCTGGATGCTGAGCGAGCGGCGGGCAAAACCATCTACCCTGCACAGGAGGATACCTTTGCCGCTTTTGCGGCAACCGCCTTTGCTGATGTGAAGGTGGTGATTCTCGGGCAGGATCCCTACCACGGTGCAGGGCAGGCGCATGGCTTGAGCTTCTCGGTACTGCCGGGGCAGAAAATTCCGCCATCACTGCGCAATATCTACAAAGAGCTACAGTCTGATCTGAATCTTGAAACAGCTGATCACGGCTGCCTCGACGCATGGGCCAGAGCCGGGGTGCTGCTACTCAATGCCACGATGACGGTGGAGCAGAAAAAGCCGGGTTCACATCAGGGGCGAGGCTGGGAGCAGTTTACCGATGCGGTGATCAGATGCTTAAGCGAAAAACGTGAACATATCGTATTTATGCTGTGGGGTAACTTTGCCCAATCCAAGGCGGAGCTGATCGATGCAGATCGCCACCTGATTCTAAAAGCAGCCCACCCCTCACCATTCTCCGCCCATCGCGGTTTTCTCGGCTGCCGCCACTTTTCCAGCGCCAATGCTTATCTCACTGAACATGGAAAGAGCCCCGTCGACTGGTCACTGAACAGCGAACAGCCACAGCTTTCGTTTAATCTCGAATAGACTTATTTGGAGTCACAACCTTCATGAAGGATTGAACACTGTAGCAATCTTTTCAGGGTATACATCTCATCCAGATGACGAAGGCGCTGATGGCAAGGGTGTTCGACGATGGATAGTTGCCGCCCATTTCGTGTTTCATGGCGAATCTTCAGATCTCCGGCATCGGAGAGATCACGAACATGATCGAATATGTCATTGTAATTACCGCCTGTTTCCTGTGCCAGTTGATAAACCGTCATGGCTTTATGTTTTTCGATATATTCAAGAAGCTCAAGCTTTCCCAGCGTTGTTTTTACCATATATGACATCTTCTAATCACTAGCATTGAATGCAAGTTGTTTTCAATCTTCACGAGCTACAGGAGAGCATGGAGCAACCGGCGCGGTTGCGGGCCCACTGCGGGCGTTTGGCAGCAAAGTGCTCGCTCTCAGGCTGTTCATCATAGGGGTGACGCAGCAGCTCAAGCAGCTCGTAGATCATGCTGTTATCCCCTGCTTCAGCCTGGTCGATCGCCAGCTGGGCCAGATAGTTGCGCAGCACATATTTGGGATTCACTGCGTCCATCTGCTGTCGGCGTTGAGCATCTGATAGCGGCTGTGCTTGTATGCGCCGCATATAACTGCGCATCCAGGCGGCAAAGCGGTTGCGGTAATCGGCATCAAGAGCACCGAGGTCGTAATAGGCATCAAGCAGCGGTGCGATCAGTTGATCATTGCTGAGCTGATCAGGATTACTATCAGTGCTGACAGTCCCGAGTTGACGGAAGAAGATGGTCATATCGGTCTCAACCAGCGGCAGGATACTCAGCAGTTCGCGGATCAGGGTTTCATCGTCCTGTACCTCTCCGGTCAGGCCGAGCTTGTTGCGCATCATGACCCGCCAGCCCTTTTCGTAGGTTGATGCATAGCTGGAGATCGCCTGCTGCAGTGGTTCAACCGACTCAATAAGCGGCAGCAGTGCATCGGCCAGACGGGCCAGATTCCATGAGGCGATCTGCGGCTGATTGCCATAGCGATAGCGCTTCATCTCGGCATCGGTGATGTTGGGTGTCCAGCCCGGATCATAACCCTCAAGCCAGCCGTAGGGGCCATAATCGATGGTCAGCCCAAGCACCGACATATTGTCGGTGTTCATCACCCCATGCACAAAACCGACCCGCATCCAGTGCACCATCAGTTCAGCCGTTGAACGGCATACCTCTTCAAACCACGCCAGATAGACCGGGATTGAGGGTTCACCAAGGTGCGGGAAATCGCTGCGGATGGTGTAATCAAGCAGCTCCTTCAGTAGCCCGAGCTCTGCGCGTGAGGCGAGCAGCTGGAAATTACCGAAGCGGATGAAGCTGGGCGCGACTCGACAGAGCACTGCGCCCGGTTCAGGGGCGGCATTGCCATTATAGAGGATATCGCGATTCACCTGTTCACCGCTGGTGATCAGGCTCAGGGCGCGGGTTGTTGGCACCCCCAGATGAAACATCGCTTCACTGCAGAGGAATTCGCGCAGCGAGGAGCGCAGCACGGCAAGGCCATCAGCATTGCGGGAGTATGGGGTCGGCCCGGCCCCTTTGAGCTGCAGGCTCCAGCGCTCACCTTTGGCATTGATCACTTCGCCGAGATTGATAGCGCGCCCGTCGCCCAGCTGTCCGGCCCAGTGGCCGAACTGATGGCCGCCATAACAGCTGGCGTAAGCATCCATGCCGGGAAGCAGCCGGTTGCCGGAGAAGATCTCAGTGAAGCGCTCCGATTCACAACTCAGCGCAGAGAGATCGAGCAATTCAGCGACCTCACTGACGCAGGCCAGCAGTTGCGGGTTGCTTACCGCTGTTGGCAATACCCGCGAATAACAGGCTGAGAATACCTGACGGGGAAAGTTATCCGCTTCAGGGTCGCCGGGCAGGGCGTTGACAAAGCTGTTGTCAAAACGGAGCTGCTCAAGCCTTTTCAAGATCGCAGACCGCTGCTACTCGTTGCGCAGCTGATTGGCGAGATAACCAGCGGTGACATAATCCATGGTGCTGATGTGATCCTTCATCCAGCGGGGCAGCGTAAAGCGCATGAACTGATCAATCGGGCCGATCGCCTGCTCCTGTTTCCAGTTGCTAACCGCCGCTTGCAGCTCCGCCAGGAAGAGGTTGTGGGCATTGCGATGCATCGCATAGGGCGGAAAGTTCGCCTCCAGCATCAGCCGCTCTTCATTGGCGAAATGCGCCTGCGTATGGATCAGCAGTTCATCGAGCTTTTCATCGAGTAGGGCGCGCCTGCTCTTGCCGCTCTCAATCGCCATAATCAGCTCATAGATGGCGTTGATCATCTCCACCTCCTGCAGGTGGACATCATGCATCTCCAGCAGTGGCACTTCGGGGAAATCGGAGGCAGATAACTTCATTGCCCCAGTGTGCCAGATCGGTTGTCATCATGGCAATCGCTGGCATCATTTCATCATCAACGATATTATGGCATCGTACCTGCTATAGTTTGTAAAGGGGCAGCTGTGAATGCATGATCAGGGAGCTCCGGGCAAAAAAATGCAATAAAGGACTGTGGGGTTGGTAGATAGTTGCACGCTTGCCGATAGAAATTACCGTCAAATGGCTGGCACATGGCTCGCCAAAGAAGCGAGGGAGGTTTTATGCTTAAAACATTACAGGGTTGGTGGCGCAGGGAAGAGGGACATCAACAGCTGCCGGAGCTGACGCTGGCCATTACCAAACTGATGGTTGGCATGATGTCGATGGATGGAAAGATCGATGCTGAAGAGCATGCTGAGATCGTCAAAGTACTTGGTGAACATTTCAATCTCTCCGCTGAAGAGAGCGACAAGCTGATTGAGCAGGCTCAGGACACAGAGCGTACAGACCTGCGCATTGAAAATGTCGTGAAGCAGATTGTTGATAACTATAAGGTGGATGAACGCGCTGCTATCCTTGCCAAGCTCTGGCGTGTTGCCATGGCCGATGGCGATATCGCATTCCTTGAAGAGCAGTATATCAATCGCATCTCAGGCCTGATCGGCGTGCCAGCCTGCTCACTGGCGGAGCTGAAAGAGAAGCAGGAGCGACTCTATCCTGATCTCAACCAGTCCAACCGTTATACAAATAATCCTGTCGTGGACTGACACTGCGGCTTTGATTCCACTCCGGATGCAAGGCCCCGAAGTTTGATGCTTCGGGGCCTTTTTTATCTGCTGAACACCCATAACCTTGATATATTAGCATTTCGATATATATTGGGCCGATCCCACCGCATTATCTCTTGTCGATTCAATCTTCGCGATCGTCGAAGTGAGCCTGAGTGATGATGCAGAGTCCAAGGAGTGCCCGATGGCCACAGTCGAGATTACCAAAGAGAATATCAAAGAGGAGGTGGATGGCAGTGCAATCTCCATTCTCGACTTCTGGGCGCCATGGTGTGCACCTTGCAAAGCCTTTGGCCCGACCTTCGAAGCGGTTTCTGAAAATCATCCCGATGTGCTGTTTGGCAAGATCAATACCCAGGAGCAGGAGCAGCTGGGCGCCCATTTCAATATCCGCTCGATTCCCACACTGATGATTATTCGCGAAGGGCTGATGCTCTACTCAGAGCCGGGAGCGCTGGCTGAGAAGGATCTTGAGGCGCTGGTTGCTGAGATCAAAGCGCTGGATATGGCGGAGTTGCATGCTGAAGCGGCCAGACTGAAGGCTGCTCAAGGCTAAGCTTGTTTAAGGGGGCTGCCCCTGACGCTTAATATATTATCGCATTGTTTTTGCCGGAGAAGATTATGAATAGAGCCCTTGTGACAACAGTGCTGCTGCTGATCTCAGCGATGAGCCTGCCTGCCACGCTGTTTGCAGCGCAGTGTGCAGGCAAGCAGGCCACCATCATCGGTACGGAAAAAAAGGATCGTATCACCGGCACTGAGGGTGATGATGTGATTGTCGGACTGGGCGGTGATGACAAGATCAATGGCCTTGGCGGCAATGATCTGATCTGCGGCGGTGATGGCGATGATCAGATCAAGGGCAGCCATGGCAATGACCGGCTCTATGGTGAAGCAGGAAATGATAAGCTGTTCGGTGGCGATGGTGATGATCTTCTCGATGGCGGCAGCGGCAATGACAAGCTGACCGGCGATAAAGGTAACGACGCACTCAAGGGTGGCAGTGGTAAAGATGTCTTAAGTGCCGGTCCCGGTGATGATCTTCTTGAGGGTGGTGATGGCAGGGACACCCTCTACGGTGAGAATGGCGACGACAGGCTGTTTGGCAATGCGGGCAATGACAGGCTCTACGGCTGGTATGGCAACGACAAACTCGATGGCGGCGATGGTGATGATCAACTCTTTGATCGCGACGGGCAGGATGAGATGGATGGCGGCAGTGGTCGTGATGCGTGTCAGGGGTTGTTTGATTTCGGGGCCTTTGATGCAGAGAAGGTGTGGCATGCCGACATCAGGCCGACGCCTGAGTCAGCCACGTGGCGCGGTTGTGAAACGCTTTTCAAATAACAGTATGAGTCGATGCTGCTCATAGATAGCCATTGTCATCTTGATGATGCGCGGTTCGATTCCGATCGGGTCGAAGTTCTGCAACGGGCTCGCAGGGCGGGTGTAGAGCAGATCGTTGTGCCAGCCGTCAGCAGTCGCGGCTGGGTGAAGTTGAAAAACCTTGCTGAGCTCGATAGTCGGATCTATCCGGCCTTCGGCCTGCACCCCTGGTTCTGTGATCAACATCGTGAGGATGACCTTCAACGATTACCCGGCTTTTTAGACGGTGCGGTTGCCGTGGGTGAGTGCGGTCTGGATGCGGGCCTCTGTGATGTTGATATGCAGCTACAATTGCACTGGTTGCGGGCACAGCTGAAGATGGCCCTTAGCTACGATCTGCCGGTGATCGTGCACGCCTACAAAGCGGTGGATGTGGTGATCAGGGAGATCAGATGTTATCCCGGTCTGCGTGGTGTGGTGCACAGCTTCTCCGGCTCCCTGCAGCAGGCTGAACAGTTGATCGATCTCGGTTTCTATCTCGGTTTTGGCGGCTCGGTTACCCATGCGCGGGCAACCCGTCTGCAGGCTGTGGTTAAAGCTGTCGCTGCTGAGAGACTGCTGCTAGAGACCGATGCGCCGGATCAGCCGCCGGCCGGCAGGCGGGGTGAGCGCAACGAACCTGCATTTCTGATCGATATCCTTGCCCATATCGCTACGCTTCGCAGCACAGATAGTCAGGCGTTGGCCGCTACCTGTAATCACAATGCCAGGGAGCTGTTCAGATTATGAGTCAAGCACAGGAGCGTACCGCGATACTCGTTGGTGAGGCCGGATTGGAATATCTTGCCAGCCTGCATATTCTGGTTGTTGGTCTGGGTGGTGTGGGTGGCGCTGCTGTCGAAGCGGTTGCCCGCTCAGGCATTGGCCGTATGACCATTGTTGATCATGATGAGGTGGGGCTCTCCAACATGAACCGGCAGCTGGTCTGTACCCACTCCACGCTGGGGCAGGATAAAGCTACGGCAATGGGGGCGAGGATTCTCGATATCAATCCCGATATGCAGCTCAATGCCCATGTCGGCTTTCTCAGCCCTGAGAATATGGAGTCGTTTCTAGCTGCGGGTGATTTCGATTACGTGATCGACTGCATCGATTCGGTAGCCTGTAAGGCGGTATTGGTGGCTACTTGTCAGAAGCTGGGCATTGCCGTGGCCTCAAGTCTGGGAGCCGGAGGCAGGCTGGATGTGACACGGGCGGAGATCACCACGCTGGATAAAACCTACAACTGTGGTCTGGCGGTCAATCTGCGCCGCAAGCTGCGCCGGGCTGGTGCATCACTGGATTATCCGGTGGTCTTCTCCGGCGAGTTTCCGATCAAACCGCTGCCGCAGGCACCGGTTGGCAAGGACTCGAGCGCACTGCCCAGGGCGGTGAATGGCACGATCTCCTATATGCCGAACCTGTTCGGTTTTATGCTGGCAGGCTTTGTCATCAAACAGTTATTGGATCGACGTGAAAACATAAAATCGAACCACGAATTAACACAAATAAACACGAATAAGAGTGGCAGAGTTTGTGATTAAACAGCTACTTGATCGTCACGAAAAAAGTTAAATGAGTAGAGCTAAAAGGGGTTATTATGTTCGGTTGGAACAGAAAGAAGAAAACTGCATCAGCACGTCACATTCTGGTTGCAGATCTGCAGCAGTGTGAAGCGCTGAAGGCGGAGATTGAGAGCGGTGCCGATTTTGCTGAGGTGGCAAAGCAGTACTCCAGCTGCCCTTCAGGTCAAAAAGGCGGTGATCTCGGAAGCTTCCGTGAGCGCCAGATGGTCAAAGAGTTCAACGAGGTGGTCTTCTCTGCCGAACTGCACAAGGTGCATGGCCCGGTAAAAACACAGTTCGGTTACCATCTGATCGAAATCACCGAGCGCTCTGAATAAGCAGCGATTACAAGGCTTTACAGACCGTGAGTCTTTGCGAGCTGAACCTGCTGTAGTTTCCATGTGCGGTGTCTGCACATGATCTCAACGGCTTCATTGATGTCGTCGGTGACGGTGACCAGCTTGAGATCATTTTTGGAGATGTAACCGGCCTCCAGTACTGTGTTTTCAACCCAGCTGAGCAGATCTTTCCAGAAGGCGTGACCATAAAGTACCAGTGGTAGCGGAAATGCCTTCTGGGTCTGCATCAGGGTCAGTGATTCGAAAAACTCATCGAGTGTTCCAAAGCCACCGGGCATGCAGATGTAACCCATAGAGTATTTAACGAACATCACTTTGCGCACGAAGAAGTAGCGGAAGTTGATCGAGAGGTTCTGGTAGGGGTTAGGGGTCTGCTCCTCCGGCAGGGTGATATTCAGGCCGACCGACTTGCCACCGCCTTCGGCTGCCCCTTTGTTGGCCGCCTCCATGATACCCGGCCCACCGCCGGAGATGACGCCAAAACCCTCTTCAGCCAGTTTTCTGGCGATCTCCACAGTAGCTTCGTAATAGATATCACCGGGTTTGGCTCGGGCAGCCCCGAAGATGGTTACCGAATAGGGGAGCTCATTGAGTGTGTCGATACCTTCAGTGAATTCGCTGATAATTCTGAATATGCGCCACGATTCTGAGCCTTTGAGATCTTCCATATCGTAACCTCCGCTACTTCCATTGTAGAACAGTTGAGCGCTGCAATCGAGCTATTTTTATAGGGTTTTAGCCGCCGCCATGCATGCGGGGAAGAAGAAAACGCAGTGCCTCAAAAAATAGCCAGCGGGTAATCAGGTACATCATCGACATCGCCAGGCAGCTGATGGCAGTTACCTTCAGTTTCTCCATGGTAGTGGTGGCAGGTACAAAAAAGCGGGGTAAAAGGATCATCGCTCCGATAGCGCCACAGCTGAAGCCCTGCAACATAAAGAGAAAATATTTCAGTGAGTTTTCAGTTTCAGCCAGACCGGGGATGGACATGAACTGGGGCATCAGGAACTGGAAGATAATCAGCGGAGCATAGACAAATGGATATTCGATCCACAATAGGCCGGCCTTCTTCTGGCCGAACATATAGATGACACCGGCCAGAATGTTGACTGAAATCAGATAGAGCGTGACCGAGATCATGACGCTGTTCAATCGGTACGCTCCAATGCTGTTCTAGCCATAACCCCTCCCTTGTGCAGATGAAGCACTACTCTCCCTTCTTCTCCTGCTGGCGCATGCATTGATCCACCATCTCCAGCATCTGATAGCCGCTTTTTACTTCCTGACTATTAGAGGACTGCACCATCAGGCTGGCGCACTCATGCAGTTTGGCCAGTACCTCCGGATCTGAACATATCTGATCCAGATCAATGATAATCTCATTTCTCTTAGTCATAGGGCAACGATAGCACGATCCTCTGCAAATACAGAAGCGCTTACACGTTATGCGTAGTTTTTACGCTGGCAATTCACAAGTGTGACAATAGTCTGCGCAGCATGAAAAAGACCACTTTACCCCTGATGACTCTGCTGCTACTTGCCCCCTTTACTGCTTCTTGTGAGGAGACGGCGGGCGGCTGGAAAAATAATATCGAGCTTGGTGCCGTGAAAACCTCGGGTAATACCCGTACCTTTATCGTCAATGCCAAAGGCAAATTTGTGCATGAAGGCATCAAGTTGCGCGATACGATTATGGGCAGCGCCAATAACTCCACCGATAATAACAGGACAACGGCTGAAACTTATGATGCCAGTCTGCAGGAGGACTGGAAAATCACAGAGCGCGACTACCTGTTTATCCGCTACGGTTTTCAGAGTGATCGCTTTGCCGGTTTCAGGCGTCGTACCAGCGAAACCATCGGTTATGGTCGCGATCTGATAAAAACCGACAGTCTGCACTGGAAAGCTGAGATTGGTGGTGGTCTAAGGCAGACCAAGTTCATCAACAACAGCAAGAAAAATGAGGCGATCATGCGTGGCGCCACAGGTCTAAACTGGAAGGTGAGTGACTCTGCCGTGTTTACCCAGGATCTCTCAACTGAAGGCGGAAAAAATGGCTGGGCAACAGAGTCGATCACTGCCCTGCAGCATGCGATCAACTCCCATCTCGCAAGTAAAATCTCTCTGAAAGTGGATCACAACAGTAAGGTGATTGCACCGGTTAAGAGCACCGATATCGAGACTGCTATAACACTGGTTGTGAGTTTCTGAAGCCAGGCAGAATGGTCATAGGGCTTGCGAAGATCTCCCGCTTTTTGAGGCTGCGATAAAAAAATCTAAGCCTGTCTGTTTTTTTGTGAGGAATGTCACGGATTTGTCAAAATTAGGCTGTACACTTTACCACACTGTTAGCAGCAGTAATAAGTGTCCTCAAACACAATAAAAGAAAAGGCGGAGAGTGCAAACTCCGCCTTTTCTTTTGTCTAAATGATGGCTGATTGGTCATCAGACAGCAGAATCTTGCTTAACCGCCTGAAAGCTTTGCCTTATACCCCTCTTTTTCCAGCAGCAGCAGAAGCTTATCCCGATGCTCACCCTGAATTTCAAGGCTGCCGTTCTTGACTGCGCCGCCGGTGCCAAGTGCCGCCTTGAGCTTTTTCATCAGCGTTTTCAGATGACTCTCATCCAGTGGCAGCCCGTCAATAATAGATACGGTTTTGCCACCACGTCCTTTCGACTCCCGACGAATGCGAATGCCCTGCTTGGCAGGGTTAACGATGGCAGGGGCAGTTGGCGGGGCTTTTTTCTTGCGGCTGTTTTTTTTGCCGGTCATGGCTTTTTCAAGCGCTCCGCTCTCTGTGGAGTAGACGAGCCTGCGGTCATTGTTCATCTCTTGCCCCTTACGGTGAACGGGCCGGGTGAGGCCTCTTCAGGGAAGTGCTGATTGATTCAGCATCTTCTCAACTTAACACCTCAATACCAAAGCGGTAAGGATCAACCGGATCGCCGAAGCAGACCGTATGATAACCGCTCTCCAGTGGCACAGTGGTGTCGGATGCACCATATCCCACACGTTTCTCATCGACTTCGCAATAATCACCATACTGCATCAGGTGCAGTTGCAGGCCGTGCTCGTTGTCCGATTCGATGCGGATATGCTGTTCACGCACACGGCGGCTCGATTTGGCCAGACGGATATCGGCCTCCTGATAGTTGCGGAACAGATCTGTGACACTTTGCGGTGGCACATGGGCCCCGAATGTCCAGGGCAGATGTGAGATGGTGCAGGGTTGATTGCAGAGCGCCTGCCTGGAGATACTGTTGAGTCCGACAATTACGGCATGGGCCGGATCCTCGGGCCTGCATTCATCAATCTGTTTCTCATCCACCATGGCACTTTTCAGGCGTGAGAGCAGTGCCGAGAGCACCGGTGTCAGTTTGCTGGCCGGGCCGTTGACCAGTCGGATCAGGGCGCCGCGATCAATCTCTTCAGCATCACAGTCAGTAATGGCTGTGGCCGATGCACTGCGCCTGGTAACCAGTCCGGTAAGTGCCAGTTCACCAATGATTTCACCGGGTCCGACTTTAACCTGAAAGGTGCTGCCATCCTCTTTGTTCTGGTTGATCATGACCCAGCCGTTCTGAATCAGATAAGCAACGAGCCCCTCGTCGCCCTGACTGATCAGGGATTCACCTTTTCTGAAAGAGACAATTTTAGACATGGTGGCTTCCTTTCTGTGCTATATTAATTGCTCACAAAATCAAGCACTTACTGTGCATGATTTTGACTCTCGGCATCGTGTCGATCGCCTAAAGGCGGCGATACCGTCCAATCCGGCTCTCCTTCCGGATTGTGGCAAGCCATCCAAGGCCTGCACGGATACTCTGACTTGTTCAGCGCATCCTTAATAAGCGTGTAACAATGGCTTAGTATGGTTTGCAGCCGCTATTAATCTGTGATCTTTATCGCAATAAAAGTGTATAAAATGGTTGTGGTTGCTGCCGTTAGATGCTGACGGCAGCATCCGCCATCTCATTTAGGCTAGCTTTGACGCGTAAAGGCTGCCGTGTCCCCTGTGGAAGGGGCGCCAGAATCGGATATATTTTGTGTTCGATTTTGTCAGCAGAGGCTAAATCCCACATTTGCCTCTGCTTGCTGAGTTGCTGCCTGAAAACAGCGGTTTGGCCTATCCAATCATTGCCGGAGGCACCATGTCTGCAAAGCAGAAATCGGAAGCTGGTATCACCCATGACGGGCATTTCTTCTCTGAAGAGAGTCTGCATGAGATGCATGACCAGATGCTTTTTATCCGCCGTTTCGAAGAGAAAGCGGGCCAGCTTTATGGCCTGAAAAAGATCGGTGGTTTTTGCCACCTCTGTAATGGTCAGGAGGCGGTCTGCGTCGGTTTGCAACATGCAGCCGAAGCTACCGACTATATGATGACCAGTTACCGTGACCATGGCCATATTCTGGCGCGTGGCTCAGACCCGACAGCGGTTATGGCTGAGTTGCTTGGAAAAGCCGGAGGTATTGTCAAAGGCAAGGGCGGCTCGATGCATATGTTTGATATCGACAAGAACTTTGCCGGCGGTAATGGCATTGTTGGCGAGCAGGTGCCTATCGGGCTCGGGTTCGGCTTCTCCAGCTGGTACAAGGAGGATGGTCGTGTGACCATCTGCATTATGGGCGATGGCGGCATCAATCAGGGTGCGGTCTACGAATCGTTTAATATGGCGGCACTGTGGAAGTTGCCGATCGTATTTCTGGTTGAGAATAACCAGTACGCCATGGGTACATCGCTGGATCGTGCATCGGCAGAGACCCAGCTCTTTAAACGCGGCATCTCATTCAAGATTCCCGGCATGAAGATCGATGGCATGGATGTGCTGGAGTTTGAGAAGAAGATGAGCGAGGCGATGGAGCATGCCCGTTCAGGTAAAGGTCCTATTCTGGTTGAGGCGATGACCTACCGGTATCGCGGTCACTCCATGTCTGATCCGGCCACCTATCGTACCCGTGCCGAGGTGGATGAGTGGCGTTCCGGCCGTGATCCGATTGCCCGTCTGCAGGTTCAGATGATTGAGGCGGGTCTGGCCACTGAAGAGCACTTCAAACAGAAAGATAAGGATATCAAGAAAGAGGTCGCAGCCATTGGCAAGGCGGCTGAAGCGCAGCCCGAACCCGATGCTGCAGAGTTGTGGACTGATATCTACAGTGATCCTATTGAACACGCCTATCCCTACCCCGGAAGTGAGAACTCATGAGCAAGATTACTTATAGAGAAGCGCTGAATCAGGCGATGTGTGAAGAGATGCGACGTGATGATCGCGTTTTCCTGATGGGCGAAGAGGTGGCTGAATATAATGGCGCCTACAAAGTATCCCAGGGCATGCTGGAGAAGTTCGGCCCCAAGCGGGTGATTGATACCCCGATCACCGAGCTCGGTTTTGCCGGTCTTGGCGTGGGTGCCTCAATGGCGGGCCTGCGTCCGGTGATTGAATTTATGACCTGGAACTTTGCCATTCTGGCACTGGATCAGATCGTCAATGCTGCCGCCAAGATGAAGTATATGTCCGGTGGTCAGTACAGCTGTCCGATGGTCTTCCGTGGCGCCGGTGGTTCTGCTGCCCGTGTTGGTGCGCAGCACTCGCAGAGTCTGGAGAACTGGCTGGCCAATGTGCCCGGCCTGAAGGTGGTGATGCCATCCAATCCGGCTGATGCGAAGGGGCTGTTAAAAGCGTCGATCCGTGACAATGATACGGTTGTATTTATCGAAAATGAGATCAACTACGGTGATGTCGGAGAAGTGCCGGATGAGGAGTACATCATTCCTCTGGGTGTCGCCGATGTGAAACGTGTCGGCTCTGATGTCACCATCGTGGCGCACTCACGCATGACCGGTTTTGCGCTTGAGGCGGCCAGAGTGCTGGCCCAGCAGGGTATTGAAGCCGAAGTGATAGACCCGCGTACCATTCGCCCGCTGGATGAGAATACGATCCTCAGATCTGTGGCCAAAACCAACTGCGCTGTAGTGGTTGAAGAGGGGTGGCGCTTTGCCGGTATTGGCGCTGAGATCTCTGCCCGTATTATGGAGCGCGGATTTGATGATCTCGACTCGCCGGTGATTCGTGTGACAGGAAAAGACGTGCCGATGCCGTATGCGGCCAACCTTGAAGCGCTGGCACTGCCAAGTGTGGCAGATATTGTTGAAGCAGCCCGTGTGGCCTGCGGAAAAGCTTGATGGAACTCACCACAGAGACACGAAGGCACAAAGTATTTTCCGTATGCTCTTTGTGCCTCTGTGCCTTAGTGGTAAAAAAATTCGAGGAAAATTATGCCGATTGATCTGTTTATGACTCAGCTCTCGCCAACCATGACCGAAGGTAAAATAGCCCGCTGGTTGAAGAAGGAGGGTGATACCCTGGAATCAGGAGAGATTCTGGCCGAGGTGGAGACCGATAAAGCGACAATGGAGATGGAGGTTGTCGATGAAGGGGTTTTGCACAAAATCCTTTCACCTGCAGGCGCCACTGTCCCTGTCGGCAGTGTGATTGCCGTGATTGCCGAGGAGGGTGAAGAGGTTGCTGCCGATTATGCACCAGCCGCTGGTGATGCTGCTCCGGCCGCAGAAGAGGCGCAGGCTACTGCTGTAGAAGAGGCCCCTGCACCTGTAGCTGAGATTGTTGCTGCACCTGTGGCCCCGGCTCCTGTGGCACGCAAGGGACGTATCAAAGCCAGTCCTCTGGCACGTCGACTGGCCAAACAGAAGGGGATTAATCTGGCGGCCATTGCAGGCACCGGTCCCAATGGCCGTATTACCCGATCAGATGTTGAGAAAGCAGTCAGGCGCGGCATCAATATCGGTGGCGCAACGGCTGCCGTTGTAGCACCTCCGGCGCGTCCGCTGCCTGCCGGTCCGCTTCCATACCATGAGGATGAGTTTGAGCGCGTTGAGAATTCGATGATGCGTAAGGCCATTGCCCGCCGCCTGTCTGAGTCCAAACAGCAGGTGCCACACTTCTATCTGAGTGTGGATGTCAGCATGGATCGTTTGATGGATCTCCGGGCTCAGCTGAATGAAGCTGCTGATGGCGCCTTCAAGCTCAGTGTAAATGATTTTGTTATTAAAGCGGTTGCCAAGGCGCTGGTGGATGTGCCTGCTGCCAACGCCAGCTGGACAGATCGCGATACCCTGCTGCATAAACATGCCCATATCTCGGTGGCGGTGGCTATTGACGGAGGTCTGATCACTCCGGTGATCCGTTTTGCCGAGCAGAAGGGAATTTCCGACATCTCTGCGGAAGTAAAAGAGCTGGCAACCCGTGCACGGGCTGGTGAATTGCAGCCTGAAGAGTATTCAGGTGGCACCTTCTCGATCTCCAATCTTGGTATGTATGGTGTGAAGCAGTTTGCTGCTATTGTAAATCCGCCCGAAGGTGCGATTCTCGCCGTCGGTGGTACTGATGAGCGCGCGGTTGTTGAAAATGGAGCGGTTGTGGTGAGGAAGATGATGACCCTGACCCTCTCCTGTGATCACCGCGTGGTGGATGGTGCTGTGGGTGCTGAGTTCCTGGCAGCCTTGAAGAAACATATCGAGCGCCCTGCCGGAACGCTTATTTAAATACGAACCATGCAAGTGCAAAGAGGCATAAAAACATGATTCGCTCTTCTTTGTGCCTTAGTGTCTCTGTGGTTAATTCTTTATGAGGTTTTATAATGCCGATTGATATTTTTATGACCCAGTTATCGCCAACCATGACCGAAGGGCGCATTGCCCGCTGGTTGAAAAAAGAGGGTGATGAACTCATCTCCGGTGAAGTGATGGCCGAGATTGAGACTGATAAAGCGACCATGGAGATGGAGGTTGTCGATGAGGGAGTGCTGCACAAAATCATCGCCCCTGAAGGCTCTGTTGTCACTGTAGGCGCTCCGATTGCCGTGATTCGTGAGGATGATGAAGAGGTTGCAGATGACTACCGGGCAGAGGGTTCGGCAGCAGATTGTGCTATCGCGATCAGTGAAGAGGTTGAATGTGAGGAGGCAGTTGAGCTGGGTTCAGAATCCGCTCCTGATTTGCATCCGGCATCCATCGCAGCGCATGAAGCGCACGATGCCGAGGAGGCGGAAGCTCTGCATCTGAAAACTGCCGGTCTGTTCAATGCTGATGGCGAGTATGATCTGGTGGTGATTGGCGCCGGCCCCGGCGGTTATGTGGCGGCGATTCGTGCTGCCCAGCTCGGTTTCAAGGTCGCCTGTATCGAGTCGACCCATCTTGGTGGCATCTGCCTGAACTGGGGTTGTATTCCAACCAAAGCGCTGCTGCGTACCGCTGAGGTGATCAATATCATCAAACATAGTGGTGATGCGCTGGGCCTGGGTGTGACTGAGGCCAATCCCGATCTGGAGAAGGCCGTTGCCCGTTCACGTGCCATCTCGGCCAAGCTCAATGGTGGTATCGGCTTCCTGTTCAAGAAGAACAAGATCGAACATATCGAGGGTTACGCGACATTTGAGGCGGATAACCGCTTGATGGTCAAAGATAGTGAAGGCAACTCTAAGCAGGTCACCGCCAAACATGTGATTGTGGCTACCGGTGCGCGTGCGCGTGCATTCCCGGGCATGGATGTCGATAACGAGGTGATCATCACCTACAAACAGGCGCTGGCGCCAACAGCCCTGCCGAAGAAGCTGGTGGTGATAGGCTCCGGAGCCATCGGCATGGAGTTCGCCTACTTCTACAACGCGATGGGTTCTGATGTGACGGTAATCGAAGCGGCGGATCAGATTCTGCCGCTGGAGGATCATGAGATCTCCCGTGTGGTGGAGCGCAGCTTCAAGAAACAGAAGATCAAGATTATTACCGGTGCGATGGTATCGTCGGCGAAAAATGTCGATGGCAAAGCTATCGTAGCGTATGAGTCCAAAGGCAAACAGTTAAGTGTTGAAGGTGATGTCTGTCTGGTTGCTGTTGGCGTGATCGGTAATACCGATGCCATTGGTGCTGAAAATACCGCCATGAAGGTGGAGCGTAACACCATTGCAGTGGATGACTGGTATCGTACCGACCATCCCGGCATCTACGCCATCGGTGACGTGGTTGGTGCCCCTGCACTGGCACACGTGGCCAGCCATGAGGGCATTGTCTGTGTCGAGGCGATTGCCGGGAAACATCCGCATCCTGTTGATTATGGTAATGTACCGGGTTGTACCTACTGCCAGCCACAGGTCGGTTCATGCGGTAAAACAGAGAACGCGTGCAAAGAAGAGGGCATTCCCTACAAAGTGGGCCGCATGCCATACGGCACCAACGGTAAAGCGATGGGTCTGGCTGAGACTGAAGGCATGGTCAAAACCATCTTTCATGCTGAAACCGGTGAGCTGCTGGGTGCGCACATCGTCGGTGCTGAAGCGACCGAGATGATCGTTTCACTCGGTGTCGCCAAAACACTGGAGACTACTGAAGCAGAGTTGGCACACCACATGTTCCCGCATCCAACCCTCTCGGAGATGATCCACGAATCCGTGCTCGATTCCGATGATCGTGCCATTCATATCTAACCTGTCTGATAGATGGTGATAAAAAAGGCTCCTTCGGGAGCCTTTTTTATTGGCTGATTGTCGGATGCTAAGTAAGTAGCACAGCAACGATACCGGTGAGAAAGATGCCGTCGAAGGTGCCTGCGCCGCCGATGGAGGCGACGGGGGTGCCGAGTCTGGAGATATCCTTCATGTGCATCAGATCGGCGCCGATGATCACACCCAGTGTGCCGGTGATGTAGGCCAGTGGTGCGGCATATTCACCGCCGAAGGTGATGGCGATGATGGCGGCGGTGACCGGGGCGACGAGCGGCATCATACCGATACCGATACCGGGAATCGGGCGGCTGGCCAGATAGCAGATGATCGAGCAGAGGCCAGTTGTGAGTAGAAGTGCAGAGGTCGGAATAGGGAAGCGATGAATCAGGCTGGCAGAGAAGACCAGTGGAATCAGACAACCGCCAACATTCACAGCAATCACTGTTTTTCCTTCAAACGGAATCGGAATATGCAGCAGCCCCTGCGGTGTATTGATTTTAATCTCGACTTTCGGCATCTCTGCCTTGATGGAGAGCAGCGGCAGATTCAGCAGGCTGCCCATCAGAGAGAAGAGCAGAAGCAGCATGCCCTGATTAGGGGAGAGTCCGAGCTTTGCAAAGACCAGTGATACCAGTTCCATCTGTACCACGACCAGCAGCAGAGAGATAAGCAGGATGAGCAGCAGCAGGCGGGAGGGGGAGAATGAGTTGCGCATACTTCTATTGTAACAGAAATAGTGCCTTGCCGTGCCTCCTTGTCAGAGCGAAGAGGTCAGGGCTTTGGGACTTCGATATAGGTTGCTACCGGCATATGGCATACCGGGCAGTGATCTTCGGGTAGTTCGGTGACAGTGGTGCCACACGTCTGATTGACGTAGTAGCGTTTGCCACCTGCTGCGCCGAAGGTTGCCAGCACTTTGTTGAAAAGGCGCGCAGTCTGGCTCTGCATCTCTTCGATCAGCTTGCGGTGATGTTTCTCTGCCTCCCAGGCATATTCGATATACTGTTGCGCCTGCTGGTGCCCTTCCGGGGCGATGCGTCGGATATAGCGGGGGTATTGGCTGTTGATCTCTGCCAGTTCTGTGGTTGAGGCATATGCAAGATTGTCATCGGTTGATGCCACTTTGATGGATGAGAGGTCAATGGTGGCAGTTTTGTCGCCGAGGCTTTCGATCAGCGCTTTGAAATGGTCGGCATGGATGGTCTCGGAGAACGCGATGGCTTTAAAGAGATGGGCGATACTGGCATAACCCTCGGCGCTGGCGCGATCTGAGAATAGCTGGAAACGGTGTGCAGCACGCACCTCGATACCGTAGAGCATCTGCATGACAGCCAGAGTTTCACGGTGCTGTTGGGCTGGTTTCTCTGCGGCCAGTACGATATGCGCGTTGCCGGTCAGGGCAAACAGGAGTGCGATGAACAATGTCCATGCAGTGGTGCGGCGCACGGTCTCTTCCATAGACAGGCCATTATACAGCAGGGATTGCCCAATGGTACCCCTTGTCTGTCTCAGGTAAGGCTTATGGTTTCAGATTCTCCAGGCAGTCGAGCGCAGCAAGTTTGTAGCACTCTGCCAGTGTCGGATAGTTGAATACATTGCTGACCAGATCATGCACTGTGCCGTTAAAATGCATCAGTAGCTGGCCGGTATGGATCAGTTCGCTGGCATGTTCACCGGCAATATGGACACCAATCAACTTGTGCGACCTGGCATCCACGATCAGCTTCACCAGACCAATGCTGTCGCCGATAATCTGACCGCGAGCGCTCTCTTTAAAGTTGCCGCGCCCAACCACGTAATCAAGCTTCTCTTTTTTCGCCTCTTTCTCGGTTTTGCCGACCCAGGAGATCTCGGGAATCGCATAAATGGCCATCGGCAGATGCTCGGCCATGGCGTGCGTTTTGCCTGCAAAAGCGTGCAGTACGGCAGCGCGTCCCTGCTCCATGCCGGTTGAGGCCAGCGCAGGCCAGCCGATCAGATCGCCTACGGCATAGATATTGGGGGTGCTGGTCTGAAAATTATCATTCACACTGATCCACCCCTGATCCAGCTCAAGGCCGACCTTTGGTGTGTTCAGACTCTGTGAATTGGGCTCTCGACCCAGCGCATATAGCACTGCCTCGGAGTAGAGCTTTTTGCCCGACTCCAGCAGGGTAAGCGTGCGACCCTCCTCAATACTGATCGCAGCTACGCGCTCCTGCATATGAAACTCAACACCCATATTTTCAAAGGATTCAGCCAGAACGCCAACCACATCTTCACTGAGATAAGCCAGCAGCTGTTCATGTGAATCAACAACAGTGACCTCAACACCGAGAGCAGCAAAGATCGATACGAACTCACAGGCGATGACACCGCCACCCACCACCAGAAGGCTTCTTGGTAGTTTTTTAAGATTGAGGATCGAGGTGGAGTCGAGTACCGTTTTTTTATCAAACGGGATATGCGAGGGGCGACGTGGTCTGGAGCCGGTGGCCAACAGAATAATATCAGCGGTCAGTTGTCTGGAACCACCAGAGCTGTCCATCACCTCCAGCGTATGCGCATCAACAAAGGAGGCTTCACCCGGAATCAGGCTGACCCCCGACTTCAGTAGCCTCTTTACGATCACCGACTCCTGCTGGGTGATGACCATATCCTTGCGTCGTACCGCCTCAGCCATGACACCGTAACGGGCTGTACGGGATGCTTCACGCATACCCTGCGCACCTGTTCTGGAGGCAAGATAGGCAGCTTCACGCAGTGCTTTGCTGGGGATGGTGCCTGTCTGCAGCCCGGCGCCACCGATGCTCGGCTTACGCTCAACAATCGCAGCTTTTTTGCCCATGCGAGCAGCCTGCCAGGCGGCATGTTGACCTGCAGGGCCGGATCCGACGATCAGGATGTCATAATCATACTTCATGGTGCGCTCCTGTCTGGCAGTGTTAAAGCAATATCCCCGGCAGGCCGGGGATATCTCTGTTACTTCATGGGCTGGAACTCAGAAGGATCCTGCTCGGCCATGTGTTCATAGGTGGCCCAGCGCAGATCGGCTGACTCCTGAGCCAGACCCATCAGACGTTCCGCCTCTTCCGGGTGACTGCGCTGCAGTAGTTTGTAGCGCATCTCGGTGTAGGCGTAATCGCGCACCTTCATCGTCGGTGTTGGCGAGTCCAGTACGAATGGGCGCTTGCCAGCCTGACGCAGCATCGGATTGTAGCGAATCAGTGGCCAGTAGCCTGAGGCAACTGCCATATCCTGCTGATTCAGACCCTGCGTCATATCGATGCCGTGTGCGATACAGTGGCTATAGGCAAGGATAATGGATGGGCCGGGATAATCTTCGGCCTCACGCATCGCCAGCAGTGTCTGCTGCGGGTTGGCACCCATAGCAACGCGGGCTACGTAAACATTGCCGTAGGAGATCGCCTGTAGTGCCAGATCCTTCTTGCCGACCGGTTTGCCAGCTGATGCGAACTTCGCAGTGGCACCTATCGGTGTCGATTTCGAAGCCTGACCACCGGTATTGGAGTAGACCTCGGTATCGAGTACCAGCACATTGATATTGCGACCTGATGCCAGCGCATGATCGAGTCCGGCAGAGCCGATATCATAAGCCCAGCCATCACCACCAATCAGCCAGACACTGCGGCGAACCAGATGGTTAACCACGGTGAGCAGGTTCCTGGCACGCGGATCATCTATGCCTTCAAGTACCAGTTTCAACTTCTCAACGCGTTCGCGCTGCTGGGTGATGCCGGAGCCGATGCTCTGGTCAGCATGGATGATCTCATCGATAAATGAGGCATCGAAATATTCACTCAGCCCCTGCAGCTGCTGCTTGGCCATGTGCGTGTGCTGGTCGGCGGCAATGCGCATGCCCAGGCCGAACTCGGCATTGTCCTCGAACAGCGAGTTGGACCAGGCAGGGCCTCTGCCATCCTTGTTCGATGTCCACGGCGTGGCGGGCAGGTTGCCTCCATAGATAGAGGAACAGCCGGTGGCGTTGGCAACCAGCAGACGTGGACCGAAGAGCTGGGTCAGCAGCCTCACATACGGGGTTTCACCACAGCCTGAACATGCACCGGAGAACTCGAACAGTGGCTCAAGGAACTGCGCACCACGAACCGATGAGTAGTCGATGGTGCCGCGATCGTTGTAAGGGAGGGTCTCAAAGAACTCAACATCCTTAATTCCCTGCTCCAGCATCGGCGCTTTTGGCGTCATGTTGATCGCTTTTCTTGATTTGGTTTCATCGGTCAGGTCAAAGGCAGGGCATGCATGTACGCACATTTCACAGCCGGTACAATCCTCCTGATAGATCTCAAGCGTATAGCGGGTTTCAGGGAAGCCGCGGGCTGATACCGGGGCGGAAGGGAAGCCCTCATGGGCATTTTCCAGATGGTCCTCATGGTAGAACTTGGCACGAATGACACTGTGCGGACATACAAATGAGCAGTTGCCGCACTGGATGCAGACATCCGGCTCCCACTTGGGCACGAAGTCGGAGATATTACGCTTCTCCCACTGCGCAGAACCTGAAGGGTAGGTGCCATCCACCGGAATCATGGAGACCGGCAGATCATCACCCTTGCCTGCCAGCATCGGCGCGATCACATTCTGGATAAACTCAGGCGCCTGTGCAGGCACCATCAGATCCATAGCGTGCTGGCTGGTGGCTGTGGTCGGTGTCTCGACCTTGTAGAGGTGATCAAGGGCTGCATCCACCGCTTTAAAGTTCTGTTCAACCACATTCATGCCTTTACGGGCATAGGTCTTCTCAATGGCAACCTTGATCTGGGCAATCGCCTCATCACGCGGCAGTACGCCGGAGAGGGCAAAGAAGCAGGTCTGCATGATGGTGTTGATGCGGCGACCCATGCCTGCATTGCGGGCTACGGTAGAGGCATCAATAACATAGAAATCGATATTTTTATCGATAATGGTCTGCTGCACAGGTTTCGGCAACTCATCCCAGATCAGCGCTGCAGATGTCGGGCTGTTGAGCAGGAACACAGCGTTCTGCGCCGCTTTATCGAGCATATCCACCTGCGAGATAAAGGTGGCTTTATGGCAGGCGATAAAGTTGGCTGAATCGACAAGGTAAGGGGCGCGAATCAGATCGGCACCAAAACGCAGATGGGATACGGTCTGTGAGCCCGCTTTTTTCGAGTCGTAAACAAAATAACCCTGACAGTTCAGCGGCGTGTTCTCACCGATAATCTTGATGCTGTTTTTATTGGCTGAAACGGTGCCATCGGAGCCCAGGCCGAAGAAGAGGGCACGGGTCACATTGGCAGGCTCAATATTAAAGCTCTTGTCATACTCAAGGCTGGTATGGGTCACATCATCATTGATGCCGATGGTGAAGCTGTTTTTCGGCGTCGCTTTGGTCAGCTCATTAAACACAGCTTTGACCATGGCCGGAGTAAACTCTTTGGAGGAGAGGCCGTAGCGGCCACCAACCACCCTTGGCAGGGCAGGCAATTCACCGATCATCACCGATTCGGAGAGTGCAGCCATGACATCCTGATAGAGCGGCTCACCATAGGCGCCCGGCTCTTTGGTACGATCAAGCACAGCGATCTTCTTCACTGTTGCAGGTAGTGCCGCAAGCAGGTGCTGGCGCGAGAACGGACGGAACAGACGCACATTGATCACGCCAAGTTTGGCTCCCTGCGCATTGAGTACCTTGATAGTCTCTTCAACCGTTTCAGTGCCTGAGCCCATGATAATAATCACATGCTCTGCATCGTCTGCACCGAAGTAGTCAAACAGGTGGTACTGGCGACCGGTCAATCCGGCCAGTTGATCCATCGTATCCTGTACGATGCCGGGTACGGCATTGTAGAAGGCGTTGGAGCTTTCACGACCCTGGAAGTAAACGTCCGGATTCTGTGCGGTGCCGCGAATGAATGGATTATCGGGGTTCAGGGCGCGGCGACGATGGGCGAAGACCAGTTCATCATCGATCATCGCTTTGATCTGATCATCGGAGATCAGGCTGATTTTATTGATCTCATGCGAGGTGCGGAAACCGTCGAAGAAGTTCATGAACGGTACGCGCGCCTTCAGCGTCGCGGCATGTGCGATCAGGGCTGCATCATGCGCCTCCTGCACAGAGGCAGATGAGAGCACAGCAAAACCGGTGGAGCGGGCGGCCATCACATCCTGATGGTCACCGAAGATCGAGAGCGCCTGCGTAGCCAGTGAACGGGCTGCAATATGGAATACCGTTGAGGTCAACTCACCGGCAATCTTGTACATGTTGGGGATCATCAGCAGCAGACCCTGCGATGCGGTAAAGGTGGTGGTCAGAGCTCCGGTCTGTAGCGCGCCATGCGCGGTGCCGGCTGCACCACCCTCGGACTGCAGCTCAATGACTTCGGGAACCTGTCCCCAGATGTTGGGTTTACCCTGAGCCGCCCACTGATCGCACAGCTCCGACATATCGGAGGAGGGGGTGATCGGGTAGATCGAGCAGACCTCATTGACCCGGTAGGCGATATGGGCAACAGCGGTGCCGCCATCGCAGGTGATCTGTTTGGCTTTATTCTTCTCAGTCATCGTGTCGTTACCCACCCTTATTCCTGACCTGTGCTTGTAGTCTCTTCCTTGACCATCTCAATGGCATGGCACGGGCACTGCTCAAAACAGGAGGCGCAACCGGTGCATTTGTCGTAGTCATACATATAACGTTTGCCTTTACCCAACTTGATGATCGCATCCTCCGGGCAGGAGCCGTAGCAGCCGTCACACTCAAAACAGTTGCCGCAGGAGAGGCAGCGTTTGGCCTCAAACAGCGCCTCTTTTTCACTGTATCCCTGCAGAATCTCTTCGAAACCGCCCAGACGCTGTTCAGGAGAGAGTTCACCCTGTGACCGTTTTGGTGCTTCGGTGCTGTACCAGAGTTGAAGTTTGTCATGTTCGACAATCGGGTGTTTGGCGGCAGGCTCATAGGCATCACCACGCAGCCAGGCATCGATATAACGGGCCGCTTTTTTACCATGCCCTGTAGCGATAGTGACCGAGCGCTCGCTTGGCACCATAT
The DNA here is from genome assembly GCF_013387475.1 of Mariprofundus sp. KV. GTDB lineage: Bacteria > Pseudomonadota > Zetaproteobacteria > Mariprofundales > Mariprofundaceae > Mariprofundus. The sequence continues at coordinate 178,195 of NZ_VWNB01000001.1, read as the reverse complement.
CACCACCGGCAAACACACCGTCTGCTCCGGTCATCATATTCGGGCCAACCACTACCGTGCCATCCCGGTTGAACTCAATGCCTTCCACCTTTTTCAGGAAGCCGGTGTCGGTATCCTGACCTACTGCCATAATCAGGGCATCGGTCTCAAGTGTTTCAGTCTCACCGGTTGGTTGCGGACGACCATTTTCATCGAGCTCCATCACCTCAACGGTCATGGTGGTGCAGTCGATCTCTTTGATGGTGCGCAGCCAGTTGATCTTCACGCCCTCTTCGATTGCTTCATCAGCTTCGAAATCGTGGGCAGGCATGCTGGCGCGATCACGGCGATAGATGATCACCGCCTCTTCAGCACCAAGGCGCTTGGCTGTGCGTGCCGCATCCATGGCAGTGTTGCCGCCGCCATAAACAGCGACCCTGCGACCGAGCTGCAGATCTTCACCATGTTCCACGCTTTTCAGGAAGCTTACCGCATCCATCATCTTGCGGGCATCACGGCTTGGAATCTCAATGTTTTTGCTCAGGTGGGCGCCCACGGCAACGAACACAGCATCAAAGCCGCCCTCAGCTTTGGCTGCTTCGATATCATCGACACGGCAGTCGAGAACGATCTTCGCGCCCATATCCACAACACGCTGAATCTCCTGATTGAGCTCCTTGCGAGGCATGCGGTAAGCAGGAATACCGAAATGGATCATACCACCGGCAAACGGGCCTGCTTCACGGATCTCCACTTCATGGCCAAGGCGAATCAGGTGGTAGGCCGCGGAGAGGCCGGATGGCCCGGCACCGATAATCAGTACGCGTTTGCCACCGGCAGGTGCGGTGAATTCGGGTTTCCACCCCTTCTCCATAGCCAGGTCGCCAAGAAAGCGCTCAACAGCATGAATGCTTACTGTGTCATCTGTGTAGTTGCGATTACAGGCGGTTTCACACGGGTGGTAACAGACACGCCCGTGAATGGCCGGAAAAGGGTTGTTCTCCAGTAGTTTCTGCCAGGCGGCCTCATACTCACCGGCCTGTGCCAGTGCCAGCCAGGCCTGAATATCTTCGCCAGCAGGGCAGGCGTGGTTACATGGGGGCAGGAAATCCATATATACCGGTATACGTGAGCGGTGTGCACCGGTGCCGGTATCATGTTTGGTCAGGTCAAGACTGCCTGTCATGTATTTATTAGAACTCATAGGGCTACTTCTCTCAGTCAGAAATATTCGTCCAGCTATAAAGCGGGAAACTATAATCTAAATTGTTGCGGTTGAGTACTCACAGTTGAGCACTTTTCTCTTTCGGTTCGGTGAACGGGAGTCCGGCCGCCTGCCAGCCCGACCAGTCACCCTGCAGATGAAAAACCTTGCTGAACCCAGCCTCAATCAGGTTGGCCTCAACCATGGAGGCGCGCATGCCGGTAAGGCAGTAGACCACGACAGTTTTATCTTTATATGTTTTGATCTCATGTATGCGGCTCTCTATCTCACGATGGTCGATATGCATCGCGCCCGGGATATAACCTTGCGCATATTCACCGCCAGTACGCACATCCAGAATCAGCGTCTTCTCTCCTTCGCTCAGGCGCTTTAACAGCTGCTGCTGGGTGATGCTGCCAGCCCCGCTATCAAAGGAGCAGGCTGCAAGCAGGCTGAGGATAGATGTCATCAGAATAATCAGGCGTGGTTTCATCATGGTCATCCTTGATCCTAAGGATACTCTGAACAAGTCAGAGTATCCGAGCAGGCTATGGATGGCCTGCCAACATCATGCACTCTAAGTGCTTGATGTTGTTAGCAAAGGAATAATGACACTTTTTCCTTTGCGTGCTGAATACCTACACGGATGTAGTTATTCAGAGTGTCCCTAAATATAACTTTCATTCAACCTTAACATGGCAACCATAACTTTTCTCCACTTTGGAATACAGAACAGGGGGAAAAACATGGAACTTCTGATAGCCGGATTGATCATCTTCTTTGGCATACACCTGATGCCCGCCAGCTCTTCACTGAGGAGTTCACTTCTCAGCAAGCTGGGTGAGAAGGGTTATAAAGCTGTTTTTGCGCTGATCTCCCTGGCTGGCATGGTGCTGATTGTGCTGGGTAAAGGGGCTGCGGATTTTATCGAGATCTATGAGCCGCCAGCATGGGGTATGCATGTGACAGGGCTGCTGATGCTGTTTGCTCTGCTGGCGATGGTCTCATTTATCATTAAATCGAGACTCAGAAAGATCACGCCCCACCCGATGCTCTGGGGTGTCTCCTTCTGGGCGACGGGGCATCTGGTTGCCAATGGCGATCTGGCCTCCTTGCTGCTTTTCGGAAGCTTCCTGCTCTACTCTCAGTTAACCATCATCACGGCTAATCGACGTGGTGCCAGGGTGAGTGATGAGAAGATCTCACTGATGCAGGATGGTGTGGCACTGGTGGTGGCCGCGCTGGCCTATTTTGGCCTGATGATGTTCCATGCCAGCTTTACAGGCATCTCCCTGATCTCCTGAGCCGGTGAACCCTTTTTTCAGGGTTTGATACTGGTGTGCAGTAGCATCTCATACCGGTCAGCGAGATTGCTCCATGAGCGGTGCGTGATATCGAGCTGTTGTGGTTTCGTCTGTAGTTCAATGATTTTTTCGACCATCGCAGAGGCCTCCTGCTCCGGATCTTCCGGATATGAGCCACTAAGGCAGTTGGCCGGAATATATTCCGGATAGGCAAGCCTGTTGGGGGCAACCGGGGTGCAGCCGCAGGCGATCGCCTCCTGCATGGCCAGCCCCTGAAAGTCATGCAGGGCGGTGGAGAAGACGATATCCGATTTCTGCAGTACCTGCAGATAGTCATTACGATCCTCAATATAACCCCAACTGAGAATCTGCGCCTTAAACACCTCTTTTATATGATCAAAGGCTTCCGGCCATCTGCGGAAACGCTGGCCGAGCAGATGGATTCTGAAATCCACGCCTCTGTGCATGAGATCTTTTAACAGCAGGTGTAGTCGATCCGGCCCTTTGTCGTACTCCCAGCGGTGATTCCAGACCAGTATCACAGGCTCATCAGGCGAGCCTTGCTTTTGCCTGAAACAGATATCATCAACAGGAACAGGGAGTTCGCTGCTTTTAGCCTCCAGTGCGGTGATCACGGAGAGCGGCGCGTGATCAGGCATCTTTTTCAGCAGGGCTTTTGCACCATGCAGGAATGTTTTGCGGTTATAGGCTGAGTTGAACAGCAGGCGATCTGCCGCCATGGCACTGTAGATCGAAGTGATCTGCGCTTCAACGCTGCTGTGGGCATGGCCCGATTCGGGGTAGGCGAACTGGTTTTCGTGAAAATAGAGCAGGCTGGGTATAGCTGCCAGATTGGGCTGCAGCCCCTTCAGGGTGGCCAGATCCACCATCGATGTGGCGATGATCAGATCGAATGTTTGCTGCAAGAGATCCTGCTGTTCGGCAATCCAGGAGAGGGCATTGCCACGGATACGCCATGAAAAAAACCTGTCCGGCAGTGTTAACACTGTCCACTGATGTTGCGGCAGGTTGGCAGCAAGACCTAACCGCCACTGCCGGTGGCTGGCGGCATCATAGGCGGAGAGCAACAGGATACGCATGCAGCCATCCTGAATGATGAAGACCTGCCTTCAAAGTTATAATAAGCGAGCTGGCTTGGGCCAGTGAAGGTCGCCTCCATATTAGTTACTCAGCAGCAATCAATGCGACAAATCGATCCAGATGTTTTTTTAAACGTAATCCACGCGGTGGATTTGGCCCTTTGGGGTAAATTCCGACAGAGAGGTTAAGTCCCTTCTTGTTGATTTCGATTATCTCAATGGTATAGAAAAAACCCCAGTGAAACCAACTGGTTCGGGGCTGATCAAAGACGAAACGCGTCGATTCATCAGTGGCGGCCATCAGCTTAATGCCAGCCTCATCTAAACGCTTTGGCATCTCTTCCTCAAAGGTGTTGTGATCCATTTGAAGAGAGATATTATCGATCAGCAGAGGAACGATCTCATCGGGAGTCAATGCCATCTCCTGCTTTCTGGATTGTCGCCAGAGCATCAATCCGATAAACAGTGCCACAATCAGCCAGGGCCATAGGTTGTCCATACTTGAGTCCTCGTTTTATTGAAGCGTGGTCATTGCTTCAGCTTGAGTTGATCTTTTGAACACCTTATCGCCATCCCAGTGAACTTCCATGAGTCGGTGCTGATTGTTGAGCCAATAGGTTGCCTGTGCCGGACCGGATTCTATGAATTTATGCAGGTTCTGATTGTCTGTGTCTTTTCCCGCATAACGGATTACAACATTCTTCTTCAGATGCAGCTCCAATGTCTCGATGAGATTCAAAGATCTGCTGAAGCCTTTTTTAAAGGGCATTTTTTCAATCAATGAAAAGAGCAGAAAATCAGTGGTGGTTGCAGAGGGGATTGCGACATCTGCGGCATCACTCTTCCCTTTTGCAAGAATACCATCATTGGTGTTTTGCGAAGCATCTAGCCTGAAGCCTATTTCCCGCTTAATAAGGGGCGTTCTTTTCTCAGAGGTAATGCTATCACTGGAGATGAGCAGCCATTCGGGCGTCAGGGTATGGTCATCTCGGGAGTGGGTGATGGCTGTATAGATCTGTCGATCACCATCCAACTCGCCCAGCAGCAGTTCATGGGTGAATTCTATGAGCATGGGTTGTTCGCGGTTGCGTTTTTGGCTGGCATGAAAGAAGCCCTTTGTTTTGCCTGCAGCATAAAAGGAGAACCACTGCTCTTCTTCGCCTTGCCTGACCGCCGGTTTCACACTGGCTTTTCCCATGCCAAAGGAGATATTTCGCAGTCCATTGAGCGCAATCTCCTGCTCCAGCTCTGGTGTCAACGTTGTGTGGCTGGTGATCAAGCTGCCGTTACTGCTTACAGTCACCAACACCTTCGCACCCTCCTGCGGATAGTAATAGATGGTGCCTCCCACTCCGGTCTCCTGCCAGGCGTGATCAACGGAATAACAGGTGCCGGTAAAGGTTTGGGGAGTATTCATGCTCAGGGCGCGTTCCAACCTGAATGTTACGCGTTTACGGGTGGAGCGTTTGGTCTTCTCCACCGTCTCGACTTTTTCAACGATAGCGATTGCCTTAATTTGGGAGGCGCGGGCTGCCTCGTCATAATGCTTCGCAGGCATAACCGCATGGGAGGGTGTAACTACAGCGCATTGAAGTGTCATGATGCATGCGAGATAAAGGAGGGTGGAAAATAACTTATTATTGTGAAGGTTCATGCTTTTCTCCTTTCTCTTTAGTAATGGAACCTCGCACTGCAAGGGCATCAAACTCATAGGTCACATCAAGCTCTCTTGGATACATTTTCATCTCACCGGAGAGGAAATCAAGACTGGCAGCCTGCTCTCCATCTCCATCACGCGACCAGGCATAGCGCCTCTTTCCTTCAACGGGTGGAAGGTAGCCTAAAGTATAGAGTGGCATCGGTTTCACACTCCGGTATTCATAGACGACCTGCCCTGCCCCTTCCCGAAAGATGCTCTTATACTCCTCAACAGACGGCAATCGCCAGTCGGAGTAACCACCGGCCTTCTTGTTATTAAGATGCGAAACCCAGCTTTTGGCAAAGAACAGGGTGAGGGCGTCGGGGCCACCAAAGCTCTCCCGAAAAGATCGGCAGCTCTGCTTGTACCAAACGAGGCCGGTTTCAGGGGCTTTCCAGGTCATCTGATGCTGACTGTCCGTAGCCACGGTAAAGAATCCGGCATTTAAACCATTTGCGCTACAGAACAGAAGCGACAGCGTAGTCAGTAAAAAAATAGTTCTCCGTTTCAAACCATGCATTCCTCAGTTGAAGTGCAACAGATATGTTTCACCTATATGAGCGTAATTTCTGTTTCTTATTGGATTTTTATTTTATCGCCCTCTATAATTTATAATATCTCATATTAAGAATATTGCACTGGATAAGCAATCATTCTGCCGGGAGGAATATATGCCCAGAACTGCAGTTCGGAGCAGTTTGTTCACTCATACTTCAGCTCAACCCTGGTGTCAGAAGTCCTACCTATGTGTTTGCCTTTTACTGGGCAGTTTTCTGTTTTTCACTACGCCATTCCTGCATGCCGCCTCCCCGACCATAGTGGAAAGTCCGCCCAGACTAGCGGTGGAATCGCTTGCTCAAATTGAAAAAAACAATCCCGCATTTTCCATACTGTTAGATGCTGAATTTGAAAAAAATTCAATTCGTACCACCGGAAATGATAAGTATATTGTGGCCGCCAAAGATGGCTGGTGGCATATGTATGACCAGAATGGGAAGCAGTTGATCAAACCAGGGAAGTTGAAATTTCTACGGCTTGGCGGATCTGATCACAGCCCGATATTCAACAATCCCCGCTTTGATGATGGATATGGAGCTTATAAAGTGGTGGAGGGCGGAGAGAAGAGGAGTATTTTTATCGACAGTAGTGGCGAACAGGCGATAGGCAAATCATTTCTCAACGCCAGTGCATTCAGCAATGGAGTCGCAAGGGTTCAGGGTGATAATAAAAAGTATTGGTTCATAGACGCCAAGGGCAAGGCTTTGACCTCTGAATATCATGACCTTCATGTCATGGAAGGTGAGCGCGCCTTTTACTCTCCCGACGGAAAATCTTGGGGGCTGATGGACAATCAGTTCAAGGTGATTGTCAAACCAAAGTATAAAAGCGTTAACGGATTTACTGATGATGCACTTTTGACTTCTGTTCAGGATCAAAGTGGTCTATGGGGATATATTGATAAAACCGGAAAGACGGTGATCCCGCCAAGATACACATATGCCAGTTCCAATTTTCATAGTGGCATGGCCTCGGTCAGTCTTGAGCCACAAGGAGACAAACAGACATACTTTTTCATAGATAACAGAGGCAACCCACTGCTTGGCAGTCTCAAGATTTACAGTCCCGCCGACTTTTATGACTCCATTGCCGCTGTTGCTAAGTGGATGGATGTTGAAATCTGTCCGGGAGTGATCAAAAACATGCTTGTACATGGAGCGATCAACACCAAAGGCGAGACAGTGATTCCCTTTGTCTATGAGCGTCTAGCCCCAATATATCCTGGCCAAGCGACCACCCAGGCCTCTTACATAGCCTTTAAGTCTAGTCGAGGTAAATGTAGATACATGAAACATGTGGATCTTGTTGTGGATCGAGAAGGGAATGCTTTTAGCTCAAGCGGTGAACTACCCAGACAAGTCAGCCCTGATGCTCCGTTTTATGAAAAACTAAGCATTAAGAGCGGAAGTACAAAGATTGACGGAAAAAGACGCTATGGTTTGAATTATTATGTTGAAGGTGAAGAAGAGAGGAACTATATCAAGCCTCAATTTGAAAGACTGCGCCATGTTTCAGGGCCTTTTTTCAGCTTTTTGGCAACCACAAAAGAGGGGAAGAGGGAGGGCTTGATAAAGATAGCCGAATTAAGTGGCACTACACCCAATCAAGCGCGTGTTGAACATTTCTTAAACACCCTTAAAGCCAAGGCTGCTCAGATTAACAATGGTCCGGTCATCGCAGAATTTGATCAACTGATCGCCGAAAATAAAAAACTCGGAGAAGAAATAGAACAGTTGAGAGCCAGACTCGATGCAGGAGCTGCACAACTGGCAAAGAAAAAAGAGGCTGGAGGATCAACTCAAGCGGATCTGTCGAAGCTTGATAAGTTGTTTAATCAGCAGAAAGAGCTGGCACTGGCCCATGACAGTAATAACAAACGTATTCGCGAACTGGCTGAAGAGAAAGAGGTGGTACTTTTGAATGCTATCTCAGATTTTTCGAATAAACTGGTCTCCGTAATGAATCGGAAAGAGTGGGGGGCTGCGGATCAGATGATCTCATCATGGAGTCTTTCTGGAGAGTTTGGGTATTGAGCGTGGTTTGTTGCATCTGCTAAAGAGTCACGTTTGGCAGGCTCTCTGCCAAACGTGAAATTGCCAATGGATTTAAGCATGTCTCTACTACAGGCATTGAAAAGCCCTATTCAGTTCGGACAAAAAGATTATTGCCTGTATCCTCGGGGACCATTGCAGGTCATTGCCGTTCCAGTAATATTCCAAGTAAGTTTACCGGCGTTTCTTTTGAATTCATGGATGGCACAAGTTTTCATATGTGCATATGTGGTCCAGCCGCTTCTGTCCGCAGTCCATGAGCCTCCACCAACAACCATTAATTGCATGGTGGAGAAGGTTGATCCGCGATAGCGATAGTTCAAGGGCAGGGTAATATGTGCCCACTTTCCCGGTGCCATTTGCGCCACCTCTGTTAGGCCGGCAGCATAGACATGTAGTCGCATGCCAGACTGATTGTTGATACTGATGACTGTTTCGCCGGCCATTGCATTTGAGTGAAACATCAACATGGCTCCCAATGTCGATAACATAATCCATGCTTTTTTCATCGTTACCTCCTTGCGTTTATCCAGTTCACGCAGCCTTCAGGGCTGCTGCTGATCCCCCGGTAGGTTTTCCTAATCAATGCATGTAATCTATTTTAGCTCGAATTATACTTCAATTCTAGGCCTTACTTATTTTATTTGTGGGTATATACCTCCAATAGCTGACGCATAACTATTGCAGCTGACACCGCGATGATGCGCAATAAAGGTGGGAGTGCTATTTTTTGCACAAGGAAAAGGTCATGAGGCAATGGCCGCGTTCCAGCAAAAAATAGAGGTTATTGTGGCTTTTAAAGGTTTACTCGCGAGAGAAGTGGTTTATGGCACGGCTGGGTTGTTGCTTCTTGTTATGTTCGTATTTTTATATCCAAATTACACCCCGCATCCGCCTCCTTACAATATGTATATGAAGAATGCCTTGAGGTCTTTTTATACGGGTTGCGTGATATTCTGGGAAGAGAATGACAACGATATTTTCTGCGATCAGGAAACTGCTTTTAAACAGCTTTACGGAGAAGATCCTCTTCCGTTGAAAGGAAGAGAGGAGATAGCTATCAACGGTGGAGGTACATCGGCAACCTTTTCTGCCACAGCATCCCATAAAATGAGTTCCAAGAAATTCAGGATTAATGCTCAGGGAGAGGTTGAGGAAAGCCCAGGGTTAAAGCCGGACTAGGGCGATGCAAAAAAGAAATTAGAAGCTTTTAGTGGTAATGGTGGCGAACTACTCTTTCTGCAGGCGTGTCACCAAAGAGTGAGCCTGATTTTTCTGGGAATCAAACCAGGGCTGCTTTTCCGTCTCTCTGATGAAACAGTCTCGATAGGCTGCAACGCCTTCCTCTTCCTGGCGGCGATACTCCTCATAGGCCTTCTGATCCTGACTCTGCGAAGCATGATACTTAGCAAGGGCATCAGCTCCCTTAGCGCGGGAGATGTCCCATTTGCTCTTGCATTGTTGGATGTCGGATATCTCCGTAGATGAGGAGGCATTAATCAGGCGAATCTGCTTTTCCTTTACAACAAAAACAAACAGCTCATTGGGAATGGAGGGAATCGTATCTTGTCCACCGACACCCAGGAATGCCCGTGCGAATGGGGTTCCCTTCGTCCGGTTCACCGGTATTTCCGCATAGAGCATGACTCCGGCGTCCGCATGAAAAACGCGCCGATAAAAATCCTCGTTTCTGGAAATCTCTACTAAGCCCTGCGGGAGTTCCGGATACTGGGCCATGTAGTGTTTAAGAAGACTTTCTGTGGTGACGAAAAGCGTTCCATGGTTGGAGTTGAATCTGAGCCCATCAACTTGGGCGTAGCCGGGTTCAGCCTTAAGAGTCCTGATATTGATATGGCCCTGCCCTGGGAACCCTTCAACCTTGACCGTCCCCACGATGGCTCTTATCTGCTTTTCCAGCTCCGCTAACGCTGGCTGTTCATCAGCGGCTGCTTTTGTTGCAAGCTTTTTGCTGAACATATCGCGTGTTGCAAAATAGTGCTCTTCCAGACTCTGATGCTCGGCGAGCCACTTGTTGCGTAGCCTCTCAGCTTCTCTGATCTCTTCACCGGACATCGTTTGGAGTAGTTCGTGCTCGTATTCACGAGCAAGGTCACTTCCGTTTTGAGCAGCCAGATCAAACCACATGTGAGCCAGAGTTTTGCTCTTCTCCACCCCGCGCCCTTTGCTGTAGTGAAGCCCCAGAGAGAGCTGGGCATAGGCATGGTTCTGCTCGGCAGCTCGCAGGTGCCACTTCATGGCCTTGGCATGGCTTTGCGGCACCCCTAACCCTTCCGAGTAGAGCCCTGCAAGCAGATAGGCTCCCTCAGCGTCTCCCTGTGCTGCTGATTTATGGAACCATTGGGCCGCTTCTTTGTAGTTTTGTGAAACACCACCGCGTGCTTCAATATAGGCCAGCCCAAGATGATTTTGTGCCCGGGCCAAGCCCTGTTCGGCCGATTTCTGAAACCACATCAGGGCCTTCATTGGATCTTGGGGGAGACCAAAACCTCTGGAGTAAAGATAGCCGAGATTGAATTGGCCCACAGCATCACCGGTACCAGCCGCCTTGGCTGTTTCTGCGAGATAGGTAGAAAGTCTCTCATTGTTGTAATGCGAGATGCCGCCATCCTCATAGGGGCCTGAAATGGCTTGAGAGGCAAATAATAATCCAGAGAACAGGGTAGTAAAAAAGCGTCGCATGGTTTGATTATAACCAGCGATTAAATAGATGTCATTCTTGTGGATATAGACTTTCGCGAGCACGTCTTATCAGGCTGGCAGCTGTCATGTGCGAGCCGCACGCGTTCCGACGAGTTCGCGTTATTTGTCGAGTTTGGTGATCTTGGCACCCTCAAAGGTGAGATTGTACATCAGCCCCTTGTTGGAGAAGATGAAGCCGATGATCGGGTCTTTGACTGTGTTGGAGTCGATGTCGCCACCTGCACCGATTGTGACCAGGGCAACGCTGCCATCCACGCCGGCTTTCCAGCCCTCGCTGCTCTTGAAGTCTCTCAGTGCCTGCTTGGTCATGAACATGATGATCTGAGATTTCACCTGGGCACCAAGCTGAAAGCCGATGGATGCGGCTGCTGTGCTGTAATAACCTGTGGTTTTGCCACCCTCAAGCATTGCGCCTTCACCATATTCGCCACCGATACCGATACCGGCCTTGAACACATCAGGGAAAACAAGAATAGCCACGGCTTTATTGGCCAACTCCTTGCCTGATTTTACCTGTGAATAGAAGGTGGTTATGGTCGATTTGACCTTGGCATTGATCTCTGTCTTGCTCGCGGCATCGGCTGTAAGTGGTATGCTGAACAGGCTAAGTGCCAGAAACAGGGCGCTTAATCGAATCGTAACTGCTTTCATAGAGCCTCCTTTATCAGGTTGTTACTGCAACTATAGCAAACTCTGGGGCTGTTTGTCGTGGTCGGGTATGATTTGTATCACGTCTCCGCTTCAATAGAGGGCGAGACGAGCGATCTCCTCACTGCTGAGAGCTACCTGATCAGCCGCTGATACTCTACTGCGATGCAGCGATCCATGATGCAGTCCATGCCAGCATCGGTGGCGATCTTCCAGCTCTCAATATTAATAATGCCCAGTTGCAGCCAGAGGCTTCCTGCTGCGATGGCCACCGCTTGTCGTGCCACCTCCGGCGTAAATTCAGCCCGGCGAAACAGATTAACAATATCCACATGTTCGGGGATAGAGGCGAGGTCGGGATAGACCTGCTGACCGAGAATAGTTTTTGCTGTCGGATGCACAGGGTAGACACGATAACCCTGCTGAATCAGCAATGCGGCAATTTTATGGCTGGTGCGATCCTCTTTGGATGAACAGCCGTAGACAGCGACTGTTTTGGCCTCGCTGAGAATTCGTGTGACGGTTGAATCGTCCGGATTCTGCCAGCTCATCGAGAGTAGATGCTCATGCTACTCGGCAATGATATGAGCGATGATCTTATTCTTGCTGAATGGGCTGGCACCTTTTCTCAGAATGACCTTACCTTTGGTGATATCAGTGAGGTTTTTAACCAGCTGTTCTGCGACAGGTTTGTAACTCTTGGCATAGTAGAAGACGGTGGTCTCTTTGGTCATTTTCATCGATTGGCGCTTTTCCGGAAACTTGGCCTTAAAGCCCGATTTTGCCAGCGTGTCGCCAATACTCTGCTGTAGTGATGAGGCAATATTCTGTGTGAAAATATCCAGATCAGCCAGAGCCTCTGAAGGTTTTGCCTCAGCTGCAACGTCTGCAGGTTGCGGCTTTTCAGCCGTCACAGCCTGTTTGCTCTGTGGCTCTATATCAACAGGAGGGGTCTCGACAGCCAACGGCTGTTGAGTCGCAGGCACCGTGTCTGTAGTCGGAGTTACTGCATTGGCCTGTTCAATGGCAGGGCTCTTATCGGCTGCAGGAGCGCTTTTCACAGCTGCCACCTTGCGTTCTGCTGCAGGTTTGGGTTTGCTCTCAGCTTTTACAGTAGCTTTTTTCTTTGCTGTGGCTTGCGGTTTTTTTGTTACAGTGGAGGGCTGGTTTTTCTTGCTCTCCAGCGCACGGTCGAGCTCCCTGACCTGCTCTTCCAGCTCCTTGATTCGGCGATTGGCTTCGCTGAGTTTGTCACTTAGCTCATCCTTCTCATCCAGCAGTTTGTCCCTGTTTCTGATGGTGAGCTCGGCCTCCACCAGCTGCTGCAGGGTTCTAACCTTCATATCCGCGATATCATTCTTGGCCAGCTGCAGCTGATCTCTGGTGTCTCTTAGTCCGCTTTCGATATCGGCCAGATTGTTCTGACGATAATTTACAATACCGGAGATGAGAACAAGAAGCAGGGCGGTGATGGCAATAAGCATCGGAAATCCGATATCACGAATGGTGTCACTTAGTTGTTTCTGCTCTGACATGACTTTTTCCCCTCTGTTTCAGCACTGTTTCCGGCAAAAAAATAGCCCGGTTTTATCCGGGCCACTCAGTCAATCCGGGGAATTATTTTTTTACAAGATGGATCTCAACACGACGGTTTTTAGCGCGCCCTTCAGCTGTTGCATTATCTGCAGCGAAATTGGTGGCACCAAAACCTTCAGCATGGGTGGAGCTTTGAGGGATGCCTGCACTGACCAGAGCAGAGGCAACATTGTCTGCACGAGCCTGACTCAGCTCCAGATTGCTCTTGTAGGGGTGGCGTGGATTGTGTCTGTTGTGGGCGTAGCCGCCAATAGGTTCATCATCTGTAAAGCCACGCACATCCAGTGACTGAATGCGTGGTTTGGAGAGGAACTTTTCAGCCAGGCGTTTAAGTGCGCTACGAGACTGTCTGGTCAGCTCCATATAACCGGAGCGGAAGGATACGGTGACCCAGAGACGGTCATTGGCGATAGAGCTGCTGCTGGCCATGCCTGCCTGAGCTTCAGCTTCCAGACGTGCCACTTCACCGGCTTTCTGGGCGGCAATCTCCTGCTCAAGCTGCTTGAGCTCCTGACGGAGAGAAGAGATCTCTGTCTCCAGCTGATCATTTTCGGTCATTACATCGCCACGGGTCGATTGGACGGTTTCTGGCCCGAACATAGCCTCAATCGTGCTACACGATGACAACAAAAGTATAAAAGAAAGCAGCAAAAATCTGAACTTCATGTTGGTAAAACTCCCTTGCCCTGAAGCAGCAGTGTAGAGAAGGGATTAATGATCGGCAAGCGCCTCGTTTTTACGCATTTTGTGACGGGATTGCGTGAAAACGGGGGTGCTTTGCTAAAGGCTTGGATTTTCCGGTAAAAAACCACGATACTCAGCGAATTATCCATGAGGGAGACGGAGCTTTATGAGGATTGCAGTTGTACTTTTTTTACTCTTTGCGTTTGCAGGCGGTGCGCAGGCTGAGACGCGATATATCGTTGATCAGGCCAAGTTTCCGATGCGTGCAGGTCAGAGTACAGGCCATAAAATTGTACGGCTGCTGCCCAGTGGTGCAGCTGTGGAGTTGCTGGGGCAGTCGGCCGAAGGTTACTCGCATATCAGGAGCTCGGATGGAAAAGAGGGGTGGATTTTAAGCCGTTATCTGATGAAGGTGCCTGCGGCTCGGGATCGTCTGGAGCAGTTTGAGAAGGAGTTGAGTCAGCTGGGTGAGTTGAAGAAGCAGAAGGTGCTGGCTGAACGGGAGCGAAATCGTCTGCAGTCTGAAAACAGCAACCTTGTGAAAGAGCTGGCACTGTTGAAGGAGACGGCGGCAGAAGCGGCTGAGATGATCGCCGAAAACAGGCTGCTGAAAAGCGAAGCTGAAGCCTCGAAAAAGGAGCTCCTGGAGTTCCGCCAGGAGACCGATGACATTACCAGTAGCGCACATCAGCGCTGGTTTATGCTCGGTGGTGGCGCCATTCTTATCGGAGTTCTGCTCGGGCTGCTGCTTCCCTATGTGCGCCTGCGCAAAAAGAAACGCTGGGGTGGTTATTGATTAGATCTGAACAGGTGCTTCCATGCACCAGTTCAGTACGCAAAGGAAAAAGTGTCACAAAAAGGCAGGAGCCGTTTGGACAGCCTCTGGCGGCTCGAAGAGTAAGTGCCAAGATGGCACGCATCATTTTCCCTTTGCTCACAAAAGCATGCTTAAATGACGCATGATTTTGGCAACCCGTCCGTGGGTTGTATTGTTTTTTAAGTTCCTGTGCTGGTCACTTGAGGAATTCGGGTTAGCATTCGCACATGGCTATTGTAAATCGACGTGCCCGGCACGAATATCACATTCTGGAAACCTATGAGACCGGTATGATCCTGACCGGTCCAGAGGTGAAATCTATCCGCAATGGTCTGGCTAATCTGGCTGAAGCCCACTGCATTGTCCGCAAAGATCGGGTGTTGCTGGTTGGTTGTCATATCAGCCCCTATAAGCCTGCGGCGATGAATAATCCGCACGATCCCACCCGTTCCCGGCAGCTGCTGATGCACAAAAAAGAGGTGGAACGTCTGGTTGGCAAGCTGAAAGAGAAGGGTTTAACGGTGGTGCCGTTAAAGCTCTATTTCAACGAACGCGGTTTTGCCAAGCTGGAGATCGGGCTGGCTCGTGGTAAAAAAATGCACGATAAGCGCCATGATGTGAAAGAGCGTGACGTCAGACGTGATCTGCAGCGCCAGTACAAGGTCTAATTCGGCAGCGGCCCCTTTGTCAGAAAACTCAAACCCCACCTGTCTGCCATTCTCCATGCGAAATAGAGGCGGGCTCATTTGGCATGTAGTGTTCAATGATGTTTAATGTTCTTCTTGGTATGGCCATCATCATGGTTGCCGGTATCATCTGGCGACTGATTCTTGGTGATAGCAGTGCCGAGAGCATCCGCTCTCATCTTGCCAAGGCTGTCTATCAGCTGTTTCTGCCTGCACTTGTGCTGCATGTGCTCTGGCAGGTGCCGGTTGATATCAACATGGTGCGGGTGCCGCTGGTCTCCGCGATCAGTGTTCTGCTATCTCTGCTCGCAGCATTTCTGATCTACTCCAGTGGTCATCTGGTCAGGGCGTTTATGAAGAGTGCCACGCCCAATCGGGCAGTGGGCGCACTGCTTCTGGCCTCCGCTTTTGGTAACTTCTCCTATCTTGGACTACCTGTGCTGACGCAAACCTTTGGTGAGTGGTCGCAGATGGTGGCGATCCAGTTTGATCTTCTGGCCAGTACACCAATCCTGTTTACCGTCGGCATTATGGTGGCCGGTTATTACGGT
The DNA here is from genome assembly GCF_013387475.1 of Mariprofundus sp. KV. Classification (GTDB taxonomy): domain Bacteria; phylum Pseudomonadota; class Zetaproteobacteria; order Mariprofundales; family Mariprofundaceae; genus Mariprofundus. The sequence goes on along the minus strand of NZ_VWNB01000001.1, from coordinate 162,597 downwards.
TCATCCGGAAAAGGCATGCATCCTCTGACCTCACTGCTACAGGTGCCCGCTCTGTGGGCCGCTGTTGGCGCGCTGCTGTTGAGTCTGTTTCAGGTGCCCATGCCAGAGTGGCTGGAGAGGGCGCTGTCAATACTCGGTGCGGCGGTGGTGCCGCTGATGCTGCTCTCTGTGGGTATGGCTCTGCGCTGGCAGGCTGGATGGATTGGCCGCATGCCGGTGCTGTTGCCGGTGGTGCTGATTCAGCTGCTTCTGATGCCGTTGATTGCATGGGGCGCTTCAATCGGCGTTGGGTTGCCGGAAAAATTGCTTGCGCCTGCAGTGATTGAGGGGGCGATGCCAACGATGGTTCTGGGGTTGGTGATCTGTGACCGGTTTAAACTCGATACAACGCTCTACGCAGAGGCGGTGACGGTGACCACGCTGCTCTCACTGCTAACACTACCCTTCTGGCTACAGCTGGTTTCATGATTTTCCAGGCCAAGCGGGATCTCTACTTCGCCTACGGCTCCAATATGTCGAGCCGCAGGTTGCTGGCTCGGGTGCCCTCAGCCAGAGCTCTCGGCATGGCCCGGCTGGATGGTTTTATCTGGTGCTGTAACAAACTGGGCAAGGATGGTTCCGGTAAAGCCAATCTGATGCAGCAGGAGGCGGCACAGGTATACGGCGTATTGTATGAGATTAAATCAAAGCAGTGGAAACAGCTCGATCGTCTGGAGACGGGGTATCAGCGTATTGAGATTGAGGTGGAGCTGGAAGGAGAGAAACGGACGGCATGGAGCTACCAATCCCGGTTGATCACCGCTAATCCTCCCACACCGGAGTACCTCAGCTTTGTTATTGATGGTTTGATTGAGCATAAACTGCCGATGGCGTATGTCAGTGAGCTGCGCCGAGAGGCTGGTCTTTAAGATTCAATAAACGGCAGTGCCAGCACGGCATACCTGATCAGTTTACCTGTTGAAACCAGAATCAGAAATGGGACGATGCCACAACGCATCAGTCCTGCTACCAGGCAGAGTGGGTCACCAACAACCGGCAGCCATGCCAGCAGCAGCGATGGTTTGCCATACCTCTTAAACCACTGTTCAGCTTTTTCAGTCTGTGTCTCAGAGATTCTTAACCAGCGCTTATGCACGGCCTCATTGCCGAGCCGTCCCATGCCATAGGTGATCAGGCTGCCCAGCACATTGCCGAGGGTGGCGATGCAAACCAATGCCACAACATTGCCGCCTTCATTCAGCCGATAGAGCAGCAGCGCTTCCGAACCTCCGGGAAACAGGGTGGAGGAGATCAGGGCGGAGAAAAAGAGAGGCCAGTCCATGCGGCCAGACTAATGGCAGGCATGGATGCAGTGATAGTCTGAATATTAAAATGGATGTTCTCTTCTCCCATGCGGCGTAGAATTTGAAAATGATTTACCTCTACGACGCTCCTCTAGGGCCGATCTCTTACGAGTGGGATGGTGAGCGCTGTCTGCATCTCTGGCTGGATGAGCGTGCGGCCAGTGATATGAGGACTCACAGTGATCCGGTCTCGCACTGGTTGGATGCTTACTTCAGCCGTCAAAACATTCCCCTGCCGCCATTGGCAGAGCCGGCCACTGATTTCCAGATGATGATGCGTGAGGGGCTGTTAAAGGTTCCGGCCGGAGAGGTGCGCACCTATGGCGAGCTTGCCAAAACGCTGCACACATCTGCGCGGGCTATGGGGCAGGCGCTGGGGGCCAATCCTCTGCCTGTCCTGATTCCCTGTCATCGCGTGATCGCAAGCGATGGTCTGGGTGGCTTCGCCTGTGGTCTTGAGTGGAAGAAGAGACTGCTCAAATTTGAACGTGGCTTTTAAGCTGTTAGTGTCCGGAAAAATCTGAAAAACGGAGTAGATATGACCGTAGCAACTGCCCGCCATATTCTGGTGGATACCGAAGAGAAGTGTAATGAACTGAAAGCAGCTATCGAAGGTGGCGCTGATTTTGCTGAAATCGCACGCAATAATTCCAGCTGCCCGTCAGGTCGTAATGGTGGCGATCTGGGCGAATTCGGCCCTGGCATGATGGTTCCCGAATTCGATAAAGTGGTCTTTTCTGCCGAGGTTGGCACCGTGCAGGGGCCGGTTCAGACCCAGTTCGGTTATCACCTTCTGGAAGTTACCAGCCGCAGCTAATTGTATTTGATCTAAGGATACTCTGAACAAGTCAGCGTATCCGAGCAGGCTATGGATGGCCTGCCAACATCATGTACTCTCAGTGCCTGATGTTGTGAGCAAAGGAGTAATGACACTTTTTCCTTTGCGTGCTGAATAGCTACAGGGATGTAGTTATTCAGAGCATTCCTGATATGAAAAGGCGGGGTTTTCCCCGCCTTTTTTATGCGCAACGATTCACGCTTTAAGCATTGAGCGCCTGTTTTTCAGCTGTTGAATAATCTCATCGGCAGGCACCGGCGGGCTGGAGAGGTAGCCGAGCATGCCATCAGAATCATGCTCGCGCAGGAAGCTTAACTGCTCTGTTGTCTCCACGCCTTCGGCTACCACCTGATGGTTGAGGATGTGGCCCATGGCGATGATCGCATTGGCAACCTGACCACTGTCACAGCTTTTCCCGATCTGATTGATGAGTGAGCGGTTCATCTTCAGCTCGTGCACAGGCATGGCTTTCAACGCCTGCAGCGAGAAGAAGCCGGCACCGAAATTATCAATGGTGATTTTCACACCCAGCGCATTGAGCTCATTCATGCTCTGCAGAACGCCAGAGGCGTGTTGCATCAGATCATTTTCGCTGATCTCCAGCTGTAGCATCTCGGCAGGGAGTTTGCTCTCATCAAGAATGGATGCCACCAGCCTGCTGAAATCGGAGTGGCGCAGCTGCTCGGCAGTGATGTTGACCGATACCGGTACAATGGGCAGCCCTGACTCCTGCCATGCTCTGTTCTGCAGGCAGGCATGACGCAGTACCCACTCACCTATAGGCACGATCAGACCTGTTCTGTTGGCCAGCGGCAGAAACTGGTCGGGCAGCACCATGCCTGCATCACCCCGATTCCAGCGCAGCAGGGCGTGGGTGCCGATGATGATACCATCTTTCAGATCCACCTTGGGCTGGTAATAGATCACCAGTTCATGATTGGCGATTGCCTGCCGCAGCGCTTTTTCGAGGATTAATTCTCTATTCAGCTCATCAGGCATGCCATCACTTGAGTCGCGATAGATGCAGTAGCGATTGCGTCCCATCTCCTTGGCCTGATACATGGCATCATCAGCCAGTCGCATGATGGTTTCCGCATCACTCTGCTCAGCGGGTTTAAGGCTGATACCAATACTGACACCAAGCACATAGTGTGTGCCTTTAAGCATCATCGGTTTCCGGATCTGATTGATCACCTTTTCGGCGATCAGGCAGGCAGACTCTTCTGAATCGATTTCACCCAGAATCATGCTGAATTCATCGCCACCAATTCGCGCCACGGTATCGGTCTCACGGATGCAGCTGCGCAGCCTGGTAGCCACCTCGATGAGGGCTTTGTCACCCCACTCATGGCCCAGTTCATCATTGATAGGTTTGAAGTAGTCCAGGTCCATAAACAGGACGGCCATATTGCTCTTGTTGCGGTGCGATTGTGCAATAGCCTGTTTCAAGCGGTCATAATAGAGGCTGCGGTTGGGCAGGCCGGTGAGCAGGTCGGTATAGGCCATCTGCCTGATCTTTGTTTCACTCTGTTTGTTCTGGCTGATATCGGCAATGAAACCGAGAAACTCAACCTCCCCTCTGCTATTCTGCTCAACCCGAATCTCATCACCTACCCAGAAGTAGTGGCCATCTTTGTGCTGGAAACGATATTCAAAGCGATTGCTGCCGCGTTTCAGGCCGCGCTCAAGCTCCGTGTGAACATGTTCAAGATCATCAGGGTGGACGCACTCGAGTCTGAACCCCGGATGGCTGGTGAACGTTTCAGCGTCATAGCCGCACAGCCGTTTAATGTTGTCACTGATAAAGGTTGTCGGGAACTGCTCAGATACCCCGGATGCATATATAACGGCAGAGGTTGATGTGAGAAGAAAATTGAGCCGTTCGTTGGCCATGCGTATCTGAACTTCATTGGCCTTGAGTCGTTGATAGATGGCCTGAAAATCCTGCAGGCGCTGGTTCTCCTGTTTCAGGTCACGAAAGTCTATCCAGTGCTTGATACTATGAACCAGTTCGTGCGCCGAGATGGGCTTTTCAAGGTACTCCACAGCGCCCTGACGCAGCGCCTCGATAGTGTTCTTCTTATCGGCATAGCCGGAGATCATGATGGATGGGCAATCGGGATGGTTCTCGCGAATATAGGCGAGAATATCCAGGCCTGACCGGCCTTCGAGTTGTACATCGAGCAGAGCAAGATCAATGGATGAATCGATCAGGGCAATAGCCTGATCGTACCCTTCGGCACTGCAGGTGAGAAAACCTGCATTCTCCAGAATCTGGACAAATGCTCCCCTTAGTGAGGTCTGGTCTTCAACGATGAGGATTCTGGATTGTTTCAAGCCAGCCCTCCCTGTTTTACAGCTATATTATTAGTTAGAATAACATAAACAACGAAGCTTGTCAGTCTGGTTGCTGCAGGTGACTTATTTTGCCGGGAAATCAATGAATGGAATTTCGATTTCACCATTGACGGTAATACGTACTGTTCCCTCTCCTGCAGAGAGAGAGGGTGCGACTGCATCGGAAGATTTGGCCATCATCGCCATTTCAGATCGATATAACACCGGGCGAGGTGACTGAGAGCTGCTGTTAAGGTGAATGATGCGGAAACTGGCGGCATCCAGCCCGTTGGTCAGTGCTACGGCATTGCTGCGAAATGTTCTGATGGCCTGAAGCCGAAGTGCCTCCTCTGTTTGCAACGAGAGCTGTCGACTTACCCTGAACTGCAGGTTGGAGAGCTGAGCGCCTTCGCCTTCAATCGTCTCCAGCCACTGCGGCACTGCCTCCAGATTACTGCTGGTGATCTCTTCACTCTGGCTCATGCGCCAGGCGGTGCGGATGCGTGGCTGATTTTTCGGATAGTGCCATACCGGCTGCATGTTACGGCTGGTGGTTTTGATCTTCAGCGCGGCCTCTTTTTGCAGACGCTTATGAATCAGGTCGGTGACCCGGTTAACCTGCTGTCGTATAGCGTTGGCATCCTTGCCCTCTTGTTCAACACGGTAGGTGATGACCACCTCATCATTGGGCAGCTCTCTTTCAGCCGTGGCAGAGATAGTGATGCGTGTGCCGGCAGGTTGCGTTGATTCAGCCTGAGCATAGAGAGGCGAGAGGATCAGCAGGGAGAGTATAAGCAGGTAGTGCATGTGGTCAGTATGGAAAAGGTTCTGCCGCTCTGCAAGCGCAATTTATCGCAGCGCCTTCGTGATCCTGTTTCGAAACGTGATCATTCATCCATCTGCAAGGTGTCGGTTCAGGCTTGAATCATCTGCGTGCGGATCGCGATATGGGCCAGCTCAACGGTGTTTTTTACCTTCAGTTTTTCCATGAGATTGGCCCTGTGTACATTTACCGTTTTCGGGCTGATATGCAGGATTTTGCCGATCTCAATCACACTGTTACCTTCGCTGAGCAGAATAAACACCTCAAATTCGCGTGTGGTCAGAATCTCAACCGGCGATTCATTGCCGGATCCGATACTGTACACCATACGCTGGGCGATCTCCGGTGAGACCCATTTATCCCCATTGGCAACAGCGCGCACTGCCTGCGCCAGTTCGTTCGGATCACCCGACTTGCTGAGGTAGCCTCGGGCACCAAGCTGAATGGCATGGGAGACGAATGTCTCATCATCATGCATGCTCATCACCAGTACTCTGGCGCTCTCATTTTTGTTCAGCAGCCTGCGAATGAATGAGAGGCCACCTTCACCGGGCATGGCAATATCAGCTACGATCACATCCGGTTGCAGTGCCAGACACTCCGGATATGCATCTTCACCACAGCTTTTTTCACCGATGATGTGGATGTCATCTTCGGTATCCAGCAGGCGACGAAATCCGGCGCGCACCATGGTGTGATCATCAACAAGATATACTGAAATCATCTGCGCTCCCATGAGTTGTTATAATTAAGGATGCTCTGAATAACTACATCCGTGTAGGTATTCAGCACGCAAAGGAAAAAGTGTCATTGTTACTTTGCTCACAAAATCAAGCACTTAGAGTGCATGATGTTGGCAGGCCATCCATAGCCTGCTCGGATACTCTGACTTTTCAGAGTATCCTTAACTCCGTGCCAGGCTGTAACCTGATTATCGGAAAAAATGGCTAAAAGGTTAATTTTAGCCATTCAGGGTTATTAAAGCAGCCAAATGGAGTTTTGCATAGGTGCCCCGATTTTCATATGGTCTCACCCTATTCATGGAGACGAAGGGGAGTGATGGATCCGCATATCTGGATTGAAACGTTAGGATTGCAGAGACACCCGGAAGGGGGGTGGTACAGAGAGATTTATCGCTCTGCCAGTATGATTCCGCAACAGGGGCTGCCAGCAGCGTTCGATGGGGCTCGTTCTTTCTGCACCAGTATCTATTTTCTGCTTAGTGGAGAGGAGTTTTCTGCCTTTCACCGCATCAGACAGGATGAGTTGTGGCACTTCTATGATGGTGACGGGCTGGTTGTGCATGTGATTGACAAGCGTGGCAGCTATCTAGAAAAGCGGCTGGGGCGAAACCCTGAAAAGGGCGACTCTTTCCAGCAGGTGGTGGAAGCGGGCGACTGGTTCGGGGCAAGTGTGCCATGCGGTGGTTTTGCTCTGGTTGGCTGCACGGTGGCTCCGGGTTTTGAGTTTGCCGATTTCGAGATGCCAACGCGTCAGCATCTGTTGTCACTGTATCCGCAACATCAGACTCTCATTAAGAAGCTGACGCGTTAGGCGATGCAGCCTCTTTCCGCTGTTGTCCCTTTTCTGTTTCGTGGCAGGGATTTTTTTGTTAAACGTGATGACCTTATCGATCCGCTACTCAGCGGCAATAAATACCGTAAACTCTACACGCTGATTCAAACGCCAGCTCGAAGGTATCGCAGGATTGTCTCTTACGGTGGTACGCAGTCCAATGCCATGCTCTCCATTGCAGCACTTTGCGACCAAAAAGGATGGGACTTTCACTATACCTGCAAGCCGGTGCCGGAACATCTTAAGTCCAGTCCGACCGGGAATTTGAAGTTGGCACTGGGGCTCGGTATGCAGCTGCACGAAGTGGAGCATAAACAGTTTGATGCGGCCATTGCATCACTCGGCACACCTACTGAGGCAGCTACACTGTTTGTGCCGCAAGGTGGTGCCGATCCGATCGCTCAGGCTGGAATCAATGTGTTAGCAAGGGAGATAAAGGCGTGGCAGCAGGCGCAGGGTATTGAGACGCTGCATGTGGTTACACCCTCAGGAACGGGAACAACCGCCTTTTATCTTGCTCATGCCCTGCCCGATGTGGCTGTGTTGACTACCGCATGCGTTGGCGACAGGGATTATCTGATCCGGCAGATGCGCATGTTGGGGGAGCTGCCCCGCAACCTGCGTATCCTGGAAAATGAGAAGAAGCATCATTTCGCCAGACCCTATGCGGAGTTTCTCGCTTTATACCGGGAGTTGAAAGAGGCGGGTATCGAGTTTGATCTGATCTACGGCGCTAATATGTGGCACACGTTGCTGCAAAATATTGATGCTATCGAAGGCGCTATACTCTATGTTCATAGCGGCGGCCTGATGGGCAATGAGACGATGCTGGATCGCTATCGCCATAAGGGCCTGTGATTGCAGTGGGGATTCGCTAGTCTGCGCTCCGAAGTGAAGTTGTTTCAGGAGTCGGATGTGAAGTTTGTCGGAGCCCATACCAGTGCAGCAGGAGGCGTTGAAAATGCGCCAATCAGAGCGATGGAGATCGGGGCCAGTGCCTTTGCGCTGTTCACCAAGAATCAGCGCCAGTGGGTGGCCAAACCACTGACCGATGAGAGTATCTCTGCCTTTAAGGCCAATCTGGAAAAAGCGGGTATCCTGCCAAAACATGTGCTGCCACATGACAGTTACCTGATTAATCTGGGTCATCCTGAAGAGGAGGCTTTGGCAAAATCGCGCCATGCTTTTCTTGATGAGCTGCAACGCTGTGAGAAGCTGGGGCTTCCGCTACTCAATTTTCATCCCGGTTCACATCTGAAGAAGATCTCTGAAGAGGAGTGCCTGAAGCGCATTGCCGAATCGATCAACTGGGCGCTGGATCAAACTGAAGGTGTGACCGCAGTGATTGAGAATACCAGTGGTCAGGGCAGTAATATGGGGTTCCGTTTCGAGCATCTGGCCGCGATTATTGATGGCGTTGAAGATAAAACGCGTGTGGGTGTCTGCCTTGATACCTGCCACACCTTTACCGCCGGTTACGATATGCGCGCACCTGAAGATTGTGAGAGGACTTTTTCTGAGTTTGATGCAGTGGTTGGCTTTAACTATCTGCGTGGGATGCACCTCAATGGCTCCAAGGCGGCCTTTGCATCACGTGTGGATCGCCACCACTCACTCACGCAGGGGGAGCTGGGGCTGGAGGTATTCCGCTTCATTATGAACAGTGAGCACTTCAACGATATCCCGATGGTGCTGGAGACGATTGATGAGACCATTTGGCCCGAAGAGATTCAGCTGCTCTACTCGTTGATTGAGTAGTTGCGCCTCAGCCGCAATCATGCAGCGTTATTCGTCACTCATTTAGTGTTCTAAGCGTCGCTCCTGGTGTCTTGCCTGAGTACGCCTGAGCCACAACCAGGAGCAGGGTGCATACTGCTGCTTTCTTTCGCTGACCTTGTGCGAATTTCCGACTAGCGTATCGGCCTATGAACGATATCTCTCCATCCATTCAAACTGTAACTATTATTGGAGCCGGACTGGCCGGTTCAGAAGCGGCATGGCAGCTGGCCAGACGCGGCGTGCCGGTGCGCCTGCATGAGATGCGGCCGGTGAAGATGACACCGGCCCACAACACCGGCAACTGTGCCGAGCTGGTCTGCTCCAACACATTCAGAGCCGATCACCTTGAGAATGCGGTGGGCCTGCTGCATGAAGAGATGCGACGCATGGATTCGCTGATTATGGATTGTGGCGACAAATCCCGCATTCCTGCCGGTACTGCGTTGGCGGTGGATCGCGAGCAGTTCTCCGAGATGGTCACCGCAGCGTTGCGTGCCGAGCCACTGATCGAATTTATTGAGGGAGAGGTGACCGAGATTCCTGCCGAGGGGCTGGTGTTGATCGCCTCCGGCCCCCTGACCTCCGATGGCCTCTACGATGAGATTCAGAAGCTTACAGGTGTGGATCGCCTCTGCTTTTTTGATGCCATTGCGCCGGTGCTTGATGCTGAATCGATCAATATGGATATCTGCTACTGGAAAAACCGTTATGACAAAAATGTCGAAGAGGGTGAGGCCGGTGATTATCTCAACTGCCCGATGAATGCCGAGCAGTACAAGGCCTTTATTGCTGAGCTGGTCAGTGCCGAGAAGGTGGCTTGCAAAGATTTTGAGGATATCCCCTTTTTCGAAGGCTGCATGCCGATCGAGGAGATGGCCGAGCGTGGTGAGGATACGCCCCGTTTCGGGCCGATGAAACCGGTTGGGCTGGATCATCCGGAAACCGGTGAGAAGGCGTATGCTGTGGTGCAGCTCAGGCGTGATAATCGCATGGGTTCCCTGCTGAATATGGTCGGCTTCCAGACCAAGATGACCTATGGCGAGCAGAAACGCGTTTTTACCATGATCCCGGGTCTTGAAAACGCCGAGTTCTTCCGTCTCGGTTCACTGCATCGCAACACCTTTATCAAATCGCCCGATCTGCTGGATGGCACGCTGCGTCTGAAATCTGATCCGCGCGTGCTCTTTGCCGGTCAGATCACCGGTGTGGAGGGTTATGTGGAGTCAGCCTCTATGGGGTTGATGGCAGGCCGTTTCCTGGCAGCCCTGGCGCATGGTGAAGAGCCAGAAGCGCCACCGGAGAATACGGCGCATGGTGCGCTTCTGGCCCATATTTCGCAGACCCGAAGCGCGGATTTTCAGCCGATGAATATCAATTTCGGTCTGCTGCCGCCGGGCAAAAAACGCGAAGGCAAGCGTCGCTTCTCAAGGGCAGAGCGCAGGCGTTCGGTCTCTGATCTCGCACTGGCCGCACTGGATGCATGGTTAAATCCCTCCTCCTAGCGCTGCTTGTTTTTCTGCTTCCGCTATCCGCTACGGCACGGGATATCGGCGAAGCAGAGTTGCAACAGATTGCCGGATTGATTTTCCACAATGAGTGCGCAGCCAGAGAGAGCTGTCTGACATCGTGGAATGAGGGAGAGCAGTTCGCCTCTCTCGGCATTGGCCACTTCATCTGGTATCCGGCAGGTAGCGAAAAGCCTTTCAGCGAAAGTTTTCCTGCACTGCTGCTCTTTATGGAGCAGCAGGGTGTTACCTTGCCGGGTTGGCTGAGTGATCATCCGACTCGGCCAAATCCGTGGCCGGATCGATCCCATTTTATGGCAGCCTCACAATCAGCAAGCCTTTCTGAATTGCGTCAGTTGCTCATCGAGACAAAATCAGTACAGGCGCAGTTTATGCTGTTGCGCTTTGAGCAGGCTCTTCCTGATCTTCTGGCGGGGCTGAATGGCGACCGGGAGCAACATATTCGCAAGCAGTTTGAGCGGGTGGCGAAATCTCCTATGGGCATGTATGCCCTGATCGACTACGTCAATTTCAAGGGGGAAGGCAGCAATCCCAAAGAGCGCTATCACGGCAAGGGCTGGGGGTTGTTGCAGGTATTGGAGCATATGCAGGGCCGCGATGCGGGGCTAGAGGCTATTGAAGCCTTTGCTGATTCAGCAGATATGATGCTGACCCGGCGTGTATCGCTTTCACCAGCCGAACGCAACGAATCCCGCTGGCTGTCCGGTTGGCGTAAACGCCTCTCTACCTATGTGGCCGAGGCTCGGGCACTGTTGGAGCAGGCCGAGTAATTGTATAAGACTGTTTGTCCGGAAGGGTAAGTGTTTCTGGTCTATGAGATTGTTTTTTCTTTGTGCCTTCGTGTCTTAGTGGTTCGTTGCTGTTTTCAGAGCAGTCGGGGATGTAGGTCTTCGGCAATGCGGATCAGTTGCTGTTTCACCCAGGCTGGGCCGGGTTTGTGCTTCTGCTCGAACGACAGGCGCTCCAGCTCTCTGAGGGCGGGAATCAGAATGTCGAGCTGGCGTGGCAGGTAGGTAAGCATCGACTGCAACACCTGCTCGCGGATATCCCACTGCAGCTTGCCGGCACTGTTGCCAAGGATCTGCAGCAGTCCCTCATCATCCTGTGGTGGACTTAATGTAACACTCTCCATAGCCAGCAGCCGTGATGAGAGCTCCGGTGGCAGCAGTTGAATATTGCCGCGCCAGGCGATAATCACAGGCCGTTGCAGATCGCGGGCCCGCTCAAGGCAGTGGAAGAGTGCCAGTGCAGCGGCTTGGGGCAGATCACCAGCCTCGATATCAATCATCCAGTGGCTTCTGACTTCGAGTCGTTTGACCCACTGCTGTGCCAGTGCCCAGCTTGCATCCAGTGCCTGTGTTGCATCGATGGAGAGCAGGGCGATGCTGGGGTGATCTGCACTGATAGTGCGCAGCAGGTGCGTTTTACCTGCTGCAGATTCGGAGTTCAGCCAGATGCGGCCGCCATGCACGGTCCACAGCGCCAGACGATTGCAGGCATCCTCAACACCTTCATGGCGAAACCAGTTGTGGTAGTCATAGCTCACCGGCAGCGGTAGCTGCAGGCGCAGTTGATTTTTCCCCATCAGGCAGCGTCTTCGTCAGTGACCGCTTTACGCATCCAGACCACCATATATTGAACGCCTGAGATGCAGGTGAAGGCGAAGGTAGTCCAGATCACTGCCTGATAGAAAAGTTCAGCCGGGAGCTGCCAGGCCATATCGGCGAGCACTGTCAGCACCAGTGTGATCTGCAGTACCGTGGTGATCTTGGAACTCATGGTGGGTTGCATCTCCAGTTTGCCAGTGACCACCTCATAAGCGATAGCACCGACCATGATCACCAGATCGCGGAAGACCACAGCCAGAAAGAGGAACAGCGGGATCTCATTGATGAAGAAGAGGGTCACGATGGTGCTCAGCAGCATCAGTTTGTCGGCCAGCGGATCCATGAATGCGCCGACAATACTGCGCTGATTGAAGTGACGGGCGATGGCGCCATCAAGCATGTCGGTGATGCCGGCGATGCCCATCAGCACCAGTGCAAACGCAGCCTCGCCCTCCATGATCGCAAAGACAATAAAGGGGGTAATGACGATGCGGGCCAGCGTCAGAATATTGGGGATGTTGAGGATGCGATCGTTCACGGATGAAGGTCTGTAGTTAGCGTGCCACCCACCCTTCGATGGTTGGTGAGAGCGTTAATCCTCTGCGTTTGAACCAGTGGGCGAGCCACTGATCATCGGCACCACGCAGTTGCAGGCGATACTGTTGACCATCCCGGTTCACCTGCTTCAGTGAGAGATCGAGAATGCGAGGATCGCGTCGTAGCTCCTCTTCAAAGAGTACCTGTTCAGGCAGTGATGCCTGCCGCTCGATGGTGAGGGTCAGGAATGCCTTGTGCGGGTCAGCGGTGTTTTCAGTTGCTAATACAGGCGCTTGGGCTGTCTCTGCCGGGGTTGCATTGGAGGCGTAGGCATCACGCGCCTGCAGCATGATCTCGGAGAGCCACGGTTTTAGCTGTCTGAACGGGTCACCTGTCGTGACAGTGCGGGTTTCTGAGAGCTCTCCCAGCCTGGATGTGCCGCGCACGCTCAGGGTAATCTGTCTGCTATCGAGCCAGCGCCAGTGCAGTACCAGCGACTCACTGCCGCCTTCAAGGCCATAACCCCATGCTGAAGCAGTTTCCGCTGCGTACTCCTGCAGCATGGCGGCAGATTCAGGCATCGAACGACCAGAGGCGTTGGTGAGCTGTACAGAGAGAATCCAGTTGGGCTGCTCTGGAATATGGGCAATGTCGTTCTTCTTCAGGAATGATAAAACGCGGCGCTGGTTAAAGGTGACCGAGACACCGTTTTCAACCGGAGTGGCGCGCTGCAGGAAGAGTACGGCTTTGGTGTTGCTGGGGATCTTTCCCCGCTCGGCTTGCAAGACGATGCGCTGCCAGAGCTGCGGCAGTGCCAGATCGGCGACACTGCGGATGTTGCTATGCAGATACTCAACCGTCTGCCCCTTCTCATCATCAGCAAGAATTTCGATCTGCATGCGGGCATCACTGGCTGCCTGGGCGGTAAGAGGAAGCAGGAGAAAAAGCAGGAGGGGTAGTAGCCGTCTTATCATTTCACAATCCGCAGGTGGCCTTTTTTACGCTCTTTTGGCGCCTCATTCGAAACATTGGCATCTTTTGAGCCACCGCCATTGATCACTGTGATGGTTGAGATGACCACCTTCTCATCGCTGTCAGGTTCCGGCGCTGCGGCCTGCATCTCATCACTGACATCGGCCGCAAGCTCTTCATCGGAGATATTGCTGCGAACCGCTTTAACGATGGCTCTGATCATCTCCGGCACGCAGTCGTCCCAGATAATGCCCTGCTCCAGATCCCCTTCAGGCAGGTAGGCTGCCCAGATCTTGCACATCGGGATTTTGCAGGGGTAGGAGACTCCGGAAAATGAGAAGTTGGATTCAAGGAAATCTTCCCGGATATGGATCATCTGAGGCATGCGGGCGTTGAGTACCAGACGCAGGGCCGGATCCCCCTTGAGTGAAGCTGGAATATCCACATCATCACTGGTGGCATCCACGACAATATAGATGCGGCCATGTTCAGCGAAATATGCCCGCAGCTGTTTGGCTTTGGCGGCATCTGCGAAGCTTAAGCTCATATCAGTTCCTTGGTGTCCATTGTCTCCCAACGCTAGCGGTAATCGAGCAAAGATAAAATACGGAGTGGCCCTGTAAGCCGGGTTCTGTCTCTCCAGTTCGTTCCCGAAGGGGAGGAGACGGTCATTCATCTAGGCCTGCCGTTACCGGCAGGCTCAAGCAGCCTACCCGAGAGCAAACGTGGGCCACGCTTGGCGCTCTCCTATTTGGCCTTGCTGCAGGCGGGGTTTACCATGCCCCGTTCTGTTACCAGATCGGGCGGTGCGCTCTTACCGCACCTTTTCACCCTTACCAGCGGCTCCCGAAGGCGCGGCTGGCGGTCTAAGTCTCTGTGGCACTTTCCTCGAGGTCGCCCTCACCGGCCGTTAACCGGCGCCTTGCCCTGTGCAGCCCGGACTTTCCTCGGTGGATGCAAGCACCCAACGCGACCGTCCAGACCACTCCGTGCGGGGAAGTGTAACCGTGTGTCTCATATAGTCACGAAACCAGCATGTTTTATAATGGTGACAGGTTTCAAGGTGCTGCATCTTGTTGCTGTGTAAAATGTCAGGTGACAATGTTTTTTGAATCTGCCATTTTGCGCTGCGGTTTAATTCACATTCACGGGGAATAATATCATGAAAAAGCTTATTTTTATGTTCACACTGCTCATCGCAGCCTCATTTGCAGTCGCACCGGCCACCTATGCAGGAAGCCACGGCCATGACTCCAAGTCTGCGTCAGATAGCAAATCCAAGGGCGATAAGCCTAGCAAAGACGACAAGAGCAAAGATGATAAGAGTAAAGATGATAAGAGTAAAGACGACAAGAGCCACGATAAAGGCCACAGCAAACACTGATTTTTTTATTATTGAAAAAGCCCGGCCTTCGTGCCGGGCTTTTTTTTGTTCTGACAGCTGGTAAACATGGGCATAACTCCCCGTGAAGCAGGTCCCCCTGTTATCCTCAGGCTTGCGTCCGGGCGGGGGTGACTTATCGTTCCGCTCATGAATGATTCTACTACCAACCCGATCCTTAAAGGGATCACTGCCGAACTTCCACTTTTTGATCAGATCAAACCTGAATATGTTCTGCCTGCTATTGATGCCGAGCTTGAGCGAGCCCGAGAGATAGTCGCCGGACTGACCGATGTTTCCGATCCTGACTGGGATTCGCTGATGCTGCCGCTTGAGCAGATTGAGGAGTCTCTGGGGCGCGTATGGGGGCCGATTGGCCATCTCAACGCAGTCTGTGATTCTGAAGAGCTGCGCCCGATCTACCAGCAGGGTGTGGCGAAGGTGACCGAGTGGTCGAGTGAGCTGGCCCAGAATGAGGCGCTCTATGCGGCGATCCGTAAGGTGGCTGATCGGGATGATTTTGCTGAGCTGTCGCAGGAGCGCAAGCAGGTGATTGAACACGCCTTGCGTGATTTCAAGCTCTCCGGTGCTGAGCTTGAGGGTGATGCCAAAGCGCGCTTTAAAGCCATTCAGATGAAACTCTCTGAGTTGACCACGGCATTCGGGCAGCATGTGCTTGATGCCACGCAGGCCTTTGAGCTGCATATTACCGATGCGGCGGATGTGGCCGGACTGCCGGAATCTATTCTCGCCTCTGCTGCACAGCGTGCCACGCAGGCAGAGAAAGAGGGTGGCTGGCTGATTACCCTTGATGCACCCTCCTATGTGCCGTTTATGCAGTTTGCCGAGAAGCGGCAGCTGCGGGAGACCATGTATCGTGAATATGTGACCCGCGCCTCAAGCGGTGAGCTGGATAATACGCCGGTGATTGTTGAGATCCTTGCTCTGCGTGCCGAGGCGGCATCGCTGCTCGGTTTTGAGCACTACGCCGCATCATCGCTGGCGACCAAGATGGCTGGAGATGTGGATGAGGTGACCGGTTTCCTGCGCGAGCTGGCAGCCAAAAGCAGACCGATTGCCGAGCAGGAGTTTGCTGAACTGCAGGCCTTTGCCGCTGCAGAGCTGGGGCTGGATGATCTGCAGGCCTGGGATGTCTCCTATGCTGCTGAGAGGCTGCGTCTGAAAACCTATGCGATTTCACAGGAGGAGCTTAAGCCCTATTTCCCTGAAAAGAGTGTTGTGAACGGTATGTTCGGGCTGGTGGAGAAGCTCTACGGTATCTCAATCCGTGAGAATGAGAACGTGCCGAAATGGCATGAGAGTGTGCGCTACTTTGAACTGTTCGATAGCAGTGAAAAGAAGATCGCTGCCTTCTATCTCGATCCCTATGCGCGAGCCCATAAACGTGGTGGTGCATGGATGGATGAGTGCATTGTGCGATGGCGCAAACCCGATGGCTCCCTGCAGCTGCCGGTGGCCTATCTGGTCTGCAACTTCGATGCGCCGGTTGGTGAAAAACCAGCGCTGTGGACCCATGATGAGGTGACCACGCTGTTCCATGAGTTCGGTCATGGCCTGCACCATATGCTGACCACAGTGAATGAGCTGGGTGTCTCCGGTATTCGCGGTGTGCCGTGGGATGCTGTGGAGCTGCCGAGTCAGTTTATGGAGAACTTCTGCTGGGAGCGGCAGGTGGTAGACCTCTTTGCCAGACATTACCAGACAGGCGAAGCACTGCCGGATGCGCTGTTTGATAAGATGCTTGCGGCGAAGAATTTCCAGTCTGCGATGATCATGTTGCGCCAGATTGAGTTTGCACTGTTCGATGTGCTGCTGCATAGCGAGTATGACCCGGCAGGTGGTGAGTCGGTGCAGCAGCTGCTGGATCGGGTGCGCAGTGAGGTGGCAGTGATCTCCCCACCATCGTTCAATCGATTCCAGAACAGTTTTAGCCATATTTTTGCCGGTGGTTATGCGGCGGGTTACTACTCATACAAATGGGCAGAGGTGCTCTCGGCAGATGTCTATGCCACCTTTGAAGAGGAGGGGGTACTCAATGCCGGGACTGCAGCCCGGCTGCGTAAGGAGCTGCTCAGTATCGGCGGCAGCAAGGAGATTATGGATGGCTTCGTGGCCTTCCGTGGTCGTAAGCCGAGTGTGGATGCGCTGCTGCGTCACTCCGGCCTGGCCGGAAATTAAGGAGAGTTATCATGAGTGATCAGGTTACGATTACAGATATTAAAATGCCATTTATGTCGATGGTTGTGTTTATGGTGAAAATGGCGATCGCTTCAGTTCCCGCTTTTATCATCCTGTCGATTATCGGTTCGATCACCTTCGCCCTGATGGGTGCAACCTTCGGATCGATCGAGAGCTATTTCGGCCCCAGGCAGTTTTAGTGATGGGTAACGAGAGTTATCGCGAACAGGCGCTAAAACTCTACCCATGGGTATGCGGCCGTTGTGGGCGTGACTTTGCAGGTAAACAGTTGAAAGAGCTGACTGTGCATCACCGGGATCATAACCACAGTAATAATCCACCCGATGGCAGCAACTGGGAGCTGCTCTGCATCTACTGTCACGATAATGAGCATCAGCGGTATATGGAGGCTGATGCGCATGGTGATATCAAACGGGAAGAGTCCAGTGGTTCAAGCTTTAAAGGGCTGGCAGGGCTGGCTGCGTTGTTAAAAGAGAAAGAGTAACCATCAAAATAATACTTGACTTATTTAGTTGGTTTCTATATCTTGATTCCATCACTTGACTCGGAAGTTAATAGGAGGTCTTGATATGAATGAAACGCATGATGGTATGGTAGGCGCAGGATTGGGAGCAGCATTTGGTGGGTCAGCACTGGCATTCTGGGCTGCAGTTGTGCTGTTATAACCTGAAATTTATTACAATTTGGATGAAAGCCCCGCATTGTCGGGGCTTTTTTTATGCCTCTTTAGCACGCTCTTCCGGCTCAATATCAGGGCCGAGCAGGACTGAGATCCACTGCGTATCTTCGTTCGCTTCCAGAGCGAGTTTGACAATCATGGTCAGTGGAACCGAGAGCAGCATGCCGACCGGACCGAGAATCCAGCCCCAGAAGACCAGTGAAACAAAAACGATCAGGGTGGAGAGACCAACACCTTTGCCCATAAAGCGTGGTTCAATGACATTACCCATGACCAGATTCACAACGATGAAGCCGAGTCCGGTCAGCAGCGCATCACCAACGCCAAGTTGCACCAGCGCCAGCAGCACTGCAGGGATGGCGGCAATAATCGAGCCGATATTGGGAACGAAATTGAACAGAAATGCCACCAGTCCCCAGAGGATGGCGTGATCCACACCCAGCAGAGAGAGCCAGAGGGTGATGCATGTGCCGGTGGCCATGCTGACCCAGCTCTTGATCGCCAGATAGGAGTTCACACTGCTCAGGAATTTTTCGATACCAGTGGTGGATGGAGCCCTGTCACCGATTGCGCGCCATTTGTGTGGCAGAGCCGCTGCTTCAATAAGCAGGAAGATGACGGTCAGTACAATTAGGAAGGTGTTGGCCAGTGCGTTGCCGAATCCGGAGAGCAGATTGCCTGCCATGCCAAGCGCTACTGAGGGGTCAAAGCGATCATGTAACATCTGTGTGTTAAGATGGATCCCGTAGCCGGAGAGCCAGCTTATCAGAGATGCGACCTGATCATTCAGGCGAGCCTGATAGGTGGGAAGGTTGGTTGAGAAATCGGCAATGGAGGCGCCGACAAAGATGCCGAGCAGGGTTCCGAGCAGGATCAGTGTCATGGCGATGGTCAGCACCGATATGGTTGCCGAGAGGCCACGATCAGTCAGCCACTTCAGTGGTGGCAGGCAGATAATGGCGAGAAAAGCGGCAAGCAGGAATGGCACCAGCATGTCGGTAGCGGCCTGCATGCCTGCAACCACAACGACAAATGCGGCAGCGGGGATCAGAATATTCATGCTGTTGCGTGAATCCATAGGTTATTGATAGTCGACCAGACGCGGGTCATCAAGGTCAAATGCGGTTTCGCCGGAAGCGAACATAAGTTTAAGATAGGGCAGACAGCCTTCACATTCAACGCCACATGCGGTGGCTTTCTGTGCGGCTTCAAGATTCTCAAAGCCTTTCAACTGCTCGAATGTTTTGCTGATGCATTCGCAGCGATTGACCTTTTCATCACACATCGTGCTTCTCCTGTTGCTGGTCTGAATTCGGATACTGGCTCAACTCACCTTGAAACGGCAAGCGCAGCATATAGATGAGATTATGGGTGGGGGCCTGCTGCGTTGCTTCCAGGCCGATAGTCATCTTCTCATGCCCGAGTTCGGGTTGCTCCTGCCACGTGCCAAACAGCCGGTCCCATATGCTGAGGTTAAAACCGAAATTGCTGTCGGTCTCACTCCGGATGACCGAGTGGTGAATGCGATGTACATCTGGAGTCACCAACAGCAGTCGCATCAGAGCATCCAGCTTTTTCGGCAATCTGATGTTGCCATGATTGAACATCGCCATGCCGTTGAGAATAATCTCGAAGATTAGAACCGCAGCAGCAGGGGCGCCGAGTACGATCACAAACGAGAGCTTGATCAGCATCGAGAGCAGAATCTCAATCGGGTGAAAGCGCAGGCCGGTGGTGACATCAATCTCACAGTCGGCGTGATGCACCCTGTGCAGTCGCCACAGTAGTGGCACTGCATGGAAAACAAGATGCTGGCAGTAGATGATCAGATCCAGAACAATAACCGAGATGGCAATCTCTGCGCTGACAGGCAGGTCGATGACATTGAATAGACCAATTTCGTTTGCTTCAGCCCAGAGCGCAGCACCCACAGCCCCGGCAGGAAAGAGCAGGCGCACAAGCAGGATATCAATGACGATAATAGCGAGATTGGCTGGCCAGCGACGGTAGCCAAAGCGCAGTGGCCGACGCGGTGCCAGCGCCTGTGCCAGAGCCATGCAGCCAAAGATGGTTAAAAAAGTGGTTAGCCTGAGGGTCGGTTCATCCATAGCAGGAGTCTGAATGAAAAGCGTTCAGTGGCAAGGTTAGTGCACATTCCGGCGTGCAAATTCCCCTTGGTGATGGTGGTCATAGTAACTAGCCTGTGGCTGGATGTTATAGTTGGCAGATCAAAATGTGAGATATGCCGGTTAATCTGCTAAGCTTGCAATGAGCGGCTGATACCGGATAAGAACGTTGGAGCCGATGTGCTTCCGGGTGATACAAAGTGTGTATCATGAACCAAACAGTTTACGTTTTACGGAGGATTAAGAGATGAAAAGAGTAATGTTGTTGATGGTGGCCGTCAGTTTTGGTCTGGTCGGATGTGCAAGCAATCCGGATGACCCAAACAGGCATACCAAAGAGAAGGCCGCGATGGGTGCTGCCATTGGCGCGATTGCCGGTGCAGTGATTGGCCATCAGAGTGATCACTCCGGTGGTGCGCTGCGCGGAGCGTTGATTGGTGGTGCCGCAGGTGGCGTGTTGGGTGCCGGTGCAGGTCGCTATATGGATAATCAGGAGGCGGAGTTCAAACGCGTGCTGGCAGATGAGCGCCGTGCCAATCAGATTGAGATTGAGCGACTGCAGAACGAGAACCTGAAGATCACCATGAACTCTGAAGTTTCATTCGCTTATAACTCTGCGCAGCTGACACCTGCATTCCACTCATCGCTGGATAAGGTGGCTGATATTCTGGCGCGCTACCCACGTACTACCATCAAGATTACCGGTCATACCGACAGTCGCGGCTCTGCCGAGTACAACCAGCAGCTCTCTGTGCAGCGTGCACAGGCCGTTGCCTGGTATATCTCTGACCGTGGTGTTGACTCAAGGCGTGTAATTACCGATGGCCGTGGAGAGATGCAGCCGCGTGCAAGTAATGAGACTGAGGCGGGCAGACAGCTCAACCGTCGTGTCGAGATGCTGATCGTTCCTGATTCTGATATTCAGTAAATCTCCGAACAACGAAAAGCCCGGCCGATGGTCGGGCTTTTCTGCTTTTGAGGAGGGGGTGTGATGGGAAAATTACTTCGTAATCTGCTGCTGTTTATCACGCTGCTGGCCCTTCTGCTGTGGGCGGCACCGCAGTTGATACCCTCCGAAACACTTAAACGTGTTGTTGAGGCGCAGATAACCAGGGCTGTCGGTATGCCTGTTGAGGTTGCTGATGTCTCCTTCCGACTGCTCCCATCTGCGCAGGTACATGTGATGGATCTGCAGCTGGGTAAAGCTGCTGATCACGCTCCGATGCTGCATGCTGGCTCGGGTAGCGCTTCTCTTGAACTGATGCCGCTGCTCAGTGGCGAACTGCAGTTGAACGGCATCGACTTCACAGTATTGGCGATCCGGATCCCTCAATACAATGGTTCAGGGAGTCGGCTGCTGCATATCAACAGGATGAGCGGCCAGCTTCACCTGAATCTCAACCGTAGCAGACTAAAAGGGGTTAAGGCCGAACTCTATGGCGGGGAGGTGAACCTGGATGCAGAGATTAGTCGTGCAGGCAATGGCTCTGTTGTGATCACAGGCCGGGCAAAGGGGCATGCTGTTGAGGTTGGCAGGCTGCTTGCCGATCTCGGTTCCCATCATCAGTTGAGCGGTGCTCTAAGTGCCGAACTGGATCTCACCGCTGGTGGCACCTCTGCGATGGCGCTGTTACAGGGGCTTCAGGTTGATGGTCCTGTGCGCATGCGTTCCGGCAAGGTGATGTTGAATGGCATCACCGCAGGATATGATCTGATTCGATTTAACCTGCAAACACGGGGTATGAACCACAGTCTCAGCAGCATTGAAGCCTTCTCCCCGCTGATCAATGCAACCGGAGATATCCTGGTAACAGGTAACTACAGATTAAGTGGCAGGCTGCAGGCTGCAGGTATGCCGGGGCTCGCAGGTGAGGCACTGGTGGGCGGTACCGTTGATCAGCCACAGCTGATTCCCGTAGCTGCTCCTGCCGCGCCCGGCATGGGACTACATCAAGCTTATTAAGTTATAAAAGTGTCATGAATTCGACACGCTTGTGATCTTTTGCTGGTATAATGGTTGAGGCTGACATACAGTGCGTTCCGCAGAACATAGTTTTTGGTGGTTTTTCTAGGCCGATTCGGAAGTTTCTTCTTGATTTCTCTTAAGTAAAATCTCATCTAAATAACGTTTATGCAATATTTAAATTAGATTAATCGAGGATTTTTAAAATGGCAACAGGTACAGTAAAGTGGTTCAATGACTCTAAAGGTTTTGGTTTTATCGCACAGGATGACGGCGGTGACGACGTATTCGTTCACTTCTCAGCAATCCAGGGTGATGGCTTCAAATCTTTGGCAGAAGGCCAGAAAGTAGAATTCGAAGTTGAAGATGGACAGAAGGGCCCACAGGCTCGTAACGTTTACCCTCAGTAAGAATAACCAAAAATTAGTTTTCACTAATTACTTAAGCACCTCGCCTCGGCGGGGTGCTTTTTTTTGTGCCTTTTGGCTGCCGGGAATGGGGTGTGACGGTTCTAGCCCTGCTGTTGTAGCAGGGGTCCGTTACACCTTTAGGTAGCGGGGTGGAATGTTGCCGGGCTGCCGGATTGATCAGCGTTAGCCGCTGAAGGCTCCAAGGTTACGCAAGCGCTCCGCCCGACTCTTCAGTAATTTATCTAGCGGAGTATTAAGCAGCTCATCCAGAGATTTCTCCAGCAGGTCGCCCATCAGTTCAGCAGCCTCTTCGATATTGCGGTGGGCTCCCTCTTTCGGCTCAGGGATAATCGCATCAATAAGACCGAGTGATTGCAGATCCAGCGCGGTGGGTTTGAGTGCTTCTGCCGCTTCATCGGCATGGGCGCGGTCGCGCCAGAGAATGGCGGCGCAACCTTCAGGCGAGATCACCGAGTAGGTGGAGAACTGCTGCATATACATGCGGTCACCCACGCCGATGGCCAGTGCGCCACCGGAGCCGCCTTCACCGATGACAGTGCAGATTACAGGCACTTTCAGTGCAGCAAGCTCCTGCAGGTTGCGGGCAATCGCCTCACTCTGGCCGCGCTCCTCAGCATCAATGCCGGGCCATGCACCGGCAGTGTCGATGAAGGTCAGTACAGGAATTTCAAAACGTTCAGCCAGTTTGAACAGGCGCAGTGCTTTGCGGTAACCCTCAGGCCTTGGCATGCCGAAATTGCGTTTGATCTTCTCTTTGGTGTCACGCCCCTTCTGGTGTCCAACCACGACAATACTCTTGCCGCGGAAGTTGGCGAGACCGCCGACTATGGCGCCATCATCGGAGAAGGCGCGGTCGCCGTGCAACTCCTGAAAGTCATCAAACATATGCGGGATATAATCGAGGATGTAGGGGCGGTCAGGGTGGCGGGAGAGCTGGCAGATCTGGGCGCGAGTCGCCTTGCTGTAGATCTGCTCTACCAGTTTGTCTTTTTTGCCATTCAGACGCTCGACCTCTTCGGCAATATTCACACCGGAGTCTTTTCCCATACCCGAGAGATCATCAATTTTAGATGTCAGTTCTGCAATCGGGCGTTCAAATTCAAGATAGCTGTTGGCCATATAATCCTCTCTTATCCTCTGCGTGCCTGCTGCTTGCGTGGTGGTTGCCACGGTTTGCAGCGCAGGCGAATCGATTCCGTGCCGAAGCGGGCATCGAGTTGATCCCGAACCGCATCGCTCCAGCTGATGCAGGGGCCGGTAATCAATTGCGCAAGACTAGCGTCTGCAAGCCGTACATGGAATGCAAGCCTTGCACTGCCACCTGTAGCCATCGATTTTAGTCGTGCCAGTGTCATTTCATCCCAGGCGATACTGGCTGTAGATATCTGAATCTCATGCACCAGTTCCGGCAGAATGGTATCGACTGTGGTGATTGCTTCGGCAATCAATACCGGATCCTCTTTGGAGGTGTCCACCTTGGCTGCAACCAGTAGCGGTTTGTCAGAGCTTAGCAGTTCGGCGACTTCGGCATAGAGCTTGGCGAAGACAATCATCTCCGCCTGCCCGTGCAGATCTTCAACCTGCACAAAGGCCATGGTGCCACTGCGTCCATTGTAGGGGCGGATGCTGGAGATACCGACCGGAACCACCACCTGACTCTCATGCTGGCGCTGGCCGAGCTCGGCAAGATTACAGTCACCCAGCCCCTGACTTCTGTTGAGGTAGGCCTCAAGCGGATGGCCGGTGAGGTAGAAGCCGAGCACTTCGCGTTCGGCCTGCAGCTGTTCACCGGCATTCCACGAGGGCAGTAGCGGGAAGCCGCCATCACCGGCTTGCGGTTCAGCCACCTCAAACAGGGTGGACTGGTTGGAGGCGTACTCCTTGCGTTTGCGGCTAAGCTGCTCCAATACCTCTGACAACCCTTCAAGTGCAGCCCGCTGGTTAGGAATCAGGCCGGATAGTGCCGCAGCTTTAATCAGTGCTTCAAGAATGCGTTTGTTGAGCGTGCGTGCGGGTGAGCGCATGATCATATCTTCAAAGCTTTCAAATTTGCCGTCGGCCCTGCGTACGGCAATCACTTCCCGGAGTGCCGCCTCTCCCACCCCTTTGATGGCGCCCAGGCCGTAGCGAATCGCTTCACCCTCCGGCCTGAACTCCCAGTCCGACTCATTGATATGTGGTGGCAATATCTCAATGCCCATGTTGCGGCAGTCGGTCACCAGTGTGGCTACCTTATCGGTGTTGCCCATATCACAGGAGAGTGTGGCGGCCATGAAGGCCTGCGGGTAGTGCGCTTTCAGGTAGGCGGTCTGATAGGAGATCAGCGCGTAAGCGGCAGAGTGAGATTTATTAAAGCCGTAACCGGCAAATTTCTCCATCAGATCGAAGATCTGCTCCGCTTTGTCGAGCGGCACCTTCAGCTTTTCGGCACCATCCATGAAGATCTGGCGCTGTTCGGCCATCTCGGATGCTTTCTTTTTACCCATAGCGCGACGCAGCATATCCGCCTGACCGAGCGTATATCCGGCCAGTACCTGGGCGATCTGCATCACCTGCTCCTGATAGAGAATAACGCCGTTGGTCTCCTGCAGAATCTTCTTCAGCTGCGGCACCGGATAGACGATCGCCTGACGGCCGTGTTTACACTCGATAAAGGTGTCCACCATGCCCGACTCCAGCGGGCCGGGACGATACAGTGCCACCAGTGCAATGATATCTTCAAAGCAGTCGGGCAGCAGGCGGGTTAAGAGATCGCGCATACCCGATGACTCCACCTGGAACACGGCGCCGGTCTGGCCGCGCTGCATCAGCCTGAATGTGGCGGCATCATCCATCGGGATGGTTTCGATGTTAAAGGCCTGCGCTTCAGGGCGCTGGTCATACTGTTTGATCAGTTTGCAGGCGATATCGATCACCGTCAGCGTTTTCAGGCCGAGGAAGTCGAACTTGATCAGTCCCATCTTCTCGCTGTTGCCCATATCCCACTGGACAACCTTGCCCTCTTCACCGGCCACCTTGAACAGAGGTGCGGTCTCATCAAGATTCTGGCGGCCGATAATTACACCGGCAGCATGCTTGCCTGCGTTGCGATGGCACCCCTCAAGGCGCAGCGCCAGCTCAAACAGACGTGCTACCTCATCATCGTCATCCACCATCTTGGCCAGTTTCGGCTCATCAACCAGCGCTTTCTCCAGTGTCATCTTCAGATCGTTGGGGATCAGCTTGGCGATCAGGTTGACCTTGGAGAGCTCCATGCCGAGTACACGCCCGACATCGCGGACTACTGCTTTGGCCTTCATCTTTCCGAAGGTGATGATCTGAGAAACCTTCTCTTCGCCATACTTCTCGGTGACATAGCGGATCACCTCTTCGCGGCGGCTCATGCAGAAGTCGATATCGAAATCGGGCATCGATACACGTTCAGGGTTGAGGAATCGCTCGAACAGCAGGCCATACTTGATCGGATCAAGATCGGTAATTTTCAGCACATAGGCGACCAGCGAGCCGGCACCCGAGCCTCGGCCGGGGCCAACCGGGATACCGTGGTTTTTAGCCCAGAGGATAAAGTCCGATACGATCAGGAAGTAACCGGGGAAACCCATCTTCTCAATGATATCAAGCTCGAACTCAAGGCGTTGATTGTAGACCTCACGATCCGCTTCGGGTTCACCGTGCAGAATTGTTGGCCAGCGCAGCTCAAGTCCTTCACGGGATTGCTGGCGCATATAGGCGTTGAGATCCATATCTTCAGGTGGCTGGAAATCGGGTAGCTGATAGTTGTAAAAGCGCAGGTCGACATTACAGCGATTGGCAATGTGGAGGCTGTTTTCAAGGGCTTCCGGGATATCCGAGAAGAGATCCTGCATCTCCTCATACGATTTGATGTAGTGCTCAGGTGTGAAGATGCCG
This sequence comes from Mariprofundus sp. KV, assembly GCF_013387475.1. GTDB lineage: Bacteria > Pseudomonadota > Zetaproteobacteria > Mariprofundales > Mariprofundaceae > Mariprofundus. The sequence goes on along the minus strand of NZ_VWNB01000001.1, from coordinate 136,551 downwards.
GAGACATCATCATTGAGCGTGCGGTTTTGCTGCAGTGCCAGTATCGCCTCAAACGAGTTGAAATCATCACGTTCAAGAAAGTGGCTGTTGTTACTGGCAACCAGCGGGATGTCGAGTTCATGGGCAATCTCGATCACCTGACGGTTCACCTCTTCCTGACCACTGCTGCCGTGGCGCTGAATCTCGAGGAAGAAGCAGTGTTCGTGGAACATCTCTTTGTAGGCGCGGGCGGCAGCTTTGGCCCCCTTGCGATCACCCTTCTGCAGCAGCTGCTCTACCTCGCCATTCCAGCCGGAGGAGAGGGCAATCAGGCCATCGCTGTACTGGTCCAGCATCGGTTTGCCGACCCGTGGTTTATAGTAGAAGCCGTCGATGTAGGAGATGGAGATCAGTTTGAGCAGATTCTTCCAACCCTGATTATTGCGTGCCAGCAGCACCATCTGCGGGAAACGCGGGCCGCGCGGCCCCTCCGAAACACGTTTGGTATGATCATCACAGAGGAATACTTCACAGCCCATGATCGGCTTGATACCCATCTGCATCGCTTTGGAGTAGAACTCAATAGCACCGAACAGGTTGCCATAATCGGTCAGGGCAACGGCAGGCTGCTTGAGCTCCGCCACCCTCTTGAGCATATCGCCTACACGTGTGGTTGCCCCCAGCAGTGAGAAATCGGAGTGGTTATGAAGATGGGCAAAAGGAGCAAAACGCATTCCGCGAGTTTAGCCACGCGATAGAGATTTTGCACCCGTCCAGTTAGGGGGAGGGAGGATAATCGGGGCTTCTCTCCTGCTTCACTTTTTTGACCACCAGCGCCGCTTCTACAAGCACCCAGCCGGCCAGCATAAAGATGGCCGCACCAACGGCTGCAACCGTCCACTGCTCTTTAGCAATGGCACCGAAGATTCCCATCACCATGCCGGCAATGGTGGCACCGAGTACCAGCAGCATCGGTAGCAGGGTGTAGAGGATCGGTTTTTTCTTACGGTAGAGATAGATGGTGACGGTGAGCAGGGTGAGTCCGGCAAGGATCTGATTGGTGGTGCCAAACAGCGTCCAGAGGAAGAGTCCTGCAGGTTTGCCATCTACCTTGAAGAAGGCGAAGAAGCCGATGGCAGCAACAGCCAGAAAAGTGGCCAGATAGCGGTTGCCCAGCGCTTTCACACCGATGGTCTGACCGATCTCCTCGAGATTAAAACGCAGCAGTCGTGCGCCGGTATCGACACTGGTCATGGCGAAACCGACCACCACCACGGAGATAAATGCGGCGGCGTAGTCGAGTGGCACACCGAGCTGATGGATGAAGTTGGCATTGCCCTGAATGAAGATGCCGAGCTTCTGATGCAGGCCGACCGCTTTGTCCCATGAGCCGTAAAAGGACTCCCAGTCAGCACGTGATGAGAAGGCTCCGGCTGTGGTGGCCAGTACAGCCAGCAGTGCCAGCAGCGATTCACCGATCATGCCGACATAACCGATAAACGGCGCATCACTCTCTCTGTTCAGCTGTTTGGAGGTGGTGCCGGAGGCGACCAGACCGTGGAAGCCGGAGACTGCACCGCAGGCGATGACAATAAACAGGAATGGCAGCAGTGGCGGAGCACCGACCGGATTGGGGTTGATGGCCGGTGCCGCCCAGTCGGGATCAAGCAGGAAGAAACCGGCCAGCATGGCAAAGATCGCCAGATAGAGCAGCAGTGAGTTTAGAAAATCGCGCGGCTGCAGAAGCAGCCAGACCGGCAGTACACTGGCGATAAAGGCGTAGACCAGCAGTGCCCAGGTCCAGTCTCCTGCTGTAAAGCCGGTGATCGGCATATCCAGTCCGATCCAGGTGGTCAGCAGCATCAGCACAAAGCCGAGCCCGATCATCGGCCAGAGCGGCATGTTCTTTTTATAAACGAGGAAGCCGATCACCATGGCGATCAGCATCAGCGAGTAGGTCGGGAAGATCGCTTCTGGATGTGACGTTTTCGGAATGTTGGCGAGATCCGGAGCAGCGAAGAGGCCTGAGATCACCAGTACAAATACGCCCATAGCCAGCGCTACGAGGAAGAAGATCACCAGCAGAAACAGCAGGCGGGTGCGTGGACTGATCACATCACGGGCAATGGTGCCGACACTCTGCCCCTTGTGCCGGATCGAGAGCACAAGTGCGGAGAAATCGTGCACGGCACCGACCAGCAGCGTGCCAAACACCACCCAGCAGAGGGCAGGAACCCAGCCCCAGATCACCGCAATGGCAGGCCCGAGCATCGGTGCAAGACCGGCAATGGAGGCGTAGTGGTGGCCAAAGAGGATGAATTTATTGGCAGGGACGTAATCGACATCATCACGCATGGTATGCGCGGGGGTCTCGTTGCTATCATCGAGTTCAAACACCTTTCTGGCCAGAATCCGTTTGGCATAAAAGTGGAAGAAGATGAGGTAGAGGCAGAGTACTGTGATGGCCATGACAACTGGTGTCATTCGTGATCCTCCCGATAATCTCATATTCATGATGCTTGGTTGAAGCAGAGCACGACGCTACCCTAGCCCCCACGCTGGACAAGAGGAGATTAGATGCGAGTTATATTAGTGGCAACCCTGTTGGTGATGTTGTCTGCCTGCCAGCAGCAGGATGAGCTTACGCTTGCCGAACCGCTCAACCCCAGCCCTGTGGTGGCGACGGTGAATGGCATCACGATCCATGAATCGGACATCGATCTTGAGCTGGCGCTGCTGCCCGATGAGATGAACCGCTACCGCAACGATGTGCACACCCGCGCCCATATTCTGCGCTCATTGATCCGTCGCCACGCCATCAGTCAGAAGGCCAGGAAGATGGGGCTTGATCTCGATCCTGCTACACGCCAGCGCATCGAAAATGCCAGTCGTCAGATTCTTATCGAGGCAGCCCGGCAGTGGCAGCTGGCGCATATGGAGAAGATTCAGGAGAGTGATATTACCGCCTACTACAAGCAGCACCTTGCCGAGTTTGCGGTGCCTGAACAGGTGCATGCCCGCCATATTCTCGTTGCTACACATAAGCAGGCGCTGGCCATCATTAAAAAGTTGCGCAACAAAGGTGATTTCGCCGCACTGGCTGCCAGTGAGTCGCTGGATGACAGCAACAGATCACGTGGTGGTGATCTCAACTGGTTTCAGCGCGGTGTGATGGTTAAAGCCTTTGATGATGTCGCTTTTGAACTGAAGGAGAATGGCATCAGCCAACCGGTTAAAACCCGTTTTGGCTGGCACGTGATTGAACTGCTCGGGCGCCGTGCAGCCATGCAGAAACCACTGGATGAGGTGCGCCACGAGATCATCAGTATTCTGGAGAAAAACCAGCTTGATCGCTGGTATGAAAGCGTTGAGAAAGAGTCACGCATCAAGGTGCTCGATCCAGCCTATCAGTAATGCATTCTCACACACTGTATTGGTCGAAATTATTCCGTGAATCTATTTGCTTCTATTCAATTTCAGAGAGGGCATAGATCACAACAGCATTCTCTTTGCCCTTTACTTTAACCTCATCCAATTTAGTTACTTGTAAATGAGAGGAGATTTCAGGGTTTTCACTTCTGGATAACAGCTTCCGGATCTGGTTGAGTGTAAATTCAGTGATGATGATGTCGGTATCATAGTTGCGAGTCAGAGCCTCAACGCGTGCTCCTAAGTTTACCGCATCACCAATCACGGTGTAGTCCATTTTCATCTTTTCAGACCCAATGTTGCCGACAACCATTTCACCTGTATTGATGCCGATTCCGATGCCGAGTACAGCTCGCCCCTCCGTGCGCCACTTTATTTGCAACTCATGCAGTCGCCGCATCATCGCCAGAGCACATCCCACGGCCAGTTCAGCGTGATTTTTCTGCGCTACAGGAGCCCCCCAGAAAGCCATAATCTCATCGCCAACAAACTTATCCAGAGTTCCATCCCATGCCATGATCACCTCAGTCATCGCAGAGAGGAATTCGTTCAGGGCTTCAACAACCTCCTCCGGCTCATGGTTCTCCGAGAATGTTGTGAAACTGCGTACATCGGAAAAGAGAACTGTGATGTTTTTTCTTGCGCCGCCCAGTTTTGCCATCTCGGGGTGATCTATTAATTCTGTGACTATCTTTTCGGTCGTATATTTGGAGAAGGTATTGCGAATCTGCCTGGCCAGGCGCTCTTCTGTAAAAAAGCGGTATGTTGTTAATGTCGTATAGAGAATACTTAGCGTCAGTGCAGGTACAACGACATGTACCCAGATATTATGGGCGACAAAGGCGTACTGCGTTAATCCCAGGTAGACGATAAGAAGAAAGCCGAAAAACAGGCCGCTAGCAAATGCACCGAAGTAGGGAACAACAAGTGCCATAATGAAGGCAAAGCAAATAATGGCGACGATATCTATTAGTGTGGTTAGCTCCTCTTTCACCAGATAGTTCAGGCTGAGAATATTCTCAACCACTGTTGCTTGCTTCTCTACACCTGCGAGTTCAGTAAAAGGAGTGACATGGATATCACCAGTGCCAAGAGCCGTGGCTCCGACCAGCACTATTTTACCTTGCAGTTCAGTGGCTGGAATAGTGTCTGCAAGGATATCGATGGCCGAATAGGTGGTGAATTTTCCGCGTTTACCAGGATAGTTGATCAGAATGCGCCCGGAAATGTCTGTAGGCAGATCAATCTTCTCCCCCATGATGATTCGGTCGCCCGTGATCACCTTCACATCCTGCTGCCTCAGACCTTTAAACTTCCTTGCAATTTCCAGTCCAAAAGAAGGATAAATATCAGCCCCCATTTTGACGTAAAGAGGCTCCCAGCGAATGGCGCCATCCTGATCGTAGAGCGAATAGACATGGCCAATGGCTGCAGCCACCTCTGCCAATCCCTCAAATGGTGTCAGCGCGGTCTGAGCCAACACAGGCTTGTATGCTGGCCCGGGTTTGCTCAGCATGAATGCATGCCAGGTCATATATCCCGGAAGCTGAACGTTCGCTTTACTATCAATCGATGCCATGGCTTCAAATACATGCGGGGCAAAGGCCAGTACAACATTTCCTGCCTTGTTGACCGCAGCAATGAGTGAGGCATCAACATTGTTGATTTGCTCCATAGCTTGAAGTTCGCCAAGAAAGTTTTTATCCACCGATGCCAGTCTTTGGTATGATCTGTTAAGTTCGCGTAATGACTCCAGCCCCTTGCTCACCTCCGGAAGCTGGTAGAGGTAGTCAATGCCGATCACTTTTGGTTGCATTGAGGTGAGCTTGTCGATCAGTGTAGCCATATACCCACGTGTCCAGACATTCAGTGCGAACTGTTCCAGTGTCTTATCATCAATAGCGACAATGACAATATCCGGCCTGACGGACCGCTCACCCCGCAGCAGCGTGCGAATGTCGAAAGTTTTGGATTCCAGGTAGTCGACAAACATCGGCGGTGTGACAGTTACAAAGATGGCCGTGGCAACTATAAGTGAGGCCAGTAGAAAATAGGGGCCTTTATGTTTAACGACGCGCATACCGTAGTCTCATGCTCATTGCGGGCAGATCAGAAGCTGTCATCGCATTTGTTTATGGTCATGCCGATATCCCTCAGGAGCGGACAAGCTTCGTCCGTTTATTGCTTGACGCATTAAAAATCGCGTACAAAAGCAAGCTTGCCATATGTTCTCTGAAACTGATACAGATCGATATTTGACCAGTTCTTAATATGACCAAAGACAATGCGTGGTGCAAACCCCTTCATGTTCAGTGTCAGCGGGATCAGGCCGACTTCTACTGACTGCTTTTTCTCCCTTCGGCGCTCTGCGAAGAACGGGTCTCTGCCCGCATAGCGGGTCTCCAGATAATTCAGCATCACTGATGCTGTTACCCGTAAGGGTAGCTCCAGAGATAACCCCAGCTTGGCCCCAGATGAGATGAAGTTATAAATTTCATCGTGAGTCTTGTTGCGTCCGATACTTGCGCCGGTGCTCCAGACCAGGCCGCTGGGCATTGCTTTGGTCATGTCAACTGTGAGCCACTGTTGCCAGCCGTTACGAAGCGGATAGTCAGGATAGCGCAACTGCTTGCTCTCCAGTGCCGGGTTGAATGTCCAACCTGATGTTGTGCGATAAATATCTGATATGCGGAATGCCGCTCCGTCAAACAGGTTGTGTCCGCCATAAAAGGAGGCGTGTCCGCCGGCTTCGAAAGAGAGCGAATGCGCTGGACTCCACTGCTTTGTCCAGCCGGCGAAAGCCATTAGATAGGTCAGGTTGTACTGATTAGCCGAGGGGTAGTTTTGATGCTGGAGAACGGCTCGCAGGCTGAACTGGCGTGCATCGCCAAAGCGATACTGCCCTTGCCAGTTAAGGCCGAGGCCTTTGCCGCTTCTCTTGCGTGCAGTTGGGCTAAGGATAAAACGACGGCCACCGATGATCACTACCTCACTGGCGGTGGCCTGATTGATGTTGTTGTCTCCAAGAACCTCAAACGAGAGGGTCTGGCTGAAGGTCAGTCTGTCGATCTGATCGAGGAACAACAATACATTGGCACGCACACTCTCCGGAAGTCCGGGCTCACCCAGTACCCGTTGAAAATGGTGCTGCGCGGCTTCGGTATCGCCGTTCATGAGCAGGGCGCGAGCTAGATCAAGGCGTATACGTAAAACCGAGGGGTCACGCTCAAGCATTGCCCGGTAAAAGAGGATTACGCTATTCCAGTCGCTGCGCAATTCAGCCAGTTTGCCCGCAACAAACAGAGCCTGCATCGGTGGTGCAGGTTGTTTCAGTAGCTCTGCCACGATCAGAGCAGCCATGTCCAGTTTTCTCTCAATCAGCAGTTGTGTCGCTACCTGTGCTAGTTCCTCGGGAGTTGCCTGAGTGTTTTCTGATGATGCGACTACAGGTAGTGTGTTTGCACCGGTAGTCTCGGCGACAGTGGTGAAAGAGGTGAGTAAGAGGCCAAGGATCGCCGCTAACCGAAAAAGCATCGATGCCCTTGAAAGTTCGCCCCTCAGCTCCACTTAGGTTTATTGGCCAACAAACACGCCATGCATTCGGCCAACTGGGCCAGTGGCTTGTGATGCGGTAAATGCACCTCCGATATTGGCAGGAACATTGGCACCGCCTGTCGCAGGTGCTTTGGTGGCAGGGCCGAAGAAGCCACCATTTGCTGTTCCGGTAAAACCACTACCAACATTGACAACACCAACAGTGAAGGTGTTGCCGGTAATTGTTCCCGGGGCTGCAGGCACCATATTCAGGTCATAGTTAGGATTGGCCACATTGGCGCCATAGAGTCCACCACCAAGATTGGCGTTGGTGATGGTGCCTGTGGTTGCAAAGTTGGTGATCTGATTTGTGCCGAAATCGGCTGTCACATTCAAGGTAGAGTTGAAGCGGAAGTCATGATCAATCAGAGCGGCAGTTGAATAGATCCAGCCCTGAGCTACACCGGTATAGGTGCCGGTACCAGCGGCTGGGATCGATGCTAGCGGTGTTAGTGTGCCAGTGACACCGGAGCCGGCGAGCCAGTCATCCAGATTGAGTTGCACCCCCCAGTGGAATAGAGATACATATTGATACGCTACGATCGGTAGCCCCTCAATCTGATTTAGAATAACAGAGTTGGGGCCTGCACCTAGAGCGGCGGGGGTATCTGTGGCGGCGCCGCCTAGAGCAAGTTCATTGGCCGCGACCGGTGTATTGAATGTGTAGCTGAAAGGACCGTTGTTGGTGCCGCCGGGAACGTTATGGGTGCCAGCGATGGTAACGCTGGTGATGTTGCCGCCAGCATCGCGAGTAACAGTCACAACATGATTGGCATCCGGGCCACTTGCCGCGCCCAGGGGAGAGGCAGCAACATTCCACTGCTGCATGACATAAACAGAGTCTTCCAATGTAACAGTGCCAGTAGGGGCAGGAATGGCTCCGGCTGGGGTGTTGCTGGAAGCGACGGCGCCAACAGCCACTGCGCCAAGGGCGGCTACACCCAGAGCTGTCGTGGTAGCGCTTATGGTGGCTCCCTCTGCAGCTGCGACCTCCACCGCTCCAGTACCCTGTGCAGGCGCCGACTCTATAGGGGCGGCAGGTGTCATCTCTGTGGCCTCCAGCAGTTGTTCAAGGACTTCGGGATCTGTTGCTGTCGGGGTGGAGGGTGGGGTCCCCTCTGTGACATCAACAGTTTGCCCCGCTGCGCACATCTCTGTTCCGGCCACGCCTGCGTTGATGTTCCTGATCTCCACCATGCCGTCATGGCAGACAAATCGGGTTGAAAGACCTTTGACGATCGTGAAGAAATCGGTGCCACGGGCTGCTGCAACAGCAGTGGGGGTGACAACTTCGAAATGGGGGTTTTCGGAAATATCATGATGAACGATGGCGCGAAGCGTGCCCCGGAGTATCTTTAAAGATCCATCTTTCAATTTGCTGTTGTCGAACATGAACTTTGTAATTTCAACCTGTGATGAGGAGGCTATTCGAAGTTCCGTTTTATCCACGAAAGTTACTTGAGCTCGAGACCTTTCCAGCGTTGTTACAAGATCCTTAATCTCAACGCCACTGCCGATCTTTGCGTCGATGGGATTGGCTGCACCTTTTTTTAGGTGATTCACCTTATTGATGGTTGCAGAAAATGCTCCTACAGAATTCATTTGGGCAAGTTGCCCATCATCTACGAATGTAATTTGATCGGCAGCCAGAACAGCATTGCAGCAAGAGACAGTAGCCACCATGACCAGAGGCAGGATGATTTTGTGATTCGAATGCCTACGAAAAGAGATCAAGAACCATTCCTCCTATGTGCAACAACTATCACGAAGACTTAAAAATAGTTCACCCATACTGGATAAGTTATAGACTGTAATTGCCAGATTGACCACGCTGGTCAGCAACATTCATCTTTGCTAGGAAGCATATACTTTACTTTCTGTGTGTGCTATAGCTTATGGGTATACAGTCGTTTGTGGGATTTTCAGGAGGTTGCTGTGTTTGAAGAGATTTCAAGTAAAGAAGCTAAGCAGACACTGATGTTTATTTTTGATGCAGCAGTAGACATTGAGATGGAGAAGGATCAAACCATATTTGTAGAGAAGGTCCTTAAGCATGCCCGGCGGATTTTTGAGGCCCCTGCTGGCAGTATCGCTTTTGTAGACGGTGATTTCCTTGACTTTTTGTCGTTTCAAAATGATGAAATCGACACTAGTTCCATATCAAGGGATCAAAATGGGGATGATCTGAGAATACCTCTAAATCACAGTAGTATTGCTGGCCACGTAGCTATGGCCGGTGAACTGCTTCAGGTTGATGACCCCTATCATCTGTCAGAATCTGTGCCATATAAATTTGATGGTTCCATAGACAAATTAAGCGGCTTTAAGACGGAATCAATATTAGCGATTCCTTTGCGACATCCGACCGAAGGAATTATCGGCGCTTTGGAAATCATCAATCCAAAAGAGGAGCTTGTTCATGAGCTAAATCTGGGGATAGCGAAAAGTTTTGCAGTGATGTCGGCTGTTAGCATCATCAATATGAGACTACAGGAGTCCCTGAGGAAAGCATATTTAGAGACGCTTGCACGTCTTGGGTATGCTGCAGAGTACAAGGATGAGGACACCTTCAAGCACATTCAAAGAATTAGATACAGTTCAAAAATACTTGGCAGGGAGCTTGGGCTTTCGATAGAAGAGCAGGAGGGTCTATTCCATGCTTCCGCTATGCATGATGTTGGCAAGGTGGGCATTCCTGATGCTATTTTAGGTAAAAACGGCAAGCTGGATGCTGATGAGTGGGTGAAAATGAAATCCCACTCGAACAAAGGCGCCTCAATACTCAGAGGTTCAGATACTGAGATTCTTAAACTGAGTGAAGAAATTGCATTGCACCACCATGAAAAGTGGAATGGCAACGGTTACCCGGATGGATTGAAGGGCGAGGAGATCCCCTTGGCGGCTAGGATCGTTGCTGTTGCCGATGTGTTCGATGCTCTGGTCAATGAGAGGCCGTACAAAAAAGCCTGGCCATTACAGGATGCACTTTCGCTTATAAAGAATGAAAAAGGGGCGCATTTTGACCCGCAGGTTGTAGATGCATTTTTTAACTGCCTGGATGAAATTCTGGAGATTCAGGAAGAGCATCAGTAGGCTAAACAAGTAAACGCTTTTCTGTAAACAAGAGACATAACGGTATTTGCTAATGATCGACCATTGTGTCGATTCGACAATCAGGGCTTCTTAGATTTGTGTCAAAATGATCTCAGCCAAGGCTTGAATGTGGCTCTCTCCATCATTGAGTGCCGGGATATAACGGTAGGTTTTGCCACCGGCCTCAAGGAAGATATCTCGGTTCTCCATGCCGATCTCCTCAATGGTCTCCAGGCAATCTGCCGGGAAACCGGGACAGATCACATCCACACTCTCAACACCCTCCTTGCCCCAGCGCTCCAGTGTTTCATCGGTGTAGGGCTGAACCCACGGCTCTTTGCCGAAGCGGGATTGAAATGACATCTGCAGTTGGGTCTCATCCAGCCCCAGCGCCTCGCGCAGCAGGCGGGTGGTTTTGCGGCAGTGGCAGGGATAGGGGTCACCGTTGTTAAAATAGGAATCGGGAATGCCGTGGTAGGAGAGCAGTAGTCGCTCTGCCTGCCCGTGCTCCTGCCAGTGGTTGCGAACACTCTCTGCCAGCGCTTCGATATAGGCAGGATAGTCGTGGTAGGCATCGATAAATTGCAACTGCGGTACACGCCGCCACGTTTTTAGGGCTTCAGCTACGGCATCAAAGGTGGAGCCTGAGGTGGTGGCGGAGTATTGCGGATAGAGTGGCAGCACAACGATGCTACTGCAGTTCTTCTCTCGCAGCGCTTCAAGACCACTGCGGATCGATGGGTTGCCGTAGCGCATGGCCAGCTCAACATGCAGCGGCTGCGCAATGTGCTCGCGCAGTGCGGCCTCCAGTTTTTCACGCTGGCGTTTACCAGTGGCGAGCAGAGGTGAGCCCTCAGCACTCCACACCTTGGCGTAGAGTGCTGCCGATCTGGCCGGGCGGGTATTAAGAATGATGCCGTTAAGAATCAGCCACCAGAGCCAGCGCGGCTGCTCAACCACACGCGGATCCCAGAGGAACTCCCTGAGATAGGTGCGCACCGCCGCCGTGGTGGGTGCATCAGGTGTGCCGAGGTTAGTCAGCAGGATACCGACGGCAGGCTCCTGTTTATGTTCAAATGTCTGTTTGGCACTGTATGGCATGAATGCATCCCTTCTCATCTCAGTAACGAATGGAAAATCTCTCCCAGCTATCCGGCAGTGTCGATGGTGAAAATTCGACATGCTCAACACTGGCATGAGTCGGGCCGTGATGCAGCCACTGTTTCATCAGGGTTATCTGAGGCTCAGGGCCGGCGATACAGGCCTCAACATCGCCATCAGGCAGATTGCGCACCCAGCCGTGCAGGCCAAGACGATTGGCCTCGAGTTGTGTGTAGTGGCGAAAACAGACGCCCTGCACGCGACCACGAATGCGGGCCAGCAGACAGATGCGATTCAGAGGGTGTTGGGCCACAGGATGGTATCTTTTGCCTGTTCATCTGTCTCAGGGTGATCGGTGGAGTAGTGCAGACCACGCGACTCAAGGCGCTGCTGGGCACTGGTAATAATCAACTCCGCGATCAGTTCGAGATTGCGCAGCTCCAGCAGATCCTGACTGACCGGATGTTTCCAGTAGTAGCTGGCGATCTCTTCACGGATCAGATAGAGGCGGCGCTTGGCGCGGCGCAGGCGCTCATCAGAGCGCACAATGCCAACGTAGTGAGACATCGTGGCGCGAATCTCATCCCAGTTCTGCTTGATCTGGATGCGCTCGGTCTCCGGCACAATGCCGCTATCATCCCAGGCGGGGATGGGCGGCAGCGGTTTGGCTTCACGCTTTATAATATCGGTGGCACAGAACTCAGCCATCACCAGACACTCCAGCAGCGAGTTGCTGGCCAGTCGGTTGGCGCCATGCAGTCCTGTGCAGGCGGTCTCGCCGATGGCGTAGAGTGAATCAATCTCGGTGCGGCCGTGGATATCGGCCTTGATGCCGCCGCAGATATAGTGTGCAGCCGGAACGACGGGGATCGGCTGTGTGGTGATATCCAGCCCCAGTTTCAGCAGCCGTTCATGAATATTGGGGAAATGTTCGAGCAGCTGCGTGCGGCCGATAGGGCGGGCATCAAGATACATGCAGTCGACGCCCTGTTTTTTGATCTCATAATCGATAGCGCGGGCGACAATGTCGCGAGGGGCAAGTTCACCGCGTTTATCATAATCAAAAACAAAGCGTCGCCCTTCGCTATCAACCAGATAGGCACCCTCGCCGCGCAGCGCCTCGGAGAGCAGCATGTTCGAGCCCTGACGGTGAAACAGGCAGGTGGGATGAAACTGGATGAACTCAAGATTCATCACCGGAGCTCCGGCGCGCCAGGCCATGGCGATGCCGTCGCCGGAAGCAGCGTGCGGGTTGGAGGTGTAGAGGTAGACTTTGCCTGCACCTCCGGTGGCAAGGATGGTCTGTTGCGCCTCAATGGTCAGCACATGCCCCTCAGGGGTCAATACATAGGCTCCAAGGCAGCGATTATCAATGCCGTGGCCGATTCTGCGCGTGGTGATCAGGTCAATGGCGGTATGCTGCTCCAGCCTGCGCACATTGGGGTGCGGTGCCACCTTGGAGAGCAGCGCTTCACCGATGGCGCGTCCGGTTGCATCCTGGGAGTGGGCGATGCGACGGCTGCTGTGTCCCCCCTCCTGTGTCAGGTGCAAGGTTCCATTTTCATGGTCAAAGCGGGTGCCGATGGCGATCAGCTCTTCGATAATATCAGTGCCGCGCTCAATGATGGCCTGTACCACATCAGGATGGCAGAGGCCGCCGCCGGCCTCCAGTGTGTCTTTGACATGTGAGGCGACCGAGTCGCTGCCGGAGAGCACACCGGCGATGCCGCCCTGTGCATTCCAGGTGCTGGAGTCCTCAAACGAACCTTTGTTGACGATGATGACACTGCCATGTTCAGCCAGACGGCGGGCAGCCAGCAGGCCGGCAGCGCCGCTGCCGATAATCAGGTAGTCCGCCTTAAGGCGCTTTTTGCCGCTTTCCATGGCGGCCAACCCTACGCCGGATTTCTTCTCAGGCTACATTTAGCGCTTTGGGGCAGGGGTAATTTGTGCATCGGGCAGGGGATGGCAATCTGTGAATGGATTAGTATAAGATACGCCGCTCTGATGCGTTTGCCGTGTCAGGATGAGGCAGGAGTTATATTGGAGCAGCAGGTAACCGTGATTCAGACAGATGGTAACAGTGCGACTGTGCGTGGTCGTCGTGCCTCTGCCTGCGGTGATTGTGCGGGTAAGGCCTCCTGCTCAACGATGGGCTCCTGGCGGGAGCGGCTGATTGATCTGCATGTGAAAAATACAATCGGAGCAGAAGTTGGTGATGAGGTACTGCTGGAGGTGCCCGATGGGCTGCTCCTGAAGGTGGCATTCCGCATCTATGCACTGCCAATGCTGGTGTTTGTGCTGACAGGCGCAGTCGTGGCCTGGTTGGCCGGGCAGATGGGTTGGCCAGCGCAGGAGTTGCTCGCTGCTTTGGCGGCATTGATCTCTGTGCCGGTAACCTATCTGCTGCTGTTGCGTGGTAGCAACAGCGCAAAAGCTGATCTGGATGTACGCATGCTGCGTATCGTAAACCATGGCGGATGCCATATCCCGATCCGGCCGGTTTAGTAATATCTTCATCTTTTATTCATCTGGGGGGCTTAAAAAGCGCCCTGACTATTTATCAAAGGAGTACTACTTGCACTATTTCAGACCATTGATTCCGATGTTATTGATTGCTGTTACATGGGCGCTGCCCGCACAGGCTATGCCGGAAAGTTTTGCCGATCTGGCTGCCGAGCAGGCCGATGCCGTTGTTAATATCAGTACTACCCAGCATGCCAAACAGGCTCAGCAGGGTGGCCTTCCGCCCGGTTTTGGTGGCCCTCAGGGCACACCTTTTGATGACTTCTTTAACGATTTCTTCCGCAACATGCCTCGCCAGCAGCAGGAGAAGCATGCTCTGGGTACAGGCTTTGTGATCTCGGCTGATGGTTATGTGGTGACCAACAACCATGTGGTTGATGGTGCAGATGAAGTGGTTGTGAAGATGCGCGACGGTACTGAGTTGCAGGCCAAGATCATCGGTACCGACTCCAAACTGGATGTGGCACTGCTCAAGGTGAAGGGCAAAAATCTTAAGACAGTAAAAATCGGCAACTCCGATGTGTTGCGTGTGGGTGACTGGGTGGTTGCTATCGGTAACCCGTTCGGTCTCTCCCAGACTGTCACTGCAGGTATTGTATCAGCCAAAGGACGTGTGATCGGTTCCGGCCCCTATGATGATTTCATTCAGACCGATGCTGCGATTAACCCCGGCAACTCCGGCGGGCCGCTGTTTAACAGCAAAGGCGAACTGGTCGGCATCAATACCGCTATCTACTCACGCAGTGGTGGTAACAACGGTATCGGTTTTGCCATTCCGATTAACCTTGCCAAACCGATTCTTGATGAGCTGAAAGAGAAGGGGCATGTGACCCGCGCCCGGCTCGGTGTACATATCACCGATGTTGATAAAGAGACCATGAAGGCACTCGGACTGAAAGATCGTCACGGCGCACTGGTGCCGCAGGTTGAAGCCGGATCGGCCGCCGACAAGGCGGGTATTCGTGCCGGTGATGTGATTATTTCGATTGATGGTGAGTTGATCCGTAAAGCCCATGATCTGCCGATCCGTGTGGCTCGCCACACTCCTGGTGACAAGGTGAAGGTCGGCATTATTCGCGATGGTAAACAGAAGGTTCTGAGTGTTACCGTTGAAGCGATGCCGGATGATCAGGTGGCACGTGGTGATCAGCCTAAGCAGGATAGCTCCAACGTGCGTCTGGGTATGGTGGTGGAGAACCTCTCTGCTGATATGGCAGCCAGACTGCGTACGCGTGTGAAAACCGGTGTTGTGGTGCAGCAGGTACAGCAGGGTATGCCAGCCGCCAATGCAGGCATTCAGCGCGGTGATGTGATCTTCCGTATTAACGGCAAGGATCTGCCTGATATGAAAACCTTCTCCAAACTGGCTAAAACCTTTAAACATGGAGAGGTGCTGCGTGTGATGATGGATCGGCGTGGGGATCAGGTCTTTGCACTGGTGAAATTGCCGCAAAAGAGCGATTAAGGTTTCAGGCGATGAGTCTGCCGCATATCCAGCTGATGACACGGCGTAACTGCTGCCTTTGCGATGATGCTAAGGCTGTGCTTGAAGTCAGTGCAGCAGAGGGCCTCTGCAGCTGGGAGGCGGTGGATGTCGATCGTGATAAAGCACTGCTTGTGCGTTTCGGGCTGGATGTGCCGGTGCTGGTGCTTGATGGCGCGGTGCTCTTTAAACATCGGGTCACTCAGGATAGTCTGACCTCTGCATTGGCCGGATTGGACTGAAACATGGATGTTGTAAGGTGGAAAAGATGAAGTATCGCTGGCTGCTGGTATTGCTGATTATGGGGGTGATCGGATCAACGGTCTGGCTCGGCATGCCCAAGGCGCCGGCAGCGGTTCGTATCAGCGAGGCCGGTTCCGGCTTCAGGCTGCCTGATCTGCAGGGAACGATGCAATCGCTTCCCAAAGGTGAGGTGGTGCTGCTCAACTTCTGGGCAACCTGGTGTCCGCCATGCCGCAAAGAGATCCCCTCGATGCTGGAGCTGCATGAGAAGTTTGCGGCTCAGGGGTTGAAGGTGGTCGCTGTCTCTGTGGATCAGAGCCGTGATCAGCTGAGCAGCTTTGTGCGTGAGCAGAAGATGTCATTTCAGGTGCTGCACGATGCCGACACGCTTGTTTCGCAGGGTTATGGGGTGTTCCGCTTTCCGGAGTCATTCCTGATCGATAAACAGGGGAAGGTTCGCTACCATCTGCTCGGTGCAGTGGACTGGATGTCACCACCGCTGCTGAAAACGATTGAGGGGATGCTGGCTGAGCCTGCCATCCATACGTACGGGAGCAGTAGTGGAGAGCTTGAAAACAACGGCTGAATCAGAAGCTATAGATCAACGCATCACCCATCTTCGCACAGAAATCCGAGAACATAACTACCGCTACTACACACTCGATGCACCGCAAATCACGGATGCCGAGTATGATCGTCTGCTGCGTGAGCTTGAGTCGCTTGAAGCTGAATCCGGTGCACCTGTTCCCGATGATTCACCCACCCGCATTGTCGGTGCACCACCCTCTACAACCTTCACCAGTCGCAAACATGGCGAATCACTGCTCTCGCTTGCCAACGCCTTTGATGAGGCTGAGATAGAGGCGTTTGTCGCACGTGCCGTTGACGGTCTGGGCCGGGATGACCTCTCCTTTATTGCTGAGCCGAAAGTGGACGGGCTGGCAGTTAATCTGCGTTATGAGCATGGGGCTCTTACCATTGCCGCAACACGTGGCGATGGCATCAGTGGTGAGGATGTGACCGATAATGTGCGCACCATTGCCGGTATCCCCTGGCATCTGAAAACAGAACAACCCGATGCACTGCCTGCAGTTCTGGAGGTGCGTGGCGAAGTTTATATGTCCAAAGCGGCCTTTGCCGCACTCAATGAGGTTCGCGACGCTGAAGGTGAGGCGCCCTTTGCCAACCCGCGCAATGCGGCGGCGGGCTCGCTGCGGCAACTCGATGCGCGTATCACCGCCAAACGAAAGCTGGCCTTTTTTGCCTACGGTGTTGGCCTTGGCGGCAGGGCGCTGGCAGATAGCCAGTCTGAACTTCTGCAGAAGCTGCAGAGCTTCGGCTTTGCGATTCAACAGACAGAGATGGCCGACACTCTGCCTGCCCTGCTCTCTGCCTATCAAAAGCTGCTGCAAAAGCGACCGGATCTGCCTTATGAGATTGATGGCCTGGTCTGCAAACTGGATAGCTTTGAACTGCAGGATCGGCTCGGTGCAGTTGCCCGCTCACCGCGCTGGGCGATTGCCTACAAGTTTCCGGCTGAAGAGGTCACGACTACGGTTCGTGATGTGATCTGGCAGGTGGGGCGCACAGGTGTCATTACCCCGGTGGCTGATATGCAGCCGGTGAGTGTGGGTGGTGTCGTGGTGTCACGGGCCACGCTGCATAATATTGATGAGATGCAGCGCAAAGCGGTCTATGCCGGTGCCACGGTGGTCGTGCGCAGGGCCGGTGACGTGATTCCCGAAGTGGTGCGCACACTCAATATCGATGAGTCGGCTGAAAAACCTGTCATACCTACGCACTGTCCGGTCTGTGCAGCATCGGTTTTCAGGATTGAGGGTGAGGTTGCGATTCGCTGCAGTGGCG
Source organism: Mariprofundus sp. KV (assembly GCF_013387475.1). GTDB lineage: Bacteria > Pseudomonadota > Zetaproteobacteria > Mariprofundales > Mariprofundaceae > Mariprofundus. The sequence goes on along the minus strand of NZ_VWNB01000001.1, from coordinate 119,237 downwards.
GTCTCTCCTGTTCCGCCCAGCTTAAGGAGCGGTTGCGCCACTTTGTCTCGCGTGGGGCGATGGATGTTGAGGGTATGGGGGATAAGCTGGTAGCCCGACTGGTGGATGAGGGCAAGCTGCAGAATATCGCTGATATCTATGAATTTGATTATCGAGAACTTACCGACTGGTCCGGACTCGGAGAGAAGAAGATCGCCAACATCCAGAGCGCACTGGAGGCGAGTAAACAGCGGCCGCTGGCCCGTTTTCTGCATGCGCTCGGCATTCGCCATGTCGGTAGTGCAACCGGGGCTTCACTTGCGACCTACTTTGGTGATCTTGATGCGGTGATGGAAGCCGATGAGGCGTCGCTTCTGGCTGTACCTGATATTGGCCCGGAAGTGGCGGCCAGTATCCGCAGCTTTTTTGCCGAAGCGCACAATCGTGATGTGATACACAGATTGCTGGCTGCAGGTGTTCAGCCTGCCGCCGAGTCTGTTGCAGCGACAGATCATCCGCTAGCAGGAAAAACGGTGGTGTTGACCGGCAGTTTTGCCTCGGTGAACAGGCGTCATGCACAGGAGAAGTTGCGCAGCTTTGGCGCTAAACCGACAGGTTCTGTGTCAGCAAAAACCGATCTTCTTATTGCCGGTGAGAAGGCCGGTTCCAAGCTTGGTAAGGCACGCGAGCTGGGTATTGAGGTTGCCGGAGAGGAAGAGCTCCTGACCTGGTTAAATTGGTAGCAGGCTTGCTTAACACTGTTTTAATCATTAAATTGGCACTCTTGCATGCCGAGTGCTAAGGATTTCAAATCGATTTGGAGGTGATTTTCAGGTGGTAGCAACAACAGCAGAGATGACAAGTCTGGCTCTTTTTTCGCGTGATATGCGTAAAGTGGAGCGCCTCGACCGTGAGGAGGAGATTCGTCTGGCCCGCTTGTGGCATGACCATGAAGATCGCGATGCAGCACGCCAGTTGGTGGTTGCCAACCTCAGTGGTGTGGCTGCTATTGCCCGTGAGTACCGTCATTTTGGTCTGCCTGAGATGGATCTTATTCAGGAAGGCACGATGGGGCTGATGCATGCGGTAAAACGCTTTGACCCGGATAAGGGTTTCCGTCTGATGACCTACGCATCATGGTGGGTACGCGCTTCGATTCACGACTACATTCTCAGCTCATGGAGCATTGTTAAGCTTGGTACCAACAAGTTGCAGCGCCGCGTTTTTGCAGGTCTGCAGAAGGCCAAGAATGCGATTGCCGCACTTGATGGTGGTAGCAGGGCTGATGAGGTGGGTGCTGATTACGGACTTAGCGGTGGCGAGTATCAGGAGGCTGCCAACGCATTTTTGCAGCGCGATGTCTCACTCGATGCCGAGTATGATGAGGGTGATGCGCTGGTGCATGGCCTGCCCTCTGATAGCGCAACGCCCGAAGAGATCACGATGCAAAGCAACTGGGAGGATCATCGCAAGAGCGCCCTCTACAGTGCCATGAACACGCTCTCTGATCGTGATCGCCTGATTGTCGAGCGTCGGCATATCTCCGAAGAGCCTGCAACGCTGAAAGACCTTGCTGAAGAGTTCGGCGTATCGATTGAGCGGGTACGTCAGCTGGAAGCGCGGGCGATGAAAAAACTCAAAGAGGCCGTGGTTCACTAATCACACGATCGGGTTTAACTATTTTCAGAGGCAGTCTTTCGGGACTGCCTCTTTTCTTTCGGGCCTATAGCCATCATCATCCGCATCTGAGTTTTTCAGGCAAAAAAGCCTTTTCGGGAGTGATAGCAGGTGTCAGAGCGTTACGAAGCAGAGCAGATTGAAGCAAAATGGCAGCAGCGATGGATCGATGCGGATATCGATAGCACCTGCGATGATCCGGATGACGCACGTGAGAGTTACTACTGTCTGGTGATGTTCCCCTACCCCTCGGGTAACCTGCATATGGGCCATGTGCGCAACTACTGTCTGGGTGATGCCGTGGCACGCTATAAGCGTATGAATGGCTTTAATGTACTGCATCCGATTGGCTGGGATGCATTCGGGCTGCCGGCTGAGAATGCGGCGATCAAGCATCACCGTCCACCGGCTGAGTGGACTTATGCCAATATCGATCAGATGCGCACACAGCTTAAACGTCTCGGCCTCTCCTACGACTGGTCGCGTGAGATTGCCACCTGCCGTCCTGAGTATTACCGCTGGGAGCAGTGGCTGTTTACCCGTCTGATGGAGAAGGGGCTGGCCTATCAGGCTGATGCCGAGGTGAACTGGTGTGATCCATGCCATACCGTGCTGGCCAATGAACAGGTGGTTGATGGTGTCTGTTGGCGCTGTGATACCCCGGTCATCAAGAAGAATCTGAAACAGTGGTTTATCCGCATCACCGATTATGCCGAGGAGCTGCTTGCCGATCTTGATAAACTGAGCGGCTGGCCTGAGAAGGTTGTCGGCATGCAGCGCAACTGGATTGGCAAATCCAGTGGTGCCGAGGTCTCTTTCCGTCTTGAGGGCTCAGATGAGACGCTGGATATCTTTACCACTCGCCCCGACACCCTGATGGGCGTGACCTACATGGCCGTGGCCGCAGCCCATCCCTTGGCGCAGAAGGCCGCTGAAAGCAGTTTGGATCTGGCTAAATTTATTGATGAGTGCAGCAGAATATCCACCAAAGAGGCGGATATCGAAACGATGGAGAAGCGCGGCATGCCAACCGGCTTTAATGCCGTGCATCCGATAACCGGCGCTTCGGTGCCGGTCTGGGTCGCCAACTTTGTCCTGATGGGTTACGGCACAGGTGCAGTGATGAGCGTGCCAGCACACGATGAGCGCGATCACGCCTTTGCGAAGAAGTATGATCTGCCGATCAAGCAGGTGATTAAACCTGTTGAAGGTGATTGGGATATTGACGCAGCCGCCTTTACCGAAGCTGGTGAACTGGTGAATTCGGCGCAGTTTGATGGTTCCGATTCAGTTGCTGCCAAACAGAGTATTACCCAGTGGTTGAGCGAGCAGGGCAAAGGTTGTGAGCGGGTTCAGTATCGACTGCGTGACTGGCTGGTCTCCCGTCAGCGCTACTGGGGTGCGCCGATTCCGGTGATTCACTGTGATGATTGCGGCGCGGTGCCGGTGCCGGATGATCAGCTGCCTGTTGAGCTGCCAACCCATCTGCAACCAACCGGAGGCGCTTCACCGCTGGTGGATTGCCATGACTTTAAACATGCCGACTGCCCCAAATGTGGCAAGCCGTCTGTGCGTGAGCTTGATACCTTCGACACATTTATGGAGTCCTCCTGGTATATGAACCGCTATACATCGCCACGCTGTGATACAGCGATGGTTGAGAGCAGTGCAATGCAGCGCTGGGCGCCTGTGGATCAGTATATCGGTGGTGTGGAGCATGCCGTGCTACATCTGCTCTATGCCCGTTTTTATCACAAGCTGATGCGTGATGCCGGTCTGTTCAGCACTGAACAGGGCGGTGATGAGCCGTTCAGGAATCTGCTTACGCAGGGGATGGTGCTCAAAGATGGCACCAAGATGAGCAAGTCCAAAGGCAATACTGTTGATCCCAAGGCGATTATTGAGCGCTTCGGCGCTGATACTGCGCGTCTGTTCACCCTGTTTGCCGCACCGCCTGAGAAGGAGCTGGAGTGGAATGATGCAGGTGTTGAGGGTGGTCATCGCTTCCTTAAGCGCGTCTGGCGTCTGCTGGAGAAGCTCAAGGAGCAGCATGACGGCGAGGATGATGCTGCAGCCGTGAAAGCGCTGCGTTTTACCATTCACTCAACCATCCAGCGTGTCACGCACGCCTTTGAGCATGGCTTTGCCTTTAATGTGGCTATTGCCGCATTGATGGAGCTCTCCAATGCGCTGCAGGCCTTTGAGCCGAAAGGGGAAGCTGGCAGTGCAGCCTGTCGCGAGGGCATTGAGGTTCTGGCCACGATGCTGGCGCCGTTTGTACCGCACTTTGCCTGCGAAATCGGTGAGGCTATCGGTATGCGCGAGATGGCTATTGTCAGTCAGTGGCCGTCGGTGGATGAGAGCGCGCTTGAGCAGAATGAGATTACCATCGCGGTTCAGGTGCAGGGTAAACGGCGTGGCGAGATTACCATTGCCAAAGATGCCGGTCAGGATGAGGCGATGGCTGCGGCCAGAGCCGATGCCTCAATCGCCAAGTGGCTGGAGAATATGCAGGTGGTTAAAGTGATTCTGGTGCCGGGACGGCTGTTGAATGTGGTGGTGAAACCGGCATGAGAAAGCTATTGCTGCCGTCATTGATGACAGCCGCACTGCTGTTATCCGCATGCGGTTATCATCTGGTGGGGCACGGTGATAGTGAGGGCGCCATCACTGCGGATGTGAAAACAGTGTCGCTGATAGTGCGCGGAGAGAGTGATCGCCAGTTTATAGCCAACCTGAAGCAGCGTTTGAGCTCTGATAAGTATGCACTGATTGAGCCCAGGGATGTGGTTGATCAGCAGGGGCATGCCAATCTGAATGTGAGCATTGCTCCGCTTCGCTTTACACCATCTGCCTACGATGCGGCTGGTGTGGCGACCCAGTACCATATGACCTTCTCCGGCTCGCTGGCGCTAGAGCGGGATGGCAAAAGCAGCTGGCAGAGTGGTCTGATCCAGACGCAGGGTGATGTCTATGTGGCCGGAGGCCCAACCAGTATCGAAGCATCTCGTGAGCGGATGCTCCGTGACCTGCGCAAGCAGTGGTTGCAGGATGCGCTGGGTCGTTTGCGATCCGGGTTCTGAAGCAACATGCAGGTTAAAGCGGTGAATCTCCCGTGCGCCTGAGCCCGGCCCGGTTGTTGCCGGCTGAATGTAACGCTTACTACCTGCACGGCGAGGATGAGGATGCCATCTTTGAGGCGGCCGAAGCGCTGCTGGCTGAAGGGGCTGAGGATGCTGTGCGCATCCGCGTTGATATCAATGAGTTGGCACGGGTGGAGAGTGAATCCCGAAACAGAGGACTGTTCGGCTCCTCGGTCTGCTTTGCTCTGGTGCGTAATGCCCAGTCAGCCAACCCCAAACAGAGTGAACATCTGCTTAAGCTTGCCACATCCGTTTCTACAACGAATCGACTGATCATCTGCGCACCGGGTGTCGACTGGAAAAAAGCCATGCATAAAAAGATGAAGGCTGAAAAGGCGGTTGCCGAGTGCGAATTCAGTCGCCCCGATGAGGCTGCTTTTGCACGCTGGCTGGAGGCTGAGATCAGAAAGAGTGGCCTCAAGGTAGCACCGGATGCGGTTGTCTGGATGAGTGAGCGGCTCTCCGGGATGCGTCTGGCAGCCAGGCAGATGATTCAGCGCCTGAGCTGGTACGATAGCGGCGAGGGGCGTGAACTCGGACTGGATGTGGTGGCAGAGCTGCTCGGTGAGCGTGCGCCGGGGGCACTGGAGGAGTGGTGTCATGCCGTGGCGATGCGTAGCCCTGAGGCATTGAGGCTGGTGCGGCAACTGTTGAAAGAGCAGCAGGTGGCTGAAGTGCAGATGATCTCCTGGCTGGGGACACGTATGCAGCAGTTGCTGATGTACCGCTGGTATCAGTCGCAACGGGATCGCAATGCACTTATGGCGGCCAAGGTATTTGGCGATGCCCGCAGCAAGGTTCCTGATGAGTCGCGGGCCTGGAAGGGCAGTGAACTCGCACTTGCCGTGCAGCGCATCATCCGTGCAGAGAAGCTGGTGAAAGGTGCGACCATTGAAGATCGTCCGGTAGTGATTGAGCGCCTGACCCTTGATCTGGTTGCAGCGGGACGACTGCAGCCATGAAGCAGCAAGAGGAGTGGCTGGCATTTGAGCGTCAGCATGTCTGGCACCCCTACGCTTCGATGATCAATCCGGCACAGGTCTATCCGGTCATGCGGGCAGCCGGTGTTGAGCTGGAGTTTGAGGATGGCAGATCTGTCATCGATGGTATGTCTTCGTGGTGGTCTGCCATCCACGGTTATAACGTGCCGGAGCTCAATCGTGCGGCAGAGCAGCAGCTGCAACAGATGGCGCATGTGATGTTCGGTGGTTTGACTCACCGGCCAGCCGCCGATCTGGCCAGTAAGCTTCTCGAGATTGCACCTGAGAATATGGCCCATATCTTCTTTGCCGATTCCGGTTCGGTATCGGTAGAGGTAGCGATCAAGATGGCGCTGCAGTACTGGCAGGCTAAGGGTTCGCCTGAAAAACAGCGGCTGCTGACCATTCGCAACGGCTATCATGGTGACACCTTCGGTGCGATGAGTGTCTGCGACCCTGAGTCGGGTATGCATCATCTCTTCTCCGGTGTGCTGGCCCAGCAGCTGTTTGCCGAAGCACCCACAGCCGGCAGTGATGCGCAGTGGGATGTTGCGCAGCTGGCATCACTGCAGTCGAGAATCAGAACCCATCATCATGAGCTGGCGGCGGTGATACTTGAACCGATTGTGCAGGGCGCCGGTGGTATGCGTTTCTATGCCCCTGAATTCTTGAGGCAGGTGCGCAGGCTCTGTGATGAGTACGATCTGCTGCTGATCCTTGATGAGATTGCTACGGGGTTCGGACGTACCGGCACCATGTTCGCTTCTGAACAGGCGGGAGTTCATCCTGATATTATGTGTGTCGGTAAAGCGTTGACCGGCGGTTATATGAGTCTGGCAGCCACGCTCTGCTCGGCAAAGGTGTGTGAGGGCATTCACAGCGATGGCTCAGGGGTGCTGATGCACGGGCCAACCTTTATGGCCAATCCACTGGCCTGTGCCGTGGCCAATGCCAGTCTCGATCTGCTGCTGGCCTCGCCCTGGCAGCAGCGTGTGGCGGCTATTGAGGCACAGTTGGAGGCGGAGCTTGCTGGCTGTCGAGAGCTGCCGGGTGTGGCCGATGTGCGCATTAAAGGGGCAATCGGTGTGATCGAGATGCAGGATGCAGTGGATGTGCCGTCGGTGCAGGTCTCACTGATAGAGCGGGGTGTCTGGCTGCGGCCGTTCGGCAAACTGATCTATACCATGCCACCCTTTGTTATCTCATCTGCACAGCTGAGTCGTGTCACCGCTGCGATGACCTCTGCCTGTACGCTGTTTGACTCAAAATAGCGGCCGGGAGTAGGCTGTTCCGATGGCTGTTACCTTAGGTCTTATGTTCCGGGTTGATACCTCCCCGCCTGCGGTTGCTATTCCACCGCAGTCTCAGTCTGCGCCATTCAATAACAGTCTGATTATCGATGCCCAGGCTGTAAAAGAGCCTGCAATCACGACCCGCTCAGGTCAGATGTTTCGCGGCATGCCCTCCCGCACTGCTGATATGATGCAACTCCTTCAGCAACAACAGCAGCAACAGCCTCTAACCTATAACCAGAAAGGTGGTGCTCCTCTGCCTGCTGCCGGTGGTCTGTTGCTCGATACCTACGCCTGATTATTTATCTGTGAGCAGTCAACTTCACAGTCGCAATCATGATCGCGATGCGGTCGGTATGCGCTACGTCTATCCGGTCATCTCACGCCGGGCCGGTGGCGTCTCGGTTGGCATCAACCTCAACCCCAATAACGCCTGCAACTGGCACTGTACCTACTGCCAGGTGCCCGGTCTTAAGCGCGGCGTAGCACCCGAGATTGATCTGGAGCTATTGCGCAGAGAGCTATCTACGCTACTCGATGAGATACTTAACGGTGATTTTATGCTTCAGCGAGTGGCTGAAGGCAGTCGCCAGCTCTGTGATATTGCCATTTCAGGCAATGGTGAGCCGACCAGTTGCCGGGCCTTTGATGCCGTGGTCGAGGTGATTCTCGCGGTGATGTCCGAGTTCTCCCTTTCCGTGCCACTGCGCCTGATCAGTAACGGCTCCTATCTGCACAAGGCAGATGTGCAGCGCGGTTTAAGATTGATGGCAGCTTGCAATGGTGAGGTGTGGGTTAAAGTCGATGCTGTCAGTAGTGAGGCTATTCTGCGTATCAATGGCATCAAACTCGATGCGGCACGCCTGCGCAAACAGGTCGAGGCGGTGGCGCTGCTCTGCCCGACATGGATTCAAACCTGTCTGATGGCCTGGGATGAGCAACCGCCAGCCGAGGCGGAGATGCAACGTTATATCGAGTTTCTTGCGCAGCTGCAGCGTGATGGTGTTCCTCTCTGTGGTGTGCTGCTTTACGGTCTGGCACGCCCATCACTACAGGCTGAGGCAAAACATCTGAAGCCGCTTGATGCGGGCTGGATGGAGATGGTGGCGGCAAGAATCGAAGCCAGTGGCCTGAAAGTTAAACTCTCTCTCTGAAAAAGCTTTTCACTACGAAAGCATAAGGTGAATCTGCCCGGCGGGCGAAGAGATAAACAGAGTATACGAAGTAAGAATTAATAGGAGTACAATCTGTCCCTTACGCGGCTGAGCAGACAAAATTCAGGAACCCGTGATATTTCTGTTTCTTTCTCAGCGTCCTTCGTGTCCTTTGTGGTAAAAAAATATTTTAAAAATCGTCCAGTCGATCTTCCAGTGCATCAACATCAACACGCATTTTTCCGCGTCCTTCGCCCTGAACAAGCAGACCATCTTTTTTCAGCTGACTGATGGCACGAGAGATGGTTTCACGGCTGGTTGAGAGCTGGTCGGCCAGCAGTTGATGGGTGGGCAGGATGGTGGAGTAGCAGTCATCCTCATCCGGCTGACTGAATCGTTTACAGTGATCCACCAGATAGGCGTAGAGGCGATGCGGCACATCCATGCTGCTGATGCGCTCAAGCACACGGCTGGTGCGGCGCAGGCGTGATGCCAGTTCTTTAAGGATTTTCAGTGTAATGGCCGGCTGCTCAAGCAGCAGAGAGGTCAGGTCACGCCTGCGGATATGAGCGAACTTGGAGTCCTCCATGGTGGTGACAGTGGCTGATCGCGGCTCCTCATCCAGCAGTGAGAGTTCACCGAAAAATGAACCTCTCTCAAGCAGGGCCAGAACCACTTCACGACCTTCGGCAGAGTAGGTGGAGATTTTTACCTCCCCTTTAAGTATCACATACATCGAGTCGCCGAGATCGAACTCCTGAAAGACGATGTTTTTCTTGGGTATATCAAGACTGTTGGCAAGTGATGTGACCGCTCTCAACTCATCCTCATCGAGCTCGGCAAATAGCGGTACCTTTCTTAACATCTCAATCATTTCCATCATTTTCTCCATAGCGCATCAGTGCTACCGGCCAGGTGGCGACCATGCACTGTCCCAGATGTGATTTCATTTGTTCTAATGCCTGATTGATTTTATCGGTTGTATCAATGGCTTCTACAAGAATGGGAAGATCGGCGGAGAGATCGAGAAATGAGGTGGAACGAATGCCGTGCTCACCCAGACCTTCAATGCCGCGCAGCACCGAAACACCGCGCAGTCCTGCGTTTTTGCACAGGGAAAGAATGGCTTCCGTTGCCGGTTTGCCATCGATTCTGGACGATTCAGTTAAATAAATGCGCAGGCACAGACCCTCAGTCATGTGATTGCCTCCTCTTCCGCGAACCAGTCTGTATTATGTGACGTCGGGTTACAAGAGGAATGGATACAAGAAAAAGGGTTATTTCGCTTCGCAGAGAATGCTGAACATATTGTACGCCTCCCTCTCATGCCTGAGTGGCGCTGGTGCTATTACTCCTTCACCGGGATGTTCAGCTACCACGTACCATGTTTTGCCATTCGGCGTGCAGGCCAGACGTACACTGCCATATTTTTCAGACTGACCGGACTGGATGATGCAGAGCGTTGCTTTGCGCGGTGTGCGGCTGCTGCCTTTGGCTTTTAACACTTCAATGGTGACTCGCTGAATCGGCGTCTCTTCAACACTCTGTTCACTCTCATCGGATCGGGTGGCCTGCGCTGTCATATTGTCGCTCCTGCATCTGTCGTGCTGCATGGTTGCAGACGGGAGTGGCACTCTACACATCATCTTCCGTCGCGTATGTTTCATTTGATGATGAGGATGGCATTCATCGCTGTATCGTTTAAGCTGCAGCGATGAGCAGAGATCTCTGGCTGATTTTTTATATGACCTACGGCGTGGCTGCACTGTTGTTGCTGGCCATACTGATTCGCGGACTGGTAAAAAAACATCCGATGAAAAAGATCGGCAGGGATATCGGCAGGCCGCTGCGCATGATTATACTCTCGCTGATTCTCTGGTATGCCACCATCTATATTGCCAAAGACTTTGTCGGGCGGTTTTAACGTTTCAGAATCTATGCTGCCCTCTGCGCAGGTTTCCTTTGCTAATCACTGCTAAGCCCAAATAATAGGCGCTCTGAATCGGGAGCGACTACCTATGATCCACTCTGATCGAAATTTTGATGATCTGACCGAACGCTTTGCACGTAATATCTACGGTAGTGCCAAGGGTGAGGTGCGGCTGGCGATTGTCTGGCAACATCTGTTGCAGACGCTGCCGCAACTGACGGCTGGCAAGCCGCTGCGTATTCTTGATGCCGGTTGCGGTCTGGGTCAGATGGGTTTGAAGCTGGCCGAGCTCGGCCATGAGCTGGTGCTCTCCGATCTTTCCGGGAAGATGGTGGATCAGACCCGCACGCTGTTTGCTGAAAAACTGCCGGACGTGGCTGTTGAATGTCTGCATGGCCCGGTACAGGAGATGTCTGCCGATGCGCTGGGGCAGTTTGATCTGGTGCTGTTCCATGCTGTGCTGGAGTGGGTGGCAGAGCCGAAAGAGACATTGGAGCATCTGCTCACCCTGATCAGACCGGGCGGTGATCTCTCGCTGATGTTCTATAACCGTGATGCGCTGATCTTCCGCAATCTGATTCGTGGCAACTGGCGCAAGGCAGAGAGTGATAACCTGCAGGGTGAAGAGGGTGGTTTGACACCCTATAACCCGTTAACGCTGCAAGAGGTCGAGGGTTGGTTGGAAGAGTGGAACTTTGAGCTGCTTAGCCGGGCCGGTGTGCGGGTGGTCTATGACTATATGGATCGCAAGATGCGCGAGGCGCGGCCTGTCGAAGAGGTGGTGCGTATCGAGATGAAGTATGCGCGGCAGCCGCCATATCTGCAGATGGGGCGCTATCTGCATCTGATTGCAAAGAGGCGCTAGAGCTCCTACTTGAGGAATTCTGAGATGGCCATGCCGAGCATCAGGAAGCCGATGAGAAACAGAGCGATACCCAGATAACGTTTGACGGGATTTTCCTGATCGTGCTGTTTGTCGCTCATGATTCTCTTCTCCATGCCTTGGGGATAAGCGCAATTATCGCGCTCAATCGGCTGCTGGCAAATCGGAACCTGTAAACAGCTCCTGCTTCCAGTTATGCTGCGCCGCCCGATTGATAGAGATTGTTGTTCAGGAGTATCCCATGACAGTTCGTACCCGTTTCGCCCCATCGCCCACAGGCATGCTGCATATCGGTGGTGCCCGCACCGCCCTGTTTGCCTGGCTCTATGCCCGCCATCACGGTGGTGAGTTTGTGCTGCGCATTGAGGATACCGATCGCGAGCGTTCCACCGAAGAGGCGACGGCAGTGATTCTGGACGGCCTGAAATGGTTAGGACTGGATTGGGATGGTGAGCCGGTTTTTCAGGCTGAACGTCAACCTGAGCATATCGTTGCCGTCGATCAGTTGATCGAAGAGGGGCACGCCTACCGCTGTTACTGCAGCAAGGAGGAGCTCGATGAGATGCGCGAAGCGCAGCGTACGGCGGGCAAGAAGCCGATGTATGATGGCCGTTGCCGTCACCGCTCGGATCGTCCTGAAGGGGCTCCTTTCGTGGTGCGTTTCCGCTCTCCTGACGAGGGGGAGACCATCGTCAATGACCTGGTGCTGGGTACGGTAACCTTCCCAAACGTTGAACTGGATGATCTGATCCTGCTGCGTACCGATGGCACGCCAACCTATAACCTGGCGGTTGTGGCTGATGATGCGGCAATGGGTATTACCCATGTCGTACGCGGCTCTGATCACCTGAACAACACCCCGCGCCAGATTCAGCTTTATCAGGCGCTGGGTTTGCCGATTCCACAGTTTGCCCATATTCCACTGATTCACGGCCCCGACGGTGCCAAGATGTCCAAACGTCATGGTGCAGTAGCGATTACCGAATACCGTGAGAAGGGTTATCTGCCCCATGCGGTGAACAACTATCTGGCGCGCCTTGGCTGGTCACACGGTGATGAGGAGGTCTTCTCCCGCCAGCAGCTGATTGAGTATTTCGATCTGGCGGCAGTCGGCAAAGGGGCCTCCCGCTTTGATCAGCAGAAGCTGGATTGGTTAAACGGACACTGGATGCGTGAAGCTGAGGCTGCCGATCTGGTGGCTGAGGTGGCGCGTCTGCTGGCCGTTGATACCGCAGCAGGGCCGGATCTTGAGCCTGTGATCGCATCACTGCAGGAGCGCTCGAAGAATCTTGTTGATCTGGCTGAAGGGGCACGTTTCTTCTATACCGCACCAAGCGCATATGATGAGAAGGCGGTAGCCAAGAACTTCAAAGAGGGTACCACCGAGCTGGTTGAGAAGTTTATTGCCGGTATCGAAGCGATGGATGATTTCTCCGGTGAGGCTGCACATGCGCTGATTGGCCAGGTATGCGAAGCTGAAGGGGTGGGCATGGGCAAACTTGCTCAGCCGATCCGTATCCTCGTGGCCGGTGGTCCTGTCTCGCCACCGATTGATCTTACCCTTGGTCTGCTCGGCAAGGATGAGTCACTGGCGCGTCTGAAGAACGGGCTGGCTGCTCTCAAGCAGTAACTGGATTCACTGACTTCGTGGTGAAAACTCCACGCTGGCCCAGTCGCCCTGTGCATCTCGTCGTGTTTCACAAAGCCCCTCTTTGATGTAGGCCTCAGCCACATCATCGACCTGCGTGGTTAGCAGGCCTGATAAAACCAGTCGTTCACCGACACAGGGGGCCAGCTCTTTGGCCATCCAGACCAGCGGTCCGGCGAGAATATTGGCAACGACCAGATCGAACTGGTCAGCAGGCGGTGTGTCATCCAGCTTTGCTTCTAGTGTCACACCGTTGATGGCAGCATTGGTTTCACACGCCTCCACCGACTCCGGTTCCATATCGATAGCCAGCGCAGAGCCTGCGCCCAGCTTCAATGCGGCAATGGCCAGAATGCCGGAGCCTGCCCCCATATCGAGCAGTGTAGCAGGGGGATTATCGGCACAGATGCGCTCAACCGCTTCCAGGCAGAGCTGTGTGGTGGGGTGGGTGCCGGTGCCAAAGGCCATGCCGGGATCAAGTACGATATCGATTCGGCCATCATCAGCGGCCTCGCAGAATGAGGGGCGCACCCTGAGGTTGTTGCCGATATCCATCGACTGCCAATCCTTCTGCCAGGCGGTCTCCCAGTTCTGCTGCTCCAGCGTTGCCATTGTGATGCTATCCCGGCTTATGCCCTGTAGGATTACAGCATCAGCTATGGCCGCTTTGGTCTGCGCCTCATCCTCTGCAATGGCAAACCATGCAATGCGATCGGTTAATTCAGCATCCACATCGGTCTCTTCAGCTGAGCCGAGTGCGCCCAGTGAGGAGATCAACAGTTCAAAGGCCTCCTCTGAGATAAGATCCGTCCGGATTTTCAGTTCAATGCATTTTGATGCTTGCATCTTTGGCTCCCCTTCGTTGCAATAGCCCTCCTGATACCGGAGGTCATTTTCAAGTGCAGTACTCTTCTACATATCGCATGCGGGTGAAAGAGAATATCCGTATGACCGATCCAGACTGTCAGGATACGGTCATCCACCTCTCGCTTGAAGCGTTGCGCGGCCAGGTGGGGAACTTTCGCCCGGGTCAATATGTACGCATTGGTATCCCCAAATTAAATGATCCTGCCCCCGGCTATTTTGCCATTGCCTCCTGCCCCGATGAACCGGATGGATACGAGTTCTTTATCAAGGATGCCGGGCCACTCTCTGCCTACCTCTGTGAAGTGGAGCCGGGCACCCTGCTGGAGGTGGAGGGACCTATGGGCAAAGGGTTTGATCTTGCCCCCTACAAAGGCAGTGATATCTATCTGATTGGTGTGGGTACCGGCATCGCGCCGCTTCGTAGCCTCTGGCACAGCATTATCCGCCACCGGGAGGATTTCGGCAGGGTGGCGATCTACGCCGGATTTCTCTCTGAGATGCACCAGCTTCTGACTGAAGAGCTGGCTGAACTCTCGCGCCATAATATAGAAGTATCCATCACGCTGGAGCTGGGACACGACAGTTGGGATGGCCCTATCGGTTATGTGCAGCATGCGCTGAAGAGCGATGCGCCGGATGGCACCAACGCAGTTGCCTGTCTTGCCGGCATGAGTGCAATGGTGGACGCATGCACCGAAACGCTGCAGAATCTCGGATTTAATGACGACCGCATTCTGCTCAACCACTGATTCTTTGAAGCCCGATTCCGGAGCTGAATCGCCCCATTCAAAGTCCTCACCTGAAAATTCCACCCAACCCCTGCAACTTCCACTGCTTGCACTTGATATCGGCATGAAGCGCATCGGTGTGGCTGTTTGTGATCGTCTCGGCATCTCCTGCCGCGGCGTCACCTATCTGCATCGTAATGATAAGGGGTGGCCGCAGCAGCTGCTTAAACTTATCCGCGAGTACGGCAGCAAAGGCATTGTAGCCGGACTGCCCAAAAACATGGATGGTACGGAGGGTGTGCAGGCAAGAGATGCCCGCGCTGCCGTTAAACAGCTGCAGAGGACAACTGCATTGCCTGTTGTTTATCAGGATGAACGGCTCTCCACCTGGACCGCCAAAGAGCGCCTTTATGCCCAAGGCTTAAACGAGAAAAAGGTGAAAGAGAAAATTGACCAGACGGCGGCAGCCGTCATTCTGGAAGATTTTCTACTGGCACATCCGGAGTTGAAACCATGACAGATTCGATCCTCTACACGCCGCAGGCTGTTGAAGATGCACTGAACAGAATGGCTGATGCCATGCAGGCCCCTGAACTCTTTCTGGTCGGCATCCACAGTGGTGGCGCCGATGTGGCAGATGCCATCCAGCAGCGTCTTGAAGCAAGCGGGACAAGGGTGAATCGCGGTAATCTTGATATCAGCTTCTACCGTGATGATCTCGATACCATTGCACCGCATCCGCTGGTGCGCCGCAGTGAGCTTCCCTTTGATGTTGCAGGCAAAGATATCTGGCTGGTGGATGATGTGCTCTACTCGGGCCGCACCATACGCGCCGCGATGGATGAGATCTTTGATTACGGCAGGCCGGCATCGATCCGTCTGGCGGTGCTGGTGGATCGCGGTGGCAGACAGCTACCGATTGCTGCTGAGTGTTTCGGCTTTAGTCATGAGGCACCGGCTGATTGCAATGTTGAACTGGTAACAGATGGAGAATGGCTCATTGAGCAGAGGCAGGTGAAATAGTGCGACCAATAAAACATCTCTTCGGCATTGCTGATCTCGACAGGGAGCAGATTGAATATCTGGTCAACCTCGGTGACTCCTTTATCGACATCAACCGCAGACCACTGAAAAAGGCGCCGACACTGCGTGGTAAAACCATCATCAATCTCTTCTTTGAGAACTCAACACGCACGCGCACCAGCTTTGAGCTGGCCGGCAAACGACTCTCTGCCGATGTCATCAACATCTCCGCCTCAACCAGTGCCACCAAGAAGGGTGAGACACTGCTTGATACCGGACAGACACTGGCAGCGATGCAGCCGCATGTGCTGGTGATCCGCCACTCGCTGGCCGGCACCTGCGAATTTCTTGCCGACTACCTGCCCAATACCGCACTGGTAAATGCCGGTGACGGTGCTCATGAACATCCGACTCAGATCCTTACCGACCTGCTGACTATGAAACAGGCATGGGGAACGCCAGCAGGAAAAGTGATTACCATTGTTGGCGATATTGCCCACTCACGTGTTGCCCGCTCGCATCTTCTGGCCGCGAAAAAGCTGGGTTATACGATGCGGGTTGTGGCACCGAAAACATTGCTGCCATCCCAGATTGAGCGTTACGGCTGTGAGGTGTTCCACGATTTTGATGCGGCGCTGCCCGGCTCTGATGCGGTGTACATGCTGCGTGTGCAGACAGAGCGACTGACCGACAACTGCGCCTTTCCATCGGTGCGCGAGTACCATGAGGCCTACGGCCTGAATGGTAAACGACTGCGTGCCGCTGGCCCCGACTGTATCGTCATGCATCCCGGCCCGATGAATCGTGGTGTGGAGATTGCCACTGATGTCGCCGATTCAGCCAGAAGTCATATTCTTGATCAGGTGGAGCATGGTGTAGCCATTCGTATGGCTGTGCTGGCGGCACTCTGCGGTGGTCAGGAGGAAGAGAAGAAGATGGGCGGCAGTAGCAGAAAACAGCTCTCCGAAGAGGCGATGCAGGCGCAGGGGAGACTAATATGAGCGGCACACTGCTGATTAAAAATGGACATATCATCGATCCGGCAAACGCTGTCGACGGGGTAGCCAACCTCTGGATCAAAGATGGCAAGATTGTCGCCATAGGCGCCTATGATGGTGAGGCTGAGCGGGAGATCGATGCGGATGGGAAGATAGTCTGCCCGGGGCTGATCGATATGCATGTGCACCTGCGCGAACCGGGTCAGGAGTGGAAAGAGGATATTGAGTCGGGCTCACGTGCGGCAGTGGCCGGTGGTGTCACTTCGATCTGCTGTATGCCCAATACAGGCCCCCATATCGATCATGCAGGCATTGCTCTGCAGATCATTGCGCGAGCTAAACAGGTGAATCTCTGCAATGTACATCCGATCGGTGCGGTGACCAAAAACCTTGAAGGTAAAGAGCTGACCGAGATGCGCGAACTTTCGCGCTGCGGTTGTGTTGCATTCTCCGATGATGGCTTGCCGATCTGGCATGCCGGTGTGATGCGCAAGGCACTGGAGTATGCCTCAAGCTTCGGTTTCATGGTGATTCAGCACGCCGAGGAGAAACAGCTGACCGCTGGTGGTGCCATTAACGAGGGGTGGATCTCTACCCAGCTTGGTGTCTCCGGTATGCCTGCAGAGGGTGAGGATTCGATGATCGCCCGCGACATTATGCTGGCCCGCAAGGCCGATGCCCGTTACCACGTGGCTCATATCTCCACACAGGGCGGCGTAGCAATGGTGCGCCAGGCTCGTGCTGAAGGGTTGAAGGTCTCTACTGAAGCGGCACCACACCACTTCGCACTCACCGAAGAGGAGGTGCTGGGCTACAACGTCGATGCCAAGATGAGTCCGCCACTGAGAACGGAAGCTGATCGTCTGGCGGTGATCGAGGGGCTGCGGGATGGCACCATCGAGGTGATTGCCACTGATCATGCGCCCCATCACGAGGATGATAAACGTTGCGGCCTCTCCTGTGCTGCGTTCGGTATTGTCGGTCTTGAGACGATGCTGCCGGTATCGCTTGATCTGGTACGCGCCGGTGTTCTGACGATGTCCGAACTGATCGCCAAGATGACAAGCAATCCGGCCCGTTTGCTGGGGCTGGATGCAGGCACACTCTCTGTCGGTGCTGAGGCAGACGTCACCATCTTTGATGCTGATGCAACCTGGATGGTGGATCGTGAGAAGATGGTATCAAAAGGAAAGAATACACCCTGGCATGGTAAAACGATGACAGGGCTGGTGACTCACACCGTCAAAGCGGGTCGCATTGTGTTTGCAGAAGGGGACGTGTGTGGCTAATCATCAGGGTACAATTTTTGAAGAGCAGGCTGAGGTGCTGGCCCATATCACCCATCCCGGGGATCAGTTTGTGATGCGCGTGAAAGCGCCCAAAACTGCAGCCAAAGCCAAACCTGGTCAGTTTGTGCATCTGCGCGTCTCTGATGAGCGGGCGCTGCGCCGGCCGATCTCGATCATGCTCACTGATCCGGAACGTGGTACGGTGGATCTTCTGTATAAAGCGATTGGTGAAGGCACCCGTCTGCTCTCGGAGCGAAAGGTTGGTGACACTATTCCGATGCTCGGCCCGATTGGTGAACCGTTTGATCTTTCCGACACCTCAAAACGTTATATATTGATTGGTGGCGGTGTCGGTATTCCTCCGATGATCTTTGCTGCTGATCATCTATACGGCAGGGGTGGCGATTGTGTGGTGTTTGCAGGTTCTGAAGTCGAATTTCCGTTCGCACTGAAACCATCAGCCACGCTGCTGCCCGGTGTGAATGGTAACGCGATTCTGGCGATTCGTTCACTCGAGGAGCGGGAGGTGCCGTCGCGGCTGGCCTCCAATGCCGGGCTGTATGGCTGTTATGAGGGACATGTGCCTAATCTGGCACGTGATTATCTGGCCGCCCTCAGTGATGAGGAACGCAAGCGTTGTGTGCTGCTCTCCTGCGGCCCGCATCCGATGCTGCATGCGGTGGCAAGGGTAGGGCGAGAGTTTGATCTGCCGACCTTCCTGAGCCTTGAAGAGCATATGGCCTGCGGTATTGGGGGCTGTGCCGGATGCGTAGTTAAAACAGTTGAGAATGGGGAAGAGAAATATCGTCGTGTCTGTGTTGACGGGCCGGTGTTTCCCGCAGAATTGCTGCCTGAATTCGCATGAACTCCGTCTATGCACTGGATGTTCTGCAGTTCTGGTTTGCAGAGCTTGAGCCACGTCAGTGGTGGGTGAAAGATGAGGCCCTTGATCGCGAGATAGCGGAGCGCTTTGGTGAGCTGCACAGTGATGCGGCAGCAGGTAAACTCTATCAGTGGCGTGAGGATGCGAACGGGCGTTTGGCTGAGGTTATTATCCTCGATCAGTTTTCACGAAATATCTGGCGCGATCGCCCTGAAGCTTTTGCCTGCGATGGTATGGCGCTGGTGCTGGCACAGGAGGCGGTGCGCATCGGGGCGGATCAGGAGTTTGATGCACCTGAAAAGGCCTTCTTCTATATGCCCTATATGCATAGTGAATCGATGGCGATTCATAGTCAGGCAGTCAAACTGTTTGATCAGCCGGGTGTCGAATTTAATCTTGAGTTTGAACTCAAGCATAAGATGATCATTGATCGCTTTGGCCGCTATCCGCATCGCAATGCCGTTCTGGGAAGAGAGTCCACGCCTGAAGAGCTCCGGTTTTTAAAGCAACCCGACTCCTCATTCTGATCATATAGAAACTGTTGCCTGACCTGGTTAAACGAGCGTGGATAGTTAGTAGACCAGCAGGTCGGGCTCTTTCAGTTTGTAAGTCATACCGGACTTGCAGGTGTAAACGGTGGTCTCTCCAGCCTGATCAACGAGCAGAAGGCCGCCATGGTCGCGACACGTCTCTTCACCAATAGCTTTATAGTTTACCTGCCGCTCATCTGAGGCGCAGCCTGCCAGTATGCAGGAGATGGCAATGATGATCATTGATACAACGCCGGTTTTTATAGTCATGGTCACCTCCCGTTAAGTGATGCTCCACCTTATCATAGCAAAAGCGGAAACATAGCCGATGATTAGCTACTTTGGCTTGTAAGTAAACATGCCCCTTCAACTTCATGCGGTTATTTGATCTGCTACAGGTCTGATTCACATTCAAAATCGTTATCAGGGCAGCAGTCCCTGTTACCGTCTCAGCTTTCGATAATAGATTCTAACCGGGTCAATGCCAGCAGTAGTTGCATGCGCCTTGATTCGGCGCGACGCGGTTCAGCTGGCTGGTTCGTATCACTAGCCTCACTACGCATCAGGTGCTCAACCTTTACCCAGGCAGAGTGCTGGTGCCATCTCTCCTTTGCAGTTGCATCATAACGACTGCCACCCGCATCCAGTAGTTGGCAGATCGCTTTCTCTTTCAGGATAACCAGCCGTTGCAGCCACTCCCGGCGCAGGCTGTGGGCATCTGCAGAGCCCCAGTCAGATGAACGCAACTGCCGCTCCATCGCTCTGATCGGCAGCAGCTGCATACAGGCTCTGCTGGCTGCAAGGCAGCGGTTTAGTGGCATCTGATGCATTGAGGAGATATGCAGTGCGCAGGCGGCATGAGCCAGTTCAGGCAGAACTGTCAGTTGCTCAAGTCCCTCTGCCTCCAGTCCGCCCACATCAGGTTCGGCTCTCTTCTCCAGCATCAATTTATCTCGGAAACGTGCCAGGCCACTACGCTGTTTTTTCAGCCACGCCTGATCAAGCCGGTCAATCGGGCAGAGGCGCAGAAGCTCTTCAGCAAAGTGGAAGAGTTGCTCCTGCAGTTGCTGCTGCAGAGCAATCGCCTGATCGGGCTCTGTAACCTTGAGCCATATCGCATCGCGAAGTGGTTTAACCTCGAGAAGTGCCTCACTGATCAGCAGTGCCTCAACGATGTGGCTCACCGAGTGATCGACCATGCTCTCCAGATGGTGAACTGCACCAAGGCCGAGATGGTTGACGATATGATTACTCGCCACGGTGTGAATGATCTCAGAGGCCAGAGGATGATCTGAAAATTTTGCAGCAAAGCGTTTGTGCAGGGCATCAGGGAAGTAGCTGTTGAGCAGCTGCTGGTTAAAGGCACCATGCTGATGGAATGATTCAGCGCTGAGTCGGGCATGGATGCGGTTCTTCTCCTGACCCAGCAGCACTGAGAGCTGTGGACGAAGATGCAGCAGCTCATCCTCCTGCATGCGCGGCGCAACGGCTTCACCCAGCCAGCCCTGCTGCGTAAGATGGTCACGCAGCCTGCGCAGGCGAAGCGGGTGCTGGCTTGCAGCCGCTTCGGCCAGCGTGATGGCACGCGACTGCAGCAGGTTGTTATTCAGACAGTCGGCAGTAACCGCTTCAGTCAGCGACTTGAGCTGACTGTTGCGCTTATCAAAGGATATTTTGTTTCCTGATTGCGGGGAGAGAAGAATCTTCAGATTCACCTCATGGTCAGACATATCCACACCTGCTGCATTATCCATTGCATCGGTATTGATGATGCCACCAGCGACTGCATATTCGATGCGTGCTTTCTGGGTCAGCCCGAGATTGCCCCCTTCACTGATCACCCTGCAACGCAGTTGTGTGGCATCGATGCGTACCGCATTGTTGCCGGGATCGCGCACATCAGCATGGCTCTCCGAGGCCGCTTTGATATAGGTGCCGATACCGCCGTTATAGAGCAGGTCAACAGGTGCAGAGAGAATGGCCCTGATCAGTGCTTCGCCTGAGAGGCTTGTCTCCTCACACATCAGCTGTTTGCGTATATTGCTGGCCAGTGGGATCGATTTGGCACTGCGCTCAAAAACGCCACCCCCCTGACTGATCAGCTGCTGGTTGTAGCTCTCCCAGCCTCCCGTCTGCTCAAACAAGCGCTGCCTCTCGGCAAATGCTCCGGTCGCATCCGGCTCAGGATCAAGGAAGATATGCCTGTGATTAAAGGCGGCAATCAGTCGCAGATTGGGGTTTAACAGCATGCCGTTGCCAAATACGTCACCACCCATATCGCCAATGCCAACACAGCTGATCGGATCGTTGTATGCATCGATGCCGAGTTTGCCGAAGTGGTGCGCCACACATACCCAGGCTCCGCGCGCAGTAATGCCTACCTGCTTATGGTCATAACCAAAGCGGCCTCCACTGGCAAAGGCATCACCAAGCCAGAAACCGGCCTGCAGTGAACGCGCATTGGCATCATCAGAAAAACGGGCTGTACCTTTATCCGCAGCAACCACAAGGTAGGGGTCGTTGGCATCACTTGCGGCGATGCGAATCCCCTCTGCCGCAACGGTAACTGCCCTGTCCATATTGTCGGTCAGTGCCAGCAGGGTATCAATAAAGGTGCGGTACTGATCCAGTACAAACGAGGAGCCAGTGCCGCCGCGCACAACAAAACCTCCTTTGGAACCGGTGGGCACGATCTGGCCATTTTTTACCACCTGTGTGCTCATCAGCTCCAGTACCTCGGTGCGGAAATCGGATGGGCGGTCAGAGTGGCGCAGGCCACCACGTGCAATGGGGCCGGCACGCAGGTGGACACCTTCGATATGGACGCCGTGAACAAAGATCTCCCGATAGGGCTTGGGCTCCGGCGCATAGCTCAGTTTGCCGGGGTCAATCTTGATGCCGACAGGTTCACCGAATTGGCGAATAAAGGCGTTGCTGCGCAGTGATGCTTCGACAAGTTCGGCCAATGCTCTGAACCAGCGATCGTCAGAGAGGTTGCTGATGCTGCCCATCGCCTCGTGGAACAGCTCACGGGCTTCGGCAAGAAAACTCTCCGGCATGGCTGGCAGATGGTGGGCTGCAAAGAGTTTGTGCAGTGCGGCGGTCACCTCGGGGTGGCGCAAAATCATATCCGAGAGCGGCAGTTTTGCAGCATCGGGGATCAGTTGAATCAGATGATTGCGCAGTGTAATCACTACAGCAATTTGATCGATCTCAAGTCGGGCTGTAATCAGTAGCGCATTGATCGGATCGTGGTCGGCTTCATCATTAAGCGCCTGAGCCAGACCCCTTCGCAGCCTCTGGGCATCCTCTTTGTCCAGATGGCGGGGGGCGCGGCAGGTGAGTGAGCTGATATGAATGCAGCCACAGCGGCCATCGGGGTTTTCAAGGCAGTCCGGATCTCTGCCAAAGGGGACAACCGCCTCCTGAATTGGGTCCAGGCCAAAGGCGCGGATGGTATCTACAAGCGTGCCCAGCGAAGGTTGCTTGAGTGAATAGATGTGCAGCTCCACCTCATCGCCTGTCGCTTTGGCACGCGGGGTTACATAAACGCGTGTGCGTCCGCTCTGCAGAACGCGTTCGCGCATCTGCAGGTCACGGGTGAACTGGGCTGGTGGAAAGAGTTCCTGATAGAGCGGTGGAATCAGTTCCAGTTCATTCAGGGTTGCCGGGATATCAAAAATGTCGGAATGGCGCATCACTTCGGCGCGTGCGATATCTTTCCAAAAGATAATGCAGTGGCGAATAAGCTCTTCGAGGTTGTTCTGCTGGATGGCTGGCGAGCTGCGATCAATGCCGATAAGGATGATGCGATGGGGGCCGATACCGAATGTGTCATAGCCATGGGTGATCTGCCCGGCAGCGGCGAGCGCCTGCAGCATATGTTGCATGACGGTTGGGCCGAAGCGTTTGGCTGTGACGGTAATCATCAGGATATCGCTGTTGCCCTCGAGTACAGGGATCAGACGGGCGACCAGCTGCATCGGGCCGGCCAGATCAATGATCTCCTTAAGGGGCTCCAGCCAGTCGCTGCCCTTACTGGCCAGAAGGATACGCTTGGGCATGCGGTCAAACAGGGTGCGAATTTCGCGACGATAAAATGCCGAGTGCTGCAGCAGTGTGTCACCGGCCAGTTCACGCCAGTGGCGGGCCAGAAGCGGCAGGTAGCTGGCATTGGCGTAGCGAGCGCTGCGGGAGAAGTGGCCGATAAGTATAATCTGCTGCATCTCACCTTTAGCCCCTCTCCAGCTGGCGCGCACCACCTCTACGCTGGCCGCACTATAGAGGTACTGGGCGCAGGCACTCAGGCTGAGCCAGCGCAGACCTATCTCTGTCGCTGGTTGTGTAGTGTTGATCTGATCGAGCAGTCCCGGAGCGATGCGATCAAGCACACGACTCTTTTTTGCCACGCCGAAGCGCGTGTTGTCGTGAATAATGCCGAAATAGAGGAAGTGGGCGTCATTCATCCAGTCGAGAAGCGATGCGCCGTCACTATCGTCTGCCATCAATCCGGCTACAGCCCGGGCCACCAGTTTCTGCATGGGTTGGTAATCACGAACCGAGAGATCAACTGCCTGCAGAATCGCCTGAATATCTTTTTTCAACGGCTCTATATCGGGCGTGATCGTGGCTGAGATGTGCAGGGCGATAAACATAAAGTTCGCCTCATCCCGAGCGTCCGGTTTGCGCAGTTCAAGGGAGCAGAACTCATCATCACACTCCATTTTTGCAACCATGGTCTGCTGGCCTATAGGCTGGATGTCGCACTTGAGCAGATACCCTTTGATGGCATCAAGGTAGAAGGCCTGATCAGGGCAGCGGATGGTGAATATATGGCGGTGAAGATTGCCGTGGGTGAGGGTGCGTGCTGAGAGCGCCACCCGTTTGCTTTTACCCTTGGGAAGCAGGGCGAG
The DNA here is from genome assembly GCF_013387475.1 of Mariprofundus sp. KV. GTDB lineage: Bacteria > Pseudomonadota > Zetaproteobacteria > Mariprofundales > Mariprofundaceae > Mariprofundus. Next base: position 95,320 of record NZ_VWNB01000001.1, on the reverse strand, counting down.
GAAATCCTTAACCAGCACAGCCAGAAGCCGTTTTGGAACGATCTCTATACGGTGCTGCTGGCGCGCCTGATCAAGCAGGTCGATGAGCTGGGAGCGAAGCTGTCGCATGGTCACAGCATAGGTGCTGGCGGGAGGGAGGGCAATCGCCTCTGTTTGACGCGTTGATGGTGATCGGCTTTGATAAGAGTATGGACGCAACGATCAGAGGCCATCGCCAACGTTTAAGAGCGCGTTTTGCAGCCCATGGCTTTGACGGTTTTCATGACTATGAGGTGCTTGAGCTGCTGCTCACCTACGCTATTCCGCGTGTTGATGTGAAACCGATTGCCAAGCGGCTGCTGGATATTTTCGGCACGCTGGCCGGTGTGTTCGATGCTTCTGTAGCCGAGCTGGCGCAGGTCTCCGGCATGGGTGAGAAGGGGGCACTGTTTCTGATGCTGATCCGTCAGGCAGAGCTACGCTATCTCGCCTCTGATCTGCCGGGCAAAAAGGTGTTCGACCGCCCTGAACGGGCAAAAGATCATCTGCGTATTCTTGTGCAGGGGCGTGGCATGGAGTGTTTCGGCGCCATCTTCACCGATCAGCAGCACCGCCATATCGCCACACAGGTACTCTTTGAAGGCACCGTGGATCGCACCGCAGTATTTCCTCGCAATCTGATGAAACGGGCGCTGGAGCTCGATGCCAAAGGGCTGATCCTCTTCCATAACCATCCCGGTGGCACCACGCATGCCAGCCGCGAAGATATCGAGTTGACCAAACGGTTATCAGAAGCGTGCGCCGCACTGGATATTAAACTCCTCGACCATTTTCTCATCGCTGGCAGAGAGGTGTTCTCCTTCAAAGAGAAGGGCTGGTTTTAATCTGCATGTGTCATTTTCTCGCCAATATGAGATTGAGAAAGAAGCTCTGATCAGTGGGCTTTAGCGGCAGCGGCCTCTTTCTGATCCTGCAGTGTGGCTTTGCGCCAGCAGGATTCCAGATGCTCCCCCACCATCTCAACAACTCGCGCGTCGAGTTTGCCGACGTTGGAGTCATTGGAGAGAATAGAGTAGATCTCGGCCGGGGTTAAAGCCGGGCGATAGGGGCGATCCTGAGCCAGCGCCTGAAAGACATCGGCTACAGCTACGATGCGCGCCTCCAAGGATAGCCTGTGCTCTTTGGCATGGTAGGGGTAGCCACCACCATCCACCCGCTCGTGATGTTGTCCTGCCCAGAGGGCGATATCGTCAAAGCCGCGAATCTTCTTCAGGATATTGAAGGTGTCAAAGCTGTGGCGCTGGATGGTTTTAAACTCAACATTGGAGAGTTTGCCTGATTTCTCCAGCACATCATCAGGCACTCTCAGTTTGCCGATATCATGTAAGAGGCCGGCCAGATAGAGCATATCACAGTTATGTTCCGCAACTTCAAACAGTTCACCCAGGTGTTGCGACAGATTGGCAACACCCTGCGAATGTTCGTAGGTGTAGGGGCTCTTTGCATCAACGATATGGGAGAAAATCTTGACCAGACTTTTGACATCTTCAAACGGGATGGGGCGAGTGGTTTCGTGGGCTATCCACTCATAGACGTAACCATCGACATGCTCACGTTCCAGTGACAGCCAGAAGGCTTCGGAGTCGGCAACCTCCAGGAAAACATTGACCAGTTCCGGATTGAACAGCGTACCGCTGTTTTCGACGATCTTCTCTTTTATCGCATCGGTGCCGAGCAGGATATTGGCATCTTTTACCTGCGCATGCAGGGAGAGAACATCAACACGATCAACCAGGAAGATCAGGTTGGCCATGAGTTTTACATCGTCTGGAAGGTTGAGCTCTTTGAGTTTGTCCCAGTGGGTATGGTGATGCAGGATAACATCCGAGAGGTGGGCCAGCGGCGGCGTGATGCCAAGCAGGGCGGCACCAATCTCGCAATGGCCGTGCACCTTCTCCCACTCAAACTGGGCCAGTCGGGCATGTACTGAGGTGTTGGATACACCGCAGTCGTGCAGAATGGCGGCCTGGAACAGGCTGTCGAGCGTAGAGGCCTTCAGTCCCATCTCCCTGCCGCACTCAGCAGCCATGAATCCCACGCGTTTACCGTGATGAATCTGCACCACTCCGACCAGATCCAGCGCATCTGAAAGGCTGTAAACAAGCTCATGCAGGTTGATGTTGAAGTTGCTCAATGCAGGGCCTCCTGGCGGCAGGGAAAAGAGTTGATACTGAGCTTCTACTCTATCGCGAGTTACGAGTTATACATGAGCATAAATATTATGCCTATTGTTAATTCATCGATTCTGTGCTTTTGCTTGCATTTGCAGGTCTGGTTGCGAAGGGTTTGCCCATGACCTGTTTTGATATATTTAATGGCGACGCCGATGGCATCTGCGCCCTGCACCAGTTGAGGCTCTCCTGTCCGCGCAAATCCGAGCTGGTTACCGGCGTGAAGCGCGATATTTCGTTGCTGAAAAAGGTTGAGGCTCAGGCTGGAGATAAGCTGACTGTGCTGGATATATCTCTGGATAAAAACCGCGATGATCTGTTGCGGCTGCTTGATGCTGGTGCTGAACTCTTTTACTGCGATCACCATTTTGCCGGGGAGATCCCGACGTCGGATCGTCTGCAGGCCCGAATTGATACTTCGGCCGATACCTGCACCAGTCTGCTGGTTAACAGCTATCTCGATGGTGCGCATCTGCCGTGGGCTGTTACGGCAGCATTTGGTGACAATCTGTTTGATTCAGCCCGTGCCGCAGCCGCCCCGCTGAAGCTCTCCGATGCCCGGCTCTCACAGCTGGAGCAGCTCGGTACGCTGATCAACTACAACGGATATGGCGTAACACCTGAAGATCTCCATTTTCATCCGGCCGATCTCTATCGCGCCATCTCACCCTACGCTGACCCTTTCGCTTTTATCGCTGAGTCGGCTGACTTCGCCAGACTCGCTGAGGGTTATGAGGCCGATATGGCTCAGGCGCGCAATCTTACACTGGCAGTCGAGGAGGAGTATATCGCTGTGGTGGTGCTGCAGGATGCGCCGTGGACGCGGCGTGTCTCCGGTGTCTATGGCAACGAGCTTGCTCGTCAGTATCCGGATCGGGCGCATGCGCTTTTGACCGCGCTTCCAGGTGGTGAGTTCCGCATCAGCGTGCGCGCTCCGTTGAATAATAAAACCGGCGCGGATGAGCTCTGCATGATGTTCCCGACCGGTGGTGGCAGAAAAGCGGCAGCCGGCATCAATGCACTGCCGGCAGCGATGTATGATGCATTTATCGACGCATTCAGGGAGAAGTATGAACAGTAATGGAAATGTGATCGCCGGTATTCACGCCGTCAAACATGCACTTGATGCAGGTGATGCGATTGATGAGTTGATGATTGAGCGGGGTAAATCGCATCCGCGCTTAAATGAGCTGATCCATCTGGCCAAAAAGAAAGGTTTAAGGGTGAATTTCATGCAGAAAGATGCGCTGGCTCGCCTTGCTGATGGTGTGCCGCATCAGGGTGTGGTGGCCCGCATGGCTGTTGCCGGAGCCAGGAAGGGGCTCTCCTTTGAGCAGTGGCTTGATTCGCTGAATATGGATGCCGGGCCTATGGTGCTGCTGCTGGATCAGGTGACCGATCCACACAATCTCGGAGCCTGTGTGCGCACCGCTGAGGCGGCAGGTTGTGTCGGGGTGATTGTGCCCAAGGACCATGCTGCCGATCTGCATTCGCCTGTTGTGAGCAAGGCTGCCTGCGGTGCACTGGCACGACTGCCGCTGTTGCAGGTGACCAATCTGAAGCGTGCGATGGAGAAGCTGCAGCAGGTGGGTTTCTGGGTTGTCGGGCTGGCAGGAGAGGCTGATTGTTCGATCTATGCAGCCGGACTGAAGGGTGCGACGGCGGTGGTGATGGGTTCTGAGGGTAAGGGTATGCGCAGGCTGGTGCGTGAGGGTTGTGATCAGTTGATCAGTATCCCGATGCCCGGCCATGTGGAGTCATTGAATGTATCGGTGGCGACAGGCGTTGCTCTGTTTGAGATCAACAGGCAGCGCGTTGAAGGTTAAGCCGGAAGCTGTTTCAGGCTGCTTTTTTTTCGGTGCTGGCGGAGTCGGTTGTTGTCGTGCGGATGAACTTCTGACCGCAGTATTGGCACTGGCCATGCCCCGGTTTCAGGCTGATGTAGATCAGAGGGTGCTGACCGTTGTCTGAACATGAAACGATCTCTTCAGTTGATTTAATTGCGACACTACTCATTGGGACCCCTCTCCTTGCACCAAAAAAAGCGCGGCGAATAATGGTGCAAAATGGCAAAGTGTCAAGTTTTCATCATCTGAAAAAGATATATGGAGTATGTCATGAGCGTTAAAGACCTTGTGCTGATTGAGGGATTGGAGATCAGGACCGTGATTGGAATCTATGACTGGGAGCGGGAGATTCGCCAGACTGTGCGGCTTGACCTGGAGATGGCCTGGGATATTTCGCGGGCTGCAGCATCGGATAATATTGAAGATGCACTGGACTATAAATCGGTATCCAAACGACTGATATCGTTTGTTGAGGGTTCGAGCTTCGGGTTGATCGAGAAGCTGGCAGAGCAGTGTGCGCAGATTCTGATGAACGAGTTCGCAGTACCGTGGTTGCGCCTGAAAATGTCCAAGCCGGGGGCTGTGCGTGGTACTGAGAATGTTGCGGTGCTTATTGAGCGGGGGTGCATCGACTGATGGTCCAGGTGCTGATTGGCATGGGCTCCAATATTGAGCCCGAGCAGAATCTCAGGCTTGCGGCTATTGCGCTGCGCAGGGATTTTGAGGAGGTATGTTTCTCTGCGGTCTACCATTCGCCAGCGGTAGGCATGGAGGGGGCGGACTTTCTTAACGCCTGCTGCAGGGTTGAATCTGAGCTGCCTGCATCGCAACTCAAGGCCCGGCTGAAGGCGCTTGAGGATGCACAGGGGCGTGATCGCTCTGAAGGGTCGTGGAGGCCGCGCACGCTGGATCTTGATGTGTTGATGTATGACGGGCAGGTGCTTGATGATGAGCTCTACCGGTATGCTCACGCCTATGTGCCGGCGGCCGAACTCGTTGCGCTGGAGCTTCCCGGAGATGGTGCAGGGGCAGTAACCTTAGTCGAATTGCGCTTGTAATACGGGGCGGTGCTTTTACAATGCCACTTCCATTGAGTTGTCATCATGATGATCACAGTTCAGACAACTTGCTCACAGGGGAAAATGAACAGATGTTGATCGCGGTTCCAGCCGAAACCCAGCTTCACGAAAAACGCGTTGCAGCCACACCTGAAACGGTAGCCAAATTTATGGCGGCCGGTTGTCGTGTAGTGGTTGAGAAGGGGGCGGGTCTTGCCGCCAACTATCCTGATGCGGCCTATCTCGAAAAAGGGGCTGAGCTGGCAGACGACTTTGCCGCTACCTGTGGCAGTGCCGACCTGATTTTGAAGGTGCGTCCGCTCAATGAGGCCGAAATACCGGCCCTTAAAAAGGGGGCTGCGGTTGTCAGCCTTGTCTCACCATTCACCAATCCACTGCTTAAAAGCTATGCCGATGCGGGACTGACCTGTTTCTGCATGGAGATGGTGCCGCGTATTTCGCGAGCCCAGAGCATGGATGTGCTCTCTTCGCAGGCCAATATTGCCGGTTATAAGTCGGTGCTGCTTGCGATGGAGCACTATCAGCGTTTCTTCCCGATGCTGATGACAGCTGCTGGTACTGTACAGCCTGCCAAGGTGCTGATTATGGGGGCAGGTGTGGCAGGCCTGCAGGCGATTGCCACGGCAAGGCGCATGGGTGCCAATGTTGAGGTGTTTGATGTGCGCGCTGCAGCCAAGGAGCAGGTTGAGAGTCTGGGTGCCCGTTTTGTTGAGGTCGCTTCGGATGTCGATGCCGAAGATGCCGGTGGTTATGCCAAAGAGATGGATGATGATTACAAGCAGCGTCAGGCTGATCTGATTGCCGAGCGCGCGGCTAAAGCCGATATTATTATCACCACGGCGCTGATTCCTGGCAGGCCTGCGCCGGTGCTGATCACAGAAGAGATGGTGAAAAGCATGAAGCCGGGTTCAGTCATTGTGGATCTGGCTGTTGAGATGGGTGGAAACTGCCCGCTCTCCGAGCTGGATGAAATTGTCAGCAAGCATGGCGTGACGCTGGTCGGTGTTGGCAATATTCCGGCTCTGATGGCTACTGATGCCAGTGGCCTCTATGCGCGCAACCTGCTGAACTTCCTGACTCCGATGCTGGACAGGGAGAGTGGCGGGCTGTCCATCAATATGGACGATGAGGTGATCGCATCCTCGCTGCTTACCCGCGATGGAGAGTTTCTTAAGCCTGAGCTGTTGAATAAGGGAGAGAAGGCGTGAATATAGATGCTGTGGAGAATGCGGCGCAGGCTGCACAGGATGGGGCGGCTGATCCTATTGTCCTCTCCGTTACCGTTTTTGTTTTGGCGATCATTGTCGGATATCACGTGGTCTGGAATGTTACACCTGCACTGCACACGCCGCTGATGAGTGTAACCAATGCCATCTCCAGTATTATTATTGTCGGTGCACTGCTGGCGGCTGGCCCGTTGGAGATGAATCTGGCGACCGTGCTCGGTCTGATTGCCGTAGGTCTTGCTTCGGTGAATATCTTCGGTGGTTTTATGGTGACGCAGCGCATGCTGGCGATGTTCAAGAAGCGGACGTAAGGGGAACTCATGTTATCAGCCAATATGGTGGAGCTGGCGTACCTCGTCGCATCCGTACTGATTATTTTTGCCCTTAAGGGGCTGGCCAGTCCGGCCTCTGCCCGTCGTGGTAATGCCTTCGGCATGCTCGGCATGGGCATTGCTGCGCTGGTGACGCTGCAGCTTGATGCCGTACAGAACTACGCCTGGATTGTTGCGGCTATCGCCATCGGCGGTCTGATTGGTGGCGTGGTGGCACGCAAGGTGCCAATGACCCATATGCCTCAGACCGTGGCTTTCATGCATTCGCTGGTCGGTCTGGCGGCGGTATTGATTGCTGTATCGGCCTGTTATGACCCGGTGGCTTATGGTATTGCCAATGCACAGGGCGGCCTCTATCTGGCCAGTCGTGTTGAGCTGTTTCTCGGCACCTTTATCGGTGCCATTACTTTTACCGCATCACTGATCGCTTTTGGTAAATTGCAGGGGCTTCTTTCTGGTCGGCCATTGCAGTTCTCCGGCCAGCATCTGCTCAATCTGGTGTTGGGTGTGGTGATGATTGGTTCGGGCATTATGTTCTGCGTCAGTGGCGCATGGCTGCCATTTCTGATTATGCTGGCTGTTGCACTGGTGTTGGGCGTGTTGCTGATTGTGCCCATTGGTGGCGCCGATATGCCGGTGATTGTTTCGATGCTCAACTCATACTCAGGCTGGGCTGCGGCAGGTATCGGATTTACACTGGGTAACAATATGCTGATCATTGCCGGTGCGCTGGTCGGCTCTTCCGGTGCGATTCTATCTTATATTATGTGCAAGGCGATGAATCGCTCGCTGTTTAATGTGTTGCTGGGTGGGTTTGGTGGCGACGCTGCAGCGGCATCGGCTGCAGGCGGTGAGGTTGTCGAGCGTCCGGTGAAGAGTGGTGCGGCTGAAGATGCGGCATTTATGATCGGCAATGCCCGCTCTGTGGTGATTATTCCGGGTTACGGGCTGGCGGTTGCACGTGCTCAGCATGCTCTGAAAGAGATGGTGGATGTGCTGCTCAAGCAGGGTGTGGATGTGAAATTCGCCATTCACCCCGTGGCAGGACGTATGCCGGGTCATATGAATGTGCTGCTGGCTGAAGCCGATGTGCCGTATGATATTGTTTTTGAGATGGATGAGATTAACTCTGAATTTGCAGATACTGATGTTGCTCTGGTGATCGGTGCCAATGATGTGGTTAACCCTGCAGCCAAAACTGATCCGGCCAGTCCGATCTACGGTATGCCGATTCTGGAGGCCTCTAAAGCCAAACATGTGATTGTGGTCAAACGTTCGCTGGCTGCCGGCTATGCAGGACTGGATAATGATCTGTTCTATATGGATCAGACTATGATGCTGTTTGCCGATGCCAAAAAGGCGTGTGAGGCGATTGTTCAGGCGCTGGATTGATCTGCCGGCTACCTGCCAGTTAATAATAGCAAGCGCGTTAAAAATAGAATTTCCGGCTGCATGATTACTGTAGCTGGAGCGGAATGTGTCGAGTCTGTTTTTTTAGTGATGAAAGCGGTTGACAGCAATAGAGAGCGACACTAAGGTTCGCGACCCTTCGCCAGGGCTGTGCTTTTTTTCAGCAAATTGGCGGGGTGAAAGTTTGGAGAAGAGGTAACAATGCCAACGATTAATCAGTTGATTCGTAATGAGCGAAAAGACAAACGCAAGATCAATAAGGTCCCAGCTCTGCAGGCTTGTCCGCAGCGTCGTGGCGTTTGTACCCGTGTTTACACCACAACCCCGAAAAAGCCGAACTCGGCACTTCGTAAAGTTGCGCGTGTACGTCTGACCAATGGTATGGAAGTGACTGCATACATTCCTGGTGAAGGCCACAAGTTGCAGGAGCATTCAGTTGTTCTGATCCGTGGCGGCCGTGTAAAGGATTTGCCGGGTGTTCGTTACCATATCCTGCGTGGTGTTCTGGATACGACAGGTGTTGAGGGCCGTAAGCAGGCTCGTTCTAAGTACGGCGCCAAGCGTCCTAAGTAAGAGAGGAATTGAGATATGCCACGTAAAGGACCTGCCCCACGTCGCCCGGTCACACCGGATGCGAAGTTTGGTGACACAACCGTTTCCAATGTAGTTAACAAGGTGATGCTTGACGGTAAGAAGACCGTTGCAGAAGCGATTGTTTATGAGGCGATGGATATCGCTGCGCAGAAGACCGGCAGTGAGCCTCTGGCTTGCCTGTTGAATGCGATCGAGGCTATTAAGCCTGCCGTTGAAGTGAAGTCTCGCCGTGTTGGTGGCGCGACCTATCAGGTGCCGATCGAAGTTTCTGATCGTCGTCAGCACTCACTGGCTGTGCGTTGGCTTGTTGAGTTCTCCCGCAAGCGTTCTGAGCACACTATGGCTCAGCGTCTGGGTAACGAGATGGCTGATGCTGTTGCGGATCGCGGCGGAGCCTGGAAGAAGCGCGATGAGACTCATCGTATGGCTGAAGCGAACAAGGCGTTCTCGCACTTCCGCTGGTAAGCAAGATTTGCAGGCTTCGGCCTGCTGTTTAAACCCGGACCTGCCGAGCAGGTTCATTGCAGAAGAGGGTTGCCTCTCTGCTGGATGAGGGGTCTGGCCTCTTATCCGGGAACAGTTTGTTCTTTTAATTTGATGGTAAAGGAGTGGCGACGTGGCTCGTAAGACCCCACTGGAACGTGTACGTAACATCGGCATTATGGCTCATATTGACGCTGGTAAAACTACCGCGACTGAGCGTATTCTTTTCTACACCGGCGTAAGTCATAAGATTGGTGAAGTGCATGACGGCGCTGCTACCATGGACTGGATGGCGCAGGAGCAGGAGCGCGGCATCACTATTACCTCGGCTGCAACAACCTGTAGCTGGAAAGACCATCAGATTAATATTATTGATACCCCTGGACATGTGGATTTCACTATTGAAGTAGAGCGCTCACTGCGCGTTCTTGATGGTGCGGTCGGCGTATTCTGTGCGGTAGGTGGCGTGCAGCCACAGTCAGAGACCGTTTGGCGTCAGGCTGACAAGTATAAAGTTCCCCGTGTTGCATTCGTTAACAAGATGGACCGTACCGGTGCTGATTTCTTCAACGTGATTGAAGAGATTCGTGAGCGTCTGGGTCACAATGCTGTTGCTTTGAATATCCCTATCGGTGCTGAAGAGAATTTCCAGGGTGTTATCGATCTGGTCTCTATGAAAGCGATCGTCTGGAAAGATGAGGCGATGGGTGCAATGTACGAGGTTCAGGAGATTCCTGAAGATCTTCTCGAGGTTGCTGAAGAGCGTCGTGAACTGCTGCTGGATGCTGTTCTGGTTAACGATGAAGAGCTGATGATGGCCTACCTTGAGGGTGAAGAGGTTGACGAAGCGGCACTGAAAGAGTGCATTCGTAAATCAGTTCTCGATATCTCTGTGATTCCTGTTCTCGCAGGTACTGCCTTTAAGAATAAGGGTGTTCAGACGCTGCTTGATGCTGTTGTTGAATACATGCCTGCACCGACTGATGTTCCTGCGATTACCGGTGTTCATCCCGACACCGAAGCGCCGGATACTCGTCCGTCTTCAGATGATCAGCCGTTTGCAGCGCTGGCATTCAAGGTGATGACTGACCCGTTTGTAGGTACGCTGACCTTCTTCCGTGTCTACTCCGGTTCAATTGAAGCGGGTTCTTATGTTATCAACTCGACCAAGGACAAAAAAGAGCGTCTGGGTCGTATTCTGCAGATGCATGCCAATGAGCGTTCCGAGATCAAGGAAGTTCGTGCCGGTGATATCGCAGCTGCCGTAGGTCTGAAGTTCACCACTACCGGTGATACACTCTGCGATGCTGAGCATCCGATCATTCTTGAGCGTATGGAGTTCCCTGAGCCGGTGATCTCGGTTGCTATTGAGCCGAAGACCAAGGCGGATCAGGAGAAGATGGGTACTGCACTGGGCAGGCTTGCTGCTGAGGATCCATCTTTCCGTGTTCGTACCGATGAAGAGACTGGTCAGACCATTATCTCAGGCATGGGCGAGCTTCACCTTGAGATTCTTGTTGACCGCATGAAGCGCGAATTCAATGTCGATGCCAATGTTGGTAAGCCGCAGGTTGCCTACCGTGAAACCATCCGTGCCAAGGTTAAGGCTGAAGGCAAGTTTGTTCGTCAGTCCGGTGGTCGTGGTCAGTATGGTCACTGCTGGCTTGAAGTTGAACCGAATGAAGTTGGTGCCGGTTTTGAATTCATCGACAAGATCTCCGGTGGTTCTATTCCGCGTGAATATATCCCGGCTGTTGGTAAGGGTGCTGAAGAGGCGATGCAGAACGGTGTTCTGGCCGGTTATCCGATGGTTGATATCAAGGTTACCGTGGTTGACGGCTCTTACCATGACGTCGACTCCAATGAGATGGCGTTCAAGGTTGCTGGCTCCATGGGTCTGCGTAACGGTTGTGCGATGGCCAAGCCGGTTATTCTTGAGCCGATGATGGATGTTGAGGTGGTAACACCTGAAGATTACATGGGTGATATCGTTGGCGATCTGAATCGTCGCCGTGGTCGCGTTCTCGGCATGGAAGCACGTGGTAACGGTAAGGTTATTGAGGCTGAAGTTCCGCTCTCTGAGATGTTCGGCTACTCAACCAATGTTCGTTCGATGTCTCAGGGTCGTGCGACCTACACAATGACATTTAAACACTATGAAGAAGTACCAAACAATATTGCGCAAGAAATTATTGCTGCTGTTAAAGGTTAAGGAGTAGATCATGGCAAAGGAAAAGTTTGAACGTAATAAGCCGCATGTGAACATCGGTACCATCGGTCACGTCGACCATGGCAAGACCACGTTGACCGCTGCAATCACCAAGGTTCTGTCTCTGACAGGCGGCGCTGTGTTCAAGGACTACGGCGACATTGATGGTGCTCCGGAAGAGCGCGAGCGCGGTATTACTATCGCTACAGCTCACGTTGAGTATGAGACTGAAGCGCGTCACTACGCACACGTTGACTGCCCGGGCCATGCTGACTATGTAAAAAACATGATCACCGGTGCTGCGCAGATGGACGGCGGTATCCTGGTAGTTTCTGCTGCTGATGGCCCTATGCCACAGACCCGTGAGCATGTACTGCTGGCGCGTCAGGTAAACGTACCTCACCTGGTGGTATACCTGAACAAGGCTGACATGGTTGATGATGAAGAGCTGCTTGAGCTGGTAGAGATGGAGGTTCGTGAACTTCTCGACTCTTACGACTTCCCGGGTGACGACACACCAATCATCATCGGTTCTGCACTGAAGGCACTGGAAGGCGATGAGTCTGAGATCGGCGCGCCATCTATCCTGCGTCTGATGGCTGCAGTGGATGAGTACATTCCTACCCCTGCACGTGATGTAGACAAGCCGTTCCTGATGCCTGTTGAGGATGTGTTCTCCATCTCAGGTCGCGGTACTGTTGCAACCGGTCGTATCGAAGCTGGTGTGATCAAGGTTGGTGAAGAGATCGAGATCGTTGGTATCAAAAACACTGTTAAGACTACCTGTACCGGTGTTGAGATGTTCCGCAAGCTTCTGGATTCCGGTGAAGCAGGCGACAACGTAGGTCTTCTTCTTCGTGGTGTTAAGCGTGAAGATATCGAGCGTGGTCAGGTTCTGGCCAAGCCAGGCTCCATCACGCCACACACCTCATTTAAAGCTGAAGCATATATCCTGAATAAAGAAGAGGGTGGTCGTCATACCCCATTCTTTAACGGTTACCGTCCACAGTTCTACTTCCGTACAACTGACGTAACCGGTTCAGTTACCCTTCCTGAGGGAACTGAGATGGTAATGCCTGGCGATAACATCTCTATGGATGTTGAACTGATTACCCCAATCGCAATGGATAAAGAGCTTCGTTTCGCTATCCGCGAAGGTGGTCGTACGGTCGGCGCTGGCGTCGTAACCGACATAACTAAGTAAGGGGGCCGTACGTGGCAACTCAAAGTATTCGTATTCGCCTGAAAGCTTTTGATCACCGTATTCTTGATAAGAGTGCGGCTGACATTGTAGCTACAGCAAAACGTACCGGTGCAGAAGTACGTGGTCCGATTCCAATTCCGACCAAGATTCGCAAATTCTGCGTAATCAAATCTCCGCACAAGTACAAAGATTCTCGTGAACAGTTCGAGATTCGTACCCACAAGCGTATGCTTGATATTGATAAGCCAACTCCACAGACCGTGGACGCGCTAATGAAGCTTGATCTGCCATCCGGTGTGGATGTCGAGATCAAACTTTAATCGGGAGGATAATCATGAGTGTTGGATTGATCGCCCGGAAAGCGGGCATGACACAGATCTTCGCAGAAGATGGTACTGCGGTGCCTGTGACTGTTTTGAATGTTGAGCCGTGCAAGGTAATCGCACGTCGTACCTCAGATCGTGACGGTTATGATGCTGTTCAGGTCGGTTATGGTGCTGCCAAGCGTCATAACAGCCGTGCTGTTCAGGGTCATTTTGCCAAGCAGGGCCAGGAAGTGACCGGCGGGCTGAAAGAGTTCCGTGTCGCTGCGGATGCTGAGTTTGAGCTGGGTCAGGAGCTGAACGCTGCACAGTTTGAAGTTGGTCAGAAGATCGACATCTCAGGCACCTCTAAGGGTCGCGGTTTTGCCGGTGTAATGAAGCGTTACAACTTCGCAGGTGGCCGTGCGACCCACGGTGCTGAAAAAGTACATCGTCAGATGGGTTCTACCGGTCAGTGTCAGTGGCCGGGCCGTGTATTCCCGGGCAAGAAGATGCCTGGTCACTACGGTAACGAGCGTGTAACGACTCAGAATCTTGAAGTGGTTCGCGTGGATGCCGAATCCAATCGTATTCTGGTAAGGGGTGCTGTACCTGGTTCGCGTGGCGGACTGGTTGAGCTGCGCCCTGCCGTGAAGGGAGCGTAAGATGGCGAAGATCACCATCGTAGATCAGAACAATAAAGAAGTGAGCAAGCGTGAGCTGAACCCGGCTGTGTTCGGCCTGGATTCCGACGCTGGCTTCGTTCACCGTGTATATGCATCTCTTGCATCTGCACAGCGTGCAGGCACAAGTGCGACCAAGACTGTGGCTAATGTTTCCGGTGGCGGCAAAAAGCCATTCAAACAGAAGGGTACAGGTCGTGCACGTCAGGGTACTACCCGTGCTGCACAGATGCGTCATGGTGGAACCGCACATGGTCCGAATGCAAACACCACGTTTGATTCGCGTATCAACAAGAAAGAGCGTCGCCGTGCACTCTGTCTGGTTCTCTCCGACTGCGTTCGTGAAGGCAAGTTGACTGTTGTCAACAAGCTTGAGCTGGAGGCGCCAAAGACCAAGGCCTTTATTGAGGTGCTTGGCGCTCTGGAAGCAACTTCAGGTCTGTTTGTTCTGGACGCAGCCAATAGCAATGTGGAGCTCTCCGGTCGTAACATTCCTCACACCAAAGTGGTGCTTGATGGTCAGATGACCATTCACGACCTGCTTAAATGTGAGCGTGTGATCCTGACTGAAGCTGCTGTAGATAAACTTGAGGAGCGTCTGTCATGAGTGCAAACATCAATCATTTCGACATCCTGCGTCAGCCTGTAATTACCGAGAAGAGCTATTCAGGTACCGGCGCAGCCAATCAGTACACTTTCCGTGTCGCCCGTAAAGCAACCAAAACTCAGGTTAAGGCCGCTGTTGAAGCTGTCTTCGAAGTGAAGGTTGATAAAGTTCAGGTTATCAATATGCCTAGCAAGCCGAAACGTCGTGGAGCCCAGACCGGTTCCCGTTCGGGTTACCGCAAGGCTGTGGTTCGTCTGGCTGAGGGACATAGTCTGGAAGTGGCGGAAGAGGTATAAATCATGGCATTGAAGGCATTAAAACCAACAACTAACGGCAACCGTGGCCGTATCGGTGTGGTTAATGAAGATCTGCACAAGGGCGCTCCTGAGAAGAGCCTGGTAGTAGGCCTCACCAAATCCGGTGGTCGTAACAACAATGGTCGCGTTACCAGTGCCCATCGTGGCGGCGGACATAAGCGTCTCTACCGTATGGTTGATTTCAAGCGTGACAATTTCGGTATTGGCGGTAAGGTTGCGCGCGTTGAATATGACCCCAACCGTACAGCGCACATCGCGCTGGTTGTTTTTAGCAACGGTGACAAGCGTTATATCCTCGCACCACAGGGTCTTCGTCCGGGTGATGAGGTCATGAGCGGTCCTGATGCAGAGATTCGTCCGGGTAATGCGTTGCCACTGTCGAATATCCGCGTAGGTACTCAGGTGCATAACGTAGAGATGAAGCCCGGTAAGGGCGGTCAGATCGCACGCAGTGCAGGTGCATCTATTCAGTTGATGGGTAAAGAGGGCGGTCGTGCCGTTCTGAAGATGCCATCCGGCGAGTTCCGTCGTGTGGATATTCGCTGTCTGGCAACGATTGGTGTGATGGGCAATGCTGACCACTCCAACCGCAAGGTAGGTAAGGCTGGCCGCACACGCTGGCTGGGTGTTCGTCCCAATGTTCGTGGTGTTGCCATGAACCCGGTAGATCATCCACATGGTGGTGGTGAAGGCCGCACATCCGGTGGCCGTCATCCGGTTACACCTTGGGGTGTACCAACCAAGGGTCATAAGACTCGTGCAAAGAACAAGGCGTCGAACCGTGATATTATTCGCCGCCGCAACCAGAAGTGAGGTAAGAGATGGCACGCTCATTAAAGAAAGGTCCGTACATTGAGGCCTCCCTTCAGAAGAAGGTTGATGCTGCACTGGCCGCAGAGAAGAAATCTGTGATCAAAACCTGGTCACGTCGTTCTACTATTGCGCCCGATTTTGTAGGTATGAATTTTGCAGTACACAACGGACACAAGTTTATTCCTGTGTTCGTAACCGAGAACATGGTTGGTCATAAGCTGGGTGAGTTTTCACCTACCCGTACCTACTATGGTCACGGTGCTGACAAAAAGGCTAGGAAGAGGTAATCGGCATGTCTGAACAAGTACGTGCATTGCACAAAAACAGCAAGATCAGCTCCCAGAAGGCGCGTTTGATGGCAGATGCTATCCGTGGTCTGGACGTTGATCGTGCGCTGGCAGTACTGACCCTGTCTCCTGCAAAGTCAGCTCGTCTGTATGAGAAAGTTCTCAAGTCCGCTATTGCTAACGCCGAGCAGAACCATGGCCTGGATGTAGATACACTGTATGTATCTGAAGCAAAAGCAGATGCAGGCATGACGCTGAAGCGTTTCCGTCCGAAAGGAATGGGTCGTATGCGTAAACGTTTCCACCGCCACAGCCACTTGACCGTTGCTGTTAGCGAACGCGGTTAAGGGGAGAAGTCATGGGACAGAAAGTAAATCCAATTGGATTCCGTCTTGGAACGATTCGTAACTGGGAATCGATCTGGTACGCCAATGACAAAAATTTCGGCAACAACCTGCGTGAAGATATTAAGCTTCGTCGCCATGTTAAAGCTCGTCTGAAACATGCCGGTGTATCTCGCATCATCATCGAGCGTCCTGCTGATAAGATTAAAGTAACTGTTCATACCTCGCGTCCTGGTGTTGTGATTGGTAAGAAAGGTTCCGAGATCGATGCAGTACGCAACGAACTGATCAAAACATTCGGTCAGGAAGTTCAGGTATTTATCGTAGAGGTTCGTCGCCCTGAAGCAGAGGCACAGCTGATAGCAGAGAATATCGCTTTCCAGCTCGAGCGTCGTGTCGCTTTCCGCCGTGCTATGAAGCGTGCGGTTCAGAGTGCACTGCGTATGGGTGCTAAAGGCGTTCGAATCAACTGCTCCGGTCGTCTGGGTGGTGCTGAGATTGCACGTACCGAGTGGTACCGCGAAGGTCGCGTGCCGCTGCACACCCTGCGTGCTGATGTGGACTACGGCTTTGCCGAAGCGCACACCACCTACGGTGTTGTTGGTATTAAGGTTTGGGTATTCCATGGTTTGAAGCTAGGCGACACCGCCGCTGACAACGCATAAAGATTGAGTTGAAGAGGATTAGTAACGATGTTGCAACCTAAGAAAATTCGCTGGCGCAAGCACCATAAAGAGCTGCAGCGCATTCGCGGTAAAAGCCCGCGTGGCGCAAGCCTGAACTTTGGTCAGTATGGCCTCAAAGCGATGGAACCTGGACGTATTACCGCCCGTCAGATCGAAGCGGCGCGTATTACTATTAACCGTCACGTCAGACGTCAGGGTCGCGTATGGATTCGTATCTTCCCGGATCTTCCGGTTTCCAAGAAACCTGCTGAAGTTCGAATGGGTAAAGGTAAAGGTTCACCTGAGTACTGGGTTGCCGCTGTTAAAGCTGGTCGTATCCTGTATGAGATGGACGGTATTGATGAAGAGATGGCATATGGCGCACTTCAGCGTGCGGCTGCCAAACTTCCAATCCGTACCAAGATTGTCGTGCGTGGAGTAGGACGATGAGTGATATCAAGAAAGCAAAAGATCTGCGTGGCATGAAAGATGCCGATCTGAAAGAGCGCATGGATGAACTGGCAGCTGAGCACATGAAGCTCCGTTTCCAGAGGGCCACGATGCAGCTGAACAATACCGCACGTGTTGGTCAGGTACGCCGCGAAATCGCACGTATCAAGACTATTCTTGCTGAGCGCGGCTAAGGGGTAAAAGAGAGATGTCCGAGGCAACAACAAACAAGCGCACCCTGGAAGGGGTAGTAGTTAGTAATAAAGGTGAGAAGACCGTGGTGGTGCAGGTTGAGCGTAAATTCCTGCATACCCGTTACCGTAAGACGGTTCGTTCACACAAGAAATATATGGCTCACGATGCTGAAAACACCTGCAATGTAGGTGATACCGTACGTATCATTGAATCTGCTCCAATCTCCCGCCGCAAGCGCTGGGTTATGGAAGCGGTTCTGACACGTGCTGAGCAGCTGTAATCCGGAGGTTTTGCAATGATTCAGAATGAAACCGTACTGCAGGTTGCAGATAACTCAGGCGCCAAGCGCGTTAAATGCATCAAGGTTCTGGGTGGCTCTAAACGTCGCTACGCCAGCGTTGGTGATGTGATCGTGGTAGCTGTAAAAGAAGCAATGCCAGGTGGTAAAGTGAAGAAGGGTGAGGTTCAGCGTGCTGTTGTAGTGCGTACGGCCAAAGAGTTCCGTCGTCCAGACGGCTCCTCCATCCGTTTTGACGAAAATGCGGCAGTCCTGCTCTCTAAACAGAATGAGCCAATGGGTACCCGTATTTTTGGCCCTGTAACACGTGAACTGCGTGCCAAGGGTTACATGAAGATCGTTTCACTTGCACCAGAAGTGCTGTAAGCGGAAAGAGAGGCGAAAGAATAATGACAACGTTGGTTAAAACCCGAATTCGCAGAGATGATGAAGTGGTTGTAATTTCCGGTCGCGACAAAGGTGCGCGTGGTAAGGTCATCCGTGTAATGCCGCAGGATAGCAGTGTGCTGGTAACAAAGGTGAATATGATTAAACGTCATACCCGCCAGAGCCAGGCCAGTGCTGGTGGCATCATCGAGAAAGAAGCCCCTATGGCCATCTCGAATGTGCAGTACTACTGCTCCAAATGTAAATCTGGTGTCCGTCTTGGCGCGAAGCTGCTTGAAGATGGTCGTAAAGTCCGCACCTGCCGCAAATGTGGCGAAGTGCTGGATAACTAGGAGTTTCGACAATGGCTCGTTTGAAGGAATTTTATAAAGAGACGGTTGTGCCTGCGCTGAAGGAAGAGTTCGGCTACAGCAACCCGATGCAGATCCCCGGTCTTACCAAGATCGTGGTCAATATGGGTGTGGGCGAAGCGTCTCAGAACTCGAAAGCGATTGAAGGCGCACTGGCTGACATGACCGCAATTACCGGTCAGAAACCTGTGACTACACGTGCTCGCAAGTCTATTGCAAACTTCAAGCTGCGTGACGGCATGGTTGTCGGCTGCCGCGTAACTCTGCGTGGCGATCAGATGTGGGAGTTCCTTGACCGTCTGGTCAATATTGCTCTGCCACGTATTCGCGATTTCAAGGGTGTTTCACCTAAATCATTTGATGGCCGCGGCAACTACACGCTGGGTCTGAAAGAGCAGATCATTTTTCCGGAAATCGAATATGATCAGGTGGATAAGGTTCGCGGCATGGATATCACTATCTGTACCACTGCGAACACCAACGATGAGGGACGTGCACTGCTGAAACAGTTCAGTATGCCGTTCCGCACTTAAGAGGGTTAGCTCATGGCTTCAACAAGAATGATTGTCAAATGCAATCGTAAACCAAAATTCAAAGTTCGCGCTTATACACGCTGTCAGCTGTGCGGTCGTCCGCACTCTGTTTACCGTAAACTCGGTATGTGCCGTATCTGCCTGCGCAAGCATGCCCTTGCCGGTGAAATACCTGGCATGGTTAAGTCGAGCTGGTAAGGGGTATAGAACTATGATGATGGACCGTATTGCCGACATGTTGACGCGTATTCGTAACGCGCAGACGGCTGGAATTGAAAAGGTTGAGATGCCTGCGAGTAACGCTCTGCTGGCTATCGCTGAAGTACTTAAGGAAGAGGGCTATATCGCTGCTGTGAAAGCCTACAACCACAAGGGACACCGTTTCCTGCGCCTGACCCTGCGCTATGATGACGACGGTAAAGCGATTATTCATGAGATTAAACGCATCTCAAAATCTGGACGCCGTGTTTATGTTGGCGCCGATGAGATCCCGCGTGTGAAGTCCGGTTACGGTGTTGCTGTAGTGAGCACCTCTCAGGGCATTATGACCGACAAGAAAGCTCGTGCTGCAGCAATCGGCGGCGAAGTTCTCTGTACGGTATTTTGAGGTAAGTTATGTCACGTGTTGGTAAAGAACCTATTAATATCCCTGCCGGAGTTGAGATTCGTCTGAATGACGACTCGGTAACGGTTAAGGGCGCAAAGGGTGAACTCACCTCTCCTCTGTTCGCAGGTATCTCTGTTGAGCAGGAGGGAAACACTCTGACTGTGAAGTGTGACGATCTTGAGACCAAGAAGACAAAATCTTTCTTCGGTCTGGCTCGCATGCTGATCGCAAACAACATTACCGGTGTAACTACAGGTTTTGAGAAGAAGCTTGAGCTGCGCGGCGTTGGTTATCGTGCCCAGGCACAGGGTAAGAATCTGAATCTCTCCCTTGGTTTCTCACATCCGGTTATCTATGCGCTGCCTGATGGCGTAGATGCAGCTGTTGATGCAAGCATTATTACTGTATCCGGTATCGATAAGCAGAAGGTTGGCCAGGTTGCTGCAGAGATCCGCGCTTACCGTCCACCAGAGCCTTATAAAGGCAAGGGTGTCCGTTACGTCGGTGAGTATGTAGCGATGAAAGAAGGCAAGAAGGCTTAAGGGCGACAGGTTAGGAGATAAGAGATGTCTGTTAAACGTTATGAATCCAATGGCGCTGTGCGCCGTGCTCGCAAGGTTCGCGCTCGCGTTAAGGCCACCGGCCGCCTTCGTCTGAGTATTTTTCGTTCTGCCCGCCATATCTATGCGCAGGTAATCGACGATGCTAATGGTACAACATTGGCAACTGCATCCAGCCTGGACGCTACCGTTAAATCCGGTGGCAACAGAACTGGCGCAGAAGAGGTAGGAAAATTAATTGCCGAGCGCGCTGTTAAAGCGGGTATCAGTGAAGTTGCTTTCGATCGTGGCCGCTTCTCATACCATGGTCGCGTAAAGGCACTGGCAGAAGGCGCCCGTGCCGGCGGCTTGAAGTTCTAGGAGATTATAGAAGATGATCAATGTAGACGAATTGGAACTGAACGAGAAACTGATTACGATCAACCGTATCGCCAAAACAACATCCGGTGGACGTCGCATGAGCTTCTCCGCTCTGATGGTAGTTGGTGATGGCAATGGGCACATCGGTTTTGGTCATGCCAAAGCGAAAGAGGTTCCTGAAGCGATCCGCAAGGCTACCGACATTGCCAAGAAATCAATTATCTTTGTACCACGCAAAGAGGGTACCATTCACTATAAAGTGATTGGCATTCAGGATGCAACGCGTGTGATGCTTAAGCCCGCCTCCGAAGGTACCGGCGTAATCGCAGGTTCTGCGGTACGTGCAGTACTTGATGCTGTCGGCATCAAAGATATTCTGACCAAATCACTCGGTTCCCGTAATGCACTGAATACCGTGCGCGCTACCTTTAACGGTTTGAAAGAACTGGAAAGCCCTGAGCAGATTGCCACCCGTCGTGGCAAGTCCGCTTAATCGGATTAGGAGTTTCAAATGGCTAAGAAAGAGACTATTCGCATCCGCCAGTTTAAGAGCGGTATCGGTTACGCCAAAGATCAGAGGGCAACTCTGGTAGGTCTGGGTTTCCGTCGTATGAATCAGGTTGTAGAGCTGGAAGATACCCCTTCTGTTCGCGGTATGGTGAACAAGGTGCGTCATCTCGTTCGTATTGAGTCCGGAGAGTAAGAGATGAAACTGAATGAACTGAAAGCAACTGACGGTGCCCGCAAGGATCGTAAGCGTAAAGGTCAGGGCATTGCGTCCGGCAACGGTAAGACTGGTGGTCGTGGCCACAAAGGTCAGAAATCCCGTTCCGGTGGTAAAGTAGCCCGCGGTTTCGAGGGTGGCCAGATGCCACTGATTCGCCGTGTTCCTAAACGTGGTTTTACTGCTCGCATCGATAATGATCTCCAGGTGATTAACCTGGGTCAGCTTAACGCATTTGATGATGGCGCAGCTGTTGATGCGGCTGCACTTTTTGATGCAGGTCTGGTTCGCAGTGCTGTGGATCCGATCAAGCTGCTGGCAACTGGTGAGCTTACCAAAAAGGTAACCGTCTCTGTTACTGCCGCATCTGCACAGGCAGCTGCGAAAGTGGCAGCAGCTGGCGGCACACTGAACCTGGCAAAGGCTGAGGCATAATTCTATGGCACAAGCTGGAGCAATGGGCGGCTTTGGAAACATCGGTAAGATTCCAGAGCTGAAGAGCCGCATCCTGTTCACCCTGGGAATGCTGATCGTATATCGTATCGGCGCGCATATTCCTGTTCCGGGTATCGATGCTGCTGTTCTGGCTCAGTTCTTCAGTCAGGCACAGGGATCACTACTGGGCATGTTTGATATGTTTTCCGGTGGTGCGCTTTCGCGTCTGACTATTTTTGCTCTGGGTATTATGCCATACATTTCGGCTGCAATTATTATTCAGCTGATGACAGTTGTATCTCCCAAACTTGAACAGCTGAAGAAAGAGGGTGAGTCCGGGCGTCGTAAGATCACCGAATATACCCGTTACTTTACGCTGGTGCTGGCAACCTTCCAGGGTATCGGTATCTCTATCGGTCTGGAGCAGTTCTCAGTTGGTGGTCAGGGTGTTGTGATTGAGCCCGGTCTGGCTTTCCGTGCTATGACGGTGATTACGCTGGTAACAGGTACCATGTTCCTGATGTGGCTGGGTGAGCAGATTACCGAACGTGGTATCGGTAACGGCATCTCACTGATCATCTTTGCCGGTATTGCTGCAGGCCTGCCTTCAGCGATTGGTGGTACACTCGAATTGGCGCGTACCGGCGAGTATTCAGCGTTTACTGTCCTCTCCCTGTTTGCTATGGCACTGCTTGTGACTGCATTGGTGGTTTGGTTTGAACGCGCCCAGCGACGTATTCCAATCCAGTATGCCAAGCGTCAGGTGGGCAATCGTCTTTACGGTGGCAAATCATCCTTCCTGCCGCTGAAGGTGAACACTGCCGGCGTGATTCCGCCGATCTTTGCCTCATCCCTGATTCTTCTGCCGGCTACATTTGCACAGTTTACCAAGAGTACGCCAGGTTTTGAGTGGCTGACTGATATCTCTGCAATTCTTTCGCCGGGTGCGTGGCTCTACATGCTGCTGTTCACTGGTCTGATCGTATTCTTCTGCTTCTTCTACACTGCTATTGTCTTTAACCCTAAGGATACGGCAGACAACCTGAAGAAGAATGGTGGTTTCATTCCGGGTATTCGTCCTGGTCAGAAAACAGCCGAATATGTTGATGCCGTACTTACACGCATCACCGTCGTTGGCGCAGCCTATGTGAGCATGGTATGTCTTCTGCCGGAATGGTTGATCGCTGAGCTCTCCGTACCGTTCTATTTCGGTGGTACATCCCTGCTGATCGTCGTGGTGGTTACGATGGACACCATGGGTCAGATTCAGTCCCATCTGATGAGTCATCAGTATGAGGGGCTGATGAAAAAAGCCCGCCTGAAAACCGGTAAGTAATGAATCTGATTCTTTTTGGCCCCCCGGGTGTTGGTAAAGGCACGCAGGGTGAAAGGCTCGCAACTGAAGAGGGCATCCAGCACATGGCCATGGGTGACCTGCTGCGTGCAGCTGTGCGCGAAGGTACCGAGGCTGGCTTGAAGGCCAAGGCATTCATGGATGGCGGCAAACTGGTTCCTGATGCCGTGGTTGTGGCCATGATTGAAGAGAAAATTTCTGCTGACAAAGATGCAGGTTTCCTGCTCGATGGCTTCCCTCGCAATGTGCCACAGGCACAGGCGCTGGATGCAATGTTGGCTAAACATGGTGTTAGCATTGACCATGTTGTGTTTATGGATGCACCAAAAGAGAATCTGCTGGAGAGGCTTTCGGGCCGATTGATTTGCAGGGCTTGCGGTTTTGGATTTCATAGGCAGTATTCACCGCCCCAAAAATCGGGGTATTGCGATCGCTGTAGTGGCGAGCTTTACCAGCGGGACGATGATCGCGAAGATGTGATCGCCCACCGTTTGGAAGTGTATCAGGAACAGACTGAACCGCTGCTGGGTTATTACCAGGGCAGAGAGGGTTTCAGCAGGATCGACGCTTCCGGGGAAATGGATCTGGTGTATGCCGGACTTAAACAGGCGGTAGTGAATTAAACATGGCGAAAGAAGATATTATTGAGATGTCAGGGGAAGTGGTTGAAAAGCTCCCGAACGCAATGTTTAAGGTTAAACTGGAAAACGGGCATGAGTTGTTGTGCACCATTTCTGGAAAAATGAGGAAGTACTACATCCGTATTCTTCCTGGCGATAAGGTTACTGTGGAGATCTCTCCGTACGACCTGTCTCGTGGTCGTATCAGCTACCGCGAAAAATAGTTTGTTTGTATGAAAAGCCGGATCTGTCTGGTTTTTCATAACGCAAGGGCAAACGCTTAATTTTGACCTTGCACTCAAAACCAGTCACGCAAGTGAGCGGTTTTGGCAGGCCATTTATGGCCTGTGCCGGATTCCGGTGAATTGATTTTGAGGAGGTGCCAGGCGTGAAAGTCCGAGCATCAGTCAAGAAAATGTGTAACAAGTGTCGTGTGATTCGCCGTAAAGGCGTTGTCCGCATTATTTGCGAGAACGCACGTCATAAACAGCGTCAGGGTTAAGTAAGTTGCGCGAGAGCAGCCTTATGGCTATTGTTCGCGCCCTTTTTCTTAAGGCCTAAGGAGGCAAGAAGTGGCTCGTATTTCGGGTGTAAATATTCCGACTCAGAAGCGTGTGGTTATCGCGCTTACCTACATCTTTGGTATTGGATCGACTAGTTCGAAGAATATCCTCGCCAAAGCAGGTGTAGATGCTGACACGCGTGTGAAAGATTTGAGTGACGATGATGTCGCAAAGATCCGCACTGTGATCGATGAGTCATACAATGTTGAAGGTGATCTTCGTCGTGAAGTGACCATGAACATTAAGCGTCTGACAGATCTTGGTTGCTACCGTGGTCTTCGTCACCGCAAAGGGCTGCCTGTTCGTGGACAGCGCAGTAAGACCAATGCCCGTACCCGCAAAGGACCGCGTCGTACAGTAGCCGGCAAGAAGAAGTAAGGGGATAGACGATGGCTGCACCTAAGAAAGGAAAAGCTGCTCCTGCTAAGAAACGCGTTCGCAAGAATATTGCCAACGCTGTTGCTCACATCAAGGCAAGCTTTAACAATACAATTATTACCTTTACCGATGATGCCGGTAACGCAATCTGCTGGGCAACCAGTGGTGGTTCAGGCTTCAAAGGCTCACGTAAAAGCACTCCGTTCGCGGCTCAGGTTGCTGCAGAAGATGCTGCACGTAAGGCTATGGATCACGGCGTGAAGAACTGTTCAGTTCTGGTTCGTGGACCAGGCAACGGCCGTGAATCTGCACTGCGTGCAATTTCAGCCGTAGGTATCAATGTCACGTCTATTCGTGATGTTACCCCAATTCCACATAATGGATGTCGCCCGCCCAAGCGGCGCCGCGTTTAGGAGTATTATTAAATGGCACGTTATCTGGAAGCCAAATGCCGCCTGTGCAGGCGTGAAGGCGAAAAACTGTATATCAAGGGAAGCAAATGCTACTCGGACAAATGTCCGATCGAGCGTCGCCCTTATGCACCTGGTATGCACGGTCAAAACCGTCGCAGCAAGGTCTCCGATTATGGTATGCAGCTTCGTGAAAAACAGAAAGTTAAGCGTATCTATGGTCTGCAGGAGAAGCAGTTCCGCAGCTACTTC
This sequence comes from Mariprofundus sp. KV, assembly GCF_013387475.1. Lineage (GTDB taxonomy): Bacteria > Pseudomonadota > Zetaproteobacteria > Mariprofundales > Mariprofundaceae > Mariprofundus. The sequence goes on along the minus strand of NZ_VWNB01000001.1, from coordinate 70,232 downwards.
AAGTCTGCTGATGCCATGCCTGGCATTACAGGTCTGAACCTGCTGCACCTGATTGAGTCTCGCCTAGACAATGTGATCTACCGCATGGGTATGGCTTCATCCCGTACTGAAGCGCGTCAGATTGTACGTCATGGCCTGGTTAAGCTTGATGGTAAGGAAGCAAATATTCCTTCTATGCGTGTACCTGTAGGTGCCCGTCTTGAGCTGGCTGACTCTGCTAAGGAGCACCTGCGTGTGACTGCTGCAGTTGAAGCTGCAGGAAACCGTGGTACTGCTGAGTGGATGGATGTTGATCTGCCAACTCGTCAGGGTACCTTCCGTGAGCTTCCAGCTCGTGATCAGCTTGACGCGGGTATCCGTGAACAGCTGATTGTTGAACTTTATTCCAAGTAATCACTGAGGGCCGACAGATGCAGTTGATCAATCCGCGCAATATCACCATTGAAGAAAAAGTGGTTGGCCGTTCTGCCAAGATCGTGTTCGAGCCTCTTGAACGTGGTTATGGCACCACGATCGGTAACAGCCTGCGTCGCATGCTGCTTTCGTCACTGCCAGGTGCCGCTGTAACATCCGTTGCTTTCGATGGTGTTACCCATGAGTACGATACGATTAAGGGTGTTCGTGAAGATGTGATGGATATTATCCTGACTCTGAAAGAGCTCGACATTCGTATGGAAGGCAACGATTCAGCAAGTATCTCTCTGGATGTTAAGGGCTCTTCTGTTGTTACTGCAGCTGATATCAAATGCCCTGCCGGTTTGATGGTTCTTAACCCTGAACTGGTTCTGGCACACCTGAATGACGATGGCCACCTGAAGTTTGAAGCGGTTGTTGCCAAGGGTCGTGGTTATGATCCGGCATCTGAGCGTGAGGTTGATGAGCGTGCAGTTGGTTCTCTGCTGGTTGATGCGTCTTACTCTCCTACCCGTCGTGTCGCTACCCGTGTTGAACCAGCTCGTGTTGGTCAGCGCACCGATTACGACAAACTGATCATGGAGATTGAGACTGACGGTTCATTGAGTCCTGAAGAGGCGATCAATGCCGCGGCAGCCATTCTTGAGCAGCAGTTGGCAGTATTTGTTGATTTTGCTGCTATTGATCTGGGCGCACCGGCTGAAGCTGTAGATGACGGTCTTGACGACCTTCTGGCACAGCCGATTGAACACCTTGACCTCTCTGTTCGTTCTATGAACTGCCTGAAGTCTGATGATGTGTTCCGCGTTGGTGATCTGGTTCAGCGTAGTGAGCAGGAGATGCTGCGTACGCCGAACTTCGGCCGCAAGTCTCTCAACGAGATTAAAGAAGTACTTGAAAATATGGGCCTTGAACTGGGAATGAAGCTGGAAAACTGGCCACCCCAGGATGCCAACGATTCGCTCGACAGCTGAATCGCATTTAACGATTGAATAGAGGATACGAGAGATGAGACATCGTAAACATCATGGTTCTTTGGGCCTGCCAACCGGACACCGTCGCGCACTGATGGCTAATCTGGCTACAGCACTGCTGACACATGGCCGCATTGAGACCACAGAAGCGAAAGCACGCGCACTGCGCCCATACGCTGAGAAGCTGATTTCACTTGGCAAACGTGGCGATCTGCATGCCCGTCGTCAGGCGCTCTCTAAACTGCGTTACCGTCCGATCGTAGATCGTCTGTTCGGTGATGTTGCTGCAGCATGTTCTGATCGTGCCGGTGGTTACACCCGCATCATCAAGACCGGTTTCCGTGCCGGTGATGCTTCACCAATGGCAATCATCGAACTGGTTGATACCATCGCTGCTGCTGATGAGGCGACTGAAGCTTAAGCTTCCAGCTTAACGACTAAATCCAAAAGGCTCCGCATTGCGGGGCCTTTTTTTTGGTTTATCGCGGATTTGCGATGAACCATTTTTTCACTGAGTTTAGCCAGAGCTGTTTAGTAGGCAAATTATATCAAAGGGCATAATGGGGGAAAACTGGCATCATGCTTGCATCTAATGAGATGCTTAACTCAAGGGGATATCATGGCCAGTAGTGACTCATATTTTGATATCAAGAGTAAAATCATATTCCTGATTGCTGGCGTATTTATCCCTCTGGTGCTGTTTGCCTGGGCCTATCAGTCCGGCCAGCGTTTTTTATCTCAGGAGATTCCTCTTGTTGACTCGATCATGCAGCTTCGAGTTGATCTCACAAGTACCCACTCATTGATCCATGAATATGTAGAGGGGCACCAGAAAATCAGCAAAAATGATGTCACAGATCTGATTCGTAAAGTTAAGTCTGATGCAGGGGCTATTCATTATGGGTATGTGCAGATGGGCGATATCTCATCAATGGTTCCAAGCTCACAGCACTTGCAGCGTGAATTTGATGAGATGAAACGCGCAGTTGATCAACTGATCGAATACCTGCTTGAATATGAAGATGAATTACATCTTCTGGTTAAAGATGATGTGATCCATGATAAGTATTTCATCAGCGCTGAATGGGCTGCTGGCGAGTTGGATGAGGAGATTCACAACCAATTCAGTGATAGCTTAAACCAACAACCTACACTGTTTGCTGCACTGCTTCTTATATGGCTTCTGATGCTTCTTCTGATGTTGAATTTATTGAGACAAAGCCGAATAGCTCATGCTGTTGAGTTTGCGCGCAACATGAAGCTTGCCCAGGCACTGGAGCACTCCGGATCGTCGATCATTATCACCGATACCGATGCTAATATCGAATATGTAAATAGCGCCTTCTGTAATCTGACAGGTTATGAACGTGACGATGTAATCGGCAAGAAGACATCTATTCTGAATAGCGGGCAGCAGAGCAGCTCGTTTTATCAACGGTTGTGGCAGATGATCTCATCAGGAAAGGTGTGGCATAGCGAGTTGGTGAACCGTCGAAAGGACGGTTCGACCTGCCCGATTGTGATGTCGATAGCACCTGTTATTAATCAGAATAACCAGATCACTCACTATATCGCCAGTCAGGAGGATATGAGTGAATATGAGGCGCTGGAAGAGAAGTTGTACAAATCTCAGAAACTGGAGACTGCCGGGATTCTCGCCGGAGGCATCGCCCATGATTTTAATAATGCACTGACGGCGATCAAGGCCAATGCGCAGATGCTTGAACGGAAAGCAGAGGATCGTACGGGCGTACTTAAACGGGCTTCAGTCATCAATCAGGTCTGTGATATTGCAGCCCAGCATATCTCTCAGCTGCTTAAGTTTGTCAGAAATGAGGATCTTAAATTTAGCATTATCGATCTTAATGACTGTATGAATACGGCCTGTGAGATTGCATCAATGGGAGCCGACAAAGCGACTATTCGTACTGAACTATCTGAGCAGGAGTTATATGTGCGCTGGAATGATGTTCAGGCGCAACAGATCATGATCAACCTGATCAATAATGCGATGCATGCTGTACAGAGGGTAGAATCACCATGGGTCAAAGTCAGCGTAAGTAAATTTGAGGTCTCCGACTCCTTTGTACAAAAATTTCCACTGATGACCGATAATCACTACGCATGCATATCCGTGAAAGACAACGGTTATGGCATCCCTGAAGATAAGCTCGATACTATTTTCGAAGTCTTCTTTACCACTAAGGCGGAGGGTGAGGGGACCGGACTTGGCTTATCGATGGCCCACGGAGCCATCACAAAGGTGGGTGGCGTGATGGAGGTGGCGAGTCGTGTCAACGAAGGGACAGAGTTCAGGATCTACCTGCCTTTGCAGGCAGGTCCAGAGTAATTCAGAGCTCTGAATTACCCTTTATTCATCACCCTTATCGGCCGTGGACTCTTTAAGGTGGGGAACCAGATAGAGACTCTGGGCAATGATGAACAGCAGGGTTAGCCCCATCAATCCAAAGAGTTTGAAATTCACCCATGTGTCGGTATCAAATGCGTATGCGACATAGATATTCACCGCGCCGAGGAAAACAAAGAAACCTGCCCAGGCGAGGTTGAGTTTAGTCCACACCAGTTGCGGGAGCGTGAGGTTGCCCCCCATCATGCGTTCAATGATGGTCTTTTCACCAATAAACTGAGAGCCAATAAAGACAATGGCAAACAGCCAGTTGATCGCTGTTGGTTTCCATTTGATGAAATTCTCATCCTGCAGGGCAAGGGTAAGGCCGCCAAACAGCGCCACCAGAGCCAGTGTGATCACATGTGTTTTTTCAAATGAACCTTTGATCAGACGGTGGCCTACAGTCTGAATAGCCGATGCAGCAATCAGTACTGCAGTGGCGGTGTAGATGTCATACATCTTGTAGACGATAAAGAAGAGCAGTACGGGAAGGAAATCAAAAAACATTTTCATACCATGAATCCGACCACAGCCGGAGGCTGTTGCCAAGTAGGAGTGATGCAATTTATTTGCGAGCCTGATTGGAACGGAATGTTAACCGAGGTTGGCAGTTGCAGCCGGATCGACAATAATGGGCCATATGTTATGTGATCATCGACTATTCAGGCACACCGCACTGATTGTGTTCGCTCTCCTCATCTCCGCCTGCACAACGACAGAAAAGGATCGGCAGGTTGTCGATGATCTCTGGTCGGCGTGGGAGAAGAGCGAAATACTCTCGCAGGTGGATTACCCCGATGCTGTACCGGTAGTGCTGGTGCATGGGTGGAATGGTGGCGAGTTTACCTGGCCGGTTCCTGAGCGGTTGATCGCGCTGGAGCAGAAGCTGCAGCGTGATATCTTTCTGTTTACCTACCGAACAGGCATTTTTGCCAATCGCTATCCGCCTCTTGAAGTCCTTGAGGAGCAGCTTGACCGTTACCTCGCCCCGTATGCGGCAGTGGATCTCGTGGCGCACAGCATGGGGGGGCTTTTGGTGCGTCAGTATCTAAGCCACCATGCTGACCATCAGGTGCGACGTGTGGCTTTTCTGGCCACCCCCCATTTTGGCACTGACGTGGCACAGGTGCTGGTTCGACTCGGCAGTGTTATTCCGGAAGGCAATATCCAGGCGACAGAGATTCAGCCCGGCAGCGATTTCCTCTGGCAATTGAATGCCCTGCAAGGTGCCGAGCTGGAGGGGCTGGAGGTGCTTAATGCTTATGCTGTAGATCGGAAGTTACTCAACAGTGATCTGATTGTAGACGCCTCTTCTGCCTACCTGCCCGGAAGTCACAATATTGTCATCAGGGGCAATCATCACTCCCTGGCCAAACGCCTTGATGAGCAGGATGCAGTGATTAAGTTCCTCATCGATGGCTCCCTGTCAGATGCGCAGCCTGCACCTGCTCGAAGGGATGTTTGGCTTCGCTTTATCGTTGATGGCAAGGTGGTTAAGCTCTCCGAGGCCAATGTTAAATCATTCAATGTCAGAGGTTTGCCCAACAAGGAGTATGTGCTCTGTTGCGAATTGAGGTCGGGCATTAATAGTCAGGCGGGTTATAAAACAGTGATCCTCGAAGCGCTGGAACCGGGTAACAGCTATACCTTCATGCCTTATGGCGGCAGGAAACCATTGAAGCTTAGCGCAGCGCAGCTCATGCAGGCCCCGCAACCTGTATCCATGCTTGAATTTGATATTGATGCACTATCTGCACCAGCCGTAACCGAAAGTGATCAGCAGCCTGAGGTGCCAGCTATGCCGCTGCCCGAAGCGCAACCGTCAGAGGTTCAGCCTGCAGGGATGCCCTGACGCGCTAACTCGTCAGCACGTTCGTTTTCAGCATGGCCGGCATGGCCTTTCACCCACTTCCAGGTGACATCATGAACAGCAGCCAGTTTGTCCAGCTCCTGCCAGCGCTCAAGGTTGGAGACCGGTTTCTTGCCTGCTGTTTTCCACCCCTTCTTTTTCCAGTTGTGAATCCACTCGCTCATGCCCTGCACCACATATTTGGAGTCGGAGATGATGGTCACCTTGCACGGTTTGGTCAGCGCTTTGAGCGCTTCAACAGCAGCCTGCAGCTCCATCTGCTGGTTGGTGGTGTGGGCTTCACCGCCGTACAACTCCTTTTCATGCCTGCCCATGCGCAGCAGTACCCCCCAGCCGCCTGGGCCGGGGTTGCCAGAGCAGGCACCATCGGTAAAGGCTTCCACTACCGGTTTCTCACTCACTGTGGCTTCTCCTGTTCAATATAAAGTGTGCGGGTTGGAAATGCGAAATCAAGCTCCATCTCTTCTAGTAGATGCATGATCTGCAGGTTAATCTCCTGACGTACCTGCAGATACTCCTCCCACACTTTGCTGGCGGAGAAGTAGTAGAGAAAGATTGATAGGGATGAGTCGGAGAACTCGTCGAATTTGACCAGTTTATAACTCTGATCAACGCCCGGATGGTTGACGAGTATCGCCTCGATGCCCTTGATTGCCGCATCCATTTTGGCCGGCGTGGTATCATAGGTCAGGCCGATGCGCATTTTGATGCGCCGCTCATTTCTGGCATCAATATTATCGATCACCATATTGGCCAGCGATGAGTTGGGCACATTGACCAGTGTTCGCTCAAAGGTACGGATTTTCGTGGAGCGGAAACCGATCTCCTCCACCACTCCTTCAAACTCAGTGGTTTTAATCCAGTCACCCACGGTAAATGGGCGATCCACGAGAATCATGATCGAGCCGAAGACGTTGGCAATGGTATCCTTGGCTGCCATAGCGATGGCGATTCCGCCAATGCCGAGCGAGGCGAGCAGGCCGGAGATCGAGTAACCCATATTCTGCGCCACAACCAGCAGACCGGTGAGTACAAGAAATATCTTCAGTGTTTTACCGATAAAGGGGACCAGCTGATCATCCATAGCCGACTCGGTCTCCTGGGCCCGGGCCGTGAAGTAGGCAGAGAGCCCTTCGAGGAGGCGCCAGAGAAACCAGATAGTGAGCAGAATTGAGATGATGCGTCCGGCACTGTCGGCAATGGCTACCAGTGGGAAAATTTCAGCAGGAGGATTTAATATATGTACGGCAAGCAGAATTCCGAACACGTAGACAAGCAGCCCGACAGGGCGTTCAGCAGCGGAGAGTAGTACATCATCAAGTTTGGTTATAGTGCGTGCAGCCAGTTTCCTGCTCAGGCGCTGGAAGGCAGAGAGCACAAAGGTTCGGGCAATCACCGTAGCCAAAATGACAGCGGCAGTGATAAGCCAGCGGCTTAGTGGAATATCCAGAAGCATTGTCTCGCTTAACTGGGCCCAAATCGCTTGCATGTGACTCTCCTTGAATCGAACGTGGCGGCAATCATAGCTGAAAAGGCTGGTATCTCACACCGTAGAGAGAGTGATTTCCACACTCTGAACAGGGGTTCCTTTTCATCTATGCTTCATCTTTCTGCTCATAGCTTTTTGCCATCAAATTTGTTTGTGGAGAGACGATGAAAAAACTTTGTATGTTGTTGTTTTTGATGATGGTGCCTGCGGCGGCCTGGTCTGGAGAGTGGCTGCTTGATGGCAACCGATCCGATGTTAACTTTGTTTCAGTGAAAAAAGAGAGTGTTGCCGAGGTGCATCACTTCAATGGGTTAAGTGGTGTCATACAGGAGCATCATGCTGAGATAGCGATTGATCTGAGTTCCATTGAGTCAGGGATCGCTATTCGCAACCAGCGCATGCAATCGATGCTTTTTGAGGTGTCCCGATTTGCCTCGGCGAAGATCTCCGTTGATCTCTCTGGCGTAAACTATGAGGCACTGAAGGTTGGCGAGAGCGTTACACTGCAGCTGCCTCTGCTGCTTGATCTGCACGGCATCAAAAGGCCGGTTGTTGCAGATGTACAACTTATTGCAGTTGCAGATGGTTTGCTGGTAACAAGCAGGCAGCCGGTGATTGTGAAGGCTGCTGAGTTTGGCCTGGATGGTGGCATAGAGGCGCTACGTCAGATCGCCAGCCTGCCGAGTATCGCCCATGCTGTGCCTGTCTTTTTTCACCTTCAATTCATTCGCAGCCGTTAGTCTCTCAGGCTTATCGCTAGCTGCGTATAGAGGCCGGACTATCTATGTTTATAAGATTGACGTGGATTGACCGGCTTTCTATCCTGTAGTGGCTAATCAGGCAGGAGGTTTCTTATGGGTGTTCATCTGTTGCAGTCGATGATTGACGATCATGCGGAGATGTTCGCTTTGATTGGCCGTCCGGTTCGCTACCTTGATGAATCTTACGAGGTGACCGACCTTCTGCATGATGAGGGGTTATTGATTCTCTCTGCTGATGTTGCGTGTGATGTACAGAATGACAGTTTTGGCCGTCCTCGCCGTCTGGTTCCCCGTCGTCAAAACCTTAGATTCCGTGATGCTGAAGGTCGTCCTACCAGCATCTGGGATGATCTCTCTTTTCTCGACGGGCCTCTGCGGGATTAAGTCGCACTTTTTCTGCATCAATAAAGTTATTACTGCATGTTAGAGATCCTGTACAGGGATGAGTGGCTGGTTGCTATCAATAAACCTGCTGATTTGCTGGTGCATCGCTCAATGATAGATCGGCATGAAACCCGCTTTGCCATGCAGATGCTGCGCGATCAGATCGGTCAGCATGTTTTTCCTGTGCATCGGCTGGACAAGCCAACTTCAGGCGTGCTGCTGTTCGCTCTGAATTCTGAATCGGCACGGAAAATTGCCGATGTTTTCACGGCCAGAGATACGCAGAAAACCTATCTGGCCATCGTGCGTGGCTTTACTGATGAGCAGGGAGTCATTGATTATCCTCTGAAAGAGGAGCTGGATAAAAAGAGCGACCGTAAAGCGCAGCAGGATAAAGAGGCACAGGAGGCCGTTACGGAGTACCGGCGTCTTGCAACAGTGGAGCTGCCTTATGCCGTCGGCCGCTACCAAACGGCAAGGTATTCTCTGCTCCACCTGACGCCAAAAACTGGCCGCAAGCATCAGCTGCGCCGACACCTTAAGCACCTGTATCATCCGATAGTGGGCGACACCACGCATGGTGATGGCAAACAGAACAGCTTTTTCCGGGAGCGGTTGGCATCTCATCGGCTGTTGCTTCATGCCACAGGTCTTGGTTTCATACATCCGGAGACAGATCAGTTGCTGCAGATCAATGCGCCGCTGCCGCCATCCTTCAAGAATATTGTTGATGCGCTGGGATGGGTTTTTCCAGTGGATGAAAGTCGCCAACCTGAACATCAGCTATAAACAGGTTCTTGTTTGATGATAGTTGTAGGTTTTGGCGTGATTTGTGCTAGAACTGAGCCATGAAATCATTCTCCCAATGGCGACCACACCCCTGGCACGGGCTGGATCCTGGAGCCGAACCGCCACGGCGGGTACATGCCTATATCGAGATCAGTCCGTTTGATACGGTGAAGTTCGAAGTCGACAAAAAATCCGGCTATCTGCGGGTGGATCGCTCGGTGCGCTCAAGCTCTCAGCACCCGGCTCTTTACGGTTTTATTCCACGCACGCTATGCGCTGATCGCGTGGGCAAGCTCATGCCGCATGCACAGCGCGGCGATAATGATCCTCTGGATATCTGTGTGATCTCCGAGCGACCAATTTCACGCATTGAGATACTGGTAAATGCGCGTGTGATCGGTGGTCTGCCGATGTGTGATCACGGCGAAGCGGATGATAAAATTATTGCGGTAATTGATGATGATCCCTTCTGGTCGAAGGTGGATGATATTTCAGAGATGCCACCGGCAATCATTGATCGCCTGATGCACTATTTCCTGACCTACAAATTTGAGCCGAATAAGCCGCATCATGTCGAAATCGGAGAGCCTTATGGTTTTGAGCATGCGGCCAAGGTGATTGAGGCTGCGCTGGCTGATTATGAAGAAGAGTATGTTGCGGCTCCCGAGCGGCGTCATATCGCAGACTAGTACCCTTTCTGTCAGGCCGCTGCCTGTCGCTGTTTAAGCTCTTGAGCTGTTGGTTGTACTCTGAGGCGGGGCTGTTTGTATTGCAGCAGGGTCGCTAGAGCCAGTTGAACGGGGCGGAGGTGAGAGTGAGTTCACTCTTTCGGTCATTGCGCCAGATCAGCCAGGCGCGTGGTGCCTGAGAACCTTGTTGCAAGTCGATGTGAAGCTGGAAGGCAGGCCGCACCCCGGGAGCACCGCCACCAAAAGCCAGATCACCGAATTCGAGGTGATCGCCACTCTTTTTCAGCAACACAGGAAAGCGGGCGAACCAGCTATAGAAGGCGGTGCCCGGCAACCCTTCTGCCAGTTTAACAGTGTGCATGGCAGGTAGCTCCTGCCACTTGATATCCTGCGGCCCGGTCATCTCGCTTGAGATTAATCCTGTCACAAAGCTTTCATCAAACAGAGGCCGAGTGCCTGCGAACTCAGGTTTCAGGTTGACTGCCGCGCGCGCATAGTGATCCGGATAGCGGGCAATCAGCTGCCAGTTGAAGGGGGAGAAGGCCAGTGGCAGAGCATAGTGTGCGCTGGCTTGCGGGTGTGCTTTTCTGCTCAGATCAATCGCCTGCTGCTGGTTGCTGTAGGCCACTCCCAGATAGGCGCACATCAGCACAAGGCTTAACACGCCCATGTTACGGCTCTGTGATCGCCACTGCAGACCGATCAACAGCGGAACCAACAGGCTGGCAGTGAATATCGGATCGATAATAAACAGCAGGTCAAGTGAGGCACGCCAGTCAGAGATCGGGGCCAGCAACATGGTGCCGAAGGTGGTGATCAGATCCAGTGAGATATGCAGCAGCAGCGCCAGGGCGATCATCCACGGCATGGCCGTATTCTTTTTGATCGTTCGGGAGGAGAGGCTGATAATCAGCCAGCCCCAGAGCGGCAGCATCAGCAGCGAGTGAGTGAGCCCTCGGTGGTGTTGCAGATAAACTGTTTCAGAAAAAAAGCGCAGGATGATGTCGGAATCCGGAGCCATAGTGAGCAGCACCAGAAACAAGAGCTGCTTACCCGGTAGCGGATGTCGGGGAAAAGCACGGGCCAGTGCCGCGCCTGAGATGGCGTGGGTTAGCGGATCCATGTAGGGATGCTTGTAATCAGCTCCTGCCAGTTGTTGCCGGGGGTGATCTGGCCGCCGCAAACGGCATGACGGGCGCCGGTAACTTCACACAGCGTATTGGTCTCACCCATCAACGTCTGGCGAGCCAGCACTGCAAAGCTGAGTGCCTCGACAGCCTGCGGTGGAATGTCTTCGGCATCTGTTGTGGTGACTGAAGCCGGAGCCAGCTCTCTTGTCAGCAGATCCATCAGATATTCATTGCGAACGCCACCGCCACAGATAAGCCATTTTGCCGGTTCTATCGGCATGAAATTGATGCTGTTGACAATGGAGTCGACGGTGTACTGGCAGGCGGTCGCCATGCGGTCAGCATCCGAGATATCCGGCCAGCCGAGAATCAGATTGACGATATCCTCACCGAACTCTTCACGGCCTGTGGATTTGGGTGGTTTGCGCTGCATGAAGGGGTGTAACATCAGCTTCTCCAGCAACGCCGGGCATACATCGCCGCTGGCCGCCAGCACACCATTCTGATCATAGGCGTTGCGGCCATCGCTGAAGGCAAGCATCAGCCCGTCCATGATCATATTGCCCGGCCCGGTATCAAAGCCGATGGTGCTGCCATCGATGCCAAGCCATGTGACATTGGCAATGCCGCCGATGTTGACCACGGCGATATTTTTCCGTTCATGGGTAAACAGGTGACGATGCGAGAATGGCACCAGCGGCGCCCCCTCTCCTCCGGCCGCAATATCACGGCTGCGGAAATCAGATACCGTGGTAATGCCTGTCTGCTCCGTCAGTGTGGCCGCGCAACCGATCTGTACTGTATAGGGGTAATCGGCTTTGGGGTGATGACGGATGGTTTGACCGTGACAGCCGATGGCGGTGATATCTTCTCTCTTCAGGCCAACCCCGTGCATGGCTGCGAGCACTGTGTCGGCATAGGCGTGTCCCAGAGCCCGATCAAGCTCGCCCAGAGTCTCAATTTCATTCAGACCGGGTGCAGCAAGTCTCAAAATCGGTTCACGCAATCTTTTCGGCATCGGATATTCAGCAAAGTGGATCAACTCCATACGGCTTCCCGGCTGACTGGAGATGCGCGTGATCGCCACATCGATGCCATCGGCGGAGGTGCCGGACATGATGCCGATGAACAGGTGGTGGTCAGATTGCATGCGGATAATCTGCGCTAAAAAGCCTGTGGAGCTGACTGTTCAGGCGCTGCCGGTGCTTCAATCGGTGTCTCTGTTGCCGGTGCCTCTACAGCAGGGGCCTCTTCTGGAGCTTCTGTTGCGGGCATGTCTGGCGCCGGAGCCTCTACAGCCGGCGTCTCAATTGCGGCTGCAGGCAGCTCTTCAGCCGGAGTCTCTACGACTGCTGCGTCGGTGGTCTCTTCGACAGCTGGCTCAGGGGCCACTTCTGCAGCTGGTGGCGCTTCGGCCTCAGGCTCAACCACTGCGGCTGCTTCGGAGGCTGTTGCTGGCAGCGAAGTTTCAGTGTTGTCTGCCGTTGCTTCTGCAGGTGAAGTCAGGTCATGCAGAATCTTCTCAATCTCGGCAATGGTGGCCTTGGTCTCTTCACGGGCCATGCCGCTGATCTCCTGGATATTGAGTAGCGCCTTCTTCAGCTGATTCTGAACCAGATTTTCACGGTTGCTCTCAACATCCTTGCTCAGGGCTACCACCTGATCGCCAAGGAGTTGAACGCTGCTCTCCAGGCTTGCCAGTCGTGCTTCGCCATTGGCCGGGGCGGTGGATGTGCCTGCTGCGATCGCTGCGTAGAGGGCAAGGAGCAGTGCGATGATTGAGATGTAGAGCGAGGTGTGAGGCTTGCAGGCGCTGTGTCTGCTGCAGGAGGACTCTTGATGCTCCTCTGCCGTTGCTTTGATAATCTCTTCCTGATTGTTCTCAGTCATGACTCTCTCCTTGAGATATAAGATGTTGCACTCTTACCATGTTTGATGATGGTTAGAATAGCACGCAGCCTGACTGTTGCCAGCCTCTTCTCTGTGATGCGGCTCGCATTTGACTCTGCGGTGGCGGTGCAGCTGTGAATTTGCCATGATTCGTGGCTCAATAGATAGAGGGATTTATGAATATTCAAGAACAGATGGAATTACTCAGTCGCGGCGCACTGGAGATCTTGCCTGCAGGCAGCCTTGAAGCGAAATTGAAGCTGGCTCAGAAAGAGGGCCGACCACTGCGTGTGAAGGCCGGTTTTGATCCGACGGCTCCCGACCTGCATCTTGGCCATACCGTGCTGATAGAGAAGTTGCGCCAGTTTCAGCACTGCGGTCATCAGGTGGTATTTCTGATTGGTGATTTTACCGGCACCATCGGTGACCCGACCGGTAAGAATGAGACCCGTCCACCGCTGACCCATGATGAGGTGTTGCTCAATGCCGAGACCTACAAAGAGCAGGTATTCAAAATTCTCGATCCCAAACAGACCGAAGTGCGCTTTAACTCCGAGTGGCTGGGTAATCTTACTGCCGCTGATCTGATTCGTATTGCCGGTAAAGCGACCGTGGCCCGTATGCTGGAGCGCGATGATTTCGAGAAACGTTATAAAGGTGGTCAGTCGATCGCCATCCACGAATTCCTCTATCCGCTGGTGCAGGGCTACGATTCTGTGGCACTTGATGCCGATGTCGAGCTGGGTGGTAACGATCAGAAGTTCAATCTGTTGATGGGGCGTCAGCTGCAGGATGCCTACGGCAAAGCCCAGCAGGTGATTCTCACTATGCCGCTGCTCGAAGGTTTGGACGGTGTGAATAAGATGTCCAAATCCCTGAACAACTATGTCGGTGTAGCAGAACCCGCCAAAGAGCAGTTTGGTAAATTGATGAGCGTCTCTGATGAGCTGATGTATAAATACTATGAGCTGCTCACTGATCTGAATCTCGATGAGATCAAAGCCAAACACCCGATGGAGGCCAAGAAGAGTCTGGCTGCACTGATTGTTGACCGCTTCCACGGTGAAGGGGCGGGGCAGGCCGCACGTGAAGGTTTCGAATCCCAGTTTGCCAAAAAAGAGATCCCTGATGATGTGCCGGAAGTAACAATGGCAGCAGAAGATGGGTCAGTGTGGATCATCAAAGCCCTGACCAGCAACGGCTTGACCGCATCCAATGGCGAGGCGATTCGCATGGTCAAACAGAATGCACTATCTATAGATGGAGAAAAAGTCATCGACAAGGATCACCAGCTGCTGCCCGGTGGCCCTTACCTGATCAAGCTCGGTAAACGGAAGTTTCTCAACCTCACTGTGGCATAAAGGGTGATGCATCCGCTAGGCTTCAGATAGTGCTTTATTATCAGGAGGTGGCGCGATGATGAAGAGGTCTCTTGTATCACTGCTGGTTACCCTCGGCCTGCTTGCTGGCTGTGCCACCAACCCTGTGACAGGAAAAAATGAACTGAGCCTGGTTTCAGAGGCGCAGGAGCTCGCTATCGGGGCACAGCAGTATAGTCCTGCCCGTCAGTCGCAGGGTGGCGACTATGTGGTGGATCGGCAACTCACGGCCTATGTCAACGAGGTAGGGCAGCGTCTCGCTACAGTCAGTGACAGAAAACTGCCTTATGAGTTTAAAGTGCTGAACAACTCTGTTCCCAATGCCTGGGCGCTGCCCGGTGGTAAAATCTCCATCAACCGCGGTCTGTTGACCGAGCTGAAGAGTGAGTCCGAACTGGCGGCTGTGCTTGGCCATGAAGTCGTGCATGCTGCAGCCCGCCACGGTGCGCAACAGATGAGTAAAGGGGTGCTGTTGCAGACTGCTGTATTGGGAACAGTCGTAGCCACACAGGGAAAAAGTTACGGTAATCTGGCCCAGCTTGGGGCCAATATTGGCGCCCAACTGATCAGTCAGAAGTATGGCCGTGATGCTGAACGGGAGTCCGACTTGTATGGCATGCAGTATATGGTGCGTGCCGGATATGACCCTCAGGGGGCAGTCGATCTGCAGCGTACCTTTGTCAAACTCTCTGAAGGCAGGCAACAGGACTGGTTAAGCGGGCTGTTCGCCACTCATCCACCATCACAAGAGCGGGTGGATGCAAATATGAGCCTGCTGGCCACGTTGCCTGCAGGTGGTGAGCGTGGCGTTGAGCGCTATCGCAGCAAAACCAGGCAACTGATACGCAGTAAGCCAGCGTATGAGGCTTATGACAGAGGGCGCGAAGCACTGGCCAGGGGGGATCTGGTTACGGCCGGTCGTCTGGCAGGCCGGGCAGTTGCCGGCGAGCCGAGAGAGGCGCTCTTCTATGGGCTGCAAGGTGATATTGAGCAGAAACACGGGCGCTTGCAGGCTGCGATTAAGCAGTATGACAGGGCCAGTAGTCTGAATCC
>NZ_VWNB01000001.1:0-50000 GCF_013387475.1 Mariprofundus sp. KV | reverse complement strand
AAGAGGTGGGGTTAGCCGCAAGGCGAAGCTCTGAATCGAAGCCCCAGTAAACGGCGGCCGTAACTATAACGGTCCTAAGGTAGCGAAATTCCTTGTCGGGTAAGTTCCGACCTGCACGAATGGCGTAACGACTTCCCCACTGTCTCAACCAGAGACTCAGCGAAATTGAATTAGCTGTGAAGATGCAGCTTTCCCGCGGCTAGACGGAAAGACCCCGTGCACCTTTACTATAGCTTGACATTGGATCTAGGTATGTTTTGTGCAGGATAGGTGGGAGGCTTTGAACCGATGACGCCAGTTATCGGGGAGCCATCCTTGAGATACCACCCTGAACATGCTTGGGTTCTAACCAAGGCCCGTTATCCGGGTCTGGGACATTGTCTGGTGGGTAGTTTGACTGGGGCGGTCGCCTCCTAAAGAGTAACGGAGGCGCGCGAAGTTACACTCAGGCTGGTCGGAAATCAGCCATTGAGCGCAAGAGTATAAGTGTGACTGACTGCGAGACTGACAAGTCGAGCAGGGACGAAAGTCGGTTCTAGTGATCCGGTGGTTTCGAGTGGAAGAGCCATCGCTCAACGGATAAAAGGTACGCCGGGGATAACAGGCTGATTCCCCCCAAGAGTTCATATCGACGGGGGAGTTTGGCACCTCGATGTCGGCTCATCACATCCTGGGGCTGGAGCAGGTCCCAAGGGTTCGGCTGTTCGCCGATTAAAGTGGTACGTGAGCTGGGTTTAGAACGTCGTGAGACAGTTCGGTCCCTATCTACCGTGGGCGTTGGAGAATTGAGAGGATCTGTCCTTAGTACGAGAGGACCGGGATGGACAAACCTCTGGTGTTCCTGTTGTTCTGCCAAGAGCATTGCAGGGTAGCTACGTTTGGAATGGATAACCGCTGAAGGCATCTAAGCGGGAAGCCAGCCTCGAGATAAATTCTCCCGGAGCTTTAAGCTCCCTAAAGGGCCGTGGAAGACTACCACGTTGATAGGCTGGGTGTGGAAGTGCAGCAATGCATGGAGCTGACCAGTACTAATTGCCCGTGCGGCTTGACCATGCAACGTTAAGACATTGGAATGTATGTACATATGATTATCACGAGATACTTGCTTATTGGTTGAGGCGAAAGCTTCAACCCACCAGTTTCCTGGTGTTAATAGCGAGGAGGAAACGCCTGATCCCATCCCGAACTCAGAAGCTAAGCTCCTTTGCGCCGATGGTACTGTAGCGTTCGCTATGGGAGAGTAGGACAATGCCAGGAATTTATTACAAAGCCCCGCCGTTGAGAGAAATCTCCGGCGGGTTTTTTGTTTGTGCTCACCTATCCTATCCCGAACTCAGAAGCTAAGCTCCTTTGATTCAAGGCATCCATGCCCTTCACCCTGCGGGCGGCTATTCACCGTCCAAATCTACTTTCCTGTAGATTTGTGATTCGGCACGTCCATGTGCCTCACCTTTCAGGCGAGCTAAAGCTCGTCCCATTCTGCTATTGTGCAGAATGGTGATTCGGGCCATCCTGCCCTTCACCCTTCGGGTGACTATTCGCCGTCCACAATTGTACAGGATAGTACAATTGCACGCCTAAGTGCCCTGAATGGGTGGCCCACAGGGATGTGCGCCATGAAATCTACAGGACAGTAGATTTGTAATAAAAATCACTGATAAGATTCTTGTGGTTAGTAATCTCACACTATGCGAAGCCTTCGCACAGGAGATGTCGATGAACTCAATGAATGCTGATGCAGAACATCTAAAATCGTTTAATCGTTTCTTCTTCAAGATGATTGCAGGCGCAGCTCTGGTGCATGCAGCACTTGCTGCTGTTGTCGCTTATAATATTTAGAAACTATATTTGTATGTTGAAAACGTCGGTTAGCTGTTGATGCGATAAATCTGGTTGCAATAAACAGTGTCAATGTTTTGCAGCATCTGTTCCAGTGCTTCGAAGTTGATCGGTTTTGCAATGAAAGATGCGTTGAGATGACTACAGGAAGATTCCATGTCGATGTCGGAGAATCCGCTCATCAGGATGACCGGCAACTGTTTGTTTTTTGAACGAATCGTTTCAACCAGCTCTATGCCACCGATACGTGGCATAATAATATCACTGATCAGCAGGTCGAAGTTGTGATCTTCGGCGCGATAGATCTTCAGGGCCTGATGGCCATCGGATGCTGTGGTTACCTGATAGCCGAGCAGATGCAAAAAATCACGAAACATTTCGCGCAATTCAACATTGTCATCGGCTAATAGTATTCTCAATTTACCATTCCCCACCATTATCGGCGGCGAAAGATAGGATGCTGTAGCTTTATAGCACCCCCCATACAAGGGGGGCACTCCACATAATAATTCCTATTATCTCAGCGGTTGGTTATGCTTTGATAAGGTGCGTGCATGGAAGATAAACAGTTATTGGCGATTATCAGGCAGATTTACGATCTGACGTTAGATCTGAAGCAGTTGCAACAGCTACTTACAGGGTTGCTCGATAGTGCGCATTGCCGCTCACTTGGTATTCATATC
This sequence comes from Mariprofundus sp. KV, assembly GCF_013387475.1. Lineage (GTDB taxonomy): Bacteria > Pseudomonadota > Zetaproteobacteria > Mariprofundales > Mariprofundaceae > Mariprofundus. The sequence continues at coordinate 47,478 of NZ_VWNB01000001.1, read as the reverse complement.
ATTGACCGTGATAATCTGCATGTTATCAGTGAAATGGATGCGCATGCAGATGAAGACAATCACCAGGCGTACGCAGAGCACTTTGATGCATTAAAAAAATTCCTTCCCTTTATACGTGAGGCTGAGCTTGGGACAGAGTCCAGAGAGCTCTACTGTTTCCGCTGTCATGAGTTGCGTCGTTTTGAGCATGCCGCAGATATGTTTTCAGACCAGCTTTTACACCCTGAAGTGTTCTCTCTTATCTTTCGAGAAGGAAGCTATCTGGTGCAGATGGCTTTTATTGATGGCGTTAGCCAGGAAAATCTCTTCCACCGCCTGCTACATATTGTGACCATATTGCGGCCGCATGTGCACAAAGCTTTTGATATTTTTCATACCATAGAATCACTACGTAATCGTGCAGTTGGTTACAAGCAGGCTATGGATAACCTGCATGCGGGGGTGATTCTGTTTGATGGCACTGGTCAGGCTGTATTTAGCAATCGTCGTGCACGTGAAGTGATCGCATCCACACCGGGATTGATGTTGATTGGTACACGAATCGCAGGCCCGGATTCGGTGGCAACCGGCAAGCTTCGCTCGATGATTAGGAACGCCGTTCATCACGGCATGGAAAATGAAAAAAAACTGGCTGTCACAACTATTCCACTGGCTGAGGGTGACATTAAAAATATCTCTCTGCTGGCACTGCCGCTGCATCCGGATATCCGTGCTCTGGTTGAGTTGGAGTCAGGCATCTATGCGGCAATTGTCATTGGTATATATGAGCGGTCCAACTGGATGGATCCTGAGGTGTTGCAGTTGTTATATAATTTGACGCCAGCAGAAGCGCGTTTGGCAATTGCCCTCTCCAGCGGCAAAGCGCTGGAAGAGTGCAGTGTTGAGGCAAATATCACACTGCATACGGCACGTAGTTATCTGAAGCTTATTTTTCAGAAGACTGCCACCCGTCGTCAGGCTGAGCTTGTCGCACTATTACGGAGTATTCCAGTCGCATTGGTGTAGAGATGCATAGCTGCTCACGGGGTTAAGGGTAGGCGTTGTCGCTTACTCATTGCAGTGGACGACTATTGCTGCGGATGCATGCGATGATAGGGTGCTTTAGCTATACCATCGGGTTGCCGTATATATTCGTTGACTATATTTTTTGCTTGGTGATATTGGTAGAAGTTTTTCAGGGAGATGGCGGTGAAAGGTTCAGAGCTAGTATCGATCATATGGATTGCCTTTTATGTGGTGTTTGTAACCGCATCATTCTTTTTTGCTAACTATAAGCGTAACAAGGCTTTGATTGAGCGGGTCGGAGCATTTATCTTCTCGATGATCGTGCTGGCAACACTTGCCGGCGCTATGGCTCCGGAGTTCTTCTCCTTTGTGCTGGGTATATGGTGGTATGATGGTTCAACCATCAATATCACTGCAACCATTGTAAGTATCATTCTTACCTGGACGCTGGCAGCTCGTGCATGGGAGTGGCTGGCTGGTTTGGCTGCGGTGTCGTTGGTTCTTGGTGCAATCAGCTGGGTGATTACGAGTTTTATTCTTTAAGTTCGCTCAGAATTTCAGGCCGTTGCCACTATATAAGTGGCTTGAGCCACTGGCTTAAGCGGATCAATGGCAGGCCGATCAGGGCCGTCGGGTCATCCCCCTGCATCTTCTCAAACAGTGCAATGCCGAGACCCTCGGATTTAAAACTGCCGGCACAGTCGATGGGGCTCTCTCTCTCAATATAGTTTCTGATTTCACGCTCACTCAATTCGCGAAAAGTGACGGTAAACGGGATAACGTCGATATGGCGATGCTCTGCGCTAAGCAGGACGAGTCCGGTCAGAAAGGTGACGCTTCTGCCGGATAGCATGGCCAGTTGAGCCGCCGCTTTTTCTGCGCAGCCAGGTTTACCCAGTACGATATCCCCGCAAACAGCGAGCTGATCAGAGGCGATCACTGTTGCATCCGGATGGCGATCCAGGACGCTTTGAGCTTTCCCCATGCTGTTATACTGTAGCAGCTCATCAATCGGCATACTGCCGGGCTCCGCCTCTGTAAACAGAGGGTCTGCCTGTATAAACGGCAGCTGCAGCCGCTCCAGCAACAGCTTTCGATATGGGGAGGTAGATGCAAGAATCAGTGCCATCACGCGGCCCCAGTTGAGAGAGTGATGATCCAGGTGAACATTGCCATGGCGGCAACAGCATCCCGAACACATGCTGGCCATAACCACCAGCTATTTTGATCTTGCCATATGCGAGAGCCAGCACGAATGGCATGCAGTGTGAACATCGAGGCCAGAATGAATGCACCGGAATCCAGGCGCAGGGCAAGTGAGACACCCATGGTGAAGGTAAGAATCCATGCGGTCGCAAAAAAGGGCCAGAGTGTGCCCTGCTCGTGGTAGAGAATGGAGTCAGCAGTCACGGCGCACAGTAGCAGTGCGCTGGCTGTGACCAGCCATATGGTGTGAAAGTCGACAGAGGGGTCCAGGCTGCCGTCATTTATGCTCTGCAGCGGCCAGAAAAGAACAGGGATCAGCAAGGCAACACTAATTGCCGAGTAACTCAGCAGCGGAGAGATCAGCGCTTTGGCTGCGTCACTCATAGCCCTCAGTGTCATCCGGTATCAGCGCCGGTTCGCCGGCAATGCGGTAATCCCCTGCAGCCCAGCGGCCAAGGTCGGTGATGCGACAGCGTTCACTGCAGAAGGGGAACTGATCAGCCCCTCTGGCCACCCCCTTTTTACAGGTTGGACAGCGGAAAGGGGAGTCAGTGGTAGTATCGGATGCCATCATTAAGCACCAATCGGAACCAGCATCATCGAGTATGGCTGATCCTCTTTGTAATCTTTGGGAGGCTCGCCGGGCAGCCACTGCTGGAAGCGAACCCGAACTGCCAGGCGGTTGCCCGAAATATCCGGGATGATGCCGTTTGCCACGGCCTCTTCAGGCAGTGCAATCACCAGCAGGCCGTATGAAATTTTTCTATCAGGCGTGATGTGGCCACTGCCGGCTATGGCGAGCTCTTTTTTCCAGCTGACAAAATCATTGAGCATGCTGTCGAGCGTATTCACAGCATCGCACAGTGGTACCAGTGCATGGTGCAGAGGCAGGGTGCGGGCGTCGGGATGTTTCCAGATCGCTTTGATGCTCTGCTGCAGACAGAGTTTATGTCCCAGCCAGTCATGTTTTTTCTGGGCGTTAAGGTAGGCGGTAAGCAGCGCATCACTGCTCAGGATTCGTGCCACTTCAGGAATGCCCGGCGTCAGCGCATTAATATGTTTCTGAATCTGTGCGCACGCCTTCTGAATGCGGCTCTGGTAGTGCGGTACACCCTCACTCAGGCCTTTGATGAAGCTCTCTACATCCTGAAGCAGCCCGATCACTTCCGGAATCACCTGTTTGCGTCCATGTTCACCGACGAGAGAGCTGCGCAGATCACAGGCAGCGTGCAGCCATGCTGAACCGTTCTGGGAGACATAAGCTGTTTCAAGGCAGGCAAGAGCATCTCGCAGCTCAATAAATGCGCGCATGCGGCCGCTCAGAGCAAATGAGAATTGAACCATGTTATTCATGCCTGTGCTCCCCGTTGCGGCAGATCATCTCTAGAGGTGACCTGCCAGTGTTGCGTGGCTACCGATTGCCAATCCTGCCAGCGATTACTGGCAACGACTACGGTTGTCTTGGATCTCTCTGCCCATGCGGTTATATCGTCACGCAGTGTGATGGCGTCAGTTTCAGGCAGGCTGTCGGTAGGGCTATCGAGCAGTGCCAGCTTTGGTTCTGCCAGTGCCATAGTGGCCAGACTCAGACGCATAGCCTGAAGTCTATTGAGTGAAGAGAGTTCGGCAGATGGCGAGAGGCTTTCTAAACGCCATGCAGACAAAACAGCAGTTAACACTTCACTGGCAGGAGGGGTTCTTAGTCCGAAGCAGAGCTCTTCGCCTACACGCTGGCCGAGCCATAGTGGTGGCTGCCGATCAAATAGCATCAACGTCTCACCAGCCGCCTTACCCGGTTTTTTGCCAGCAATCGTGGCTGATGTGTTGTTGGGCAGATCAGTCACTCCGGCCAGCCGCTTCAGCCAGAGACTTTTGCCGCTTCCGACTGCGCCGGTAAGCAGGATAATTTCACCGGCTTCTGCTGCCAGTCGTTGGCTGGCATCGCGAAGTGTAAGGGTAGTATCTTCTGATCGTGGGTCGCTATTCATGGTGTGTTGCGCAGGTTGTCATAAAAGATGGAGCGGGTGAAGGGAATCGAACCCTCGTATGCAGCTTGGGAAGCTTTTCGGACATCAATATGGCTTTATAAAAACAATATATAACAACAAAAAAAATAATTTCATTCTCCCATCCATGGGCCCATGGCGGCCCAAATGGCCCATAAATGGCCCACAAATTTCTTTAGTTTAGATAAGCCTCGATAGTTTTATACAGTAATATCTAAGTATTGTCTAAAATACTACTCCATTATCCAGTACATCATTCCTATCTAACACAGATAGGAGAATATTATGTTATACCTCAAAGGAACCGTTAACTCGGTAAGTCTAAAAAAACCAGAAGGCAAAAAGCCCTTCTACAACGTCCAGCTAAGGGATGAGAATGAAAATGGCTCTATCTTTACCACTTGGTGCAAAGTCTATTCCGACCAGAAACTGAATGTCGGAGATGAATTGGAGATACAGGTCAAAGTAAATGCTTGGGACAAGGGCAAGTTCCGGCTCATAGGTTTCATCAAATGAACAAGGAGTCCCGTACAATCGAGGTGTACACCAGCACAGCTCATTATCTTGATATGCTTTGCTGTCGCTACAACCTCAATCCAAACACCATCGTCATGAAAGGCATGGAACTGCTCGAACTTCACCTTGCAGAAATTGAGGCTCGTAGAGCTGCTATCCAGAGAGATGACTGAGATGAAACTCAACAACACCAAGCCCCATGTGATTCTCAAAGACCCCGAAAAAGCAGCCGCTCAACGACAAGCCAAAATCAAGGCAGTGAGTGAAACGCTACTCTTTTTGGTCGGCATCGGGCTTGTTCTCTGGTGGATTAAAAGCCCGGACACCCTCAAGCAGGTATTTTATTATTTGAAGGGGCTGCTCTCATGAGTATGAAATCCATCCCCAAAAATAAGCTTAGTGAGTGCCTGTGCCTGTTTAATGACCTGAATCTCTACTCTGATAAACCTGACCGCTGGATATATCCGAACTTGTACACCCACAAGCCAACGGGTGATTTGGTTGTCGTAGCGCCTCACAACATCAGCCCTGAGAAATTCGAGAAAGCCTTCTATGGCCTATCAACTATTTTCAATCGTCCGATATCTGGAATCAAAGACTTGGGTAATCACCGCTGGTTGCTACTGGAGAACAGGCTTCCAGACCTTGTTCATTATCATTCCCGACCAGAGCACATTCCACTTGGTCACTTCTGGCTGGGTACATTTGACGATGGTTCACCTGTGATTTTGGCATTTGACCATTCACCAGTTTTTCTCGTTGCTGGTGCTTCCGGTTCTGGGAAATCTGAGCTGTTCAAAGTGCTGTTGAAGGAAATCGAGAGAACTTGGGGCGCTGATACCATCACGATTGCCGAAGGCACAAAGGATGGGAACGACTTCAGACACCAAAAATGCAAACGGCTTGCAACAGATATCGAAAGCGTGCTTGCTGTGTATCAGGAATTGGAATCCATTTATGAGGAACGAAAGCGCCTCATTCGAGAGCTGGATGTTGATAACTGGTTTGAAGCACGTTCAAAAGGTTGCGATTGGAAGCCTCACATTTTGCTGGTCGATGAATGCCCCCTGTTTCTATCAACCCCAAGAAAGGGTGACCCTGATTTTGAGGCCAAGACTGAAATCATTCGTATTGCCTCACATCTAGCTATGCGTGGTCGCTACGTTGGCTTGCTCCAGATTCTTGGAACCCAAGACCCCAGCTCCACTGGTTTACCATCGGATATCATGAATCAGGTCAGGCTCAAGGTTGGTTACGGCATGAGAACCGCTGAAATGGCACGCGCATATTTTGGTCAGGCCGCCCCACATGCTCATGATTTACAGCAGGGCAAAGGAATCGCCATGCTTGGAGCTGAACCCAAAATATTCAGAGGCGCTTTCATCAGACCACAAAAAAAGCCAGCAACATAAGCTGCCAGCCTTTAAGGAGATATTTAACTTTTACAGCTCGTTTGGATATAGGTTTTCAACGCCTGCTTTCTTTCGAGCTGTTGCAAGTCCTGCTTTGCCATATTTTGAAACAATGAATTTCTCAAGATATAGCGCATGTGAAATAGCATAGTTTTCAAAGGTAAGTGCAAATGCCTTAGTTGTGTCAGAGGAATTTTCCCCTCTAGCAAACTCCTGCAACGCATGCAGACCATCATAAGCCTTTACCAATCTTTTGGCTTCTGCCTCTGTCCAAGTATCTGGGTGTGTTGGTTTACCGTTTTTTACCGTATACATAAAGTCCCAAACATCATAGATGTCACGAATAAAGTCATAAAACAAAGCCAAGTAAGTAAACTCCGTTGTGCCGGGCCTATTTTTAACCAATACTTCTTCAAAGAATATCTCTTTATCTGCTGTTACAGTGTCTAATTCATGCTCAATTTCGCCTTTAAATCTTACCCTATCGTCGGTCTGAGCGTAATGTGGATGCCAAACATTTTCATTCCAGCCTTTAATGGTTTTCCATCCTTCCCCATACCACTCTGTCCAAAAAGCATGTGAGTATTTTATTTTGTTTTCAAAAGCTCCATCAAGTCCATCATCTGCATAATAATATCTGCAACCCTTATAGCCATACCAGTTTCTGGTTCCTAGAAATTTACCAGTTTCATCAAGATTTTCACCATTCTTATATGTTCTGGCAATTTCAATTGTGTTAAGCCAAGCACCAGCAAAAAATGCATTAAAATTGCGCATTTCATAAATCATTCCACTTTTTGGAAACTCATTAATATCTGTTGGCTCATTTATTTTGCCAAGTGCTTTAAAACCACCATCTTTTTTGATGTGGTAAAGTGCATTTGTTCTGCCACTGTCTGTTGGTTCCCCAAGACTTGACTCGTGTCCCGGCTCTCCATGATAGGATTTGCCTCCTCCATCATAATTGTCCCATGGGCCAGCTGCGGCATTGGATGAAAGTAAAAATAGTGTAATAAGTGTTAGTACGAGCTTGTACACGAACCCTCCCAGAATAATTTTAAGTTAGTGTAGACGAGAATATTGAGTTTTCAACCAAGTGCCACAAATGTTCCTTGGTCACTTAGTGGCGATTCGCCACTAAGTGATCAAAATTTCCCCTCTACAAGCGGAAAAAATGAGGTCTGCCAAGTCACGATAAGCAGCCACCGACGTCACTTGCCAGCCGATTGAGAGACCGTGCCAAAAGCACGCAGCTCGATTGAGAGTTGGTGAGGGGCAGAGGTGAGCTGCCTTGTTATGTATTCCATATCTCAAAACTACAGCGATATCTAAGTAACGCCCACAAAACCTATCCAGCATCCAGTAACTGGACTTCATGGATAAAAAAGATTTTTTTAAATGGCAGCCATTACCGGCAAATTATTATCACCTGCAAATATTTGAAGAAGACCTGACCTATACATGCAGACAGCATCATAGTGACATTATTCGCGCTCCTAAAAAAAAGAAAAACAAATGCAAACAGGAGAGCAGTTGCAAAAGCGATAAAGATAAGAGCGTTGCAAAGCGTGGCGACATCACTCTGTTTTCAGGCAAGTCGAGACTTCGTCTGGCTCACCAACTCAGAAATTCAAAATACAAATTCAAACAGTTTATAACGCTTACATATCCAAGGAAGTTTCCAATGGATGGAAGAGAGGTGAAAAAACATCTCAATACGTTTCTCACTCTTCTGCGCCAAGAGTTTGAAAATATCAACTACTGCTGGGTGCTTGAGGCTCAGCCGGGAAGAGGGGCTCCACATTTCCACATCCTGATTGATGAAAATCTCCCAACGATTGAAAAGGAAAACACCGATGGTGAAACAATCCACCACTCAGCAAAGTGGAGTAATCACTGGTCTCGAATCACTGGTAACTTGGACAACATGTATCATCTACACTTCTACGGCTTGGATGTGCGACCATTAGAGCAATATGCTCCCCAGCAGTTTGCCGCCTATATGACCAAGTACATGACGAAAAACTTTTATAAAAACAAACATCCTGACAAAGCGGCTGAGTTTGAAGACAAAAGCCTTCAGAAAATATTTGGTCCTGAATATAAAAATGTCGGGCGATTTTGGGGCACATCACGAAATTTCATCAAACCGCTGTTTGAAGGGTTATATGCTGCCAGTGAATTGAAAGAGTTTTTGGGTGAGTGCTTTAAGCGCGCCAACCAAGAGAGGAGCAACCGGAAGTTAAAACCGTGGGATTACTCTCTTGATAAAGGCTGCTCTATTTGGGGTGGCGGGAAGATATATGCCGAGCAGTTAGAGGGTAAATATATCACTAAGTTGAAGCAATCACGTTTTCAGGACAAAGAACGGCCTGACAAGCTTCGAGAGCCGAAGAATCAAATCTGGAAGGTTCATAAAAAGCGGGCTAGCTCTCATTCGAATCACCTATATATAGATGACTCAAATTCAGCCGAGGGTATAAAATGCCTTCAACGGTATCTCTGACCACAGGGGTGCCGAGTTTGCTTGGGGTCTGCAATTACAATGAGTCAAGAAACTCTCCGTTTAAATCATCTGGATGAATATATTTTTCTAACATTCTTGTTGAGGTGTGTCCGGATATGCTTCTCAATGTGAATATGTCGGCCCCATTATTTCTTAGGTGAGTCAGGCATGTGTGTCTAATATCATGGAACGTATATTCTTTGTCGCTGCACCTTCTGGCGACCTTTATGAAGTTATTAGCAATGTGTCTAGGATTAACTAATATCACATCATGACATGCTTTTCGTTTTTTGTGATGCTTATCAAGCTCATCTTTATGCTCTAGGCAATGTAAATAGTATTGCTTTAATACCTCATTTAGTTTTTTACTTATTTTGATGCTTCTTGGCTTGGCGTTTTTTGAGTGAACTGTTCTTACGTGTATGTAGTCCCCGAGTCGAACGTCATGCCATGTTAGTTTGCAAATCTCACCAATTCGCATTCCAGTATAATATGCAGTACAGGCGGCTATATATGTTTGATAATGTTCATGTTGAAGTGCCTTTAGAATTGAATCTATTTCATCAATTGTATTCTCCCTTGGGTCTGCATGAGCTTTAGGAAGTGATATTTCTCTTACCGGATTAGTGATTTTACTCCTTGTTATAAGTATATAGTGGTCAATTGCCACGCTGATTGTGGTTAAGTAATGTCTTACCGTGCTTTGGGCTTTTGTTTTGCGTAGCTTTAGTTTGAATTCCTCAAGTGTTCCGCCATGTAATTTATCTATTCTGATTTTGCTTATTTCATATTCTTTGAGTTTATTGACTATAATTACTTTGTTTCTGTAGCCATCACCTTTTAATTCAGTTGCTTTTGAGTCTAAATATGAGTCCAGAACCTCTGCTAATGTGGCCCTGTCTTTGAACTTAGTGATGTCACCTTGCCTTAGTTTTACATATGTATCCAATCCCCAGTCTTGAGCATCTTTTTTTTCACTTTCAAGAAACACCTTCGTTTTTTTGATTCCATTGTGTTTTACTTGGACGCGGATTTTGCCTTTTGAATGTTTCGGATAGCTGATTCCCATTGCGGCCTCCCTTGGCCCACGATTGGCCCACGTTGGATTTAGTGTAATGAGCGGACTGTAATAAAATCTTTATATTATAGATAGTTAAATTGGAGCGGGTGAAGGGAATCGAACCCTCGTATGCAGCTTGGGAAGCTGCCGTTCTACCATTGAACTACACCCGCTTAAGGCGTATGAAGCTGTTAAGGATGCGCTGAAAGAGCCAGAGTATCCGTGCATGCCAAGGGTGGCTTGCCAAAATCATACACAGTAAGTGCTTGATTTTGTGATCGAAGGTAAAAAACGCTTTTGCCTTTGCGTTCTCAAATCTACATGGACGTTGTTTCTCAGGGTATCCTTAAATTCGAATCAGGCCAGTTCCGGATGATGCCAGAGCGTCTGTCCGTCGCTCTCTTTATGGATGCGTCGCATCATCGAAATATGCGCTTCATGCTCGTGCTCAGCAATAGGCGGCGTACTGCGTTTCATGAGGTTGGCTGTTTCCGCTTTCTCATCGCGCCCTCTTGAGTGCTCAGGAAGCTGAACAAAGCTTGAGGCTGGCAGGCTCGGGATATCCATGCCGAGCGAGAACTGGCGACCACCGGTCATGGCCAGATAGACCTCAGCCAGCAACTCGGAATCCAGCAGGGCGCCATGCAGTTCACGATGGCCGCGCTCAATAGCATATCGGTCACAGAGTGCATCGAGGTTGTTGCGCTGATTTGGATGTTTTTTGCGGGCAAAGGCGAGTGTGTCGATCACCCGGATATCCTGAATATTGGGGAAATCGTTCAGGTGCAGCTCATGCATGATAAAGCCAAGGTCAAATGAGGCGTTATGGATTACCAGTGTGGCGCCGTCGATAAAGTCGAGGAACTGCGCTGCAATATCACGGAATTTCGGCGCATCTTTTATCTTTGCATTATCAATGCCGTGGATGCGCACCACCTCAGCCGGGATATTGCGCTCGGGATTGATGTAGTGGTGGAAGACATGTTTATCGCCCGAAAGTACTTTGCGATTAACCACTTCGATTGCGCCAATCTCAACCATGCGGTCACCATTTAAGGGTGAAAGCCCGGTCGTTTCAGTATCAAGCATGATCAATCGCATGGCGGCAGTATAGCTCGCTTTCTGTTTCTGCCAATGCTGTTTATTACTAAGTGTAGTGTTTTTAATACATGTCTACCCCAGCATGTGGTTGTAACATGAAGAAAGTAAATGGGAAAAGCAATGCAGCTATTGCGCTGAACAGAGCACCAGTAGTGGCTACAGAGGTGTTTTCCAACTTTTCATGGCTGCCGTGTTGAGGGTTATATGTATAGAGCCAGGTAATGACTGCCGGGATCTACTCAGCAGATGAAATAGCTGGCACCTGCTCTCCTGTTGCGGCAACGGCGTTACTCATATTGCCCAGCATTCTGAAGGTGAGCTGGCGCATGATCTCTCCTGCAGTGATGCCTGCGTCGGTATTTCCGACATTGTGCATCATGATCTTTGGCAGTCGTATGCGTTTGGAGCCGTTGCCTGTTGCTGGCGTTCGCACTCTGGCCATCGATGTTTCAACAACCAGTTTGCGGATAATGAACTTCAGCGGAGAGCTGTTCTCTGATTTCTGGTAGCGACGGGCGTGAATTTGACGCTTCAGGGTGTCGACATTGGAGACTCCGGCATCGTTGATTTCATAAACAGCGTCGGCTCCGCGAATCACCACCTCATTGAGGATGATGGGATCGATACCTGAACTCTCAGTGTTGACTCTAAAGGTGATTTTGCCAAGTTGAATGATGTTGGTTTCACTGAAGCCCTGCGGATTGGCAATCGAGATGCCGGCAATGTTGCCTCTGCCGCGCTGCCGATCTGTTCGGATCTCTGCGACATGAATCTCGGTGGTTAGAACTTTAGAGGCGTGGTTCTGGATAACGGCTTGCAACAGGCCATCGAGATTGTTCCAGATGTAAACGCCTGCGGAGACAGTTAGCAGAATCACTGCAATCAAACCGGGTAGCAACCTGTTCATAGACGACGGGTCGCTATCGGGATGTTTTGCCGCAGCAGCGTTTGGTTTTCAGGCCGCTGCCGCAGGGGCATGGGCTGTTGCGGCCAGCTTCACTGATATCGCACGCCCCATTCAGATAACGCCAATGGCCATCAACCTGCTCGAAACGGCTGATCTCATGCAGTGTCATGATCTTTGACGCCTCACGAAACCCTGCGATGAATTCAACCGTGTCGGTAGCGGCATGCACGATAGTGAGTCCCAGCCAGTCGGTATCGGTGGGTGAGACTTTTGATGGGCGGGTGGCGTGATGCCAGCTGCTGTGAAGGTATTTCCAGCAACCCTGCACATAGGCTGAATAGCGCGAACGCATCAGAGCCTCGGCAGTGGGGGCGGTCGCGCCGGCAATGATCGGTTCGCAGCAGCAGGCAAAGGGTTTGCTGCTGCCACAAGGGCAGAGTTGGGACTCACTCATCTGTCTGATCCGGATCGATGATGTGGCGGATGATATCTTCCTCTGTGAAATTTTCGCCGCATACCGTTTTTTTCTGCAGGGAGATGCCCGCTGTATGTACGGAATCCTTGCTACCTGAAATCAGGTGGTGCCACGCAAGCAGAGGCTTGCCTTCATGTAGAAGTCGGTAAGCACAGCTCTCCGGAAGCCAGCTGTACTGCTGATCGGAAAAAGTGCGGATATCCATGCAGTCGGGCACAATGGTGGTGCGTTGCGGGTAATCGGTGCAGCGGCAGCTGTTGTCGTTAAACAGATGGCAGCGTATATCGGTGTAGAGGATTTCAGCGCTATCCTCATCCTCAAACTTCCACACACAGCAACGGCCACAGCCATCACAGAGGCTCTCCCACTCATCATCACTCATCTCAGCTGCACTTTTCTCTTTCCAGAACATGATAGCCCACCTTTGGTGGCCAATACTACCCACAATCCCCCACCAACAAAACCAAATGGCAGAGTTCCTTTACAGATCAATAGCTTCCGCGTTTTTCCTCTCTAAATACTTTTATTTATTGGTTGCTTGCAGGGGTGTGTCTTAATGGTTCTTCCGGTGTGACACGGGCTCAGGCGGGGTTGACAAGGGTTGAATGGTGGACAATATTGGCGATTGGTGGGGAATCGTGGGTAAGATTCCCAATCAATGGTAAGGGAGAGGATCGAAACAGATGTTTCAGGGTGAGTTCAGTAACAACATGGATGATAAAGGGCGCGTAAGCATCCCTGCTGCATTCCGTGATACGCTGAAAAGCTGTCATGCTGAAGCTTCGATTGTCATCACGCGCACCCCGCACTCCCGCTGTCTTGTCGCATACCCCATGCGCGAATGGAAGCGGCTTCAGCAGAAGATCGCGGCTACTCCCCCCAGTGAGGCGCTACGCGCCTATAAGCGCATCGTAATCAGTTCTGCTCAGGAGTTTCTGCCTGACCGTCAGGGGCGTGTGCTGCTCTCTGCAGCACTGCGTGACTATGCCCTGCTTGATCGTGCTGTTCAGTTCCTTGGCGCAGGCGAGACATTTGAGATATGGGATAAGGGCAGTTGGGATAAACAGCTGGAAGCTGATCTGGCGCTGGCTCAAAATTTCGAGCTCGGTCTCTAATGTGGGCGGCGACAAACGTTATGCCGAACACATTCCAGTCCTCCGTGACGCCTTTATTGACGCGCTGTTCAGCGATGCCGATGGATGCTACGTTGATTGCACCTTCGGGCGCGGTGGCCACAGCCGCGAGTTGCTTGCCAGGCTCTCTGAAAAAGGGCGGCTGCTTGCCATCGACCGCGATCCTGAAGCTATTGCAGAGGGAGAGAGGCTTGCAGCAGAGGACTCCCGTTTCTCTATTGTACACTCCGATTTCGCACGCCTCGGCGACACTCTTGATGCAATGGGTTGGTCGCAAGTGAGTGGCATCGGTTTCGACTTGGGGGTCTCTTCGCCACAGGTGGATAATGCCGAGCGTGGTTTCTCCTTCCAGAAAGACGGGCCGCTGGATATGCGCATGGATACATCATCAGGTCAGCCTCTCTCCAGGCTGCTGGAGCGCATCTCCGAGCGCGAACTGGCTGACATTATCTATCGCTTTGGCGATGAGCGCCATTCGCGCCGTATCGCCAGGTCTATCCTCATGGCAAAGCAGGAGGGTAAGCTCAATACCACCTCCGATCTTGAGAATATCTGCTTTCATGCTACTCCGAAACAGGGGCGTCATGGTGGCGCACATCCGGCTACGCGCACCTTTCAGGCGCTGCGTATCTGGGTGAATGAGGAGATGGATCAGATTGATGAGGGGTTGAAGGCTGCGGTTGCCCACCTTAAGCCGGGCGGCCGACTGGCAGTGATCTCATTTCATTCCGGCGAAGACCGCCGGGTGCGTGATCTTATCGAAGATCAGGTGCATCCGTGCAAGTGCCCGCCGCAGATGCCGATGTGCGTGTGTGGCAAAACCCCTTCAATGCGCTGGTTGCAGAAGAAGCCTGTTCGTCCGAATCAGGATGAGATTGATCTTAATCCGCGGTCGCGTTCATCTCTGATGCGTGTGGCTGAACGTCTCTCAGAAGCCGAAGGCAGAAAGCTGGCCGGTTACAGTGCGGGTGATCTCTGATGGCCTCGTTGCTTAAGCCGTGGCTGCTGGTGCCGGTTCTTGCGGGCCTTCTCTCTGCCGGGCAGATCTGGGTCTCTCATCTTCGTTATGAGTTATCGCTGGAGACACAGCGCTTGAATACAGAAAAACAGGATGCCCTTGGTCAGGCCAGCAAGCTTCGTCTGGAGCTTGCCAACATGACCCGCCCGGAGCGTTTGCGTCAGCTGGCACAGCAGAAGCTGGGCATGGCTCCGCCCAAACCTGAACAGGTGGTCAATCCGTGAGCGACAAGCAGCAGATCTTTGTTCGCCGCCGTATCGAAGCGGTGGCCGGGCTTCTGGCACTGGGGCTGGTGTTGCTGCTGGTGCGCGCTGTTGACCTGCAGTGGCTGCAGGCCGACTACCTGACATCACTGGCTGAGAAACAGCGCTATCGTCAGTTCACCGCCGTTGCACCGCGCGGCTCAATTCTCGACAGTAAAAATCGTACACTGGCTGAAAGTGTGGAGACACCATCGATTGCCGCCATGGCCGATGAGGTGCCTGCTGAGCGCATGGCCGATCTGGCTCGTGCACTGGGCTTGCCGAGCAAAAAGGTAGAGGGCAAGCTGAAGAAGCGGCATGGCTTTGTCTGGCTGGCGCGGCAGGTGCCGCCAATGGTCGCTGAAAAGGTGATGGCGCTGAATATTCCCGGCGTACGCATGGAGAAGGAGTGGCGCCGTTATCATCCGCTGGGCCCTGAAACAGGCCATCTTCTCGGCTTCGTCGGCATTGATGGCAAAGGATTGGAGGGGGCTGAGCTAAGCTGGAACAGTGTTTTGACCGGTGAGTCGGGAATTCGTCAGGTGCGTCGTGATGCGCGTGGACACTCCCTGCCCGATGGTTCATGGCTGCGCGAGCCCGCACCCGGCAAATCAATCAAGCTGACCATCGATGCATCGATTCAGAGTGTTGCTTACGCAGCACTTGCTGATGGTGTACGCCAACAGAATGCCAAGGGCGGCTCGGTGGTCGTGCTGCGTCCGAAGGACGGGGCGATTCTGGCCATGGCCAACTGGCCCGGATACAACCCAAACAGTTTCCGCAATTTCAAACCCGGGCAGTGGCGCAATCGTGCTGTTACCGATGTCTTTGAGCCGGGTTCAACGATGAAGCCATTCTCTGTCGCGGCGGCTCTGACCTCCGGAAAATGGAAGCCTGACTCCATTATCTATTGTGAGAAGGGAGCGATGCAGGTCGCTGACTACACCATTAAGGATGATCACCCGGAAGGGTGGTTGGATCTGACCGGCATCATTGTCAAATCAAGCAATATCGGGGTGGCCAAGCTGGCGCTCGATATTGGCCCTGAACCACTGCATGAGATGTTAAGGAAAGCCGGCTTTGGTCAGCGAAGCAGGATGGGGTTAGGCGGAGAGTCGCCTGGCATTGTGCTACCCACTGAGCGGTGGGGCCCTGTTGAGACGGCCAACATCGCATTCGGACAAGGTATCGCCGTGACGCCGTTGCAACTTGCAGCGGCCTTTTCCGTTTTAGCGAATGAGGGTCTGTATGTAGCGCCAAGACTGCTTGCAGATGATATGCAGGCAGCGCAAAACGCTTCGCATAGAGTGATGCAGGCATCGGTGGCGCGGCAGGTGATGAGCATGCTTGAGTATGCCACTAGCGCAGATGGCACGGGTTCCAAGGCCGTGCCGGTAGGTTATCGCGTGGCAGGAAAGACAGGTACTGCCCAGAAGCCGGATGAGCGTGGTCGTTACAGCAGGGATAAATATACCGCCGTATTTGCAGGCGTGGCACCGGTTGACGATCCTCAGTTGGTCATCGTAGTGGTGGTCGATGAGCCGCAGAAAAGTATGTATGGCGGTCAGGTTGCTGCACCGATCTTCCGTCAGGTGGCTGAGAGCGCACTGCCCTACCTAGGTGTGCCTGCTGAGATAAAAAACCATGGTCCATGGCAGGCTATGGAGGTTGCTGCTGAGGCTCCCGCTTTTGAGGCGGAGAGTACCTATGGCATGTCGATGCGCGAAGTGCGCCGCTTTGCTGCCAGTCGTGGTCTGCGCCTGCATGTGCACGGTTCAGGCTGGGTGACACGCCAGAAGCCTGCCAATGTGGCAGCGCTGAATAGTAGTGAGTCGCTGGAGGTATGGTTAGATGAGTAATCAACCGCATGCAACCGCTCTGACAGAGGGTTTCTCACTGCGCCAGCTGGCTGATGGTCTGGGCCGGCTTGAGTTAGATGGTGCTGATGATGTGATGATCATGGGCATCTGTGATGATTCACGTCAGGCCAAGCCGGGTTATGCCATGCTCTGCCTGCCGCGTGCGGCGGCGCAGGCCGATCGCTATGCTGAAGCAGCCAGTGCGCAGGGTGCCACAGCCATTATCAGTGTGGGCATGAACGTAAAAACAGAGCTTCCTCAACTCTATCTTGAATCGATGCAGCAGGCAGGCACGCTGCTTCGCCGTCTGTTTAAGACCGAGCAGGCTGGTGCCCATCTATACGGTGTTACCGGTACCGACGGCAAGACCAGTGTGGCGTGGATGTTGCGTGAGGCGCTCAGTCGCTATCAGCCGCGCCCTGTCTGGAGTACAGGCACGCTGGGCTGGATGCGCTCTCCGAATGATATTTGTGATATCGGTAATACCACGCCGTCGCTGCTGACCATGCATGCGATGCTGACTGCGGCCTGCCTTGATGACGTGCACTCGGTGGTGTGTGAGGTCTCTTCACACGGTATTGCCCAGCAACGCATTGCCGGCATGGACTTCAGAACAGCGATCTGGACCAACATGGGCCATGATCATCTGCAGGATCATGGCGGCTATGGCCCCTACCTGGCGACCAAAGCCGGATTTATCCGTGAAACCGCCGCGCTTGGCGGCAATGTGGTTGCCAACGCCGATCATGCCGATATCCGTGAGCTGGCACCGGAACCCGCCTGCTGGTATGGGCACGGTCTGTTCCGTGATGATGTTGATCTGGCCTGGGAGCAGGAGTTGCCGGGACTGCTGCGTTTGCGCAGCAATGGTGAAGAGGTGGTGATAGAGGATATCCCGCTGGGAGACTTCCATGCTGAAAATGTAGCCTGTGTGGCACTGGCGCTGATGGTGTCGCAGGGCATTACTCTGCAGTCGCTGCCTGAGCTGCTCAGTGGTATCACTGCACCTCCCGGGCGCATGCAGGATGTGCTGGCCGGATTCGGACAGGTCTTTATCGACTATGCACATACGCCTGAAGCGCTGGAGAGCTGTCTGAAGGCGGCACGCAAGCTGGCGCGCAAGCGGCTGATTGTAGTCTTTGGCTGCGGCGGTGAACGTGATCGCGAAAAACGGCCACAGATGGGTGAAATCGCCTCAGAACTTGCCGATGTGGTCTGGATTACTTCAGATAATCCACGTGGTGAGTTGCCTGCGGTTATCGCATCCGAGATCGAGTTCGGCATGGTGCAGCCATACCATGCCGAGGTGCATCTGCAGCTGGATCGGGAACTGGCGATTGCCGAGGCGATCGAAGCTGTCGCTGAGGGTGATATTCTGATTATTGCCGGCAAAGGGCATGAGGCCTACATGGAGGTGTGCGGCAGACGCTTACCATGGAGCGATGCCGAAATCGCTGAGTCCTATCTGCAGAAGAAGAACATGAGTCCGAATCTTCGTACGGCGGGGGCCAACTGATGCGCCTGAGCGGAGTTGATATCAAACGTGCCACTAACGGCAACTGGCATGGCGCTCTGCCTGAGGTGATCACCTCGGTTGTTACCGATACGCGAAATTTTGCCGCTGGTGATACTTTCCTGGCACTGCGTGGTCCGAACTTTGATGGCCATCACTTTGCCGCTGCAGTTGCTGACCGGGCGGTGGCTCTGATTGGTGATGCTGAGGGTTTGAAGCTCTGGCATGATCTGGATAACAGTAAGCTTGAGGTAGACGATACCCTGCAGGCGCTCGGCGATATTGCCCATGCCTGGCGTAATCGCCTGACAGAGACAACGGTAATTGCGATTACCGGATCGTTTGGCAAAACAAGCCTGCGCTCGATTCTGGAGCGTGGCTTCACTGCTCTCGGCGTGAAGATCTCAGCAACACGTGCCAACCTGAATAATCTCATCGGTGTGCCGCAGACCCTGCTGGCTGTGCCGCTTGATGCCGATGTTGCGGTGATTGAGTGCGGTATCAGTGAGCGCGGAGAGATGGCGCGACTTGCAGCTATGGTGCAGCCCGATATTGCCATTCTGACAGGTATGACTGCCGCCCATGCCCAGGGTCTTGGTGGCCTTGCCGGTGTGGTGAGGGAGAAGTCTCTGCTACTGGCGCAACTTAACGAGGGCGGCTGGTGCGCTCTGGGGGCCGGTGTTTCATCTCTGCTGGATGACAACAGTATCTGCAAACCTTTACATCACCTCTCAATGGATGATGAGAGCTGTGCTGATGTGGTGGTCTGGCAGCTGGTTGGGCGTGAACTGTTGATGCGCTGGCAGGGGCAGGAGGCTGCGATGACGCTGGCACTGCCTGCGCAGCACTGGGCAGCCAATATCGCGTTTGCCGCTTCAATTATGCTGCGTTATCTCAACAGTAGCCGAACAACAGGGCTTGCCGAAGTGGTTGCCGCACTCTCCGGCTGGCAGCCGCCTGCCGGTCGTATGAAACAGTGCGAGGGAGTAGATGGTTCGCTTGTGCTGGATGATTGCTACAACGCTAATCCGGTTTCGATGCAGGCGGCAATTGATACGTTGCATGCGCTTGATGGTCGCCGCATAGCTGTTCTCGGCGATATGGCTGAACTGGGTGAAGGCTCGGATGCAGCACACGCGGCTATCAATATTGATGGCCTTGATCGGGTCTATCTGATTGGCAGCGCTATGCGTCTGCTGGCTGAGAAGCATCCACAGGCTCGCTGGTTTGCCACCACTGCAGATGCGCTGCAGGGGCTGGCTGCTGAGTCGTTTACAGCAGGTGATACCGTACTGGTCAAAGCGTCACGCTCGATGGCACTGGAGTCGATTGTGAAGCTGCTATGCAGGCAGGAGGTTGCCCATGCTCTATAATCTCCTCTATCCGCTGGCCGATCAGTTCTCTATTTTCAATCTGTTCCAGTACATCACCTTCCGTACTGTCTATGCGCTGGTCACCTCGCTGGTGATCTGCTGGGTGTTTGGCCCGTGGTTCATCAAACGCTTGAAGTCACAGCAGGGTAAGGGGCAGCCGATTCGCGATGACGGGCCGCAGACGCATCTGGTTAAACAGGGTACGCCAACGATGGGCGGCCTGCTGATTCTCAGTGCTTTAACCATCACCACGCTGCTCTGGGCTGACCTTACCAACGGCTTCATCTGGCTGGCACTGCTGGTGACACTCGGTTACGGCCTGATCGGCTGGCTAGATGACTATCTGAAGATCATGCGCAACAACCCCAAAGGGTTGGCCGGTCGCTGGAAGCTGCTGTTTCAGCTTCTTTTTGGCGGCGTGGCGGCAGCCGGACTGTGGATGTTGACCGATCCGATTGTCGATATTCCCTTCTTTAATATGCAGTGGGACATGGGCTGGTTCTACCCGCTGTTTGTAGTGTTTGTGCTTGTAGGTGCATCCAATGCAGTGAACCTGACCGATGGACTGGATGGCCTCGCTGTGGCTCCGACCTTTATGGTCGCCAGTTCGCTGGCTGTTGTGGTCTATCTGGCCGGCCATGCCAAATTTGCAGCCTACCTGATGATCCCCTTTGTACCCGGAGCCGGTGAGTTGGCAGTCTTCTGTGGCGCACTGGTTGGCGCCTGCCTTGGTTTCCTCTGGTTCAACACCTATCCGGCACAGGTCTTTATGGGCGATGTCGGAGCCCTCGCCCTCGGAGGCGCACTCGGCTTTGTCGCCTGTGCTGTACACCAGCAGTTTCTGCTGGCTATTGCCGGTGGCCTGTTTGTGCTGGAGGCCGTGTCGGTGATGGTGCAGGTGGCCAGTTTTAAAATGACCGGCAAACGTGTCTTCCGCATGGCGCCTATTCATCATCACTATGAGCTGAAAGGGTGGCCTGAGCCCAAGGTGATTGTGCGTTTCTGGATTATCTCGATTCTGCTTGCGCTGGTGGCGCTCTCCACCCTGAAGATACGATGAACGCGCAGGATCTGCATATGAGTGATGATCAGCTGACAGCAGTCATCGGCATGGGTAAGACCGGTCAGGCGGCGGCAGCTTTTCTGCTGCGCCACGGTATGCGCTGTGAGGCATTCGATGAGAAGAAGATCGTGCTGTCACCGGAGCTGGATATACCGCTGCATATAGGCAAATTGAAGGCGGCTGCGCTGACCCGTTTCTCGCGCATTATTGTCAGTCCGGGCATCAACTGGAACCATCCGGCACTGGTTGAGATGCGTGCAAACGGTACTCCGGTCTACGGTGATCTGGAGCTATTCTGTGAGTATTACCGAGGTGATACCATTGCCATTACCGGCACCAATGGCAAAACAACAACAGTATCCCTGATCAGTACCATGCTTGATACACTGCCTGGTGGCATTGAGGTCGGTGGTAATATCGGAACACCGATGCTCGACCTGTTAGGTGATGAAGACCCTGTGCGTATTGTGCTGGAGCTCTCCAGTTTCCAGCTGGAGCGCGCCACTCCGATTCGTCCGCGCTGGGCAGCTCTGCTCAATATTCAACCCGATCATGCTGACATGCATGTTGATGAGGCTGCTTATCGGGAGGCCAAGCTGCGGCTGTTTGCCCGACAGGGTGAAGGCGATAAAGCGATGTTACCTGCCGATCAGGAGTGGGATGGGCTGGCTGCAGAGTTGAAGGGGCGCGGTGTTTATGTGCGTCGTTTTGGTATTGGATCGCCTGAGATGCTCGATTCCGGTGTGCAGCTTCTGGAGGATGGTTCATGGCGACTGTTTTGGCACCACTACCATATTCCGGAGTTTATCTCCTCTGATGATCTGCCATCCAAAGGTATACATCAGCATATCAATCTTGCCGTGGCTGCACAGGCTGCCACGGATTACGGTGTTTCTGCCAGCGTGGTGGATCAGGCACTGACCTCGTTCAGAGGGTTGCCACACCGCTTACAATCACTCGGCATCGTGGCCGGACGTGAGTGGTTTAACGACTCCAAGGCAACCAACCCGGATGCCGCCATTGCAGCGATTCAATCCTTTAATCAGGTGATCTGGATCTGTGGTGGTCTGCGTAAGGGGCTGGATGTGTCGGTGTTAAAGGATATTGTTTCCAGCCGCGTTGAACATGTCTATATCATCGGTAAAGATCCCAAGGCGTTTGTTAAGCTGGCTGAAGAGGCCGGTGTCTCTGCCACCTTTGTTAAAACAGTTGATCAGGCAGTCAAGCAGGCGGCGATGGCACAACAGGGGTTGCCGGTCCTGCTCTCGCCTGCGGCAGCCAGTCAGGATCAGTTCAGTGATTATGCCGAACGCGGCAGAGCCTTTGCTGATGCGGTTAAAGCGCTGGAGGTGAAGCGATGAGCGGCAAAGCTGCAAAGCGCCTTGCGCCACCTGATCCGATCCTTACCGGATGTGTGCTGGCTCTTCTCTCATTCAGCGTGCTGATGGTCTACAGCACCAGCATCTCTGTAGCAGAGGTGCGCTACAATGATCCGCTGCGCATTATCAGTCACTGGCTGGTCTATATTCCGACAGGGCTGCTTTTGATGTGGCTGGTCTCGCGTGTGGATGTGACATGGTGGCGTGCGATTGCACTGCCGGTTCTCGCTGTTGCCGTGGTGATGATGATTGCCGTGCTGGTGCCGGGTTTGGGGCGTGAGATCAACGGTGCCCAGCGCTGGTTCTCACTCTTGGGGCTAACCCTGCAGCCCGTGGAGATACTCAAGCCTGCCATCGTTATCTATATGGCCTATTACATGGGCTCATTCCCTGACCGCCTGCACAGCTTCTCCAGTGGTCTGGCGCCGATGCTGGTGGTATTGCTCTGTTCACTGGCGATGCTGCTGCTGCAGCCCGATTTTGGTAGTTCCGCGCTTTTGTTTGCGGTCTGCTTCTCCATGTGGTTTGTCGGTGGTGTGCCAATTCGCCATCTGGCGCTGTTGCTGCTGACCTTCCTGCCGCTGGCTGCGGTTGTACTGATTGCCGAACCCTACCGCCTGCAGCGTCTGACCAGTTTCCTTGAGCCGTGGAATGATCCCTATGGCAGCGGATACCAGCTGATCCAGTCGATGATCGCTTTTGGCAGTGGTGGTCTGGTTGGCACAGGTGTGGGGCAGGGTGTGCAGAAACTCTTCTATCTGCCAGAGGTCTTTACCGACTTTATCTCAGCCAGTATTGGCGAAGAGCTCGGGCTGCTTGGCATTGTCGCGCTGATTCTGCTCTTTGCACTGCTGCTGGGGCGCGGTATCTGGCTGGCGATTCAGTGTGAAGAGATGTTTTCACGGCTGCTTATTCTCGGTTGTGTTCTGATTCTCGGTCTGGCGTTCATCATTAATCTCGGCGCTGCTATGGGGCTACTGCCGACCAAGGGTATGCCGATGCCGTTTGTCTCTTACGGCGGCAGTGCACTGATCGGTGAATGTGTGTTGATCGGTCTGATTCTCTCTGTGCAGCGCCACAGTTCGGGCAATCAGCGCCTGTCACGGCAAGCGCCGGTGAAGAGGCAGTCACGATCCAAGCCGGTGGAAAAACGTAAAGCTAAAGTCCAGGAGCCAGTGATGGAGCCTATGGATGAAGGGCTGGAGCATCTGTTTTGAGTAACGCACCTCTTCTCTGTATCGCCGGTGGCGGAACCGGAGGTCATGTCATGCCTGCACTGGCATTGGCAGATGCGGCGCGTGGCCGTTGGCCAGCCCTGCGTGTGAATTTTATCGGAGCCGAGCGCGGTCTGGAGGCGAAGCTGTTGCCGGAACGTGGTGAATCGGTACTGCTGCTGGCGATGCATGGTGTGAAAGGTGCCGGGGTTGTGCAGCGTCTGCGTGTGTTGTTGTGGGAGCTTCCCAAGGCGGTGATGCAGATTCGCAAATCATGGCGTGCACAGAAGCCTGATCTGCTGGTCGGTGTTGGCGGTTATGCAAGCATTTCAGGTGTTATCGCCGCTCTTATGAGCCGGATTCCGGTTGTGCTCTATGAGCAGAATGCGATGCCAGGACTGGTGAACAGAACATTGGCCCGCTTCTGCCGCCGTATCATGCTCGGCTTTGCCGAGGCATCACGCCACCTCTCATCCGGCGTCAATCATGCGGTGACCGGCAATATCGTTCGTGATGTGATCGCTGAAGTTCAGTGGCAGCCACACAATCCGCCTAAACTGCTGGTCATGGGCGGTTCTCAGGGGGCGTTGGTGCTTAATCGTACGGTACCGCAAGCGTGTGCTCAGCTGATCAGAGAGGGACGCGAGTTTACGGTCTGTCATGTGGCGGGCAAAGATGAAGAGGCTCGCGCTGAGGCTGCAAGAGTATACAGCGAAGCAGGCATTACAGCGGAAGTGTTAGGTTTTTGTGATGATATGGCCGCTTTTTATGCGGCGGGTGATCTGATGATTGCGCGTGCCGGAGCGATGAGTGTAACTGAGGCTGCCATATCCGGTCTGCCAAGTCTGTTTGTGCCACTGCCGCATGCTGCTGATGACCACCAACGTTTTAACGCCCAGAGCCTGGCGGATGCCGGTGGTGCGCGTCTGCTGGTGCAGTCGGAGATGAGCGCTGAAACGCTGGCTGCAGCACTGGATGCATTGATGTTTGATCAGGGTGAACTTACCCGCATGTCTACGGCTGCCAGAGCCTGGGCACCTTTTGATGCCAGAGAGAAACAACTGGATGTGCTGGCGGAGTTTCTGCCGGAACGTGGAGTAATAGCATGAGGATGCGTGTAGAGCATATCCACCTGATCGGTATCGGCGGTATCGGCATGAGCGGTATTGGCGAACTGCTGTTTAATCAGGGTTTCAAGGTGCAGGGCAGTGATGTGGCTGAGAGCCAGAATGTCAGGCGCCTGCGTAGCCTCGGTATTGAGGTGGCGATTGGCCATGCGGCTGAGAATCTGGGTAATGCACAGGTGGTTGTGGTCTCATCCGCCATTGATAAACGTAATCCCGAAATTGCTGCAGCCCATCTGCAGGGGATTCCGGTGATTCCACGCGCCGAGATGCTGGCTGAATTGATGCGCATGAAACAGGGCGTAGCTGTAGCCGGCAGTCATGGTAAAACCACCATGACCTCGCTGATTGCCCACGGCATGGAAGCTGCAGGTCTTGATCCGACCTATATTATCGGCGGCCGTCTTACCGCTACAGGCAGTAATGCCCGTCTCGGAGCAAGTCCATGGCTGGTTGCCGAGGCCGATGAGAGTGATGGCTCTTTCCTGCGCTTAAGCCCTACCATTGCCGTGGTCAGTAATATCGATCCTGAACATCTTGATCACTACGGTAATTTTGAAACGCTTCTGGAAGCGTTCCACACCTTTGTTTCACTGGTGCCGTTCTACGGACTGGTGGTGCTGCACCACGAACATCCGAATGTGGCGGCGCTGCGTGAGCGGCTGCATAAACCGGTGACCACCTATGGCAGCAGTCCACAGGCCGATATTCACCTTCTCGACAGTCAAGCCGATAGCGAAGGACAGGTGTTCCGCGCCGCCAGCCGTGAGCTGGGATCACTTGGTGAGTTCAGGCTTCCGATGCCGGGCAGACACAATGCAGAGAATGCGCTGGCTGCAATCACCGTGCTGCTGGATTTGGGTATCGACATTGAGACCATTCGCAGCGCTCTTGCCAGTTTTGAAGGTATTCAGCGCCGTTTTCAGCGCAGTCGTATCGGAGAGGGGGTGCTGGTCGATGATTATGCCCATCATCCCAAAGAGGTGATGGCAACACTTCAGGCCGCACGCGACTGCTGGCCGGAGCGTCATATTACGGTGATCTTCCAGCCACACCGTTTCAGTCGTACCCGCGATCTGATGGATGAGTTTATGGGGGCATTTGATGCTGCCAATGAGGTGGCGCTGCTGCCGATCTATGCCGCCAGTGAGTCGGAGATCGAAGGAATCAACAGCCAGCGTCTGATGGAAGGGATGGCGCTACGTGGCCATCGCGGCGTTGCTTTGGTTGCCGACCTGCAAGCGGCGCATGCATTGGCCAATGCCGCCCTGCAGCGGGGTGATATAGTGCTGCTGATGGGGGCAGGTTCCATTGGCTCGCTGGCCCAGCAGATGCGCGATGAGGTGTCAGCATGATTGCCTCACAGATTGATGACCTGCAGCTGGCTCACCCGGTGATGGAAGATGCCTGGGTGACACCGTTGGCTGGTCTTGGTGCCCTGCGTGAACAGGAGCCGATGGCACGCCACACCACCCTTGGTGTGGGCGGCCCTGCACGCTGGTTTTTCCGGCCTGCTGACCGTGCGGCGCTATCAAGTGCCGTGGTGCTCTGCCCTGAGGATATTCCGATTCTGCCGCTTGGACGTGGCAGCAATATGCTGGTGCCCGATTTCGGTATCAATGCACTGGTGGTTGATCTCAGTGAGCTCAATGCACTGCATGTCGAGGGGTGTCTGGTTCATGCCGAGGCGGGTGTACGCATGAGCCGCCTGGCCCGCCAGTGCGCTGAGCATGGCCTCTCCGGCTGTGAGTTTATGGCTACCGTGCCCGGTGATGTCGGTGGCGGTGTGGCGATGAATGCAGGCTGCTTCTCACAGCAGGTTTCAGATGTGCTCACCCATATTGAGGTGATGCTGCGCAGTGGAGAGGTCATTGAGATTGATGCCGAGACGCTGGATATGGGTTATCGCCATACCGTACTGCCGGCACAGAGTCTGGTGATCAATGCCTGCTTTGAACTGCATCCGGATCATCCCGATCAGATTCGTGAGCGGATGCGCACCATGCGTTCGCGGCGCAGCGCAACCCAGCCTCTGGCCCAGCCTAACTGCGGTTCGGTGTTCAAGAATCCTGAGGGTGACCATGCCGCTCGCCTGATTGAGGCGGCAGGTTTGAAAGGCTTTGCTATTGGCGGAGCTCGTATCTCGGCACAGCACGCCAATTTTATTGTCAATGAGGGTGAGGCCAGCAGCGCCGACATTGTTGCCCTGATAGATCGCGCTCAGCGCGTGGTGAAAGAGAAATTTGAGATCGAACTGGAGACTGAAGTGCGCATGGTAGGAGAGTGGTTGTGAACAATATCTCCCGATTCGGCCGCGTAGGCGTACTGATGGGTGGCAGCTCTGCTGAGCGAGAGATATCTCTACGCTCAGGCCACGCTGTGCTCAAGGCGTTGCAGGACACAGGCGTTGATGCCGTGGCTGTTGAGTTGAACGATAACTGGAGCAGTCAGATTGCCGATGCAGGTATCGATCGTGCATTTAATCTGCTGCACGGCACGCTTGGCGAGGATGGTTGTGTGCAGGGATTGCTGGAGGTGATGGGTATCGCCTATACCGGTTCCGGCGTGATGGCCTCCGCGCTCTGCATGAATAAACAACTAAGCAAGCAGATTCTGAACCATGCCGGCCTGAAAACACCTGTTGATATACCTATCGGCACAGATGGCCCGATCCGTTATCCGGTATTCCTCAAGCCTGTCTCTGAGGGCTCCAGTGTCGGCCTTCACCGCCTCAACACGCAACAGGAGTGGCAGGCGCTGGGTATTCACAATAGCAAGGGGTGGATGGCCGAGTTGCCAGCTCACGGTGTTGAGATCGCAGTATCGGTTCTCGATGGCAGAGCGCTGCCGCCGGTTGAGGTTGCGCCGAAATCAGGTGTTTATGATTACGCCTCCAAATATACCAGTGGTGCTACCGACTACTTCTGTCCGGCACGTCTGCCTGCCGAGACGCTGCGTTACTGCATGCAGCGGGCAGAAGAGGCTGTTGCAGCACTGCACTGCAGTGGTGCACCGCGTGTGGATATGATTGTAGAGAGTGGCGGTGAACCGCTGGTGCTTGAGGTGAACACACTGCCGGGCATGACCGAAACCAGTCTGCTGCCCAAAGCAGCAGCGGCTGCCGGCATCAGTTTTGAGCAGTTGTGCATTGCAATTCTGGAGACAGCAACCCTGGAAAATATCGGTCTTGGGCAGTCGGAAGCCAATGATTCGGAGGTGGCCAAGTGAGTCGTAGCAACCACCGTCGTGCAGATCCTGAAGTGGTGAAGGCCAAACGTATGCGCACGGCCAGCCATATGGGCAAGATGTTTGCGCTGATTGCGTTGATTGGCGCGACGTTGTTTGGCGGCTGGTGGCTCAATGGTGCGATGACCGTTGCCAAGTGGCAGATCGAGGGTGATGCGGGGCTGAAGCTGGCGATTGCCGAGCAGCTTGAAGCGATGCCAAAACGCGACTTTATCAATACCCGTCCTGATGCGCTGGGTGAGATATGGATGCAACGTCTGCCGGATATGGACTCGGTACAGATCAGCCGTGTGCTGCCCGACGCCCTGCATATTCGTGCTGTGGCACGGGTACCTGCGGCACTATGGCAGGACGAGAAGAGTCAGTTGCAGCTCTTTGATGATAAGGGCAATGCCTATCGTATGCTGCAGCGCGGTGAATCGCCGGATCTGCCGCTGTTGCGCGTGGCCAGAGAGCAGCTGCCACAGGCACATGCGCTACTGCAGCTATTGCACAGGCAGGAGATGATCAATATCTCGGCACTGAGTGAGATCAGGGCGGCAAACCGCTACTGGCAGATCTATTTTTCGAAAGGTGTGGCGTGGAAGATTCCATTTGGTCAGGAGCAGGAGGCCATGACACAGCTTTCATCACTATTAAAACAACCGCGCTGGTCTAACCGGAACTGGCGAGTCGATGCACGTCTGCAGACGCGCTGGTTTATCCGGCCGGCTAAATATGGGGGAGTGATCTAATGTCCAAGCAAGATCAGCTACTGGTAGGTCTGGATATCGGTACAAGCAAGATAGCCTGTATCGTAGCCGAGGCATCACCGGATGGAAAAGTCGATATTATCGGAATTGGTACGCACCCGTCGCGGGGGCTGAGAAAGGGTGTTGTAGTAAATATCGAGAGTACGGTGGAGTCGATCAGGCTTGCGGTTGAAGAGGCCGAGTTGATGGCTGGCGTGGATATCCAGTCGGTCTTTACCGGCATTGCCGGTTCACATATCCGTGGTTACAACAGCCATGGTGTGGTGGCGACAAAAAATCATGAGGTGACTCAGGAGGATGTCGACCGTGTGGTAGATGCAGCGCGGGCGATGAATATCCCTGCTGATCAGAAGATTCTGCATATCCTGCCGCAGGAGTACATCATCGATAACCAGGATGGAATACGCGAACCGATCGGTATGAGCGGCGTGCGACTTGAGGCCAAGGTGCATGTGGTGACTGGCGCGGTCTCATCGGCGCAGAATATCGTTAAGTGCTGCAATCGTTGTGATTTGGATGTCTCCGATATGGTGCTGGAGCAGGTGGCATCAAGTGAAGCAGTGCTGATGCAGGATGAGAAGGATATCGGTGTGGTGCTGGTGGATATCGGTGGTGGTACCACAGATATCGCCATATTCCTCAACGGCTCGATTCGCCACACCCACGTGATTCCGATCGGTGGCGACCATCTGACCAACGATCTGGTGATCGGCCTGCGCACATCGGCGCGTGAAGCGGATCAACTTAAACGCAAATATGGTGCCTGCATGACCAACCTCGTGCCGCCTGAGGATCAGATTGAGATCCCCAGTGTTGGCGGACGTTCACCGCGTCCAATGCCGAGGCAGGTGATGGCACAGATTCTCGAACCGCGAGTGGAAGAGCTGTTCGAGATGATAAGAGATGAGCTGCAGCGCTCCGGTTTTCAGGAACTGGTTGCTGCAGGCATGGTGCTGACGGGTGGCTCTTCGCTGCTCGAAGGCATGGTGGAGCTGGCAGAAGATATTTTCGATATCCCGGTGCGCTTGGGACGGCCGCAGGGAGTCGGAGGGCTGGTGGATGTTGTTTCCAGTCCGATGTACGCCACAGGTGTTGGACTGATCCTGTACGGACATCGCTATCGCCAGAATACACAAAGCATCAAAGCAAGCGGTGGCAATGCGTTCGGGCGACTGTGGAAACGTATGCGCGGCTGGTTTGGTGATACAGCTTAAACAAGGGAAAAAGTTAGTAAAAAGCGAAGAGAAAACACAAACGGGAAAATAAATAAAGGGAACCTGAGGAGGACCAGAAACATGGCAACGCTATTTACATTCGAAGATACATCGGCCCAAGCGGCCAACATTAAAGTGATCGGCGTCGGTGGCGGCGGCGGTAACGCGCTGAACAATATGATCAGCCAGAAATTGCGCGGCGTAGAGTTTATTGTCGCCAACACCGATGCACAGGCCATTGAGCGCAATGACGCTGATATTAAACTGCAGCTTGGCGCAGATATTACCCGTGGTCTGGGTGCCGGTGCCAATCCGCAAATCGGTCGTGAAGCGGCGGTTTCAGAGATGGATCGCCTGCGTGAGTTTATGCAGGGCACTGACATGGTGTTTATTACTGCCGGCATGGGTGGCGGTACAGGAACCGGTGCTGCACCTGTGATTGCTGAAGCAGCGAAAGAGATGGGCGTATTGACCGTGGCAGTGGTCACCAAGCCGTTCAATTTTGAAGGCAAACGTCGTATGCGTCAGGCTGAAGCGGGTATCGCTGAGCTGCGCAAATATGTGGATACACTGATCACCATTCCGAATCAGAAGCTGATCGGCGCAGTGGGTAAGAACACCAGTATGCTGGAAGCGTTCCGCAAGGCTGATGACGTGCTGCTGCAGGCGGTACGCGGCATTGCCGAGCTGATCACCCACACCGGTTACATGAACGTGGATTTCGCCGATGTGAAAGCGGTCATGAGTGAGACACGCGGTGTTGCCATGATGGGTTCCGGAGCAGCATCAGGTGAGAGTCGTGCTATTGAAGCAGCAGAGCGCGCAATCTCCTCACCACTGCTTGAGGATATCGATATTCACGGCGCGCAGGGCATTCTGGTGAACGTGACCGGCAATGAGGATATGACGCTGGCTGAATATGATGAAGCCGTATCCATTATCCATAACATGGCCGATGAAGAGGCCAATATCATCTGCGGTATGGTTTATGATCAGGATATGGGTGAAGAGATTCGCGTGACTGTGGTTGCTACCGGCCTCTCCGGTGAGTCGGCTATCTATCTGGCGAGCTCTGATGCCAAATCCGAACCCATTGCCATGCCACGTGTCCCAACTGCCCATATCGGCGGCATTCAGGCGCCGGTGATGCCTGCGCCTGTTATCGCGCCGGTTGCAGCACAGTCATCGCAGGGGCAGTCACAGGTTCAGCCTAAACCATTCGGTAACATCGACTTCAATGATGACGAGTTTGCCGTTCCTACATTCCTGCGCAGGCAGGCCGACTGATCGGCCTTTTTGAGCAGGATATTTGGCTTTTGCGGTTTTTATGGCAGGGTTACGCAGTTGTAGATGGGGGTCTACTCTGGCGAGTGCTGGGTATGTGGGGTAAATCACATTGAATTCCAGTATCTTAGATAGAGTTCCCTCCGGTGATGTTCGAACCATTGACGTCATACATATGCTTTGCCCTGTTAGAAGGAGGCATACATGATTGTACAGAGAACACTGGATCATTCGATTCGATGTAGTGGCATCGGCTTGCATTCAGGTCGTAAGATTCAACTGGTCTTACACCCGGCAGCTGAAGACACAGGCATCACTTTCATTCGATCCGATCTTGGCGTAGAGGTCCCTGCCAGGGCCGAATACGTTACCGATACGCGACTCTGCACAACCATCGGCCATGACGGTGCTCAGATTTCAACTATCGAGCATCTGTTGTCAGCTTTTGCAGGTCTGGGCGTGGATAACGCTCGCATTGAAGTCAGTGGTCCAGAAGTTCCCATTATGGATGGATCATCCGCCCCGTTTGTGTTTCTGATTCAATGTGCCGGTATCCGCGAACAGACCAAAGCAAAGAAAGTTCTTCGTGTCCTTAAACGCGTAGAGATTGAAGAGGGTGACAAACGTTGCGCTCTCTATCCTGCGGCAGGTTTCAAGATCAGCTATCTGCTGGACTATGATCATCCGCTGCTGCGCAAACGCAAAGTCGCCATCAATTTTGCCCATCAGGCGTATACCCGTGAAATCTCCCGTGCCCGCACCTTCGGCTTCCTGCATGAAGTTGAAGCACTGCAGAAGGCGGGACTTGCGCTCGGCGGTTCGCTGGAGAATGCCATCGTACTCGATACCCACCGTGTCGTGAACGAAGGTGGTCTGCGTTATGATGATGAGTGTGTTCGCCACAAGATTCTCGATACGCTGGGCGATCTCTCCCTTTCAGGTTATCCGATTGTCGGAGCCTTTGAAGGTGAGTTGACCGGTCACGATATGAACCACAAACTGGTAACTACGCTGCTTGCCGACCCTTCGAGTTACCGTATCGAAGAGTTGATTGCAGATGAGGTCACCGCTGAAGAAGGCTTAGGCGAAGCACAACAGGCTTAACCCCTTAACGTTCCAATCTGTTTTCTCTGTGTTTTCAAACAGGCCGGGCTTCCCTCCCGGCCTGTTTTTTTTGATGTGCTTATTTTATTGAAACTTAAAGCATTCGGGATGCAGAGATATGGGTATCTCTTATTTTTATCATACCTGCAAAAGTGGGTTCGGAAACATGACCAGGAAAGTTGCCCGGCAACAGGGCTGAATCCTCTGCCAGTGCTCGTGCCTGTTTTACCGTACCGAGCCGAAAGGGAAGTGTTGATCCGCACCTCATCACTCCTGTCGTTTTCGCAGGTAAATATGGATCACCTGAGCAGGGAGGTCTCTCTCTGCTATAGATCAGATGTTAACGTCACTTATCTGGTGCGCCGTTGGGAGAAGCTGATTGAGCGTATAGAGGATAATCGGGAAAGGGGGGGCTTTTTCTGCGCAATGAACTTTTGTTGTCCCCGATGTTGCTGTTTCGGAAGAGGGCCATTTTGGCTAATGTGAATTCTGGTCTACAATCAGAGTACGAGGTGGGGTTGTTACCAGCCCGATCCGTTATTCAAATAGTGTACATATCTGTTCAGGAGGGAGTCCATGAAAAGAATTATTTTTATCCCGCTGTTTCTTGCGTTGACTACGCAGGCCAATGCGGAGTTCGTCAATGGAGAGCACAACGTTAATGATTGTGTGATTACCCAAACAGCGCTTATCTGCAGTACAGGAACTCCTGACGTGCGTAAAATCACGGTTATGCTAAAACGCTCAGACATAAGTTTAGTCAGGGTAGAAACAAAGTTTAAAGTCAAAACAGAAGCGGTTATCAATCCGGGCAACAATCAGCAGATGATCTATGTGAAGGGTAGCGCAGCAGAGGTTGATGCTTTTGTGAAAAAGCTATTCTGATTGCCGCTGCTTAGGTGCATCGTCAAATAGATAAGGTAAGGTTGGGGGTGCTGAAAAAAATGCGCCGCCCGAGCCGGACAGATCCGCAACGCGCT
Organism: Mariprofundus sp. KV; assembly: GCF_013387475.1. Classification (GTDB taxonomy): domain Bacteria; phylum Pseudomonadota; class Zetaproteobacteria; order Mariprofundales; family Mariprofundaceae; genus Mariprofundus. Next base: position 14,786 of record NZ_VWNB01000001.1, on the reverse strand, counting down.
TCGTCCTGCTGCCGCTGCTTCCTTCCGGACCTGACGGGGTTCACAGGGGTCCGCCGTGCGGGGCCCGACCCGGACGACACCTGGGTTCCACGGCTGTGGAAATTGGTATCGAGACGGGGTCTCGTAAATTCGAGTTAGAGAACATATCTCCGTAGGGGATTGATTCGGATCATCCATGATCCTCACCCTTCGGGCGGCCTTTTGGCCGTCCAAATCGGCTGTCGTGCCGATTTGTCGAACCATCAGCAAGGGTTCTTATGCCCTCTTTATCCTCGAATTTAATAAATAGATGGCGGGTGCCATCCGTTTATTAAACTGGCGGTGCAGCTAGTCATCTGCGCACCTGTCTCCCTGTAACTCACCTGCTATCAGGGATTATTACTGGGAATTTCGCGAACGTTAACGTCTCAATCCTCTAAAGGCTAGCTGCAACTTGGTGTCTACAGCCAAGTCCTTAAATGTTCTTATTTTTGGCATCAAAATTATAACAGGGAATTATCAGGTTCAAGTTAATGCTGACTCTGAATTGCTTTCACTGAACTCTTTGATGAATTTGATTCGGAAATATGGCACGGCAACCTTCGTGTCGCCTTTGAGTGCTTTTGCATCCCCCTCAACATCTGGTTTGATACTGGTACCCAGCATGCCACCTTTATTGGGTTCAGGAATCACGGTTCCTGTTGATGCTGTTGCCAAGCCTTCTGCCTGAACCGGCATTGAAGCAAGAACAAGTGCCAGTGAACAAAGTATGACTCTTATACAGTTGCCTGAACGGGTACTTTTAATTTGACGCATATTCTTTCTCCTTTGTTTGATTTGCGTTAAAACAAGAGACGAGCTACGTTAAAAAGTGTCAGGGCTGAGTATGTCCCCCCTGGTCATTAGGAATACATCCCCCTGAACATGGGAGAGTGAGTGAGAGATGCAGCGTATGGTAAAACGATTGATGGATAGGATCAGGGATATTAGAAACGCTGGAGAAGACCCGGTGACTTTTGAGGCTGAGTTGCTTGCTAAGTATGGCAGACGCTGTGCAGTTGCCGCGATTGATTCATCCGGATTTACTAAAACAACCAATGCCCATGGCATCATCCATGCGCTTACGCTGTTGTCACAAAAGCGAGATCTGGTGTTGCCCGCTTTAAAACAGCATGGATGCTTTGAACATATTACTGAGGCTGACAGCTTTATAGCACTGTTTCCTGATGTAAATTCAGCAGTAAACGCCGTACTGGAAGCAGACAAACAATTACAACACGTTATCCATGATGAGAGTTCCAGTCAGCCATATGAGATTTGTGCAGGCATAGGTTATGGCACACTGCTGATCACAGGTGATCATGGGGAATTTTTCGGTCCGGACATGAATCTGGCCTCCAAATTGGGTGAGGATACTGCTGACAAGCGAGAGCTATTGCTTACTTCAGAAGCATTTAATGCATTGGTGCTGGAAAGGCAGCCGTTATTCTCTGACGAAATATGCACAGTCTCAGGCAATACGATTTGCTTCCACAAGGTTCATATGAGCCGGGTCAATGCGTAGGTTTTTTAAACTCTTCATAATCCGATTGCTGCTGCCTGTCAGTCTGTTGCGGTGGCTTTGCCTAAAGCTATCTCAGGACTTTCTCGATTCTGACTCCGTACCTCTGATGAAAAAGTGGATCGGCGGCTTGATTGCCTGCTCCACAGTCCTGCTCATTATTCCATTGCTGTCAGGCAGGTTTACGCTTGTTGATAATATGGTCGAAGATTCACGCATCTGGATGTCGGATGTTGTGATTGCTGCCTGCAAGGATGACCCTCTGGGTGGAGGGAAGGATTTGAAACTGAGTATTCTCTCTGTTGATGACTCATTGCATCAATCATGGGGCGAACCGTATATCACACCGAGACAGAAAATTGCTGAGATGATCAGATTTGCAGCTGAATATCATGCTGCCGCTGTCGTGGTGGATTTTGATCTGAGTCGATCAGAAGCTTGGGGAACCCGGACAGAGGGGGATAAGGGGCTGAAACGTTATCTGGAACAGTTGGATCAGGCTCCTGCTGAGCAGATGCCTGCCATTATCCTGTTGCATGATTTACGCCAGGCTGCCGATGGAGGTAAAACAGCATCATCCTATCTCCGCAGTGATTCATCGCTTGCTGATAACAGGGGGAATATCTTCTGGGCCAGTTCTACATTTCCTCAGGAAGATGACCAACTGATTCGACGATTTAACTATTTTGAGCAGGTGAACTGGGATAAGCAGCGCAATATTCCATCTGCCATGTTGCTTGCTACCGAAATGGCAAAGCACATGCAGCATGGGCTTAGTCTGGCCAAATCCAAACAGGAGATCAGGAACCTGATTCATTCCATGCAAAGTGAGTCGCTGCCAATGGACAATCAGGCTATGCCGATCATGTTACATGAAAATCATGCATCAGGCATTGAGGTGAAACCTTATTTCCAACTCACAGATAAAAAACTCTCTCCTCGCTATTATGAAGGTCATATTGTACTGATTGGCTCCATGCATTCTCTAACCATGGATAAGCATCAGACAGCGATTGGTGATAAATTTGGTGTTGAGTTAATGGCCCATGCGATTGCCACAATGGTTCAGCACGGGGAGTTGAAGCCACTTGAGGGCTGGCCGGTCATTGCTTATACATTGGTGTTGCTGGTAGTGATGTCACTAATACTGCTCCTGCCTGGTATTGTCTCAATTCTTATTGTCAGTGCCACCTGTGCGTTGTTGATTTTTTTTCCGCTGTCCATTTATCTTTATCACCATGGATTGACGCTCGATGCCGCTCCACCGATATTATTGATTGAAATTGCCGAGCCGATCATTCCGTTTATCCTGATGTTTGTGCTCAATGTGAGTCTGATAAGGGAAAAGCTTCAGGAAGCAGTCGAGCATATGAAGTTCGAATGGTCAGGGCGAGAGAAGGAGAGTGATCAATGAAAAACAGGGTTGCACTGTTTTTGCTGTGTTTGTGTTTTCCGCTGCTGGCTGAGGCCGCAGCCGTAGCAACTGTTGCAGATTTTTCACCGTTGCCGATGGGTAAATCTTTTATCATCAAGCATGCTGACGGTTCACAGGAAAAGCTTGAATATGCAGAAACACGCCTGCAACAGGGCGATCAGTTACTGTTTCCGAAAGGTGACTTTTCCAAGAAGTGGGTGAAAGTGCGGTTCAATGATAAAGAGGCTACCGAGCTAACGGTCAGGCAGACTGATTCTCCCTGGCTTGCCAAGTCCCGATCAGGTGGCGGCCTAGCCAATGATTCAGCATCCAAGCTGTCATCGCTCTATGCGAGTATTTTCCGGGCAGAAAAAAAAGCCAGATATACGCAGGGTATGAGCAGGGGGGATGCGAAAGTTTTACCCATGACATTTCCAATGACAGTGAAAAACAAAATCCTGCTGGTTTCTGACAGTCAGTCCGATGTATCCATATTCTGGCATGATGGCATTCCACCGTTCAGAATCGAGTCCCCCGGAGAGGCGACCATCATACTAAAAGCTCCCGAAAAAGAGTGGTTATATGGGCATGCCGTATACCAGCATACCATTGCATTAAACCGGCAGAATTGCTTGCAACATAATGTCTCATACTCGTTGAGTGATAGTACGGGGTTGAAAGTTGATTTTATGATTACCTGTTTTGAGTCAGATTCAAAACCTTCCATTGATGACATGACTTTGAATCTTGATACATTAAAAACAAACGATGGGGCGCATGTCTCTCAACGGTTGTTGCTTTGGAACAGATTGAAAGAGTTGCCAGCCAGCTCATCCAAAAGAATGTCTTTGAAGTGGCTGTTGCTAACAGGCTCAGAGCTCGATTAACCAGGAATTTTGTTACTTTAGAAGTGCTCTCTTTCTGTATCCCTGATACTTAAAAACTATACCCATATATCTATACCTGTCTCCCTATTTTTTTGGAGGCTACTCACATATGAAGCGCTTTGGTTACCTTTGGGTAAGATTTTTTCAAGACATTTGATAGTTTCTCGATTTAGTCATAAATTATGGCCTGACAGTTTTCAAACACGGGCGTCTGTAAGAATAGCTAGCTTCTATTTCAGTCAATATATGGGGATTTCCCGATAAAAGGAGTTCAGACATGAATAAAAAAATATTGGTCTCCATCGGACTGGGAGCATGCATTGTGCTTGGTGGTATGAATTTTTCCTTAGCATCTGATGATAAGGTAAAAACCAAAGGTCTGAATGCTGCAGTTGTTGAGCAGGCAAATATCATCAATAAACTGATTGATTTGGGTGATGCACGCAAAGATCCTATACTGTTATTGGCTGCAGCCAAGTTGCAGAAAACTATGAGTGAGGAAGCCGCACCGGCATCTGATGAGAGCAGTGCAACTAAAGATATTCTGGCCCGTGTAAAAAAAACAGCTAAGGGACGCAAGGATATTGCAGGTATTGCTGATGATATTGCGGCTGCAAAGTCAAAGTACTGGAGTACGGGTGATCACTCAGGGTTCACTAACCGAGAGTGGAATCGTTATTAATCATTCACATTCCTGACACTTTTTGAATAGAAACATCTATTATTATGTTGTAGTTATTTCTACAAAAAAATGGGCAAGACCCAAAATAAGGAGAAGAGCATGAATAAACAAGTACTGGTAACCATGGGGCTGGGAACAGCTATTATACTGGGCGGCATGAATGCTGCAGTTGCATCTGATGATAAGGCAAAAGCCAAAGGTCTGAATGCTGCGGTTGTTGAACAGGCAAACATTATCAATAAGCTGATTGATCTAGGCGATGCACGTAAAGACCCTATTCTGTTGCTTGCTGCAGCCAAACTGCAGAAAACTATGAGCGATACAGCAGCACCAACTTCTACTGAAAACAATTCAACTGAAGATGTGTTGAAGCGAGCTAAAAAGGCCGCTAATGGTCGTAAAGACGTTGCAGGCATTGCAGATGATATTGCAGCCATGAAGTCAAAGGGTCGTCAGTACCACTATAGCAATGGTTACTATACAGGAACAACTTATCGTTAATGGCTGCCATCACCGTTTTGTAAATAAGTGAAATATAATTGTTAAAAATACAGCCACCTGCGAAAGTGGGTGGCTGTTTAAGGGCTAAGATATGAATGAAGTATTTGTGAAGATAGGGCTAGTAATGGCTATCCTGTTTGGGGGTATAAGTGCTTCCCTGGCATCTGATGATAGTGCAGAAGCCAAGGGTTTGAATGCCGCAGTCGTTGAACAGGTCAATATCATTAATAAACTGATTGATCTTGGCGATGCACGAAAGGATCCCATTCTGCTGTTAGCAGCTGCCAGATTGCAAAAAAGCTTGTCCGATAAAATTGTAACATCTTCCTCCGAAAGTCATAAGACCAGTGACTTGATTCAGCGAGCAAAAAAATATGCGGGTAAAAACAAGGCCATAGCCGCGCTGGCGGATGATGTGAAAACGGAGAAAAGTAAAGTATATGGTTCACAAAACCCTATGATGTATGAGTTGTTCAGCTGGTGAGAAATTAGGAAACTATTATGTCTAATGATGAAGAGCTTTGTCTGAACAAGATCCGAAAAGGTGGTATAGATAGGGAGGAGGGCATCTCTGAGTTGTTCGAACTCTACAGCCTCCCTTTCAAACGTTATTTCATCAAACATAGACTTTCAGCAGCAGATGCAGATGATCTGGTCCAGGAATCGTTCATTAATATTGTTCGATATTGCAGCACTTTTCGCAATGAGTGCGAAATTAGAATATGGCTTTGGAAAATTGCACGCAACTGTATGCTTACATTTTTCAGAAAACAGAAAGCACCGCATGAAGAGATTGATGGCTATTCAGAAACTATTCCTGATCCAAAGACATGTGTAGATCCTGGTCCTACGCTTGAAGACTGTGTGAAACGCGCATTTCTTCGATTCAGCGAGCAGGATCATGAACGAGCCGAGATGCTGACTCTCGCGACGATTCAGGGCTGGACTACAAAGGAGCTGGCTGAATTGCTTGGCCGTTCCCTTGGTGCAACCCGTGAATATATCTCCCAGTGTCGTAAGCACTTTAAACCTTTTCTGGATGTATGCCGTGACTATATCTGATGATGAGAAATGGCTGGAAAAGTTATCCGGCAGATCCGATGATACTGCACCTGAAGAAGAGGATGTGCAGGCTAAGACCTTACGTTCGGTGATGAAGCAGCAATACCAGTCTGAAATGGACGCGATGGGGAAGCCGGATGCGACACAGTTGGAGCGCCTGCTGGAGCGCTGTCGAAATGAGAGGTTGTTAGAACCAGAACAGCAGACAAGGAAGTGGTGGCAGGCTTACTGGTTACCTGAGCTGGCTTCTGTCGCGGCTATATGTCTTCTGGTCATTGTTGGTGTGAATGTGATTGGTGAGCAAAAAGGAACAGTGCCAAATGAAACTGTTTACCGAGGTGGGTCAGATTTCGCGATTGCATTAGAAAAACGGGTCGCATATCCGGCGAAGTCAGCAGCGAAGCTGCAGAGTGAATTTGAAGCTGCAGGTGCATCAGTAATGATATATCAGGTGGATGATGTTTGGAGGGTTACTATTGATCTGGATCTTCCATATTCAGATGCGATTCAAAAACTACTGAATCAGTATGAAATTCCTGCAATTGAAGATAAGCAACTAAGGCTTGAATATAAAAAAGATGTTGGTCAATCCTGATATTATCTACATTCGAACGTCTGTCTGTATCACTAGATTGATTAAAGAGGTACTTTAAATGAACAGAATAGCTCAAGTATTTATGATGATGACCATGCTGATTTCTTCGGCTTCTTATCTACAGGCGGCAACGGGACATGCGCTGATTGTCGGAGTATCCGAATATCCTAATTTACCTGAACAATATCATCTGAATGGCCCTAAATATGATTCTGAAATGCTTTTTAAGTTTCTTAAAACACAGAGATTCCGTTCATTTCCTGAGTCGAATATCACCATGTTGGCCGATGGCGTGGATGGATCAAGTGGCAATCCCACGCGTGCCGCCATTCTACATGGCTTGAAGACGATTTCTAAAAAGGCGGCTGAAGGAGACTTTGTCTATCTACATTTTTCCGGTCATGGATCGAGACAGCCTGCTAAAAAAGGAGATATGGAAGAGACCGATGGACTTGATGAGCTGTTCTTGCCATCAGATATCGGTGCTTGGGATGACGCGATAGGCGAGGTAAAGAATGCGCTGGTTGATGATGAAATAGGTAACAGTATTGCAGCAATCAGAGCTAAAGGTGCTTTTGTGTGGGCAGTCTTTGACTCATGTCATTCCGGCACGGTGACACGCGGAGCATTGGGCGGTGAAGATGTAAAAATGCGCAAGGTGCCGGCATCTGCTTTGGGTGTCCCTCAACAAGCACTAGATAAAGCTGAAAGCAACAGGGTTAAAACCCGTGGTCACGTTAAACCTGAGACAGCCCTGGGTAATGTCGGTGGTGATAGTCGTAAGGCCGGGTTTGTTGCTTTTTATGCTGCACAAACCACCGAACAAACTCCGGAAATGCGACTCCCCGCAGGTGAAGAGGGCCGTGTGCCGCATGGATTGTTTTCATTTACCATATTGCAGGTGATTTCCGAGTATCCGAGCATTACCTACCGTCAGGCTGCACAGGAAGTGCTTCAACGATATGCCGCTTCATATATGGATAGGCCAACTCCTTTGTTTGAGGGTGACCTCGATGCTACTGTTTTCGGTGTAACAGCTAAAGCTGACAAACCGCAATGGCCGATTGAGTTAAAGGATGATGAGATTCATATTGCAGCAGGTAGTATCAGCCGCCTTTCTGTGGGCTCCATACTGGCAATCATGGAATCACCCGCAGCAGCTGATGAAAGTGCGCTAGGCTATCTAACTGTGAGTAATTCGGAGTCGATGGATAGTGCTCTGCAACCGATTGCATTCCGTAATAAAAAGGTGATCGAGGTAAAAGCCATGCCAGAACATGCTTATGCACGTCTGGTAGAACGTAAGATGAACTTTTCGATTCGAGTTGCCAAACCCGAACAGAGCAGCCCACAGGTCAAAAAAGCATTGGATTCCATGCAGGCTGCTGATGATAGCGGACTTCGTGTGACCTGGGTTAAAGCCGGAGAGTCAGCAGACATTCGACTGGCCGAAAAAGATAAACAACTCTGGCTAGTACCACCGACAGGTGAATTGATCGCATCAGGGGAAAATAAATCACCATCCATAACTCTGGAAGGAAAGGATAATAAGGCTTTGTCGCTTGCGCTGGCAGATAATCTTGCTCGCATTGCGCGCGTGTTAAACCTGCTCAAAGTCAGCCAGGGAATGGGGGCAGGATCCAGTGGCTTGGAAGCCAATCTGATTATTAAGCGCAAGACCAATGGCCAATCTGAAACCATATCGATTGATTCAGTACCTAGAATTCATCCCGGTGATGCAGTTTACCTTTCAGCTAAAAATCCGGGCGAGAAAGCAGTGGATTTGAACGTTCTGTTTGTAGGCAGCGATTATTCGATTAGCCACTGGTTTAAGGGCCGTATCCATCCCAACGGCAGATTGGGTGGGAAAAAGGGTAAAAAGGGGTTGTTCAAGGCCAGCGACTCATCTTTTGGAACTGAACGAATCATTCTGATTGCTAGTCAGGCCAAAGAAGAGACCATGGTTCAGGATCTCAGTTTTCTTGCTCAAAGAGCAATGCCTAAAACACGAGGAACAGGCGATGGAAGCGGTGTATCCGCACTATTGAAAAGTGCCGGTTTTGGCCATGCTATGACACGGGGAGTGGAGCCGATGAATGAAGACGATGAGGGTGGATCATCATCTATTCTTCAATTTACTGTGCATACAACTGCCGCACCATAAGATGAATAGGATGGGTATCATGAGAGCTGAAATTCAACCAAATATTTATTTGCCCTACACAATCATTTCACTATTGGCCAACCTGTCGATATTTGGGATGTTACTGCTTATAGCACCTGTGATTATACAGCTGCATGTGGATTTCGAGCAGATGCTTCCAGGATTGGCACAATTATTCTTTGACTATAAAGAAATCCTGGGGTTATTAATTGTGACATTAATTTTCATGCAGGTTGTTGCGATTTTCCGAAAAGCACCTTCTCTGTTCCATCTTAGTATGGCTGGTTCGATACTGACTGTACTGATTCTTGTGCTCACTATGTTCAGTTCGACCCTTCTTCCTGCTCTCAGGCTGTTAAGTGTGATCGATGGTTAGGTGCCTATTTATCAAGTGATTCAAAATGTCATTTTAGGAAGGGGTTTTATTTGAATTTCTGTACTCATTTTAAACAGGTGATTTTTCTGATGTGTTTAGTGTTTATGTTTGCATCAACTGGGTTGGCATCGGAAGAGGAAGATGTGCAGATGGCCGTTCGCTATTTCCAGCAGGGTAAGCTCCATTATCAGAAAAATGAGTATCACAAGGCGATTGAATTCTTTAGCAAAACGCTAAAAATTAATGCAGGTGCGGGGCGTGTATATGCCGCATATGATCATGGTTGGCTTGGCCGAAGCTACTTGGCAATTAATAAACTGGATAAGGCCGCTGTTCACTTTGCTCAGGAACTGACAGTGTTAAAAAAGCATCAAATGCACTCAACAAGTCAATACGCTGCAACATTAAATAATCTAGGGCGAGTAAGTCGCAAGATGGCCGATTACAAAAAGGCTGAAAATTTTTTCAAAGAGGCGTTAACGTTATTTGCTAGCACTGATGGCAAACATAGCCAGGGGTATGCAAACACTCAGAATAATTTGGCAGGGTTATATGAAGAAACTGCTGCTTATAGCAAGGCGGAAGCCCTTTATCTTGATGCGCTGAAGGTAAACTCACAACTAACGGGAAAAGCACGGGTTAATACGGCACGTAGCCATAACAATATTGGTTTATTCTATCAGAAAATAAACAAATTTGGTCAGGCAAGAAAACATCTGATTAAGGCTTTAGAAATTTATAAGGAAACAGTCGGAGATCAGGATCCGTTATATGCAATCACACTGGTAAATCTGGCTATGGTCAATGAACGCACACAGAGTTTTCGCCTGGCAATGAGTCAGTACAGAAAAGCCATAATTATCCTTAAGTCGCAGCCCAATATTCACCCGGCATATACATCTGCCTTATACAATCTTGCTCGCCTCTACATGACAATGCGCGACTATGATCGAGCATTTAAAACTATTGTTGAACTGATCGACATTGATAAAAGGATGCTGGGTGAACAACACCCGATATTTGCCGGTGATCTGTATGTGTTGGGGCAAATACAGGCTGCAGCCGGAGATAAAGAGGCTACTCAAACATTTATTCGTTCTTCAAAAATCATCAAAAATTCACTGGGCGAAAATCATCCAAGCTATGCCAGACATATTAATAGCCTTGCATTACGTTATCTGGATGAAGGTAAATATAAAAAGGCAGAGCCTTTGTTTTTGCAGGCATTAACGATAAATCGGAAAGCTTATGGCCAGAGGCATTCTACAGTGGCTTTTGCTCTAAATAATCTTGGTCTGTTGAATTCAAGCATGAACAATTATCCCAAGGCTGAAGAATACTATCGTCAGGCAATAGCCATTCAGGCTAACGATGTAAACTACAACAACCTTGGGTATGTCTTGGGTGTCAGGAAAAAAAGTATCGAAGCTTTGGATGCATTCCAAACAGGTCAGAACCATTCTGACAAGCTTATAAACGCACTGTTCGATATATCCAGTGAATCCCAGAAACTTGTATTAGTGATGGATCAGAACTGGGGCTATTACGGCATGTTGTCGCTGATTCATCAGCAATTGAAAGAAAATGATCAAGCGGTGCGATCGGGTCTTGATCGTGTATTGGCTCGTAAAGGTATTGTATTCGATGCACAAGCACGACAACAGAAATCAATTATAGACAGCTTCGACCCTCAGGCTCGTGAATTATGGAATACTCTGAATAAGAATCGCACATCTCTTGGTGCCTTGTTGAAAACTAGCACTAAAGATGGCAACTCATCAAAAGATTACACTGAGCGTATTGAAAAGTTGCAGGATGCGATTGCCGTTCTTGAAGGGAAACTGGCAGCAAAGAGTGCACTTCTTTCTGAGGGCTTTCGCCAACGAAAGATATTTTCATCGGATGTTGCTTCAAGGCTTGGAAAAGGGCAGTTACTTGTTGAATTTGTGAAGATTCAAGATGTGGATTGGTCAACTGGAAAATTCACCACATCTCGGCGTTACATTGCATTTATACTAAAAGCCGATGGATTAGTAACCTTGGTTGATTTGGGTGAAGCTGAGGCTTTGGAAGCCAAGGTGCATGCCGCGCTGAAACCGCTGGGTGCGATCGGATCAGATTCCAAGCTGCAGGAAGAGGCTAGCAGGAGTTTGTATGACCTTATTTGGCATCCACTGGCCAAGACCGTTGGTAATGCACAATCAGTGATTATATCTCCCGATGGTCTGCTCAATCTGGTTCCGTTTAATGCCATGCGGGATAAAGCTGGAAAATACCTGATCGAATCAAAACAGATCGCTTATGTCACTACCGGCCGTGATCTGGCTAAGGGTAATACAGGCATGAAACCTCAGCAGGCTCTTTTTCTGGCCGCTAACCCCAGCTTCGACCTTGCAGCAGCATCTGGCTCACCTGCAAGCCAAAACAGCGCTATGACACGATCTTCGGGCTTTTCCATGCGGTTCTCACAACTGCCCGGCACCGAACAGGAAGCCAGAGAGGTGCCAGCGCTTCTGAAAGGCAAAAGCACCATTGTACTTGGTAAGCAGGCGACAGAAGCCTCAGTGCTATCGGCCAAACCATCGAAAGTAATTCATCTGGCTACGCACGGGTTCTTTTTGCAGGACCAGCCATCACTGATTGCAGACAACACACGCGGCGCCATGGCGTTGATGGATGATGATGACGATCAAGCAGCTCCAAAATTGCCGAAAGGATACGAGAATCCGCTGGTGCGTTCCGGTCTTGCGATGGCCGGCGCCAACCATGCCAATCAATCATCCGGTGGCGATGACGGTTTGCTGACTGCACTTGAGGTGTCAGGGATGAATCTGCATGCAACCGATCTGGTAACGCTCTCTGCATGTGAAACCGGAAGAGGTGAAGTGAAGTCTGGCGAGGGAGTATTCGGGCTTCGCAGGGCATTTGCATTGGCCGGTGCGAGGAATCTGGTCATGAGTCTCTGGCCGGTTTCTGATAAAGTAACAGCAACGCAGATGAAGCAATTCTATCAAGGATATGGCCAGGGTGAGTCGCCAGCCCAAGCGATGCGTACCGCACAGCTTGCTACGATCAAATTACTTCGAGAAAAAAAAGGTTTTGCAGCACCGGCATTGTGGGCACCATTCATGGTGCAGGGAAGGGGGAACTGAGATGGATTCAAATAAGTTTATTTCCATGAGAGCTGGCTAAGATGAGCGATCAACAAAACTCATCTCTGCTGCCTTTTTCGACTCGGTTGCGAAAAGCATTCCCCTGGTTTGTTGCTTCAGGACTCGCATTTTATTTCATAGGGATTGTGGGTACTGCTTCTATGGAAGAAGTACGGAGTTGGCCAAAGTACCAGGCTCAAGTCGTCAAAACTAATATATCCTGGGCTTCTAATATGAGTGATAGTTATGGATTGCATGTTTCACTCAGAGTAATGCCGAAAGGGTTACCCCCATTCAAGGCTAGTTTGTTTCAGAATGGTCCAAAGGGCGCTTTAGAAGAGCGGGCTAAGGATCTATTTGGGATTGGAACATGGATATCGGTATACAGTAATCCGGAAAAAAGAACCGATGTCCGCTTGGACACTGGTGAATCCGGAAACGGCATGTACATCGTGGCAACGATAGTTGCACTATTAATTGCTTCTGTCGGATCCAGTGTTTTGAATGGCAATGTAAGCAAAGTGGATGATGCGAAATAGTGATTCTATCTGTGAAATTAGTATGCTTTATAGCAGCAACTCTTCACAAGGCAGCCTTTGCACTCGTGGGAGTCAGGAGTCTGGTGATAGTCCTCTGGCTGGCTCAAATGATGTGACAGTCTCACAGTTGCAGGATTCTTATCAGGGTTGTGGCACAGGTGAGTCACTATTCAAAGCGATGTGCTCCGCCCATCTTTTTACCATGCAATCTTCGAGTCATAATCGGCTTTGCGGCCGTGCTACTCTGGGCCCCGTTCATATGCAGGGGTATTGAAATGTCACCCTGACACTTTTTTTCTTTATACATCTGATAGGTTTGAATCGAAAAAATATTAAAAGAGGCAATTATGGATAGTTTCGACGACAAAGAGGTAAGTTATTTTAACGGTTTTATTATCTTGGGCATATTGATTCCGATACTGATTGCTTCATATGTATATTCGTTTGATATAATTGGTTCACTCTTTTTTCTGGTTTTTGCAACTGGATTTTCGGTGATTCAACCGAATAGTGGACGGGCCTATACATTTTTTGGAAAATATGTTGGCACATTAAGTAAATCTGGATTTTATTGGACCAATATCTTCTATATAGGCCGCAAGGTTTCGACCAGACTGGTCAATTTTGAAACAAAATTGCTGAAGGTAAATGATGCTGATGGCAATCCGCTAGAAGTCACAGGCATAGTAGTATACCACATTACAAGCATTGCCAGATCTGTATTTGTGGTCGATTCAGTGCATGAATTTGTGCGTAACCAATCTGAGGCAGCCTTACGCCATCTAATTGCAAAGTATCCGTATACCGGGACTGAAGAGAGTTTAATGAACAGCCGCGAAAAGGTGTCAAAAGAATTCACCGTTGAATTACAAAATGTCCTTTCAAAAGCAGGAATAACGATTGATGAGTCACATCTAAATCATCTGGCTTATGCGCCAGAGATCGCCTCTGAGATGCTGCGTGTTCAGCAGGCAAATGCAGTGGTTATGGCACGAGAAAAATTAGTGAAGGGCGCTGTTGAGACTGTTCATGAGGCTATTGTCGCATTGGATAAGAAGGGCATCAAAATAGAGCAAAAAGATCAAGCCTCAATGGTTATAAACCTTATGACTGTACTGGTTTCTGACTCGGGCGTATCGCCTGTCATACCAGTTCAATCCTCAAAATAATCACAAGTCTTAATTTGAGAGAAATATTAATGCAATCTCATAAAGGAGGTTTGTGATGAGTATTGAAATGCTTGTGACAAAATCAATTGTGACCCAACTAAAAGAGTCGAAATGAACATTTTAATTTGCGGAGCAAGTGGATTTGTTGGAAAACATATCAGAGATGCACTTCAGAAAGCTGGACATCATGTAACAGGGGGTATTCGCCAGCCACAAGATGCTCACGATATTGCTGTGGATTTCTGCAAAGACACAACAAAAGACATTTGCTCTTTTCGTACATGCATTAGTTGTGCGGGAGAATCCCGGCTTCCAGATCAAGCTGGGTTCTAATGCGATGTTCTATTTTAGCATTGCCATCACAATTGTTTCGCTTCTGGTTACCGCATTTGTTTTGTTTGTTGCATGGGACAAAGGGAGGATGCCCGTTTACATAGGGTGGCAACTTGGGATTGTAATTGTCATGGCAGTAGTGTTTGGATGGTCATTAATAAAACTTGGTAAAGCTAGGCGTGTTGAGAAGCTTGATGAACTGCCATATGGATTGGAACAATTAGTCAACAATCAATAACAAGCATCACTGCTGTCCGGTTAAAGATTTAGCAGTAAGAAAGTAGGCCTGAATTCCCAACGTTTGTGGTACATTTGTAGTTGTCGAGACAGCAAATTTACCGCGCGGAGAACCCAGGCCATGAAGCACACTAA
>NZ_VWNB01000019.1 GCF_013387475.1 Mariprofundus sp. KV | reverse complement strand
AGCTCAGGAAACAGCGTGCTTTGGCTGCGGCTTTCTCCAATAACAAATCGTTTCATGCAAATACCCCACAAGACGTTGTGAGATAATTATACCATTATTGACCAGCGTTTTCACACACTCTGGGCCGAATCCAGCCTGTCGCCATGTTGCTGCAAGGTGCAGGTTTGGATTGAAATCACCGGATGATTTCAATTGCAATGGGTTGCAGGATGCGACTTCCATCTGCAACCTAACTTAGGAGCCTTTTATGGTGGCATTGTTTCGAGGGTCTAATTCTCTTTTTTAGATGCTCCAGAAAATCCAGAAACTAATATGTTCATCGTTTCTTGGTTTTTCACTCTAGCAGTTGATGATGTTTATGGGTTGTTTTAGTCGTCTATATTAGTAGTAGCCACTCCCCATCACAGAATGACGTACGCCTCCTCTAGGGTTCTCTACGTCACCATCACGTCGTGGTATCAAGTGAATGTGACAGTGAAAGATAGTCTGCCCGGCACTTTCTCCATTGTTTATTCCAATGTTGAACCCTGAGACGCTTGAATCATCAGTTTCTATAATATTCTTTAGATCCAGTAGCAGACTGTTACATGCGTTAATCTCAGCCTGGCCAAGTTCAAAATACGTGGTGATGTGGCGTTTTGGAATCACAAGCGTATGTAGTTCAGTGACCGGATAGCTATCGCGAATCGCATAAGCGAGTTCATTTTCAGAGATAATTCGTTTCGTGGGAATTTGGCAGAATAAGCAATCAGACTGTCTATGATTGTACATCTCACGAATGCCACGAAAGTCAGTGTCATCGCGATCTCGCTTCATCGCATTGCAGCTATAGCAGAGCGATTGAAAGTTGCTGATGTTATCGCTTCCTCCGTGATTGCGAGGAACTATATGATCGACCTCTAAGGCTTTTTCGGCTGCTGATATACCGCATAACTCACACCGAAACTGTGCCCGTTTTAGAACCTCATATCTAATTGTTCCGCTGATATACCCAGTGGATTTCTTGCGGTGCTGATAGACACTGTCACCACGAGACTCTAGGAACTGTCCCAGTCGATTTTGACACAGGGAGATTAGTGCCTCTACTTGCTCAGGGCTTAGCTCCTCAAAACCAATGATCTCATAGTATTTTGAATCCTTGTCTCGAGTGACAACTTCATTATTTCTAAGGACCTTACCAACCATATTATTTGTGATTTTGGTATAATATTCGATCTGACTTTGATCGTGAGAGAGTAGCTCCTTGGCTATATCAAGCTGATGACGTTTACCTCTGTTTTTCAGAATCTCCATCAACATGACAGGTTGATATATATGCGACATTCGCATTTTCTTTTCTATATATTCACACAGCGCTTCATACTTCATGGTTATAGTCCCACACTTTATCAGGTGCCACGATAAATATTTTTTCTGTGGTACCCTAGGTAGTTTTTTTGCCGCTCATGAAAGCTTCCGACACATTTGTTCGAATCTATTTTCCATGCTTGCAGAATATCCGAGATTTCATTTGAAGCTATAAGCATCAGCCCGTCATCTGAGAAACTAATCCATCCATTGTCGAATAGCTTGTCGATGTGAGGTGATAGTAAGAGGCCGTTACTTCCATCCAGTCGCTCGGTATTGTCACTGTCTCGCCAAGGCTTGATATGGCTAGCTACTAAAAAACGTCTATCAGTTATTCCAGTGATTCGACAGCCGCTTTCTATTTTTTCCACGTTGATTCGAAAGGTGCCTTGCCCACGTCTAGATTTAATTATTTGTTCTTTCTCTGTCTCAGCAATCTGCAGTTGCTTAATATCATGCTCTATCTCATTTTCATTTGCGTCTTTTTCAAGGTCATATAGAACACCAGTAATTGCGGTTTCTCTATTCGATATGATTGCCAGAAGCCTACTGCCCAAATCAATGGAGATTTCAGCTAGATAGCAGCTTTGGTTTCCATTGCCATTTTTTTGAATTGGAGAATTTCGTTCGGGTAATAGTGGGGCAATTGTACTGATATGGTCCTTTGGTTTTACAAAAGAAGATAACATTGTCCAGTTGACTTGAACCAGCCAACCATTGTTATCCCATTGATCTCCTGTTTTACCAAAATCGGAAGGTTTCTGTTTTTCTTCAAAAAGGTGAGAGACAATCCCTACAGCTTTTATTTCTCCGTTTGCGTATGAGAAAATCCGGTCTCCGGTGCTTGCCAATGTTAAGTTGATATATGTCTGGTTTCTTGCGCCATTCTTGTTTGCCTTGGGGGACCAAATGTAGCCACCAGAAAGCTCCTCATTGAATGTTTGTTTATGGTTAACCCACCAATACTTCACAATAGCCTCCCTAAGCCATCTTATTAGGTTAGCAGTAAACTAGCAGACTACAAACTTTCTTTCGGTCAAAATAGATATAAAGGGTGATGTAGCATTTAAGCATGTGTCATCTGTTCTGTTACGTGGACTTGCACTTAAGAGGGTCAGTTTTTTCAAATTGAGAATATTTTGCTATGCTCAGAAGCAAGGAGGATTTCTTATGACTCGAATATTCATTCTTGCAGCATCACTGTTGGTTTTTTCTTCACCGTCCCTGGCTGGCAATCCCTTTTCAAGTATCTGCCCAGATAAAGAGGTTGTGTACTGTGGAAAAGTTGGAAAAACAGCCTATAACTCATTTGGACCTGCGGCATTAAGAGCAGTAAATATTGGTCCTATTGTTGGTGTTGCCTATAAATTAAAAGGTGCTTTGATAAGTCGACCAGAATCTTCATCTATTCAATTGGCCTCCAAAAATTCTTATTATTATATAATTGGGCCAGGAGGAGTTGCTGACTATTACTTTCTTCGTGATGTGAGTGAGATTGATGGAAAGTAATGGTACCTGCTGACTTATTTTAACCGGCTAGTGCTGTAGTCCTTCGCTTGATCAGGGCGATGCCCCTTGCCTCTTTGTTTAGCCAGATAACTTAGGCGGTAAACAGCATCGGCAAAAACGCTGTCATTATCAACGAAGTAAAAGGGCTTTGGGATAACTGGCATATGGTTGTTGTGGTGATCAACGTGCTCCCATTTGTCAGCAATTGCTTCCAATAGTTTTTTAGAGTGTCTGATTTTGTCGCCATCAATGAAAAGAGCGAAGTGATAGTGCTGGTGCTTGCTCCTTTCCTGTTCTCGAACCCACACAAAGCCAACATCCTTGGTTTTATAGTTACGCTTTATCCACTGAATAATTTGATTGCGAAATTGACTTACCATTAGGCTGTTGGAGTCAAAAGCGAAACTATGAAGGTCAAATCGAACCACTAGCAAGCGCCCATGCTTTTTCCTAGCAATGCTTAGTTGCTCCAGGACTTTTCGCATTACCTCCCGGTAAACTCCCGATCTTTTGGTGACGTTCACCTTATAGGTTACGCCGCCAAACTCGAATTGTTCACTATAGCTTATAGTCTTTCTGTTCATAGTCCTTTGGGATTGGTGTTAGGGCTATATAGATATTAGAAATAACCGCCTCTATTCGGACGTTTTCTGAATAACTATTTTCAATAGTAGTAATGCTTAAATGCGGGGTTTGTGTTGCAAAACCGCTGTTGCAAAACCGCTGTTTTGAATGCTGAAAACAAAGTTGGAGTAATTCTTGAGGCTAGAGGCCAAACAAGCAGATAGCTGGGCCTACCTGCTGTTTGGTTGCCTATGGTATGGAGTTATATCTCTAGGTGCCTGATGATGCGTAAGCGCTCGTCTCGCGGTCCTTTGAGCCTTTCTTTAGAAGGATCTCCATCGCTTTCACTTTTTGTTCTGGTTCAAGCCAATAGCGGCAGCAGCTTGTTGGGATGCCCATGTAGCCTGGAACCGTTTCAAACCTTCTGGCTATGGTGATACCATGCTTTTGTTGGATTGTTGAAACGGTAGAAGGAAGGCAGTGATCGTTAAACCTCTCTGCCTCATATCTGTTTAGACTTTGCTCTGCCAGGATACGTAATATTCGAATGCTTTTTGTTGGGTTCTTGTTATCCTTACCCTCAAGTTTGCATTGCTGTGCTGACTTAACTGAAGCCCCAGGCGTTACCGCGCCTTGGGCTTTTTTATTAGGGATAGTCATGCTGTCACCCCCTTACGTGACTGAAGCCACTGTTCTATTTCTTGAGAGTCCCAGCCCACTGCGTTTGTGGAAAGTTTTATACGGCGCGGAAACCTTCCATCTTGCTCAAGCCGCCAAACTTGTGACCTTGAAAGGGGAACAACCTCTCTTAATTTTGCCCATCGAATAATTGTCATGTGTAACCTCGCATCATTTATTCAGCGCGTTGCCGTGCTGTGAAGCGAGAGGCTTACTTGTGAAAAGAATAGAAACAGTCTGTCTACTTAGCAAAAAGGGGGATTGAAGTTAGCATGCTACCCCTTTTTTGGCCTTCCTGGTTTACGAATATAATTATCTTCCTTGTCTGCTTGCTTGGCCCAGACTGTAAGTGTTGTGTCGGCAATATGGGGATAATGTTTTCTCAGCTCTGATATGACTTTTTGTCTTGGGAAAGAAACTTCGGCTGTGGTTCCTCGTTCTGCTCTGTAATCGTTTTTGAAGGCTTTTCGGTCATCAGCATGATGGCTTTTTCCTCCTATTGATCGCCACTGCTTCTGGAGGGATTTTTCATCTGTCGATTGAGATGATCGTGGCACGGAGTCATCAAGTTCATGCTCGAGCTTTTTCAGTTTTGATTCAGCTTTAGATATTTGGATTTCTAGGTGTACTACTTCATTCGGAACCGAAGTGTTATTTAAGCATTCGGTCCATTTATTTATTTGCATGTGAAGGATGACGGCTTTATCGAATATTTTCTTCTGTGCGGGGTTTTCTTCCCAGTAGATACGCTGCTCATTCATCCAGTCTTGAATATCGTCCATCATGTATCTATGTCCACATTCTTGGAATTAACTTCAGTTCTAATTTTCTCTAATATTAAATGGACTAGGCTAGAGCTTTTGTTCTGTTCTGCTCCTGGGGCTTGCTCTGTCCATCTGCGGTTGCGTTGAATGAAAAAGAGAAAACAGCGTAATTCGGAAAGGTCATCAGGAAGTGCTTTGGTTGTCTCGAAATCATTTATCCATTTCTTAAATAAAGGATTGATCACATCCCATATCTCTCTTGCATCAGGGTGTTTTTGCTCTAAATAGTCATATCCATTAAACGTAAGTGCAAAATCAGAAATTTCTGGAATCCACTTGGCTTTTTTGCCTGGAATCATATCTATGGTTAATTCTTTATTAGAGTATTCTTTCATGGCCTTCCCTCTCAGCGATTGAGAACAATGACATTATCGTTTTTTGTTTTGGAAAGAATTGATTCAAGCTTTCTTCCCCAGGCTTCTAGGGCCTGTTTTTTTTCTTTATCATAACTATGTCGATCATAGATGGCCGTCACGCCACCTTCAACGTGGTTTAACACCTTAGATACTGTGAGGCGATTAAAGCCTGACTTGGTCATGTTTGTAGCTGCTGTCCGCCTGAAGTCATGTGGGGTAAACCATTCTGGATCATTTTTTGTGAGAGTTGCCTCAGGATTACTTTCTGTAGGTTTTTTGATTCGCATTAGGTAGCGCCGAGTTGCGCGGCTGACGCTATCGCCTCTCAGGTGCCCGCCATTAGGAGCCGGGAATATCCAAGGAGAACTGTTTTTGACCATTTCTAGCAGGGCCATTGCTTGTGGGGAAAGAGGAATGCGATGAGCTTCATTGTTTTTCGCTTTCTCGGCAGGAATAGTCCAAACATTGTCCTCAATTTCATCCCAGCGCATAGCAACCACTTCGCCCTTTCTTTGCGCGGTAACCAATTGAAGTAATAGTGCGACCTTAGTTTGCTGAGTCATATCACTTTCCAGAATTCCATTCCAATGAGTTCTAATTTCTTCATCCGAAAGGACACGATCCTTTTTGTTCTCTGGGGAAGCTTTAGCAATTTCTAGGCAGGGACTAAATGGTACGATGTCACGGCCTACGGCGAAGCGAAACATCTTGCTAAGTAGGGCTTGTGTTCGATTTGCTGCTATTGGCGCACCCCTGTTGGCGATTTTATCCAGGAGACGAATGATGTCGCGGCGGGTCACTTCTTTTGCGCGCTTTTTTCCTAGCAAAGGAAGAATATCTTTATCTAGGATGCGCTCATCTTCTTTCCAAGAGCGTTTTCGAGGCTTGGCCCACTTCTCAAGGTATTCATTAGCTAATTGTTCAACGGTATCAGCTTCTTTCTCTTTTCTTTTAATCTCCTGTTTTATTTCGGCGGGGTCTCCGCCATTTTCGAATGTTCTTCTAGCATCGGAATAAGCTTTGCGCGCTTCGCTTAGGCTCATGGCTGGATATTTGCCAAGAGTCATGCGGCGAAGGCGTTTATCAATCCTGTAAATGTAGAACCACGACTTATCACCATTCGGATAAATACGTATTCCAAAGCCTACGTTGGGTTTGCCTTCGCGAAGGTCTTGCCGCTTATCAGTTGGCTTGAGAGATTTGATATATCGGTCAGTAAATATGACGCGCACCTCCTTCAGAAGTAAACCCCAGTTTACTAGGGTTTACTTTGGGGTTTACTCTGTAACGCAATTTAGAGAAACACCCCGCAACAGGTTGAATAATATATATCACTATAAGAGACCGCAATATAAAGGAATATTTCTTAGATGCTGGCTTCATGGCGTTTCATTGTGTTTCCAGGAAAAAACGGCTACGAATCAGAAGGCCGGGCGTTCGAATCGCTCAGGGAGCGCCATCTTAAAAAGGACTCGCAGAAATGCGGGTCCTTTTTTCTTTTCAGCACCCCATCCATTTTTCGTCTATAGTATATAACAATGAAATTTCTCGGGGTGGGAAACAGGTACTATATTTAAATAGGTATACTTATTAGATGTTTCTAAGTGATCGAGTGGGTTAGAGCGCGCTATCTTTAAAGGGAGTCGCAGTGGTGCGGCTCCTTTTTTCTTTTCAGGCACACATGCATTTGTTGGCAATAGTTAGGATCAGTGGTTTTTTTTCTGAGCGGGAAACAGGAGAAATCTCGGCGTGAAGTTGTTGGTTCATCATTGCATGGTTAATTAAGGATACTCTGAATAACTCGTCGATTCCTGTATAATTTCTCCGAACAGGAGGAGTTATGGATCAGTTGAGTTTTGCGGAAGCGGAATACGATCACAAGCGTCGCAAGACGCGCCGTGAGGCGTTT
>NZ_VWNB01000018.1 GCF_013387475.1 Mariprofundus sp. KV | reverse complement strand
AACGGATAAACCACCCGATCAAAGCCAATCAGGCGATGATCGGGGGATAAATAAGCAAGTTTGCCAAAATTCGCGCTCGAAACAGGGGCGAGGAAAAATAATCAGGGGTTATTCAGAGCATCCCTAACAGCGTCACCTGCTCACCATCTCGCATAGCAATATAGTGAACTTCAGCTGAACATGGACTGCATAGCCAATCTTTTGCAGCATTAAGAAAGGCCTGCTTTGTTAACTCATCCATACTTTTCTCCTCCATTGACCATTTAGAATCAACTGATATCAATCTATTAAATGACCACTTTTACCAGTTTCGGACAATCGAGTCATATAACCGGCTTAGACCGTTCGACGAGTCTATATGGACACTACCATAACCCGGGAACCAGACGAAACCGCACCCGCAGGCAGTAATCACTGTAACCCTCCAGCTCATCGTTAAGCATCTGCTCCTCAAGCCGGATACGGATGCTCAGAGACAGCGCCATCAGCAGTGCTGGCACAAAACCCCAGAGCGAACCCAGCGCCAGCGGGATTGCAAACATGATCGCAACAAAACCTGTGTACATCGGATGGCGTACACAGGCATAGGGGCCGGAATCGATCACCTGATGATCACGCTCGCGCTGCACCTCTACAATCGGAGAGGCAAAGCTATTGACCTGCATCACCAGCAGAATCAGCCACATGCCCACCACCACAGCCAACAGCCCGACAAACTCCAGCGGCCAAGGCACATCCGACCAGCCGAATCGCACCGCATCCAGCCCCGGCAGCATCAGAAACGGGATATAGAAGAGGGCAAGCAGAGCACCAAAGAGTTTATCCCGGGCAGAGATGCCCGGCTTGAAATAGCTCATGCGGCTCTTCAGCAGTGCCGGATCATGACGCTGCAGCCAGATGGTCATGTAGCTCGAACAGCAGAACTGCACTGCAAGATAGGCCCACGCCTCGGGCCAGCTCATGGTTCCGGCAGCGCCGAACAGCAACCCCCCCCATGATGCCGAATGAGACAATAAAGCGGACAAACACCGCCCGCAAAGGAACGGAATCTTCCAGACGCTGCGGCTGAGTTTCTCTGTTCATATTAAAAGCATAGACCAGTCAGAGCGCGGATGAAACCAAACAGACTTGACCGCTGAAGCGTTTCGCTTTCTACTCACAGACCAGCACAAGCAGTGGAGGTGACCGAATGAAGAAGCTGACCAGCCTGACTATTGCCCTTGTCCTGCTCCTGAATCTCTCCGCCTGCGGCACGCTCTTTTATCCTGAACGCATCGGGCAGCGCCACTCCAATGAGGTGGATATCAAGATCGCCGTAGCAGACGGTATCGGTCTGCTCTTCTTTATTGTGCCGGGTATCATCGCCTTTGCGGTCGATTACAATAACGGCTCGATCTATCTGCCATCGCGACACAGCAGCAACGATCATTCAATCAAAGTGGTCAGTGCCGATCGCGACATCGACTACGACTATCTGGAGGCCATGCTCGAAGAAGAGTTCGATATACAGGTCGATCTGGATGCCAGCTCAACACTGATCGACAACAACAGATCACTTGATGCGGTGCGTTTACTCAAGCCTGATGCACAGAGCATCGCCTTTAACGACGTCGATCCATCTGCCCGATAGCAATCAACCGCCTCTGAACTTGCCATTTCGTTCAAGAATATCGAACGCCCGCTCCATATCGGCAGCAGGATCAAGGAACTGTTCTGGCAGCTCAAAGCCGGGCGTCGTTTCGAGATAACGGCAGAAAAACTCCGCATCAAGCATCGCAAAACCGTTCCCGGCCAGCGATATCTCGACCTCCTGTCCGCTTTCAAGATCGCTGCAGCGAAGATGCTTACCATGTGGAAACAGATCCCACCCCTCAGGGCTATGATCCAGTGTAAACATGTGCTCTGCCAACGCATCCGCCTCAATGCCATTGGCCTCGGCAACCCTGTAGGCAAGCTCGGTGGCATCTCTGGCAAAACGTATCGCTGCTGCGACCAGCGCATCAGCCACCGCCATCACCTCATCTTCAGAGATAAGCTGGGCAATGGTAATACGGTGAAACATGCTGGTGGAGCCGGCATCGACAACCTCGTAATGCTCGGGCAACTCCTCTTTCAACCAGTTGATGTGATCTTCAACCAGCCGCGCTGAAAACAGCGCCGGAAAACGGATCATGAGCGGTTTCTCACGCGAGATAAACGGAATCAGGCGATCCCCGGAAGGGATCTTGGAGGGAGAGAACCAGGTTTTTGTGACAATTTCATTCATATGCAAACCATAACAGAAATATCAATCTTCGCGCAGCCACTGATACTTAATCTCCATGACACCGAAGATGAGCGGCGCTTATCCTCTTATCTATTCGGGTTGTTCAGGAAGCAGGCTGGTAACAAATGCCTCACCATCAAATGCCATCAGATCTTCAAGAGATTCACCCACACCGACATAACGAATCGGCAGGCCAAAGCGGTGTGAGAGCTGCAACACAATGCCACCCTTACCCGAGCCATCGAGTTTGGTAACAACCAGCCCGGATGTTCCGGCCACTTCACGGAACTTATCCACCTGCATGACAGCATTCTGGCCTGTGCCGCCATCCACCACCTGCCACACCTCATGCGGCGCCTCAGGATAGGCCTTGGTGATCACACGTCGCACCTTGGCCAACTCATCCATCAGACCGCGATCGGTCTGCACCCGTCCGGCAGTATCGATGATCACCACATCATAGTTACGCGCCACACCGCGCTGGATGGTATCAAAGGCAACAGCAGCCGGATCAGCCCCCTCATGCTGGCGTACCATCTCCGCACCGGCGCGCTCCACCCATACAGCCAGCTGCTCAACGGCTGCCGCGCGGAAGGTATCAGCCGCACCCACCAGTACCGACCTGCCCTGCTGGCGGAACATCGTTGCAATTTTACCAATGGTTGTGGTTTTGCCAGTGCCATTTACACCAACCACCAGCAGCACAAACGGGCCGCTCTCTGGCATGTTTACCGCTTTAACCTCAGGCAGCATGGAGATCATCGACTCTTTCAGTGCCTGCACTGAACCACCGCGACGCTTTCTTGCTTTGTGTACAAGTTCACCGGCCAGCTCTCCGCCGCAATCAGCCATAATCAATCCATCTTCGATATCGAGCCACTCCTCTTCCGAGAGGGCATCCACAGAGCCACCGGGCACCAGTTGCGAGAGTGCATCACGACTGCGGGAGAGACCGCTTTTTAATCTGGAAAAGAACGAAGCCATGTTTACTCCCTGAAACCGTTACTTACTGTCGCCATCTTCACTATCGATCGGCATATCGGGAATACCGATCAGCATCTGCACCACACCACTGACCAGAAGCCTGTACTCCGGCGCTCCGGTGGTGTCATGCAGAAGCCCGGAAGCCTCACCAAGCATCAGCTGACCATGATTAACCATCACCGCATCAATATCACCTGCCATACCCTGCTGGCCCAGCATAATCAGGGAGCTGCCTGTTGCAGCCACCTCAACGGCATGGTTAAGCATACGAATGGCATCTTTATCAGCGGTTTTGGTCGAGATCCCCTTCATCGCTTCAATCAGAACGGCAGACTTGTCGGCAAGCTCCTGAGTCATCTTCATCAGAGGTTTGTTGCCACTGCCATATTTATGCATGCGCGCCATCTCAGGCCCGCTCATGGCGCGCTCAAGCAGCCCGGAGGCCTTCACCAACATGGCCGGGCCATGTTCAACGCCCTGAAGGTTCATATCTGCACCCTGGGTGGCCATCTGCAGTGAGTGGTTCACCAGCATATGCAGATGGTGCAGCTTAGTCGTGTAGGAGAGGTTCTGACGCGCCTGATGCATCTCATGGCGGTCAAATTCACAGGCTGTCAGAGTCAACAGAGAGAGGCAGATGATAAGCCGAATCACAGATCTCATATTGCCTCCGTCATATTTAAAAATTGGTGTAAAAACAGATATGGCGGAGATTACATCAAATCGTAATCTCCGCCATCAATCCGTAGCGCTTCAGGGCCGGTTAAGGCTATTTAAGGTGTGCGCTGCCCTGGCTTATTCAGTGACCGTGATGTTCACCGTGGCTGCCGCCGTGGTCATCATATCCGCCACTATCCTGACTGCGCATATCACGCACTTCGGCATGCACCATCACTGAGCTTCCGTCAGAGAATGTAATTGTCATCATCACATGGTCACCGGCATTCAGCGTGCCGGTGAGCTCGGTCAGCATCAGATGATTGCCACCGGTCTCAAAACGCAGCTCTCCATGGGCAGGTACAACCACCTTATCCATCTTCATCATATGCATCATACCATCATGCATCGACATACTATGGAACTCAGGCTTGGCTGCCGCTGAAGATTCAACAGCAACCACCTCGACATCCTTCTCACCACTATTTTTCAAAGTGAGATAACCTGCTGCCGTATCAGCAACCGGTGGCGGCATACGTACCCAGGCATCTTCGACGCTGATCTCAGCGGCTGCCAGTGACGGGATAAAAAGCAGCAGCACTGCAAGTAATAGAGCTTTCATTTTCATATTATCCTCTCGATAAAGTGGTATGACGGGGCAGCACAACACTACCCCGCCATCCCGGTTTTATGCGGTGTAAGCTTTGCACGCTTTGATGCATGCCGCGCACGCATCTGCACAAGCCTTGCATTCAGGGTGTTTATCATGCTTGCGGCACTGCGTCTCACAATCGCCACACACTTCAATACCAAGCTCAATCATGGCCTTCAGATATTTTGAGTTATATGAAGCCAGTTTGGCATGAGCGGTACAGAAGGCCATCGTCTCCTGCACACTGATCGCGCAATCTGCCAGCGCCGTGTCGCCCGCCTTGAACGAATCAAGACAGTGGTCGATACAGGCCTCTGCGGTTGCCACACAGTGGTGCAGTGATTTGGCCAGCTCCAGATGTTTACCACCAGCCACATGGTGATGATGTCCCTCCATGCCTGCTGCCAGCGCGCTGCTGCCAAGAGTGGTCGCTGCCAGAGCAGTGGCACCAAGAGCTCCAGCCCCTTTCAACATGGCGCGTCGCTGTTCAGAAAATTGATCATTGCTCATATAGTCACTCCTTTTTATTGAGGAACACCCTGAATATTTCAGAGCGCCCTTAGAAGTAAGTGGTCGCACGCAGGAAGAACCAGTGATCGGTAACCTGCTGAATGCCTCTTACATTCTGATAGACAGGCATACGATACTCACCACTGAGAATCAGTCCATCAGCAGCAATCCACTGGAAGCCGGGTGAGATGAAAACGGAAGCCAGGCCGGTGTTGGCCACATTGTCGAGCACATTGCCATTTACATTCTGATAGGCAACCTTGCCGGAAGCCAGATCAATTGTGCCATCGGTGCTATCTTTCTGTGAGTAGACGCTATTCACATCCAGTTTAACATTAAACTTGGAGGTGATGCGATAACGGCCTGAAAGGTCGGCATTCAACCGATCACCCACCTTGTAACCAAGGTCGTTGCGGCTGGTAATATGATAACTGGCAGATGGAGAGAGCAGGAACTGCGCGCCGCCATCCTCATGCTCACCAAATGCAAACGTACCATTGGCCACAAGGAACCCATCCCATGAGTTGGTGCCTGCCTGCATCATCATATGCACCAGATCACCCCTTGCATTACGTGCCTTGGATTTGCCTGTTGGTGCTTTAATACCCAGACCAAGTGTCAGACGCTCACGCGTACGGATATCGGCATCCTTGTAGACATCGCGCAGATACATGGCGGTAACGTCACCAAGGCCCTGAATGGTGTCCATGTTAGATGTTGAGTAGCGGATTCCCGCTGGCATCTTCATGCCCATCATCATCTCCATATCATTGATGATATACGGCACAGTCAACAGGAATGCATTATCCTCATCCATACGATAGGCCATGTTGGCGACAATCTTCTGCATGGTCATCTTGCTGGATACGGCATACATCGAGCCGTTGGCACGGCCAGCCAGATTATTGCTGATAATCTGCTGTGGACTGATCTTGGTTGTGCCCTGTTTGTTGGTTTTCATCAGCATCGTGTCGTACTGCAGTGAAACGGTCAGCCCTGTTGCTGAACCGATACCATCGACACCGGCAGCGATACAGCATGAGAGGCCGCACTCACTGGCAGAGGACTGCTGGGCCATGCCAACAGCGGATAGAGCCAGCGCGCTCGCGATGGCCAAAGATTTTGCGATTTTCATTATTCTCTCCAAATTAATTTCATGATTTCTGGGCGCAGCCGGATGGACACAGAGTGCCCTGCAGCAGACGCAAACAGGCCATCAAAAAGATGGCGTTCGGAATTTAGGAAATCAGGAGATCAGTTGTGGAGGCGGAACAGGAATGCGAGCCGTTCTGTAGAGCAGCACAGGTTCAAAAGGCGTAGTGGCTGCAACGGAGTCGACACCCATCTGGAACAGGGCGGTATCGATATTGTGCGGTGCCAGAAGATGCGGCAGCGAATCGATACTGTTGTGGCAGCCGCAGCCGCACTCAATGCGATCTTTCTGCCAGTCACCCTGCAGCCCTGTGCGGTGATCATGGCCAAGATGAACCGCTTCAAGCCCGCCATCATGGTGACCTTCATGCTCATCACCCATCGTCATGCTGGCGACAAGCTCAGGCCCCAGACAACTTGCAGCTTCCGCTAACGCAGGAACAGAGCTGACACACAACAGTGTTGCAGTCAGAAACAGAGCAAGTACTTTTCGCATGGCGCGGAATGATGGCGTAGTGCACCCTTATCTGCAAGATTCGGGCGCTTGCGGCAGCTGTTGCAGAAAAGGAGAGTCTTATGATGCGTTGGATTACAGTGCTGATTGTTGCACTGTTGGCATGGACACCAATCCATGCGGCCGAGTTTAAATGGATGGATGAGAGTGGCAGTACCTTTGCTCTGGATTCACTCAAAGGTAAACCGGTACTCATCCACTTCTGGGCCTCATGGTGCCCCTCATGCAGGGAAGAGATGCCCGCCTTTGCGCAGTGGGTCAGCAGTCATCCGCAGGTCAATACACTCTCTGTCTCTCTGGATCAAAAAGCTGCCAACGCCACTGCCTTCCTGAATGAGGCCGGCATCAACATGCCGCTGCTGCTTACAGATGAGAATCAGGCACGCAAACTTGGTGCTCAGGCGCTGCCGACCACCATCATTATCGACGCCAATGGCGAGATCAGTCAGCTGCACAGAGGCCCGCGCGACTGGAGCAGCAAAGCCTATTCTGATCAGCTGCTTAAAAGCCTGCTCCCAGAGGCGCAAAACGCCCCCCTTCACGTTCAGTATTAATAAATCATGATTCAAACAGTTTATATTTCCGGAGGTTTTATGCGATCTGTTCTTCTTCTACTCTTGCTGGTGATGCCGGGGCTGGCTACAGCCGGTTCAGCCAAAGCCGATATCGACGCCATCTCAAAACATTCAGCTGAACTGCTGCGCGTTGAGCAGGTGGACGAGGTGCGCAAAACCCCGATCAAGGGGCTGTTTGAGGTGCGCAGTGGCAGAAACATCTACTACTCTGATGCCAAAGGAGACTACTTTGTACTTGGTGCCAGCATCATCGACACCGCCGCTAAAAAGAACCTGACCAGTGCACGCAAAGAGGAGATCAACCGCATCGACTGGTCCAGCCTGCCGCTGGATAAAGCGGTGCTCTCCGGTGACAAAAATGCCAAGCTGGAGCTGGCTATCTTCACCGACCCCGATTGCCCCTACTGCCGCAAACTGGAAGAGGAGCTGAAAATACTTGAAGGTGTTAAGGTCTATACCTTCCTCTATCCACTGGTGCAGCTGCATCCCAACGCCCGCGCTAAGTCAGCAGCTATCTGGTGCAGCAAGGATCAGCACAAGATGCTGCAGAAGGTGATGCTGGAAAACTTCACCCCTGAAGCAGCCACCTGCGATACGCCGCTTGATGCGATCGCTGCACTGGCCCAGAAGTTGAACATCAACGGCACACCTGCCCTGATCGCCGGCGATGGCCGCATGGTTGCCGGCGGAAAAGCCGCTGCTGATATCAAGACGTGGCTGGAAAACAAATAAGCTCCACAAGGATCCGATATGCGTGACACTCGTCAGGCGGATGAGCTCCGCCCCATCTCTATCGACACCGCATTCAACCGCTATGCGGAGGGTTGCGCCCTGATCTCATTCGGCCATACCCGTGTATTGTGCACAGCAAGTGTGGAGGAGAAGCAGCCTCCATTTCTGAGAAACACCGAGAAGGGCTGGGTCACCGCTGAATACGGCATGCTGCCGCGTGCCACCCATACCCGTGGCGGTCGCGAAGCTGCACGCGGCAAACAGGGTGGCCGCACTGTAGAGATCCAGCGTCTGATTGGTCGCTCACTGCGTGCTGTTGTCGATCTTGATCTGCTCGGCCCCCGCTCGATCAGTATCGACTGTGATGTACTGCAGGCCGATGGTGGCACCCGCACGGCAGCCATTACCGGCTCATGGGTCGCCATGCGCATTGCGATAAACAAACTGCTTGCTGATGGCACACTCACAGAGGATCCGGTGATGGATCAGCTGGCAGCAGTAAGCTGCGGTTTTGTGGAGGGGCAGGCACTGCTCGATCTTCAGTATTCGGAAGATTCACAAGCTGAGATGGATGCCAACTTTATCATGACGCCAGCCGGTGGTGTGATCGAGGTGCAGGCCACCGCCGAGGATAAACCACTGCACTGGGATCAGTTCATGCAGCTGAAGGTGCTGGCCGATAAAGGTATCGCTGATCTGGCTGAGATTCAGAAGCAGGCGGTTGCAAACGTCTGATGAGCAACTGCTGATGAAAATCGTCGTTGCCAGCAACAATAAGAAGAAGCGCGCCGAGATTCAGACGATTCTGGGTGCCCTGGGCATCGAGCTTGTAACCCCTGAAAACACCATATCTGTTGATGTGGTTGAGGATGCCGACAGCTTTGCCGGCAACGCCAGGAAAAAAGCGGAAGCCTTTGCCAGAGCCAATGGCAGACCGGCACTGGCTGATGACTCGGGCCTCTGTGTTGATGCACTTAAAGGCGCACCGGGTATCTACTCCGCCCGCTTTGCCGGTGAAGATGCCACAGATGCCGAGAACAATATAAAGCTACTCGCTGACCTGAACGGCATCGAAACGCGCACAGCCCATTTCGTCTGCGCCCTTCACCTTGCCTTCCCTGACTCCTCGTCCCCCTTAACAGCAGAAGGGAGCGTTGATGGCTCCATTCTTTGCGCGTTATCAGGCAACACAGGTTTCGGGTATGACCCGCTCTTCTACTCGCCCGAGCTTGGCAAAGCCTTTGCCGACTCCACACCGGAGGAGAAGGCATCGGTTTCCCATCGTGGTCGCGCCCTGCGACTGCTGGCAGAGAAGCTGCGACAGCGTGGCTGAATTCAGCCCCAGCTGTCGAAAATGCCCCCGGCTTGTCTCCTGCCTAAAGCAAACAAAGAGAGATCAACCGACTTATCATGCCGCACCGGTCCCCGCTTTCGGAGATGCAAATCCAAAGCTACTTATCATTGGTCTTGCGCCGGGTCTGCATGGCGCCAACAAAACAGGCAGACCATTTACCGGTGATGCCTCCGGCGAACTTCTCTATCAGACCCTGTTTGATCTCGGCTTCGCATCGGCACCTGAATCAACACATGCAGACGATGGCTTAAAACTCTTCGGTGTTCGCATCACCAATGCAGTAAAATGTCTGCCACCACAAAATGCGCCAACAGCCGCTGAGGTTAAAAACTGCCTTCCTTACCTGAATGAGGAGATCAACAATCTTCCAGAAACGTGCTCCCTTCTTGCGCTGGGTAAACTTGCACATGACGCTGTTTTGCGTGTTTATGGATTAAAATTGAATGCGCTCGAATTCGGGCACGCCGCAGATCATCTGCTGCCCGATGGCCGCAGACTCATCGACTCCTACCACTGCTCCCGCTACAACACCCAGACCAAGCGCCTGACCTATGAGATGTTCAGTGACGTTCTACAACAGGCTATCCGTTAACAGTTAGAAACAGTCTCAGTATATTGACTTACTCAGCTCGTAGATATTCGATGTATTGCGTGTCCTCAAACAACACATGGTTAATCAGCAGGCTTCTGATCTCCAGACCTGTTTCAATCCATAGGCGGCTGAACTCGGTAGCGTGGATCTCTTCCAGTGCCTGCCTGAACTTGCTGATGAGCTCGGCATGAAGTTGTGCGTGCTCTTCCCTGGCAGGGTACAACTTTTCGATAAATAGCCGCTCCTCATGTGCGAAGTGGGCAATAGCATCGTCCAGCATCTGCTTCATGATGCGCTCAACAACAGCCTTATCCCGCTGCTGGCTCATGATTTCACTATTTAGTTCATTGACCAGTCTGATGAAGTTCCGGTGCTCAGCATCGATCTCTGCATTTGACATGCTCAGCTCATCTGACCACTCAATTCTCCATGGCGACACATCCATAACAGCCACCTTTCTTCCTATGTGATTAGTGTAGCAGATATTCGATACATAAGCAGCATTTACGAATGCAAACGTAAAAAGGCAACTTGAAAAGGGAGAGCTAGATACCGAAATCGGTGGCCTTGAATTTTTTCATGCTATCAAAAACTTTATTCGGATATTTCATCTTGCCCAGTGAACCATTATAGGCACCCAGTGCGCGGCTAAGTGTTTTGTAGCGATTGATGTAGATACGAAGAATGGCACAGCCGTAGCGGATGTTGGTTTCGATCTCCAGCAGGTTATCTTTCTGCTGACCCAGCTCATCTTTCCAGAAGGGCATCACCTGCATCAAACCGATGGCACCGACATTACTGACTGCAAAATGATCAAAGCGCGACTCCACGGCAATCACACCCAGCACCAGTTCAGGAGAGAGGTTAGAGCGTTTGCTGTAGACATAAACCCAGCGGGCAATCGCTTCGGCCTCACTCTCATCAGAGACCCATGGTTGAATGGTCTGAATGATATCTTTTACCCATACCGTCTGTTCAAAGTCCGGCTGCCTGGCGGGCTCTTCCGGCTTGAGCATGTTACGCAGCTCCTCTTTCTCTTCCGGTTTGAAATCAAGCAGATCAACATTCTTCTCCACCATCTTCTTCACCGCAGTCTGGGCCAGATGTTGCCTGTCCTCCGGGCTGCTGGTCAGCCATATCGGAACGGATACGAGAAAACAGGCGACCATCACACCGGCAAGCAGGGCTTTGGGGGATACCCCGCCCAGTAAGCGTTTGAGGCCGTCAGAGTTCAGCTAGAGGCTCCCTTCGCTCTGGCGCTGTTCAATATCTCGATGGTTTGACTGACGGTATCGCTCAGATTTACTGTGATGCGATCACCGCCGCGCAGGCCGATCTCGGCAACGCCATCTGCCAAGCCGCGATCTGCGACCACCACCTGCAGTGGTAACCCGATCAACTCAGCATCCTTAAATTTCACGCCCGGTCCGACTTTGCGCTCATCCCAGAGCACATCGATACCGGCATCCTGCAGCTGACGGTAGATCGATTCAGAGGCTTCGTTCACCTCATCAGATTTACCCATGGTGATCAAGGCAACCTGAAACGGTGCCATATCAACAGGCCATGCAATGCCTGCGTCATCATTACACTGCTCAACAATCGCAGCCATCAATCGTGAAATGCCGATGCCGTAACAGCCCATCGTAGCCACGGCTCGCTTGCCATTAGGATCCTGGAACATCACCTCCATCGGCTCGGAGTAGCGCCTGCCCAGCTCAAAGATGTGTCCCACTTCAATGCCACGCGAGAGTTCAATAGCACCGCCACAGCGGCCACAGAGATCACCGGCGCGGGTTTCACGCAGATCGGCAAAGCTAATACCATCGAGATCACGCTCGACATCCACCCCAGTCAGATGAGTGTCACGACAGTTGGCACCTGCCACCAAACCGAGCGCTCCGGTCAGACTGTTGTCGACAAACACCCTGCACTGCAAATCTTTCGGACCAACAAAACCGGTCACACCGCCAACCGCCTTGATCTCCTCATCAGTTGCCAGTTCCAGCGAGTCGGCATCCACAGCATGGGCCAGCTTGATCTCCTGTAGCTGATCATCGCCACGCACACACGCTGCCACAATCTCACCATCGGATTCACCACCGACAACACGATAAACCAGCGTTTTCACCAGCAGTGCCACATCAATACTGAGGAAAGCGGCCACATCTTCAGCACTGGTCACATTCGGCGTGACCACTTCAGCCAGCTCAGCCACAGCGCCCTCCGGCTGAGTGCGGGAAGAGACAGCCTTCTCGACATTGGCCGCATAATCACAGGCCGAGCAGTGGGCGATCAGATCTTCACCTGATTCAGCCAGCACATGGAACTCATGCGAGTTGTTGCCGCCAATTGAGCCAGTGTCAGCTTCAACCGGACGGAACTTTAGCCCCAGACGCGTGAAGATGCGGTTGTAGGCCTCAAACATATTCCTGTATTCGGCAGTCAGTGACGCATCATCAGCATGGAAGGAGTAGCCATCTTTCATGATGAACTCACGCCCACGCATCAGTCCGAAACGCGGCCTGATCTCATCACGGAATTTGGCCTGAATCTGATAGAGGTTCATCGGCAGCTGCTTGTAGGAGCGCAGCTCGCGGCTGACCAGATCACAAATCACCTCTTCATGGGTCGGCCCCAGACATGACTGGTGATCGTGGCGATCCTGAAACTTCAGCAGTTCAGGGCCATACTTCTCCATGCGCCCCGATTTTTCCCACAGCTCACCCGGCTGCACCATCGGCATCAGCAGCTCCTGGGCACCGGCGCGATTCATCTCATCACGAACCACCGCCTCGATCTTGCGCAGTACGCGCAAGCCAACAGGCAGATAGTCGTAAACACCGGAGGTGACACGGCGGATAAAACCGGCGCGCAGCAGTAGTTTATGCGAGACCACCTCTGCATCGGCAGGGTCATCTCGGAGAGTAGGAACAAAGAGTGTTGAGTATCGCATGCGCTGAAGGATAGCGGCGCTGCTGCCATTCAGATAGCCCTTGCATGCACCCTTTCAGCAGATGCTATTGCAGAACTCTGCAAAAGTGGCCAGCTGCCCCTGTTGATGGCGCTGTAAGTTTAAATAGTGGGGCTGCAGAGAGGCAAAATACCTGCAGATTTCAGATACAGTTCACCCCTGCCGCAGCAAGAGATGCGGGCAAGCGGTGATCTGTTTGTTATGCAGCTGATGCGAGAGTTTCGTTTGCGGAAGTTTCAACGCGCTCTTCGCGGTTGACCCTGACTTCACGTGGAGCTTCGATGCCGATACGCACCTGTCCCCCCTTCACGTTCAGCACCTGAATCTGAATGTTATCCCCGATCGCAATCGATTCGCCTTTTTTTCGTGTCAATATAAGCATGGGTTCTCCTCTGCTTACTTTAATAGACTACTATATCGGAAAGCGCAAGGGTGAGATTAATCAGCCTTCACCGGCAGCACGGTCAAGTTCGAAGGCTGCATGCAGGGCACGCACAGCCAGCTCGACATACTTCTCTTCAATGACAACGGTAATTTTAATCTCACTGGTGGTGATCATCTGGATATTCACACCCTCTGCCGCCAGCGCCTGAAACATCTTCTGCGCCACACCGGCATGTGAACGCATACCGACACCGATCACCGACACCTTGGCGACGGTGTTATCACCCTTGTAACCACTGGCGCCCAGCCCTTTGCAGAGGTCGGCCATGATCTTCATGGTTGGTGCGTAATCGCTGCGCGGCACAGTAAAGGTGATGTCGGTATGACCCTCTTCACTGACGTTCTGGACAATCACATCAACATTAATGCCTGCGGCAGCAACAGGGCCAAAGACATTGCTGGCGATGCCCGGATGATCGGGAATCTCCATAATGGTAATTTTCGCTTCGTCGCGATTATAGGCCACGCCTGAAATAGCAGCTCTTTCCATCGTATCATCCTCTTTCGAAACCATTGTTCCCTGCACCAGATCAAAGCTGGAGCGCAGATGAATCGGCATATCATAACGCATCGCCAGCTCAACAGAGCGGGTCTGCAGCACCTTGGCCCCCAGTGAGGCAAACTCGAGCATCTCCTCATAGGAGATATGATCCATCTTGCTCGCCTTGCTCTCAATGCGCGGATCGGTGGTGTAGATACCATCAACATCGGTATAGATATCGCAGACATCAGCTTCTACGGCAATGGCCAGAGCTACCGCTGAAGTATCGGAGCCACCACGCCCCAGCGTGGTGATATTGCCAGCCTCATCAGTACCCTGAAAACCGGTTACCACCGGCACCTCAAAACGCTGCATGCGCTCAATCAGATGGTCACTCTGCACGCCGGTAATACGAGCACGGGCATAACTGCTATCGGTTTTGACACCGGCCTGAGCACCGGTAAACGAGTAGGCGGCAACGCCACGCTTTTGCAGCTCCATCGCCAGCAGTGCAGCACTCACCTGCTCACCGGTTGCCACCAGTGCATCGAGTTCACGCCGGGCCGGATTATCCGAGACTTCAGCCGCCAGTGAGAGCAGACGGTTGGTCTCGCCACTCATCGCCGAGACAACGACTGCCACCTGATGACCACGCTCCAGCTCGCCGCAAATAATATCTGCAGTTTTGCGAATCCTCTCCAGCGACCCGACCGAGGTACCACCATATTTCTGTACAATACGCATCAGTGCGTCTCCACATCATCGGCTGCAACTGTTGCAATACCGACCTTAGTCATCTCAAGCTCGCGCAGGGTATCAAGCACGAGCACTACCCGTTTATGTCGCGCATCCGAATCCGCCCGCAGCACGACCCGCATGTTCGGATCGCCCTTGGATACATTAAGAATGCGTTTGCGAAGATCCTTATCATCCACAATCTCATCCTGAACATAGAGCTGACCTTTGGCATTGATGGCAATCGTCACCTGTTTGGACTCACTCTGTGCCGCAGTTGCCTTACTGGTAGGCAGATCAAGCTTGAGACTGGATGAGAGGTTGAAACTGGTGGAAACCATGAAAAAGATCAGCATCAAAAACACCACGTCTACCAGTGGCGTAATATCCACCAGGTAATCCGCACGCGATTTCTGACGAAGCTTCATGCACGTTCGCCTTTCAACAGTTCAACAAAACGCAGCGCATGCTGCTCGATCTCCAGTACAAACCTGTCCACGCGGGATTCGTAAAAGCGGTAGGCCACCAGCGACGGAATCGCCACCGAGAGACCGAAGGCGGTGGTGTTCAATGCCTTGGAGATACCACCGGCCAGCACGTCAGCTTTACCGACACCCACCAGTGAGATCTGCTGAAACACCTCGATCATACCGATCACCGTACCGAGCAGGCCTAGCAGTGGTGAAACCGCAGCGATCACACCCAATACGCCGATAAAGCGATCCATGTGGGCCACCTCCTGACGGCCGGACTCCTCAAGGATCTCCTTGATCACAGAGCGATGTACACCGCGATTGGCCAGCGCAACCCAGAGAATGCGACTCATGGCCGTGTTGTGGCCCTGACAGGTCTGCATCGCAGCCTTTACATCACCGGAACGCACCGCGGTCTCAATCTTTTTCACTTCGCCCAGTGGAATCACCACGGAACGGCGCAAGCTCCAGCCGCGCTCAATAATAATGGTCAACGACAGCACAGATGCCGCAAGCAGGAAGTACATCACAACGCCGCCCTGCTGGATAAATTCAATCACTCAAGCCTCCATGCGCAGGCAGTCACAACTGCTGCTGCATCTCTCTTTTCTGCTCATTCAACTGCACCTGTGATCTCAATGTTACCGGATCACCCTCTCAGCAACAGATACACACCTTCACTCAGCCCATCTGCAGAATGGCGGCAATTATGGTGAGGCTGGCGGCAGAAGTCACCCACCACAGGTGAAAAAAGTTTTCACTATCGCCCAGATACCGCCAAATCAGTCAGCGATGGCTGCTTTTATCGCGACAGCCACCAGCGCAGGGCCATCTCACGACGGCGCTCCCGCCCTGCTGCCCACTGCTGCCACTGCAGCTGCTCAGAGAGCTCCACCAGCACAGCGCCATCGGCTGTATTGGCTATCTCTGCAGCAACTTCACGATAACGTGATAACACCGCAAGATCAGGAAAGCCGTAGCGGTTTCCCGCTCCGGTCTGGGCAATAGCAAGATCCGGCTGCAGCGTTTGCACAAACTCAGGCGAACTGGAGGAGCGGCTGCCATGATGCGGCATCAGCATAAGATCAACAGCTTTGAGCCCCTGCAGCAGCTCAGCCTCAACCTCCAGCTCAATATCACCCGGCAGCAGCAGCGATCTGCTGCCAGCCAGCGTCACCCTTAAGACCAGAGAGCTGTTGTTGCGGTTTTCCGGTGTAAAGCCTCGCGGTGGCCACAACACCTCCACAGCATAACCATCGCTCTCAATCCGATCCGCACGTGCAAGCCAGCGGATCGGAATCGCCCCCTGCGCAACAATCCTGCGCACAAGCCACTGTTCTCGCGCAGAAGGAACATCTGGCAACCATATCTCCCCCACATCGTTCAGCCTGTCGATCAAGGAGAGAGCGCCACCGAGATGATCAGACTGCGCATGTGATAAGACCAGCCGGTCAACATGGGTCACACCCATTGCCCGCAACCCCTCCGCCACGCTTGTGCCGCCGTTAAAACGGCTGCCCGCCTGTCCCGGCACATCGATCACCATCACCTGCCTGCCCGGCATCAACAGTGTCGAGGAGGCCCCCTGCCCGACATCCCACACCACCCATGTCGGTTGATTCACATCCGACTCATGCAGCAGTGCCGCCAGATAAGCGGCAAGCAACAATGACACGACAACTGCCGAGAGAACCCTTTTCTTCTGCCACCAGAGCACACCTGCAATAGTAAGTCCGACACCATAGAGCAGCGACAGCCACAACTGCGGC
Organism: Mariprofundus sp. KV; assembly: GCF_013387475.1. GTDB lineage: Bacteria > Pseudomonadota > Zetaproteobacteria > Mariprofundales > Mariprofundaceae > Mariprofundus. The sequence continues at coordinate 2,404 of NZ_VWNB01000018.1, read as the reverse complement.
ACCACTGTTTTCAGCGATCCGGCCGGCAGCGCTGAGATTGCAGTGATGATCTTCACCCCGACACCTGCAATAAAACCACTGATCTGCATCAACAGCGCCGCCAGTGACTCAACTCCGACCAGCGCAGTCAGCTCACCGAGAAGCGCAGCAGGCAGCACAAACAGACCAAACAGCGGTACCAGTATCAGATTGGCCGGCAGGCCATAGACCGGTAGCGAACCGAAGGTTGTCACCACCATGGGTAGCGTGGCCAGCATCGCCAACAGTGAACTCCAGAGCAGCAGCCGCAGTGACTTTTTAAAACGTATCAACCATGAAACCTCAGTTTCACGTTCCGAATGAAGCCCCCACAACAGCAGCGCTGCAGTTGCCACAAAAGAGAGCCAGAGTGAGAGTGATGCAATGGCAGCCGGATCAACCAGCAGAATCAACCCCAAGGCTGCCAGCAGGATATTGATCGGCTCATGACGTGTTGAGAGCTGCCATGCCAATACTGCTGCCGCCAGCATCACTGCCGCCCGAATGGCAGGCACAGGCCAGCCCGCCAGCATGGCGTAAACAAAAGCCGCGACAAACCCACCCGTCAGTGCAATCGAGCGGATGCGCAGGTTCACAATCCACGACTCGCGCCGGGTCAACAGCCACCAGAGCAGTGCAAACATCCATGCCGCCGCCATGCCGACATGCATACCTGAAATGGCCAGCAGATGCGCTGTGCCAGTAGCAGAGAAGGCGCGGCTCGCCGCTTCACTTACCCGATAACGTTCAGCCAGCAGCAGCGCAGAGAGCACCCCCTGCTCATTTTTTTCGGCACTTCCGATTGCCGCACGTATGCGCTGGCGCGCGGCCTCCAGCCCCGGAATGTTTGCATCAATAATTTCGATCTCACCACGCAGCGAACCGATCAGTGCGACCCGGTTATCAAAACACCACGATTTGTAATCAAAAGCACCGGGATTCTTATAGTTGCGCGGCAAGCGCCAGCGCGCCGTGGCTTCAATCCTCTGCCCGGCTACGGGCATCGTTTCACCTTTACCATAGCTGTAAAGCAGCACCTTGCCGGAGATGGATTGCCCGTCACTCCGAACAGGCGCGTCCAACAGCAGGCGCGTGGATATGCCACTTCTCTCCACCTTCTCAACAGTGGCACTGAAATGGACAGTGCCGCTCAACCAGCTTTGATCCACCGCCACATGGCGTGCATCCATCAAAAGGTCTGCACTGCCCCAAAGCGCAGCGACAAGCAGAACCACCGCCAGCGCTCTTTTTCTGATTACCCATAGCAGCAAAAGAAACAGAGCGAGAACAACCGATGCAGCAACTGGCGCCAACAGATCAGTTCGCACCAATGCCAACCCCACAGCCCACACCACGACAGGCCAGAGCAACGGCAATCGCCGAACATCAAAAACGTTCCCTTCCATCTTATTCAGATCATAGACGGTTTTGGAATCACTTGCTCAACAAGCCGAGTAATGCTCGCCAGACCTTCAGCTCTGCCTGGGGAACGTGGTGCAACTCGAATTAGTTGAATTGACCGGCAGATAACGGCCCAGAGTGTGTGAAAACACAGGCTTGGGTTTTCACACACTCTGGGCCGACTGCTGCCGATCACGACAGGCGACTCACGGCCAAAAGCATCGTTCAGAATTGAACATATATAGCAGCCAGCCCTTTAGTTAGGCTATACTGTTAACATGAAAATTGTGAAGATTACCATATGAGACGCACTAATATTAATTTCATTATCGATGCTGTCGCATTCATCGGATTTATCGTAATGACGATAACCGGCGTGCTAATGCGATATATCCTACCTCCTGGCAGTGGACACTATTCGACAATATGGGGCCTTGATCGACATGAATGGGGAGATATCCACTTTTGGATATCAGCTGTCTTCTTTTCTCTGCTTGCAATACATCTACTACTGCATTGGCGCTGGGTTATGAGTGTGGTTGCCGGCCAGCCTCGCGAAGGTTCAGGATTTCGGGCCGGATTGGGAATCATTGGATTATTGACTATAATTGCGCTCGCCTTATCTCTGTTGCTAACTCCAGTTGAAAAAGATTTAACCAGCAGAGGTGCATCAATTGGATCTACTCATAAGTATGAAGACACAGAAATCCGCGGTTCGATGACATTAAAGGAAATACAAGCAGCTACAGGTGTGCCAGCTGCTTATATTGTCGAATCATTGAAATTACCTGAATCAACATCAGTAAACGAACAACTAGGTTCTTTAAAAAGAAAATATAAGTTTGAGATAATTGATATTAGGGATACTCTGAATAACTCGTCGATTCCTGTATAATTTCTCCGAACAGGAGGAGTTATGGATCAGTTGAGTTTTGCGGAAGCGGAATACGATCACAAGCGTCGCAAGACGCGCCGTGAGGCGTTT
>NZ_VWNB01000017.1 GCF_013387475.1 Mariprofundus sp. KV | reverse complement strand
TAGTGTGCTTCATGGCCTGGGTTCTCCGCGCGGTAAATTTGCTGTCTCGACAACTACAAATGTACCACAAACGTTGGGAATTCAGGCCTACTTTCTTACTGCTAAATCTTTAACCGGACAGCAGTGTTTGCACATAAAAGATTGGTGAATAGAGCAACAATCACTCCAATCAACGAGAAGAATCCGATTCTATAGAGCCAATTACCTAGCGCTTGCAACTCACCGGATGCTGTATCTAAAGGCATCAATGGACCTAGTGCAACACCTCCAAAGATACTGGCCAGAATAGATCCCGGAACGCCATACAGAACAGCAGCGATTACAATAGGGACATACATCGTATGAGAATAAACGTTCTTAATGCCACCAGTGTTATAAACCAGAAGGTAAACGATATAGATTAGAATAATCAGAGAAGGAATGAGAATAAAATGGAGTACGGGCTTATCCGCTAATCGATCCCGTATGCCAACCGAGATATTAAATTCTTTATTGTTTTTCTCTTCCATAGGTTATTAATAACATAAAAGCTGTAATTTGTAAATATTTATAAACTAAGGGAATTACTTCGCAGGTGATTTCAGCGGTTCTCCGCACAGGCCCCGAACTAGTAGATACCTAGCTGAGTTCGATAGATTGGATGGGTAGAGTGATGTGGTAATTGCAAATGCAGCAGAGATTTACTTCTTCCAGATATTGAAGACGCCGCCGATGATGATGGCAGCAAGTCCACCTGCACCGCAGACGATCCAGACCATGCGCCAGTCGATGCCTTCGGTGGTCATCACATCCAGCCATGAGAGCATGAACACAAGGGCTGTGCCGCCTGCGCCGAGCAGCCATGCTGAGAGGCCGATCTTGAAGAAGATGTCGCTGGCGCTCATTTCAGTTTGAGCCTGTAAACGGTGGAGCCGGAGATCAGATCGTGCAGCGCCAGCTTCTCTTTGCTCAGTGTCATCACCATCAGACTCAGGGCGGGGATGGAGGCGGCAACAAAGAAGAGGAAGTGGCCGGTATCCTTGGTGGCGATGTACCAGAGGGTCATCGCCAGTGCCAGCCAGGTGATCATCAGTCCGGCAAAGCGGATGCTGGCTGTAAACGGAGAGAGTGGATCGCCGGTCTCCAGCATGGCCAGACGCAGCTTCCACGGCCGCATGCCGGTGGTGGCACCACCTTTAACCCAGAAGCCGATAAAGTAGGCGGCAACAACGGTCAGGAAGAGCAGTCCCTGCAGCCATTTCGGTGGTGTCATGCCTAACATCTCAACACTGATGGTGATGGGGATGCCGACCAGAATCATGGTGACACCGAACAGAATGGTGAGGTCATAAGCGCTGGCGAGTATGCGGACAACAATGCCTGCTCTTGATCCCTGATCGCGACTGCTCTCTGCCATCTCTCTCCCCTCTCTCTGCTACTAATGCCGTCTGTTACTTCTGTGTCGCAATCGCTGCACGGATGCCATGCACTGCCCAGCTGATCACGAACAGGCCGCATAGTGCCAGCACAACCGATGCACCGGAAGGCCATTCATAGGCATAGGACCAGATCAGTCCGGCCAGTGTGCCGATGATGGAGAAGGCTACTGAAAGCATCCACAGGTGTGCCAGCGAGCGTCCCCACAGCCAGGCGCAGGCGGCAGGCAGCACCAACAGACCTGCTGTTAAGACGATACCGGCAAGTTTGACGCAGAGGATAACAGTCAGGCCGACCAGTCCGTAGAGCAGCAGGCGCAGCGCATTCACCGGCAGTCCGGAGGCCTCAGCCGTGACAGCGTCAAAAGCGATGCTCCACCATGCACGCGAGGCTAAAAGCATGATAATCAGAATCAGGCTGGCGAGAAGATAGAGCCAGAGCTTCTCATCTGCGCTGACGGTCAGGATGTTGCCGAACAGCAGACCGAACAGATCCACGCGTGTGGTAGTGGCCGTGGAGATCAATACGATGCCCAGCGCCATAGAGCCCGCGAAAAGGATGCCTGTGCCCGCATCTTCGGAGATGCCCTGACGTTTGGGCATCAGCGCCAGCAGCAGGGCGATGGCCACAGAGAAGATGGTGGCAACCGGCAGTAGCGGCAGAGATAGTGAAACGGCAATACCAAGGCCAGCCAGTGAGGCGTGCGACACACCAACGGTAAGGAATGAGAGTCGATGCGCCATCACCATCACCGACATTGAGGCGGTCACCACCGCAATCAGCAGCGCAGGCAGCAGGCTGGCACTCATCACGGAGCTGGCGAGAAAGCTGGTCAGCAACTCAATCATGATGGTCTCCTGTAAACTATTGAACCACGAATGAACGCGAATTTACACGAATGAATAGAGATCAGGTCGATATTCACCGGCTTTCCCCGTCCAACACAACCCGTCGCCACTCCAGTGTTGAGTGTTTGAAATTCAATAGAATGCCAAGCTTCAGATTGGTCATCTTCAAATAATTCAGCATCTGTCCGATTTCATGATTGGTTACTTTATCTATCGATTTGGTATCGACGACGATTTGATCAAAGCAGATCAGGTCAGGGATGTATTCGCCGACCTTTACAGATTTGTAGTTCACATCAAATCGGGGCTGCTGTTTGAATGGGATGCCTTGCAGTCCAAACTCAACGACCAGAGCATTCTCATATGGTTTTTCAAGAAACCCGTGCCCGAGAGTGTTCAGAACCTCCATGGCGCAGCCGACGATCTGATGGGCTTCCCTCTTCAGAAGTAATTCGTGTCTGTTGGTGTTCATTCGTGGTTCGCTTCTTGACTGCCGGGAGTGCAGCCGATGCAGCCGGCATCGTGGGCGACGATCTGGATGTGCTCGCCGTACATCGCACGCCAGACATCATCGGGGATGTTTTCACCTTTCATGGCGTGGTGATGGATCTGGCGGTTCAGGCAGGCCACGGAATCGACATGCGAGCTGATGGCGGCAATGTCATGCTCAACCATAATCGCACACATGCCGCTCTCATCACAAAGCCTTCTCAGCAGGCGGAAGAGGCGATCCTGACTGACGCTGTCCAGCGCTGCCGATGGCTCATCGAGCAGCAGCAGTTTCGGCTTTCTGACCAGCGCGCGGGCAAGGCGGACTCGCTGCCTCTGGCCGCCGGAGAGCTGGCGGAAATCACGCTCTGTGAGTTCCTGCATATCGACAAGGGTGAGCGCTTCCAGAATGGCCTTTTTGTCGTCACCGAACTGCCACGGCATGGCATAATCGGGCAGCCCCATCGCGACCACATCCGATACGCGCATTGGTAGTCTTGGCTGATGATCGTGCAGCTGATGCAGGAAGCCGATCTGCTTGAGCAGGCGGTGGCGGCTGTATCGGGTCAGGCACTCACCCATCAGATCAATATGACCGCCATCGGCTGGCGTGAGCCCGGCGATGATGTTGATCAGCGTGCTTTTGCCGGCGCCATTGGGGCCGACAATGCCCATGAAGTGGCCCGCTTCAACATTCAGGCTGATGTTATCCAGAATCGGCTTATGGGCTGGCCCGAAGCGGAGATGGGAGACTTTGACAATGCTCTGGGCCATCAGTGATTCACTCCGGAGATCTGCTGCAGGTTCTGCAGCATCATCTGATCCCAGCTTATGCCGCAGTCGGAGAGGGCATCAAGCGTGATATGGCGAACTGCTTGCCCGCTATGCTGCTGCAGCCAGGCCAGTGCCCTGTTGTTGTGTCCGGCATCGCTGATCAGCCAGGCATCGGGATGCTCATCAAGCTGATGCAGGGAATCATCGAGCGCATGTGGGCCGTGCTCATGGCCGTGGTGACCGGACTCCAGCACATTGAGAATCGGCACCTGCATGTCGTTCATCAGCCTGCGCCAGGAGGGGTGCTGCATGATAATACCGGCTGCTTTGGCCGGGGCGAGCGCCTGCTGCCACTGTTTTTCAATGCTGTGGGTTAAAGCGACAGCTCTGCTCAGGTTGCTGTTGATGGCGTCTGCCTGTTCAGGTTTCAGTCTGATCAGGGCTTCGGCTATGCGCGGCAGGATCAGGCGCACCTCTTCAGGGCTGACCCAGCCGTGATCCTTATCAGGCCAGAGGTCGAGCACGTTGTCATGATGCGCAGGCAGAGGCCAGCCGCCGTCATCGAATGAGGTGCGAATCAACAGATTGCTTCTGCTCAGCCGCTCGATGGTGCGCGGCTGCATCTGGAAGTGGTGCGGATCAGCGCCGGCAGGCAGCAGGCAGATCACCTCACTCTCGGTATCGAGCATTTTCACCAGCCCCGCCAGCGGTGGCAGTGTGGTGGCAATCCCTGCGCTCAGGGCAAATGAAGGGGTCAGTAGCACGGAGAGGGCTGCTGCCACAAGTCGCCATCGCATTTTAAAAATTCTCTGCATGCGGCGCATCTTAACAGTTTATAGGGAAAGTCCATCTATGGATTTAAGATTGCCACCATGAAGTGGTATTCAGCCTTGATTAACCGGGAGAATATAAGGAAACTCTCCAGCCTATGATTTCACCGGATTACTTTGATTTTCGCTGGAGCTGGTACCGGCCTATCCTCAATCGCCAGGAGCAGCCGGGTGACCGCTGTGCTGTAGAGGTGCGCAGGCTGCCGATCCGCATGTCGGGTCGCGATGCCGGCGAGTATATTCCTTATGCGGTTGATGCGGCTGTTGAGAAGGCGATCTCCGGCTCGCTGCGCAGGCTGCAGGATTACGCCATCCGTTACATGGTGCGCGGTGAAAAGGTCTCTGCCCACACGCTGCCGCCGATGGATGCCAGGGTGCGTGCTATGGTGGCCTATCTGCGCAAGCAGAATCCGCATATCTCCCGCGATCTGCTGCACCACTGGTGTGCAGAGCCACAGGGGGCAGCCGCACTGCTGAATGTATGTGAGGTGCTTTGGGAGCAGGGCTGGAAACAGGACAAGGCGGATGCCGCACCCTGGGTGCCTGCTGTTAATGTGCTGCTGCTGCGCCTGATCAGAACCGCTATCGCTTCACTGCCTGATGAGGAGAGTGCAACCACCAACCATGTGATGCTCTGTGTGGTCGGTGGCCTCTATGTCTGGGCGCTGCAGGAGTTTCTCAAGCACTACCTTGAGGGTGTGGTTGAGGTGGCGCGTATCTCCAATTATGAGTCGATGATGTTGCCGGCGACGCCGATGGCCTTTCTCCATCACCAGCCTGACTCCCCTCTGCTGGCTGATGATAGTCGTCTGATTCGAACCTACGGCCTTGAGCCTGAAATTGTGCCGCAGATGCGTTACCTGATTGCCAAGGTCGGGTCAAAAAACGAGGGCGGTATTCTGGCGCTGCTGGCCAAGGAGAAACTTGGTGAGCATATGCTGCGGCGCACCTGGGCAAGGCTCTCGCTCTGGAAGCTGGCGATGAAAACCGGCCACGGCTTCTGGATGCGCTGGGTGCTCGATGCCAAGCGGCTTGATCAGCTGCTGGCCGGACAGGTGAAACTGGATGAACCCGCCATTGAGGATTTGCGTGCCAACGGTGAGGAGCCGGTAGCGATCTGGCTGCTCTCTCAGATGGCTGGGGGCAGGGCTGCAAAACATGCCGACGACCCGTGGCTGCGCGACAAGATTACACTGCTGGCGTTCCGGGTTTTCGATGAGGATGTGCGTGTGGAGATCGCCCGCCGCAATGCCGAGCGCTCCTGGATGGACCGCAAGGCCGATCTGGCTGCGGCCGGAAAATCACGTGGTGGTCTGGTTGGTATCAGTGAGCTGCGCGTGCAGGGTGGCTTGCGTGGCGGACGCAATGTCGATGGCGACAAGGCCCTTGAGAAGGGCTGGCAGGAGGGCGAACTTGTCCTGATTCAGCCGGATGTCACCAAAGCGCTGCATAGTGGCAAAACCCTCTCGTTGCGCCACGGTTGCATGCGGGTGGAGTGGTCGGATTATCTGGCGCGCATGCATGCATTAACCGGTTCCGAGGCTGCCCATTTTCTTGAGAATCGTTTTATGCCAACACTCTTCTCTGTTGTTGAAGCCAAAGAGAATCTCTTTCTCGATGAGTGTTCCGGTTCCGGTTGTGTGTTGCGCGGCTCCATTCTGGCGTTGACTGAAACAGCCCTGTTGCTGCGAGAGCGGCTGCGCCGCCTCTATCTGGAGACTATCGGTCAGCTTGATCAGGAGGTTGAAGAGGCGAGCCTTCCTGTTGTGGCGATGTGTATGGATATGACCGGCGAGTGGACCTTCAGCGAGCAGAAACATGCCAAGCTGGGTGTGCAGCGTATCGCATTTTCACTGGCGGTGCCGCAGGTGGAGGCGGGTATCGTTCGTGATGCCGGTGTGGCGCGCATGATGCGTGCGCGTGATGAGAAGCTGGGGCAGTTTCCGGTTGGTCGTGTCAATGTGGAGCCAATCAAAACAGGGGCTGGCGAAACCGTTCAGATTGTCCATAACGAAGGCGTGGCATTGACCGGTTCTGCGATGCGAGAGCTTACCGGCATGTTGAAGAACAAAGCTGACGTCCGTGAATTCCGTCTCACGGTCAGTCAGGTGAAGGGTGTGTTAGATGGTTATCGTCTGCCGCTTGGCGGTCTGGAGCTGTTGGTGATTCAACGCTATGGCGATGAAGGCAAGGCGCCCTGGGTGCTGATGAAAGCCGGCAAACCGACACTGGCCGGGGTGAATGTTGAGCTCTATGAGCTGCTTGATCTGCATACAGATGCTGCCGCCAGGATCGTCGATCAGGGGTTGATGCTCTGGCAATGAGGCTGGATGCAGTATCTGCAACCTTTACAGCGTGGTTAAGCAATCCTGAAATTCCTGAACTTCCGCATCAACTGGCCGTTGGCTGGTCCGGCGGCGCAGATTCAACGGCCCTGCTGTTGGCCCTGAAAGCCAAAGGTCATGATGTGCAGGCCTGGCATGTTGACCACGGCTGGCGAGAGAGTTCGCAGCTGGAGTGTGAGGCACTGGCGCAGCAGGCCAGAAGCTGGGAGATCCCTTTTTTCAGCGCCAGACTCGCTTTTTCAGGCCAGACCAATCGTGAGGCGGAGGCTCGAGAGGGGCGCTTTGCGCAGTTTCTGGCATGGAGTCGGGAGTCCGGTATCACAACCCTCTGTCTGGCCCACAACCGTGATGATCAGGCAGAGACTGTCTGTATGCGGCTGCTGCAGGGGGCCGGGGCTGGTGGCTGTCGCGGCATGCAGTCTGAACGTACCTATCAGGGGTTGCGCATCATTCGGCCACTGCTACATATTGGCGGCACCGCACTGCGCGAGGCCCTCTCTCTGGCTGGTGTAACGTGGTTTGAAGATCCCAGCAATCACGACACGACCATCTGGCGCAATCGCATCAGGCACGAATTGTTCCCGCGCATAGCCGCTACGGGTCTGAATCCGCAACAGCTGTTTCTGCGCTGGCAGCGGCAGGCGCAGCGGCTGGCTTTAGAGCTGGAGGCTGGTGCGGATGCTGTTCTGGCTCAGGCTGCAAACAGTAAAGATGGCCTGATGGTGCTGCCATGGGCGGTATGGGCCAACAGTTCAGCGCCGATTCGTGCCAGGGTGTTGCAGCGGATGATGGTGGCAACACTGGGTGAAGGGGTGACACCCGGGCGCAGGCATATTCTGCTGGTGGAGCAGTGGACGGCTCGCGGAGGTCGTGGCGGGCTCGATCTCTCCGGCTGTCGTCTGCAGCGCAGGCAGGGGCGCTTGCATCTGCGGCCGAGAACGTCAGCTTGTGCAGTCACTCGCAGTTGATTAGAAAAGAGCGCTGTTTCGGCTTGTTTGAGTGGCATAGGGTTGAATCGCTAAGGCTCTGTCCCTACATATGATAGTAAGAAGAGGTTGTGGTTTTTAATCTTCTTTTCATGCTTTTAAGTGACGCTTGCGTGAAATTGGTTTTACATTCATCCCGCTTAAGGGATAGATCGTTTGCAGCAGATCCCGACTAGGGGATAACAAAGGATAGGAACAATGGGTAAGAATTTAGTACTGTGGCTGGTTATCGGCGTAACGATGATGAGTCTGTTCAATATGTTTTCGGCACCGATGACCAAAGGCAGCAAGATGGCTTACTCCACCTTTATTGAAAAGGTGGATAGCGGTCTGGTTGAGACCGCCACCCTCAAGGACAATCAGGTGTTGGGGCAGTATCGCGACAACGGTGGCGAGCTGAAAACCTATGATGTCACCATTCCTGCCAATGATCCGGCACTGACTCAGCGTCTGCTGGAGCAGCATGTTGTGGTGAATGTGAAGGAGGCCGAAGAGGTGCCGTTTATTCTTTCGGTGCTGATCTCATGGTTCCCGATGCTGCTGCTGATCGCAGTATGGGTATTCTTCATGCGCCAGATGCAGGGCGGTGGTAAAGGTGGTGCCATGGGCTTTGGCAAGAGCAAGGCCAAATTGCTCAATGAAAATACCGCTCGCGTCACCTTTGAAGATGTGGCTGGTTGTGATGAGGCCAAGCAGGAGGTCACCGAGGTGATCGAATTTCTGCGTGACCCCTCCAAATTCACTCGCCTTGGTGGTAAAATCCCTAAAGGTGTGTTGCTGGTAGGCCCTCCGGGTACAGGTAAAACGCTGCTGGCGCGCGCCATCGCCGGTGAGGCAGAGGTGCCATTTTACTCCATCTCCGGTTCTGATTTTGTGGAGATGTTTGTTGGTGTCGGTGCATCACGCGTGCGTGATATGTTCGAACAGGCCAAGAAACATGCGCCATGCATTATCTTTGTGGATGAGATTGATGCGATGGGTCGCCATCGCGGTGCCGGAATCGGTGGTGGTAACGACGAGCGCGAACAGACACTTAACCAGATGCTGGTTGAGATGGATGGTTTTGAGTCCAATGAGGGTGTGATTCTGGTGGCCGCCACCAACCGTCCTGACGTGCTTGATCCGGCGCTGCTGCGTCCGGGTCGTTTCGACCGTCAGGTCACTGTGCCGCGTCCGGATCTACTGGGTCGTGACCAGATTCTCAAAGTCCATATGCGCAAGGTGCCGTTGGCATCTGATGTGAATACCAAGGAGCTGGCGCGTGGTACGCCGGGATTTTCCGGTGCCGATCTGGCGAATCTGGTTAATGAGGCAGCACTTAATGCCGCCCGATTTGACCGTGATAAGGTGACCCGTGCCGATTTTGAAACGGCAAAAGATAAGGTGATGATGGGTACAGAGCGTCGCTCCATGCTGATCTCGGACGATCAGAAAGAGACAACCGCCTATCATGAGGCCGGGCATACACTGGTGGCCAAGTATCTGAAACATGCCGATCCGGTGCATAAGGTGAGCATTATTCCACGTGGACAGGCGCTCGGTATCACCATGCAGATGCCTGCTGAGGATAAGTTCAACCATGATAAGGAGTACCTGCGTGATCAGATCTCGATCATGATGGGTGGACGCCTCGGTGAAGAGCTGGTGCTCGGACAGATGACAACCGGTGCATCCAATGACTTTGAACGCGCCACGCAACTGGCCCGTAACATGGTAACCCAGTGGGGCATGTCCGATGAGATGGGGCCGATGGTCTATGGCGAGCGTGAACATGAGCCGTTTTTGGGGCGTGAAATCACCCGTCAGACCAACATCTCGGAAGAGACTGCACGCAAGATCGATATCGTGGTGCGCAATCTGATCGAGGAGAACTACAATCGCGCCAAGAAGATTCTCGAAGAGCACATGGATCAGCTGCATCTGCTGGCCAAGGGTCTGATCAAGTATGAGACACTCGACACCACCGATATTGATCGTGTCATGGAAGGTAAGGAGCCGCTGCTGATTAAGGAGTTTGAGCAGAAACCTTCATCTCCGAAAACGCCGCCGCATGAGCCATCTGCGAAGGTGGATATCGGTGAAAGCGGTGAAGAGAGCAAGTCGTCAGACGGAGAGGCGGGTCAGGTTCACTGATGCCTTCTCGCTGGTTTCGTCCGGCCAATCGTGATGTATGGATGATGGGGGTGCTTAATTGCACCCCCGATTCGTTTTCCGATGGCGGAAACTATGTTGATGTCGAAAAAGCACTGCAACATGGCCAGGCCATGCGCGATGCTGGCGCTGCGATTATCGATGTGGGTGGTGAATCGACCAGACCCGGTTCGAAACCGGTCTCGCTTGAAGATGAGTTGCAGCGGGTCATTCCGGTGATCAAAGCGCTGACTGCTGCAGGTTGCACGGTATCTGTTGATACCATGAAAGCTGAGGTGATGCGGCAGGCCGTTGCAGCAGGAGCGGCACTGGTGAATGATGTCTCCGCCCTGACTTTTGATGCAGAGAGTCTGCAAGTGGTAGCAGAGAGCGGTGTTGATCTCTGTCTGATGCATATGCAGGGGCGCCCCGAAACCATGCAGCTTAACCCTGAATACCGTGGCGTAGTCGATGAGGTCAGTCTCTTTTTTGAACAGCGTATCACCGCCTGTCTGCAGGCGGGCATCGCCGAGTCATCGATTGTGCTTGATCCCGGTATCGGTTTTGGCAAACGCCTTGAAGATAACCTGACGCTGATCAAGGCGACCGGCGAATTTAAGCGGCGCTTTGCCATGCCACTGCTGCTGGGCCTGTCGCGCAAATCATTTATTGGTCTGGTGACCGGAGCAGCAGTTGATGATCGCGAAGTTGAAACGGCAGTGGCCGGAGCTGTTGGTATCCTGCACGGGGCTGATATACTGCGAGTACATGATGTTGCACTACAGGGAAGAGCTATTCGTATGGCATCGGTGCTCTCTTAAGGATGCTCTGAGTATCCTGATAGTTAATTCCTTGCATGCACCTCTGATGCAACTATTCTGAGCACTATGAAAGTGACAGGTATTCTGACAGATGGCTAACTGGCAATTCGGACTCATAGATATACTTGATATCGCGGTGGTCGCCATCGTTGTCTATTTCTTTCTTCGCCTGATTCGCGGCACGCGAGCCGTACAGATGTTGATCGGAGTGGCGATTGTAGTCGTCACTTATCAGGCCGCCCGTACCTTTGGTCTGTTCACTGTTGAGTGGATGTTCGGCCACTTCTTCTCCGCCTTCATGGTTATTCTCGTTGTACTGTTTCAGCAGGAGATTCGTCGTGCGCTGATGCGTGTGGCCGTGAATCCGCTTGCTGCCACTGCGGTTGCGACTGATGAGCTGCTCGACGGGCTGGTGGAGTCTGCCTTCTCTCTGGTGCACCGCGGCTGGGGTGGTCTGATTGTGATTGAACGGGATACCGGCCTGCGTCACCTCTTTGAGTCAGGCGTTGAGCTGGATGCGCCGCTACGGCCGGATATTGTGCAGGCGCTCTTCTGTCCTGATGCGCCGATGCATGACGGTGCGGTGATTGTCTGCCCCGATCTGCAGGGTGGACGTATTGTTGCTGCCCGTGTGTTGCTGCCGTTGGCACAGGCCAATGCTGTGGCCGGTGATTATGGTACCCGCCACCGTGCTGCTGTCGGCCTCTCAGAAGAGACCGATGCGCTGGTTGTGGTTGTTTCCGAAGAGAGGGGGGAGGTGCTTCTGGTGGAAGAGGGGCAAATTGGTGCCGCGATGAGTAGCAGCGAGTTGCGCGAAGCGCTGAATCAAAAGCTCTCATCTGTGGTGGCTGCCGTGCCACAGAACGGCACAAAACCCGGAGCTAAAGTGTGATGGAGATGCTGCGTCGATATAATCTCCACTTCTGGGCTATTATTATTGCTGTGGCACTCTGGCTACAGGTGCACGGTCAGGGTGAAGGGTCGGTGAGTCTTGATATTCCGCTGCAGGTACAGGGAACACCTGCAGAGATGGTGATCGTGAATGATATGCCCGATCATGTACGGGTAACGGTCAAAGGGTTGCAGAGCCGGTTGAAGGATCTGCGCCAGAAGACGTTGACCATGCCGCTGGATGTCTCCGATATTACAACGCCGGGTGTGGTGGTCAGAGCGTTGCAGATGGATGCTGTCGCTGTGCCGGCAGGTCTGCGTATTGAGAAGGTTCAGCCAGATCGTCTGGAGTTGCAGGTAGACAGGCTGGTAACCCGTTCGATGCCGCTGCATGCGCACTTCGAGTTGCCGGAAGAGTGGCAGGTGAGCGGGCTAACCATTGAACCGGGAGAGGTTAAGCTTATTGGGCCTGAGGTGTGGCTCGACAGCTTGAAAAAGGTGGATACCTCACCGATCAGGCCGGAACTGAAGAGCGGTCCGTTCAAGGTGAAAGCGGGCGTGGAGAGTCCATCGGGCAAGGCGATTCGCCTTGTTGATGGCAATATTGAAATTGAAGTGAAGGGGCTGCTTTCTCAGGTGGTAACACCTGTCATTCCCAATGAGATGATCGGAGAAGAGAGATGAGACGCTATTTTGGAACCGATGGTGTACGCGGAACAGTCAATAAGTCGCCGATGACCGCTGAGTTTGCGCTCGCTCTGGGGCGTGCAGCAGGCCATGTACTTACCCGTCATCTGGGGCACCGCCCCCATATCCTGATCGGCAAGGATACGCGCCTCTCCGGTTATATGATTGAGTCAGCCCTCTGTGCAGGCCTGACAGCACAGGGTATGAATGTGCTGCTGGTGGGCCCGGTGCCAACGCCTGCAGTCGCCTATCTGACCCGCAGCCTCAGGGCTGATGCAGGTGTCATGCTCTCAGCCTCACATAATCCGGCCGGAGACAACGGCATTAAATTTTTTGCTGCAGATGGGTATAAGCTGCCTGATGAGGTGGAGTTGGAGATTGAGGCGTGTCTGGATGACCTGCCGCCGCTGCCGTCGGCACTGGAGATCGGTAAGGCAGCCCGCGTCGATGATGCGCGTGGTCGTTATATTGAGTTTCTTAAGGGCTCCCTGCCCAGAGGGTTGCGTCTGGATGGTTTAAAAGTTGTTGTCGATTGCGCCAATGGTGCCGCCTATGATGTTGCGCCGCGCATGCTCAGGGAGCTTGGCTGTGACGTGATTGCCATGCACGCCTCACCGGATGGTTACAACATCAATCGCGAATGCGGTTCGACCTATCCTGAGCATATGATGCGCAGGGTGGTGGAGAGCGGGGCAGATGTCGGGCTGGCACTCGATGGTGATGCAGATCGCCTGATCGCCTGCGATCATCAGGGTCAGATTATTGATGGTGATCGTGTGATTGCCATTCTGGCTGAACATGCAAACCGCCATGGTCAGCTTAGCGGTGGCGCTGTGGTCACTACGCTGATGAGTAATATGGGGCTGGAGCGCTATCTGGCTGATATGGGGCTGGAGATGCTGCGTGCTGCAGTGGGTGACCGCTATGTGCTGGAGATGATGCGCGAGCGGGGCTGCAATATCGGTGGAGAACAGTCCGGTCACATGATTCTTCTCGATCACAATACAACCGGAGATGGGTTGATGACCGGTTTGCAGCTGTTAACCGCCATGACCGAGCAGCAGAAACCGTTGTCGGAACTGGCTTGTGGTATGGTGTTATTTCCACAGAAACTCTGGAATATTGTGATGAAAGAGCGCCGCGATCTGCTGGCTGATCCGCAGGTGCAGGCACTGGTTGCTGATGCTGAATCCCGATTGGGTAATCATGGGCGTATCAATGTACGAATGTCAGGAACCGAACCAAAATTACGTATTATGGTAGAGGCTGAAGATGAGGAGCTGATGCTCGGCATTGGTGAGCCGTTGATGCAGGCGATTAAAGCGAGGTGTGAAGCGTGAGGTGAAAAGGGGTTAAGCTCTTCTCTCTCCTCACTTGCTAAGCATGCCCGACCTGACTTGAGAGCTGGCTGCGGTTGATGCCCATGCAGCGGGCACCAAAACTCCAGCGCATCTCCGGTGGTTCCTGAAACAGAATATGATGGCTTACCGGCGCAATGATCCAGTCGTTATTGGAGAGTTCCTGCTCAAGTTGACCGGCGCTCCAGCCGGCATAACCGAGAATGAACATATAGTGTTCAGGCCCTTCTCCGCGCGCCAGCTCTTCCAGCACGTCGCGGGAGGAGGTGAGGTGCAGCTCTTCAGAGATCTGCATGGTTGATTCATAGATGTGCCAGCCGTCATGCAGCACGAAGCCGCGAAAGGCATCAACCGGCCCCCCCTCATAGACTCGCTGCTTCACTTCATCAGATGGGTCGGCTTTGGCTGACTGTTCAATGCCAAGGTCATTCAGCACATCCGAGAGGCTTATCTCCTGTGGTCGGTTGACAATCAGGCCCATGCAGCCCTCATCATCATGGTGGCATATCAGGATGACGCTGTCGGAAAAGTTGGGATCCTGCAGGGAGGGGGTAGCAAGCAGAAGCTGTCCGGTGAGTTCACTGATCTTCTGCACATCTATCTCCTTTTACGCCGTGTCGCACATGTCTCTGGCCATGACGATGGCGGCCAGAAGACTTGTAGAAGATACGTCCGGGCTACCGACGAGGTCAAGTGCAGTGCCGTGATCGACACTGGTGCGCACAAAAGGCAGACCCAGTGTGACATTCACAGCATCACCAAAACTTAAGGCTTTGATCGGGATCAGTGCCTGATCGTGGTAGCAGCAGATGATTGCATCAAAGTTCTTGCGATTGTTGGCAGAGAAGAGGGTGTCGGCTGGCAGCGGCTCGGTGATGTTGATCCCTTCTGTCGCAGCAATCCGGGCTGCAGGTGCCAGAATCTCAATCTCCTCTTTGCCAAAGTGGCCCTGCTCGCCGGCATGGGGGTTGAGGCCGCAGAGGCCGAGGCGAGGCTCTCTGATGCCAAAACGCTGTTTCAGATCATGGTCTACGATGCGAATGCAGTCGAGGGTGCCTTCAATCGAGAGGGCATCGGGTACTTCGCTGATGGCCATATGGGTGGTCAATAGCGCCACGCGCAGCGTATCGGAGGCCAGCATCATGACGAAATCGGTTGTTTTCTCGACATGTTCCCGGCGCGAGAGATGGGCGAGGAATTCGGTGTGGCCGGGAAACTGGAAGCCCTGACGTTTCAGGATCGCTTTTTCAATCGGGCCGGTTATCAGTGCTTGCGCATCATCAGCTAAGCAGGCGCGGGTGGCCGATTCAATACAGCAAATGACTGCATGGGAGGTTGAAGTCGACGGCACTCCCGCAGTCACTGTGCCACGCAAATGGTCCGGAACCGGATTCCAGAGGCAGAGCTCATGTGGGCCGGGTTTATAGCTGCTTGCTTCGTGCAGTGAGGAGAAAACCCTGAACTGAACAGGTATATTGATTGCACGGGCTCGATCTTCCAGCCAGTTCGCTGGCGAGACAATGATGCAATGTTGAAAGGCTTGCGGGTGTTGTGAAAAGGCACGCAGGATGCAGTCCGGGCCGATGCCAGCAGGTTCGCCGACGGTAATTAAACTGGGTTTCATCTGAATCGCTGCCATCCTAGCTTTGAGCCTGAACCAGCTCCTTAATGATTTGCCACCTGGGGCCGTTTTTCTCCATGATCAGCAGTTTGTGATCCTCTGATGTGAATCGGTTGGACTCATAGCGCTGATCAAATTCGACAAACGCCTCATTGTCGTCATTAAACTTGATGCTGACGTTGGTAACCGAGACTTTTATGTAAGATTTGTTGCCAATAACTTTTTTTTTATAGCTTTTCCACTGCTCAAGAGTTTTTTTTTCAGGGGAGAATTTGGGTGAGTAGAAGGAGAAATAGGCCTCAATATCGCGCTCACTCCATGCTTTGCGCCACCCTTCTGCAGTATTCAGCAGCTCCTGTGCATCCTGTTGTACTGCAGTATCTGGCTGTGAAGGGATCTGCAGGACATCCATACTGCTGCAGTCATGCAGTTCAATCCTGGCTTTTGAACGCAGGCCGGACATCCAGCGCGGAAGCTGCTCCTGCATCTCCACATTGGTCAGAATCTGGGTAATGTTGTCACGGTGCGCTTCCAGTGAGTTGGGGTCAATCTTACGCTTGGCAACGGTACGGATAATGTGAAGGCCGAAGCTGGATTCAACAATGCCACTGGTGCCGCCGGCATCCAGTGCAAAGGCGGCCTCTTCAAACTCCGGAACCATCATGCCGCGCCTGAACCAGCCAAGGTCACCGCCTTTACCGGCGCTGGGGCCCTGAGATGCCTCTTTGGCACGGGTGATGAACTCCTCTTCGCTGGCACCCTGCATCTCTTTGGCAATCTCTTCGGCACGCTGGCGGATTTTTGCGCTGGTCTTCTCATCACTGAAGGAGGGAACTTTGAGGAGAATATGGCGCGCACGCACCTCTTCATAACTCTCGCCAGCCGGTGCCGGCTCCTGCCAGCGCTCCTGCATCACTTTAAGAATATGGAAGCCGGAAGGGGAGCGGATCGGCTGGGTGATCTGCCCGACAGGCAGCTCCAGTGCCGGAGAGAAGCGTTTGGCGATGCCACTCTCCATGACCCAGCCCATGATGCCGCCCTGATCACGATCAGGCGACTCAGAGTGGACTGCGACCAGCTGTTTGAAATCGCTTCCGGCCAGAAGTTTGGCATGAATTGCTTTTGCACTGTTGCGCACGTCAGCGATCTGCGCAGGGCTCGGTTCACTTGGTAGTGGCAGGAATATCTGTGCCAGCTCTACCTCTCTGCGTGGCTGAGGGTTGGCGAGATATTTACGATGGTACTCGCGCAACGCCTCTTCACTGATTTTGATATTACTGCGCACGGCAATGTTAATCAGCTTGCCGATCAGAATCTGCTCTTTGAGATTGCGCTTGTAATCGTCAAAGCTCATTCCCTGCATGCCCAGTGCCTGCTCAAGCTGGCCGGGCATCAGATTATTCTGCATCTCCATCTTTTGGACTGCCTGCTCAACCTCTTCACGACTGACTCTGAGCTCCAGTATGGCTGCTTCCTGCAACTGAATGGTTTTAACAATTTTGCTTTCAAGTGCACGCTTGGTGAGTTGATCACGTGAAGCGGGCTGCTCAACACCACTTGTCTTAAGTTGCATAAGCATTGTATCGGCATCACGCTGGATGTCGTAGCAGGATACAGCCTCGTTGTTGATGACGGCTGCAATTGAGTCAAAGGTTTCCGCTTTTGCGGCTGAACATGTCATCAGGATCGCGGTCAGCAAGATGGTGAAACGCATGGAACCTCCACAGAGTGTTGCAAATGGCATAAGTCAGCAAAAAAAAAGGTGCCGAATTTTCCGGTTGATGGGTTTTATGAAGTTTTACTCGCAGTGCAGGGAAAGAGGTAAAACGCTCACGAACCGACGCTACCGAGTCCTTTGAATTCAAGCAAGATACGGAAGCCAAAGTTGGCAGCATTGGTGGTGCCTGTACGGCGGTTGGTGCGGTAGCCCTCTCCCCCCAGCGTCCAGCATGGATGCTGGTATTTCAGCGTCACCGAACTCTGCTGGGAGAGCTTGAGCAGGGTGTCATATTGCCAAGTGCCTGCAGCAAGCCAGCGATTGGCCAGTCGGATGTTTGCCGTTGCGCTGACGGTTTGTGAGCGGGTGGTGTATCGGGCATCGGTGTAGGCGTAGCTGATGTTCAGGCCATTACCTCTCGCATCTGCGTAACCGGCTGTAGCATAACCTGTAGCCCAGTAGCGCTGCGCATGGTTGTACTGGCCGCTGCCGGCAATATGCAGGCCGGCAACAGGCGACAGGATTACCTCAGCCAGGAGGTTGGAGAATGGACGCGGCGTTGCCGCCTGGAGGGCGGGATCAACGCTTTTTCTTTGTCGATCATAAGCTGCACCGGCGCGAAGGATTAACAGGTCACGGGCTGCCTGATCAACATCCGCTTTGTGCTGCAGTCTGTTCTCCAGAACCAGAGAGATGCGATTGCTGCGCTCAATGCGGTCATAACCGACAAAGCGATTACCCGAAAGAAGATTGCTCCAGCTCAGTCCTCCAAAGCCTGAATCGAAATTGGGCAGTGCGCTCTGATCAGGTGCATCGATATAATCATAGCGGATGACGGGTGAGATCAGATGACGCCAGCTGCGGCTGTCGCTGATGCGTTCAAAATCGCTGCGCAGTTCGAGATTGGCTTCAATCGTTGTGCGAACAGGTCTGGTGTTGGTCAGGTTACTCTGTTGCAGCCAGTAGCGTGTCTGGCGGGCACCAATCTGCATATTGGCTGCAAGGCCGCCGCCGCCAAGCTCCCACGGAATCTCCAGGTAGGGGTGCAGATCCATGCGTCCGCCATCGACGCCGGTAATTCTGTCAAAACGGGTACTCTGCTGGTCAAAGTGGAGCAGCAGATTCGGATGCAGCTCCAGCTGCATGCGGCTTTCAGCACGAGGTAGTATCTGCAGTGTGGTTTTGTTGTTGGCCAGCAGCAGGTTCTGCTGGTGTCTGGCCTGCACCATCCAGTCACCCGTGAAGGTGTTGAGATCAAAACCCTGAGAAAGGGTGGCGTGACTGGTCAGGTAGTAGGCGCTGATATTGTCGCCGGTATCATAATCGGCCAGATAATCGGGATCGCTGACGAAGTCGCCATCAGCATCAAAGGCGAAATTCGCAGGCAGATCCCAGTGGATTGCACCATCAAAGCGGTAGCGCTGTCTGTTGAGTTCAGCATCATCAATCCAGGCGGCCTGTAGTCGTTCAGAGCCCAGGCCGGAGATGTGGCGCAATTCGCCCGTGCCCATCACGCCACGCGCACTCATCCAGTGTGGGGTGGCCGTGAAATCCCAGCTTGGGTCAACAGCCAGATAGAGCGGCAGGGCCACCTCAGTGCCGCGCCGCTTGCCGGATGCGACCTTGGGCATAAGCAGTCCTGATTTGCGGCGTAGTGGTTGCTGCCACCAGGGGGCGTAGAGTACAGGCACCCCCAAGAGTTGAAATCTGCTGTGCTGTACAGTCAGCGAGCCCTCCTGCTGATCAAGTTCCGCTTTGCTGGCGGCGATAGACCATGACTCTTCATCAATCGGGCAGGCTGAATAGGTCAGCTCTTCAGCCTCAAAGCGCTGGTCATCAATGCGCTTCACCCGCGCTGCAACCAGACGGGAACCATCGGGAAGCATGATTGTCGCCTTGTTCATCTCTCCTGTTTTGCTGTTGGCCTGCATGATGGCATCTTCGGCTTGAATGGTTGCCTGTGGCGACTCAATCACCACATGGCCACGCGCCTCGAGAATCTGCTGTTCGCTGCGATAGAGTACCTCATCGGCACGCAGTGTCTCGCGCTCCCGTTTGATGATCACATTGCCTCTGGCGGTGATGACACCATCACTGCTGCGCGAGATCTCATCGGCTGAAATATCTACAGGGGCGGCGTTGGAGGCTGTTGCGGCAAGCAGCAGGGTGGTGGCAACAATAGCCTGTAAAATGCGGCGCAGATCGAGCATGGGGTGGCAAGCTATCTTACAATTCCCACCCGTCCACTTTACCGTGGCCGGACATAACGCCCCGGAGCCGCTTTTCAGCAGGTTCAGAGCGGTTTAATGGCGAAGCCGAGGTAGTTGACGGAGAGGTCGTCCGAGAGCGAGAAGCGGTCACTGAGCATGGCATAGGAGAGTCCTTTCAGATCTTTGATCTCAAGACCCGCACCGCGCAGTGCGCTGTTCATCTCTGAAGGTTTAATAAACTTGGCATACTCATGGGTGCCTTTAGGCAGCCAGCCGAGAATGTACTCCGCGCCCAGAATCGCTTTGATATAGGAGGTGGGGTTGCGGTTCAGGGTGGCAAAAAAGAAGTGGCCACCGGGTTTAATCATGGCGGCGCAGGCAGCTACCGTGCGTGGCACATCCGGCACATGCTCCAGCACTTCAAGGCAGGTGACCGCATCATAGTGCCCGGCATGGTTTTCAGCCCATGTCTCCGCATCGTTCTCTACATATTCAACCGATACCCCTGACTGCTCGCTATGCAGACGTGCGATAGCCAGTGCTTTAGGGGAGCGATCAAGGCCGGTCACTTTGGCGCCGCGTGCGGCCATGTTTTCAGCCAGCAGGCCGCCACCGCAGCCGACATCAAGCACGGTGGCCGTAGCAAGTTTTACCTGCCGGTCGATATAGTCGAGCCGGATCGGATTGATCTTGTGCAGAGGTTTGAATTTTCCGGTGGGATCCCACCACTCCTCTGCCATCGCTTCAAATTTGGCGATCTCATCGCTGTCAAAGTGCTGTGTCTGCTGCTCTGTTTGCATAGGCGCAGGCTGTCTTTCAAGCGCTTTGAAGGCAAGCGGTGATCTCTCTTGTCGCGACAGACAACAGGGCTGGTCAGGCAAAAAAACACGGGTAGGCTGCCCGTGTGTTCGGACGAATTATGGCAACCAGACTACTACAGGCGATTCCCACGCTGTTGGGCGTGGCTACGCTGGTCTTTTTCCTGCTGCATCTGGTGCCGGGTGATCCGGTGGATGCGCTGCTCGGTGAGACTGCGATGCAGGCCGATCGTGAAGTGCTGCGGCAGGCGCTGGGTCTGGATCAGCCGATTCTCATGCAATATGGCAGTTATCTTACCGGCCTTGCCACTGGCGAGTGGGGCACATCGCTGGTGGATCACCGGCCGGTGCTCGAACTTATCCTTGAGCGGGTGCCGGCAACGGCACAGCTGGCGATAGTCAGCCTGATGCTGGCGGTGATTCTGGCGCTGCCGCTTGGTTACTGGGCAGCGCGCCATGCCGGTAAAAAAGAGGATGTGGCAGCCATGGGGTTCTCGCTGATCGGTGTCTCGATCCCCAACTTCTGGTTAGGCCCGATGCTGATGCTGCTGTTTGCTGTGGGACTCGGCTGGTTGCCGGTCTCCGGCATGGATCAACCCGGTTCGATCATCCTGCCTGCGGTGACACTGGGCACAGCACTGGCTGCAGTACTGTCGCGTATGGCCCGCTCCTCATGGCTGGAGGCGATGAGCATGGATGCCACACGTACCGCGCGCGCCTTCGGTATCTCCGAAGGCCTGATCTGGTGGCGTCATGCCGCGCGTCTGGCTGCGATTCCTGTGATCACCATGTTTGCCCTGCAGCTGGGGGCAGTGCTTGGCGGTGCGGTGATCACTGAAACCGTATTTGACTGGCCGGGGCTGGGACTATTGACCATTGAAGCGATTCAGCGCCGTGATTATCCATTGGTGCAGGGCTGTGTGCTGCTGATCGCCGGTTTTTATGTGTTGGCCAATCTCTTTGCCGATCTGCTCGGTCTCTGGCTCGATCCGAGGCAGCGTCATGAGTAGCGACTTTTTCACCGCAAAGGCACCCCAGGGTACTCTCTCTTGCGCAAGCGCAATTCACCTTGACGCAAAGGTTCGCAAAGTAAGGCACATGAACGTCTCGAATCAAAGCTTAAGAGACCGTGATGTCTAGATCTGCTTTGAGACTGGCAAGTTTCTGTCTGGCCTTTCCGCTGCTGGTACTACTGGCTGCGGCAGTGGGTGGCATCGATAGCCATGCCATTGATCTTGATGCGGTACTGCAGCGTGCAAGTGGTACACACCTGCTGGGCACCGACGCGCTGGGGCGCGACCTGCTGGCGCGCCTCTCCGAAGGTCTGCAGCTCTCGCTGATGGTGGGGGTTACCGTTGTGCTGTTTGGCGGCTGTGTGGGCATCACCATCGGCATGGTTTCAGGCTGGGTCGGCGGCTGGGTGGATGCGCTGCTGATGCGGATCGCCGATATCGTGCTCTCCTTCCCCGGCATTCTTCTGGCGATTGCACTGGCTGCGATGCTTGGCCCCGGCATCGATAATCTGGTGATGGCACTGGTGGTGGTCGGCTGGGTCGGTTTTGCCCGCCTTTCGCGCGCGCAGGTGCTCTCCTTTAAATCCGTTCCTTTTGTTGAAGCTGCCATCGCCAACGGCACAAGCGTCCCCTATATCGCAGTTCGCCACCTGCTGCCCAATATCGCCGCCCCCTTGCTGGTTGAAGCCAGCTTCGGTCTTGCGGCAGTGATTATCGGTGAAGCTGGGCTCTCTTTCCTCGGTGTCGGTGTGCAACCGCCCGATGCATCACTCGGCACCATGATCCGCGAAGGCACCCGCCTGATGCTGGTCTCCCCCGGTCTTGTCATCTGGCCCGGCCTGATCCTCTTCTCACTGGTGATGGCCGTGAACCTTCTCGGCGACGCCCTGCGCGATAAACTCGATGTGCGGATGGATATTAAATGAGCGTCTGTTTGGCAGGGCAGTGATGGAAAATCATGAAGAACACATGACTGTTCAGCGATGCTATTGTGTTTAAAGGTTACAATCAGACGGTACAGAACTTTACGATTGGACGATGCAAAACTTTACAATTGAACGGGGTTGGGATTGTTGACCATTGAGGCGATTCAGCGCCGAGACTATCCGCTGGTGCAGGGGTGCGTGTTGATCATTGCCGGTTTCTATGTGCGGGCCAATCTCTTTGCCGATCTGCTCGGCCTCTGGCTCGATCCGAGGCAGCGTCATGAGTAACGACTTTTTCACCGCAGAGGCACCCCAGGGTACTCTCTCTTGCGCAAGCGCAATTCACCTTGACGCAAAGGTTCGCAAAGTAAGGCACATGCACGCCTCGAATCAAAGCTTAAGAGATCGTAATGTCTAGATCTACTTTGAGACTGGCAGCGTTCTGCCTTGCCTTGCCGCTGCTGGCCCCGGCATCGATAACCTGGTGATGGCGCTGGTGGTTGGCTGGGTCGGGTTTGCCCGTCTTTCACGTGCACAGGTGCTCTCATTCAAATCCGTCCCCTTTGTTGAGGCGGCTATCGCCAATGGATCCGGCGTTCCCTATATCGCCATTCGCCATCTGGCCCGGTCTGATTCTCTTCTCACTGGTGGGCCGTGAACCTTCTCGGCGACGCTCTGCGCGATAAACTTGATGTGCGCATGGAGATCAAAGGCTGATTTGATTCAACAGATGAAGAGAAAGATCAATAGGGTTTAATGTGATTGACGTTAAGTAGACTTGTACACTCTATGTTCCCCAGTATGATCTCATTAGAGAAGTAATAATTATTAATTGGGGCGATTGTGAACAAGGGGAATTGTATTGTTGGGAAGTGGTCTTTTAAGGCAGCGTAGAAATCTGTTAATTATTAGTAGTGCTCTAATCGTATTTGATTTCGCACAGTTGACTGTGGTGAAAATCAATTTATTGGGTACCGAACTATTAATTGGGAAGCCTGAAGTGTTGATGGTTGCCGCTTGGGTACTTTGGGGGTACTTTTTTCTTCGCTACTATCAATACATGCGAGAAGAGAAAGATTTAAAAATTATTTCTACGATTCTTCATCGCTTTGAAGGTCTTGCTGTTGCCCATACGAAGCTGAAATCATTCAATGCTGAAATCGACCAAGAAAATAGAAGTTATTATTTGAAGAAGGTTGGCTTTTTGAGGTGGGATTATGTCCTGAACGACTATAATCCTGGGGAAGGCAAAGTAAGGGATATTTCATCTAAGAAAGTGTCATTGGGGCATGTTGCTGTATGGTTGTTGCGTTCGGTTTTGCACGTAACAGTGATGACTCCTCGGGTGACTGAATATATTGCACCAATTGTTGTCGCTATCATTGCTCCAGTGGTCAGTATCTTATGATTTCATATTAGCGAGATGAATCAGGTTGATTAAATACGGTAAGCAGGGTGAATTGAAGGATTCCGAAGGAATGGGCTATTGATGAATGAACACCTGATCATTGGATTGAGTGGCACAGTATTAAGTGAGCAGGAGCGGGTGTGGCTTAAGAGTAAGCCGCCGCTGGGGGTGATTCTGTTTGCCCGTAACATTGAGAGCCCTGAGCAGGTGAAAGCGCTACTGGATGATGTGCGGCTCTGCACAGGTGCAGATACGTGGGCGGCGATTGATGAGGAGGGTGGCCGGGTGAATCGTCTGCCTTGGGCACCGTTTAACAATCGGCGGCATGCGGCGGAGTATGAATCTATATATAAGAGCGATGCGCAGGCAGGCGTGGATGCGGTCTATGAGGATAGTCTGATCGTGGGCAGGGCGCTGGCTGAGCTTGGGTTTACGCACAACTGCGCACCGGATCTTGATCTGTTTCATCCCGAGGGGCACGGCATTATCGGAAAGCGTGCCTACTCATCTGAGGTTGATGTGGTGGTTGCGCTGGGTGCCGCCTGCATGCGTGGGCTGCACGATGCGGGCATTGACGCTGTCGGCAAACATTTCCCCGGCCATGGTCGCGCCAATGCCGATTCGCATGTGGCGGTGCCTGAGGTGGATGCTGCTCTTCCGGTCCTGCTTGAGGAGAGCGAGACCTTCCGGCGTGTGATCAGAGAGGGGTTAAGGCATGTGATGACAGCGCATGTGATCTATACGGCGGTCAATCGCGATGTCGGCACACTTTCGCCGTTCTGGATTCATCATGTGCTGCGTGAACGCATCGGTTTCTTCGGACAGGTATGGAGTGATGATCTCTGCATGAGGGGTGTCGGTGATGATGTGGTGCAGGCCGCTAAAGCTGCACTGGAAGTGGGTTGTGATGTTCTGCTGGTCTGTGAGCCTGAGGGTGTGGCTGAAGTCTACCGCAGCCTGGAGGGTTAGCTTTTACCGATATCGAAGCTGGTGCCCAGTAGCTTGCCTGCTTTTTCCGGTGGCAGAGGCGGGCTGAAGAGGTAACCCTGAATCTGGTCGCACTCACAATCGCATAAGAACTGCAGCTGCTCTGTGGTCTCAACACCTTCGGCAACCACACCCAACTCAAGCGCTTTAGCCAGTGAGATGATCGCTTTGGTGATCGTGGCATCCTGCTCATTCTCAGGGATATCCATGATGAAGGAGCGGTCGACTTTCAGGATGTCGATCGGGAAGTGTTTGAGGTAACTCATACTGGAGTAGCCGGTGCCGAAATCATCAATGGAGAGCTTCAGCCCCATCTCCTTAAGCTCTTTCAGTACCCGCATGGCGGCATCTGCATCCTGCATCAGAATACTTTCGGTGATCTCAAATTCGAGATAGGTCGGATCCATGCCTGTCTCGGCAAGAATCTCTTTTACGGCACTGACCAGCGAGTGGTCGGTAAACTGGTGACATGAGATATTGACCGAGATGACCACCGGCTCAGCACCGGTTGCACGCCATGCCTGATGCTGTTTGCAGGCTGTTTTGATGATCCATTTACCCATCGGGATAATCAGGCCGGACTCTTCGGCAACAGGAATGAAGTCGATCGGGGAGACCATGCCGCGCTCAGGATGAATCCAGCGGATCAGCGCTTCAAAGCCAACGACCGTCTGTGTGACAGCATCCACCTTGGGCTGATAGAAGAGTGTCATCTCATCATTTTTCAATGCTTTGTAGAGCTCGCCCTCCAGTTGGATCCTGGACTGGCTCTGAATGCGCAGATCATCATCGTAAAAGAAGACGCCGTTTCTACCCTTATATTTCACCTGATACATGGCTGCATCGGCATGTTTGAGCAGCAGGTCGATGTTTTCGCCATCCTCAGGGTAGACCGAGATGCCTATAGATGATGTCACCACTACCCGATTGCCGCTTAACATCACAGGTTCATTCAGGGAGGCGAGAATACGTTCGGCGATCAGGCTGATATGTCTGATATCCTCAATGTCACTAAGCATGACGGTGAACTCATCGCCGCCAAGGCGGGCAAGCGAGTGGCCATTGCCATCATCGCGTTCCGAGCCGGCCAGATCGCTGGGGCGAATGCTCCGGGTCAGGCGATTGGAGACCTCTTCGAGCAGCTGGTCACCGGCATCATGGCCGAGGCTGTCATTGATGCGTTTGAAGTTATCCAGATCAAGGAACATGACCGCCACTTTGGTGCCGTTGCGGGCGGCCTGTTTGATGGCCACCTTGAGATGCTCCTTGAACAGGGTGCGGTTGGGCAGGCCGGTGACGGCATCGTAATAGGCGAGCTGACGGATCTCCTCTTCGGTGTTCTTTCGCTCAGTAATATCCTGAAGTGTGCCGAAGAGCTGTGTCGGGGTTCCATCCGGTGTTCGTTCAGCATGCATATGGATGATACGCAGGTTGCCATTCGGTGGCGTGATGCGAAATTCGATGTCGGCAGGGATATTGTCTTCTGCACGTTTGATCGCTCTGTCAAAGGTGACTCGGTCATCGGGGTGGATGGAGGAGAGCAGCAGCTGATGAAATATACATGGCGAGGTGCGTGGTACGCCGAAGATGCGGTAGGACTCAGTGGAGACATGGATCTCCTTGCCGTTGGTGTCCCAGCTCCAGTTGCCGAGTTTGGCGATGCGCTGTGCATCGGAGAGTAGCTTGGCAGTGAGCGTGGCCTCCTTCATGGCCTGGCTGGCACGCAGGGTATACTGGATACGATGGCCGATAATAGGCCAGTTGATCGGTTTAGAGATGAAATCGGTGGCACCGCTGTCAAACGCCTGTTCAATCGCCTCGACATCATCCTGGCCGGTCATAATGATGAGAGGGACATTGTGGCCATTGGGTAGTTTGCGCAGCGCTTCGCAAAGTTCATAGCCGTTCATCAGTGGCATGGTGACATCCACAAGCAGCAGATCCGGTGCGGATTCTTTAAAGCGCTCCAGCGCCTCTGCGCCATTGGTCGCTTCTACGACAGTGTAATCGGAGTCGTGCAGGATCTCTGTCAGCGTCTCGCGCAGAATCTCATCATCATCGACCACCATGATGGTGGCCAGAGCGTCGAAGGTCTTGTGGTTATCAGGCTGTTGCATGGGCTTTAGCCTCAGCAAATCGTGTGCCATTACTGAACAGGCGGCTGACCGCCGTCAGGGCACTTTTATTGAGCGGCATAAACTTGCCGGTTTTGCTGTTGTAACGCGTTGGTTTTTAACACTTCAGCGCTGCTGCCGGTCGGGATTGAAAATAAAACCACCCTGTTGTGAAAACTCAAGTTGAACCTGTTTAGGGTCTTCAGCGTGGTCGACAATCAGGGTCTGCAGTCGCGGAGTGCTGTCGATTTTTACCGACTCAAAGCGCAGGGCCAGCCCCATCGCCGTGGCTCGAACAACAACTGCTTCGGCCTCAATGGGCAGCTCATGCTGAAAGTGGCCAAGCAGAATGCTGACTGTGCAGCGGGTGCCCGCTTCAAGTTTAAGGTTGGTCTTCAGAAAGGTGCCATTCATGCTTACATCGAGCACTTCAACCTCAACAGGCTCCTGATGCTCAATCGTTAACAGTGCGGCAACTTCAACCTGTGATCGGGTGTATCTGCGGTGATTGCTGTTTGGCATCGAGCCTCCCTGTTGAGGGTTTTGTTCGACTTAACTATATACATGGCGCCGGTTATGGCAAAGGCATGTGTGCAATTGATGGCCCGGCGGCTTATGGTTTTGCTGTTGAAACTTGAGTAATCGGGAAGGTGGCATGCGAGAAGGAAGCAATAAAATGAACATGACCAATAAAATTCTGGTCTGGATGGTTGCCGGACTGATTGCCGGAAGTCTGATTAATAATTTTGCATCTGATAATCAATGGATTCATACCTATCTGGTTATGGGTCTGTTTCATGTCGTGGGTGCAATTTTTATTAGCATGTTAAAAATGCTGGTCGTACCACTGGTCACCTTCTCTCTTATTTGTGGTGTATGTGGCATTGGGGATATCAGCAAACTTGGCCGTGTGGGCGGAAAAGCATTCGCACTGTTTATGTTTACCACGGCTTTGGCTATCAGCCTCGCCATCGCTATCGCAACCTTTTTTGCTCCGGGCCAGGGCTTTGAGCTTGCCTCTGCATCCACAGGTTCCTTTACCGCCCCTGCTGCTCCGCCATTGAGTCAGGTCTTTATTGACCTCGTGCCGGGCAATCCAATTGCCGCTTATGCCGAAGGCAACATGCTGCAGATCATCTTTTTCACCATTCTGTTTGCCGTCTGTATTTTGATGATTGGAGACCCAGGCAAGCCCATTATCGATATGTCCGAGCGCCTGAACATGGTGATGATGGAGGTGGTCAATGTGGTGATGCATGTGGCTCCCATTGGCGTCTTTGCCTTGATGGCTAAAACCTTCTCCTTGCAGGGTATGAGTATGATTCTGCCCATGCTTGGTTACTTTGCAGTGCTGGTTGGTGCCCTGATCCTGCATGGAACAGGAACACTGATGATTCTGCTTAAGGTGCTTGGGCGGGTCAGTCCGCTGCAATTTCTGCGTAAAATGCGCAGCGCCCAGATATTCGCATTCAGCACCTCAAGCTCAAACGCCACGATTCCGATCACGCTGCAGTGTGTTGAGAAGCGGATCGGTGTTGATAACTCCACAGCCTCTTTTGTCGTACCCTTTGGTGCCACGATCAATATGGATGGCACTGCAATTATGCAGGGCGTGGCAACAGTATTCATTGCCAATGTTTACGGTATTGATTTGGGCCTTACCGGTTACCTTACCGTGATTGCCATGTCCGTGCTGGCATCGATCGGTACTGCGGGTGTGCCCGGTGTGGGGTTAATCATGCTGGCGATGGTCTTTAATCAGGTTGGTCTGCCTGTTGAGGGCATTGCCCTGATTATCGGTGTGGATCGCCTGCTTGATATGATCCGAACCGCAGTAAATATCACGGGTGACGCAGTCGTCACAGCCATCGTAGCCCGCAGTGAAAGCAGCATTGATATGGCGATATTTGATGATCCGGATGCAGGCCATGCGAAAGATGTAATATTGCCAACAACTCATCCGAGCGAGCAAAAGTAGCATCTTAAGATGTGATAAACAGCGATGTTCGAGATGAGCTATTGAGTTATTCTCTGAAGTAAGTGGGAGGCGGTGCTTGGCTTTGTTTCGCCTAGTTTACGTTTGCTGACCAGATTGCATCGGTTACGAACGAATTGTGCTATCTATTAATAGAAGGGGCGTTGGTTCCAATGGCGATGTGGCGGAATTGCACTTGGTGTAATAAATATTTGCATGCATCGAAACCTGTCGCTATGGTTCGCCGCCCTAATGAAAAGGAAAGAAAATAAGAGGTAAGAACGTTCATGTCTTTGGCGCTGGAAGAAAAAAACACAATTATCGAGAAATTTCGTCGCAGTGAAGGCGACACAGGTTCACCTGAAGTACAGGTGGCACTGCTGACAGAGCGTATCAATCAGCTCTCCCAGAATCATTTTAAAAACAATCACAAAGATCATCATTCACGTCGCGGCCTGCTCAAGATGGTCGGCCAGCGTCGTAGCTTGCTCGGTTACCTTAAAGGAAAAGACTTCGGCCGTTATCGCGCCCTGATCGAAGCCCTGGGTCTGCGTAAGTAAACAAGTTTCAGGCGGCCCCTTGTGGGCCGCCTTTTTTCTTTTTATCGGTTCTATCCCTGCCAAAGGCATGCGCGTTAAAAAGGAAATAACTCTATGTTTGATGTAAAGACTACTCAGGCCGATGTTGCTGGCCAAACAATCTCATTTGAAACAGGGCGTGTAGCCCGACAGGCCGGTGGATCGGTTCTGGCCAAGGTTGGAGACGTTGTTGTTCACGTTGCTGCAACCGCTGCCAAGCAGCCACTGCAGGGCGTGGATTTCATGCCGCTGACTGTTCACTATCAGGAAAAAACTTACGCGGCAGGCCGTTTTCTTGGCGGTTTCTTCAAGCGTGAAGGTCGTCCATCGGAGAAGGAGACACTCACCTCCCGTCTGATCGACCGTCCAATCCGCCCGCTGTTCCCTAAAGGCTACTTCCACGAGACTCAGGTTATCGCAACTGTGATCTCTGCTGATGATGCCACCAATCCGGATATCATCGCCATTAACGGCGTATCTGCAGCACTCTCTATCTCTGACGTGCCATTTGCTGAGCCGATTGCTGCTTCCCGCGTTGGTATGATCAATGGTGAGTTTGTACTCAACCCTACCTATGCGCAGATGGAAGATTCAGCGCTGGATCTGATCGTTGCTGGCACACGCGATGCGGTACTGATGATTGAGTCTGAAGCGAAGGAGCTCTCTGAAGAGCAGATGATCGATGCGATCATCTTCGGTCAGGAGGGTTATCAGCCTGTACTCGATGCCATCGAAGAGCTGGTCAGGATTGCCGGTAAAGAGAAGCTGGTTGTTGAGCTGGCAGGAAACGATGCAGTGAAAGAGGCTGTCAATGCAGCATTCGAAGCTGATGTTCGCGAGGCCTACGCCATTGTCGATAAATCGGCACGTGCAGCCAAGATCGACGCCTTCCGTGCTGCGGCACAGGAGAAGCTTGCTGGTACAGAAGAGAATCCCGGTCAGTTCTCATCCAACGATGTCAGCTCTGCAATGAAGAACCTTGAGAAGAGTGTTGTTCGTCGCTCTATCATTGCCGGTAATCCGCGTATTGACGGCCGTTCAACCGATCAGGTGCGTGCGATTGATTGCCAGATTGGCGTGCTGCCACGTACACACGGTTCTGCTCTGTTCACTCGTGGTGAAACGCAGGCGCTGGTTACCATTACACTCGGTACAGAATCTGACATGCAGATGACTGAGTCTCTGGAAGGCGTAGCCAAACAGCGTTTCATGCTGCACTACAACTTCCCGCCATACTCTGTTGGTGAAGCGCGTCGCTTCGGCCCTCCGGGACGTCGTGAGATCGGCCATGGCCGTCTTGCCCGTCGCGGTATTGAAGCTGTTCTGCCTGCCATGGATGATTTCGGTTATGCGATCCGCTCCGTATCTGAGATTACCGAGTCCAACGGTTCATCTTCGATGGCCTCCGTGTGCGGTACCTCTCTGGCGCTGATGGATGCCGGTGTGCCTACCAAGGCTGCGGTTGCCGGTGTGGCGATGGGTCTGATTCTTGAGTCAGACGGCTACGCTGTACTGACCGATATCCTGGGTGATGAAGATCATCTCGGCGATATGGACTTTAAAGTGGCTGGTACCCGTGATGGCGTAACCACGCTGCAGCTGGATATCAAAATCGGTGGACTGACGCGTGAAATCATGCGTGAAGCACTCGCTCAGGCACATGCCGGTCGTATCCATATCCTTGATGAGATGGCCAAGTGCATCGATACAGCACGTCCATCGATTGCTGACCATGCGCCTCGCATGATTACCATGAAGATCAAGGCGGACAAGATTCGCGAAGTGATCGGTGCCGGTGGTAAAGTGATCCGTGGTATCGTTGAAGCAACAGGTGCCAAGGTTGATCTTGAAGATGATGGCACAGTGAAGATCTTTGCGGTAACCGGCGAGGCTGGTGAAGCGGCTAAGAAGATGATCGAAGATATCGTATCTGAGGTTGAAGTTGGCGCGATCTACACCGGTAAGGTTGTCAAGCTGATGGACTTCGGTGCGTTCGTTCGTGTTGTTGGCGGTACCGATGGTCTGGTGCATATCTCACAGATTGCCAATCATCGTGTTGATAAAGTGGCTGATGAGCTCTCTGAAGGTCAGGAGGTTCGCGTGAAGGTTCTGGATGTTGATCGTAATGGTCGTATCCGTCTCTCCATGAAGGCGCTTCTGGAAGAATCCGAGGGCTAATGAGGCTTAATTCAAGCTGTTCGGAAGAGGTGGGCTTTTGCCCGCCTCTTCTTGTTTGTGGGTGAAGATGACTGAACCGTATTATCAGGAAACAGAGATAACAGATGGCCCGCTGGTGCTCACGCATCAGATGCCTGCTGCGCAGAGTGTGGCGCTCGGTATCTATATCGATGTCGGCAGTCGCGATGAGTCTCTTGCCGAGGCTGGTATCACGCATGCACTGGAGCATATGCTGTTCAAGGGCACCCGTGATATGGATGTGCATCAGCTCTCTGAAAAACTCGATGAGCTCGGTGGCAATGCCAACGCCTACACCTCAAGAGAGAGAACCTGCTTCCATCTGCATGTGCTGCATGAGCAGTGGCGTGAGGCGCTGGATATTCTGATTGCCATGGTTCAGCAGCCGGCGCTGCCGGAAGATGAGTGGCAGCGTGAGCGTGAAGTGATCTATGCCGAGATGGCGATGGTGGATGATACACCGGAGGAGTGGGTGACCGATCAGCATGTGGAGGCACTGTTTCCGGGTGATGCGATTGGTCGTCCGGTACTGGGCACGCATGCATCGCTGGCATCAATCAGTCAGAGTGATCTTAGTGGTTTTCTGGCGCACTGGTATCGACCGCCACGTATGCTGATCACCGCTGCGGGCAATATCGATCATCAGCAGCTGGTGGATGCGGTTGCAGAGGCTGGCTGGCGCAAAGCGGGTGAACCTGTCGCACGTCGTCAGCCTGCCGCGATGGCATCTGGTGTGCAGGCGTTGAAACGAGAGGGTGTGCAGGCGCAGATTGTTGTCTCTGTTGCAGGTATCCACGCCTCTTCAACGCAGCGTCCGGTAGCATGGTTGGCCAATCAGGTGCTCGGTGGTGGTTTGAGTTCGCGGCTGTTTCGCGAGGTGCGTGAGAAGCGCGGCCTTGCCTACAGTATCGGTTCACACCTGAACTCTCTCAGTGATGTAGGCACCTGGAGTATCACCTGTGGTTCTGAGCCGGAACGGGCGGCGGAGTGTGTATCTCTGCTCTCCTCGCTGATGGACGATTTTGCTGAAAGTATTACCCCGCAGGAGGTTGAACGAGCCCGCCGACAGCTGGAGGTTCAGCTGCGTATGGGGCTGGATTCAGTGGAGGGGCAGATGCTCTACCTTGGTGGCAGATTTGATGAGCAGCAGCTCACCTCTCCGATGCAGTGGCTGCAGCGCATTAACGCGGTTGATGCTGATGCCGTTGCGCAGTGGGCAGCATCCCACCTCTCTGCAGGCAAACTGTGGAGTGTTGCCGCACCTGAGAAGGCACTTTCAGAAATCTGTGATAGAATTCGCTGATGTTTACCGCTATCAGAGAAGATATACGCACCGCATATGACCGCGATCCTGCCGTTCGTTCGGCTTGGGAGGTGCTGACCTGCTATCCGGGGCTGCATGCAATCTGGATGTATCGTCTGGCCAATGCGCTCTGGCGTCGCCGTTTTTTCTGGCTTGGCCGTTTCATCTCGCACATGGCCCGTTTCTTCACCGGTATTGAGATTCATCCCGGGGCAACGATAGGCCGCCGTTTCTTTATCGATCACGGCATGGGCATTGTGATCGGTGAGACAACCGAAATCGGTGATGATGTGACGCTCTACCACGGGGTTACGCTCGGTGGTACCACCTGGGAGAAGACCAAACGTCATCCGACACTCAAGGATGGAGTGATTGTTGGTGCCGGCGCGAAGGTGCTCGGTGCGATTACCATCGGCCAGCAGTCACGTATCGGTGCCAACTCGGTGGTGTTCCGTGATGTGCCCGAGCATTCAACCGTTGTTGGTATTCCGGGCACGGTGGTCTCAATCACCGGACCGTTGATCGAGGATGGTAAAATCAACCTTGATCATCATCTGCTGGCCAACCCGGTCTCTGAAGCACTTGGCCATGTGCTGAAGATGATCGAGGATGTGAATGCGCGTATTGATACCTTCCATCCCGATGTCAAAGGTAAAGCGGCAAAAGCTTCCGATGATCTTGATAAGGATCGCCTCAGCGAGCAGGAGAAGCTGGAACGCTTTCTTGGCGGTGGTATCTAGGGATACTCTGAATAACTCGTCGATTCCTGTATAATTTCTCCGAACAGGAGGAGTTATGGATCAGTTGAGTTTTGCGGAAGCGGAATACGATCACAAGCGTCGCAAGACGCGCCGTGAGGCG
>NZ_VWNB01000016.1 GCF_013387475.1 Mariprofundus sp. KV | reverse complement strand
GGTCATCTTCTTCACGTATCATGTGCAAGCCTTTTGGGTGAGAATGCCACCTGTCCTTGCACTTTACGCTACCATAAATGATTACTTATTGTTATATATCAATAGCTTGAGGGTTCTTGAGGACGATTCAAATATTAGATATTTAAGAGTGTTATGTGAGACCAGTCCCCGTACCAACAAGAAAGAGGCGAGTAACTTAATGTTACTCGCCTCTTTCGCGTTAGGCCTTTAATATCATAAACCCGAGTAACTTAATGTTACTCGCCTCTTTCGCGTTAGGCCTTTAATATCATAAACCCGAGTAACTTAATGTTACTCGCCTCTTTCGCGTTAGGCCTTTAATATCATAAACCTGAGTAACTTAATGTTACTCGCCCCTTTCGCGTTAGGCCTTTAATATCATAAACCTGAGCAACTTAATGTTACTCGCCTCTTTCGCGTTAGTGGGTTTTGTTCTTAATCCCGAGTGACTTCATGCCACCGCCTGCTTTGCCTGTTTTCATACAGCTATTCAGCCATCGCTGCTTTAAGGTAAGCTTGCTGCATGCTTGATCTTCTCTGTGTCGGCCACGCCTCCTACGATATTACCATGTCCTCCGCCCGTCATCCCGGGCCGGATGAGAAGATATTTGCTGATGCCATGCAGCTGGCTGGCGGTGGACCTGCTGCCAATGCGGCAGTGTGTGCGGCACGACTGGGGGCTGTGGCAGGCTTCTGTGGTTATCTTGGCAACGATCTGTTTGGTGATATCCATCTTGGTGAGTTGGAATCTGAGGGTGTTGATACCTCGCTGGTTCAACGCGGCGCGTATCCCTCGCCTGTCTCACAGATTCTCGCCAAAGCCGATGGCAAACGTTCGCTGGTCAATTATAAGGGAGAGACTCCCTGGCTGGCAGCCGATGCCGTTAGTATAGAGAGCAGTCCTAAAGTGATGCTCTTTGATGGTCATGAACCGCTGCTCTCTTTGCCGTTATGTCATCAGGCACGCAAGATGGGAGTGCCAACCGTGTTGGATGCAGGATCGTTGCACAAAGGTACACAGGAGCTGGCAGGCCTTGTTGATTATCTTGTGGCTTCGGAGAAGTTCGCACGCCAGTGGTGTGGAACTAATGATATGGAAAAAGCCCTGGATGAACTGGCAGCAGTGTCAGACACCGTGGTGATCACACTCGGTGAAAAGGGGCTGATCTGGTATCGCAATGGAGAAAAGGGAGCGATGCCCGCCTTTCAAGTGCATGCCGTTGACTCCACCGGTGCAGGCGATGCCTTCCACGGCGCTTTTGCACTCGGCCTTGCCAGAGGCATGGCGTGGCCTGATCTGCTGCGCTTCGCCTCCGCAGTCGGCGCACTCACCTGCACCAAACTCGGTGCCCGCCCTGCCCTGCCAAATGCTGCAGAGGTTCATGCTCTAATCGGCTGAACCGCGCCGTTCCGAACTCCAGAAGCTCCAGGCCAGACCCGCAGCAACTGCGACATAGTTTTTATCTTTTACCAGAGGACTATTGGTGATTACACCGGCAGAGAGATTGCGATAACGTAAGACTGAAAACAGGTTCAGTGAGTCACTGATGGCATAGCGAAGGCTGGCTGTGGCAGAGAGTGAGTGCAGCCCTCGTGCAGCCTGATAAGCGGATCTGGTTGCCGTGACATAAGCCGGAGCCACGTCATAGTAGTGCTTATGATAGGCGGTTGAACCATAGAGGAGGCCGGTCGCAAGATTGAGCTGCAGCTGCTCACTGATCTGCTGTTCAAGGCGTAGTTCAGGCTCAACGACCCATCCCAGCCAGCTGCCGGAGGTATCAACCACACCACGCCAGGGCAGTCGCAGCATCAGTTTACGGTCTTCCTCTTCGATGATCTGCCAGTTCAGACGCGGGCCGATCTCAAAACTGAATTTGAGTTCAGGCATGCCGGCACGGGCGCGATTGGTATTGCGAACCGGCAGTCCCACACCCAGTGATGCGTCGATGTTAATATTGTTAAAGCCGAAGAGTTTGCGTGTGATGCCGGAGCGGTCAATGCGCATACGCTGACCACGATAGATGACGTAGGGCACAGGCGCACCAACAAGGTAGCGCTCATCACTGCCCATATAGTGTGGCAGGGATGCGCCTCCCACAGCAATGCCCAACTCCCACAGTGGCGGTGCATCATCCTGCTCCTCAGCCCAGGCGGTGGATGAGCAAAACAGAGCAAGCAGCGTGATAGTCAGTCGCTTCATACTGCCGACTCTAGCGATGCGATGGCCATTGCAAAACTGTTTCAGATTTTGATCGTTAACGGTACGCTGGCACACATGCGTATATGGGATATCGATCCGGGTTATCTGGCTCGCCAGCAACTGCTTGGCGAACACAGAGAGCTGCACGGCATGTTTAATATCCTCGATCAGGGTAAAAAGGGTTATGCCAACCATCCTGAAACTCTGCGCTGGGTGGGTTGCATAGAAGCGTTGAAGCGGCGTCATGAGCTACTGGTCTCTGAAATGCTGTTGCGTGGTTATAACCATCATTCACCACTGGCAGAACAGCTGGGCGAAGTTGTCTGGCCAGATATTTATATCGATCCGCCCGCGCAGCAGCTTAGACTCTTAGCAGGTAAATATGCTGCTGATCAGAGGTCCGGGCGTATTCCGTTACCCGTAAACAGCCAGCAACTCTGGGCACAGCATAAATATTCAGTGATGGCGCATGATCCCAATCTCTATAAAGTAATTGGCCCGGAAGTTGCACATGGCCGCTATCGCGATGATATGGAGGGGCTTACCAGCCTGTTGGTTGAAACGCTCAGAGCACCAGTTGATGCGGGACGACTGTATAATGCACTTCAGCATATGTGGGGTTATGTCAAAGGGGACATACCACCGCCACAGCAGCCAGTTGTACTGCTGGATGCAATCCGCACTGCAGTCGTGGAGAGAAGGGTGGAGTATCTGCTGCACTCCACAGCACTTTCCGAGTTGGCGCTTTGGGTTTAAGGAGAGCATATGAATGATCTAGAGAATGCCTGTAAACCGCGTCTGGTTGTCAGCCGTTGCCTCGGCTTTGAGCCGTGTCGTTACAACGGCCAGACGATCGCCGATGATCTGGTTGAAAGTTTGAAGCCGTTTGTTGAGATCATCACGATTTGTCCGGAGGCTGATATTGGCTTAGGTACCCCGCGTCAGCCGGTACGGCTGGTGCAGCAGGGAGATCAGGTGCGTATGGTGCAGCCTTCAAGCGGTGCCGATGTTACTGATGCGATGCATGCATATATCGACAAGCAGAGAGCTGAGTTGACAGAGATCGACGGTTTCCTTTTTAAGGGGCGCTCTCCCTCCTGTGGTCCGTCGGTGGTCAAAATTTACAGTAGCGATCTGAAGGGGAGTTCAGCGATTAAGGGGATGGGCATGTTCGCCTATGCGGCGATCAAGGCATTCCCCTACGCCGCAGTTGAGGATGAAGGGCGGCTGAAAAACTTCCAGATTCGAGAGGCCTATCTAATGCGCCTGTTTGCGCTGGCGCGCCTGCGTGGACTTGAGCGCGCCTCTTCAGCATCTGCTATATCAACCTTCCACGCCAGCCACAAGCTGTTGTTGATGTGCTACCATCAGGAGCAGATGCGCGTCTGTGGCCGCATCGCAGCCAATCATGAGAAGCTTCCACTGCAGGATCTGGTGCAGGCCTACGCTACAGCCTTCCGCGAGGCGCTGATGCAGATGCCCCGCCAGAGCAACATTATCAACGCCCTCTTTCATGGTTTCGGTTGGATCTCTGAGGGGCTGAATAGTGCAGAGAAAAAACTGTTTCTTGATGCGCTTGAGGAGTACCGCGATGAGCGGGTGACGCTGGCGACACTGCAACATCTGCTGAAATCATATGTGATCCGCTTTGATCATGACTACCTTGGTTCGCAGCACTTTCTTGAGCCATATCCCAGAGCCCTGTTTGAACTCTCAGATTCCGGTCGTTGAGGTGCAAGCATACCCCGGTGTGTTGGAAATAAGGCGTGCCGGCCTCTGTCTGATCTCCGTGGTTTTGCTGCTCTTGAATGGGTGTACTGGTGTTCCCGAAGGCGTGCAGCCGGTGAGCGGGTTTGAACTCAACCGTTATCTTGGGAAATGGTATGAAATTGCTCGACTGGACCACTCATTTGAGCGCGGGCTGACTCAGGTGAGTGCCGAATATGTGTTGCGTGATGATGGTGGTGTGAAGGTGATCAACAGGGGCTACTCGGTTGATGACAACTCATGGAAGCAGGCCGAAGGCAAAGCATATTTTGTTGATCAGCCAGATGAGGGTTATCTTAAGGTGTCGTTCTTCGGGCCATTTTACGCATCATATGTTGTTTTCGAACTGGATCCGGAGTATCGCTACGCTTTCGTTACCGGCCCAGACAGATCATACCTGTGGCTTTTGTCGAGAACCCCGGAGGCACCCCCTGCAGTGATGACTCTATTCGTGGTTCAAGCGAAGGGGCTCGGCTTTAATGTCGATGGACTGATACGGGTCAGCCATGGAGAGGCAGCTCATGAGTGATGGCGCTCTCCCCTGTCGCAGCTTGTGTGAGCCCTGCTTTTGTATAACCATGCTATCATGCAGAAGATTATGGTAAGCGCATGCCTGTTGGGTGAGAAGGTTCGTTACGATGGTGGCGACTGTTGTCAGGCTGGTCTGATTGCGCAGTGGCAGAGCGAAGGACGGCTGATTGCGATATGCCCCGAGGTGGCTGGTGGATTGCCTGTGCCAAGGCCGCCTGCAGAGATGGTGCTTGGTGATGCAGATTTTGTATTGCGTGGTTGCGGGAAAATATGCACAGAGCATGGCGCAGATGTGACCGATGCATTTGTTGATGGTGCAGAAAAAGCGCTGGCGCTCTGTATCAGGCATAAGATCGGGTTGGCGATTCTGAAGGAGGGCAGCCCCTCCTGTGGCGTCTCGCGAATTAATGATGGCAGATTCTCCGGCGTGAAGGTCGAAGGTGAGGGTGTGACTGCCCGTTTACTGAGACGGCACGGCATCGCTGTATTCAGTGAATTGGAGGTTGAGCAGCTTGCCAGGCTTCTGAATGATTGAGTCTATACAGCAATCAGCTTGATTTCAGGCTAAACTAGGGGTGGCGGGGATGAAACAGGAGTCCTTATGAAGCTGATGGATGTTGTAATACCCACTGGTGTTGTCTATGCAGGCATGCTTATTGGTGAGGCCTTTCGTGAATGCGTTACCCACAACGTGGGTGGTCTGCCGTACTGCAATGCGGAAGGTAAAGTGGTGGGGCGGTTTTCACTGCGCCATACCTTTAAAAGTCTCTGCCTGCCTCAGGACATTTCCCATCATGCGCATCTTCTCGGCGACAGAATATGCAGTGAAAGCGCACCAGAAGTGGTCAACGGTGATATCCTCAGGCTCATCGTTGACCCCTATATCACCGGCCATATTGCCACAATTACCCCTCACTCTCCGGTGATTAAAGCCCTATCAATTATGGAAAAGTACAACTCCAGTTATGTGTTTCTTGTGGATGGCGATCAATATATCGGCGTGATTACGCGCATGGCCATTGCCCGACTTCTGCTCAAATATCATCAGTTCTGATTATGGTTGAAAACGCTACTGAATTGACCTCTGATATGTATATCGCCCTGGCCGTGATGCTGGGGGCCTATGTGCTGATCTTCAGTGAAGTTCTACATCGCACCAGTGCGGCGATCATCGGAGCTGTGGTGATGATCGGAGTGGGTATGATGGCGGGATTTTATTCACAGGATCTGGCCATCGCTGCCATTGATGGCAATACAATCCTGTTGTTGACCGCGATGATGATGGTGGTGGCGATGTTGCGGCCCACCGGTGGCTTTGAGTATGTGGCGGTAGTGCTCTCCAAGTATTCTCGCGGCGATACCCGCCTGCTGCTTATCTATTTGAGTCTGGCTGTAAGTATCATCAGTATGTTTCTTGATAATGTGACTACGGTGATCATTTTTGCACCGATCACTATCCTTATCGCGCGAATTCTTGAAGTGAATCCGATGCCATTTTTGATGGCTGAAGCGATGCTCTCCAACATTGGTGGTGCTGCCACACTGGTGGGTGATCCGCCAAATATCATGATCGGTACAGCGGGCGGCATCGATTTCACCCGCTTTATCATCCACATGGGGCCGATCATCTTTCTGGTCTGGTTGTTTACAGTGCTGCTGATTCTGTTTCTGTTTCGCAGGCACCTGCCCAAAGTAGATCGACCTGTTGATCTGGATGAGCGAAGAGCCATACACGATAGTGCAGGCCTCAAGCGCTCGCTCTTTGCTCTGGTCGTGATCATCGCGCTCTTTTTTATCCATCATCTGCTTGATATCTATCCCGCCTATGCCGCCTTTATCGGCCTCTGCATCGTACTGATTCTTGAGCGGCCAGAACCGGGGGCACTGTTCGGGCAGGTCAACTGGTCGGTTCTCGCCTTCTTTGTTGGCCTGTTCATTATTGTTGGTGGTGTTGATAGCTCCGGTCTTTTGCAATGGGTCGGATTGCAGCTGGTTGATGTTGCCCGTGATCCTGAAAAGTTACTGATGACCGGGCTGGTGGTAATGTGGAGTGCAGCGCTGCTCAGTGCTATTGTCGATAATATCCCCTTTACCGTAACGATCATACCGATTGTTCTGGGGCTGGAATCGATGGGGGTGAACATTACGCCGCTGTGGTGGGCATTGGCGATAGGTGTAGGCCTTGGTGGTAATGGCACCCATATCGGTGCAACAGCCAACCTGATTGCCATCACTGAGTCTGAGCGCTGTGGCATTCGCGGTGCAGCCATTACACCCATGGGTTGGATGAGAATAGGCATTCCCACCATGCTCTATAGCCTGATCATTGCCAGTCTGGTCTATAGCCTTTTCTTCTCGACATTTCTGTAGGTTACTGAAACATGGCAAATCAAACCATTCATATGGATGAGCAGCTCTACAGCTATCTTCTGGAGATGGGGCTGCGTGAACCGGAGGTGTTGCAGCGCTTAAGAGAGGCCACCGAAGCTGAAGAGATGTCGGTGATGCGCTCCGCACCGGAGCAGGGGCAGTTGATGGCGATGCTGATTCGTCTGACAGGAGCAAGGCGGGTGATCGAGGTTGGCACCTATACCGGTTATGCCACCCTCTGGATGGCACTCTCCCTGCCTGATGATGGCAAGATTATCACCTGTGATATCTCCGAGCGCTGGAGTGCTGTTGCCCGTGACTTCTGGAAGCAGGCCGGTGTTCAGGAGAGGGTTTCCCTGCATCTGCGCCCCGCTCTGCAGACACTTGATGAGCTGCTTGAGTGCAATGAGGCGGAGTGTTTTGACTTCGCTTTTATCGATGCCGACAAGGAGAGCTATCAGCAATATTTTGAACGCTGCCTGCAGCTTATCAGACCGGGTGGATTGATTGTCATCGATAACGTGCTATGGGGTGGCAGTGTGATTGATGAAACGAAGCTCGACAGTGCAACCGAAGCGATCCGCGCATTTAATCACAAACTGAAGGGTGATCCGCGCATTGATCTGGTGATGTTGCCGGTAGCAGATGGTATGACACTGGCGTTGAAGCGGTGATGCGGGGAATTTATGCGATAAGCAGCGCTGTTATAGCGACTGCAGCAATGGCAAGTCGGTCGCAGAGTCAGGGTTGTCTAAATCAGGAGGTGTCCGGATGAGAGCGTTACAAACAACTGTGGTGGCACTGTTTATAGCTCTGCTGCTATCAGCCACACCAGCACTGGCAGGTGAAAAGAGTGTGGGCTCCTATGATGCAAATGGTGATGGTCAGATCACCTTTGCCGAGGTGATGCAGCGACTGGAGAAGGCCGCCAGACCTGCATTCGACGCAATGGATAGAAATAGAGATGGTGTGATCTCCGATAAAGATTTTGATGATGTGCGCGAGGGGGTGGAGAAGCTGGAGCGCTGGTTTGAAGAGCTTCTTAAACCATTTATTCTCGAGGATGAGCCGCAACAGATGGAGTTTTAACCCGGGTTCATGGACGGGGGAAGAGGTTTCCTGAATTGCCGTGAGCAG
The DNA here is from genome assembly GCF_013387475.1 of Mariprofundus sp. KV. Lineage (GTDB taxonomy): Bacteria > Pseudomonadota > Zetaproteobacteria > Mariprofundales > Mariprofundaceae > Mariprofundus. The sequence continues at coordinate 28,929 of NZ_VWNB01000016.1, read as the reverse complement.
GCTCACGGCGTGAGATATTGATATCGTTACGCTCTCCCGGTGAATGGATCAGGGGGATGATATGGCTAACTTCAGAACCCATCTGACCGTTGCTGCGGCTGGAGCCTTGAGTGCAACGGCGCTGGTTATGCAGGCAGGAGTAATAAGCCATATGCAGGCTTTGCTGCTGTTTCTGCTGGCCCTGCATGCCGGGCTGCTGCCGGATATCGATTCTGACCACTCCATTCCTGCCCGAATACTCTTTACGATACTCAGCGTTGCCACGGCAGTTGCGGTCATTTTTCTCTGTTATACAGCTTTAAGCCTTCTGCCCTTGCTTGCCTTATCACTGCTGGCGGCACTCTTTGTTCGCCTGCTGCTTTTGCCGCTGTTTGCTGCGACCACGGAGCACAGAGGCCTGTTCCACTCTCTGCCGATGGCACTGCTGTTTGGCATGGCTACGCTCTTTTCCGGCCACCACCTGCTTGGCTGGGCGGCGGCTTTTGCATGGCTGGCGGCGGCCTTTGTTGCCGGTGGTTATCTGTTGCATCTGCTGCTTGATGAACTCTACAGCGTTAATTTTCTCGGCGCTTCGATCAAGGCCTCTTTCGGAAGTGCACTGACTCTGTTCAGCAGCCAGAGCTGGCGCTCTTATCTGTTTTTGTACGGTGCAGTTATTTATGGACTATGGATGGCTCCGCTGCCACAACAGTTCATGTAGTCGCTCACTGATGGATGTTGTCAGAAACATTAGGATCGCTTTAATTATATGTTAATTTACTAATAAGAGGGCGCCGCTAGATTGCCGCAACGTTTGTGTCGCGGCGGGCACTGTTGGTGAACGCCGGTACATGCGCTATGATTTGTGATGTTCGGAATCTATCCATCATCTGCTGATAGAAAGGGGAATAATCGATGAAAAAATTACTACTGTTTGCGGGTTTTATGATGTTGGCAGCGCCTGCCCAGGCCGCTTTTCTGCCCTCCTATGATCCAGAGGTGACCGCAGACCAGGTGATGGCGGTGAAAGACTACAACCATGACGGCAAGATCGATGCTGCTGAATTTGAGCAGGTGGCCTCCCACCAGTTTGATAAAATCGATACCAATGGTGATGGTTTTATCAGTGGCGAGGAGATGTATGCCAAGCGCTATGCCGGCCGTTCAGAGATGAATATCAAGACACCGGAAGTTCGAGCGCAGATGATTAACAGCATCATGAAACGCTGGGATAGTAACAAGGACAGGCAGATCAGCAGGGATGAGAAGCTGGAGTCTGTGCGTAATGAATTTATGAGAATTGATCGCGATCTGGATCATACGATTACCCGCCAGGAGCTGGTTACCTTCTGGGAGCTCAGGCTGGCGGATCTCAAAAAGAGCCAGACGGATAGTGATAGTAAAGATTAACCTCTTTATTGCGTCTTGTTGATGAAGATGGCGGCCACCCAATCGGGTGGCCGCTTCTGTTTGATCGTGAGTTTATCCGAAGGTGTCGCTGTGGATTGAGTTCTCATCCACGCCATGCCTAAAGCAGTTTCTGCGCATGGCTGTGACAATGGCAGCGTCACCACAGAGAAAAGCAGCCCAGTCATCTCCAGAGCCGAGTTGAGCCGGAATCAGCGTGTCGATAGAGCCGCTCAGGCCATTCTCGGGCGCTTCGCCATGCAACACGCAGGGGATATAGCTGAGATTGTCATGTTCAGCAGCCAGTTCAGACAACGCCGTATGAAGATAGAGATCATCGCTACTGAGGCCTCCATGCAAGAGGGTGATTTCCCGCCTGTGCCCGAACGACAACGCATCGCGAAGAATACCGTAGAGAGGAGCTAAACCGGTGCCGGTGCCAGCCAGCAGCAGTGGCCGATCAGCATAGGCATTGCGGTAACAGCAATCACCCATCGCCTCACTGAGCAGCAGTTCATCACCACTCTTCAGCTCATTGGCAATCCAGCCGCTCATTTTGCCGTCGGGCAGCAGTCGGATATGAAACTCCAGCTGCCCATCATCGGGAACAGAGGCCAGGGAGTAGCTGCGAGCCAGACCGTCGCCGGAGCGGATGATGTTTACAAACTGGCCCGGTTTGTAACTGAAGTTATCAGGAGAAGTTGTTACCAGCCTGATGATTGACGGGTTAAGCTGTTCGATCTTACTGACTGTTACCGGAATATATTCGTCCCTGCGGTCAGGGCGGCTGATTTCAAGGTCAGACTCAGGTTTACAGAGACAGGAGAGAAAATAGCCCTTCTCTTTCAGGGTCGGCTTGATACCCATCTGTGCAGATGCAGGGGGTATCCCCTTCACCGCTTTAACCAGGCAGCCCTGACAGAGGCCGCTGCGGCAACCATAGGGGAGATTGGCACCCTGACTGTTCACCCCGTCCAGCAGTGTCTGCTCCGAACTGCATTCATAGCTGTTACCCTGATAGGTGATAGTCGGCATAAAATCTCCGTGGCTTAAGAAAACGCTGAAAATCAGACCTGTGTGGTTTTCAGCATATCCGGAATATCCCGCTATCCTGAGCCCGAATCATGCTAATTCAACGTAAAGAGTTTGGGGCTATTGACCGTTGAGGGTGCCGCTGTTGAGATGGCGTCTATGTCAGTGGAGAAAGCGATGAAAGTATTGATGGTTGGAGGCCTCTGGCCTGAACCCGCCTCATCCGGTGCGGGCTTGCGTATGCTGGAGCTGAGTAAACTGTTTAAACAGCAGGGTTGGCGGGCAACCTACGCCGCTACAGCGGCAACAAATGAGCATTCGGTGGATCTGAAACAGTTCGGCATTGATAGCGTCGAGATTCTGATGAATGACAGTAGTTTCGACCGATTTGTATCAGATCTTAAGCCGGAGATTGTTCTGTTTGATCGTTTCTCCACCGAGGAGCAGTTTGGCTGGCGAGTTGAAAAAAACTGTCCGGATGCGATGCGTATCGTGGAGACCGTCGATCTTCATTTTTTACGTGAGGCGCGCCACAAGCAGTTCAAAGCGAGCAAGAGTGTTATCTGCGAACTCTCGAAAAACGAGTTAATCAATGAAGTTGCCGTGCGTGAGATCGCTTCTCTTCTGCGCTCGGATCTGTCGATTCTGGTCTCAGGCTATGAGATGGAACTGCTCAAAAAACAGTTCGCAATTGATCCCTCCCTGCTGCACTGCTGCCCGTTCATGTTCGATGAGTCAGCGATTCATGCCGACGCGCCTGAATTCAGCAGTCGCGCCCACTTTGTAAGTATCGGCAACTTCCGCCACGCTCCGAACTGGGATGCCGTTGTGTGGCTGAAACAGGAGATCTGGCCGAAGATCAGGAAAGCGCTTCCCAATGCCGAGATGCATGTTTACGGTGCCTATGCACCACCCAAAGCAACCGCACTGGATGATGCGAAAACAGGTTTTAGGGTACTTGGCCGGGCAGCAGATGCAGATGCGGTGATGCAGCAGGCGCGCATATGTCTGGCGCCACTGCGTTTTGGTGCAGGCATCAAGACCAAACTGGCCGATGCAATGAGAAATGGTACGCCGAATGTCACCACCAGCGTTGGCGCAGAGGGCATGGCTGGTGATCTGCCGTGGAGCGGCATGGTTGCCGATAGTGCCGAGGAGTTTGCCGAAGCTGCAGTGTCGCTTTATCGTGATGAGTCGGCCTGGTCAGAGGCGAGAGAACAGGGCTTTGATATTGTGCGTGCACAGTTCAGCGCAGAAAAAAACGGCCCTGAACTGATCTCACGCATCAAAGAGATTCAGGCTAATTTAAAGCAGCACCGGTTGAATAATTTCACCGGTGCCATGCTGCGCCATCATCATCAGCGCAGTACAGAATTCATGTCCCGCTGGATCGAAGCCAAAAACCGCTAATAATCTTTAACCACAAAGACACGAAGGCACAAAGAGAGGAATAGAAGGAAGCAATTATCAGATTGGCTGCGACTTTCGACTGATGCCAAAGACCTCAGTTTTTATGTTTTTCTTTGTGTCTCTGTGCCTTAGTGGTAAATTACTGGTTTGATTCGGCGTAGAGCGCTTCGAGGATCGGACGGGCACCGGCATCAAGTACTTCATTGGCAAGATCGGTTCCGATTTGTGTCGCATCAGCCGCTGAACCGGTTGCTTCACGTACAATAACAACCTTACCGTCGACTGAACCGACCAGCCCTTTCAGATGCAGCGAATCACCATCAAGTGTGGCATAGGCCGCAATCGGCACCTGACAGCCCCCCTCAAGGGTGGCGAGAAAGGCGCGCTCTGCCCTGGTGCGCACAACTGTTTCCGGATCATTCATCTGATCAACCAGTGCATTGATGCCATCATCAGCATCACGGGTCTGAATGCCGAGCGTGCCCTGTGCAACGGCAGGCAGCATAACATCAGTAGCGATGAACTCGTGCATCTCTGCTTCCATGCCCATACGGCATACACCTGCGGCGGCCAGAATCACAGCATCGACCTCTGTGCCAAGCTTGGAGAGGCGCGTCTGGATGTTGCCGCGAATCGAGGTGAAGATGAAAGAGGGGTATCTGGATTGAAGCTGGGCAATACGGCGCAGGCTTGAGGTGCCGATCGTGGAGCCTTCAGGCAGTGAGTCGAGCCCACCCTTGGTGATGGTGGCAATCGCATCGCGTGGATCTTCACGTTTGGGATGGGCGCGGATGCTGGTTCCTTCAGGCAGCTGCGTCGGCACATCTTTCATCGAGTGCACAGCGATATCGGCACGGCCATCCAGAAGTGCTTCATCGATCTCTTTGGTGAACAGCCCTTTGCCACCCACCTGAGCCAGCGGTACATCGAGAATCTTGTCGCCCTTGGTGACAATCTTGACCAGTTCGGTGGTCACCGATGGGTCGAGCCTTTTGAGTTCAGCCGAGACATATTCAGCCTGCCACAGGGCCAGCGGGGAACGACGCGTTGCAATACGGATGTGAGTCACTATAACCTCCAGATCAGGAAGCGAACCGTAGCGTTGAAGCCTTTGTTAGGGAATCGCGGATTTGTGCCGCTGTAGTCAGGAGGCCCTGTAGAGGAAGTGGAGGGTGGAGTCTCCATAGCGGCGACTCTGTTCACACTGCCACCCCTCAGGCCAGTTCGGATTGACATGCGCCGACTCCTCGATGACCAGAAGATCACAACGGATCGCCTGCTCATCCAGCCATTGCGGTAGCTTTTCAGCCAAACTCTGCCGGTAGGGGGGATCGGCAAAAATCAGATCAAAATGCTCGCCCGCCAAAGCCTGCAGTCCCCTCTCCACTGTGCCGGTTTTGATCTGCCAGCTATCGGCCAGATGCCACTGCTGGCGAATCTGCTCCATATCACGGGTTAAGCGGCGGTTCTGTTCGATGGAGAGTGCTGATGCTCCCCGTGATATCGCCTCCAGTGCCATCACACCTGAGCCTGAATAGAGATCGAGCAGTCGCATCTCATCGATGGAGCCGAGGATGTTAAACAGCGCCTGCCGCACCTTGGCAGGTGTCGGGCGCAGACCCGGTTCATCGGGCACATTGAGCACTCGTCCGCGCAACTCTCCAGCGGTAATCCTCATTTTAGATTTGATCCAACCCTGACACGGTTCCACTGCTCAGGATTCAGGTAGGCAGCCGCCTGATCACGCAGCTGTTGCAGGGTCACGGCATCAATACGCTCTGTCCAGACACTCAGATAGTCCAGAGGCAGATTGTACAGCCCGATCATGGAGATCAGGGATACGCGTTCACGGTTGGAGTCCATGCGCTGGGCAAAGCTGCCGGTCAGATTCTCGCGGCTTTCAGTCAGCTGCTGTTGACTGATCTTGCCGGCAGCCATTTCAGCGAGAACGGTGCGCACCACCGCCTCCGCTTCAGCAGCCTGATCTGAACGCGTTTGCAGGCTGATCACGAACGGACCGTTGGTCGCCAGTGGTGAGAAGTAGGAGTAGACGCCGTAAGCCAGCCCGCGCTTCTCGCGCACCTCCTCCATCAGGCGCGAACCGAAGCCGCCGCCACCGAGAATATGATTGAGAACAAAGAGAGGGAAAAAGTCGGCATCACTGCGTGATGGGCCCAGACGCAGCAGCTGCAGCTGTGTCTGGCTGGTTGGCAGTAACACATCCACATTTTTACCATGCACCGGCTCAGGCGCAGAGATATCGGTGAGCGCTTTGGCTGGCGAGCCGGACCATGTGGCCAGCTTTTTCTCCAGCAGCGGTTTTAGTTCAGCCATGGTGATATCACCACTGACGGCCAGCACTGCCCCCTGTGGTCGGATCTGGGTCGCATAGAGCGCTTTGAGATCGGAGATCTCGATCTGTTTCAGTGAGGCGAGCGAACCAGCGGAGCGGTGGCCGTAGGGGTGGGCTGCAAAGAGGAGTGCGGCACCTGCCTCGCCTGCCTGCACGCCGGGCTCCTCCTGCTCCTTTTGTGCGGCTGCCAGTGCATTCTGTTTCATGATGGCAAAACGCTTTTTGTCCCAGCCCGGCTGCAGCAGCGCTTCGGTAAAGGCATCCAGCCCCGGCACCAGCACCTCCTTCAGTACGGTCAGGGAGAGGTTCATCTCATCACTGCCTGCGCTGCCGCCCAGCTGAATAGCATCACCATCGAGCAGATCGGCCCAGGCCTCATGGTCATGCTTGCCGGTATGGTCGGTGAGCATTGATGCGAGGATGGCTGCTGTGCCGCCTTTAGAGGGCGCATCAAAGCGGGAGCCGCCCACCATGGCGAGATTCATCGAGACCATGGGCACATTGTGTGCCTCCATCAACAGAATGCGCAGACCATTGTCCAGTTGTGCCTGTTGAATCGCAGGTACAGCTGAGGCCGTGCATGAGAAGGAGAGCAGAAACAGAAGCGATGCAAAGAGACGGTATCTCATGATTTCACCTCCGGAAGCAGTGTGCCCGTGGTGGAGCGCTCCTGTTTCAGCCAGCGACCCATGACCATTTTGATATCCTCGGCCGTGACAGCTTTGATCGCATCGATCCAGCGATCCCGGTTGTTTGCACCGATGCCGACAACCTCCATGCGGCCGATCTCCTTGGCACGCAGATAGAGTGAATCCTGGGAGAATACACTGGCGGCAATAATATTACGTTTGGCGGCATTGAGCTGTTTCTCATCAACCGGTTTAACGGCCATCCCATCCAGCAGCTGCCACAGGCTCTTTTCAAATGCCTCAGGAGTCTGACCCGGGCCGAGCATGCCGTAGGCATACCAGAGATCCAGACCCATGCCGTGGGCATCGTAACCGGCACCGGCAGCAAAAGCTCGGCGCTGCTCATCGACCAGTTCACGCTGCATACGTGCCGCTCTGCCGCCAGCCAGAATCTGGGTGGCCAGTGCGAGTGCTGCTGCCTCGCGGTCGTTTTCACCCGGCTTCCATACAGGTACAGGCACGGTAACCGCCAGCATTGGCAGCTGGGCAGGCAGCGTGACTTCAATACGTTTGGGGCCGAAGGGTTTGGGTTCAAGCGGATTAAAACGGGCCGGAACAGGGGCTGCCTTCAGGCGGCCAAAGGTTTTGCCCACGACCTTCTTCATCTGATCAAAATCGACATCCCCGACCACAACCACAACCACATTACCTGCCACATAGTGCTTTTTATAAAATGCCTTTACATCCTCGATGGTCAGCTTTTCAAGATCCTGCATCCATCCGATTACCGGATTGCGGTAGGGGTGCAGGCGCAGCGAGGCGGCGGAGAGCTCCTCAAACATGCGGCTGTTGGGATCATCCTCGGTGCGCATGCGGCGCTCCTCCATAATCACCCTGATCTCCTTCTGGAAATCCTCATCACGCAGTTTCAGCCTGGCAAAGCGCTCAGCCTCCATCGCCAGTACCTCATCGACCCGTTTGGCTGGCACTGTCTCAAAATAGGCGGTGAAATCGGTAGAGGTGAAGGCGTTGTCATTGCCGCCCATGGCCGAGATGCGTTTGCTGTACTCACCCGGAGCAAGCTTGTCGGAGCCCTTGAACATCATATGCTCAAAGACATGTGCCAGCCCTGTTTTGCCCGGCAGCTCGTCACGACCACCAACCCGCAGCCAGATTTGTACCATGGCAACCGGAGCTGAGTGATCCTCTTCAACGATCAGTTTGACGCCATTTTTGTAGATGCTCTCTTGAAGTTCCGCTGCCTGCAGAACAGGCATGAAACTTATCAGTAGAAAAAATGTCAGCAGTAGCTTGGTCATGGGCTCTCCAGCGAGGTGTTTGTCAGGGTGGCGATCATGATTCAAAGCGGGGAGGTGCGCAAATCGCGATGTTTGCATCGACGGGGAAATCGTTACACTGGCGGTCATGTCAGGATTGAGCGATGCGTGAGACGGAGATTGTCCGGGATGATGCAGTTGATGCTGCTGTGCAATACGGCGGTTTCTGGCTGCGTGTAGGTGCTACGCTGATCGATTCGCTGCTGATTGTGCTGCTCACTACACCGCTTCTCTATAGTATTTATGGCGATCAATATTTTAATCCGAACCAGATCGCTGCCGGTTTTTGGGATGTGCTTATTTCATGGCTGCTACCAGCCGTGGCGGTCATCATCTTCTGGTATTTTAAAGGTGCATCACCGGGTAAAATGATCTTCAGACTGCGCATTGTAGATGCTGAAACGCTTGCTCCTGCGAATATGCAACAGCTGGTAATCCGTTACCTTGGTTATTTCGTCTCATCGATACCACTTGGCGGGGGGCTGCTCTGGGTAGCCTATGATCGCCGCAAACAGGGATGGCATGATAAGCTGGCCAAAACAGTTGTAATGATAGAGCGCTAAAGCGGTTCCGGGGCGGTGTTTCAGGGGCAACAGTTGCTGTTTAGTGTTTTTTCATCCCCTCCATGCCCGGCTCAAAGACAACAATCTGGTTTTTGCCGCGATCCTTGGCGACATACATCGCATCATCGGCATGGTTAATCAGTTCATCGGCATTGCTGGTATGGGCCGGGGCATAGGAGACGCCGATGCTGGCGCCGATAAAATCGATAACATGGCCATCAGAGTGGTAGGGCTCATTGATCAGCGGGATAATCTTCTTCTCAGCCAGATGCACTGAATCGATCGTTTTACCCGAGAGCAGCATAACAAACTCATCGCCGCCGAAGCGGGCTACTGTCTCATGTTTGCGCAGGCACCTTTTCAGGCGGCGAGCCACCTCAACAATCACATCATCACCGGCTTTATGGCCGTAGAGGTCGTTGGTCTGTTTGAAGCCGTCAAGGTCGAGGAAGCAGACATGCAGCTCGGTCTTGTCGCGTGTGGCACGATGCAGCTCCATATCGAGCAGATCAAAAAAGAGCTCCCGGCCTGGAATCTGACTCAGGTGATCAAGAAAGCGTTCGGTGACATCGAACAGGCTCATCTGAATGGTTTTTTCTGAGTCCTGTTGTACAGAAGCAAAGAGCTCAACGCGCATGCCGGCCAGTGATCCCGCGACAGCTTTTAGTGAGCCCTCATTCATCAGCTTCTTTAGCAGCTTCTGACCATTGATATGTTTGTTGGCGCTGTTTTCAAGGATGTCGTCAAACAGTTTGAGCAACGTTCGGCCGCGCAGGTCGCCAAAGCGTGAAATCGCCTTCTCATTCTGAAAGGTGATGATTGCACTCTCGGGGCTATCCTGCCAGTTGGCGCCAAGAATGGGGGTGGCGGCGCATTCCGCTTCATAATGAAAATGAGGCATATTAACTTCCTGTTGGTCGTGGTGATGCGACTGTGATACTCAAAGCATACTGCAGCGTTGCTAATGCTGCAAAGGTGAAAAAACCGTGCTTCTTATCACACTGGCTGTTTCTTAGGATAACTTTCTGTGATTTATAAAGAGCAAAGGCTTGATAGTTTAAGGCGGAGAGGGCTTGTTGTTATCTGTTGAATGAGTCAGCAAAAATGCGCTGTTGCACAGCCATTTGATGACGATGGTTGCGATTGGAGTGCCATCGGGTAGATTTCCGAGTCCTTTTTATTCCCCATTTCCGGAGTGGCTCACATGGCTTCTATCAAACAGGCGCTGATCAGTGTCTCAGACAAAACAGGCGTGGAGGTTTTTGCCAGAGCGCTGGCTGATCGAGGCGTTAAAATCCTCTCCACCGGCGGCACTGCCAAGCTGCTGCGTGAAGTCGGCATTGAGTGCCGTGACGTATCGGATTATACCGGCTTTCCTGAGATGATGGATGGTCGCGTGAAAACCCTTAACCCGAAAGTGCATGGCGGCATCCTTGCCCGTCGTGATAACGAGGGTGATCTGGCATCGATGGCCGAGCACGGTATTGAGCAGATCGATCTGGTCTGTGTGAATCTCTATCCGTTCCGTGAAGCGGTCGCCAAAGAGGGGTGCACGATTGAAGATGCGATTGAAAACATCGATATCGGCGGCCCGTGCATGGTGCGTGCCTCTGCCAAGAATCATAAGTTTGTCACTATCGTTGTGGACCCCTCCGATTACGAGATGATCATCGCTGCCATCGATAGTGATCTGCTGAGTGAGGATGTGCGTCGTGGTCTGGCGACCAAGGCGTTTGCCCATACCGCCGCCTATGATGGCGCGATTGCCAACCACTTCTCGGCACTGAACAGCGATGGCTCCAAACGTAAATTCCCTGATATCTTTACCCGCCAGTTTATCAAAACTGCCGATGAGCTGCGTTACGGTGAGAACCCGCATCAGGATGGCGCATTTTATGCGGACATCGAAGATGAGGGGCTCTCGCTGGCTGATTGTGAAGTGCTGCAGGGTAAAGCACTCTCTTATAATAATATTGCCGATGCTGATGCCGCTTTCGCCTGCGTACGTGACTTCTCTGACAACGCTGCAGTGATTGTGAAACATGCCAACCCGTGTGGTGTGGCGGTCGGCGGCTCTCAGGCTGAGGTCTATGAGCGTGCCCGTGCCGCTGATGCCACCTCTGCATTCGGAGGCATTGCTGCCTTCAATCGCCCGCTTGATGGCGAAACAGCGGCACTGATTGCTGAAACATTTATGGAAGTGGTGATTGCACCGGGTTTCTCCGATGCGGCGCGCGAGGCGCTGGCGGCGAAGAAAAATCTGCGCCTGTTGCTGGCACCTTCGGTTGATGCAGTAGCCGGTGGCTGGGAGTTCAAGCGTGTCAATGGTGGCCTGCTGGTGCAGGAGCGTGATGCCCATATTCTTGATCGCGATGCATGCAGGGTGGTGACGGAGCGGGCACCGACAGAGGCTGAGTGGAACGATATGCTCTTTGCCTGGTCGGTTGCCAAGCATGTAAAATCAAATGCCATCGTGTTTGCCAAAAATGGTACCACCCTTGGTGTTGGTGCCGGTCAGATGAACCGCGTCAACTCTACCCGTATTGCCGCTTTCCATGGTGGCGAGGCGATTAAAGGTTCGGCAGTGGCATCCGATGCCTTCTTCCCGTTCCGTGATGGCGTTGATGCGCTGGCTGATGCCGGTGCCAAAGCGGTGATTCAGCCCGGCGGTTCTGTGCGTGATGACGAGGTGATTGCTGCAGCCAATGAGCACGGTCTGGCGATGATCTTTACCGGCATCCGCCATTTCCGGCATTAATTAATAACTGACACAGATGCAGACAGAGAAGTGCCAAATAGAATAATAAATGTTTTTCGTGGTCATTTGCGTCAAACAAGAGGATTGAAGTCATGAAAGTACTGGTTGTCGGTGGTGGCGGTCGCGAACATGCGCTGTGCTGGAAGCTAAAGCGCTCCCCCAGTGTCACTGAGGTGCTCTGTGCACCGGGAAATCCGGGCATTGCACGCGATGCCCGCTGCATCAATGTGGGGGCTGAGGATATTGAGGGGCTGATGAAGCTTGCCCTGCAAGAGAAACCGGATCTGGTGGTGATCGGCCCTGAAGTGCCTCTTGTGCTTGGGCTGGGTAATCAGCTGCGTGAAGAGGGCTTTCCGGTTTTCGGTCCTGATAAAGCGGCAGCCAATCTTGAGGGAAGTAAATCATTCTCCAAACGTCTGATGTATGAAGCAGGTGTGCCAACGGCACGTTTTGAAGTACATGTGGATGTGGAAGAGGCGGTCGAGACGATCCGTTCATGGGGTGCTCCGATTGTGGTCAAGGCCTCCGGCCTTGCTGCAGGCAAGGGTGTGATTGTCGCCCAGAGTGAGAAAGAGGCGATTGATGCGGTGCGCGATATGCTGGCCGGTAACAGTTTTGGTGATGCCGGTTCGCAGGTGGTGATTGAAGAGTGTCTGGTTGGTGAAGAGGCGAGTTGTCTGTTCATTGTTTCCGGCGACACCATCATTCCGCTGGCCTCTTCACAGGATCATAAGGCACTGCTTGATGGTGACAAAGGGCCGAACACCGGCGGCATGGGTGCATATTCTCCGGCACCATGTGTGACGGCAGAGGTTGAAGAGACAGTCCTTGAAACGATAGCCCGCCCGATTGTGGCGGCACTGAAGAAACGCGGTGCAGAGTTTATTGGTATTCTCTACGCCGGTGTGATGTTGACCGATGAGGGAGCTAAAACGCTGGAGTTCAATGTGCGTTTTGGTGATCCTGAGTGTCAGCCGCTGATGAGTCGTTTGAAATCCGATCTGGGTGAAGTGCTGCTGGCTGCCGCCAACAAAAAGCTTGATGGTGTCACGCTTGAGTGGGACGCTGGCACGGCACTCTGTGTGGTGGTTACCTCCGACGGTTATCCGGCAAGCTTTGATAAGGGGCAGGTGATTGGCGGGCTGGATGCGGTTGAGGCAGCCGGTGCTGCAGTGTTCCATGCGGGTACTGCAGAAAAAGATGGGGCTATCGTTAATGCCGGCGGTCGCGTACTCGGCGTGACGGCTGTGGCAGCAACAGTGAAAGAGGCACAGGCTACGGTTTACAAAGCACTTGAGAAGCTGGAGTGGCCCGGTGGTTTCTACCGTAAAGATATCGGCTACCGTGCGGTAGCAAGAGAAGAAGGGAAATAGTTCAAAGGGTGTCGATGAGCACCCAACCTCCGGCCATGGATGGCCGGCGCGAAGCGTGAGCGAATTAACTCCGCGCAGTTGATGAGCGTAAGAGAAGCAAAAGGCAGGACGCTCTTTTGCGGATGGGAGAGATCTATGGAAGCGATTAAAGTTTTGATTCTGATGGGCAGCGCCAATGACAGACCTGTGGTAGCCAAGGCTGAGGCTGTATTTGATGAGTTTGGTGTAGCCTATAAGACGATGGTGCGTTCAGCTCACCGTACACCTGAGGCGACTGTGCAGGCTGTGAAAGAGGCTGAAGAGGCGGGCTGTAAAGTCTTTATCTGTGCAGCCGGTATGGCCGCGCATCTGGCTGGCGTGGTCTGCTCCAAAACTGTGAAACCGGTAATCGGACTGCCGATTGCATCCGGCCCGCTCAATGGTGAGGACGCACTGCTCTCTACTGTGATGATGCCGCCGGGACTTCCTGTTGCCACGGTTGGCATCAACGGCGCCAGGAATGCAGGCCTGCTGGCTGTGCAGATGCTGGCCCAGGATGATGAAGACCTCGCTGCGAAACTGAAGGCAGACCGTGCCGCTCAGGCAGAGGCTATTCTCGCTGAAGCCTAGTCCGGTCCGTAGCAAGCTGGCCGCCCTCAGGGCGGCAGCACTGCTTCATCGGGGTGGCATCATTGCCCATCATACCCACACCCTGCCGGGGGTGGCGGCCAATCCACGATCTGCCAAGGCGGTAAACAGGTTGGTGCGCTTTAAGCAGCGGCGCGGGCCATTCCTGCTGTTGGCGGATTCGGTACAGCGCGCCTGTGGCCTGATTCGTTTCTACTCACCGGCGCTGCGCAGGGTGATCCGCACATCCTGGCCGGGGCCTTTTACGCTGATTATTCCTGCCAAACCGGGTTTGAACCCTGTCTGCTATCGTAAAAGCACGTTGGCTGTGCGCGTTGATGCCAGCCTGCAGGCCCGTCAGCTGGCAGCTGCCTGTGGCGGTTTTTTGCTCTCATCCAGCCTTAATCGCAGGGGGGGGGCGACAGCCGAACCGGGTCGAAAACTGCGCATGCGCTGGCATCGTCATCTCGATGCGGTACTGCAGGGGCCTGCAAGTAGTGGCAAAGCCTCAGTTCTGTTGCGTGTATGGCGTAATGATTCCACCACAATTCGGCCATGACGGCGCAGTGATGAATGGCTAACATGCCGCCATGAATTCATTCTCCGATTTTTTGAAACAGCTGTGGCAGCGTCTCGGTTCGATGTCACTGGCCATCGTTCTGCTGATGGTGCTCTCTATCGCCTCCGTGATCGGTACGGTGCTGCTGCAGAATCAGGAACAGACCGACTACCTGCAGCAGTTCGGCCCGCTCTGGTACTGGGTGTTCCGCTCACTCGGCCTCTTCGATATGTACCACACATGGTGGTTCCAGACCCTGCTCGGCTTCCTGATGCTCTCGCTGACCGCCTGTCTGTGGCGCAATGTGCCCAAGATGCTCAAGGAGATGCGCAGCCGTAAGGTCTCCATCAATGAGCGTTCACGCAACCGCATGGCGCTGCAGCAGAAGTGGCAGCTGGATGGCGCTGTGTCACCCGAGGAGCTGGAGCAGCGTTTCCGAAAGCGCCTGTACGGATGGGAGTTCAAGTCTGCCGAAGAGAACGGGGAGCACATTATCCGTGCCGATAAGGGGCGTAGCCACAAGTGGGGTTATATCTCGGTACATGCGGCCATCCTGATCGTACTGGTGGGCGGCTGGATCAGTGTGCAGTTTGGTTTCCGTGGCAATATGGCGGTGCCTGAGGGCAAGATGGAGCACAGCATCTCCTTTTTGAAGGGGACAGAGACGGTAGGTCTGGATATGCCGTTTGAGGTGCGCTGCAACTCTTTTGAGATCGACTTCTTTCCAACAGGTGCACCCAAAGCGTTCCGTAGTAATCTGACTATTATTGATGAAGGCAAAGAGGTGTTGACCTCTGATATCATCGTCAATGAGCCACTCTTCTATAAGGGTGTCTATATCTATCAGGCCAGTTTTGGTGATGGCGGTTCTGATGTCAGCTTCAAGCTCTTCCATATGGATGGCAGTCAGAAAACTCGCATTATCAACACCGGTGTTTACAAAACCTGGAGTGATGCGGAGACCGGTATCTCGCTGGAGGTGACCGATTTCAGGCCGTACAACGTAGAGAATGTCGCTGATCCGGGCGAGCCGCGTAAGTTCAAGGATATCGGCCCTTCAGTAGAGTATGTGATCCGTGGTCCGGGCATGAAGCCGGTTAAGGTTAAATCGTTTATGAACCCCTTTGTTGATGGCCACGGCCACAATCAGGGCTCATGGATGATGGTGTCACTCACAGGTGATGCCAAGGATTACCAGTCGGTAGGGTTGGGTCTGGATCTGACCAGTCCTGATGAGTGGCGTCTCTTCCACGCCTTTATCGTTCATCTCTCCGAGGTACAGGGCAAGGCCAGTGAGAAGGCCAATTTTGAGGCTTTCCAGAGAGCCATGGCTGATGTCTACGGTGATAATCCGCCGGAAAACATTCAGGAGATTGGCAGCCGTACCGTGCAGGCGGTGAATCTGATTCCGCAGCTGCCGTGGCCGGTGATTCCGATGCTGGATGACTTCACGCACGTCTATTACACCGGTCTGCAGCTGGCGAAAGACCCCGGAATGAATGTGGTCTGGGTCGGTAGTGCCATCCTGGTAATCGGCCTCTGCATCATGTTTTATGTGCCACATCGTAAGCTCTGGCTTGTTATTCGCCCTGAGGGTGAAACCACCCGGGTAGAGCTGGTAGGTATGACCAACCGCAATCAGATCGCTTTTCAACAAACCTTTAACGATCTGTTCACAAAGCTCGATGAAGATTTCGCCCGCAGCTGAACCGGTAACGCATCGGCTGTAATCCCGAACCGGACATCAAAAGGAGATATGCATGACTGCAATAACTGCTGAATCATCAATATGGGAGGTGGTAAATCGTGGCCGCTGGGCGCTGATTCGCTTCTACGCCTATATCGGTCTTTCGCTCGGCATCTCTGCCATGGCGATGTACGCATCCGGTGGTTATGACGAGGATGCATTCCTCTACCAGATCCTCAGCATGCAGGGGCTGCTCTGGGGCGGAACCGGTGCACTGATCGGGGCTGCTCTTGCGGCAGTGTTTATTGCCATCAAACCAACCATTCTTGAGGGGCGCGTGGCTCCCAACACCGTGCCGTGGCTGGATGGTTCACTGCTGATGGTAATTCTGGCGGTGATCGTCGCACTCTTTGAGCCTGCTGCAAGTCAGGTTGCCTATGAGGATCAATCCAACCTGCTGGCTGCGAATATTATCATGACGATGAATATCGTATTTATCTTCTCGGCTGTTGCCTATATCGCCTACCTCTTTGCACCTGAAGCGTTTATCGGGCGCATCGCAACAGCATCGGCCTGGATCGGTGTCTATGCCGGTGGAACCGCCCTGCTGCTGCGCTGGCATGAGTCCTATCTGATCGATGTCGAGATCGGCCACGCCCCGGTCTCCAATCTCTACGAAGTATTTATCCTGCTGTTCATTATTACGGCTACTGTCTACCTCTCCTTTGAGCGTCGCTATGGCGCCAAGGGCATGGGCGCATTTGTGATGCTGCTGGTCTCTGCCGGTGTATTCTTCGGAATCTGGCTCGATTCTGTTGGTCAGGCCGATATCAAGCCGCTGGTGCCTGCACTGCAGTCCTACTGGATGAAGATCCATGTGCCGATGAACTTTGTCGGTTACGGTGCATTTGCGGTGGCTTGTGGTGCGGGTATGACATACCTGCTGCGGCATCGCATGGAGAGCAAAGGCAGCAGATCGAAGATGCTCAATGTCTTTCCGTCACTGGATCAGCTCGATCAGCTGGCCTATAAATCCGTCGCTGTCGGTTTCCCCGCCTTCACGCTGGCTACCATTCTTGGTGCCGCCTGGGCTGCAGAAGCCTGGGGCGGTTACTGGTCCTGGGATCCGAAAGAGACCTGGGCACTGATCGTATGGCTGGTTTACGGTGCTTATCTGCATGCACGCGTATCGCACGGTTGGCATGGTAAGGCACTGGCATGGTGGGCAGTGGCCGGCTTCCTGGTGACGATATTCTGCTTCCTTGGCGTGAATATGTACCTCTCCGGCCTGCACTCCTACGGGCGCCTCACCTGATCGGTAACTTTGGTGTATAGTTGGTTGCATTGAGAGGGGGCAATCATGAAACCACTGCGTAAAATTATCTTTCCGGCCGCTGGCATGGGCACCCGCTTTCTCCCGGCTACCAAAGCCAGTCCGAAAGAGATGCTCACCATTGTCGATAAACCGCTGATTCAGTATGGCGTGGAAGAGGCGCTGGCGGCAAACATGGAGCAGATCATTATGGTCACCGGCCGTGGCAAGCGCGCCATCGAGGATCATTTCGATATCTCAGCCGAGCTTGAAGCCAACCTGAAAAAAGCCGGTAAAAGTGCCCTCTATAAAGAGGTCTCCCGTGTGGCGCGTATGGCCGAGGTGATCTACCTGCGCCAGAAAGAGGCGCTCGGCCTTGGCCATGCGGTACTCTGTGCAGATCACTGGGTGGCAGATGAGCCGTTTGGTGTCTCCCTTGCCGATGAGTTGATTATAGGCGGGAGACCAGCCATGCAGCAGCTGCGCGAGGTGCATGAGCAGACCGGCTGTTCGGTGATTGGACTAATGCAGGTGCAGGCCAGCGATGTATCCAAATATGGTATTGTTGATTACCACGCCGAAAAGAGTGGTCTGCTTCGTCTGACCGACATGATCGAAAAACCTTCAGTTGATGAGGCTCCTTCTCATATGGCGATTGTCGGGCGTTATATCTTTACGCCGCGACTGATGCAGCTGCTGAAAGAGGTTATGCCGGGTCGCGGCGGTGAGATTCAGCTGACTGATGCCATTGCCGCACTGGCCAGAGAGGAGCCGGTCTACGGTGTACTACTTGAAGGGCAGCGTTTTGATGCCGGTAATCCGGAAGGTTTCCTTGTGGCCAACACGGTACTTGGTCTTCAACACCCGGAGTATGGTGAATCTCTGCGTCTGGCGCTGAAAGAGCACCTGTGAAATCTGATCTGCATATTCTCGCGCTGGATACTGCATTCGGTGAGATATCGGCATGCATGCATACTGCTGACGGTGCTTTTCTGACTGCGGCAACCCCGGAGCAGGGTAAAACCCGTTCAACCGCTATTGTGCCGCTACTTGCTGAGCTGTTGCAGCAGGCAGGGTTGACCTGGAACCAGCTGGATCTGCTGGCGCTCGGTGCAGGCCCCGGTGCTTTTACCGGACTGCGTATCGCTGCAGCAACACTGGCAGGCATCAACAGCGGGCTGAATCTGCCGATGTTACACCTCTCATCACTGGCCATTACAGCACGCCAGTGTGATAGCAGTGAAGCGATCTGGGTGCTTGAAGATGCACGGGCCGGAGAGGCCTTTGTCGGTTGCTATCAAAACGGATCGCCGAGATGTGCAGACCAGTGTTTAACCTGGCACGAGGTAATGGCGATGCAGGCGGGCCTGTTTGTCTGCCACAACGATGTTCCTGTTGCACTGGACGGGTGGAGTCGCTTGCCGCTAACAGTCAGTCGCTCACAGGCACTGCTGACGGCCACACTGGCAGAGCTGGATGCTCTGGCGTCGATAAGCCAGTTGCCGCGATACCCGGCACCGGTTTATCTGCAACGATCACAGGCGGAGAAGAATCTTCATGGCTGAAACTGAAAAAGAGAAAATCCTGTTTGTCTGTCTGGGCAACATTTGTCGCTCTCCGTTAGCGGAAGTCGTTGTACGAGGTGTAGCAGCGCAGCGCGGGCTCAATCGTTATCATTTCGAATCTGCAGGTACAGGCGACTGGCATGTCGGTGGCCCCGCCGATCCGCGCTCTGCCGCCAAGGCGAAAGAGAAGGGGTTGGATTTAAGTCGCCATCGCGCCCAGCAGGTTACTGCCAGCAATTGCCAGCAGTGGGACTGGTTGGTCGCCATGGATAGTGACAACAGAGCCAATCTTCTGCGCATGGGAGTGCCCGAATCACGCATTCTGATGATGCGCCAGTTCGAGGTTAAGAGTGGTCACGCCCCTGATGTGCCTGACCCCTACTACGGTGGCGCGCACGGTTTTGAGGATGCCTATCAGATGCTGGTGGCCAATGCCGAAAAACTGCTCGATCATCTGGAGCGTAAGAGGCAGTAGGAACGTTGTTCTGCAGCGCTTAATGCGTTCGCTTTAACCCCATCAGATATTCAACATTACCTTTGGGGCCATGGATCGGGGAGGCTTCGATGCCGATGATCTCGGCACCTGAGAGCTCGCTCTCTACCATGGTGGTGACACGGTCGATGGCCCACTGTCGCCACTGCTCTTCACGGACAACACCACGATCGAGATGTTTGGGATCGACCTCAAACTGCGGTTTGATCAGTGCTACGCACCAGCCACCTGCTTTCACAAAGGGCCAGGCGCAGGGCAGTACACGGGTAAGGGAGATGAATGAGGTGTCGATCACCAGTGCGTCAACCGGCTCGGGGATCAGTGCATCGCTGAGTTTGCGCACATGGGTCTTCTCCATGTTGATCACACGCTCATCATTTTGAAGTTTGTAGTGCAGCTGGCCGTGGCCGACATCAACGGCATAGACCTTTTGCGCACCACTCTGCAGTAGCACATCGGTAAAGCCACCGGTGGAGGCGCCAACATCCAGAGCGATAATGCCCTCAGCACTAAAGGGGAAAACTTCCAGAGCCTTCTCAAGCTTCAGGCCGCCGCGAGAGACATATTTGAGCACTTCACGCACTTCAATCTCAGCATCTTCGCGAAACAGCATGCCCGGTTTGTCGGCCTTCTGGCCACTGACATAGACAAGGCCGGCCATGATCTGACGGGAGGCAATATCAACCGAATCAGAGAGACCTCGATCAAAGAGGATCTCGCTGAGGCGGAGTTTTTTTGGTTTTGCAGCCAACGTATTAGTGGTTGCGCAGCTGCTTGAGAATACCCTCTGCATCGAGTCCAAGATCACGCAGGATTTCGTTCTGTGTGCCGTGAGCCGGGAAATGATCGGGCATGGCGATATGGGCAAAGGGGCCGCTCCAGCCTGCGCTCAGGGCAAGGGCTGCAATCTCCTGACCAATGCCTCCCTGCGCCACGCCCTCTTCAATAATCACCAGAGGTTTGGCCGCTTTCAGGTGCAGCAGGATCGACTCCGCGTCCAGCGGTTTGATGAAACGCAGATTGAGCAGGGTCATCGCGCGGCCATCCTCCTTGCGCAGTGTCTCTACCGCTTTGAGTGCATCGCGAACGCGGTTGCCCACGGCAATCACCAGACCATCACCACCATCTTCCAGTACCTCGGCTTTGCCGACCGGCAGAACAGCCGATTGCGTGGTATCAACGCCGTAACCATTGCCACGTGGATAGCGGATGCATACTGGCCCGTTGATGGTGTTTGCGGTTAGCAGCATATCCTTCAGCTCGGCCTCATCCTTGGGGGCCATGACTGTCATGTTCGGCAGGTTGCGCATAAAAGCGATATCAAACATGCCGGTATGGGTTGCGCCATCGGCACCGACGATGCCGGCCCGATCCAGACAGAATGTGACCGGCAGATTCTGGATGCAGATATCGTGAATAATCTGATCATAAGCGCGCTGCATAAAGGTGGAGTAGATCGCCACAAAGGGGCGCTTGCCTGCTACAGCTAAACCACCGGCAAAGGTGACAGCATGCTGTTCGGCAATGCCGACATCAAAGCAGCGCTCGGGATGACGCTTGGCAAAGCGGTTGATGCCGGTGCCGGCTGGCATCGCAGCGGTAATCGCCACAATGCGCGCATCGTGATCAGCCATATCGGCAAGCGTATCGCCGAAGATCTGTGTGTAGGTGGGTGGGGTGCCGTTGCTCTTGTGCGGAATACCGGTCTCTACATTGTAGGGGCCAAGGCCATGCCAGGTCTCCGGGTCCTCCTCTGCAGGTGAGAAGCCGAGCCCCTTTTTGGTCACCACATGCAGCAGGATCGGGCCATCCAGCTCTTTGCAGTTACCCAGTGTTGGCAGCAGATGCTCAAAATCGTGACCGTCGATGGGGCCAACATATCGGAAGCCCATCTCTTCAAACAGCGTGCCCGGTGTGATCATGCCTTTCACATGCTCCTCCAGCCGTTTAGCGGCATCGAGCGCGCCCGGCAGTTTGCCGAGGATGCGTTTGGCGGTGTCCTTGGCCTGCGTGTAGGGCTTGCCGGTGATAATGCGGGCAAGATAGGAGGACATCGCCCCCACATTCGGAGCAATCGACATCTCATTGTCGTTGAGGATCACCAGCAACCGGTTTTTGTGGGCGCCAGCATGATTGAGTGCTTCAAAGGCCATGCCGCCGGTGAGTGCGCCATCGCCGATAACAGCAACCACCTGATAATTCTCATTGCTCAGATCACGGCCTGCGGCGATACCATAGGCGGCTGAGATTGAGGTGGAGGCGTGACCGGCACCGAAGGGATCGTGATCAGATTCGCTACGCTTGGTAAAGCCGCAGAGGCCGCCGTACTGGCGGATCGTTGGCATCTGGGCCAGTCGTCCGGTGAGAATCTTGTGCGGATAGGCCTGATGACCCACATCCCAGACGATTTTGTCGTGGGGAGAGTTGTAGAGGTAGTGCAGTGCAATCGAGAGCTCAACCACGCCAAGACCTGCACCGAGGTGGCCGCCAATAGGGGCCAGCGTTTCGATCAGATAGTTGCGCATCTCATCAGCCAGTTGCGGCAGCTGCTCGGGATAGAGCGCTTTCAGATCAGCTGTGCCTTTGATTCGGTTCAGTAGCTCAAACATCAGCTCTCACGCTCCAGAATATAGTTGGCCAGCGCCTGTAGCTGGAGGCCGTTATCATGCAGGGGTTCGCAGGCATTGATGGCCAGTTCGCGCATCTCATCAGCCAGTTCGCGAGCCCGGGTCAGCCCCATCAGTGATACATAGGTTGCCTTGTTCTGGGCTTCATCTTTGCCTGCACTTTTGCCCAGTTTATCGGAGCTGGCGGTCACGTCGAGGATATCATCAGCGATCTGGAAAAGCAGACCGACCGCTTTGCCATAACGGGAGCAGGCTTCAAACTGCTCTGCACTGGCTTCGGCCAGCAGGGCGCCGGCTTCACAACACCAGCGCAGCAGGGCGCCTGTTTTATGCAGGTGGATGCGCTCCACAGCAAGAATGTCGATATCCGAGCCACTGCTCTCACTCTGGATATCGAGCATCTGCCCACCAACCATGCCCTGGCATCCCGAAGCGATGGCAAGCGTGCGGATCAGTTCACAGCGTAGATCGGCCGGGGCATCAGAGGTTGCAAGCAGCTCAAAAGCCAGTGCCTGTAGCGCATCGGCAGCCAGTACCGCCGTCGCCTCATCAAACTTTTTGTGGCAGGTAGGATTGCCACGGCGCAGGTCATCATCATCCATGCAGGGCAGGTCATCATGAATCAGTGAGTAGGTGTGGATGCACTCGATGGCCATCGCAGCAGGCATGGTTGCTGCGATATCTGTGCCACCACAGGCGAGAAAACACTCAACCACCAGTCCGGGGCGTACCCGTTTGCCACCGGCAAGCAGGCTGTAACCCATCGCTTCCAGCAGCCGTTCGGCTACGACAGATGAGCGGGCATCCAGTGTGTTGATAAGTGCTTTTTCGACATGCGAGGCATGCGCAGCAAGAAAAACAGGAGCCTGCATCAGCCAGCGTCTTCGCTACTATTGAGTACCTGCAGACGCTGTTCGGCTTTATCCAGTAGTGATTCGCAGCGGCGGGATAGTTTCACGCCCTGCTCGAATGCGGCCACGCTCTCTTCCAGAGGCAGTTCACCAGACTCCAGTTTCTCAACCAGCAGCGTCATCTGCTCCAGTGCCTGTTCGAATGAGAGTTGGTCTGTTTCGGTCTTGCTGCTCACAACTGGCCGCTCCTTTTCCCGGAAGGGAATTGCTGATTCTAGGAGGCAATGAGGCTTGGTCAACGTGCAGGAGCGCAGCTAGGCTTCGCACATGCAAATTATCATCATTCTCTTCCTGCTTTTTACCCCGGCGCAGGCCTGGGCGATCATTAATGCCGAGGACCTTGATCTCTCCGTCGATGCGGAGGGTTTTGGCGGCAAATTCGGGTTCTCTGTCAGCGGCAGTTCCGGTAATAGTGAAAAAGTGGCCGGTGAAGCGAGCGGGCGCCTGCTCTGGAGGCATGGCCCCCACACCAACATGTTCGTAGCCAGCCACGCCTATGGCAAAAGCCGTGGCGTGCGTGATACCAACAAATCATTCGCCCACCTGCGCCACCGTTATGCCCTTGATAGGACATGGGATGCGGAGCTTTTCGGACAGGCTCAACAGAATGAGTTCGCCCTTCTGAAGCTGCGCACGCTGCTTGGTGGTGGCCTGCGCTGGTCGCAACAGCAGGGAGGTCTTTCGCTGGCAATCGGGCTGGGCTCCTTCATTGAGCGTGAAGAGCTAAAGGCTGCTGCCAATGAACCTGTCACCAGCCTCTGGCGTGGCAACAGCTATATCTCCCTCTATTATGCCTTGAATGAGCGGGTCCGCCTGCAGAATACGCTCTACTACCAGCCGGCATGGAGAGATCCGGCTGATTTTCGCCTGCTTGATGATGTGGCCGTGAGCCTGTCCCTTACCGACACTCTCGATCTGAAGCTTGCGGTCGAAATAGCCAACGATTCGCGGCCCCCGGCGACCATCAAGGATACCGACATAAGTTATAAAACCGGTCTGGAGCTTCGCTTCTGATGCAGGTTATCCGCCATCAAAGGCAGCTTTACCCCGATTCGCTGGCTGAGCAGGAGGCGCTTGTGGCTGCTGTTCTGGCTGGAGAATCGGAACCCTCACTGATCCTCACCGAGCATCCGCCGATCTATACCATCGGCTCATCAGGATCTGAAGCGGACGTGTTAAGTCGTGATGTTGATGGCGAAGCCATTGAAGTTTACCCGACAGGGCGTGGTGGCGAAGTGACCTACCACGGTCCCGGCCAGCTTATCTGTTATGTCATTGCCGATCAGAGAGATGAGCAGGATCTGCACAGGCATGTCTGGCGACTGGAGGAGATGGTGATTCGCACACTTGCCGGGTTCGGTATCGCGGCCACACGTGATAAGCGCGGTATCGGTGTCTGGGTGGATGGCAACAAGATCGCCGCAGTGGGTGTACGCTGCCGCAAATGGATCACCTACCACGGCATTGCCCTGAATATTAATCCCAACCTCAACCACTTCGCCGGTATCGTTGCCTGTGGCATGAGCGATAGCCCTGTCACCTCGATGTGGCAGCTGGGTGTCGAAGCAGATCGGGCAGATGTTGAAGCTGTGATTTGCAAAATGATTGAATTGTTTCGATGATTGCGACCATGCAATGGAGTGAAGTCAGCTTACATGGGGTCAACCTCATGCGTCGTATGCAGTGGATGCTCTCCATGCTGGCGATTGCGGTATGCCTCTTCTCAGTTGGCTCTCTACATAGCCATGAGAGTGGTCTGCATGCGCTTGAGAGTGCATGTGTCAGCTGTGATCTTGAAGATGTTACGTCTCACAGTGCAGCAGTCTCAGTAGCTCCAACCCAATCATTAGACCTCTCCGATATCACATCGGCGGTCTCTAAACAGTCAATTACAGTTGCGGCCACGCGATCAGCAACTCCTATCCGAGCCCCCCCTATCTACTCCTAATCCCAACCTCGTCTTTAGTGGCGTAATCAAAACAAATTAGGAGATTTATTATGAAACATGCACTTAAACGTGCGGTGTTTGCTGCGGCCATTCTGGTCAGCAGCAACGCTTATGCGGCCAGTGAACTGGAAGCATTGAAAAATCAGGTTCAGCAACTCATGGACCGCATTGAACAACTGGAAACCACCAATAAGGAGGCTCCCGTTGCTGCATCTCAGGCAGAAAATACAGAAGAGGCAGCAGCTTCCGCATCCTCAAATGAAGTACGCAAGTCAGCTCGTACCGCTACAGCTGAAAACAGCGGTAACCCATCCATTTCGGTGATTGGAAACTTCACCGGTCAACGTATCCGCGGCGATGGCGGTGTGCGTAGCAGTAGTTTTCTACCGCTCTCCGAAGCTGAATTTATCTTTGGTGCCAATATCGATTCGCATGCACGACTCGATGTGACCGTTACCGCTGCCAATGGCGGCATGGCAGTTGAAGAGGGCTTTATTACTGCCTACCTGCCGTGGGGAGTGAATCTGCGTGCAGGGCGCAAGTTCCTGCCCGTCGGACGGGTTAACGAAATGCATCCGCATGTATTGATTTATGCTGATCGTCCCAATGGGTTGGTTAATCTCTTTGGACCAGAGATATTTATCGGAGATGGAGTTCTGTTGGATAAACCAATCTTCATCGGCGATTCAGTACAGACACTGACGAGCGGATTCTTTTCTACCGAAAATGATGTTGCGTTCGACCCGACAGGCTCCGCTCAGTATGCGGCTCTGGCTCGTTGGACAGGCCTCTGGGATATCGGTGATAGTGCTACGTTTGAATTGGGTGCTAACTATGTTCAGGGTAAAAATGGTATTGCGACAACGGGCTCGATGACACGTATAGGCGGTGGCCACTTTGCCATCAAACACCAGAACCTTGCTCATGCCGGATTTTCACTGGAAGGCGAATGGCTTCGTCGCTGGCAAGAGCAGGGTACAGGTGTCTCAACGGCAATTAACGATGGTAGTTATCTGCTGGCAACAGTCTCGTTGAATCGTAACTGGCATCTCTTCTCACGCTTTGATTACTCCCGGGAGTATGTTCCGGCAACAGCTGGCTGGTTGAAGGAGAGTGCAATATCGGCAGGCCTGGTATGGACGTTCAGTGAGTTTCAGAGTTTTACTCTGCAGTATAAACATACTCGCAATGCGCTGGCTGAGGTGGCAGGTGATCTGGGGATCGCTGCAGGAGGAAATGCGAATGCATGGTATCTGCGCTGGGTTGTGGCCATTGGTCCACACGGCGCACACCCCTATTAGGAGAATCAGATGACATTTCTAAAACGCTCAATCCTTGTTCTGCTGCTCCTGTTTCCTGTAATCAGCCATGCAGAGCTGCAGATAGTTGCCACACTGCCGGCACTGGGGCAGATAGCTGAAACGGTGGCCGGTGAGGATGGCGAGGTAAAGGTCCTGGCCAGAGTGGGGCAGGATCCTCACTTTGTGCCGCCCAAACCGACACTGGCACGTCACCTTGCGCGTGCCGATCTGCTTTTCTCTGCAGGCCTTGCCTTGGAGTCGGGTTGGCTGCCGTCACTGATAGAGGTGGCGCGTAACCAGACCATCCGTCCCGGAGCTTCAGGCTATTTCGAGGGGGCATCGGTTATCGACGTGCTCGGTGCTAAGGCTGGTGTTGATCGCTCAATGGGCGATGTGCATCCTGAAGGCAATCCGCACTGGTGGCTTGATCCGATTCGTGGATCACAGGTTGCCATAGCTCTGGCTGATCGCCTTGCGACAATTGATCCGGCGAATGGCGATAACTACAGACAGCGTGCTGCAGCTTTTGCCTCTCGTCTGCATGAGATGACGGCAGCCTGGAAATCTCGATTTAGCAATGCTTCGCCAGTGGTGAGTTATCACGAATCCTACCGCTACTTTAGTGAACGCTTTGCCATTCCGGTGATCGGTTTCATTGAGCCCAAGCCGGGCGTGGAAGCATCACCCGCGCATCTGGATTCACTGGTGAGCAGGGTAAAAGCAGAAGGGGTCAGGCAGCTATGGGTTGAGCCTTATCATGTTGGACGTGTGGCAAAGCGAATAGCCCAACTTTCGGGTGCACCCCTTATCCCGATGCCGGATGCGAATGAGGGGCATGGTTCAGAGGGTTATATCCAGCTGATAGATATGTTGCTTCAGAAAGCGTCAGGGGATTAAAACATGATACTCTGGTTTAGCCTTGCCGCCTGTTTGCTGGTCTCTCTGTTCCTGCCATTGCTGGGTCAGAAGATTCTGCATCGCCGGGTAATCTTTATCGATCTGGCTTTAGCGCAGGTGGCGGCGGTCGGTTACGCCATAGGCATGGCTATGGATGCTAACGGCATGCTGTTTGCAGGCGTAGTTACTGCAGTAACTGTGCTGCTTATTGCAACCCTGTCTGAAGAGAGTGATCTGCCGAAAGAGGCGGTAATGGGCGCACTGTATGCCCTGGCTGCCTCACTCGGCATGATGATTCTTGCGATGATGCCTCATGCCGAAGGGCAGATGATGGAGCTGCTCTTTGGTAGCGTGCTTGGTGTCAATGAGGTTGAACTGGCAATTATTGCCATCGCTGGCATTGCTGCACTACTTCTTTCGAAACTGGGTAGGAGGGACAGTTATGGTGGGCGCGTGGCTTTCTACGGCGCACTCGCAGTTGCGGTGGTGCCTGCCATCTATGCGGTGGGTGTGATTCTGGTCTTTGCCATGCTGGTGATGCCGGGGCTTGCGGTCTGGCGAGATGGCAAGAATGGGTCTGCACTACTGGCGGTGGTCATTTCTGCTATTGCGAGTGTGTGTGGCCTCCTCTTCTCCAACTACTTCGATTACCCACCCTCATCGGCCGTTGTTGTCTTTCTTGCTGCAATAGCGCTGCTCTGGCGCGGTATTTCAACATCGATCAACAGAGAAAACTCCTGAATTCAGGCTGCTTGCTGAATCAGGAGGCCGTTAGAATAAGAGCGGAGTCTGATATCTGAATCAACCAGAGCTAGGCCATGATTTGCAAACAGCGTGAAATATTCTAATGATTGCGCCATGAAACGTGGTGATAACAGACTGCACGCCGCTGGCCCCACCTCCCGGAAGCAGCGGTTAATCCCTATACTGACGCTTACTGCAACCATGCTGGTCGGCAGTAACGCGGTTGGCGCAGGTGAAATGTTTGGAGAGGATGGCATCAGCATCGAGCTGGGCTCAACCTTTGTTGGGCAGCAGATCAGTAAGAAAAATGGCGATATCACTAAAGATCTGGTTGGCAGCCTTGATCTGGTGATTGATGCCGATCTCGGCTTTGGCACTCTGCACCTCTACGGAGAGGGGGCTTCAACAGCCGATATCTCGGCATCAAGCCTTGTCGGTGGTGCCAATGCCGATGCGGGCACAGCGGCCACACCTGCAGGCAAGGGGCGCATTCAGCTCTCTGAAATCTCCTTCGGTTTTGATGTTGGTGCGCTGAACAGCAATATCGGTGTGATGGATCTGACCGCTTTTGCCGATGCCACGGCAACGGCCAATGATGAGGGTGTTCAGTTTCTGGCTGATGCACTGGTAAATAACCCGACCATCGCATTTCCCGACTACACCCCGGCCATCGTATTCAATTATGGTGAAGAGGGTGGTCTGCAGTTCACCGCCCTGTCCGGTAATGCCTACGGCCTGGGCGATAATCCGCGTGGCAACTACAGCCAGCTGTTTAAATTCGGCAACACACCAACCGGTGAGCGAAAAGGACTCTTCTCTCTGGCTGAGCTGCGTCTGCCACTGTCTCAGAATGGTTCACTGCTCACGGTTGGCGGTTGGCTCAGCACCATGGAAGCAGCCCGTTATGATGGCGCAGGCAATGACAAAAGTACGCTTGGCGGTTATGTGAATATTGATGGCGCAGTGGGTGATCTCGCATGGTCAGCACGTTTCGGTTTCAACAATGGCAAAACCGATATCACCGGTGGTGTGAACAGCTTTGCCTCTCTCTCCACGGAATACAGTATCAACGAGCAGCACGCTTTTGGTGCCGGTGTCGCCCACTCTGGCCTGCTCAATGACTATAAAACCTCACTGGCACCAAACAGCGGTGCCAACAGCACAGTCGCCGAGATCTACTATCGCTGGCAGATCACCGATGAGATCGCCATCAGCCCGGATATTCAGTATCACCACAATGCCAACAACCTTTCAACAGCAACACCTGCGGATGTCTATGGCAGCGTCTGGGCCTATGGTCTGCGCATTCAGCTAGGGATGCTCTGAATAACCCCTGATTATTTTTCCTCGCCCCTGTTTCGAGCGCGAATTTTGGCAAACTTGCTTATTTATCCCCCGATCATCGCCTGATTGGCTTTGATCGGGTGGTTTATCCGTT
>NZ_VWNB01000015.1 GCF_013387475.1 Mariprofundus sp. KV | reverse complement strand
TTAGTGTGCTTCATGGCCTGGGTTCTCCGCGCGGTAAATTTGCTGTCTCGACAACTACAAATGTACCACAAACGTTGGGAATTCAGGCCTACTTTCTTACTGCTAAATCTTTAACCGGACAGCAGTGTAATCATCAATTTATACTGCAGTGCATAAAATAATCAGATGTCAAGTTGACCCACGTGCACAGGCTGCCCCCATAGTCGGGAGATCAATGTCTGATTTGGGCTGCCTGTACTCCAGAACTCAACGCCCCCACTCTGCTGCTCCTGATGAACGCTGCCGCGCAGCTGAAGTTGCCGCTTCAGTTCACGCGCAATGGCATCGCCGGTATCAAGAATAGAGACGTTATCACCTGCAATCTCAGTAATCAGAGGTATCACATAGGGGTAGTGGGTACAGCCGAGAACAATAGTATCAACCCCCTGCTCCAACAACGGCTTGAGATAAGCGGTTAACATGGCTCGGGTCTCCTCTCCCGCAAGATCACCCGACTCGATGCGCTCCACCAGTCCGGGACAGGGTTGAACCAGCAGTCTGGCATCGGCAGCAAAGCGCGCTTTCAGGCTATTGAACCGTTCACTACTCACTGTACCACTGGTGGCCAGTACAGCCACCACACCTGTGCGACTATGTGTTACAGCCGGTTTAAGCGCAGGTTCCATACCGATGACAGGAATAGTATAGCGAGCCCTGAGCAGATTGACCGCCACGGCAGTAGCCGTATTGCAAGCCACGACGATCGCCTGCGCCCCCTGCGCTACGAGAAAGTCAGAGATCTTAATGCAGCGCTCGCTCACCTCTGCCGGGCTTTTGCAGCCATAAGGCATAAAGGCGGAGTCAGCCACATAGATCAATGATTCGGAGCTCAGATACTGATGAATATGCGTCAACACGGAGAGCCCGCCAACACCGGAGTCGAATACACCTATAGATTTCTGCATAGTGGAATGTTCCATCGCTCCCATTTCATTTTAGTGCTGAAGCTATCCAAAAAAGAAGCCAAGCGAAGAGAATAAAACATCAGATTAAGAAACCGGAATATCTGAAGTAATATAGTTATTGATGATAACGCATCATGTGACCAGAATCATCTTATGCACTCTGACCCGCACCAATGGATCAATGAACATGGCGATTATCTCTACCGTTATGCGATGTCACGTGTTCACAGTGAGGAGATTGCTGCTGATCTTCTGCAGGAGACACTGCTTGCAGCCTGGAAAAGTCACACTACTTTTGCCGGCCAATCTACCATTCGAACGTGGTTGACCGGCATTCTCAAACATAAAATCATCGATCACATCCGCAAAGAGATCCGTGAGCGAAACCTGAGTGATAACGTGAGTAGCGATCCTACCACTGCCTACTTCAACAACGATGGCAGCTGGAGTGAAGCCCCGCATGCATGGAATGAAAATCCTGAGAGCCTCTGTCGCAACGAGCAGTTCAATAACGTACTTGAAAAATGTGTAAGTAAACTTCCTGAAAAACAGCGCCTTATTTTCCGGCTGCGTGACATCAGCGGTGATGACACGGAAACTGTCTGTAAGAGTTGCGGTATTACAGCGACCAATCTGCATGTTCTTCTGCACCGGGCGCGCCTTGCACTGCGAAAATGTCTTGAGATCCACTGGTTTGGCGTGGGAGAAAACCGATGAATCACGCATGTAAAGAGATCTCGCGACTGGCATCCGAGAGTATCGAACGAGAATTATCCCTCTGGGAGAGGTTCAGATTCCATCTGCACATGGCCGTGTGCAAACACTGCAGGAACTTTGAGCAGGCTATTGAACTGATGCATCAGGCAGCTGCGCTGATGCATCAAAGCCGCTATGGCGAGATCAAACTCACCGATTCACAACGCAACCGCCTGCATAAGGCAATGGATGAGCTGAACTAGAAGTCTTCAACAAGCAGCCACAGCCTGAACTGTCGCTGCTTTCTTCAATAATCTATTCAACCATCGCCGGAAGCGGAAGACTCCATATATGAAACCCGGAAGTGCCACCAGCAGCATGCATACCCTTTTTCGCGACTCGATCCACCTTACGATCAGAGTGATAATAAACCCTACCGTTGGCACCGATTGCTGGTGCGCCATCGTGGGCAGCATCAGAAGTAAGGCGTGTCAGATGCTGACCATCACGGCGAATCATCCATACATCCCAGTTCTCTTTTTTGATTTTGGCACCCGCTTCACCACGGTTGGATGTGAATGCGATCCACTTGCCATTCGGGCTCCATGTTGGCTGCACATCAATGCTGTTGGAGTTGGTCAACTGAATCAGATTTGAACCATCCACATCCACCATAAACAGGTGCCAGCTATGGCCTGTCTGCATTGAGAAAACGATGCTCTTGCCATCAGGTGAGATCGATGGATTCACGCCTGCCGTCAGACTGCTCTCCTCTCCATTTTTACCGATATGCAGCAGGCGCGTCTCATTACCGGCAATCTTCCAGTTTTTAAAATCCAGTTGATTGATCATTTTGACGTTGCCTGACCTTACCAGACCGGAGGTTGGCAGCAGTCGCACACCGATTAACTCCCCACTATCAAGCACAATCATCTCAACAAACTCACCAGTCAGACGGGCGAGTCGCCGTACAGCCCCCTGACCATTGGCCCCCATCTGCCAGACCCCCAGATCACCACCCCGATCAGAGAGGAAGGTGGCGTGTTCAGGGCCGTGCCAGGCGGCTGAGCGGAAAGCCCGCTGATCATCGGTCACCACATTCAGAGGGTCGCCATTCTCCAGCAGACGTCGCGTTACCCTGTTTTTGTTGTGCTTTCCAGAGACCACCAGAAGGTGTTTACCGTTGGGCGATATTTTTGGGTACATCTCCGTCTCACCGGACTCCAACGTCAGCAGTGTGGCATTTTCAGAAGAGAATGAAGAGGTTTCGGCTGCAGGACTCCTCTCCATCACCTCCTGCTGTAACCAGTCAAGAAGATCATCACTGTAAGCATTAGAGGATAAAACGAGCGTCGCCACCAGAGCAAAAGCAAAGCGAATCACGTTACTACCTCCTCTTGAGATCATTACTTGATATCCACTTTCCAGATATTCCAGCCGGTGTAAGTATCACCCTGAGGATTGCTTAATGTCCGGTTCGAGTGGAACACAACACTGTCGTTATCCAGCCAGGCAGGACCGCCATCGGTTGCATCTTTTGCATTGGTCAGGCGCGTTGCACGATTGCTGCTGACATCCAGCATATAGATTGAGGTGTTGCGAACATCTCCCGCTGAATCACGGTTAGAGACAAAGGCCAGTTTTTTACCATCCGGGCTCCAGGCTGGCTCAAAATCGCCATACTCAGAGTTGGTCACCTGCATCAGGTTGTCACCATCAATATCCTGCATCCAGATGTCGTAGTTGCCGTTCGTCTCCCGGACAAATGCAATGCGTTTGCCATCGGGAGAGATCGCACCATCATAGGCATTGGGAATCATAATGATCTCGCTGCTGCTGCGTGTGAAGAGGTAGAGTACCGGGGCATCAAGCTGGTTTTCTTTGCCCGTTTTGGTTGCAGCATAACCCTGTTTGTAACGGAAGTTGTCGGAATCGTAGGTACGCCAGTGCTGACCCACCAGTTCAGAGTGCGGATACTTGGTAAACTCTGCCAGCATCTGGTTGTAACGTGCCTTCTGGAATGTGGTATCAAAACACCACAGCTTACCATCGCTGGAGGCATTGAGGTGGAATGGAGCAATGGTGCCCCGGTAGATAGCCATACCGCCAATAGAGACCTGACCATCACCTCTGCCCTGCCACATCCATGCCGAGATCGGACCGACGCGATCACTCACATAACCGATAGAGCCATCATCAACAGCAACGCCATAGCGCATGGAGTCATGCAGCGCCAGCTTCTTCATCTGGTAACGACCTGAATTTGGCGTTGTCTTGGCGACACGGTACATGGAGAGGTCATCACCCTTGCGCTGACCGAAAACCAGAAACTGTCCGGCGACAGAGGGATAAACACTCTCAACGCCCCGATCTGCAACGTAGGGGGCAACCGGATAGAGCGGAGGCTGCGGCTTTGAGACTATCGTCTGGCTCATGGCCAGTGAGGGTTGAACCAACATAGCTGCAACTGCGACGGCTGACAGCAAGTATCTGATTTTCATGTCGTGATCTCCTGAATACAGTTATTTCTGCTTCGTGAAGAGAACTTCAACTACTAGGCCCCCACCTAAAGCAGGCGAATCATACATCTGCACTTTCGTAAGCCTTTGTGACTTTCGTCACAGATTAAAAGCTTTTAACATACAATTAACCGAATCCGTATCCATTCGGCATACTGCTTCTGTTTGCAGCTAAATTTTGCCTTCGGACTTCAAATCATTGAGCAGATCTTCATAGTTGATGACCGGCTCATAATCCTGTGCTTCAAAGGCCATCAGGTTCTTCTGATCCTCTGCCAGCATGTTACAGACCGCTTCATTGACAATATCGGAAATGGAACGATCCGTTCCTGCTGCCCGTAGCCGTAACGCCTTGTGAATATTTTCATCAAAATAGATGGTTGCCTGCTTAGCCTTGCTTTTATCCATGATTCACCCCGTAAAATGAGAGGATAATAACATCACATTAAGACGTCAAAGGTGCACAGTCGCCCCTACTCCTTCCGGTGCTCTTTGTAATAGTTAATCAGACCATTGGTCGATGCATCATGGTTGGTTGTCTCTTCAAAATCGTCCAGTTCAGGAAGGATTTTCCTGGCCAGCTGTTTACCAAGTTCAACGCCCCACTGATCATAGGCATTAAGATCCCAGATCACACTCTGCACAAAGATCTTATGCTCATACATCGCCAACAGGCTTCCAAGCGCTTTCGGCGTCAACTTCTGAAACAGGATGGAGTTGGTCGGCTTATTGCCGGGGAACACCTTATGCGGCAACAGTGCCTCCAGCGCTTCGCCGCTTAAACCTTCAGCCTCAAGCTCTTCACGCACCTCGTCTTCGGTCTTTCCAACCATCAACGCTTCAGTCTGGGCGAAAAAGTTGGAGAGCAGCATCGGATGGTGACGCCCCACCGGGTTTTTGGTCTCTACCGGCGCCAGAAAATCACACGGGATCAGCTTGGTACCCTGATGAATCAGCTGATAGAAGGCGTGCTGCCCATTGGTGCCCGGTTCGCCCCAGATAATCGGACCGGTCGAGTAGTCTACAGCTTCGCCGCTGCGGGTTACCCGCTTACCGTTACTCTCCATATCACCCTGCTGGAAGTAGGCAGCAAATCGATGCATATACTGATCATACGGCAGCATGGCATGCGAATCGGCATCAAAGAAATTATTATACCAGACACCGAGCATGGCCAGCATAACCGGTATATTCTCCTCAAATGGCGCCGTGCGGAAATGCTCATCCATCTCATGAGCACCCTCTAACAGCTCCTCGAAATGATCCATGCCGAGATAGAGCGCAATGGAGAGGCCTACCGCACTCCAGAGCGAATAACGACCACCCACCCAGTCCCAGAACTCAAACATGTTGGCGGTATCAATGCCGAATGCAGAGACCGCCTTGGCATTGGTTGAGACGGCGACAAAGTGCTGGGCAACCGCTGTTTTACTACCACCTCGCGTGAGAAACCAGTCACGCGCTGTGCGCGCATTGGTGATGGTCTCCTGGGTGGTAAATGTTTTGGAGACAATGACAAACAGCGTGGTTTCGCGGGAGAGATGCCTGAGCGTCTCAACCATATGCGTACCATCAACATTGGAGACAAAATGCATATGAATCTTGTCACGGCCATAGGGAGTCAGAGCGGCACTCACCATGACCGGCCCCAGATCCGAGCCACCGATACCGATATTGACCACATCGGTGATCGGTTTGCCTGTACTTCCCAGCCACTCACCGGAGCGCACCGATTCGGTAAAGCTGCGCATCTGCGCCAGTACCCGATTCACATCAGGCATCACATCATGGCCATCTACCATCACCGGACGGTTGGAGCGGTTGCGCAGTGCCGTATGCAGCACGGCCCTGTCTTCTGTGTTGTTAATCTTTTCGCCAGCGAACATGCGCTCTGTCCAGCCCTGAACATCACGTTCACGCGCCAGATCGAGTAGCAGATCACGGGTCTCTTCGGTAAGAATGTTTTTGGAGTAGTCGACAAGCGTATCGCCGAAATGCAGGGAGAATTTATCAAAGCGTTGCGGATCATCGGCAAAGAGATCGCGCATATGTACCTTTTTCATCGCTTCGGCGTGTACTGCCAGTTTTTTCCATGCTGCTGTTTGCGTCAGTTCAGACACTTATCCCCCCTTACCGCTGATGAACGGATGACCAGAAGTGTATGGCTCAGCCTCTGCACAGGCTAAACCTAGTCAGCTCAGGATTCAAACTATGAAATAGACGCACAACATGTTTATGAGAGGCAACAGCCATGCTAGGATGGCGATGTCAGGGGAGAGGTCAAATGGCTGAGCTGAATATTGTATTTATCGCATCGGAAGCGTCACCGCTCGCAAAAACGGGAGGATTAGCTGATGTGGCAGGTTCACTGCCGCATGCACTGCAGCACATCGGCCACAAGGTTACGGTGATTCTGCCCTTCTATCGCAGAGAGCTCGAAAAAAACGGTATCAGTACAAAACCGCTGCATACCTCCATCGAGATGTGGGCCGATGGTGTGCAGCGCCAGTGCCCTCTGCATCAGGCCGAGATCAGTGGTCTGCACTATATTCTCATCGAGCAGGATGATCTCTATGACCGCGAAGGTATCTACGGCCCGCCCGGTGGCGCCTATGAAGACAACCTGCTGCGCTTCCTGCTCTTTGATCGTGTCGCACTGGAAGCGGCAGCCATGCCTGGCAAAAAGGTGGATATCATTCACTGCCACGACTGGCAGACCGGCATGATTCCGGTACTGCTTAAAACACAGTACCAGCACCACCCCGCTATTGCTCAGGCCAAAACGGTTTATACCATTCATAACCTCGCCTATCAGGGCAACTTCTCGCCGGAGTGGATTCATCGTCTTGGCATCCCCAGCCACCATTTCCATCCGGGTGATTTCGAATTTCACCACCAGATCAACTGCATGAAGGCCGGCATCGCCTCAGCCGATGCCATCACCACCGTCAGCCCCTCCTATGCCGAAGAGATCCTGACACCTGAATATGGCTGTGAGCTGGAGGGCTTCCTGCAGCATCACACAGGTAAACTTACCGGTATCGTCAATGGGCTGGATATTGACGACTGGGACCCATCTACCGACAAAACACTGATCAGCAACTACAAAGCCGGCAGTACTGCTGGCAAAAAACTGTGCAAAGAGGAGCTGCAGAAGGAGTTCGGACTGCAGGTATCGGCTGATACACCGCTGATGGTACTTATCTCCCGGCTGGCGGATCAGAAAGGTATTGATCTGCTGCTGGCCAATGCACAACGGTGGCTTGATCGCGGCTATCAACTGGGCATTCTGGGTTCCGGTGACCCACACAGTGAACATGCCCTGCATCAGATTGCCGATGCCAACCCCAAACAGATGTTCTTCTGGCGCGGCTTTAATGAAACACTGGCCCGCCAGATCTATGCCGGTGGTGACATCTTCCTGATGCCATCGCGTTTTGAACCGTGCGGACTAGGGCAATTGATGGCCATGCGCTATGGTACAGTACCTGTGGTACGCGCAACAGGTGGCCTGAAAGATACCGTTACCGATCACAAAGTTAGTCGGGGCACAGCAACCGGCATCCACTTCACAGATGCTACACCTGAGGCCTTTGACGAGGCTGTCGAGTACGCCATCTCGCTATATGGCAACAAAACCATCTGGGCGCGCATGCGCAGCAATGCTCTGAAACGCGACTCATCATGGGAAGCCTCCGCCAGTGATTATGCCGAGCTATACAGGCAGCTGATCAGCTGATGAACAGGGTTCTGGCCGCCGACATCGGCGGCACCAATCTTCGCCTTGCCCTGATCGATCACAACGGTCTGTTTCTTGATGAGTGCCGGATTGAAGCCAGACTTAGTCGTCACGACAAAGCAACAGCAGAAGAGGCCGAAGCTTATATTCTCGATACCCTGCAGGAGGCTATCGCCCCTTTCCTGGCACAAAATCCGGTTGTTGATATCGGCATCGGCTTTCCGGGCTTTTTCCGTGGCCATAGTGGGGTACTGGCAGGCTCACCCAATCTTCCGCTACTACAGGAGTTTGCGCTGGCAGAGCGTCTCTCCCAGCGTTTGGGTATCCGCGTCTCAGTACAGAATGATGCCCTCTGCGCAGCTATCGGCGAACACCGTTTCGGTGCCGGACGGGGTAAAAACAGCCTGCTGCATGTCACCCTTGGCACCGGTGTGGGTGGCGGCCTGATTCTGGCTGGCGCTCCCTATACCGGTGAGCACGGCATGGCGATGGAGTTCGGTCACCTGCGCGTGGTAGATAAGCACGGGCGCAGCTGCGGCTGTGGTAATCACGGTTGCCTTGAAGCCTATGCATCGGCTACCGCTGTCAGCCGCCGCTTTGCCGAGATCAGTGGTATCGATACCGATGCCAGACAGGTTTACGAATATGCCTGTGACGGCAACAAAAAAGCAGCTGACATACTCAGGGATACCGGCTTCTACCTGGGCCTTGCCATTGCCGAAGCGGTGAAGCTGCTTGATATCGAGACTGTCAGTATCAGCGGCGGCTTAAGCCATGCATGGCACCTCATTCACCCGCCTCTGATGGCTGAACTCAACAGCAATCTGATCCCCCCCCTGCGTGGTAAGATCAATGTTGTTCACTCCCTGCTTGATGACAATGCGGGACTGCTTGGAGCCGCTGCTATCGCCTCTCGCAGCTAACCTGTGGGTAGCTCCTATGCCATACCTGCTGACCATATCTGCGTAGAGCAGGAGATTAAACGCAGTCGCTTTATCACCGACATCGCTCAGGCTGAGTCAAAAGAGCATGCACTTGCTTTTATTGATCAGATCAAAAAGCGGGAGCCTGAAGCACGCCACCACTGCTGGGCCTATATTGCCGGTCACCCTGTTCAATCAATTGATCGGGCCTGCTCTGATGATGGCGAACCACAGGGTACAGCTGGAAAGCCGATGTTGAATGTACTGCAACATAAAAATATCGGAGAGATCGTGGTGGTGGTTAGTCGCTACTTTGGCGGCATCAAACTCGGTGCCGGTGGACTGGTGCGCGCCTACTCAAGTGCTGTACAGCAAGCTGTTGAAGCGCTGCCACTTAAACTGCACACCGCCACAGTGCCAGCCATTATCCACCTCCCCTTTGCACTGGAGAGTCAGCTTCGCCACCTGCTTGAGGGGCTGGGTATTGCCATCGGCAAAACCCTTTATCACACCAGCGTTGAAATGCATATCGAGGTAGAGATCGGCAGAGAGTCTGCGCTTGAAGAGGCTGTGATCAATATCAGCAGTGGCAGTGCCAGTGTCACATTCCCTGAGAGCCAGAGATAAAAAAAGACGCGGAGCCAGGGCCCCGCGTCTTTTCATTGTCAGGTTAAACTGCGAATCAGCGAAGTATCGGCTCTGGTTTAACCGGATCCAGATGCCAGATATCACGATTGTAATCCTGCATGGTGCGATCAGTTGAGAACTTACCACTGTATGCAGTATTAAGAACACTCATCTTCTGCCAGCGATCCTGATCCTGGAATGCGAGCGAAGCCTGCTGCTGCGCATCAACATAAGAGCGGAAATCTGCTGCCACCAGCCATGGGTCATTGGCGCAACGGATCGCACCGATCACCGACTGGAAAAGTCCCTGCTCAAACTGATTGAAGTGACCACTCTCCAGCAGCCCCATCACACGCCTGAAATCTTCATCCGCCGCGATGATTGCATTGGGATCATAGTGACCACGCACCGCTTCCACTTCTCCTGCATCCAGACCAAAGAGGAAGAAGTTCTCATCCCCAACCTCTTCACGAATCTCGATATTGGCGCCATCAAGTGTGCCGATGGTCATCGCACCATTCATCATAAACTTCATGTTACCGGTGCCTGAAGCCTCTTTACCGGCCGTAGAGATCTGCTCGGAGAGATCAGCAGCCGGGGCAATCACCTCCATGGCAGAAACACGGTAGTTCGGGAAGAAGACCACTTTCAGCTTGTCACCCACTTCAGGATCGTTGTTCACAACCTCAGCGACATTACTGATCAGTTTGATGATCTGCTTGGCCATGTAATAACCCGGCGCTGCCTTACCACCAATCAGCACACAACGGTTTGTCCAGTTCTCACTATCACCACGTTTGATACGGTCATAAAGATGAATCACATGCAGCAAGTTCAATAGCTGACGCTTGTATTCATGGATACGTTTCACCTGAATATCAAACATCGCATCGGGACTGAATGTGACACCACACTCCTTCTCGACCACGTCTGCCAGACGCTCTTTATTCTGACGCTTGCAGGCTGCCCATTTAGCGCGGAAAGCAGCATCATCAGCATAAGGTACCAGGTTGCGCAGCTCGTTCAGATCAGTCACCCAGCCTTCACCAATGGTTTCACCGATCAGTTTGGACATCGGCTTGTTACACCATGCCATCCAGCGGCGCTGTGTTACACCGTTGGTTTTGTTGTTGAATTTCTCTGGCCACAAGGCATAGAAATCGGCAAACAGCCCTTCAACCAGCAGGTCGGAGTGCAGCTGCGCCACACCGTTAACAGAGAAGCTGCCAGCAATCGCCAGATAGGCCATACGCACCTGCTGCACATCGCCCTCTTCAATGATCGACATACGACGCTGACGCTCAACATCACCAGGCCAATGTTTGGCAATCTCAGAGAGGAAACGCGCGTTAATCTCATAAATAATATCGAGAACGCGTGGCAGTAAGCGACCGAACAGGTAGACAGGCCAGCGCTCCAGCGCCTCGGGAAGGAGTGTATGGTTGGTGTATGCCATGGTTTTAGAGGTGATCGCCCACGCCTCATCCCAACCCATGCGATACTCATCAATCAAAATACGCATCAGTTCGGCCACAGAGACAGTCGGATGGGTATCATTAAGCTGGAAGCAGTTCTTTTCAGCAAACTTGCTGAAATCAGCACCGTGGTTTTTTACCCACTGGCGAATCACATCCTTGATACTGGCAGAGGCAAGGAAGTACTGCTGCCTTAAGCGCAGTTCCTTACCGTTTTCGCTGGAGTCATTGGGATAAAGTACCATCGAAATATGCTCAGCTTCATTTTTCTGAGCCACAGATTCCGGGTAACTACCGGCATTAAACTCACCCAGATCAAACTCGTCGGTCGCTGCCGATTTCCACAGACGCAGGGTGTTCACTGTTCCGTTTTTGTATCCCGGAACCGGGGTATCATAAGGAATTGCTACAACATCGTGAGAATCAACCCAGCGGCAGCGCTGCACACCTGTATCATCATGATAACACTCGGTACGACCGCCAAAATGGATACGCTGAGCATATTCAGGGCGCTCAATCTCCCAGACATTACCATTGATCAGCCAGTGGTCCGGCTCTTCGACCTGATAACCATTAACGATCTTCTGGCGAAACATGCCGTACTCATAACGGATGCCGTAACCGGTAACAGGCAGCTGCAGCGTGGCGCAGCTGTCAACAAAACAGGCGGCCAGTCGACCCAGGCCGCCATTACCAAGCCCAGCATCGTTTTCCTGCTCCATCTTCTCTTCCAGATCAAGCCCGAGCGCATGCAGTGCCTCTTCCACCTGCGGTTCAAGATCAAGATTAAGAACAGCATTGCCAAGCGAACGCCCCATCAGGAATTCAAGTGAGAGGTAGTAGGCACGTTTGCCCTCTGTCGTCTCATAGGCGTCCTTGGTGTTCTTCCAGTTCTCCATCAGATGATCGCGCACGGCATGAGCCACCGCACGATAACGATAGTGGAAATTGGTGCTACTGGAGTGCTGGCCCAGTGTACGCAGGAAATGGCGCTGGATACCGTTGACCAGACCATCAGCTGTTTTATCCAGCGGTGGCACATCGGTAATTCGGCGATGAGGTTTTACTGTTTCATTCATGATTTCAACCTTGTAAAAAAATTGGTGGCGCACCCTACATTTATCTCGGCTCTATTTCACGGAGATAAAAAAAGGGCTACTTAAAAGTAGCCCTTGATAAAAATTACTCCGCAGCAGATTACTGTTCGCGAAGCAGTCTGAAACCAATATATGGCAGGCGATAACGCGGATGGAAGACCCGACGGTCACCCGAACGCATATCCTTGGGGAAGCGATACCATGCACCACCACGAACAGAGCGATCTTTGTTGGATTTTGTCTCACTGTACTTTAACTCGGAACCGTCCCACTCCTGTTTGTAGTAAGAACCAGTCCACTCCCAGACATTGCCATGCATATCGTAGAGTCCCCAGGGATTGGGCCTCTTCTGACCAACCGGATGAGTCTTCTTATCCGCATTGCTGCTATTCCATGCATACTCGGAAAACGCAGTGGGATCTTCACCCCAGGAGAAGGCGGTTGTCGTACCTGCACGGGCTGCATACTCCCATTCAGCTTCTGTCGGCAGGCGATACTTCTGGCCTGCCCTTTTGGTAAGCCAGTCAGCATACATCTGAGCATCCTGCCATTTGACATGGATCGCAGGACGATTACCACGACCCCACTTCTCATCGCGGGCTTTGGCATTACCGGTCTTCTTGCAGAAGTAATCATACTGCTCGAATGTGACTTCATACTTACCCAGCCAGAAGCCTTTCTTGATCTCAACTTCGTGCTGCTCCTCATCGGGATAACGTCCAAATTCACCCTCTGGCGTACCCATGATGAACTTGCCCGGTGCAATGTAGACGAACTCGATACCAAACTCATCGGTCATCACATCGCCAGCTTTCGGCTCATCGGCCACTGCCTTCACCTGCACTGCCAGCAGGGCAATTGAGAATATCAGGCCAACAAAACCACGCTTATGAAAATTCATATTCACTCTCCCTACTTCCATCTGATGTTGGGACGCTCGAAGATATCGAGAACTCTCTTATGCCCAAGCAGAAGATGGTAAAGCACCATAGATACGTGGCATGCAATGAACACATAGATCACAACGCCAAAAAACTCGTGCAGATTAAACATGAACAACATATCCATAGTCATACTACCGTCAGAACGCACCCCGTTCATGACGTAGGCTCCTGTCGTCCCCAGTGCAATCAGCGTCAGGAAGCCGAGACCGTGCATGGCACCAGCCAGTGCGGTACGTTTTTCAGGCAGTGCAAGCTTACCGGTGAAGATACCTGGCAACTCCTCTCTGGCCGACTTATAAAAGGCTGCACGATGCTTTTTCGAGAACCATGGCACCAGACGACCCCAGGCCTCCTTATCGGCAAAACGGGTCATGGCGTAGATAAAGCTGAGCAGGTAAGCGGTCCAGCCGATAAACATGATATGCCATGAAAAGAGAACATTCGCCCAGATCACCATTTTGCCCGGTTCAGGCACGCGCATTACCAGCGCACTACCAAGCTGAAACACCACGGTCACAATAAATAAAAAATGCAGAACGCGCGTTGCCGTATTAATTCTGTCCATCTGTTCCTCCGTACCTACAATTGGCAGCGAACAATAGAATGATTTCATTATATTATCAACATCTAATATAATACAGATTTTCGAGTCGAGGACTCACCCCTCCCAGGGTGGCACGCAGCCTGCGCTTTTTCTCTCTGAATTCAAGTGACAGGATTCCTTACTTGCACTGTTAAATGTCGAATAAATCGAATATTAAACAGCCCTGAAAAGGAGGTCAGGAAAACAGAACAAGTAGCTATGACGTTATAAATCCAAGCTCACGAACGTGTGAAAGCACCTTTAAGCCTGAAATTATCAGGCAGGTGAAAGGCCAAGCAGCAGGGCCAGATCAGAGAGCCCCTCCTGTACGCGGCTGTAGGTGGTATCGACGGTCTCTTTTACACCCCCTTCCAGCGCCTTCAT
This sequence comes from Mariprofundus sp. KV, assembly GCF_013387475.1. GTDB lineage: Bacteria > Pseudomonadota > Zetaproteobacteria > Mariprofundales > Mariprofundaceae > Mariprofundus. The sequence goes on along the minus strand of NZ_VWNB01000015.1, from coordinate 47,849 downwards.
ACTTTCAAGAATATCCCGTGCCTGCTCAAAACCACGTTCGACACCAATCTTCACGTTATTAAACAGCTGCTCTCTGGAACGCTGCTCATCGACTGGCAGCTCAGACTGCACATTTTCAGCACTTCCGATCAACCGGGTTGCAAAACTGATGATCCGCTCAGCTGTCGCTTCCGGACTCATATCCAGATCAGAATCAACAGCGCGCTGGACCGCCCCGTCACCGAGATAGGGTTTAAACATCTCGTTTATCTTCTCCTGTGCCGCCTGCAAAATCAACGCGGTAGGGTTGTTTGCCGCATTCAGACTCATACGGTTATCAAGTTTAGCCTGAACAGCCGCCGGAAGCGCAGAAGCTTTGCCTTGCTCTGCTACACCCTTCTGTGGAAGAAGAGTCGCATTGGCAGTGCTATAGCCGGGAATTGTAATCGCCATCACATTCTCCTGAGATCTGGCTGATTAACATGCAGCCGCAACCTCCTTACTCATTATCGCATAAATTCAGGTAAACTGAAGCAGCAGGAGGAGAGCGTAATTGCAAGGTGTGGAGCAATGCTGCAGTTTAAGCAGATAAAGCTTAAGCTCAGGCTTATTTCACCGATATACGTATAAGTTAGCCCTATCAAGGAGACAGGACGATTCCAGATCCACATTTAAGTACTGGTATGTATACAATTCCCACGGGCCTGTCGCATGATCAGGATCTGGTTCAACGTATTGAGAAGCTTAATGCCATCGGCATTGCGCTCTCAGCCGAGAGCGACATGCCACGCCTGATGGAGATGATTCTCGTCGGCGCCAAAGTGATCACCCGCGCTGACGGTGGCACACTGTATACAGTGTCTGATGATAAAAGCCTGCATTTTGAAATTGTGCGCACCAGCTCGCTCGGCATCAATATGGGCGGCACCACGAAACGGTCGGTGCAATTTAAAGCCATAGCACTCTACCACCGTGATGGACGACCCAACAATGAGCGTGTGGTTGCCTACTCTGCCCTGAACAATGAGACAGTTAATCTCGCCGATGTTTATGAAGACAATGGTGCCGGCTTCGATTTCACAGGACCGCGTATGTTTGATGAACGCATGAACTACCGCACCCGCTCCATGCTCTCCGTACCGATGGTTAACCATGATGGCAAAACAGTCGGTGTCATTCAGCTAATCAATAAACAGGGCGGCCAGCATAGTGACGCCATCGCCTTTGATGAAGATGATATCCATCTGGTGAAATCACTGGCCTCTCAGGGCGCTGTCGCACTGACGAATAAACGGCTGATTGATGATCTCAAAGAGCTGTTTGACTCCTTCATCAAAACCATCGCAACCGGCATCGATGAGAAGTCACCCTACACCGGCGGCCACTGCAAGCGTGTTCCGGTACTGACACTGGCTCTGGCTGATGCTGCCAGCCGTGCAGATGGAGCGCTGAAAGATTTCACCCTGACAGAGAAGGAGCGCTACAGCCTTGAAGTGGCCTCATGGCTGCACGATTGCGGCAAACTTGTCACGCCTGTGCATGTGGTCGACAAAGCGACCAAGCTTGAGACCATCTATGATCGCATCACCCTGATCGACACCCGTTTCGAAGTTCTTAAACGCGATGCCGAAATCGCCATGTTAAAGCAGCTTCTGGAGATAGGTCTGGAGGGGCCAGCTGCTGAGGATGCTGTTCGCAACTACCATCGCGAGCTTGAAGCGCTTGATAACGAACGCGATTTTATCCGCCACTGCAACAAAGGCGTTGAATCGATGGCACCTGAACTCAAAGAGCGCGTCAAAGCCATCGCCAAGCGCACATGGTGCAACTGTGATGGCGAGGTTGTCCCCTTCTTCTCTGAGGATGAGCTGAACAACCTGCTGATCCACTACGGCACCCTTAATGCCGATGAGCGACAGATCGTCAACGACCATATCGTGGTCACCAACAAAATGCTTAGATCGATGAAGTTCCCGCGTGATATGGAGAATGTGCCTGAATATGCAGGCGGCCATCATGAGCGCATGGATGGGAAAGGCTACCCGCTGGGGCTAACCCGCGAAGAGATGAGCGTACCGGCCAGAGTGATGGCAATTGCCGATGTCTTTGAAGCACTCACCGCCAGAGATCGCCCCTACAAAGATGCCAAAAAACTCTCTGAATCGTTATCGATTCTGGGTAAGATGAAACAGCAGCATCACATCGATCCCGACCTCTTCGATCTCTTTATTGAGGAGAAGGTCTACCTCCCCTACGCACAGGAGTTCATGGCCCCTGAACTGATCGATATTATTGAACCCTCCGAGATCCCCGGCTATCCGTTCGACATGGAGTGAAATGATCCCTTGAGGTTAGCGGCAACCATGACAACTCCGGACTCATAATGAGCCTGAACCATAGAGGCTGCTTTTCACCACCAAAAAATGCCTCTAAGCCCTTGTATCGCCCATACTTAGAAATCTTATCCTTTTATTGCAATTGGTTAGTTTCAATAAACCTGATCCGACCCGATCCTGCGCAATAAAAAAGGGCCACCGAATGGCAGCCCTTTCTCATTTGAGACCTGATCTTATATCAGCAGAGTTTACCCATCTTCGGCATTTCACCTACCAGTGGTGCAGCATAATCGATCCAGGCCTGAGTGACATCATTACCAGCCTCGTTGATGTACTCATCTTTCAGCTCGGTTGCTTCGCGTGCAACAGTAGAGAGCGGCGTGATAAAGCACTCACTGCTATAAGGTACACTGGAGAGCCTGCGAATCGCTACAGAACCCGGCTCAGCATTTGCCACGGCGTGATTGACACCAAACTCACCGACCATACGCGCTTCACGGGCATCGACTTCAGAGACAATGGTCGGAAAGCTGCGCTGCAGGTAACCGAAGGTATCAGCACGCACACGTACCGACTCGCCTGCATAGGCCTCTTTCACCTTGGATGAGAGAAAATCACCCAGCGCGCCTGTACCGGAGAGCTGCAGGTTACCGTGAGAGTCACGCTCACCCGAGGTCATCACAGGTTCACCGGCAGCATTGGTAATACCTTCTGATACAGCCACCACGCAGCGACCATATTTGGCCATGGTTGCTTTCACATCAGCCTGGAACTTGGCCACATCAAAGGTGCGCTCAGGTACATAGATCAGATGCGGACCATCACCCTCATCCTGACGCGCCAGTGCCGATGCAGCAGTCAGGAAACCGGCATCACGCCCCATCACCACGTTGATCTTAACACCGGCAAGGGCTGCGTTATCACGATCATCACCCATGAAGGCCAGCGCTACAAACTTAGCCGCTGACGCAAAACCCGGGCAGTGGTCGGTGACACGAAGATCGTTATCAATGGTTTTAGGAATATGGATAGTGCAGAAGTCGTAGTTCGCCTCTTTGGCCATCTCGGCGATAATATGGGCGGTTTCTGCTGAATCGTTACCACCAATATAGAAGAAGTAACGTACATCATGCTTTTTAAACACTTCAAAAACGCGCTCGCACTCTGCCCTGCCGGGTTTCAGACGTACCGAACCCAGGCCGGCGGCAGGCGTAGCCGCAACAACTTCAAGCTCTTCATCACTCTGTGTCGTCAGGTCGATGAAATCTTCCTTCATAATACCGGCAATACCGTGGTGCGCACCAAGGATACCTGTAATGTCGGACTGCTTTCTTGCCGCCAGTACAGCACCTACCAGCGACTGATTAATGACTGCCGTCGGTCCACCCGACTGTCCGATCACCATCTTACCTTTCAAAGCCATGATTAGCCCTCCTATGATTGGCACGGCATAATAGCGACTTATGGGCTGCATGACACCCCTCTTTTTACAGACTACTGATATCAATCCAAGGAAGGATGAACATGACCTTTAAGCAGCAACTGGCGCAGTTATCCGCCATCCTGATCAGAGCAGGCAGGGAGATTATTATGCCCGCCTATGCACGCTCTGTGCAGGCAACAAGTAAAGCTGACGGTTCTGTGGTGACCGAGACCGATCTGGCCTGTCAGCACTTTATCGAACAGGAACTGCTTAAAATCGACCCGATGATCGGTTTTCTTGGTGAAGAGATGAGCCAGGCAGAGCAGTTAAGCTGCCTGCAGCAGAGAGGCGGAGCATTCTGGTGCCTTGATCCGCTTGATGGCACCACCAACTTTGCGACCTCCTTCCCGGGCTTCTCAATCTCACTGGCCCTGATCAGAAACGGCCATACTGAGCTCGCCTGCATCCATGACCCGGTGCGTTCAGAGACCTTTACCGCCTGTCTCGGTGGCGGCGCCTCACTGAATGGCCAGCCCATCCACTGCTCAGAAGAGAACGTGCTGAGCAACAGCGTCGGCTTTATCGATTTCAAACGGCTGCAGAGAGAGATCGCCTGCCGCCTGGCAACTGAAAAGATCTATCGTAGCCAGCGCAATGTCGGCAGCTGCGCATTGGAGTGGGCATGGCTTGCCGCCGGACGCGGCCAGTTTATTATCCACGGAGGCGAAAAACTGTGGGACTTTGCCGCTGGCTCACTGCTGGCATCTGAGGCGGGGTGCTGTGTCGGCGATTTTTCCGCAACAGAACTATTTCCGACCTCTTCTCTCTCCTCCCCCATTCTGGCCACTTGCAGCCGTTCCCTTCAGGATGAGCTAAAACAGCAGCTGCGATAGTGAATCTACTATATATATAAAGTACTTTTTTACTCACTCCATTTGGGGTCGCATTTTACCGAAAAAACAGCTAGTGTGCGGTTGCTAAAATTTTAGCGTCTTTGTATTTTATGAGGGGGAAACATGGGAAGCGTTTGCGATCTTAAGATTGATCTGGTGGAAGTGTGTGAGGCAGCAGCCCGCGCTTGTGCCCCATTTGTAGGCTCTGGACAGAAAGATGAGGGCGACGGCCTGGCAGTGGATGCCATGCGCGAGCGCATTAATCAGGTGAAGATGAAAGGTGTTATTGTTATCGGCGAAGGCGCTAAAGATGAAGCCCCTGCTCTGTATGACGATGAACCTGTCGGCACGGGTGAAGGTATCGGTGTTGATATCGCCGTTGACCCGATTGAGGGCACCAACCTCTTCGCTAAAGATATGCCTGGTTCAATCGTAACGCTGGCAGCAGCACCTGCAGGCACCATGTACCGTCCGGGTTCATGCTTCTATATGGACAAGCAGGTGTATCCAAAAGCAGCACGCGGCAAAATTGATCCTGAAGCACCGGTAGCAGATCGTCTGCACGCACTTGCTAAAGCACTGGGCAAAGACATCAGAGAGATCCGCGTATTCATCCTCGACAAGCCTCGTCACAAAGAGATGATTCAGGAAGTTTATGCATGCGGAGCCAAGGTTCGTCTGGCTACAGATGGCGACGTGAACGGTGCCATTCAGGCTGTATTGAACATGGGTTCTGATGCGCTGTTCGGCATCGGCGGCACGCCTGAAGGCATTGTGACTGCCTGTGCAGCCCGCGCAATGGGTGCGGAGATGTTCGGTCGCATGGCGCCTCAGAAAGATTTTGAGATTAAGCTATGTGAAGAAGAGGGAATCGACACCAAGCGCATCATCACCCGCGATGAACTGATCACCTCTGATGACTGCATGTTTGTTGCAACAGGCCTGACCAGTGGCGCATATTGTCACCACGTCAAGGTTGGCGCTGATGCCGATGGTCGCTACATGACCACTGATACGGTGGTGCTCTCCGGCTCTGTCGGTAACATCCGTCGAGTCCAGACCACACTGCACGTTTGATCACTAAATAATTCTTAGTCATTAAACAACCATCATAAGCTCAGCTTATGAAAAAAATAATAACTACTGATTTGGCACGAACAGTTGCATCTGCAACTATTCGCCAGCACAACTCTAAACATATATAAGGGGAAGATAGCATATGAGTAATAGCAGCCGTAGACACCTCGCCAATGCCGTTCGCGCACTCGCAATGGATGGCGTTCAGAAAGCAAATTCCGGACATCCGGGCGCTCCAATGGGCATGGCAGATATCGCCGAAGTACTTTGGAACGACTACATGAAGCACAACCCGACCAACCCGAAATGGGCTGATCGTGACCGCTTCATCCTCTCTAATGGTCACGGCTCTATGCTGATCTACTCCCTGCTGCACCTGACCGGCTACGATCTCGGTATTGAAGATCTGAAACAGTTCCGTCAGCTACACTCACGCACTCCGGGTCACCCTGAGTACGGTTATGCACCTGGTGTTGAGACCACTACCGGCCCTCTGGGCCAGGGCATCACCAACGGTGTCGGCATGGCACTGGCTGAGAAGACTCTGGCAGCCCAGTTCAACAAACCAGGACACACCATTGTTGACCACAACACCTACGTATTCCTTGGTGATGGCTGCCTGATGGAAGGCATCTCTCATGAGGCATGTTCACTGGCCGGCACACTGGGTCTGGGCAAGCTGATCGCATTCTGGGATGACAACGGCATCTCAATTGACGGACATGTTGAAGGCTGGTTCTCTGATGATACTCCGGGCCGTTTTGAAGCATACGGCTGGCAGGTGATTCGCGGTGTTGATGGCCACGATGCAGAAGAGATCAGACAGGCTATCGAAACTGCCAAGGCAGAGAGCGACAAACCTACCATGATCTGCTGCAAAACTATTATCGGTTTCGGCTCTCCAAACCTCTCTGGCACACACGACTGCCATGGCGCTGCTCTCGGTCACGATGAGATCGCACTGGTTCGCAAAGAGCTGGGCTGGGAATATGAGCCATTTGAAATCCCTGACGATGTTTACGCTGGCTGGGACAACAAAGAGGCTGGCGCTGCTGCTGAATCTGAGTGGGAAGCCCGCTTTGCTGCCTATGCTGCTGAGTTCCCTGCTGAAGCCGCCGAGTTCACCCGCCGCATCAACAATGAGCTCTCTGCTGATTGGGATGCTGGCGCTGACGCATTCATTGCTGAAGTTGCTGCCAAAGGCGAAACCATCGCTTCACGTAAAGCTTCACAGAACGCTATTGAAGGCCTGGCCAAGATTACCCCTGAGTTCCTCGGTGGTTCTGCTGACCTCGCCGGTTCCAACCTGACCCTGTGGTCTGGTGCAGTACCTGTAATCAAAGATCCTGCCGGTAACTACGTCAACTACGGTGTGCGTGAGTTCGGTATGGCTGCAATGATCAATGGTGTTGCCCTGCACGGCGGTTTTGTACCTTACGGTGCTACATTCCTGATGTTCTCTGAGTATGCACGTAACGCACTGCGTATGGCTGCACTGATGAAAGTTCGCCATATCGAAGTATTCACCCATGACTCCATCGGTCTGGGCGAAGATGGCCCAACCCATCAGCCTGTCGAGCAGACTGCAACCCTGCGCATGATTCCAAACATGGATGTATGGCGCCCATGTGATGCAGTTGAATCAGCTGTATCATGGAAAGTTGCAATCAAGAACCAGACCGGCCCTACTTCACTGATCTTCTCACGTCAGAACCTGCCACATCAGGATCGTACTGCTGAGCAGATCAAACTGATCGAACGCGGTGGTTATATTCTGAAAGACTCAAACGGCACCCCTGATGTGATCATCATTGCAACCGGCTCTGAAGTATCGCTGGCTATGGAAGCAGCGGCTGCATCAGATAAGAACATTCGTGTTGTATCGATGCCATCCACCAACGCATTCGACAATCAGGATGCAGCCTACAGAGAGTCTGTACTGCCATCGTCTGTCACTGCACGTGTTGCTGTTGAAGCTGGTGTTACCGGTTTCTGGGCGAAGTATGTTGGTCTGAACGGTAAGGTTATCGGTATCGACACCTTTGGTGAGTCAGCTCCGGCTGGCGAGCTGTTCAAAATGTTTGGCATCACCACTGAAGCGGTTATCGCTGCAGTAAACGAAGTAGCATAATTCAACGTTTATTGGACTTTTTCTGCCTTTCGACTATATATTGTCGTCGAGGGGCAGAAAAATCCAAAACGTTTTCTTTAGAGTAACAAACACTACGGAGAGGAGAGAAAAACAATATGACAATTAAAATTGGAATTAATGGTTTCGGCCGCATTGGTCGTATGGTGTTCCGCGCAATTGCAAAGGACTTCACCGACATGGAAGTTGTAGGCATCAACGATCTTCTGGATGCTGACTACCTTGAGTACATGCTCAAATATGACTCAGTTCATGGTCGTTTTGACGGTGATGTTTCTGTTGAAGGCAACAACCTGGTAGTCGATGGTAAAACCATCCGCCTGACTGCAGAGCGCAACCCTGCGGATCTGAAATGGGATGAAGTTGGCGCAGACATCGTTATCGACTGTACCGGTTTCTTCCTGACTACTGAATCTTGCCAGGCTCACATCGATGCCGGTGCCAAGAAGGTTGTTCAGTCTGCTCCTGCCAAGGATAACACCCCTATGTTCGTATATGGTGTTAACCACGATGAGTACGCTGGTCAGGCTATCGTTTCTGCCGCTTCATGCACCACCAACTGTCTGGCGCCAATGGCCAAGGTTATCAACGACAACTTCGGTATCGTTCGTGGCCTGATGACTACTGTTCATGCTGCAACTGCTACCCAGAAGACTGTTGATGGCCCTTCCATGAAAGACTGGCGCGGTGGCCGCGGTATTCTGGAAAACATCATTCCATCTTCTACCGGTGCAGCTAAAGCGGTAGGCGTGGTTCTTCCAGAGCTTAACGGTAAACTGACCGGCATGGCGTTCCGTGTACCTACTTCTGACGTATCTGTTGTAGATCTGACCTGTGAACTTGAGAAGGCAGCTACCTATGAAGAGATCTGCGCAGCGATGAAGGCAGCTTCTGATGGCCCAATGAGTGCAACCCTTGGTTACACCGACGAGAAGGTTGTATCCACTGACTTCCGTGGCTGCAAAAACTCATCAATCTTTGATGCTGGTGCTGGTATCGCGCTTGACGGCACATTCGTCAAACTCGTTGCCTGGTATGACAATGAATACGGTTATACCTGCAACATGATGAATCTGGTTCGTCACGTAGCATAATCAAATAGACGTGGGAGCTTTTAGCTCCCACGTTTGTCATTGCCCGCTTCTATTTTATTTAGGCAGAAGCTGGCAGCGACAAACGTTCATACGTTGTTGTTAAATCCAATGTCACTACCTTGTCATGCTGATTGATAAGGGTGTGATCTATTTATCTTAAAGGAGTAGAGAATGTCTGTAATTAAAATGACCGACCTTGATCTTGCTGGTAAGCGCGTATTGATCCGCGAAGACCTCAATGTGCCGATTAAAGATGGTAAAGTAACATCTGATGCCCGTATTCGCGCATCAATGCCAACTATCACCCACGCGGCCAATGCGGGCGCCAAGGTTATGCTGATGTCTCATGTTGGCCGTCCAACTGAAGGCGAATTCAGCGAAGAGAACTCTCTACAGCCTGTTGCAGATCACCTCGCAGGCCTCCTGGGTAAACCTGTTCGCCTGATCCGCGACTACCTTGATGGTGGCTTCGACGTTGCTGACGGTGAAGTCGTACTGCTGGAAAACGTCCGCTTCAACGCTGGCGAAGGCAAGAACAATGAAGAGCTCTCCAGGAAGTACGCTGCGCTCTGCGACATCTACGTGATGGATGCATTCGGCACCGCACACCGCGCTCAGGCCTCTACTCACGGCGCCGGTGTTTACGCACCTGTTGCATGTGCAGGCCCGCTGCTGGCTGGTGAGCTGGAAGCGCTCGGCAAAGCCCTTGATAATCCTGCCCGCCCGATGGTTGCAATCGTTGGTGGCTCCAAGGTCTCTACCAAACTGACTGTACTGGAATCACTCTCCACCAAAGTGGACCAGCTGGTTGTTGGCGGTGGTATCGCCAACACCTTTATCGCTGCAGCAGGTTTCCCTGTTGGTAAATCCCTCTATGAGCCGGATCTGATTGACACCTGCAAACGTCTGACTGCCGCTGCAGAAGCCAATGGCGGTAGCATCCCTGTACCGACTGACATCGTCTGTGCCAAAGAGTTCTCCCCTACTGCTGCTGCAACCCTGAAGGCTGCTGATGAGTGTCTGGATGACGACATGATCTTTGATATCGGCCCTGATTCAGCTGAAGCGCTGGCAGAGATCATCCGCAATGCCGGCACCATCGTCTGGAACGGCCCTGTAGGCGTTTTCGAATTCGATCAGTTCGGTGAAGGCACCAAAACCATCTCACTGGCTATTGCAGAGTCCAAAGGTTTCTCAATTGCAGGTGGTGGTGACACGCTGGCAGCCGTAGATAAATACGATATTGCAGACAAAGTCTCCTATATCTCTACCGGTGGTGGTGCATTCCTTGAGTTCCTGGAAGGCAAAGCACTGCCAGCAGTTACCATGCTAGAGGAGAGAGCTGCTTAAGTGACTGAATTCCGTAGAACTAAAATTGTAGCAACACTCGGTCCGGCCTCTGAATCTCCGGAGGTACTGGACAAGCTTATCAAAGCCGGTGTGAACGTTGTTCGTCTGAACTTCTCACACGGCTCTGCTGAAGATCACCGCAAGCGTGCTGAAAGTGTACGCACTGCAGCCAAAAATAACGGCGTATGCGTAGGTATTCTGGCAGACATGCAGGGCCCCAAGATCCGCATCGGCAAGTACAAAAACGGCAAGACACTCCTGAAACCAGGCCAGAAGTACATTATTGATGGTGCTTTGGGCCTGGATGATGGTGATGATGAACGCGTAGGACTCACCTACAAGGAACTTGTAGGTGATGTTGTGCCCGGTGCCCGTCTGCTGCTCAATGATGGCCTGATTGTCATGGATGTAGATGAGATTATCGGACAGGAGATTCACTGTACCGTTATTGTTGGTGGCGTACTCTCCAACAACAAAGGCATTAACCGTGCCGGTGGTGGCCTTTCAGCTGCAGCCCTGACCGACAAGGATAAGGAAGATATCAAAACGGCCTGCGCCATTGGTGTAGACTACATTGCAATCTCCTTCCCGCGTGACGGTGCTGATATGGAGTATGCCCGTTCACTGGTGCGTGCAGAAGGCAGCAATGCCGGTCTGGTTGCAAAAGTTGAACGTGCAGAAGCGGTAGAGAATCTCGACAGCATCCTTGAGGCTTCTGATGTGGTGATGGTTGCCCGTGGTGACCTTGGTGTTGAGATCGGTGATGCCGCTGTACCGCCGGTGCAGAAACGCATCCTGCGCGAAGCCCCCAAGCACAACACTCCGGTTATCGTTGCAACGCAGATGATGGAATCGATGTGTGAAAATCCGATTCCAACACGAGCAGAGGTTAACGATGTTGCCAATGCGGTTCTCGATGGCACTGATGCAATCATGCTCTCCGGTGAAACTGCGGCTGGTAAATATCCGATTGAAGCTGTGCAGGCGATGCATCGCACCTGTATCGAGACAGAGAAGCAGAAGGTTCTGCCCTCCTCCTCAACACGTGATCCTCGTTTCCCGCCGCACTCAATCGATGAGTGTATGGCACGTCAGGCCATGGAAGCATCACACATGATGCCGATCACGGCCATTGCCTCATTCACACAGAGTGGCAACACCGTACTGTATATGTCCCGTCATCTGACCAAGGTGCCGATCTATGCGTTAACCCCGCTGGGTGAAACTGCAGGTCGGGTAACCCTGTTCAGAAATGTTATCCCGAAACCGGTCAGTCTCGATTATGGTGAAAAGGATGCGCCACAGGCAACCCGCGATATCGTAGCGATGATGCTCTACGATGGACTAGTTGAAAATGATGACCTGGTCATATTCACGCTTGGTACACCAATGGGCAAAGCTGGTGGAACAAACACAATGAAGATTGTCCGTGCAGGAGAAGTCTTCAACGACTGAAATCGATTGATTTCAGGACTCGTCAGGGTCAAAGTATAGGGTAAGTATTTTTTTGGGGTTAAGACCCGTTTAAAACATAAGGAGGAAGAAATGGCACTCATTTCATTGCGACAACTACTGGATCATGCTGCTGAAAACAGCTACGGCATGCCGGCATTTAACGTCAACAACATGGAGCAGGTTCATGCAATCATGCAGGCTGCTGACAAGACCGATTCACCGGTCATCATGCAGGGTTCTGCTGGTGCACGCGGATACGCTGGCGAGTCATTCCTGCGTCATCTGATCTCTGCTGCAGTTGAGCAGTATCCACACATCCCTGTTGTTATGCATCAGGATCACGGCTCTGAGCCAGCAGTATGTCTGCGCTCCATTCAGTCCGGCTTCTCATCAGTAATGATGGATGGCTCTCTGATGGCTGATGGTAAAACCCCATCCTCTTACGAGTACAACGTTGCAGTGACCAAGACCGTTGTGGACATGGCTCACGCTGGCGGCGTATCTGTAGAGGGCGAGCTCGGCTGCCTGGGTTCTCTGGAAACCGGCATGATGGGCGAGGAAGACGGCCACGGCGCAGAGGGCAAACTTGATCTGGACATGCTGCTGACCGACCCTGATGAAGCTGCTGACTTCGTAGAGAAGACCGGCTGTGATGCGCTTGCTATCGCGATTGGCACCTCTCATGGCGCTTACAAATTCACCAAGCCACCAACAGGCGCTGTTCTGCGTATTGACCGCATCCGCGAAATCCACGCTAAACTGCCTAACACCCATCTGGTCATGCATGGCTCCTCTTCTGTTCCACAGGATTGGTTGGCTACCATCAATGAGTACGGCGGCGACATGGGCGAGACTTATGGTGTTCCTGTTGAAGAGATCGTTGAAGGCATCAAGTCCGGTGTTCGTAAAGTGAACATCGATACAGACCTTCGCATGGCTTCTACCGGTGCTGTTCGTAAGTTCCTGGCTGAGAACCCATCGAACTTCGACCCACGCAAGTTCCTGAAAGCCTCAACAGCAGCAATGCAGGGTATCTGCGAAGCACGCTTTGAAGCATTCGGTGCTGCGGGTAACGCTTCCAAGATCAAAGCACGCTCTCTTGAGAGCATGATCGGCTACTACAGCTAATCAGAAGAAGTCTAACTTCGCAAAGAGGCGGGCCTTTAAGGTCCGCCTTTTTTGTTGTGGTTCAGGCTTCTGGTTATTGGCCGTTAATTTGCTTGATAACTTGAAAGGGTGGTCTGCATCCTGAAAGCTGCCATGTAACAGCTAAAGCTTCATTGGGGTATTGATAATGGCTAATCGGATAACCAACTATTTCGCAATTGCCCTTCTGCTGGTTGGCCTACTGGCTGCTGCAGTCATTGGTGAGAAGATATTACTTGAGAAATTTGTTTCAGAGACCCGGTCCGATACGCAAAACCAACTGCGCTTCTATCACGTCCAGCTGGAAGCCAACCTTCAAAGCGACACTCAGCTTGTTAAAGGGCTGGTTGCGGTGATCGCATCAAACCCTGACATTTCTCAGGATGAATTTTCAACAGCAGCAAAACCACTTTTTGAGTCAGGATCGAGCCTTAGAAACATCGCTGTAGCACCGGATATGGTTGTGCGATATGTCTATCCCATCATCGGCAATGAAGGGGTCATAGGACTGGATTACACGAAAAAAGAAGACCAGTTCGACATGGTGGAGCTTGCACGAACATCGGGGAAAATAGCTCTGGCCGGGCCTGTTGAACTGGTGCAGGGCGGTAGCGGTTTCATCAGCCGGATACCGGTAGTTACAGGAACTAAAGATGGGAACAGTAGATTCTGGGGCATGATCTCCGCAGTTATTGATGTCGAAAAACTTTATAAAAAAAGTGGTTTGATGGACGCTGAGATTCCACTTGAGATTGCGATTCGTGGTAAAGATGGGGCTGGAGCAAAAGGCGCAGTTTTCTTTGGTCGGTCTGATCTGTTTGATACCAACCCTGTCGTAGCGAACATTCCGATCCCCAACGGTTCATGGCAAATGGCTGCCATTCCTAAAGGTGGCTGGCCTGTTGAACCAAATAATTTATGGATCATAAGAGCAGCTTTTGCCTCTATAGCCATGCTGATTATTTTTCCTTTTTTTGCCTTAGCGCGTGCTACAGGCAGGTTATCAGAAAATGAACTGAAACTGCGAGGCCTCTATGAACTATCACCACTGGGGATCGCCTTAACCGATATGCGTGGGCGCTATATTGAATTTAACGATGCATTTCAGAACATCTGCGGCTATCCAAAAGATGAGTTAAACAGCCTGGACTACTGGGCACTGACGCCAGAAAAATATACTGAAGATGAGGCCCGTCAGTTAGAGTCACTTGAAAAAACAGGTCAGTATGGCCCTTATGAAAAAGAGTATCGCCGTAAGGATGGCTCCTTAATCCCCATCAGACTCAATGGCTTGCTGATCAAGGATAATAAAGGGAACGACTGTATCTGGTCTATTGTTGAGGACATCAGTGAGCGCAAAGCTTCTGAAGCCACCTTGCGCAAGCTATCTCAGGCGATCGAGCAGGCTGGTGAATCGGTGATCATCACCAGCAGGCAGGGAATCATCGAATACGTCAACGCCGCTTTCACCACAATCACAGGTTATCTGCCTGAAGATGTTCTGGGTAAAAACCCAAGAGTGCTAAAAAGTGGCAATCAAAGTGAAGAGTTTTACGAAAGACTCTGGCGAACCATCTCAAGTGGGAATATCTGGCATAGCTCCGTTATTGACAGGAAAAAGGATGGAAGTGAGTACCCGGCCATTATGAGCATCTCTCCTATTTTCGATGAGAGTGGAGAAATCACCCACTACGTTGGCATTCAACAGGATATGACGGCACATCAAACGCTTGAGGATAAATTCCGTCAGGCCCAAAAGATGGAGGCACTTGGTACGCTGGTTGGTGGCATTGCCCATGACTTTAACAACATGCTGGCCGGCATCACTGGCAACCTCTATCTGGCAAAAAGAAAAGTTGAAGGATTACCCGATGCTCAGGAGAAACTGGATAATATATCTAAACTCAGCTTCCGTGCAGCAGAGATGATTCAGCAACTGCTGGTGTTTGCCAGAAAAGGTACCATTGAGATGAAACTGTTTGGATTAACTTCATTTATGAAAGAGGCATTCAAATTAAGTGCTACCACTATTCCTGAAAACATCGTACTGAACACCGAACTCTGCAGGGAAGAGCTGATTATCAAGGGTGATGCCACGCAGATTCAACAGGTACTGATGAATCTGCTGAACAATGCGCGTGATGCACTGGCTAATACGCCATCCCCTGAAATTCACGTCAAGCTGGAGAGCTTCAGAGCCGATAAACATTTCACATCTTCCCACCCTGAAATTCATAGTGAACAATTTGCTCACCTGACGGTAAGTGATAACGGCTGTGGAATCAGTGAGCATGACCAGGAGCACATTTTTGAACCATTTTTTACCAGCAAAGAGGTTGGTGAGGGTTCCGGCCTTGGACTTCCGATGGCCTATGGCGCGGTGCAGAGCCATGGAGGGTTCCTTGAAATAGAGAGTCGCGTCGGTATTGGTACATCTGTACACATTTACCTGCCTCTGATCAAAGAGTCCAGACATACAGTCACCGCTGAAGGGGAGGCTGTATCAGTTCAAGGCAGAGGTGAACTGATCCTCATCGTGGATGATAACACTGAGATTTTACATACCAACAAAGAGGTTTTAGAGAGCCTCGGATATCAGGTGTTAATCGCTTCTGATGGCCTTGAAGCTGTAGAACGATTTGCTGCAAATAAGGAGACTGTTCAACTGATAATAATGGATATTGTCATGCCTAAGATGGGTGGCGTTATGGCCTTTGAACGTATTAAAGAGATGAGCCCTGATGCAAAGGTGATCTTTGCAACCGGCTATGACATGGATGAAGCACTCAAAAGCGAAATGCCTTCTGTTGAATATGAGGTGCTTTCCAAGCCGTATGACATCATACAACTTAGCAAGCTGGTTCGAACGAAGTTGGATTTGCAGTAGAAATCACTTCTGATGTTTAACTTAATGGCGAAGTGTGGAGCGGTGAGACACTTTTCTGCTGTTTGCGATCACGGCAAAGGCGCCGGGAATGGCTCTGCAGTTGTTGTGCTGATACTTCTCGGCAATTGATTTCACCAGTTCAAAGGCTTCTCTCTGCTGCTGGATTTTGTTCGCCGACGCTCTGGCATAAAAGGCAAAGGAGGCTTCAAGATCGGCGTTGGCGGCATGAAAGCTGTTTTGCCAGGCGGTGCGAAACGAGGTGCAGCTATCCCAGTTGGCCTGCTCATTCATCAGATCTGTTATCTCAGCCTCAAACAGCTGGGATACCACTCTCACCTGTGATTTGCTTTGAATCACCTCAGATGCATGCGCAGGATGGTGGGCAACAAAGAGAAGTAGTGCGGCAAATGAGAATAACAGAATCTTTTTCATACAGGGCTCCCTCTGCTTGTTCCAGTTCAATGCATGAAAGTTTATGAAACAGGGAGAATCCTTCTGTATATCAGGTCACAATTTGATTGGTTTGAAGGTCAGGATGAAGAGAGGGTAATCTGAGGCATCGGTGCCCCCAGTGCATCGCAGACTGCGCGCAGCAGCTCGAATTCATTCACCCGCACCTTGCCATCGGCCACTACAACCGTGACACACGCCTTCACCAGGCGGCGTTTAATCTCCGGTGTGGCCTTTTCAGCCTTGCTTAGGGCCCGATCCATAGCAGCGAGGTCACAAGTCGCCTCAGAGGGCTTCAGCTCGAGCTGCCAGGCAAAGATCTCGGAGATGGCACTGCTGAACAGAGCCTCCGGATCGTGATGGCTGCCCTGCCCGATCAATGTTGAGATAATGCAGGCGATCTCCTGATCAATGTCAGCTGCCACATCGAAATGCGTTGGCACTGGTTTCACCTTGGCAAAGGTTGGATGCAGGTGACGCACCAGCATGCGATGCAACATATACTCAAAGATACTCAACTCATTATCGGCTTTAATCAGCGCGGCGGTGCAGGCACGGAAGGTTTTATATTGCGGCGGCGACAACGATTTCAACGCTGGCATCAGCAGCTCCAGAAGCGGGATACGCAGAGTGGCATCCAGACTCAACACCTCGGCCTGCATATCCAGCAATTCACGCAACACGGTGGCATCAGCCATCTTCTCCAGCGCTTTCAGCTGCAGAGAGCGCACTGCTTTATCCGGATCAAGCAGCAGGCCGTAAACAATGGCGCGGGCAGTGAACGGGTCATGGGCAAACTGTCGCAACCGATCCGGCATCTGCTGCAGCAGCAGGCTGCTCTGCTGCAGTGCCGCAGCATCGGGCTGGCCAATCGATTGCATCACCTGATCCCTGTTCAGCGTATGCACTGCAGACATGCCTTCACCAGCCAGTGAACTGATAGCCTCCTGCATAATGACTGAACTTCGCGATGCCGAATCGATATGGGCAAAGGATCCTGCAAATGAGGGGTCGAGCCGTCGGATGCGTTCAGCCAGTGGTGGATGCGTGGCCCACCAATCCTTGTTCTCCCACGATTTCACCGCATTACCGAAAAAGAAGTGGCTGGCCTGCTGGGTGGCGGCATGATTGATACGCGAACCGCCTTTGTATCCACCAATCACCTTCAGAGCTCCGGCAATACCGGCCGGATTACGTGTAAACTGCACCGCTGCCGCATCAGCAAGAAACTCGCGCTGACGGGATACCGCACGTTTAATCATATCGGCAAAAACAGCACCGATGGTGCCCACAACAAAGATCAGCAGGCCGACCACAACAATAGCGGGATGGCTGCCACGCTCGCGCGAGCTGTAGTGGGAAGAGTGCCGGGCTGTCATGAGCAGAATACCGGCATCGGAGATCAGCGTGATGCCGAACAGCAAGCCCATCAAACGCATTTTCAGGCCGATGTCACCATTGAGGATATGACTGAACTCATGGGCGATCACCCCCTGCAACTCATCACGGGTCAGCAGTTCAATGGCACCATTGGTCACCGCTATCACAGCATCGGAGCGGCCAAAACCGGCAGCAAAAGCATTGATACCGGGCTGTGGCAGAAGATAGATCGGAGGTACGGGAAGGCCTGCTGCAATGGCCATCTCCTCCACCACATTGGAGAGGCGCCTGAGCAGAGGATCATCAGTTGCCGGGGCCATGCGCTGCGCACCCAGCATCTCGGCAACGGCTGCACCGCCCCCCTGCTTCAGCTGCCGGGTACGGTAGAGACTGCCTGAAGCCACGACCACTACTGTTGCACCGACCACCCAGAGAAAGCGCTCGCTATCCCAGAGACTACGTATGAAAAACTCACCTTCAGTCACAAACATCTGGCTAACAAACAGCCCCACCGTAACAGCCAGATAGACCGCCAGCACAATCAGAATCACAGCGCAGCAGAACAGCAGCACCAGAAGTGTGGTGTTACGTTTGGCTAGCTCCTGCTGTCCGAAGAAGTCATTCATGGGTTAGTCGATCCTGAAACGGTTGTGCCCCAAACACTGTCATAACTGTATGCAGAGGTATTAGAAGCTTACCTTTGGAGCCTGTTTCTCCTCTACCGCTTCAATACGCCAGAGTGTTGCTTCAGCAAAACCGAACATCGGTGCCAGCATGACATCGGGGAAGGTCTCACGCTGGATATTGTAAACCATCACTTCATCGTTATAGGCCTGACGTGCAAATGAGACTTTGTTCTCAGTACTGGTCAGCTCCTCAGAGAGTTGCATCATGGTCTGATCAGCTTTGAGATCCGGATAGCTCTCCATCACGGCGTTAAGATGCATCAGCGCCCCACCAAGTGCGGCTTCAGCACCCATCAGTGATTTCATCGCAGTTGCATCACCGGGATTGCTGGCTGCACCCTTCACTGCTGCCAGCGCCTGATTTCGCGCTTCTGTCACCTTGGTAAGCGTCTCATTTTCATGTTTGAGGTAGGCTTTGGCGGTCTCAACTAGATTGGGAATAAGATCGTAACGGCGTTTAAGCTGCACATCGATCTGCGAGAATGCATTTTTGAAGCGGTTCTTCAACTTCACCAGACGGTTGTAGATCATCACAATATAGAAGATCAGAAATAGGATCATGCCCAGAACTACCAGTACCGTTGTTGCCATAATTAACTCTCCTGCACCTGCGTTTTTTCATCTACATAATAAAGTACGATAGCACCGGCAGCAAACAGAGCAACAATCACCAGAATGGAGAAGCGCGCACTACCGGTAAGATAGCTGGCCAGGCCCATCAGCAGAGGACCGAATACTGCCGCGAATTTACCCAGCATATTAAAGAAACCGAAAAACTCAGCTGCCTGCTGTTCGGGAATCATACGTGCATACATCGAGCGGCTTAACGCCTGAATGCCACCCATCACCAGCCCGATGGCTGCCGCCAGCCAGTAGAAGTCACTGGCATTCTGCATCGTTGAGCTCCAGATACAGGCAACGGCATAGACAGCGATACTGGCGATAATCACCCGCTTGGCCCCGAACCTTGCCCCCAGCCAGCCGGCCGCAAGCGCGGCAGGAAATGCGATGAACTGGGTCATCAATAGTGCAGAGATCAGCACACTGGAATCAAAACCGAGCGAGAGGCCATAATCAACAGCCATATGGGCCACCGTATTCACCCCGTCGATATAGAGGAAATAGGCAATCAGAAAGAGCCACACCTGTTTTAGCGAGCGCAGATGGTGAATCGTGCCGCTAAGTTGATGGAAACCGGCCCGAGCCGATGCTACCCAGCCCAGCCGTCCCTCCTGCCCTCTCTCATGCACATACAGGGCAACAGGGATCGTAAACAGTGCCCACCACACTGCCACAGAGAGGAATGACCAGCGTACAGCCTCCGCCTTATCGGCAAGGAAAAACCAGTCGGGGTGCAGGGTCATCACCACATTGATCGCAAACAGGAGACCGCCACCGATATAACCTGCGGCATAACCCAGTGCAGAGACCCGGTCGAGTTGCTCCTGCTCGGCCACATCAACAATCAGTGAATCATAAAAAACGTTGGCGCCGGAAAAGGCAATGGCACCGAAAAGATAGACCAGTACCGCCATCTGCCACATCCCCTCACTGACCAGA
Source organism: Mariprofundus sp. KV (assembly GCF_013387475.1). GTDB lineage: Bacteria > Pseudomonadota > Zetaproteobacteria > Mariprofundales > Mariprofundaceae > Mariprofundus. The sequence continues at coordinate 27,984 of NZ_VWNB01000015.1, read as the reverse complement.
AACAGTGCGGCAGTCATCACAATAGCCAGCGTGGTAAAACTGAGCATCATCTTCTTTTTCAAGCCGCCCTGATCGGCCATCGCCCCGAGGATCGGTGCCAGCAGTGCAATAACCAGACCGGAGACCGCATTGGCGATACCGAGCCAGAAGGTGGATTCATTGGCAGTCAGATCACTGGCCCAGTACTGTTTGAAAAAGACGGGGAAGAATCCGGCCATCACTGTCGTGGTGTAAGCAGAGTTGGCCCAGTCGTAGATCGCCCAGGAGTAGATGACTTTGCGGTTGCCTTTACTCATCTCTGCAATTTAGCATTCAATCAGCCGCTTTGGCGAGGAGGAAAAGATGCGAGCCATTATTCAGCGCGTTTCCGGTGCAAGCCTTGTCACCGGTGATCACCCCCCACGCGCCATTGGCCGGGGCATTGTTGCCCTGATCGGCATCGAGAAGGGTGACAGTGAGGCCTCTGTAAAACGCATGGCCGAGCGGCTCAGCAGCTACCGGATTTTTCCCGATGCCCGGGGGCGCATGAACCTCAGTGTTTCCGATATCGATGGAGAGATTCTGCTGGTGCCTAATTTCACTGTGGCTGCCGACACCAACAAGGGAACCCGGGCAGGCTTTTCAACTGCAGCAGAACCGGATGAGGGGGAGAGGCTGTTTCTGGCACTGACCGAACAGCTCTCAACATACCCGTTGGCACTGAAAACAGGTCTTTTTGGTGCCGATATGCAGATCACACTGACCAATGATGGTCCGGTCACCTTCATACTGGAGAGTTAAGGGTATCTATTGCGTCATGATTGGACAAAACAGGCCGATCATGAAACACTCATTGCCATCTACATAACTCATGGGGAAGGAGTGAAATCATGTCTGACGATTTTTCCAAACAGCCGGGAACAGGTGAACACAGAGCGCATCGCGCTGACGAGGATATCCTGCATGACAGCAATGATGGCGAACTTCTCGGTGACCTGCTCAATGAAATTAGCGCGCCGGATGAAAACGCTGAGGCAGAGCCTGCGATTACCCCTGCAGATGATGCAATCGCTCTCGAGGTGAATGATCATGCATCAGATGAAGCGCCCGAAGAGAAGAAGAGCAGTCTTCTGCTGAGCGGCATCATCGTTGCAGCGCTGGTCGGCGGTATCGCCTATTTCACCACAACATCTGATAGCCCTGAGCAGCAACAGACAGTCACAGCCAGCAACAAGGCGGTCAGTCCACCAGCAACTGCGCTGCAGAAACCGGTAACTCATGAGGCTGCGAAGGCACTCTCAACTGCCAGGGAAACGGTCAAAAAAGTCGTCGAGCCAGTGGTTGCCAGCGCCAAAAAAGTGGCAACAACTGAAAAACCGGTCTCCCTCAAGCCCCTGCTGGATCAGCCAGAAGCTGTTGCAAAATCATCTTCAACAACAGCGTCTGACGAAACAGAACTCTCATCAACTATTGCAGCTATACTTGAAGTTGACCCGGTTACCCGCAAGGTGATTTCACCGCCTCAAGGCACCACCTTTGCCTGGGCTATTAATCTTATGTCTCTCTCAACCCATGCTGCGGCCGACCGCTTGATTAAAAAACTTAAAGCCAGTGGTACAACTACCGAACTGGTACAGATCAATATTGGAGAGAACACCTTTTACCGTGTCCGTGTCCCTGACTTCAGCAGCGTTGAAGAGGCCGATGCAGCGCACGCGAAATTCAAGGAAGAGTCGATCTACCAAGGCTCCTGGGTTAGCCGCTACCATAAATAACAGTAAATTCCGTCTTCGCGCCTCATCGGCCACTCTGTATGGCCGATTAAGCGGTGGACGGAATTTAACCCCCGCCCTAGCCTGCCTGCATGTCTGAGAATTTCTCAAAAGATGATAAATTAAGCCTCGACGCCACGCTCGAAGGTGCGGTGCGCAGCCTGACCAGCAGCTACCCCGATATTTCCGGCACACATCTGGATATCGGTAGCGGCACTGGCAATCTGATTCGCCGCATCCGTCAGGAGTATGATGTTAAAAGCTGCGCCTGTGACTATACCGATGAGTTTATGGAGCTTGATGGTGTAGAGGTTGATGTCGTTGACCTCAATGATGGCAAACTCCCCTATGCTGACCAGCAGTTTGATCTGGTCACCTTTACCGAAGTGGCCGAACATCTGGAGAATTACCGCGCCATTATCAGGGAGATTCATAGAGTCCTCAAACCGGGTGGCGTTGTCGTGATCACCACCCCCAATGTGCTGAATATGAAATCGCGCATGCGTTTTCTCATCACCGGTTTCTGGAGTATGTTCGGCCCACTGCATGTTGGCGAAACATCAATTGAGAGTGCCGGTGGCCATATTACCCCCATCCCATACCCCTATCTGGCGCATGCGTTGATGGATTCCGGATTTGACCTGCCCCGCTTTTCAACCGACAAAATTCAGTTTCACTCGCTCTACTGGTTTGTCCTCTTCTATCTGCCTATCCAACTGCTTGCAGCCCTGTCATGGAAAAAAGAGCGCAACAAGTACCGCACACTGGACCGGCATAACGAACCGATCATCAACACGATCAACAGCACAGAGATGCTGCTTGGCCGTTGTATCGTGGTTACTGCCCGCAAGCCGGATCCTGAGTGTTGCCAATAAACAGTAAAAATATAGCTCTTATCGCTGGCCCTGCAGTTGCAACGGTCAGCCTTATTCTGGTTGATATCGCAGAACACCCTACAGCGCCTGCCATGCTCGCCGTTGCTCTCTGGATGGCGATCTGGTGGATCACAGAGTGTGTACCGCTGGGCGTCACCGCGCTACTGCCGCTCGTCGCCTTCCCGCTGCTCGGTATCGCAACAGGCTCAGAGACAGCACCCCGTTATTTCAACAGCATCATCTTTCTTTTTATCGGCGGTTTCCTGATCGCACAGGCGATGGAGAGCTCCGGCCTGCACAAACGTATCGCCCTGAATATGTTGAGCCGACTACATGCCAGCCCCCTGCAACTGGCCATGGGCTTTGCTGCAGCCACGGCCTTCCTCTCGATGTGGATCTCCAATACAGCTACCGCCATGCTGATGGTGACCATCGCCCTGCCACTTCTTAAAAAACTACTGGAGGAGCATGATGCTGAGGAGGTAGGGCCGATGGCAGCCACCTTCCTGCTGATTATCGCCTACTCGGCCAATATCGGTGGCATGGGCACACCGGTCGGCTCACCACCCAATCTGGTCTTCCTTGAAAATATGCGCGTCAGCCTGCCTGATTCCGTCCCCTCATTCCTTGAGTGGATGATGATCGGTATTCCTATGGTGCTCGTCGGGCTACTAGTTCTGTTTATCGTACTCGGGCCTCAACTTGCGAAACTCCCGTGGAACAGATCCGATGGCAGCCAGCTAAAGCAGGCCCTGCAGGCACTGGGTAAAGCACGCCGGGAGGAGAAGTTTGTCGCCTGGGTACTGACCATTACCGCATTGCTCTGGATAACCAGATCCGGCATCCAGAGTGAAGGGCTGGATATTCCCGGCTGGTCCTCTCTGCTCCCCTACAAAGGGGTCGATGACGGTACTGTTGCTATCTTTATGGCTTCACTGCTATTCCTGTTGCGTAGTGAAGATGGGCGTCCTCTCCTCGGCCGCGAATCGTTTCCAAAACTACCCTGGGACATTGTACTACTCTTTGGCGGCGGCTTCGCGCTGGCCCACGGCATGCAGCAATCAGGCCTCTCACTCTGGATTGGTGGACAACTCGAGTTTCTCAGAAGTGTACCACTGCCACTGATGATGCTGGCCGTTGCCGTTGTCATCATCTTCCTGACTGAAATCACCAGCAATACTGCAACCACGCAGGTGATGTTGCCAATTCTGGCTGCTGTTAGCCTAGCCAATGGACTGGATGCCATGTCGGTGATGCTGGTTGCAACCATCGGCGCCTCCTGCGCCTTTATGCTGCCGGTTGCCACACCACCCAATGCTATTGTTTTCGGTTCTGGTATGGTGCCGATGCATGCCATGGTCAAGGCTGGCATACGCCTGAATCTGATCATGATTATTGTTGTTACAACACTCATTTATCTGTTGCGCCCACTACTTCCAGCCATCTGATTTATTGATCAGCCTGATCAAATTTTATTGATTTACCAATCGATTCATTCGACTCAATAATTCGCCTGCGGCCTTACAAAACCGCCTTGATTTTCAGTGACATCATGTCAGGAGAGCAACACATATGGGTCATCACGCATTTGATTACTCAATCTGGGAGAAGGATCAAGTTCCACCCAAGCAGGATAAAATTAAACATAGCCATCGCATTGAACTAAAGCAGCTGGAGAAGAAGCGCCGCGATTATGATGACTGGGAAGAGTGGGACGATTAATCACTCCTGCCGGTGATTGAATCCCGACTCTGATCTTGCCATTTTCAGCAAAAAAAGAGCCCCTCTGATACCTCTCAGAGGGGCTCTTTTTTATTAACGACTCTATTGACGACTCTGGCTTATCGGCTGGCTAAACGAGATTTAATCTCATCCTTCGTTGGCGTGGCGACCTGAGAGAGCACAACATTGATATCAAAGTCGTGATTTCTATCCCAAATTTCAGCAATGGCATCACCACAGGAGATAAGCAGCCGTTCATCCTCCATATCATTACAGGCAAATTCGATAAGCGATTTCAGTGCCTTTTCGGAGTCAAAATGGCCGAGATAGACAGCAGCACTAGTGCGGAACTCCAGTGTCTCGTCGCGATTGAGCAGTACTTCCAGGAGAAATTCGGCACGCTCATGTTCATCTTTGAACTCTTCACCCATGCATCACCTCCGAAACCCCTGAAACAAGATCAACAACTGCCCCTACTATTCAATCTAAAACAGCGTTGCCAAGGGGTAATTATTGCCTTAGCCCGGAGCCGATTCAGGAGGAAAATATCGCTCACCACCTGAAGAACAGGAGAGTAACCACCCAACAAATAAGGATTTTTCCTACCCCTGGTCAGACTCATATGGAAGCCGAACAGCAGGTGTTATAAACAAAACAAGTACAGGATAAGCAATAAAATAAGAAACCCTTATATCAAAAACATTACCACTCGATACTCACCCCCTCCCGGGCCAGTGCAATCTCCGGCACTTCAACAGTGAGGCTGTTACGGCTCTCCTTAAACAGAGCTTCAAGTGCATCATCGCTGCGGGTCGGTTCATGATGGGTCAGAAACAGCTGCTGCACCTGTGCCTTTTCAGCCATCTGCATGCAGGAGTGGTAGGTGCCATGCCCCCAACCCTTCTTGGCTGGGTACTCAGCTTCGCTATAGGAGGAGTCGGCAATCAACACATCCACGCCACGGATCTGATTCATAAAGTGGGACTCTTTCTGATCAAGAAGCGACTGATACATCTCATACTCATCATCTTCCTGATCATAGATATTATAGGGATTCTCATGATCGCCGGTAAAAAACAGGGATTTGCCACGGCAATCGATGCGATAACCAAAATTCACCACCGGATGATTCAGCAGCACCGGGGTGATAGTAACCTCACCAATGTTCACCTTCTCACCCTCTCTGAGTGAGACGTAATCGATTTTGGCATTGAGCTCGCATTCACGAATGGGAAAAAAACGGTACTGCAACTGAACACTGAGAATCTCTTCAATGCTGTTCTGGGTGATCGGGTCGTAGGCACCATAAATTGTCGCACGGTTGTTCGGTACAAACAGAGGAATAAAGAAGGGTAGTCCCTGGATATGATCCCAGTGCGAATGGGTGTTGAAGATATGGGCATGCAGCGGAAAATCACCGAACAGTGTATGTGAGAGCGGGAAGATTCCGGTTCCTGCATCAAGAATGATAAGCTGCCCATCATCAGTTCTGATCTCAATACAGGTGGTATTACCACCATAACGCACCGTATTTGGCCCCGGTGAGGGAATTGAGCCGCGCACGCCCCAGAATGTCAGCTTCATGAGCGCACCATATTAAGAAGCTTATCAACCTCTTCCTGCAGTCCATCCATCTGCGCCACCACATCTTCGAGACTACAGTGCAGGCGCTGATGCATTGCCGCAGAAAAGTCACCCACATAGGGATCACCGTTATCACCAAGGTGCATCGCTTTAACAACCGAACTTCCTGCAGCCACCGAGAGCGCCAGATTGGATGACTCCTCACTACAGTTCACCTGCGTTCTGATGCAGTCCACCAGCGTCTCCGGCAACTGCCAGCTTTCAGCCAGCATAGCTCCTACCTCAGCACTGGAAACGCCCAACCGCTCCATTTCCACCAGTGCCAAGGGCAGATTTTTCTCTTTGGCTTCGGTAATAATCTTGCCATAGGTGACAGGTTCAAACTGGATGAATACGGCTTTACCAAAATCGTGCAACAGACCGGCAACAAAGTGATCAGAAGCATCGCGAATATTGAGTTGATTCCTGGCCAGCCATTGGGCAACTGACGCTGTAGCCAGGGAGTGAGTCAAAAATTCGGACATACTAAGCTCAGGAATACTCTTCCTCGGCATCGTCTCGAGCGTAGCAATACTGACAGCCAGATTTTTAATCGTGTTCAGTCCGAGATAAACAAGCGCATGCTGAACCGATGAAACATGCCTGGACAAAGCAAAAAAGGCTGAATTCACCATCTTTAAAATCTTCATGGTCATCACCGGATCACGCTCAATTACCTTGACCAGATCTTTGGGCGAGCAGTTGATATCACGGGTAATGGACATTACCTGATGAACGCTCTCAGGGAAGGCGGGCATAGAGTCCACCATGTTAGTTAAACGCTGCTTCAGCTCTTCACTGCTATCTATCTCTGTCATGCAGCCGTGCGAGCAAGAATAGTGCCGTATTGGCCGTCAGTTTTGTGTACTCAAGTGAGAGTAGCCAGACTTGCAAAAGTTTTACATTAACCTAACGTAGCACAAGGGCATCGAAGCTGTCACTCCGGCTCTTTTGACAGTATCGATCAGGTGTGAGGAGTTCTGCATGAGTGATGATAAAAAACTACATCAGATGGAGCTCGACCCCTTTGCCGGTGAGTATGACTCTGAACCTCTGTTTGATGAGACTCCTGCTTCTTACGAATCCCCCCGGCAGCCTGATCATGCCCCGACTATTGAGCCTGAAAATAGCGTAGACCCGACTGATGCGATGCCGCTGTTTCCGGATGAGGCACCGGAAGATTTCTCGAAAACAGATGAGACCACGACCGACTCCCCTATCTATTCGACTCCACCAGAGCAGAAAAGCGGCGTCAACATCGGCATGGTAGCAGCAGTAATTCTTGTTGCCGTTGCCGCAATTGGCTATCTGACGATTGCCGATAACGGCGATAAAACAGTTCAGACGGCTCAGGTTGAGCAAGCAGAACCAGAATCTGTTGAGACTGCAAAGGTTGAGACTGCAAAGGTAGAGACTGCAAAGGTTGAGGCTGCAAAGGTAGAGGCTGCAAAGGTTGAGACTGCGAAGGTAGAAGCTGCGAAGGTAGAAGCTGCGAAGGTAGAAGCTGCGAAGGTAGAAGCTGCGAAGGTAGAAGCTGCGAAGGTAGAAGCTGCGAAGGTAGAAGCTGCGAAGGTAGAAGCTGCGAAGATTAAAGTGGCAAAAGAGATGTCAACGAAAACAGCAACGCCTTCAGCTACGTTGCCAGCAACAGATTCAGGCAACTGGATCATCTACCTCGCTTCGGTTGGCTCGGAAAAATCAGCGCATCAGCTGGTCGCCCGTATCAAGACCTCCAACATTGAGACAAAGGCAGTTCGTGCAGAGGTTAAAGGTAAAATATTTCATCGCATTCAACTCAATCGCACATTGAGCCGGGAGGATGCAGAAGTAACACGCACTTTTCTGGCCAAAAAACTGGGGTTGAAAGGCGCCTGGATTGAGGAGCAACAGCGCTGAGAAAGCCCTGATTTGATGCCCGTAACATTGACACAGACGCGTCCGCTTCCTAACGTCCCGTCACTTTTAAAAACAGACCCACAATAAGGATTATTCATGTCAATCACTACCCAGTCACAAAATGATTTCGAGCAGGCCTGCAAACTTCTCCCCGGCGGTGTTAATTCGCCAGTTCGTGCCTTTAAATCGGTCGGCGGTACGCCACGCTTTTTTGCCAAAGCCAGTGGAGCCTATGTCTGGGATGTTGATAACAATAAGTACATTGATTATGTCGGCTCATGGGGCCCGATGATTCTCGGCCACACCCACCCTGATGTCGTTAAAGGTGTACAGGAGACTGCTGCACTTGGTATGAGCTTTGGTGCTCCCTGTGAGCTGGAGATAGATCTGGCCCGACTGGTAATCGATATGGTGCCATCGATTGATGTCATCCGTTTTGTCAATTCAGGTTCTGAAGCGACCATGAGCGCACTGCGTCTGGCGCGTGGTTTTACCGGTCGCGATAAATTCATCAAGTTTGACGGTGGTTACCACGGTCATGCCGACGGCTTCCTGGTTAAAGCGGGAAGTGGCGCGGCCACCTTTGGCGAACCTGACTCTGCCGGCGTGCCTGCCGATTATGCCAAACTGACACTGACTGCCCCGTTCAACGATATTGACGCGGTAAAAAACCTCTTCGCTGAAAACAAGGGCGAGATCGCCTGCATCTTTGTTGAACCTGTTCCGGGCAATACCGGCGTGATGCTGCTCAATGATAATGGTTTTCTACAGCAACTGCGCGACATCTGCGATGCCGAAGGTGCCCTGCTGATCTTTGATGAAGTGATGTGCGGCTTCCGTGTTGCTGCCGGTGGTGCTCAGGAGCGTTTTGGTATCATGCCGGATCTGACATGCCTGGGTAAAATTATCGGTGGCGGCCTGCCGGTCGGCGCTTATGGTGGCCGCGAAGAGATCATGCGCAAGATTTCACCTGATGGCCCGGTCTATCAGGCAGGCACACTATCGGGCAATCCGCTGGCCATGCGTGCCGGCATTGAAACCCTTTCACGCCTGCGTACACCGGGTTTCTACGAAGAGCTGGAACGCAAAACCACCCGACTGGTTGAGGGGCTGCTGGCTGGATGCAAAGCTGCAGGCGTACCTGCTGTTGCCAACCAGGTCGGTGCGATGTTCACCGTCTTTTTCACCGAGCTTGATGCCGTCACCTGCTGTAGTGACGTAAGCAACCACTGCGATCTCGCCTTCTTCGGCAAGTTCTTCAATGCCATGCTTGATGAGGGCGTCTACCTTGCCCCATCCCAGTATGAAGCGGCATTTATGTCCGCTGCGCACACCGATGCAGATGTAGAGAACACCATCGCTGCGGCCTCTCGCGCACTCGCGAAACTGACAGCATGATTTTGAACCACGAAGACACAGAGACACAAAGAGAACATCATAACTCCTTGTGCCTTCGTGCCTTTGTGGTTAAGTGGGGCGAATGATGAGTCTACTAGAAAGCATAACATTCAATGAAGCGGGCCTTGTCCCTGCTATCGCACAGGACGCTGCAACTGGCCGGGTTCTGATGATGGCCTGGATGAATGAAGAGGCACTTGAGCAGACGCAGGAGACAGGTTTCGCCCACTACTACTCGCGCTCGCGCCGGAAGCAGTGGATGAAGGGAGAATCCTCCGGGCACGTGCAGAAGGTGATCGATATGTATCTGGACTGCGATGGCGACACGATGCTGCTGATCATCGAGCAGACCGGCCCCGCCTGCCATACCAACCGTAAATCATGCTTTTATAAAAAGAGGCAGGATGATCAATGGGTAAACACCGAGGAGCCCCTGAAATGAGCAACGATATTCTCAAAGAGCTGGCCGCCATTCTTGAAGCACGCAAATCTGAATCTGCCGATTCATCCTATGTGGCCTCGCTCTACGCCAAACCGGACAAGATGCTTGAGAAGATCGGTGAGGAGGCGGTGGAGACGATCATCGCCGCCAAAAACGGGGATCGCGAACAGATCATCTATGAAACCGCCGACCTCTGGTTTCACAGCATGGTGATGCTGGCGCAGAAAGACTTAAGCCCTGATGACATCCTCAGTGAACTGGCACGCCGCTTCGGTGTCTCAGGCCATGATGAAAAGGCATCCCGTAACAAATAAATCCAATGTCTGAAAGCTGGGATGACTACGCGGATGGCTGGGACAGCGATGAATCAGTCAAAACCTACTCCGAACTGGCCTACCGCTCCCTGCTTAAGGAGTTCAACCCTCAAGAGTGCCGCATATTTGACTTCGGCTGCGGCACCGGGCTACTGACAGAGAAACTGTCACGTCATGCTGTTTCAATCGTCGCACTCGACCCGTCTGAAAAGATGATTGCCGTACTCAATGATAAAGGCTTACAGAACGTGACAACCATAACATCAGAACTGCATCAGCAGCTGATTGATAGCAGCGAGATATTTACAACCGGATTTGATCTGATTGTTGCTTCCTCGGCTCTGGCTTTTGTTGCCGACTATGAACAATCCCTTCGCCTACTCAAACAGTTACTCAAACCCGGCGGTCTATTCATCCAGTGGGACTGGCTCAAACATGAAAACGCTGAAGGCCGGGGGTTTTCGAAACTGCAAATATTATCAGCCTTTGAAAAAGCCGGATTTACCGAATGCACCACATCCATTCCATTTTCACTGGCGAGCGAGCATGGTTCAATGGAGGTGATTATGGGAATTGGAAGAACAGATTAGGATAGTTTGTATAGATGAGACAAAAGGTGCCCTCATACTTATTAGGAGCCTGAACCTGGAGAATAAGCAATGCCGCATATAACTGTTGAATACCCGGAAGGAGTTGTTGATGACAAGTCAGTGGAACTGATTTTGCAAACGATTCATCAATCCATTGCAGAGAGCGGCCTGTTCAAGGCCGATCAGATCAAGGCACGGGCTTATTCTTTCAGGCACTTCACCAACGCAGGAGGAAGTGATCCCTATATCCATATTCAGGCGCGCATAAAATCGGGCCGGGATGCGGACAACAAAAAGAAGCTTAGCGAGGTGGTTCTCGCAGGCCTTGCTCCGCTAAACCTTCCTGTCTCAGTCGTGACAATCGAAATCATCGATATGGATCGCGACTCATATGGTAAGCATGTTCCAACCTGACGTTTACAGCTGAAACGAATCAGTCCACGATAGAGTATGGAATCGCAAATTCTCCTCTCCATTCATTACAGTGATCCGCTCTGGATAGCGACGGCCTTCCTGTGTGGACTAATGATCAGCAGAATAGGGCTGCCACCGATGGTTGGCTTCCTTGCAGCAGGATTTTTGCTCAATGCTCTCGGGGTAGAGGGTGGTGAATTCCTCAATGTCATGGCTGATCTCGGCATCACCCTGCTGCTCTTCTCTATCGGCCTCAAGCTCAAGATAAAGTCATTAATACGCCCCGAGATATGGGGGGTGGCAACACTACATATGGGCATGATCACGATTCTGGTCGCCACCATCATCGTACTGCTCTCCTATACCGCCCTGCCGCTGATTTCCGGCGTCGATATGGCTACAGCCCTCCTTATCGGCTTCGCCCTCTCATTCTCCAGCACCGTGTTTGCGGTAAAGGTACTTGATGAACTGGGTGCAACAAATGCCAGACACGGGCAGGTCGCCATTGGTCTATTGGTGGTACAGGACATCGCAGCCGTCGTTTTTATTGCCGCCTCAATGGGGAAATTACCTACGATATGGGCGCTGGCGCTGGTTGGATTGGTTCCACTGCGCTTCCTGATCTTCAGAATCCTCGACCGGGTCGGCCATGGTGAACTGCTGATTCTCTTCGGTATTGCACTGGCACTGGTCGGCGCGGATATCTTTGAACTGGTCGGTATCAAGGCCGATGTCGGGGCACTGGTATTCGGCATGATGCTTGCCAACCACGTCAAAGCCAACGAACTCTCCAAAGCCCTGCTTGGTCTCAAGGAGCTGTTTCTTGTTGGTTTCTTCCTCAGCGTCGGCATGGCCTCCCTGCCGGGTTGGAACGAAGTGCTCATTGCACTGCTGTTTATTCTGATCCTGCCACTGAAAACGGCGCTCTATTTCGGACTCTTTAACCTGTTCCACCTCAGATCCAGCACCTCATTGCGCGCTTCATTCAACCTTGCAAACTACAGTGAGTTTGGCCTGATTATCGGTGCTATAGCTGTCTCTGCAGGGTGGTTACCAAAGGAGTGGCTGGCGGTCTTTGCTGTTGTCATGTCGATCTCTTTTATCGTTTCAGCGCCACTGGTGAATGTCCGGGACAATCTCTATCAGAGATGGCGCCCGCGGCTTAAACGGTTCGAACGCTCAAAGCGTCTTGCCGGTGAAGAGAATCTGGCATTAAGCGGCATTAAGGTTGTGGTGTTCGGCATGGGGCGCATGGGCACGGCTGCCTACGACGTATTAGAGCCGGATTACGCAGCCCATCTGGTCGGCGTGGAGATTGACCGGGACAGGGCCATAAAACACGCTACAGAGGGGAGGAATGTCGTCAGCGGTGATGCGACCAACCCCGATTTCTGGGCACGGGCACCCGAACTGCTCGATGCGCTGGAGTGGGTATTGCTCACCCTGCCGTCGCAAAAAGCCAACATGAGCGCTGCCATGCGACTTAAAGAGATGGGATATCAGGGTCGTATCGCTGCCACAACAAAATTCAGGGATGAGGAAGATGCCCTGAAAGCTGTTGGTGTCGACCTTACTTTTAACATCTATACAGAAGCAGGCCTGGGATTTGCAAATGAACTGCAGACTTTCGTGGGTAAAAAAATGAAAGACGCTCTGGAGAATGAATTAAGCGTTAGACAGCAAAACTAAAGAGCTTACAATCTCCCCATGCTGAAAACATTCAGAATCATCAGTTTCATTGAGGGGTTGTCACTGATCGCCCTCTTCTTTATCGCCATGCCTGCCAAATATGGTTTTGACTATGACATGGTGCGAATTGTCGGCCCTGCACACGGCCTGCTCTGGCTGGCTTTTATCCCCTTGCTGGAGATCGTCAGCAGACAGCAAGCGTGGCCAAAATCTTTCTGGAACTATGCGATGATCTCATCCGTGCTGCCTTTTGGCTGTTTCTTTCTGGAAAAAAGGCTGCGTAATACCCCGCCTGCTTCCTGATTTCAGAATCCAAACTCTCTGTCAGGATTGGTCATAAGCTCACAGATCGACTAAAGTTGCCCCTCCACGTAGTGAACCGGTTGAGTCACGCATGCTGCGTATGTCGAAACTATCGACTGAGCTGGTATTTATGTCTTCGCTACGTGTACGCTACCAAACCATCGAATTCGGTGGTGTAGATATCCACCTTCGCACACTGCGCGATAATCAGGAGTTCTCCGACGACCACGGCGAAGCCGAAGCGCTCGGAATATCCTCTGCCACATGGCCGCTGTTTGGGATCATCTGGCCATCCGGTGAGGTTTTGGCTCATCTGATGGCTGACTTTGATATCAAGGGTAAGCGCATTCTTGAGGTAGGTTGCGGCATCGCGCTCTCCAGCCATGTTCTCAATCAAAGGGATGCGGACATAACGGCTACCGACTACCACCCTGAAGCCGGCTCCTTTCTGCAGGAAAATACCGAACTCAACAGTGCAAGCGACATCCCGTATGTGCGCACCGGCTGGGCTGATGAAGAGACAGAGCTTGGTGAGTTTGACCTGATTATCGGCAGTGACATTCTCTACGAAAAGGAGCATGTCGACCTGCTCTCGAGATTCATCAACCAGCATGCCAAACCCCATTGTGAAGTGATCATTGTTGATCAGGGACGTGGCCACCATGCCCGTTTCAGTAAAAAGATGGTAATACTCGGTTTTTCACATAGCCAGAGCCGCCCTGAAAACACCGATTATCTGACTAAATCACTGCCCAAAGGACAAGTGCTTCGCTACCTCCGTTAGGCGCCACCTTGCAACGCTTCCCACCTCTGTAAGCCATTGAACAGAGCAATAAAATTGCCTTCCATAACCATTGTCGGCTGCTATGGTTCGCCAAATTTTTTATCAGGGCACGCTGCTCTGATTTTCCGGAGAACAGACTCATGAAAAGGCTCTGCTTGTTCGCAGGCTTCACTGCACTTCTATGGCTATCGACTGCGCATGCAGGTGTTATCACTTCAGCGGGTTCAACAACCGTTCAGCCGCCCATGAAGGCCTGCTCAATCGCCTATAAAAACAGCCATGCCGATATGCAGTTCATTATCGCCGGTGGCGGCTCCGGCAAAGGGGTGAAAACCGTAGCCAAGGGTAAGGTAGATATCGGCCGCGCATCGCGTGCGATTAAAGATACAGAGAGCGCGGCCTATCCTGCCATGAAAAGCTACAAAATCGGCACCGATGGCGTGGTTCTGGTTGTACATGCAGATAATCCACTCTCGGACCTGAGCGCAGCACAGGTAGAACAGCTGTATAAAGGAGAGGCAGGTAACTGGAAAGCTGTCGGCGGTTCTGATGGCGCAGTTAACCTCATCTCGCTGGGCACAGACCACGGCACCTATGAGCTGTTCTCCAAACGCTTCCATCTCAAAGCAGAGGAGTCCGAAGGCAACCTGATCTTTGGCAAGGGTAAAGCCTGGATCGCATTCTCACAGGATATCGCACTCGACAAGGTGGCTCATGATGCGCATGCCATCGCCTTTGCATCTGTCGGTGTTGCCACTGAGTTTGCGCAGAACGGCAAGGTGAAGCTGCTTAAACTCGATGGCATCGAGGGCTCTGAAGCCAATGTTGCCAGTGGCATTTATCCCCTCTCACGACCGCTTCTGTTGATGACAAATGGTGCACCGGCAGGTGAAGTGAAATCGTTCATCGAATTTATGCAGGGTCCTGAATGTCAGGCCATCGTCAAACAACTCGGCTACGTGCCGGCCAAATAAGTGAATAAATTTCAGGGGATTGTGATGTCTAAACTGCTATGTTTTCTTTTGGCTGCGGGTATAGGGCTGGCATCAACCAGTGCAGTTGCAGAACCGAATCAAGCAAGAAGTGTGAATGTGATGATATTCATGAAAAACCAGGCCGCTTATGAATTTGATCCGATCATGTTCGGCAGCTTCAGCGAGTTTATTCGTGCCATGGATGGCACTCGTCTGCTCATGCTCTCACACAGCGCAAATTCACTGCCGGGTGATGTGATTAACCTGCAGCAGGATGTGCTCAGAGCCGAGAAGAGCGGCGAGTTTGAAGATATAGGTATCAACTGCCAGCTCGCCTTTAAATACGACGATACAGTTGCCAGCAGCCCTGAATACCAGATCAACGGCGACTGCCAGGTGATCGACCGCTTCAATGGCATTAACATCAGCCTTAAGGCACACATCCCTACCACAGATCTTCCCGACAGTGCCAAAGGCAAAGATGTATGGATTGAGGTCTATGAGGAGTCAAAATCGGGCGTAGCCATCTACGCCAACGTCAGTAAAAAATAGTTCGTTAAATTGACTTCGAGAGCTCCAGACTCAAGCATCCCCGATTAGCAAACAACTCAAACCGCTCTTTTAGCAGAAGATGTTTGACCAGACAGGAAACCCTTAATATGAGCGTAGAAACAGAACTGCAGACACGTAGCGAATCCAAATGTGAATTGTGCGGCGCTTCCGACAATCTTGGCATCTATGAAGTGCCGCCAACTTCTAATGGCAGTGCTGATCAATCTATTCTGGCCTGTGAAACCTGCCGTGGTCAGATCGATAATCCTGATACCGTTGATGCCAACCACTGGCGCTGCCTGAATGACAGCATGTGGTCTCAGGTGCCTGCGGTGCAGGTAATGGCCTGGCGTATGCTCACCCGTCTGCGTTCGGAAGGCTGGCCACAGGATCTTCTCGATATGATGTATCTGGAAGATGATGTGCGCAGCTGGGCAGAAGCTGGTAGTAACGATGAGAGTGAAGAGAAGATTATCCACCGTGACAGCAATGGTGCAGTGCTAGAGGCGGGTGATACCGTCACCCTGATCAAGGATCTGGATGTCAAAGGTTCATCGATCACCGCCAAGCGCGGTACAGCCGTACGCAACATACGCCTGGTACAGGATAATGCCGAGCAGATTGAAGGCCGTGTAGATGGTCAGCTGATCGTTATCCTGACCAAGTTCACCAAGAAATAATCAGGCTCCACACCGATGCATCCGCCCAGCTCTCGTAACAGATACAGGGCGGATCTGTTTTTATTCATGCAGCTTTGATTATCAGCGCCCCCTTGTTACATTTCAGAACATGCCCGATAAATTGATGTCAAAGAAGGGAGAGTGAGATGAGTGACTGCCTGTTTTGTAAAATAGCTGCCGGAGAGATCCCCTCCAACAAGGTTTACGAGGATGATGATTTCTTCGCCTTCCACGACATTCACCCTAAAGCCCCCACCCATGTGCTGGTCATCCCTAAATTTCATCTGGCCACGCTGGCTGATGCCACCAAAGAGGACTCAGCTCTGCTTGGTCAGCTGATGGATCGCGTCCGCCATATTGCCGATGAGGTGCTCAAGCTTGATGCAGGATACCGCGTGATCATTAATGTGCGCGAAGGTGGTGGTCAGGTGGTATTCCATATCCACGTACATATTCTCGGCGGCAAGAGACTGCCGTTTTGAACAGGCAGACACCTTGAGCTTTCGCCCCGGACGTCCCCGCTCCAGACTGACAGGCATCAATGATGGCCTCTCGGAAATCCTCGGTGAGGAGTCACTAGGCAAACTGATGGGTATGGCACGATTGCGCCGTGCATGGCCGGATATTGTCGGCCCGATGATGTCGCTGCGTACTGAGCCGATCCAGATTGAACCGCTATCTGATGACGGCGTCTGCCTCTGGGTGGCTGTTGATCATCCGATCATGGGCCAGCAGATCCGCTTTCTGCGTGATGAGATTCGCAAGGCCTGTTTCAAACACGCCAAAATCACCAACCTGCATAAAATCAGTACCCGTGTTCAACCCGGTGCCGGCATCAAAGCCAAAGCACCCAAGCCTGTTGGCAGAGCTTTAAGCTTCTCTGAAAAACGCAGGGTTGCGCGCGACGTCGCTGGCATTAAGGATCGCACCCTGCGCAGAGCGGCCTTTAAGGCTCACATTGCACAGATTGCATTTGCAAATAACGAGGAGAAAAAATGAAGAAACTGATGACAATTATGATGATCGCCATCTTTGGTATCATGATTTCAGGCGCAGAGCTGGCCGATGCCAAGCGCTTCGGCATGGGCTCAAGCTTCGGCAAACAGCGCATGAGCCAGCCAAAATCAAACAACTTCTCACAGCAGAAGGCCGCACCGCAGAAGCAGCCTGCTGCAGCCAATCAGCGTGGTTCAGCAAGCACTGGTATGATGGGTATGCTAGGCGGTTTAGCCCTTGGCGGCCTGCTTGGTGCGATGTTCTTCGGTGGTGCCTTTGAAGGTATTAACCTGTTCGATATTCTCATGATCGGCGGCATCATATTTCTGGTGATGTACTTCCTGCGCCGACGAGCCGTGCCACAACAGCAATCATTTGCCGGACAAGGGTATAGTCATGAACCTTCAGCAAGCAGCTTCCCGGGCAGCCATGCAGAACCTGATGCTGTGCAGGAGGCGTTTGATTTTCAGGATCAGAGCCGTGAGCCAGTTGGCAGCGCCCTGCGTCCTGAGATCGATGCCAAACATTTCATCCCGGCTGCCAAAGAGATTTATGTACGCATGCAGAAGGCGTGGGATTCTGGTGATATCGACGATATCCGCCAGTTCTGCACCCCTGAAATTGCCGAGCGTATCGCCCGTGACATGTCTCCCAACAGCGCCAACCATACCGAGGTCGCCACGCTTAATGCCGAGATAGCTGACAGCTGGATTGAATCGGATCTGGAGTGGGTGGCTGTCAACTACACTGCCATGTTGCGCGAGCAGCAGCTTGATCACACCGGCGCAACGGTTGAAGACCAGAGTGCAGAGGTGAATGAGGTGTGGATCTTCCAGCATGCTCCGAATTCTGATGATCCGACCTGGTATCTGGCAGGTATTCAGCAGGCCGGATAATATTTTCAGCATATAAAAACAAAAAGGCTGGCGGGGAAACCCGGCCAGCCTTTTTTATTCTTACAATTTACCTGATAGCGATCTTATTTAGACAACCAGTTTGCGACTTCATCCGCCTCTGATAGCGGAGCTTCAGCCTCAGACTTATCCTCTTCATTCTCATCAAGCAGCCCCAGCTTACGCAGGCGCTTCTCTTCATTCTTCTTCTGTTTGGCGAGCTCTTTCTGTCGCTTCTCAAACTTGAAATTTGTTCTGGCCAATGGGGCACCTCCAATCTTGTCATGTCCGATCCACGCAATCTGAATCACTGCCGGTGCCTTTGAAACGGACAAGGGGGCAACTCTGCCAACCTTTAGCACTTTCGTCGCGCTAATAATATCTCATCACAGGTATTCAGCGAGCTTGCTTACCACTGTCACTACAGGGAGAGCAGCCTTACTCCCGCAAATAAGCTCTACAGTGCAGTTGCTAGCGCCCTGAGTAGGCCTTCAGCTTTGTGTTCGGTTTCGATCAGCTCATGTTCGGGATCGGAATCGGCAACAATACCGGCACCGGCCGCCCAGCAGAGCTCGCCTTTATGGTGCCAGAAGGTGCGGATAAGAATATTCATATCAGCTGTGCCATCCCATGCTATATAACCCAGACCACCGGTATAGGGGCCACGGGCATTGCTCTCAAGTTCATGGATAATCTCCATGCAGTGAACCTTCGGACAGCCGGTGATGGTGCCACCGGGGAACATCGCTTTGAACAGATCAACGACATCCCTTCCCTGTTGCAGCTTGCCGCGCACATTGGAGACGATATGCTGCACAGTGGCGTACTGCTCAATCACCATGCGCTCATTCACCTCAACGCTGCCCGGAGTACAGACGCGCCCGAGATCATTGCGCTCCAGATCAACGAGCATAATGTGCTCTGCACGCTCTTTCTCTGAGAGCAGCAGCTCTGCCCTTAGAGAGTCATCCATATCGCCTTCAGCGCGCCTTCTGGTGCCTGCAATGGGCCTTGTATCCACCTCGCCATCGGGATGCATGCGAAACAGCCGCTCAGGAGAGGATGAGATCAGTGTCAGCTGCTCTCTACCACTGCCTATTGAGACAAAAGAGGCGAAGGGAGCCGGATTGACCCGGCGCAGCTGATCATAGAGCCCTGCCAGATCACTCTGCTCAAACGGCATCGACCAGAAGCGGGCAATATTGGCCTGAAAGATATCACCTGCTGCAATATATGATTTCACCTGTTCAACAGCCTGTTTATAGGCGCTGGCAGAGGTGACCTCCGGTTGGGCCAGTAGTTGCAGTGTAGTGGCTGGAACCAGTGACTCCCCCACTTCATCGAGCAACATCAGAACTGTCTGCACGGCGGACTTATCCTTAGCTGCCAGATAGATCGATTCATCATCAAAGCAGAGAGAGAATGTGGGATAGAGTGTCCATAGTACCGGTCCGGGCAGAGCAGTTTTAGAGCGCGGAAGATTTTCGATCAGTGAGGCCGCTTCATAGGCGGCATAAAACAGACAGCGAATGGCTGGTGAATTGGCATTATCCGTTGCAACAGCAGATTTCCAGCTGTTGAAAAAGAGCGCCACATGCTCATCTGATGCATCCTGCTGTAGCGAGATCGATTGCCCGTGTTGTGAAACCAGGAACTGCCGACCGACACCGGATGGATCCTCCAGAATGGCAGAGAACTGATGTGGGAAGGCAGAAAAAAGGCCGTAAGCGGAAAGCTTACGGCCCTGATTCGATATGACGCGGTATATCACGTCAGTTAACTCACCGTTTAATCGAACTTGCGAACGATGACTGTTGCGTTGGTACCACCAAATCCGAATGAGTTGGATACAGCCACCTTGATGTTAGCGTCTCGTGCTTCATGCGGAACATAATCGAGATCACATTCAGGATCAGGATTATCCAGGTTAATCGTCGGCGGAACCACACCGTTATGCACTGCCAGCACCGAGAACGCAGCCTCAATACCACCGGCGGCTCCGAGCAGATGACCGGTCATCGATTTCGATGATGAGACCATCAGTTTTTTGGCGTGATCACCGAATACCGATTTAATACCCTGAGTTTCAGCCACATCACCTGCAGGTGTGGATGTACCGTGTGCATTGATATAATCCACATCTTCAGGATTGATACCGGCACGGTTCATTGCAGCCTTCATACAGCGACCACCGCCCTCACCGCCCGGAGATGGAGAGGTCATGTGGTAAGCGTCGCCGCTCATGCCATAACCGATCACTTCTGCAAGGATCACAGCACCGCGTGCTTTGGCGGACTCAAGCTCTTCAAGCACAAGTACACCTGCACCCTCACCCATCACAAATCCGTCGCGGTCCTTGTCCCATGGACGGGATGCACGTTCAGGCTCGTCATTGCGTGTGGAGAGAGCACGGGCAGCAGAGAAGCCACCAATTGCCAGCTCACAGACTACCGCTTCGGTACCACCAGCCACCATCGCATCGGCATCGCCGCGTGCAATGATCTCAAAGGCATCACCGACAGCATGTGTACCTGTGGCACAGGCCGTTACTGCTGCAGTATTCGGCCCCTTGGCACCGGTCAGCATAGACACCCAGCCGGATGTCATATTGATGATCGTCTGCGGAATAAAGAATGGTGATATTTTACGCGCACCACCGGCCTCATAGGCTCGCATGGTATTCTCAATACTCACCAGGCCACCCATACCGGCGCCAACAGCGACACCGACACGTTCAGCATTAGACTCATCAATGGTCAGGCCCGACTGCTCAAGTGCCATCAATGACGCGGCTACGCCAAACTGGATAAATTTATCCATTTTCCGCGCATCTTTGCGATTGACGAAAGCTTCAACATTGAAGTCGGGAACCTCACCGGCGATGGTACAGGCCATACCCGTCGCCTCAGCATCAAAGTGGCTGATGCGACGGATTCCTGATTTTCCTGCAGTCAGATTTTCCCATGTTACATCGGTACCGGTGCCGAGTGGAGTTACCAGCCCAACACCAGTGACGACTACGCGTCTGGTCATAGGAAATTATTCAGCTTTAGCAGCGATATAGTCGATAGCGTTCTGTACGCTCTGAATGCCTTCAGCATCTTCATCTGGGATTTCAACACCGAACTCCTCTTCAAAAGCCATGACCAGCTCAACTGTGTCCAGTGAATCTGCACCCAGATCATCTACGAAAGATGAATCAGGATTGATCTCTTCCTCATCAACGTTGAGCTGATCGGAAACGATTTTAATGATTTTAGCTTCGATTTCTGCAGACATAAAGTCCTCCCGAAAAAAATAGATGCGGCTTCTATCATAAGGTTCATAGCCGCACAAGTCTGAACCTTCACCTAACTTCTGCTACTGCAGAAGATAGTTAAACTTACATATACATGCCACCATTTACATGCAGTACCTGACCGGTGATATAACCGGCGGCATCACTGGCCAGAAACAGAACAGCAGCAGCAATATCTTCCGGCTGACCAAGGCGTCCCAGCGGGATCTGTCCGGTCAGCTTGGCATGCGCATCATCGCCCAGATCGGCGGTCATGTCAGTAGCGATAAAACCCGGTGCCACAGCATTCACAGTAATGCCGCGAGAACCCACTTCACGCGCCAGAGAACGGGTCATCGCTTCCACGCCACCTTTACTGGCACAGTAGTTGAGCTGTCCGGGATTACCCATGCCAGCGACAACTGATGAGATATTGATAATACGGCCACCACGTGCGCGCATCATCGGCTTAAGCGCTGCCTGCATGGCATTGAATACCGAGGTGAGATTGGTATCGATCACCGCACTCCACTCCTCCTCTTTCATGCGCATAGAGAGGTTGTCGCGGGTGATACCGGCATTGTTCACCAGCACATCAATTTTACCGAAATGCTTAGCACTCTCCTGCACAAAGGCCTGAATCTGCTCACGATCAGAAACATCAACGGCTTTGGCCAGAACCTCTACACCATTTGCAGCCCGAATCGCATCAGCGGCTTTATCGATGGTAGCCTGAGTCGTACCGCAGATAGCCAGATTATAACCTGCTGCTGCAAGCTGAGTGGCAACAACATTGCCAATGCCGCGACTTGCGCCTGTTACCAGCGCTGTTTTTGCATCACTCATGACCACTCACTCCCCTGCCATCAGATCAAGGCTGTTTTGCAGCTGATCCGGCGAAATGCTTACCCCAACAATCATATCACGCTCAACGCGTTTGACGAGTCCGGAGAGAACCTTGCCCGGCCCCATCTCAACACCCCTGCTTATACCGGTTGCCGCCAGTTTCTGAATCGTCTCTGTCCAGCGTACAGGAGAGATCAGCTGCGCCACCAATGCGGCCCGGATCTTCTCCACATCTTGCTCAGTCGTTGCGGATGCATTGCCCCATACAGGGCAACTTGGTGCGTTAAATGTAATCTCCTGCAGACGCACTGCCATGGCATCTGCAGCCGGCTGCATCAAAGGGGTATGCGAAGGCGCGCTGACGGCCAGTGGCAATGCACGTTTAGCCCCCGCCTCTTTGGCTGCAACCATCAGACGATCAACTGCAGCAGCATTACCAGCCACAACCAACTGGCCAGGGCAATTATAGTTAGCAGCCCAAACGTTATCTTCCTGTTCAGAGGCAGCTGCACAAAGCCCTTCAACCACATCATCTGCCAGCCCAAGAATCGCTGCCATACCACCCACACCAGCAGGAACAGCCTGACTCATAGCCTTGCCACGAAATGCAACCAGTTGAACTGCATCAGAAAAAGCGATCACACCAGCAGCTACCAGTGCCGAGTACTCACCGAGTGAGTGACCGGCAACCTGTGCTGGCTCTGCCCCCCCCATCTCACGCCACAGACGCAGCATTGCTGTCGAGGCTGTTAACAGTGCAGGCTGAGTGAACTCGGTCTGCCCCAGCTTATCTTCAGCATCATCACGAATAAGCGCGGCCATATCATAACCGAGCGCATCAGATGCCTCATCAAGCGTATCTTTTACAATGCTGATGCCATCAAACGCATCAAGCATACCTTTGGATTGAGATCCCTGACCGGGAAAAAGAAAAACAAAATCAGTCATATGATATATCCTGATAGAAAATTATTTCGACCAACGGAGCAGATTGGCGCCCCAGGCAAAACCGCCTGCAAATGCCTCAAGCAGAATCAGCTGCCCCTTCTCAAGGCGACCTGAGACATACAGATCATTCAACGCCATCGGCACACTGGCCGATGATGTGTTGCCGTGCTTCTCAACGGTGAGCGCCACACGATCCAGACCCATCTTCAGTTTTTTTGCGGTCGCCTGAATAATGCGGATATTGGCCTGATGCGGAACCAGCCAGTCGATATCGGAATCCTGCAACTCATACTTGGCCAGAATCTCATTAACCACACCGCCAAGCTTGGAGACAGCCACTCGGAACACTTCGTTACCCTTCATCTCAACAGCAGCAGCACCAGCTGAATCAATACGGAAGTCGACAGGCTCATGGTGCATTTCAGGGGTCATCGGAGCATGCGGGTGATGCGCCTTTAAAAGATCGCGATAGGCACCATCGGCATGCAGCACTGAGCCGACCAGACCATTGGCATCATCCGCTGCACCGGCTTCAAGAACAACTGCACCGGCGCCATCGCCAAACAGCACGCAGGTATTACGATCCGTCCAGTCGACAATACGACTCATCGATTCAGCGCCAATGAGCAGTACGCGTTTGAACATGCCGCCACGCATCATGCCTTCGGCCTGAGCCAGTCCATAAACAAAACCTGAACAGACCGCCTGAATATCCCAGGCAGGGAAATCCTTGCCCCCCAGCTTGGACTGAACGACGGTTGCTGTAGCCGGAAAAATAAGATCAGGTGTGGTAGTGGCAACAATTAGTGCATCAATATCATCAATAGTGATGCCGGCATCGGCAAGTGCGATTTTAGCTGCCTCAACAGCCAGATCAGAGGTCATCTGATCCGCTGCAATAATGTGTCGCTGACGAATGCCAGTACGATCGGCGATCCACTCATCCGTGGTATCCACCAGCTTTTCAAGATCGGCATTGGTCATCACCCGCTCAGGCAGATAACCACCGATACCGATGATATGAACAGAAGGGTTACTCACGCCTCAACCATCTCCTGTACGGACTGGGTGATACGATCCAGAAGATTTGCATCAACCTCTTTACATGCCACTGCGACCGCACTGACAAAGGCTTCAGCATCGGCCCCGCCATGACTCTTCACAACAATGCCATTAAGCCCTAACAGAGGGGCACCATTGTATTTTCCAGGATTCACACGATCCTTGAAACGGTTCAGTGCACTGCGCGACAGCAGTGCGCCTGCCTTGGCCACCAGAGAACTGGTCAACTCTTTGCGCATGCTATGGGCAAGAAAACGGGCTGTGCCTTCCATTGTTTTCAGGGCCACATTGCCAACGAAACCGTCACACACGACCACATCGACATC
The DNA here is from genome assembly GCF_013387475.1 of Mariprofundus sp. KV. Lineage (GTDB taxonomy): Bacteria > Pseudomonadota > Zetaproteobacteria > Mariprofundales > Mariprofundaceae > Mariprofundus. The sequence goes on along the minus strand of NZ_VWNB01000015.1, from coordinate 3,629 downwards.
GTTACCGAACAGGTCCGTACCTTCGACATTGCCGATATAGTTGAGATCGGTCTCTGCAAGCTGGGCTGAGGTGAGTTTAATGACATCGGTGCCCTTGATATCTTCACTACCAATATTAAGTAGTCCGACACGCGGCGCAGACAACCCTTCGGTCGCCTGCATATAACAGGAACCCATAATAGCAAACTGAATCAGGTGATCTGAGGTGCATTCGGAGTTGGCGCCGGCATCGAGCATCAGCGTGCAGCCATCATCCACAGCCGGAATCATCGAAGCGATCGCCGGACGATCGATACCCGGCAATGTTTTAAGAATGACCTTGGAGATCGCCATCAGGGCACCGGTATTACCGGCGCTTACCAGCGCATCCCAGAAGCCGTCGCGCACCATGCGTGCACCGACATGAATCGAGGACTCTTTTTTGCGGCGCAGCGCATGCGATGGTGAATCACACATGCCAACCACATCTGTCGAGGGAACCAGGGAGACCTTCGTTTCAATGCCACGCTCTCGTAAAAGCGGACGAAGAAGCTCCTCCTGCCCTACAATACCGAAGGTCAGCGAACCGGAAAACTGTGCTGCGAATTTTGCAGTAAGCACCATCTCAAGCGCATCAAGCACCATATCCGGTGCAGCGTCACCACCATGCGCATCGACCAAGATACGAATATCCCGGCCGTTGGCACTGTTCGTGTAAGCAGGGTCAGGCAATGGAATTGCTTAGTCTGCTGATCGCTGACAAAAGACTATTTTAGTCTTCGCTGGAAGATGTTACTTCACGGCCTTTGTAGGTGCCGCAATGTGGACATGCATGGTGTGGACGCATCATCTCACCGCACTCAGGGCACTCACTCATACCAGCCGGTACAATACGATCATGTGCGCGACGCATATTGCGCTTGGACGCGCTTGTTTTTCTCTTTGGAACTGCCATTTCTTACTCTCCTTTCACCAGTGGTGAAAAATTAACCATCAAGCTTCAAATTACGCAGTACGGCAAATGGATGATCACTCTCATCCCGCTCGCACTTACAGGAGCCCGTATTAAGATTGTTGCCACAACCCTGACACAAGCCTCTGCAGGTTTCACTGCAAATCACATCGGCCTTCCATGCCAGCCAGATATCCTCGCGCAGCACATCCACCAGGTTCACTTCACCGGGCGCTGCAATATACTCACAGAGGCTATCATTCTCATCGTCAGTCGGTTCCTGGCCAAGCTGAAATTCGCGCTCGGTCTGACCGGTCACCTGCCAGTTAAACGCCGCATTACAACGTGAACAGTGACGCGGCATCTCAGCCTGCCACTCTCCGATCATGTGAAACAGATCACCCTGACGTTCAAGAGACATATTCCAGTGCACATCAGCGCACAAGCCGGTAACCACATCGACTTCACCGAACTCACTGTCCTGCAACAGTTTTTTCGGCACATCAATATCCCATGCCCTGCCTGCCGCCGGAAGATTCTGCAAAATCACGAACCACTGTCGCTGCATGCTTACCTCCAGACGATTTAAAGCAGGCGCGCATTATCAATAATGGCGGTAGTCGGTCAAGCACCACTTTCAGGAAATAACTGAATGATTCTCTTACTTTTTCAGTCACAGTAAGCAATCAAAGGCAGCGCAGGAGAGTGATAAAAGCAATATTTCCTGCTTACGGCAACGAACCACTCCTTCATCTTGATATTATTCTTTGCTTATATTCTAATAATATGTATTATGCCGTCGAAATAGTTTTTGCTAACCGGAGGAAGCATGCCCAACTGGACATTCACAAACATCAACACATCACTGAAGGTGCTCTTCACCAGCTACCTGGTCGTAGTCGGCATCGGTTATATGATGGCATTCACTCAGATTCTCTTTACCCACGGCATGGCCGATGGCGAGGTAGGTCTCTCAGTCGATGACATCGTCTACAGCTACTATGGCAACCGCAACGGCTCCCTGATTGAGAACAAACTTAACGGCTCAATGAAAGAGAATGCTTCCGATGAAGATCGCTTCAAGATTATCAAATGGGTACGCGAAGGTGCCGATGAGACGCAGTTCAAAGCCACCATCAAACCGATCTTTGAAAACAACTGCCTGATGTGCCACAACGCAGACTCAGGGCTACCTGATTTCAGCACCTATGAGTCGGTAAAACACGTCTCAGAGACCGACAGCGGCGCAAGTTTCGCATCACTGACCCGCGTTTCACACATCCACCTCTTCGGCATCGCCTTTATCTTTATGTTTGTCGGCCTGATCTTCTCGTTTGCCACAAGTGTGCCCACATGGCTTAAAGCCTCCGCCATTGCCATGCCCTATATCTCACAGGTACTTGATATCGCCTCATGGTGGCTGACCAAATTTGATCCGGCCTTTGCCTGGCTGGTGATGTTTGGTGGCGCAGGTATGGCTGTCGCATTCGCCTTTATGTGGGTGGTTTCGATCTACGAGATGTGGCTTAGAAAAGCCAGCTAACTGACTTAGCCAATCAACCTCTGCACCTCTCCTCCCCCTTCAGGCGCAGATTTAGAAGGCCGACTGAAAAGTCGGCCTTTTTTTTGTCTGTAAAAACTGTGACACACCTCATTGGAGCAGCTAACGACAATGCCAGCCTTAGGTCCATGAATCACACAAACCCTCCCATGCCCGATTTGTCTGCTCCTGCAACTACAAAAGCGCCTGCCCCCACAGCGAAAATGGTGTCGTGGCTGAAGCGCCTTCTCACGTTAGCACTCATCATCACTCTGGGCTGGAGCCTGTGGATCTTTCTGCAACTGCATCAGATGCGCAGCGCAAACCCGGAGATGAGTGCATTCATGCAGCAGGCATCGGAGAACAACCCCAAGGTCAGGCTGAAACAGCAGTGGGTGAACTACAGCCGCATCTCCTCCCACCTTAAACGCGCAGTGATCGCCGCTGAAGACGCAGCTTTTGTGAATCACAGCGGTTTTGACTGGCAGGGTATTCAGCTGGCACTGGAGAAGAATCTTGAGAAAGGGCGCATCGCCGCCGGTGGTTCAACCATCTCCCAACAGCTGGCTAAAAATCTGTTTTTATCGGCTGACCGCTCATTCATACGTAAAGCAGAGGAGACACTGATTACAATCATGATGGAGACCACCCTCTCCAAGCAGCGCATCCTTGAGCTCTATCTCAACTATGCTGAATGGGGTAAAGGCATCTACGGTGCCGAAGCCGCAGCACGCCATCACTACGGTGTCTCTGCTGACAGACTCACCTCATGGCAGGCAGCCCGTCTGGCTTCAATCCTGCCCAATCCCCGCTACTACGATGGTAATCGAACCGACTGGATGTATGAGAAAACAGATATCATCATCAACCGCATGTCAAAGGTTCGCATTCCCAAATAATAAAAACATCTATTCAAAAGGTGAATCTCAAATAACTGCATCCTGCGGTGGTATCAAGTGGTGGTACAACACTTAATCTAGGATGAATAGAAAAGAGCAACAACGCCCCATAAACAGAGTAAAACCGATTTGCTAAGGATACTCTGAATAACTCGTCGATTCCTGTATAATTTCTCCGAACAGGAGGAGTTATGGATCAGTTGAGTTTTGCGGAAGCGGAATACGATCACAAGCGTCGCAAGACGCGCCGTGAGGCGTT
>NZ_VWNB01000014.1 GCF_013387475.1 Mariprofundus sp. KV | reverse complement strand
AAACGGATAAACCACCCGATCAAAGCCAATCAGGCGATGATCGGGGGATAAATAAGCAAGTTTGCCAAAATTCGCGCTCGAAACAGGGGCGAGGAAAAATAATCAGGGGTTATTCAGAGCATCCTTAGAATAATTGTTAAAGAATATAATGATAGAAAGCTAGGTAAGTAGTCTTGTATATCATTGATCATATAGCAAATGAGTTCTTTTGCCCGAACCTCGTCGTTGGCGACTGACGTAAAACGGCCTATTCTGTTGAAAAACTATTTTTCTGGACTCCAATCGAAACGGTGCCTTCACCAAAGCCCCTACAATCGATTTTCAATCAATAGGGCAGGCCAAAACACCCCATGAAGTTGCTAGAATTTGATTTCCAAAGGAGTTTTTCAACAGAATAGGCCGTTTTGAGACAGTAAGAAGTTTAGAAGAACCACCTCATTCCAATGGTGCCCAGTTTTGTCCTGCACGGGGAGCCGTGTAGGACTCGAACTTAAAAATAGAGTTAACTGGTATCCCTAGTTAGCAACGACTGTTGCTTAATCTTCTGAGTAAACGACTCGACCGCGGATCATGACATCATCGCCAAGTACGCGGCGTTTGATGTCGGCCAGATGCAGGGCGTCATCCACACGCTCCACACCCAGACCGTTCCAGAGGCAGATGGCATCACGGCCACCGATCAGGATCGGCGCCTGATAGAGAATTAGCTCATCGGTGAATTTACCTTCAAAGAATGAGGCGTGCAGATAACCGCCCCCCTCCAGCAGCAGGTGCAGATAACCATCTTCAGCCAGATGCTTGAGGATCGCATCGAGTGAGCTTAACTTCTCAATCTCAACACCGGCCTCGCGCCACTTCTCGGTCTGTTCATTAGTGCTGCGCACATAAAAACGGGTAGCAGCAACATCAGAGAGCAGTTTGCTATCGGGATTAAAACGCGGGGTTTCAAAGCAGAGCACCACCCTTAACGGTGGTTTACCTTTCACCTCTACACCACGAACCGTCAGTGACGGGTTATCAAACTGCAGTGTGCCTGCACCAATCACAATGGCATCCACCTGCGCCCTGATGCCCTGGGCGTGCAGACGCGACTCCTCACCACTGATCCACTGCGAGCTGTGGGTGCGCGTGGCCAGTTTACCATCGAGTGAAATCGCCGCTTTGGCTGTGACGTAGGGGCGACCTGTGCGCATATAGTGGAAAAAAGGCAGATTCAATTTATCAGCCTCTTCGGCCATAAAGCCGCCAATCACATCGATATGGGAGGCGCTTAACACCTTGCCACCACCGGCCATCTTCGGGTTGGGATCAGAGGAGGCATAGAGCACGCGCGCGATGCCTGAGCTGCGAATGGCATCGGTGCAGGCAGGTGTGCGGCCATGCGCAGAGCACGGCTCCAGCGTCACATAGAGTGTGGCATCCCTGGCCTTCTCACCGGCATTCTCAATGGCCATCGCTTCGGCATGCGGGCCACCGGGAAACTCATGCCACCCTTCACCGACAATGAGTCCATTTTTGACCACCACTGCACCGACACGCGGATTGGGATGCGTGGTACCGATACCACGGCGGGCCAGTTTGATCGCCTGCCGCATAAAGATTTCATGATGTGCCCGTTCAAGCTCGCTTAACATCTGATGAGAATGATCCTTTCTATTTTCCAAATCAAGTCGAAAAAACCTAGGGATGCTCTGAAAAAGTCAGAGCATCCGTGCAAGCCATTGATGGCTTGCCAAAATCATGCACAGTAAGTGCTTGATTTTGTAAGCGAAGGCAAAACCACGCTTTTGCCTTCGCGTTCTGAAAAACCACATGGACGTAGTTTTTCAGAGCCCCCCCAGATGGCGAAGGGGTGCATCTTTTTATCACCATCTTTAGAGTCGCCCTATGCTGATTGTTATCTCCCCTGCCAAGAAACTCGACTTCAAAACCGCTACCCCGTTCAGTGATTTTACGCTGCCGGATCATCTTGACCATGCCGCAGAGCTGATTGCCGTGATGCAGGAGAAGGACAGCTTTGAAATTGCCGATCTGATGAAGCTCTCCATGAACCTGGCCGATCTGAATATGCAGCGTTTCCAGCAGTGGCACACTCCGTTTACACCTGAGAATGCCAAACAGGCGATCTTTGCCTTCAGCGGTGATGTTTATCAGGGGCTGGATGCAGACTCTCTTGATAGCAGTGCGATCACCTTCATGCAGAGCCATCTGCGCATCCTCTCAGGCCTCTACGGCACACTGCGCCCGCTTGATCTGATGCAGCCCTACCGACTGGAGATGGGCACCCGCCTTGCCAATGCGCGCGGCCGAAGTCTCTATGAGTTCTGGGGTAATATTATTACCGAGAGTCTCAATGAAGCGCTGGCCGAACAGGGTGATGACATGCTGATCAATCTCGCTTCAAGCGAGTATTTCAGTGCGGTGAAAACGGCCAATATCAAAGGGACTATTATCACACCGGTGTTCAAAGAGCTGCGCAAAGGGGCTTACCGCATCATCAGCTTCAACGCCAAAAAAGCGCGTGGATATATGAGCCGTTATATCATCGAAAACCAGCTGAGTGATCCCGAAGCACTTAAAGCATTTGATGTGGCCGATTATCTGTTTAATGCAGAGCTCTCATCAAGCAATGAGTTCGTGTTCACCCGATAAGAGAGTACTGCATCATCTCTGATTTAAGCCGACGCATTCAGGCGTCTGCCTCTACCTTTGTCAGTTCAACAATCAGATCCATCCGGGACACTTCATCAAGCTCCGGATGCGCAGTTTTCAACCACAAATAGAGCCTCTCCACACAATATTTGTTACACAGATGTGGCCGCAATGGGTTCAGCGCATAACAGCACTGATGATCTGAAGTCCTGAACTTGCAGTTAGCAATTTTTTTCGTCTCTTCAGGTGGTTGTATATCCATATCCATCCCGTTTCCGCCTCATCAATTGATGGGGAGTATAGATGTAAGAAAGCTGGAATTATCGTGAACTATTTCACATAGAGCCATTATATCCTCGCAAACAGGTTATCTGACTCTGAAGAGCTTAAATCGTTCGATGCCGCAGCTAAAACATCGAACCGCGAATGCACGCGAATTAACACGAATACGAGTGACAGTATTGGTGAAGTATCTTTAAATTCTCGGCTCTGAAGTGACCTGCCTCCAAACTCCATGAAGCAAACAGCAAAGGGCGCAGCTTTCGCTACGCCCTTTAGATTAAACAGACTGTCGATTAAGCAGTGGCAGCAGCCAGTGCCTGATCGATATCGGCAAGGATATCATCGATATGTTCGATGCCGATGCAGAGACGCAGCATATCAGGCGTTACACCTGCGGTGACCAACTCGGCTTCACTGAGCTGACGATGCGTGGTTGAGGCCGGGTGTGCCGCCAGCGATTTGGTATCACCGATATTCACCAGCCGTTTGAACAGACCGAGTGCATCATAGAACTTCTCTGCCACCTCAAAACCACCTTTGACGCCGAAGGTAAGCAGCGCAGATGGTCGGCCATTGGTGTATTTCTGAGCCAGCGCATGATACGGAGAGTCCTGCAAACCACCGTACTGCACCCACGCCACATCCGGGTGCGCCTGCAGATGTTTGGCAACGGCAATCGCATTATCGCAGTGACGCTCCATGCGCAGGGTCAGGGTCTCAATACCCTGCAGGAGCAGGAAGGCGTTCATCGGGCTCAATGCAGAACCGGTATTCCGCAACGGCACGGTTCGTGCGCGCCCGATAAACGCGGCAGGGCCAAGCGCCTCGGTATAGACCACACCGTGATAGGCCGCCTCAGGCTCATTGAGCATCGGGAAGCGTTCAGCATGCTCAGCCCACGGGAATTTACCGGAATCGATAATCATACCACCGAGTGAGTTGCCGTGACCGCCCATATATTTGGTCAGTGAATAGACCACAATCGATGCACCATAATCGATCGGACGAATCAGCGATGGGGCAACCGTATTATCAACAATGACCGGCACACCGTGTTTGTCGGCCATGGCACAGATCGCTTCAATATCAACGATATTACCAGCCGGATTACCGATCGACTCGCAGTAGATCGCGGAGGTTTTGTCATCAATCAGCTTTTCCAGTGCGGCAGGTGAGTCATCCTCGGCAAAACGCACATCGATGCCCTGACTTGGCAGCATATGGGCAAACAGGGTGTAGGTGCCGCCATAGAGCATCGGAATGGTGACAATATTGTTACCGGCTTTGGCAATCGTCTGAATCGCATAGGTGATCGCCGCACTGCCTGAGCTGACTGCGAGTCCGGCAATACCGCCATCAAGCTCCGCACAGCGTTTCTCCAGCACATCGGAGGTGGGGTTCATGATGCGGGTATAGATATTGCCGGGCACGGCAAGATTGAAGAGGTCAGCACCATGCTGGGCATTATCAAATTCATAGGCCACCGTCTGGTAGATCGGTACAGCTACCGATTTGGTGGTGGGGTCGGTCTCATAACCGGCATGGATTGCAATCGTTTCTGTTCTCATCTTCTCTCCTTACATGTTGCCTGCATCAGGCAGTTCTGTTGTGTGAGCGTCGCCGCTCGAAATCTGTTTTTTCATACACCAGCCCCAGCCAGTTATTCACAATCGACTTGGCTGTATCGCGCCAGGTGTTATCCAGTAGTGGCTCAAGATGCGCCTCAGGAAAAGGCGGGGGTTCGACAGCCTCTTTTAACGCATCAAGCAGCTCCTGTTTGTAATGCTCGGCAATAGCGATGGCATCTTCACAGAAGTAGTGCTCCGGCAGTGGTGGATAATCATCACGCTCACCGAATTTAAAACGGCACACCTCGCGCTTATACTCTTTAAGCAAACTATTGGTGTCATACTCGGGATGCCCCTGAAAATAGACAAGGCTGAACTGATCAGGGCTGACGGCCATATGCACTCCGGCAACATCACTATCGATCAGAATGGTGAGACCTGCCCGCTCCAGCGGCTCGCGGTGAATGGCGTTAAAGCGTGAGTGCGGCACATCAAAGCGGGTATTGATATCACGCAGCAGCGGATGCTCCTGATGTTTGATGCGATGCGGATAGACACCCCACAACTTACTCCCCATCGGCTGGCGCTGTATATGGTAGAGCTGTTGAACCAGCGCATGCGTAGCCAGACAGGAGCAGAGTACGGAAGTGACACTCTCCTGAGCCCAGGCCACCACCTCTTTGAGTGGCTCCCAGAACGGCTCCTGATCCAGTGAGGGGTTGGAGACGTTGGCACCGGTGACAATCAGTGCATCCAGCCCCATCGCCTTGATCTCATCAAAAGTGTTGTAGTAGTGGTCGATATAGGCCTGACTCTCTTCACTGCGAGGCAGCCCCTCAACCGTAAAAGGGTGCACATAGAACTGTACGATCTGATTACAGCTGCCGACCAGCCGCATGAACTGGATCTCGGTGGCGATCAGGGCGGCATCGGGCATCATATTCAGCAGTCCGACATGCAACTCGCGAATATCCTGATGCAGCGCCTGCTTCAGTGTCAGCACCTTCTCACCGCGCTGACGCAGCTTCTCGAATGCAGGTAGTGCTGTATGCTCAACCAGCGGCATAAATGAAGCCCCCTCCCTCAACTGCCTCGCAACAGAAGCGAAAGCAGAATGACAGGCTAGATTTTTTTATGCTTCATGGAAAGTCATGAACATCGGATTGCCAGAGTTTCTAACTCATCGTTCTCTGTTCATCGCTGAACAGCGTTGAGCTTTCATGGTCGCTAAAACAGCGCACGGAGCTATCCTTGGGATGCTCTGAATAACTGCATCCGTGAAGGTATTCAGCAGGTAAAGGAGGCGGATATGCAACAGCGCATCGGATTTATCGGGCTCGGCATTATGGGGCAGGCTATGGCGGCCAATATTCTCAAGGCGGGATACGGACTGACGGTTTATAACCGCTCCAGCCACAAGGCAGAAGCTTTAGCTGCTGCCGGTGCCACGCTTGCGCACTCACCAAAAGAGCTGACTGAACGTTGTGAGATCATCATCCTGATGCTAACCGGCCCTGAGGCTGTGGATGCTATCCTGCAGGGTGAGAACGGAGTGCTGGCCAGTGAGTGCAGCGGCAAAACTGTAATCAATATGAGTACCGTGCCACCGGCCTACTCCCGCCAACTGAATCAGCAACTTGAGTCTTATGGTATCACAGCAATAGATGCGCCGGTCTCCGGCTCAAAGATACCTGCAGAGCAGGGAACACTGGTGATTCTGGCCGGTGGCGATGAAGCTGCAATCAAGCAACTCGAACCGCTGCTGCTGAGTATGGGAAGCGGCGTGATCTACTGTGGTGAAGCAGGCACAGGTTCAAGCATGAAGCTGGCAATCAATCTGCTGCTCGGCACCATGATGGCGGGGTTGGCAGAAGCCACGCATCTGGCCGAAGCCTCAGGGCTGGCGACAGAGACCTTTCTCAAGGTGGTGGGTGCTGGTGCGCTGGCCTGCCCGCTTTTCAAGATCAAAGAGCAGATGCTGATTACAGACACTTATCCACCACAGTTTCCTTTCCGGCACATGGCTAAAGATATGCAGTATGTCCTGCAGGAAGCCAGTCAGAACGCTGTTTCACTGCCTGTGGCCAACAGACTTGCCGGGCTGTTTGACCCGCATGCACCCGATGCGCTGCTCGATCAGGATTTTGCCGCCGTTAAAACGCTGCTGAAATAGGCGCAATGCGGACTGTTGCGCCGCAAATCCGCAGGAGATTCGCCTGCAGCTGAAAACACAAATTGACCGGAGACGATTGTAGGGCATGCTGCGCATATGCCCCATTTAGTTCTCATCGACGGACCCAATTACGTATTTCGCGCCTTTCATGCGGTGCGCCACAACCTCACCAATTCCAGAGGCGAACCGACCAATGCCGTATTCGGTTATGTGCAGATGCTGCGCAGCATTCTCAAGGATCTTGGCCCTACGCATGTGGCGGTCGCTTTCGATCCCAAGGGTGGCACCTTCCGCAACCAGATGTATGCCGACTACAAAGCGCATCGACCACCGATGCCGGAGGAGTTGGCTGCACAGTGGCCCTGGGTCCATGACGTCACCGATGCCTTTAATCTCAACCGTATCTGCATTGAGAACTACGAGGCCGATGATGTCATCGCCACGCTGGCCAGGCAGGCAGAGGCCAAAGGCTGGGATGTCACCATTGTCTCCACCGATAAAGATCTGATGCAGCTGGTCAGCGACAAGGTCTGGATGCTTGATACCATGAAACGGGTCGAATACGGCGCCGATGAGGTGAAAGAGAAGTGGGGTGTTGGCCCCGATCGCATTCAGGATCTTCTGGCGCTGGCCGGTGATTCGGCCGATAACATCCCCGGCGTTCCCGGCATCGGCCCGAAAACTGCCGTACAGCTGCTGGAAGCCTACGGTGATCTTGAAGGTGTGCTCAGCCATGCACCTGAAATCAAACAGAATAAACGCCGCGAAAACCTCATCGCGTTTGCCGAAGATGCCCGCCTCTCCTATCGGCTGGTGGCACTTAACTATGAAGCACCGGTCGATGTGGCACTGGATGACCTCGCCGTGGCAGCACCTGACCGGGAGCGGCTTAGCGAACTCTTTACACGTCTGGAGTTCCGGCGTCTTCTGGCTGAATTTGATGATGGCAAGGAACCAGCGCCAGTGACCTCTGAAGAGGTTCACACTGCTGAAGATAAACCTGTAGAAGCACTGGTCGTTAACCGCACCGATATCGTTGTCGATGATGAGCAGAAGCTGGATCAACTTATTCATGCACTAAGCAGCGCAGAGCTGATTGCCATGGATACAGAGACCACATCACTGCGCACCCATGATGCTGATCTGGTTGGCCTCTCTTTTGCCGTGCAGGAGGGGGTGGCCTACTACATCCCTGTCGGCCACCGCGCGGCTGATCTGCTGGAGCCAGCTCCCAGACAACTGCCACTGGCAAGCGTGCTCTCGGCACTGCAACCGATCCTTGAGGACAGTAGCAGAGCCAAGTGTGGCCATAACCTGAAATATGATGCGCAGGTGCTGCGCCGGGCCGGTATAAATCTGGCCGGCATCAAGGCCGATTCGATGCTGCTCGCCTACTGCCTCTACCCGGCCAAATATGCGCCGAAGATGGATACCGTAGCTGAAGATTATCTCGGATATAAGTGCATCAGTTTTGAGGATGTGGCGGGTAAAGGTGCCAAACAGATCTGTTTTGATCTGGTGCCGCTGGCCAGTGCCATCCCCTACGCCTGCGAGGATGCCGATATCAGCCTGCGCCTTAGCCGATTGCTGAGCAAGAAACTGAATGATGAGTCACGGCTGCCGCGCCATGATGAGATAGAGCTGCCGCTATCACGTGTACTGGCCGATATGGAGTGGCGCGGCACGCGCATTGATGCGGCCAAACTGGCCGAACTCTCGCTCCGTTTCGGTGAGCGCATCAATGCGCTGCAGGGCGAAATCCATGCCGCAGCCGGTGAGGAGTTCAATATCCAGTCACCCAAACAGCTGGGTGAACTGCTGTTTGAACGACTGGGCATCGCCGGTGGCAAGAAGACCAAGTCAGGCCAGTGGGCTACAGGCCAGGAGGTACTGGAGAAACTGGCTGATGAGCATGAGGTGCCGCGCCTGATTCTTGAGGTGCGCCAACTCTCCAAACTCAAATCGACCTACTCCGATGCCCTGCCAAAACTGATCCATCGTGACTCCGGCCGCGTGCACACCTCCTTCAATCAGGCGATCACCACCACCGGCCGCCTCTCCTCCTCCGATCCGAATCTGCAGAATATTCCCATCCGCAGCAGCGAGGGGCGTGAGATCCGCAAAGCCTTTATTGCCGAGCCTGGCAATCTGCTGATTGCTGCTGACTATTCACAAATCGAACTCAGACTGATGGCGCACTACTCTCAGGATACAGCGCTGTGCAGCGCCTTTGCCAAGGGTGAGGATATCCATGCCGCCACCGCCGCGGCAGTGAATGATATCGCTCTTGCTGATGTAACAGGGGAGATTCGCAGACGTGCCAAAGTGATCAACTTCGGCATCCTCTACGGCATGAGCGCCTTTGGTCTGGCCAAGCAGCTTGGTATCAGTCGTGGCGAGTCACAGGCCTTTATTGAAACCTACTTTGCCCGCTATCCAACTGTGCGTGCCTTTATGGATGACACACTGGAGAGCGCACGCCAGCTGGGTTATGTAGAGACACTGCTCGGCCATCGTGTTTATGTGCCTGAAATCAATGGCAAAAATGGCATGCATCGTGCTTATGCAGAGCGCACAGCGATTAATGCACCACTGCAGGGCTCGGCGGCTGATATTATCAAAGTGGCGATGATCAACCTGCACAGGCGTCTGCATGATGAGATGCCCGCAGCAGCCATTACTCTACAGGTACACGATGAACTGATTGTTGAGGCTCCTGCTGCAGATGCAGAAAAAGTTGCTACACTCATGAAAGAGACGATGGAATCCGCCGTGCAGCTGCATGTGCCACTGATTGTTGATATCGGCATGGGCAGCAGCTGGTATGATGCCCATCAACTTTAGGGAGAATATAATATGCCTGATCAGGCCGCCATTGTTGCCATCATCCTCGCGCTGCTTGTCGCAGCGGTATTAATACAGCTCTTACGCAAGAAAAAAGGCAGCAACAAAGGTGTGCAACCTGATATGCTACCGATGATGCAAGCTACTGCAGGAGAGCTCAGTGTGGTTGAGCAGTGCTGCCTGCAGACTCTGCAGCAGGTTGCCGGAGAGGAGTATCATGTTCGCAGCAAAGTGGCACTCTGCGTGGTTGCCAGCAGCCACAAAAAAGATTCACAACTACTTTTGGACTTTGTGCTGTTCAGCAAAAAGAGCAGCAAAGCCGCCTGTGTCATCCAGCTTCAATCAGCTGCCCAGCGTGATGAATCCGGTGCCGAGCAGGCACTGCTCAAGGCTGGCATAAGACTTTACCGGCTGCCGCGCAAAAGCAGCTACTCCATCTCCAGCATAAGGCAGCTGCTTGACAGCTATCTGGAAAAACCGGCTGCCACGCCGGATGAGATGATTGCCACCATCTCAACCAAAGCCTTCCGGCAGTGTAAAAAATGCAAGTCTCCGATGGAGTTGAAACGCGCCAGTGCCGGCCCGCATACAGGCATGCTCTTCTGGGTCTGCGCAAAGTACCCCGAATGCGCCAGTGTCGAGCTCTATACCGAATAGCCTCATGCCATCGCAAAACATTTTCGCAGACATCCCCATCGACCTGCCTGATGAACTGACCACCACCCTTGCCAGCCACACCAACCTCCGTATTGAGAGGATCGTTTCGCAAGGGCAAATATCACCGGAGGGGTTCTGGTACGATCAACATGAGGATGAGTGGGTGATACTTCTACAGGGAGCCGCAACACTGCAGTTTGAAGACCGGGCCTCTGAGTTGAAACTCTCAGCCGGAGACTATGCCCTGATCCCGGCGCACAGAAGGCATCGGGTCAGCTGGACCACACCGCAAGAGAAGACAATCTGGCTGGCTATCTTCACCTCTCAAGCCATGCATAGCGGAAAATAGCATTGTGAAAAATATCCTCTTTTTGCAGAGACTGTTTCACTAGGATATGGTGCGTTGCATCAGCGCATCCGGAGATGCGTATGGAGGAGCCCCATGATTTTCAGAGCAGCTATCCTGATCACCTTTATCGTCAGCCTGCTACCACAGCTCTCTGCCCCCGCTTGTGCAGAGGCTTTCGCCCCTCTGAATATCTATGTCGTACGTCATGGTGAGACACTGGGTAACACAACCGGCAACCACAGCACTGAAAATGACCGCACCTTTTCAAAAAAAGGAGAGCAGCAGGTGGCCGAGTTAACGCAGAAACTCGAGCGCACCCGTTTTGACAGAATCCTGGTCAGCCCCAAATACCGGGCAATGAATACCATCTTCCCCTACCTGAAAAAGAACAATCTGAAAGCGGAGATCTGGCCTGAGCTGGATGAGTGCTGCTGGCAGAAGAAGAAGGACTCCAACTACGCATTCCGCATTGAGCGCGGTGAGATGATCAGGCTTGAATCCGCCATGCGCCCCTACTTCATCTTCCCGGATAAGGAGTCTGAGCGCGTCTATATGCCCACCTCATTTTCTGACGGTGTGCTGATGATTTTCAAATCATCCGACAGGGTGATCCGCACCTTTGGCGGTAGTGGCAAAAACATCCTGATTGTCACCCACTACCACTCCGGTGGCCGACTGCTTGAGATCCTGCAAGGCCTGGAACCTGAAGGTCGCTTCCAGCTCTCCAATGCCAAAATCGCCCATCTGCGCGAAACCAGCCAGGGCACCTACCGCCTTCTCGGCATTAATCAGTAACTGCGCTTTAACCATTAGCCAAAACTGCCGTCGCGACGGCTTTTGATTTATTCATCTCGTGTCAACGGGAACCATAGAATTGGGCAGATGGCTTTTGAAGTGCCACTTGCTTCCGTTCGGGCCCTCCTGGCCCTCACCCTGCGGGCGACTATCGATAAAGGCCTATCGCGCAGCGGTATCGCCGCTGCTTGCTCCTGCTGATTTGTCAGGTGGCTCTTTGGGTTGCGGATCAATTGATTCAGCTGTAATCGTGGCAGGCGTAACAGGTTCCGGTTCGGGAGGTGCCTCTTTGCCACCAAACAGAGCGCGCAGCTTTGCAGCCACCCGTTTAATGCCGCGCCACAACTTGGGCAGCATCCAGATCATCAGCAGAATAAACAGCACCATCAACACCAGGAATAGCACCGGATGATTAAGCGCCGTCCACAGACCTGCCACCACAGCCACATCTTCGGCTACCGAGGCTGTCCAGTTGGTAAAGGGCTCGGGGGAGGTGTTGATAATGGCTCGCGATCCCGCTTTAGCGGCATGCGTCGTGGCAGCAAGCCCGCCACCCATGATACCTGCAGCAAGTCCGACAACCGGATCCACCTCGCCAACTGCTCCCATGGCCATCATGGCACCTGCCGGAATGCGGACAAAGGTGTGCATCATATCCCAACCGGTATCGATGCCCGGGATTTTATCGGCAAAAAATTCAACGCAGTACATTGCGCCTGCAGCAAAGAGCACCAGCGGATCAGAGAGAATCTCCAGACCCGGGGGAAGATCGACATTACCAGTGCTCCCCATCAGCCCGAGCACCAGAATTGCGGCATAGAGATTGATACCACTGGCCCAGGCAGCACCCATTGTCATGGCGAGAATTGCTGCGACCTGATCAAGCTGTTCCATGGCTTCACTCCTCTGAACAGTATTCCTTACAGAGCCATGATCCCTATTATCAGATCAGGCTGCAACGGTTTATTGTTCATATCGGGGGGAATCACTACACCAACGACGCCCTCGAATGGGCTGAAAAGGCTTAATTCCGTTCGATCAGTGAAGGGTAGATATCATCGGGAACCGGCAACCCCATCACCTCAAACAGCGTGCCTGCCAGATGGGCAAGACCGGGCTGAGTCAGTATCGTTTGCTGATCATCAGGCTGACGCAGGCTATAGGAGCCGTCATATGCCGGATCAAACAGGATACACGGCACCGGATTAATCGAGTGTTTGGTGCAGGCTTCAGACTCACCATCTTTGTTAAACACCATCATCTCTTCTGCATTGCCGTGATCAGCAGTAATCAGGGCTGATCCACCCACTGCTGCCAGCGCCTCAATGATGCGTCCAACTGCTGCATCCACGGTCTCAATCGCACGTATCGCCGACGCCATAATCCCGCAATGACCCACCATATCGGCGTTGGCAATATTGATCAGACCAAAACCGTATTCACCTGTATTCACCAGCTCGATCGCCTTCTCTGCAATCTCATTGGCTTTCATCTCAGGTGCATCAGAAAAGGAGACACCCTTATCCGATGGGATCAAAATATAATCTTCCATCGAAGCGTCCAGCGGCTGACGGTAACCACCATTAAAGAAGAAGGTAACATGCGGGTATTTCTGGGTCTCAGTCAAACGAAACTGTTTGATACCCAACTCAAGAATGCGCCTGCCAAACGGATTGGCAACACTGCTGGGCCCCATCAGCTGCAACTCGGGAAGATTCCGATCTTCGTCGTAAACCATCATGCCTGCATAGACCACATCAGGACGACGACCACGATCAAAACCGTCGAAATCATCCAGCTCGAAGGCTTCAGTAATCTCAATGGCGCGATCACCGCGAAAGTTAACCATCACCACAGCATCGCCATCATGCATAGCTCCGAGCGGCTGGTCATGATCATCCACGATGACAAAACCATCCATATCCTGATCGATCAGATCCGGATTCTCTCCGCGCATATGCTCGATTGCCGCCATCATTGAGGGAAATCGCTGATCGCCCTGACCGTGCACCATCAAATTCCAGCCCTCTTCCACCTTGGACCAGTCGCGATCACGATCCATCACGATACGCTCCCTGCCGCCACCACTGGCAAAACAGTAACCAAAACCATCATGACTATTGATGAAGGTGAACTCCTGCTCAAGCTCACAGACATACTTCTGCGCAGTCTGGATGCCGACATCGCGACCATCGAGCAGTGCGTGCACCCGCAAAGATTTGACACCACGCTCAAAGGCAGCATTAATCAGCGCTTTGAAATTATTGATGTGGGAGTGAATATTACCATCGGATAGAAGCCCCATAAGATGAACCGTGCCACCGGCTTCACCTGCTGCCATCACCTTCTGCAGTGCATCGGATTTAAGGAAAGAGCCATCGGCAACAGCCTTGTTAATACGTGTCGGCCCCTGATCAAGAATCTCTCCTGCACCCATGGTCAAATGCCCGACTTCAGAGCCGCCCATATCATTTTTGGCAGGCAGACCGACATATGGGCCGTGGGTCATCAGTGTGGTATGTGCATATTCTGCCCAGAGGCGATCAAACACCGGCGTATTGGCTTGCGCAATGGCATCTTCAGGACCGCCAGAGCCCATGCCCCAACCATCCATCACAATCAGCAATACAGGTTTTATGGTTCTCTTGCTCATGATTTAAACAACCTCAATCTCTGATGGCTGCCCGACCGACTCCGGATTAAGCAACGCATCCAACGCTTTTGCATCAAACAGTTTTTTATCCACCCTCAAAAAGGCTGCATTCTCTTCCGGAACTACTTTGGCTTCAAAGACTCCCGCCAGCTTGAGAATCGAAACCTCCAGTGCCAGCGCATCAACATCAGACTCAACATGGGCCATCACACTTGACCGCATCACAGGCATCTTCATGCCCGATGCAACCAGCAGCCAGAGCAGCGCCAGGCCACCTGCACCATAGAAGATGCCCTGCACATCAAACTGTCCATAACACCAGCCGCCCACAGCACCACCAATAAAGGCTCCGAAAAACTGCGATGTGGAGTAGACACCCATCGCCGTTCCTTTTGCATCTATCGGCGCCATACGTGAAATCAGCGAAGGCAGCGTCGCCTCCAATACATTGTAAGCGATAAAGAAGAGCAGCAGTGCCGCCATCACAGAGACCATGGAGTCATGCCACAGGCCGAGCAACACACAGGAGAGTGCAATCAGACTGATGGAGAAGAGAAACACCTGCTTCATCTTCTCTTTTTTCTCGGCCACAATGATCAGCGGCACCATAAATACGATCGCCACCAGCAGCACCGGCAGGTAAACCCAGGGATGATCTACCGCTGCAATATCGAGATGGTCACGCAAGACAAACGGCAAGCCGATAAACAGTGACATGATGATGCCATGCAGAATCATAATGCCGAAATCCAGGCGTAGTAGCTGACCATCTTTAAGAATGCGTCCGAATTCTCCTGGTACAGCCTCAACATCACGATGCATACTCAGATGATCAGGATCGGGAACCAGCAGATAGAGCACAGCAATACTGAGCAGCGCAAACAGGGCGGTAAACCAGAAGATACCATCCACTCCGACCCATACACTGAGCATCGGCCCGGCAATCAGCGCCACGGTAAAGGACATACCGATAGTCATCCCGACCACAGCCATCGCCTTGGTGCGCACCTCTTCACGGGTAAGATCAGCCAGCAGCGCCATCATCGCGGCTGCAATGGCTCCCGAGCCCTGTAGCGCACGACCAACAATCACCATCCAGATCGAGTCGGCCATGGCTGCAACGACACTGCCGATGGCAAAAATAAGCAGCCCACCGGCTATCACCGGTTTCCTGCCAATGCGATCGGAGAGCCAGCCAAACGGAATCTGTAACATCGCCATGGTAAAGCCGTAGATGCCCAGCGCCAAACCGATCGTGGTAGGTGTTACCCCCTCCAGCCCTTCGGCATAGAGGGCAAAAACAGGAAGGATAAGAAACAGCCCCAGCATGCGCAGGCCATAGATACCCGCGATGGAAAATACACTACTTCTTTCGGCTGAATTCATTTAAGACGACACCTCAACTGTTAACTGCTGCCAAACAGCAGCGCGGCATGATAGCACCAGAGCGGGCAGGACGCATGCAGGATAAGCATCGGATTTCCCTAGCTATCGTATGGGTAAAAAACTTCACTTGCCCACCCGAGCCCTCGGCGGCAGCCTTTTTCCCAATGTTTCCTGAAACCGCTACACCCACCACCACCTTTGTTGTTGCCGTTCTCATTGCTACGGCAGCCCAGATGCTGGCCAATCGCTTTCGCTTTCCACCGATCCTGCTCTGGCTGCTGGCCGGCATGGCACTTGGCCCCTTCGGCCTGCATCTGATGCATGTCGAGTCGATGGAAGGTGCTCTGCACACCCTGATCGAACTTGGCCTTGCCATCATCCTCTTTGAGGGTGGCTTAAGCATGAACCTGAAAGAGCTGCGCGCCAATGGCTGGGTGGTCGGACGCATGGTCATTTTCGGGCCGCTACTGACCATAGCCATCGGAGCTACAACTGCGCAGATGATGACCGGTATTGACTGGCCGCTGGCCCTGCTGTTTGGCGCACTGGTATCTGTTGGTGGACCGACTGTGATTCTTCCTATCATCCGTCAGATGCGACTGGGGCGTAATATCAGCCATGTTTTAACGGCTGAAGCGATGTTAATTGATGTGGTTGGTGCGATTCTTGCCATTGTCTTCCTGCAAGTCGCGCTGACACCTGAGATGTCCGGCATGCTCATTGCCGAGGATATCCTGTTAAAAATTGTTGTTGGCTTTTTCATCGGACTGGCAGGCGGTCGTCTGCTTGCCATGCTGCTTTCAAGCAGCTGGGCTAAGGATGTTGAGATCAGAACCATCCTCACCCTCTCTTCGGCATGGGGGGTATTCCTGCTTTCCGACTCCATCAGTGAGCAGGCGGGCCTGCTGGCTGTACTGATGATGGGTGCGGTACTGCAGCGCATGGAAGTGCACGACATTCAACGTCTGAAACACTTTAAAGGCAGCCTCTCCATGCTGTTGATCTCGGTACTGTTTGTGCTGCTGGCTGCCAATATGAATCTGGCTGTGATGCACGAATATCTCTACCCGGGCCTGATAATCTTTGTCATTCTCGCCTGTTATGCGCGTCCGCTTACCGTTCTCTTTTCAACCATGGGAAGCCATCTGAGTACCAACGAAAGTCTCTATCTGGCCGGCATGGCACCGCGAGGTGTGGTCGCCGCCGCCATCACCTCACTGTTCGTTCTTATTCTACAGGAGAGTGGCAACCCTCAAAGCGAACTACTGATGGCACTGGTATATATCGTCATTATCACATCCATTCTGATCTACAGTCTTCTTGCCCGCCCCTTGAAAACCATGCTCTCCATCGATGGTGGTGACGAACGCTCTGTACTGATCATCGGTGGCGGTCAGATTGGCGCTGAGCTTGGCCGCGCATTGGGCGAAGACCGTGAGGTGCGCTTTCTCGATCTCAATGCCGAAGTGATCAGCAGCCTGAAACGATCAGGTTATACCGCCATCTGCGGCAACGCACTGGATCCGCTCTACTGGGAGATTATTCATGCCGAGGAGATCGGTGCGGTGATTGTGATGACCGGCTCATCCGATCACAATCTGCTCATCGCCCGCCTTGCCAATGAGAACTATCATACCCCTGAGATCTATATTGCCCTGCAGGAGGATGCTGCGGAGAAACATGCCAGCCTGATCCACCAGCTGCAGGCGCGCAGGCTGTTTGCCAAACCGTATAACTTCACTTACTGGAATGATCAGGCCTACCGCAAACGGCTACTGTATGAGGCTCGCACTGTCGAGCTGGCGTCACCACTTATTGGTGAAAAAATGGCTGACGTACGCATCCCGCATGGCGTACAACCCATTACCATCGTGCGTGACGGCAAAACGCTGATTCCTCATGACAACCTGAAATTTGAGGCCGGTGATGAGATCAAACTGCTGATGCGCCCCGAACGGACAGAGGAGGGGCAGGCCCTGATTCTGCCACCCTCCAAACCAAAAAAGGTCGAGTAAGCGGCACAACATAAGATGCAAATGCGCAGCAGGTTTGCTCCCAGTCCGACCGGTCGTCTGCATGTCGGCAACGCATATTCTGCGCTGTTATGTGCCCACTGGGCTGCAAACAACGGTGCCGATCTGCTGCTGCGCATTGAAGATATTGACCACAGCCGCTGCCGCCCTCAATTCATCGAAGGCATATTCGAGGATCTGCAGTGGCTTGGGTTGAGCTGGGCAGAACCGGTTCGACTGCAGAGCTCCCACCTTGAGGATTACCGTACTGCCATTGCCCGCTTGCGTGAACTTGATCTGATCTACCCCTGCTTCTGTACCCGCAGAACGATCCTGCAGGAGATGGAGAAGATGGCCATCGCCCCGCATGCAGAGGATGCAGCCGGCATCTATCCAGGCATCTGCCGTAATCTCTGTAGCGATGAGCAGGAGCGGCGCATGCAGAGCACCCCTTTTGCCTGGCGACTGAATGTGAAAAAAGCCATGGGATTGATCGACACCCCCCTATGCTGGCACGATGAGCAGGGACTCGAATACAGCGCTGAAATCGACCATGACGTGGTGATTGGCCGTAAAGATATCTCCTTCAGCTATCACCTCTCGGTTGTGGTTGACGATGGCATTCAGGGCATCAGCCATGTCATTCGCGGCAAGGATCTTGAAGCGAGCACAGCTATTCACCGCCTGCTGCAGCAGCTGCTTGGACTGCCCGCACCGACCTACATCCACCATCCCCTGATTCATACTTCCACAGGAGAACGGCTTGCTAAACGTAATGGTGCCACCACGCTGGCAAGTCTGCGCGAGATAGGAGTTGATGCGCAAAAACTGAGCGCTTATCTGCTCAATCTGCCGGGGTTGATCTGGCCATTTGAGCAGCAGAATAATTCGACATGCAATAGTGAAATCCTGCGTCTGCTTGGCAAGCGCTGATTCCATGCCATCATTGGCCGCCATCACAGCGCAGCGCCTGATCTCTGCGCAGCCGGTGGAAACAGATTTCTAAGGTGATATTTTGAACTCAATATTAGATTTGATTGGCAATACACCCATGGCAACGATACAGCATATCACCAGCCACCTGCCTGCCAATATCCGCATCCATGCCAAGCTTGAGCGCTTTAATCCCGGCGGTTCAGTCAAAGATCGTCCTGCCTTGTGGATGATCCGCGAAGGGTTGAAAAACGGTAAGCTGGACAAGAGTAAAGTCATCCTCGACTCCACATCCGGCAATACCGGCATCGCACTGGCGATGATCGGTGCAAGCATGGGTTTCAGAGTTCGACTGGTGATGCCGGGCAATGTTTCTGATGAACGCAAACGTATCTGTCGCGCCTTTGGTGCAGAGCTGATCTTCTCTGATCCGCTTGAGGGCTCCGACGGTGCCATTCTCGATGCACGTAAAATCTATGAAGCCGACCCCGACCACTACTTTAAACCGGATCAGTACAACAATCCTGCCAATCCTCGTGCCCATGAAGAGTCGACTGGCCCGGAGATTTGGCGCGACACGGATGGCAAGGTGACCCACTTTGTCGCCTCGATGGGCACCTCCGGCACGCTGGTTGGTACCGGTCGCTACCTCAAACGCATGAGCAACAGCGTTCAGATCATCGCAGCTGAGCCTGACTCCCCGTTCCACGGCATTGAGGGGCTGAAACATATCGAATCAAGCATTGTGCCTGAGGTATTTGACGCCAGCGTTTACGATCAGAAGATCGGCATCGACACCGATGTGGCCTACACCTTCACCCAGCGACTGGCCTCCGAAGAGGGTATTCTCTGTGGCCAGTCATGCGGCTGTGCGCTGGCTGCCGCACTGAAGGTTGCAGAAAATCTGGCGGAGCAGAGTCTTGCCGGTGAGATTGTCGCCATCTTCCCGGATGGCGGAGAGAAGTACCTCTCCACACCTGTATTTGCAGGCAGTGATCGTGTCACCTATGCCGAAGGTATTTAATTATTAGTCTGATCAGTTTCTGTTAACATGAACAGCATCAGTCAGGAGAGACCATGAACGAGCAGGACGAAATTAAAAAAACCAAATACCAGAACATCACACTGGGTGTGCTGATTGCACTCCTGGCTATCAGTGCACTGGGAACCCTCTGGGTAAGCTCCGGACAGTAACAGGTACACCTCGGGCATAAACAAGCCGGCCTGCAGACGGAGCGATGAGCGCATATCTCTGCTTGGCTCACAGCGGCTGACAATAAACCCAGAGTGACCTGTTTTCCCGGTTAAGTTTCAATTATTTTTAATCCCATGATCGTGTGTTATACTGCTCCCCTTATTGAGGGAGAGGTATATGACTGATCAGGTAAAACAGCCAGCTAAAGCCAAGAAGCTGGGTACAAAAGAGTACAACGCTGCCCTTGCAGACATCCATGTGGAGCTGGTGAAATGGCAACACTGGATCAAAGAAAAGGGACTTCAGGTTGTTCTGATATTTGAGGGTCGCGATGCAGCAGGCAAAGGCGGCACCATCAAACGTCTGATGGAGCCTTTGAATCCTCGCGGCTGTAATGTGGTTGCCCTGCCAGCCCCTTCAGACCGCCAGAAAACCCAGTGGTATTTCCAGCGTTATGTCGAACATCTTCCGGCAGCTGGTGAGATCGCTGTCTTTGACCGCAGCTGGTACAACCGTGCCGGTGTTGAGCATGTGATGGGCTTCTGCACCGACAAAGAGTACCGCGAATTTATGCGTTCCTGCCCTGAGTTTGAGCGCATGCTTGTTCGTTCCGGTATCATCCTTATCAAATACTGGTTCTCAGTCAGTGATGAAGAGCAGGAGCGCCGTTTCCAGAAACGCGCTACCGATAAAACCAAACACTGGAAACTCAGCCCGATGGATCTGGAGTCGCGTGATCGCTGGATGGAGTACTCCAAGGCCAAGGATGAGATGTTCTTCTATACCGACATTGATGAAGCGCCATGGAATGTGGTCAATTCAGATGACAAAAAACGGGCTCGCCTTAACTGCCTGAGCCATATCCTCTCATCGGTTCCATATAAGGATGTGATGCCTGCACCGAAACCGCTGCGTCCGAGAAAAGAGCAGCCGGACTACAAGCGTCCTGATATCAACGATCAGCACTTCGTTCCCACAAAGTATTGAGTACGGAGTAAATCTGACCACATAGAAAAGGAGCTGCATATGCAGCTCCTTTTTACTTTCCCCTTCCCGGGAAACTTAGGTTGAGATGGCCTGAACCACCTCATCAAGAGAGAGTATATTCTGCTCACCACTGGCCATGTTTTTCAGAGCTATCTTGCCGGATTCCATCTCATCACCACCAATCACTGCAACAAAACGGGCCGACTCTCGATCCGCCATCCTGAACTGTCGTTTGGCTGCACCACCACCACAATGCACAACGGACAGACCAGCTTCTCGCAGCCCTGCAGCCTGAGTAAGTGAGTAGTTCAACACCTCAGCGCCGAGGGCGACAACAGCAACATCCACGCAGCCCTCTTCATTGTCATCCAGCAGCATCGCCAGCCGCTCAACACCTGCTGCAAAACCGATAGCAGGGGTCGCCGGGCCACCAAGACTTTCAACCAGTCCATCGTAACGACCGCCAGCCAGCACTGTGCCCTGTGCACCGAGTTTATCGGTGACAAACTCGAAGGCGGTGCGATTGTAGTAATCCAGACCGCGCACAATGCGGGCATTCATCACATAGGGTACAGCCAGTGCATCCAAGCCCTGCTTCAGACCATCGAAATGGGATTCGCAGAGATCACAAAGATGATCCACCATCTCCGGCGCATCGCTCAGTGCTGACTGGCACGAAGTCACTTTGCAATCGAGTACACGCATCGGGTTTTTGGCGATACGCTCATTGCAGGTTTCACACAACTGCTCTTTTCCGGCTTCCAGATATTCAACAAGTATATCGCGGTAAGTCGGCCTGCATGCCTTGCAGCCGAGCGAGTTCACCTCAAGTCTGAGATCTGAAATAGCCAACTCAGTGAGAAATGCATGCGCCATGGCCAGCACTTCGGCATCTTCAACCGGACCGGAGACACCAAACCACTCCACACCAATCTGCTGGAACTGCCTTAAGCGCCCCTTCTGTGGCCGCTCACGGCGGAACATCGGCCCGGCATAAAACCAGCGCTGGGCACCGGCACGGGTTAATCCGCCCTGCAGATAGGCTCGCACGGCACCCGCTGTACCCTCCGGACGCAGGCATATATTATCGTTGCCCTGATCGATGAAGCTGTACATCTCTTTAGAGACAATGTCGGTCTCTTCACCGATGGAGCGCACAAACAGCTCAGTCGGCTCTAAAACAGGCAGGCGCACCTCGGAGCAGGCATAGGTTGCAAAAGTGTTGCGTGCCGCCTGCTCCACCCTCTGAAATCGTCTTACCTCATCAGGCAGACCGTCATGGATGCCGCGAATACTCTGTAAACTTTTTCCAGCCATTATTAATCCTTCTCCTGCTCTGCCCGTTTGGCCGCAGCGCGCTTTTCAATATCTGCAACCAGCACATCAAGAATCTGATCCTGTTTAATCTTTTCCGCTTTCTCACCATCGCGATAGAGCATATGCACCGGATAACCGCCGGTAAGCCCCACTTCGGCCTCTTTGGCTTCACCCGGCCCGTTGACCACACAGCCAATCACCGCCACATCGATATTCTCATGGATGTGCGCCACCCGCTTCTCAAGCTCGGCCACCGTCTGAATCACATTAAACTTCTGCCGGGCACAGCTCGGGCAGGCGATCAGGTTCACGCCTCGATGACGAAGCCCGAGCGATTTAAGAATCTCAAAACCGACTCGCACCTCCTCTTCCGGCTCGGCAGCAAGCGAGACACGAATAGTATCTCCGATGCCCTCAGCCAGCAGCAGCCCCAGACCAACGGAAGATTTCACCGTACCGCCAAACAGGCTTCCTGACTCCGTGATACCCAGATGCAGAGGATAATCGACCTGCTCAGCCAGCTTGCGATAGGCAGCCACAGTCATGGGAATGTTACTGGCTTTCAGGGAGACCTTGATGTCGGAAAAGTTCATCTCCTCCAGTATCCTGATATGGCGGAGTGCTGACTCCACCATCGCATCGGCACACGGCTCGCCATACTTCTCATTCAGCTCCTTCTCAAGCGAGCCTGCATTAACACCAATGCGAATGGAGATGTTACGCTCTGCAGCGGCCTTCACCACCCTCTCAACGCGATCACGCGAACCGATATTGCCCGGATTCAGACGCAGGCCATGCACCCCGGCCTCCAGAGAAGCCAGTGCCATCTTATAACTGAAATGGATATCAGCGATGATTGGCACAGTCGTCTGGGCCAGAATCTCAGGCATCGCTGCAGCCGACTCAGGATCGGGCACCGAGATGCGCACAATATCTGCACCCGCCTGCTCCAGCCTGTGCACCTGCGCCACAGTGGCATCGATATCGGTGGTCAACGTATTGGTCATCGACTGCACGGCTATCGGCGCATCACCGCCTACCGGCACACCACCGACATGAATCGTCTTTGTTTTTTTTCTGGCTTGAACAATCTGATCCCGCATCTTACTCCTCTTCTGGAACCGGGTCGGTCTCTTTCTGCTCACGCAGAAGGTTCAACCGCTCTTTCAACTGCCTGACGCGATGCAGTGCTTCGACATACTCCGCCTGCTCGGGCATCAGGGTCACACTATCACTCCAGAAAGCGATCGCCTCATCCAGCTTCTCTTTGCGAAACGCCTTGCTTCCGGCCGCAAACAGATCAGCTGCCCTGGCTTCAATCCGCTTCTGTACCTGACTCAACAGTTTGTCTGCATCCTTGCCGTCACTGCGGCGATAACTCTGTAACAACCGCTTTGCCTCAAGCAGTTCACCCTGCTTCATAGCTTCATGAATCTGTTCAGCGCTCACAGCTTTCGGTGTTGAGGTGCGCTTGTTTTGTGTCGATTTCCTGGTGGCAACGTTGCCACTGATGGTGATCTGCTTAGGCATCTCACTACTGATTTCACTGAGCAATCTTTTGCCCCTGCCCGAATCAGGCTGCAGCCGCAGATGAGACTCTATTTCGATGTAGGCGATCTCAGGCTGATTCCTGCGCAGATAGAGTTTAGCCTCACTGTATGCACTATCGGCACGCTCATCCAGCGCCTCATTATAGACCTCTCTCTGGCGCAGGTAGACCTCATCTTTACCATCCACCCCCTTGGGCGGTTCATAAGCGGGCAGATTTGCCAACCACACAGCATCCTCACTGCGCCGCAATCTGAGCAGCCGATCCAGACGCAGCTGGCGCAATCTGAACTCCATTTCGGAGCGTTTGGCCTCCATCACATCAGGTTTAATAGTTACCGACTTTGCCTGCGCATAGGCTTCCATTGCATCGGCCCACTGCTTCTGGGTCTCAAACCGTTTGGCCGTGCGCAGATAGTGCACAAACAGCCTTCTACGCGCCGGTTCGATGGTTTTTTCCAGATATTTCCGGGCTACAGCGTAATCCTGATGTTTTTTATCCAGCGCCAGCACCCGCTCCCTGGCCTGCATGATGCGACCGCGTTCAAAATCGTACTTGATCTCCACGTAAGGATTCATCACCTGAAAACGAATGCCGTTTTCGAACATCACACTTTTGGTTGCAGCACAGGCAGAGAGAAACAGACTCAACAGAAGCAGTAGCAGAAGACGTTTCATCAGTTTATACCTCCCCTGCCATCTGACGCACATCCTCTGGGAGCTGGAGATCAAAAGCCAGCCCAACGACGTGTTCAATATTACGCGCCACCTGTTTGCTCTTCACACTCACCACACCCAGTTCAAGCTCTGTGCTCACGCCTTTAATATCCCGTTCACCTATACTCTCAAAGACAAAACCCTGTCCCAGAGATGCAAAGGTAGCTCTGGGCATCACCAAAGTGCCACCCTGCCCGATACCACACATACGTGACGCCACATTCACCGCATCACCAATCACCGTATACTCAAGGCGCTTGGCTGCACCGATATTGCCGGCAATAGCCTGACCACAATTCATGCCTATGCGAAAACTTATAGGATCGCCATCTGAACGTTTTATACCCAGCGACTGACAGGCAATGGCGATAGCCAGCCCCGCTTTGGCGGCATGGCGGGCATGATCCTTATCCGCAAAGGGGTGATTAAAGACCGCCATCACAGCATCACCGATATATTTATCCACATGGCCACCATAGTACGCGATGATGCGGTGAAACACCTCAAAATGGGTATTAAGGATATTCACCACCTCGCCGGTATCTGTGGATTCTGAAAAGGATGTAAAATGAACCATATCCGCAAACAGAACAGTAACCTCCTGGCGATGGTTCTCTAATCGGGTTGAACCACCATCAAACATATCGGTTACAAGTTTTGGATTGAGATAACGGCCAAACTCCTCGCGCAACTTCTCCTTATGGGCAAGCTCCCGCGCCATCACATTGAACTGGGACACCGCATCAGAAATCTCATCATTACCGGAGACCCGCATATCCACATGGTAGTCACCTGATGCCACCTGTCTTGCCGCATCAGCCAGCATCTCAAGCGGTTTACTCATGCGCCCGGCAAGCCAGTAGACCCACAAGGCGGAAAAGAGAACAACAATGACCGCAGCAATTGAGATCTTCTGCCCCAACTTGCCGGCGATATCCTGCCACGCCTGCTCGGAGAAACGCACAGCCACGGAACCCAGCGAGGTGTCTGCGTACAACACACCTTTACTATACCAGAGTGCTGCCACCGGCAGGCGACTTACACTGTTAGACACCGACATCGCAGCGACCGGATCACTGTCACTGCCAACATCGCCATAAGATCGGGTTTTACCATTGGCATTCCTGAGCAGAACACCCAGTACGGTCGGCACCTTTTCCAGAAACCCCTGCACCACAAGATCTGTCTCAGCGCTACTACCGGAGAGCATAGGCAGCTTCAACTCATCAGTCAGACGATCCACCTGCAACTCCGCCTGAGCCGCCTGGCTCTCAAGCCAGGCATCTCGCTCAATATCCAGAATCACAAAGAAGAGAAAAACAACGGCCAGCGCAACGGTCAAACCAACAAGCATCGTCCAGCGCCAGCGAATCGGCATGCGCGGCACAAAAGTTTTCACTGTATCCATGAGGGAATCAGCGCTCTCTTGCCGGGTTTTCTGTGGCTTTAATTCATCCGTCTGCACAGCTCCACTCTATCCAAACGCCCATTTGGGGCAACGCTGGAGAAGCGGCGCAGCCCGGCCTCTCAGATGCTCTTGCCAAGAACGGCATCAGGAATATCACCTTCAATGATCACCCTGTTACGTCCCTGCTCTTTAGCCAAATACATGCGCCCGTCTGCAACATGCAGCAGACGGTTAACCAGCTTGTTTACATCAGCCTTTTCATTACCTTCAAGTATGGCAACACCAGCTGAAAAACCAACCGTGACAATTTCACCGCTCTCCAGACGAACTGGTGATGAGTTAAGGTGATGCAGCCAGGTATCCACCGCCTTTTTTGCACCTTTCAGCGTGGTATGCGGAAGCAGAACAATGAACTCCTCCCCTCCCCAGCGGCCGGGCACATCAGACTCGCGCACGCACTCCCTGAGCACCCGCGCCATATGCGAAAGCACCAGATCACCCGCGGCATGGCCGTGGACATCGTTCACCTGTTTGAAGTGATCAAGATCGATCATCACAACAGCATAGTCGTGTTGATAACGAACCGCCTGAGACACCCCCTGATGCAACTGCTCCATCATATGGCGACGATTATACAGACCGGTTAACAGATCATGGCTGGCCTGAAAATGGAGCTCCGCCTTGGCCTGTTTCATATTATTGATAATACGCAGAATCAGTTTGGCTTCCATGCCACCGATGACACCGCCAGCACCGAGTATCTCTGAAGCCACTGCCTCAACCATCTCATTATTGGTCATGTTAAAGGCAACACATGGCGCACCATCTTTCAAAGCCTCCTCCAGATCGGAGTAGACAGGTATGCCATGCTCTCTGGCCAGAGCCAGACCCGGTGCATCCGCGTTACGATCGACTACGGCAATCACTTCAACCAGATCCTCTTCCAGCAACATCTCGAGAATGGCAGTACCACCATTGCTGGCGCCAAGAATCACGGCACGATGCGGATCTTCTTTCAATACATTCGTCATAACAGCCACCCTACGCAAAAAATAAGATAAAAAAAGCAGATCCGGAGACTTTCTGCCCCCTTATCTACAAATGCCAGCAACATCCTGTAGCAGCTCTCAACCCACGCCTGAAGAGTTTGATTTTCATCTTCACAAACAACACCTAGTATGCGCCGCCGGAGAATATATATGGCCCTTAATAATAAACAGATTGCAGCACTGAAAACCAGAGCTCACCCCTTAAAGCCGGTTATCAGAATCGGCCAGAAAGGCATTACTGAGAACCTGATTGCAGAGACCGAGCTGGCGCTCAATATCCACGAGCTGATTAAAGTTCACATCGCTGAAGATGATCGCACTGTGCGCAAGGCGGCCGGTGAAACACTGGCAGCAAAAACCGGGGCAGAAATTGTCAACTATATCGGCAAAGTCTGCACCCTCTATCGCAAAAAAGAGTCCGATTCTTGAGTCAGAGAATCAAGCTCATCCAGCACACGCTAGAGGCTGAATTCGCGCCGGAATCGATTCAAATCGAAGATGAATCCTGGAAACATGCTGGTCATGCAGGCGCAAAAGAGAGCGGCGGCGGGCACTTCATCGTTCAGATTAAAGCCGCTGCCTTCAATGGCCTCTCACGCATGCAGAGCCACAGAAAAGTGATGCAGGCCTTAAAGCCGCTATTTCCTGCCACCATTCATGCCGTCAGCATCAAGACAGAAGGCAGTGAAACAGCGTAGCCAACGGATCGCATCGCCACATCTGGCCCGTTTCTTGCGAGCTTGCATTCCGATGAGAGAGACTATTAAGCAGAGCGGGGCCCGTGATGAAAATCCATAATAATTTACCGGTATCCGGCCAAACAACCCGAAAAACCAAACAGAGCGGCACAACAGGTGTGTTCCAGACCCTGTTTGACGCTGAAATTTCTGATACACGCGAGATTGAAAGCAACGAGCAGACGCCCGCACATGAGCCAGAAAAACGTGCATGGCAAGCCCTCAACGAAAGCGTATCCCTGCTGGATCAGGCCATGCAGTGCCTGGAGTCCGGCAACGCACCATCCCCGCAGATGATCTCCGACATTGAGCAGCTGCGAAATCAGGTGCAACAGCATCTTTCTGCCAACACCCAGAACAAAGAGCTGCGAGAGGCTGACACCCTGCTGGCCGTTGAGACTGAACGCATGCGCTCTCTGCAGTCCTGATGCTATGAGCCAGGTCGAACTACTCAACAAACTCCTTGATGACATGGATGTGGTTCGCCCTGTCGTCCTTGCCGCTATGCCAGATGATATTGAACTTCGTACCACCACGCGCCGCATGATTGCCGCCCTTGAGCAGATCAGACAGAACCCCGGCATTCCGAACAGCACGCACCTTTGGGCCATCCAGCAATTCGCGAAGCTGCTCGACGCCCAGCATGGCCCACTGCTTCGCCCCACTCACAGCGGCACCATCCCTGACGATGCCAAAGCAGCAGTAGAGGCTCAGGTAGAGCAGCGGCAGATGCTGATTATGCAGGCCCTGCAGGATATCCCTGTCACCCGTGCCCTGCTTGACAGCACCTGCGGCATGATTGGTGAAAAAGCCCCCAAGCGAGACTCACTGCAACGCGCCGCCCGCCACCTGCAACAACTGCTGCAGCAGCACCTGCAGCACGATGCGGCAATGAGAAATGAACTGGAGCAGCTGGTCGATGCACTCGCTCCATCACTGCAGGCAATCTCAAATGTACTGGAAGAGGCCGGTGAAGAGTCTGATGAGTTGAAACAGGCCAAACAGCTACTGGAGCAGGAGCTTCCGGATGATATCGAACAGGCCAGAGCTGTTCTGCAGAAGGCGCGCATGGGCATCCTCTCAGCTGGCAACAAACTGAGCAGTGCCAGTGAAAAGCTGCATCAATCGATCCAGCTCAACGTCGAAAAACTCTCCTCGCTCTCCAGACAGCTTGAAGAGGCTGAGTCTGAGGCTCGCAACGATCCGCTTACAGGCCTTGCCAACCGCAGACGCCTAGCGGAATATCTTAAAACACTAGGCCAGTCCAGGTTCTGTTTTCTGGTTGTTGATATCGACCACTTTAAACAGATCAATGACACCCATGGTCACGATGTCGGAGATGAGGTATTACAGCAGATGGCCCAAATGCTTGATGCCTGCACACGCAGCACGGACCTGGCCGCACGCGTGGGTGGCGAAGAGTTCTGCGTCATCTTCCCCGACACAGACCTTGAGAACAGTACACACCTGGCTGAAACACTGCGCCACTCCATTGAGATGAAATCATTCAAAACAACTGCAGGCATGATTGATATCACCGCCAGCATCGGTATCGCCGAGCACCTTCCCGGCACAGATCATGCCAATACCTTCAAAGCTGCTGATGAGGCGCTCTACCAATCAAAGAGAAACGGTCGCAACCAAATCACAGTCTCCAGTCAGGCATAAAAAAAGGTTCTTCGCGGAAGTCCGGGAAAACAGTCTTAGTAAATCAAAACTGGAGGCGTATCCTCTCCTGCTATAATGGTAGATTTATCTGTTCATTTCTTTTCCAGAAAAGAAACGAACCAAAGAAAGCTGCCCGGCAATCTGCTTCTCCCTGCGTATTTATCGTTCAATGGGGCGAAACTATTTTCGCCTCTTTCCATTGAACAATAAATACTCCGGCGCATCTTGGAGCGGGATTAAAAGCCAACTCAATCTTGCGGCTGGAACAGTGTCGTTTGATCCCCCGTTAGCAGGCTGCCGAGACAAATATTCAAAATCGGAGAAGAGCGGCGGAGCCGTGGCCGATTTTTAATATGCAGGATCGGGAACCCGAAGGGCTGGCTGGTTCCGGGGTGGCTTTCTTTCGTTCTTTCTTTGCCATCAAAGAAAGGACAAGTGAATATATATTCACTTACATTGCCTTTGGTTTGAATGAAGCAACTCAGTTCCTATGAGGATCATTCCCGTAATTGCGCGATGAACCTAAAAAAAAGAGGGCTATATCAGCCCTCTTGATGTAACGGATACGTTGTAAAAACAGGTTCAACCATCCCTGTTCCTGCTTCTGGAGCGAATCGTTTCACGATGTCGGCGATAAACATACTTCTGAATAGAGTCCTCCTCTTCATCACAGCGATAATAGAACTGGACACCAATCCAGATGCGCTTGCCATCTCTGGACTCCACCCTTCGCACAGTCCCCAGCAACTCCAGTGTAGAGGGAGGGAACGAGGGCAGCATCAACGTGATTTTTGTCTTATCGCCGGGAGCATATTGATTGGAGGTAACAAAGCTCACGCCGGTCACACTCAGATTCACAGCCCGCTCCTCCAGCTCACTATGACTGGCATCATTGAGCACATTGACACCGATCAGATAGTTGAGCTTGGCATCAAGTGACTCCAACATACTGGCAACATCAGGATTCATGCCCTCATGGGCTTCGCCACTGAACAGATCACGGCCACCGACCATCTCCTGCAGCATACTACTCTGGCGCGACTTAATCCCCACCTTGGTCTTATTAATCTCGAAAGCTTCCTGCGTCATTTTTTCGTCGCTAATAGGAATCATGTCGTTAACACGAAAATCCTGTCTGCCATGATCTTTTTGCGCTTTAGCCATAGTTACGAACCTCAGTTTTAACAGATATCAGGGCCGACAGAGGCATAACACCCTCAATGTTCTGCTGCCCCTCTGCCTGTGTACTCACCACCCCGCGCTCAATCGCGGCAAGGGCTACCTTCACAATCTCCGGATCAAATTGCGTGCCAGAACCGGCCTTCAGCTGCTCGACACAGAAAGAGAGTGGTCTTGCCATTCGATAAACGCGATGTGTGGTCATTGCATCGATGGCATCGGCAACACAGACAATACGCGCCTCAAGAGGAATATCCTCACCGGCCAGCCTGTCAGGATAACCGAGCCCGTCATACCGCTCATGATGATGACGCAGCATCAACCGCTCCCTGATCATGGTATCCATGTTTTTCAGGATATTGTCACCAATCGCCGGATGCGCCTTCATGATAGCAAACTCATTCTCGGTATAGCGATCCGGCTTGAGCAGCACCGCATCAGGAATGCCGCACTTGCCAATATCATGCAGCAGACCACCTGTGCGAATCAGATCAACGCGGTCCTGATCCAACCCCATATCCTCGGCCAGAATGGCCGATAGCGACCCTACCCGTCCTGAGTGATCCCGGGTGTAACGATCTCGCGCTTCCAGTGAGCGTACGAGGGCAATCAATGTTTCGCGCATGTTATCGGCGAGCGCCGCATGCACCGCACGATTATCCAGCAGCGTATCGAGCTCCTTGACCAGCAGCCCCAGCATCTGACGGGTCTCGCTCTTCAGTGGCTCACTTGATGCCGGATCAAGCAGGCAGAGCACTCCCATCGAAACACCCTGCAGACGAACAGGAATGGCAACATGATGAGGCTCATCCACTCCCGGCCAGCAGATACCCGGAGCATCAGGAAAGGATTGAATAAGCTCTTCTTCACCGGCAACCAGCGGCTGAAAGGAGGTCTCATCAAGCGTACAGGATGGTGCAACCTCTCCCATACCCTGGGAAGAGACCATGACAAGCTTGTGATGACTGCGCTCAAAAAAGGCAAGATAGCCGCCCTTGGCATGTACCACCTCAACAGCAAGATTCAAAGCACTTGAGCAGACAGACGAGACATCGTGCTGAGCGGGAATCTCATCGAACATTCGATAGACGAGGCCGAGGCGGCGATCCATCTCAAACATTTCAGGAAGCAGTCGATCAGAAGAGCGCTGCTGGCGTTTAGGTTTGTCTGCCGAGGCAACCGCATGCTCTTCATCTTTGCTGAGCATCTTCTCCAGACAATCAAGCAGCACATCAGGAGCAAAGGGTTTGGCCAGCACATGCTCAATACCCAACTGCAGAGCCTGAGCCATTCTGGCTGAGGTTAAAAAGCCACTCATCAGAATGGTAGGAGGCATCTTCACTCCACCCTCTTTGAGTGAAGCAATCATTTCCAGCGCATTGCCATCACCAAGACTCATATCAGTGATCAGGCCGTTCCACTCTTCTGAAGCCAGAACAGCTCTCGCCTCTTCAAGGCTACCGACCTGCGCAACCCTTACCTCCTGACTTAATTCGCCGGCAATTTCAGCAACCACCTCGCGAACAGCAGGCTGATCCTCAATAATAAGAAGGTTCAGCATCAGTAATTTCCCGTTGAACTTCGGCCGTAAGCCTTGGCCACCGCATGCCCGGAAGGGTACGCAGCCTCTGCAGCGGTGCTGCCCCCCCCCGTGAGCTCATTCCAACTGCGCAGCAGTTGCTGATAACGGGAAGCGTTGTCGAGTCGAACCCTGATTTCAGGAAGTTGAAAAGGTTTGCTTACAAAGTCATAGGCCCCCTGCTCAACAGCATGCAGGGCATTTTCGATGCCGGAGTAGCCGGTCATCAGGATCACAAGTGTGTCACTGAGTTCATCATGGACAACATGACGAAGAAGGGTCAAACCATCGGCGCCAGGCATCACAATGTCGGTAAGCACAAGATCGAATCGATCCTGACCCAATGCCTCCAGAGCCGTATCACCCCGACGGTGTACAGTTACATCATAATTCGCTTCGAGCAGATACTCTTCTAATAGCGAAGCCAAAGCCTCATCGTCTTCGGCCAGCAACAACCTGGGGCGTTTCACACTTACCCTCCAAACTTATCATTCGAACGATAAAGGTTTAGCAAGTGTGATTCCAATGCTTTTTCTCCGAGCCTAGCCGGAAGCTCGGATTTTACCGAGTCAGATTGAGAGGGGCGCGCATCGACAGAGAGACTGACATGGTCAGAGGCTGGTTTTGTGGCTTCCTGAGATCGATCAGGAGCAGAGGAGGGTCTGGCATTCTGCTGAAGAAGCCTGTGAATTAAGCCATCTACGGGCTGAACACTCATAGCCATGTGGTCTCACCTCCTCTGCTGCACACCATCTGCAGACAGAATTACTATACATCAGTACATATCGGAGAATATATTCTCAACTTTAACAATCCATAAACGTCAAAATTAAATCACCTTCTGCCACCCTCGCATTCCACATAAGATTCAAGGCCCTTTATCTTATAATTCAATGATTTATGAGTATTTCTTCACAACATCATAATGAAAACAATGGAATTTTGACTATCCATAAAGAGAAACAGGCCCTGCCTCCCTATTTACACGCAGAGAATGCTTGCTTTTACCGAACGCCCCGTCATTATTTTGACTTTGATCAATGCTGGCGACGCAACAAGGGGAGCAAAATACTGTGAAACAATCTGCATTTATCCTGCTGGTTGAAGATAATGATGACTTCAGATGCATTCTGCAGGAGGCGCTGGAAGCGGCGGGCTACCATGTAACCGCGGCAGCCAATGCCACCCGCGCACAGGAAGCAATGTCTATTGGCAAATTTGATCTGACTATCCTCGACGTGCGCCTTCCCGATGGCAACGGCATTGAACTGATGCGTGAATTCCGCCAATCCGATCCTGACATGGGCATCATTATCATGACCGGCTACGCCGAAGTCGACACAGCTGTCGACGCTGTCCGGCTTGGAGCCAATGATTTTCTCAAGAAACCCTTCGATATTGATGAGATGCTGGTGCGCATCGGCGAACTGATGAAAACCAGACAATTGAAAAAAGACAACCTCTCCCTGCGCGAACAGATTCGTACCCAAAGCGGCAAAGAGGGGTTGATTGGCCACTGCGAGTCGATTCGCAAACTTCAGGAGACCATTAAGCTGCTGGCCAACTCTGACAGCACTGTCCTCATTAGCGGTGAGTCCGGCTGTGGCAAGGAGGTACTGGCCAAGGCGCTGCATAAATCAGGCTCCCGCTCCGGCAAACCCATGGTCTCCATCAACTGCGGAGCCATCCCTGAGGAACTTCTTGAATCCGAGCTGTTCGGTCACGTGAAAGGGGCATTCACAGGCGCCATTCGTGCCCGGCCGGGACGCTTTGAGATCGCCAATGGCGGCACCATCTTCCTTGATGAAATTGGTGACATGAGCCCGAAACTTCAGGTCAAACTCCTGCGTGTCCTCCAGGAGCGCTGTTTTGAACCGGTCGGTAGCCAGCAGAGCATTCATGTTGATGTGCGTGTCATCGCCGCTACCCATCGTGATCTTGAAGAAGAGATTATGGCCGGACGCTTCAGAGAGGATCTCTACTACAGACTTAATGTCATTCCTCTTTATCTGGCTCCGCTAAAGGATCGTGGCGATGATATTCTGCTGCTTGCCAACCACTTTATATCGCACTTTAACAAAGAGAAAGGATCAGCCATCACCGGTTTTTCAGATGAAGCCAAACGCTCCATGCTCTCCTACAACTGGCCAGGCAATGTTCGCGAACTGCAAAACCTTATCGAACGGGTCACCACACTGAAACGTGACGGCATTGTTGGAGTTGAAGACCTCCCCTCGCGTATGATCAGCGACAAAGAACGCGTGCTGCAGAGTTTCCAGATGGATGTAACATCTGCAGAGCAGATCGACCTGAAGGCCACTGTGGATGAATTTGAAAGTCACCTGATCCTGTCGGCGCTGAAACGCTTCAACTGGAACAAAAACCGTGCCGCCAATTTTTTGGCTATGAATCGCACAACCCTGGTTGAAAAAATCAAAAAGAAGGGACTGCAGCCTGCTGAAAACTAAGCAGCCCTGACTGCTCGCGTGACAACAGTCAGAAATCCCCTTAAATGCAATCCGGTCGCACCGGCGACAGCAGACATCAGGGCAATCCAAATGTCTGATTACATGGTTCTTTTCATATTAAAACAGCGCAATATAAGGCCCTTGCCGTCTTCGGCATGAATCTTGCGATAACGCAACATGTTCCGCGCTATCATCATCGTCACTGCACTCATTCTCGCCCTGCCGTCTGCCAGCTACGCGCTGGAGAGTGAGCGGACACGTACCGTTCGCATTTTTCTGAATAACGGCAATCCCGAACAAGCCGTGCGAACGGCCGAAAAGGTGCTTAAGGCCCAAAAGGTCACGCGCGACGAGCGACAGGAGATCTTAAACCTGATTGCCGAAGCAGAGATTATGCGTGCCACACATAAACATTTTGAAAACATCTCTCTGGCAGTTCAGGCCATTGAGGCATCGCTGAAAGAGTTTCCTGAAAACCCCCAAGCCGCCGAACTGCGTTGGCAAAAGGCATGGTTGCGCTGGAAGGCGGGGGATCACAAAAAGGCAGTGACAGCAGCACGTGAAATCATCACCAAAGATCAACAACCGCAAAATCTGCGCCGGGCCTGGCTGCTGATGGCCCGAATCCACATTGAACAAGAGCAGTTTGCCTACGCTCGCAGCGACCTGCTTCAATACAGCCTGCAAATCGGCAGTGACAGCTATCGGCAAGCCATAGGCATGGCCTGGATGGCTATTGTCGATCAAGGGGAGAAGCGCCCTGAGGTCGCCTACAAGAGCCTGCTGGCAGTGCATAAAAACTGGCAGGAGATCATCACCAGCGAGCCGATTCTCTATGCCAACTTTATCCAGCTAATGCATAACAATGAAGACAAGCAGACGCTTGCGCTCTCAGAGGATTTTATCCATCGCTATATCAATAGTGTGCAGGCTCCGATTGTACGCCTTATTCATGCCGATATCATTGCTGATAACAATAAAACAGCGGCAGCTATTAAAGAGTACGGCATTCTGTCCGCCAGTCAGGCTGAAACCACCATCGGACGCAAGGCGTTTATCCGCAAACTGATGCTGGAATTCAAAGATGAGACCGAGAAAGAGAAGCTTCTTCCCGCCATGGTATCACTGAAAAAAATTGCCGACTCCAATCAGCTCTCCCTCATTGAAGATGAAGCGATGCTTGGGCTTGCACAATTCTGGGCACGCATTGAGAAGGCCTCTTTGGCCACAGAAAAAGAGAGCGCTGAAGAACGCGCCGAATCGCCTGCCCTGCACGCCTACGCCAGGGCCGCCACATCAGTGGATCGCCGCATTGCCCAACGCGCCCACAAAGAGGGTGCCATATGGCTGCAGGACAGCCTTAACACCATGCTCAAGCAGGAGCAGTGGCTGAAAGCAGTGACGATCTGGAAGCAGTACCCCCAGCTTCGCCCCAGCGCCAGACTGTCGCAGGAGCTTCGCCTTGGCATCGGCCATGCCATGCGCCTGCTGATGCTCTTTGATGGCGCAGAGAAACTGCTCAGTGAACTATACAAAAGCAATAAAGCCAGCATTCGCGGCCAGCGCGTTATGGTTGAGCTCTCCAAGCTGTGGATGGACCGTCAGGATTCCGATGGCGTAGAAAAGGTGATGCGCTGGCTCAATCGCAACGAGTATACCATTTACCGTCCGGAAATTCTGGCTGTAGTAGCACGCATGCAGATGAACCAGAAGCAGGCGCAGGCGGCGCGTCAGACACTCAATGCAGTGCGTGCCTCCGACCTTGCCCTCGAATCCCGCGCCAACTTCTGGCGTACCAGTGCAGAAGTCTCTGCGGCGCTTGGCCACTGGCACAGTGAAGCCAAAGCCTGGGAGAGCTATCGCCTGAGTCAGGGGGCAGACCAACGCATGGGACTACTCAATCAGGCCAGAAGTCTGTTTACTGCCCGTGAGTACGGACAGGCACGCAAACTCTACATGGAGGTAGCCGAGAAGGATCGTGACGCCGCATGGGAATACTATGTTGGCGTTTGTCAGGTCCGCACCGGTGAAATTCAGCAGGGCGAGCAGCGCCTGCAGGCACTGGCACAGAGAAAAGATGCCGGAACCTATGCGGCATTGGCCAAGCTGGCACTGGCAGATCAGCAGGCAGGCCAGCTATTGGGGGAAAAACAATGAGCCTTTCCAATGTAGCACTGGTCGGATTTCCTCAGCACGAAGAGGCAGAGCTGCGTGTACAACTGGGCAGACTGCTGCCGCAAACCGCCATCGAATCAATTCCCAGCCAGACCCATGAGTATCTCTGCGACAACGACGCGCTTGTATTTATCTGGGACACGGTCACCTCCCCTTCGATTGTCCGGCGCCTGTTTGAACACAACCCACAGGCCAATCTGGTTATTCTCACCAACAACGGTCAGGCCGACCGCGCCGCCGACCTGATGCACATGGGCATCATCGATTACCGCCTGATACCTCTGCCTGACGATATTCTCGAAATATACATTCGCAAAAGCGGCCACCAGAGCGCGCTGGCTCAACAGGCCAGTGAACAGCAGCGCCCGGCCCGCATGAAGCAGCAGGATATCTTTGTCACTGAAGATGTTGAGACTCGTCGCCTGCTTGATCGTGTGGCACTGGTAGCGCCAAGCTGCGCATCCGTACTGGTGATTGGCGAGTCGGGAACCGGCAAAGAGCGCCTGTCGCGTTACGTGCACGCCTGCTCCAACCGGCGCGAGAATAATTTCATCGCCATTAACTGTGCAGCTATTCCGGAAGGGGTGCTTGAAGCTGAACTGTTCGGCCATGAGAAGGGAGCCTTTACAGGCGCCACCTCAGCCCGCCCCGGCAAATTTGAGCTGGCCCATGAAGGCACCCTGTTACTGGATGAGATCACTGAGATGCCGGTTCACCTGCAGGCCAAGCTGCTACGTGTTCTGCAGGAGGGTGAAGTCGACAGACTCGGTGGCAGCAAACCTGTTAAAATCGATGTGCGGGTTATTGCCACCAGCAAC
Source organism: Mariprofundus sp. KV (assembly GCF_013387475.1). Classification (GTDB taxonomy): domain Bacteria; phylum Pseudomonadota; class Zetaproteobacteria; order Mariprofundales; family Mariprofundaceae; genus Mariprofundus. Next base: position 37,684 of record NZ_VWNB01000014.1, on the reverse strand, counting down.
AGGGACATCACCCAGGCAGTTCAAAATGGTGATTTCCGACAGGATCTCTACTACCGACTGAATGTGGTTACCATCCAGCTGCCGCCACTGAGAGAGCGTAAAGGTGATATCTATCCACTGGCCAACCACTTTCTTGATCGTTTCAGCGCCATGTACCGCAAACCGGCACCAAAACTGACAGGGCCAACGGTTCATCATCTCACCTCCCACCCCTGGCCCGGCAATGCACGCGAACTTGAAAACTGTATGCATCGTGCCTTCCTGATGGCCGAGGGGGATACCATTCACCCTGAACACCTCTTCCTCGACCCTGCTCCTGCAAACATGGGTGCAAATACAGAGCACGGCGAGAGTGCGATGCAGGCGGGAGTCACCATCCGCGATATGGAGCGCACACTGATCGAGAAGACGCTTGTACATGTGCAGGGCAACCGCACCGAAGCCGCCCAGCTGCTTGGTATCAGCATCCGAACGCTACGCAATAAGCTACAGGGCTATGAGTCTGGCATGTCACTTGCTGGGTAGTTTTTGCCTGTGATAAATATTTGGCGGCCAGGGCAAGAGGAGGTGTAAGTCATGATTGATATGTTAGGCGAAGGATTTCAGCGCATTGAATCCTCTCTGATCGCCAGAGAGAAGGCCCAGGGCGTCACCTCTAGCAACATTGCCAATGCCGACACACCAAACTACAGGGTAGACAACCGCTCGTTTGCCGATTTCCTTGCTGAGAGACAGCAGCATAAAGGGGCAGGCAAACCTGTCGCCACCCATGCAGGCCACATCAGCGACAGCGGTAGCGGCCATTTAAGCAGCAGCTCGGTTTTCGATTACAGCCCGGCCCGCAGAATGGATGGCAACACTGTTGATGTTCAGAAAGAGATGGCACGCATGAGTGAAAACCAGTTGATGCATGAGCTCTCCATGCGTCTGGCCAAAGGACGCATCAGCGGTCTGCTCAACGCCATCAAGGAGGGTAATCGCTAATGGCCAATGACCTTTTATCCTCCATGCATATCAGTGCCGCAGGCATGAGCGCCCAGCGCTCGCGCATGGATATTGTGGCGGAGAATATCGCCAATGCTGAATCAACCCGCACACCTGATGGCGGCCCCTACCGGCGCAGACAGGTTGTCTTTCAGGCTACCCCTGCATCACAGTCATTCTCGACTGTATTTAACAGCAGCTTTGCAAAAGATCGTCATCAGTCGGTAAAAGCATCGCATGTGGCGCAGGATCCCACCCCGTTCCGTGAGGTGTTTGACCCCTCACACCCTGATGCCGATGCCAAAGGTGTCGTGCGCATGCCGAATGTGAATCCGGTGGAAGAGATGGTGGATATGAACTCAGCGGCAAGAAGTTTTGAAGCCAACGTAACAACCATGGAGGCATCCAAGCGGATGTTTCTTAAATCACTCGAATTGCTGAAATAGGAGATTGTCATGAGTATTCAAGGCATTGGACCCACAACAGGCCTTACCGGCAGCAACAGCCTGCAGGTCGGCGACAAATCCACATCCGGCAAAGCGGAAAATTTCGGTGAAATGCTCAAAGCCTACACGGAGCAGATGAACCATGACAAAAAAGCTGCGGCCAGCGCATCGGTAGCACTGGCAACAGGTGAAAGCGTCAACACCTCTGAGACCCTCATGGCTATCCAGAAGGCTGATCTCTCATTTCAGATGATGCTTGGCGTGCGCAATAAACTGGTGGATGCATACCGTGAAATCATCCGCATGCAGGTATAGAGGATTTAAACCATGGCTGACTCACTGATGCCACAGACACCGATGAACATGGCAAACACCCCCATTGATGCCGCCTCGCATGAGGCCGGCGCAGCAGCGCAGGGTGCCACCATCCAGGTTCCACAGGTGCTGGCCAAATACAGAAAAATTCTGCTCTTTGCCGCAGCAAGCCTGATGCTGACCGGTTTTCTTGGCCTTGTTCTCTGGTCATCTGAAAAACCATACAGGGCTATTTATGCCGGCATGGCGGAAAAAGATGCCGCCTCAGTGGTTGAAATGCTTCAGAAAGAGCACATCCCCTACCGTTTGGAGGGCGGTGGCACCGTCATGGTTCCAGAGGATCAGGTTTATCAGGTTCGTCTGAACCTGGCGGGTCAGGGTGTTACCCCGACGGGTAAAACCGGCTTTGAAATTTTCGATCAAAGCAATGAGTTCGGTCTTAGTGATTTCACCCGCAAAATCAACCTTCAACGTGCCCTGCAGGGTGAGCTTGCGCGCACCATTGAGGTGATGCCACAGGTCAGCGCAGCACGCGTGCATCTGGTGCTGCCTAAAGAGTCAGCATTTGCAGATCGTGACCGCAAAGCTACCGCCTCGGTTATGCTGCAGCTCTCCGGTGGCCAGCGGCTGCCCAAGCGATCTGTTATTGCCATTCAGAATCTGGTTGCCGCCAGTGTTCCTGAGATGGATCAGAGTGATGTCACCGTTGTCGATGCATCAGGTTCACTCCTCTCCGCCAACGAAAAAGAGGCACCGATGAGCGAGGGTCAAACCCTGCAGGAGTATCAGGGCAAACTTGAACAGCGCATGGAAGAGCGACTGACCGGCATGCTTGAGCAGATTGTCGGTGTAAGTCAGGCCGTGGTTCGTGTCTCAGCCGATATCAACCGCGAATTTATTGAACAGAAGAACACCCGTTACAACCCGGATGAACAGGTACTGCGCAGCCGTAAGAGCATTTCAGAGAACCGCCAGTCCAATGAGGGGGCTGCCCTGGGCGTTCCCGGCCTGGCCTCCAATACCCCCGGCGCCAACCCCGCTACCGGTGTGGCTGCAGCACAACCCAGTGACAGCGCCAGCCGCAATGAGGATGTGAATAACTACGAAATCAGCACCATCAACGAGCATCGCATTGTACCCTTCGGCAGCATCAACAAACTCTCTGTCGCTGTTATTGTCGGCGGCGCAAGCCAGAGCGGAGAAAATGGTGAGGCGAGCTTCACGCCACGTAGCAAAGAGGAGCTGGCCAGTATTCAGGCGTTGGTTGAACGCGCCATGGGCTACAATGAAGATCGTGGTGATTCTGTTGATGTGCAGAGCATGCCGCTGATGGATATCTCCAGCGTTGCCGATAGTGAGGCGCTTGCCTCTTCCGAAAACAGAGTCTTCTATATGCAGATTGTACGCTACAGCCTTGCCGGCCTGGCACTTCTGCTGCTCGGTTGGTTTGTACTCAGACCTCTGGCAAAACGCATTCAGGAATCAGCAGATCAGCAGCAGACTGCCAAGAAAAGGCCTGAAGGCGTACTTGGACAGCATGAGTTATCAGGCGAGGCCTATGCGCGACTGGCCAACATGGAGCAGGTCAGACAGAGCGTGGTGACTGAGCCTGATCGTGCCAATAAAGTCCTGCGCGAATGGGTGGATCCGGTATGAAGGGAAAAACTCAGCTAAGCGGCGAAGATAAAGCGGCTATTCTTCTGTTCGCCCTCGGGCCGGAAGCATCCGCACCGCTTGTACAGCACATGGATGATAAAACACTCAGCCGCCTGGGCCGAAGAATGGCGGAACTGGGCAAGATTGACACCGAAGTGCTTGATGCTGTGACCAAGGAGTATCTGGAGCTGCACCGCTCAGAAGATCCGCTCATGCGCTCCTCCCAGAAAGATGTTGTTTCGCTCTTTCGTTATGCCATTGAGCACGAGCGGGCCGACCGTCTTCTCAATGAGCTCTCAGCCCCCAAATCACTGAACATTTGGGAAAAGCTGTCGCGCCTGAAACCCGATATGATCGCCTCCTATATCAAGGATGAACATCCTCAGACGATCGCCCTGATTCTCGGTAACATCGACTCATCCGTCGCCAGTCGCGTTATTGCACTGCTGCCGGAGGAGATGCAGCTATCGGTAGTGATGCGCATGTCCAAGATCGAAAGTGTGCCCAGAGAACTGGTTAAAGATATTGAGGAGACACTTGAGAAAGAGCTGGCTGATATGCAGGGAGACTCCGGCATCAGCTTTGACGGTATGATCAGCGTGGTGGATATTCTCAAAGGGCTGGAGAAAGAGGTGGCACGTCCGATTCTCGACCAGCTGCGCGACAAGGATGAAGATCTGTTTACGCAGGTGGATCGCATGCTGCTTGTCTTTGAAGATCTGAAGGATCTCTCTGATCGTGATATCCAGACCATCCTCAAACATATCTCCTCTGATGATCTGGTCAAAGCACTCAAGGGTGCCTCAGATGAGATTGGTGAGCGCTTCTTTGCCAACATGTCACAACGCGCGGCAGAGATTATGCGCGAAGACATGGAGGTAATGGGGCCGATGAAACTCTCGGATGTAGAGGAGGCTCAGCAGGGCGTACTCAAGGTAATCCGTAAACTTGATGATGATGGCGCTATCGCACTCAGTACATCCGATGACATGGTCTGATGCAGATGAACACAATCAACCCGCTCTCTTTCCGGGAAGAGATTAATCCGAACGTTACTGATAAGGGGGCTTTCCCCTACAGAACAGTAGCCGATACCGCCAGACCGGAACCGCTACAGCCTGCCGCTGGCGTGGATCGCATGAAACAGCTGGAGCAGATGCTGCAGGAGGCCCAGGGAAGGGCTGAAGTGATCGAAAAAGAGGCCTATGACAACGCCTACCTTGCCGGAGAAAAGGCAGGCATGGCACTGGGGCAGAAGCGGGCTGAACAGCTTCTTGAGTCGATTCAGGACACACTCAACGGTGCTGAGAAATCAATTGATGAGATCAAGCTGGCCTTTGCCGAAACTGCGCTTGATATTGCCCGCCATATAGCCGAGAGGATTGTCGCTGAAACACTGGAAACCGACAGCTCAAAGCTCTGGAAGATCGCAGAACAGGCCGCCTCCCATCTTCCCGACACCAGCGATCTCCGAATCGCTATTGCGCCCGGTGATTATGCCGTATTCAAACGTCTGCTCGATGAGAGCCCGTTGATGGCCACGCTTATCAGTGATGAGTCTGTGCAACCGGCCTCTTGCCGTGTCATCTCCATTCAGCAGGACATCCTGATTGATCCTGCCGCTGCCGTAGCCAACTATATGGATCAGCTGCGTCCTGAACTGCTCACCGAAACTGTCGTTGCACCGGAAAGCGCCGATGGACCCCAAGCCTAAAACCTCCCTACCACTCTGGGATAAAAAGCAGCGGGAAAAGATTCTCTCCGAGCAGCAGTGTCACAACATTTTCCCGATGCGCGGCAAGGTCTACAAGGTGCTTGGCCCGATGCTTGAGGCAACGGGACTTAAATCAAGTATCGGCCATGTCTGTGAGATCAACTGCGCTACCGGCCACTCGATCGAAGCTGAAGTGGTCGGGTTTCGTGCCGAATATACCCTGTTGATGCCGGTCGGCCGCACTGTCGGCATTGCCCCCGGTGATCCGATTCGCCCTCTCTCAGGGCTTCCCAGCATTCGTGTTGGCAACCATCTTCTCGGTCGCGTACTTGACGGCATGGGCAAACCAATGGATAACAAGCCACTGCCGGCCACAGGCCGAGTACGCAACATTCAGGGCATCAAACTCAACCCCTTTGATCGTCATATCATTGACAGGCCTATGCAGCTTGGGGTCAAGGCGATGGATGCCTGCCTGCCGATGGGCTGGGGCCAACGCATGGGGCTGTTTGCCGGCGCAGGTATCGGCAAAAGTTCACTGATGGGCATGCTGGCCAGAAATTCGGATGCCGAAATCAATGTTATCGCCCTGATTGGTGAGCGCAGCAGGGAGGTACGGGAGTTTCTCGATGTCTCTCTCGGTGCTGAAGCGCTGCAAAACAGCGTTGTCGTGGTGGTTACCTCAGACATGCCACCGGTACTAAGAGTCAGGGCAGCCTATATTGCCACCACTATTGCCGAATCATTCCGTGAAGATGGCAAGGATGTGCTGCTGATGGTGGATAGCCTGACCCGCATTGCCCAGGCGCAGCGCGAGATCGGCCTGATGCTGGGTGAGCCACCGGCCAGCAAAGGCTATACACCGTCATGCTTTTCTATCATGGCTGAACTGCTGGAGCGCTCAGGTCCGGGCGTCAAAAAAGGCGATATCAGTGCTTTTTACACAGTGCTGATTGAGGGCGATGATCTGCAGGCGGATCCGGTTGCTGATGCCGCCATGGCCATTCTTGACGGCCATGTCATTCTTGATCGCAAGCTGGCGGAACAGGGTCACTTCCCCGCCATCAATGTCTTAAGAAGTGTCAGCCGCCTGGATAACCAGCTGCTGAGCAGTGTTCAAATGAAGGCAGTGCGTGCTTTCCGTAAAAAGATGTCCCAGTACGAGCATATGGAGGATATGATCTCTATCGGTGCTTATGAGTCTGGAACCAATCCTGAACTCGATCAGGTGATCGCCGTAATCCCTGAAGTTCGCAAATTTTTACAGCAGGAACTCAACTCTTCTAGCCGTCGTGAAGAATCGGCACAGGGATTGCTACAGTTGGTTAGTAGCATGACCAGTGAGGAGAGCCTGAATGAAACTAGAAACGTCAAAGCTTTTAACGCGGCTCAGCGAGCAAGAGCGCAATAAGGTTGAAACGCAACTGGCTGAACTCAATGGTCGCAAACATCTACTTGAGCAGCAGTACCTGAATTCAGAAGAACATTTCAAGCAGTTGAACCAGCAGCGTGATCAGGCCATGCGCAAACGCCACTCAGCATCTCTGCTGCAGGCCTTTGATACCGCCTTTCGTGAACAGCAGAACACGCTCACCTCAATTAAGGCAGGCATCCGGGCAATGGAAGTGGAGAAGAGGGATATTTTCGAGCGGCTGGCCAAGGCTCAGCGCACCCACTACACCTACGACAGCATGCATCAGAAAGAGGTAAAAAAACAGAACAGGAAGGACGACCTGAAAGCTCAGCGTCAGATGGATGATATGGTTGCATCCAGAAGATCCTCCTCATCGGTGTAAGATCATGACTTCCCATAAACTATCTATTCGAATCTTTATCGTTATCGGCATCCTTCTCGGCGGCAAGCTTGCTTTAACGCTGTGGCCTGCCACCTCAACAACCGAGGCCGCCATATACACAGCAACTGCGACCAACACGGTTGCTGCCCCTGAACTGCCCGCCGGTGAACCCGAAGCTCAAGCGCAACCAACGATTGATCAGTCACTGGCCATGCTTGAGGCCTATATCATCCCTCAGGCCGAAGCTGCAGCACCGGCTCAGGCCGCCACAGCCTCCGCCGCTTCCCGCCATGATGATGAGACGCTCTCCGAGCTGAGATCCTACAAAGAGAATCTGGACAAGCGCGCCAAACAACTCGATGACCGGGAGAAGTCGCTCAGTGAGGCTGAAGAGCAGGTACAGCGACGCATCAGCGAGCTTGAACAGCTTGAGACCAGCATCAAACAGCGCCTTAATGATGAGAAGAACATCAAGAGCAAAAAGGTGAAACGACTAACTGCTGTGTTTGAGGGCATGAAACCTGAAAAGGCTGCGCCGGTCATCGCCAAGATGGAACTTGCCGATGTTATCAAGGTGTTTCTGCTGATGGATGAGAAGAAGGTAGGTAAAATCCTCTCGTTTATGCCGGCGGATAAAGCGGTGGTGATCAGTCAGGCGCTGACCCGCCAGATCAGCACAGTTAAATGATACACGCGACACATGCCGATTTGGCACTGATCTCATCTACCCACAACGCACAACAGTGAGCCTGAACCATGCAGCATAACAATATGAACTCCGTCTTCAGCGACCGTCCGCTTTTCTATCATCACATGGAGTGGATTCTGATGCATCCACGTTTCGGCTTCCTGATGATGGGACTGATCGCCCTCTCGTTCACGCACAATCAAATTCTGGCTGCAGTTCTTTTTATCTTCTTTATCGGCGAACTCTCGATGCGCCTTGCCATCATGATCAACAAGCGTCACACCAATCCCTATCGCTCCTCTCTGAATCAAAAAATTGACGCGCTCTTTCTGGTTCTCGATGTCATCGGCATCCTCTCCCTGCTGATCACCGTATTTGATATCCCCATAGATGCCGAGAACGCTGCTGCAGCACGCCTGATCCGAGCCTTCTACCTGCTGCGCACACTGCGCATGTTCCGCTACCTGGATCTGCAGAGTGCGATGTATTCACCCACCTACGGCATGCTGATCTCACTGATTATTCTGCTCTCCTTCTTTGCCGAAGACACGCTGATGTGGATCATCATTATCTTCTTCTCTGTCGAGCTGGCGATTCGCCTGCTGATTATGCGACACATGAACTATGAATCACGAAAAGACAAAATGGCAGAGTGGGCCTACTGGTGGGTCGATACCATCGCCACGATTGTCATGATACCTGCCTTTGCTTTTATCCCATATGGTGGCGCCCTGCGAATGTTGCGACTGGTTCGTCTGCTGCGCCCCTGGATGGTGATCATCAGGAACCTCAAAGAGGTGATGCGCGAAGGTCAGTTCATGCAGGAGATCAATCTGATTGTCCTGCTGCTGGCGGTACTCTCCATCGGCGGTGGAGTCATCGGCCACTACACCTTCGCCAATTTCGACTACAGTCAGGATGGCGTCGTCAACGCACAGGATCAGGGCATGTTTGCGCCCATCTGGTTCGCCTTCCGCATGTTCACTGACCCTGGCAATACCGTGGTCTACCCCGAGGCGACCTCGATCGCCATCTTCTCGGTACTGGCTGTAATTGTCGGCGTATTCATCTTCGCCTTCTTCATCGGTATCGGTGCCCACATCGTCTCAGGTCTGATGGCCAAACTGCGCAACGAGCGGCTGAACATCACCAATCACATGGTGATGCTGGGCTGGTCCAAAGTTGCACCGTTTATCGTGGAACAGCTGAAAGTCGTCTCCGAGCGCAGCTTCTCTAAACTAAAGCTGGTTATTCTGAATGACTCAGAAAAAATGCCTGAGTCACTTATTGAACACAACTGGGTCTCCTACCGCTGGGGCGAAGTGGAAGAGATGAAGTCACTGCAGCGTATCAATCTGGGTCACGCCAGACAGGCAGTGATCAATCTCCCCGATGGCCATACCGGCGCAGATGATCTGGCCCATGCCACCTACTCACTGATTGCTGTGCGCAGGGTCAACCCTGAGATCTATGTCAATATCGCAACACCGGGCATGGCAACTCCACACCTCGATTCGCATCAACATATGCTGCAGATAGGTTGGGACACAACCGATTTCTACAACAAGCCGACGGTTGTACTCTCACAGGCCGACGTGCGTGCCAACCTGTTTAAAAACATTCTCGTCTACAAAGATTTCGATCAGGTGATGGAACGCCTGATGATCCCCGAACGCACCGAGGACTCCTCACTGCAGATCTCCGAATGGGGCGGCACACTGCAACGCGAAAACGGCAGAATCTGCCTTAGCCTGCCCAACAGCACACAATCCATGCCGCTGGATGATCTGGCTGCCCTGCTGCTGATGCGTGGTGTTACGCTGGTTGCTATCGCTGATGAGAGCGGGCGGGCACATCCGATCTACAAAGCAGAATCATTTGAACTGCCGATGCATATCCCATCTATTCTGGGTGTCGCTATTGGCCCGAATGCTCTCTATTCCGAGACACTGTTTGCCATTAAGCGTCTGCATGACAGGCCCTGCCCGAAACTCGAATCTCCCACCCTGGGTCTTGAGCCTGTTAAAGTAAAAAAAGAGCTCAAGCTGCTTATTACCGGCTGGGTAGGCAGCCTGCCTCTGCTGCTCAAACGCCTTCTCGATGATTTTGAGACCATTCAAGTTACCCTGATTGATGATATGAGCAAAGAGGAGTGCGCCGACCAGCTGGAGTACCTGCGTCGTCGCACAGGCACAGCTGAAGGTGGTGAAGATCGCATCACCGTTGAGCTGGTGCGCTGGAACTATGCCGATATGAATTTCCTGCGGCCGTATGTGAAAGAGGCCGATAAAATACTGCTCTCACGTGCTCCGCACCTGAAGGCCCACCCCTATGCCAGTATTGCCACAGTGCTCTCGCATCTGGTCACTATTGTGAACGAGCTGTGCGTCCACCCTGATATCTATCCTGTACTTGAGAACCGTGCTCAGGCTCTGCTGCTGCAGCAGGAGTTGGAACGCTTTAAACTGACGCATGAGATTCATATCACCGTACCCAACGCCTTTTACGGCACCTATGTGGCACATACGAGCTACCATATGTATCGCTCGGAAAATCCTGAGGCCTATCAACTGCAGCGTACCCTGCGCCATACCATTGATGATATGATGGGTGATGTTGGTGATATCGATGAGATGGATATCCAGATACTGAATGTAACCGCCCCGCTTCCGGAAGATGCTGAAGCGCTGTTTGCCGAGCTGCTGGCCAAAGGTTATGTCTGGATCGGTTATCGTCTGAAAGAGAGTTTTGTCTGGAATGACCCGCTGCAGAACACCATTCGCAAGCTTTTCCCGCGTGAAGAGGACTACTCCTGCCTGCGTCAGCACCAGATCATTCTCAATCCATTCGGCAATCCGGTCTCCCGCTACTCTTGGACCGAGTACAAGCACAACATCGCTGAACTGATTCTCATTGGTGAGCATCAGGATGATTAACTGACGCTACCATCTTGCCCAACCCGTGGCCGCCAGTTGCAAAACTCGCGGCCACTTTTTTAGGTTCTTCGCGGAAGTCCGGGAAAACAGTCTTAGTAAATCAAAACTGGAGGCGTATCCTCTCCTGCTATAATGGTAGATTTATCTGTTCATTTCTTTTCCAGAAAAGAAACGAACCAAAGAAAGCTGCCCGGCAATCTGCTTCTCCCTGCGTATTTATCGTTCAATGGGGCGAAACTATTTTCGCCTCTTTCCATTGAACAATAAATACTCCGGCGCATCTTGGAGCGGGATTAAAAGCCAACTCAATCTTGCGGCTGGAACAGTGTCGTTTGATCCCCCGTTAGCAGGCTGCCGAGACAAATATTCAAAATCGGAGAAGAGCGGCGGAGCCGTGGCCGATTTTTAATATGCAGGATCGGGAACCCGAAGGGCTGGCTGGTTCCGGGGTGTGGCTTTCTTTCGTTCTTTCTTTGCCATCAAAGAAAGGACAAGTGAATATATATATTCACTTACATTGCCTTTGGTTTGATTGAAGCAACTCAGTTCCTATGAGGATCATTCCCGTAATTGCGCGATGAACCCTTTTTTATTCACTCACTACCTATCAACGCTAACTGAAGCACTTCATCGGATGTCGACTTACGACCAGTCTCGGATGATTATATTTTCGATGCTCATGAGATAGAATCACAAGAATTACTGCCTTGGGATGAACATCCCGAATGTGCTGTTTGATCAACTTTTGAAGCTGGAAAAGATTGCCGCCACTGCGAAACCATATGGAAACTTTTTCCAGCAACAGGCAAACATTGCCCAGACAAAACTTCCACTTTACCTATAAACAGTTGTTTTTAAACGGTTTTCTATATGGCCCAAAAAATGCTCAATGGTTGGCATGATCGAACAAATAAATGGAACCGGCCTATCCGGCATCTTAGGTAAATCAGGGAAGTCGGCAAAAGGTGGCCTCTTCGCCAAACTCATGGCTATGCTGGATAAGCAGGGTCAGGGCAAAGGCAAAGGGCTGTTTACTGCCACGGAACCAGACGCGCTGGCACTCAAGAAAGGTAAGTTCGTAGCGAAAGTGGCCGAACAGGATCCTCTCACTAAAAAGAAAGCAACCGAAAATGGCACAGCTGTAGCCACTGTTCTGTTTGCAGGTGAAAAAGTCGAAGCTGCAACGAAACCTGTTAAAGGTGAAAAAGCAACGTTCATCATCGGCAATCCTGAAGCCATGAATCAGAGGAAAAAAGGCGAGCAGTCACAGTTCACCATCGGCAAGCCTGATACAACTGTTCAGCCGGGCAAGGGTGAGAAAGCCGAGTTCACTATCGGCAAGCCTGAGACCGCTACGCAGCTGGTCAAAGGTGAGAAAGCCGAATTGACTATCGGCAAGCCTGAGACCGCTACGCAGCTGGTCAAGGGTGAGAAAGCCGAATTGACTATCGGCAAGCCTGAGACCGCTACGCAGCTGGTCAAAGGTGAGAAAGCCGAATTGACTATCGGCAAGCCTGAGACCGCTACGCAACTGGTCAAGGGTGAGAAAGCCGAATTGACTATCGGCAAGCCTGAGACCGCTACGCAGCTGGTCAAAGGTGAGAAAGCCGAGTCCACTATCGCCAAGACTGAGACATCGGCTCAGCTGACAAAAGACCTGAATCCGGCGGAAGCGGCAGCTTCAGGTTTAGTGAAAGAGGGTCAGCGATCTGCTCAGAAAGCGGCAACAACGGCTGCGGCAAACCATGATGCAAAAACCATCGCCGCCAATACCGCAACCCACCTGGACGTTGAAGTCAAAGAGACAGGCTTAGGTAAAACCAGCAATGGCGCAGCATTTGCTGCCGCTGTTCAAAACCACCTGCAGGGCAAAAACGCGCATGGACAGCCTCAGCAGAGTGCGGTTCAGGCCAGTGCAGCCGCGACAGTGGTTCAGAACACCATCGCTGAAGCCTCTACACCTGATGCCGGAAGCCAGTCATCAGACAAGGGCGCACAGGATGGCCGTGCTATGTCAGCCATGAGTGGCGACAGCCGTTCCGGTGCAACCGCTTCAGCCGGTAACACTCAGTTTCAGAGTTACCTGACCAGCAAAGCCGCCCCGGTGATGAGCGTGTTTGACAGCATGAATCATATCGCCCACTCCGCCAGCAATGGTCAGACCAAACTGGAGATCCAGCTTGACCCTGCGCATCTTGGCAAGATTCAGATCACCCTGCAGACCGATGCCAGCAAACAGCTACAGGTGCATATGGTTGTCGATCAGGGCACAACCCGCGCCGCCATTGATCAGCAACTGCCGGTCTTGAGAGCCGCCCTTGCACAGCAGGGATTTGATCTCTCCGGCTTCTCCATGGGCTCACAGAGCCAGGAGAGTGGATTTGGCTCCGACAGTAGCGGCTCAGGAAGCGCTTTTGCTAAATCGGATGAAACAGGAAGCAAAGAGACCCAGACAGCCCAATCGATGCAGCAGCCCGTTCGCACTGCAGAGAGCGGTCTGAGCATCCGGGTTTAGGAGGATACTATGGCTTTAACAGCAACAGATGCCTCGACCATCAACACCAACGCATACAAGGCTCCTGCCTCTAACAGCGACATCGGCCAGAAAGATATTTTCCTTAAACTGCTGGTGGCGCAGATGAAGTTCCAGGATCCCATGAAGCCTCAGGATGCAACAGCCATGTCTCAGCAGCTGGCGCAGTTCAATATGGTTGAGCAGCAGACCACGACCAATAAGCTGCTTGAGCAGCTGGTTGGAGCAGGTGGCACCGGTGGCAAAGGTGTAGGCGGCAGCGCTGATGGTGCCAGCTATCTGGGCCATACCGTGACCATGAACCAGAGTTTCATCGAGTTCAATGGCACATCCCAGAACTTCAATGTCCAGATGGACGCCAACGCCCCGGATGGGCTGGTATTCATCTACGATGCGGATGGAAATCCGGTTCGCACCATGCAGGGCAGCCTCAATGCCGGCGCCAACCCTCTGGTATGGGATGGACTGACCGATTCAGGCGCAACTGCACCTCAGGGTACATATCTTATTGGTGTGAGCGCACTTGATCTTAACGGCAATGAGGTTACTGCCACGGTTCAGCGCACAGGTGTTGTTGAAGCGGTTCGCTTCAGCGCTTCAGGTACTTCACTGGTCGTAAACGGTGTTCCGGTTTCGATCACAGACATTTCAGAACTCCGCATCTGAGCGGAATAAAAATAAGATTTAAAGGAGAACAACATGGGTATTTATAATGCACTCTTCATCGGCGCCTCAGGCCTTTCATCATTCGGTGAGGCAGTTCGAATCGTTGGTGACAACATCGCCAACGTAAACTCACTCGGCTTTAAAAGTCAGAACGTAAACTTTTCGGATGTGCTCTCACAGACTGTGGGCGTGACCCGATCCAATATTGCCAACCAGGTAGGTAACGGTGTGCGTATCGGTTCAATCACACGCGACCAGCAGCAGGGATCCCTGCAGAATACCACCAGCCCGACCGATATGGCGATCAACGGTAACGGCCTCTTCGCACTGCGTGATCCGGCTACCGATTCTCTGGTCTACTCCCGTGCCGGTGCATTCATTCTGGATAAGGATTTCAACCTGATCAATGCACAGGGTAATGTGGTACAGGGCTTTGCCGTGGATGATGTGACCGGCCGTGCAATCGGTAATGTAACTGATATTACCTTTGCCAACCTTGCAGCACAGGCACAGGCAACTACCGGCGTCACAGCAGGTGTCACACTCGACTCCAATGCCACGGTGCTACCTACCGGTACAGTCTTTGATCCGGCTGACCCCGCCACCTTCCACTACAAAGCCGAAGTAAACGTCTTCGACTCTCTGGGTCAAACCCATCCGGTCAGCCTTCAGTTCACCAAGATGGGGCTCAATGCTGCCGGTAATATCGTCTGGGACTGGCACGCATCGGTTGATGGCGCTGAAATCGGTGGTACTCCCGGCCTGGCAACCGAAATCGGTGCACCAACGGCATCAGGCGTAACTGCAGGTGTCGTAGATACACCACTAAGCGGCACACAGACTCTGGAATTCGGACCTACCGGTGAACTGGTCAATGAGATCTCTCCAAATCTGGTCATCAGCTGGGCCAATGCGGCACCAAGCACCATCAGCTTCAACTATGGTAATGCAACCACCGCCGATGCTCAGGGCATCACCGGTACCGGTCTTGACGGCACCGTACAGATGGCCGGTGCATTCGCTACCCGTCAGATGACCCGTGACGGCTTCCCGGCAGGCTTCCTGGATAAACTGGAAACCGACTCAGCCGGCAAGATCTTCGGTGTGTTCACCAACGGTCAGCGTCGTGCACTCTATCAGGTTGCACTGGCCAAGTTCCCTAATGATGCGGTACTGAGCCATGTCGGTAGTAACCAGTTGAGTGAGACCATCGCATCGGGCTCACCAGTACTGAGTCTGCCCGGCTCCGGTGGTATGGGAACCATCTCGCCATACGCACTGGAGCAGTCCAACGTGGATCTGGCCAATGAGTTCGTAAAACTGATCGTGGTACAGCGTGGTTATGAGGCCAACTCAAAAACCATCCTCACCACTGACCAGATGCTCTCATCGCTGATGCAGGTTAAGCGTTAATCGCTAACTGGTAGATCCTAAAAAGGCAGGAGAGTTTCTCTCCTGCCTTTTTTATTACCCCTTGAAATACTGGTCAAACAGGTTGTTTCATGCTTGGCTCTCACTACTATTAAGGCATACAAGGAGCCCCTGCTGAAACCTGCCGCCATCAAGCTGCCACTGCTGATCTGGATCATGTTTGCGGTCACCCTGACCGTGGCGGGCAACACCGGCTTTTCCCCCGAATTTCTCAATAAAATAGCGCAACAGTTCGGCACTGCCGCCAAAACACGCATCATCAACTGGCAAAACCTGATTCAAGAGCATGCCGAACAGAGTGACCGGCAGACGCTGAACAAGGTCAACAGCTTTTTTAACCGTATCCGCTTTATCTCTGATGAGGAGCACTGGGGTGATCGTGATTTCTGGGCTACGCCGGTTGAGATGCTCTCAACCAATGGCGGCGACTGCGAAGATTTCTCCATCGCCAAATATTTCACCCTTCGTGAATTGGGCATCCCCGATGAAAAACTGCGCATCACCTATGTCACGGCGGTAGAACTGAATCAGGCGCACATGGTACTGGCCTACTACGAAACGCCTGAAAGCGAACCCCTGATCCTCGATAATCTGATCGATAAAATAAAACCGGCTTCACAGCGCCCCGACCTGATTCCCGTCTACAGCTTTAACGGTGACTACCTCTGGATGTCCAAAGAGCGCGGGCGCGGCATTCTCGGTGGTTCACAGCGCATCAATCTATGGCGTGACCTGAATATCCGTATCCGTCAGGAGCGGGAGTTCGGTCGCGACCCGACAACCAGTCCAACACAGCAGCAAAGGAGTGTCCCATGACACTATCACGCCAACTTATCACACTGATTCTCACTGTCTTCCTGCTTATCTTCTCGGGAACCTTCTGGATCAGCGTGGAGAACACCCGCGCCTACCTGATCGATCAACTTGCCACCCAGACCCAGAACAGCGCCAGCTCACTGGGCGTCTCACTGGTGCCGCATATGAAAAGCAAGGATATCGCAACCATGAACACCATGGTCAATGCCCTCTTTGACAGTGGTTACTACCAGTCGCTCACCATCACTTCGATCTCCGGTGAAGAGCTGATTCAGCGCCAGAACAACCGCATGATCGCCGGTGTCCCGGCGTGGTTTATCAACCGGCTACCACTGCAGGCAGCTTCAGCAGAGACCATGATCACCACAGGCTGGAGTCAGGCTGGGCGACTGCAACTGGTCGCACACCCCGGTTTTGCCTACCAGAAGCTGTGGCAGACCACGCTTGAGATTTTCTGGTGGTCGATAATCGCATTTATCGTCGCCCTGCTCGGTACCACTCTGATTCTGCGCACCATTCTCAAACCGCTGCATGATGTAGAGCAGCAGGCTGATGCCATATGCAATCGTGAGTTCCCTACCCTGGAGCGGGTTCCCGCCACACGTGAACTACGCCGTGTTGTCGAAGCGATGAACCGTTTATCGATCAAGGTGAAAAGTAGCATCGAGAACCTGACTGAGCGCGCCGAGATGATGCGCAGAGAGGCGCACTTTGATGATCTGACCGGCCTAATGAACCGCAGGGGATTTCTCGCAGCACTCGAACACAACATCAAAGAGAGGGAGCATGCCGGTTCAGGTGCCCTGCTTCTGATTCGCGTAAGCCACTTCTCCGACTATAACAAAACGCACGGTTTCCAGCGTGGCGATGAACTTCTCACTTCGCTTGCTGCTATGATTACCGACATGACTCAGCCATACCCGCTGGCTGTAGCAGCCCGCACCAAGGGCGCTGAATTCGGCATCATCCTGCCCCTGATCAGTGCGGATGATGGCAGCAAATTCGCTGAAGATTGCAGCCAGGCACTACAGGAGCTCTCGCTATCTTTAGCGGTAGATGGCATTGGGCACATTGGTTGTGTCCGTTTTCACGAAGAAGATCAGGCTGGTTCAGTGCTTGCCCAGGCCGATACAGCCCTAGCCTCTGCCCTGCATCAGGGGCCAAACAGCTGCTTTGTCAGCGGCCACGCTGTTGATGCAGAAAGCTCCATTGCATGGAGAGAGCTGATCAACCGGTCGATGCAGGAGAGCGCCATTCGCCTCCTCTTTCAACCGGTGATGAATGCGCAGAAGCAGCCGCTTTACCATGAAACCCTGATTCGTATTCAAGATGACAACGGCAACGCGATTGCTCCCGGCTCCTTTGCCGCCATGGCAGATCGACTTGAGCTGAATCGGGAGCTGGACTGTTATGTCATCAAACAGGTGATCACCACCATTGAGGCCGCTAGCCAACCGCTACCTCTGGCGATCAACCTCTCCACCCGCTCCATTCATCACGGTGGCTTTATCAACTGGCTTGAATCCCGGCTGCAGGAGCACCGCAAGGCTGCCGCATCGATACTTTTCGAAATCAGTGAACATGGCCTGCTTGAGCAGATCGACACCAGCATGCGTCTGATCGATCTGATCCACGCCGCTGGCGGCAAAGTGGTGATGGAGCATTTTGGCAGCAAACTCAGCTCATTCCGCACACTGCGTCAGCTTAAACTCGATTATATTAAGCTCGATGGCAGATATATTCGTAATATCTCAACCAACAGTGACAACCGCTTTTTCCTGCAGACGCTCACCGATATTGCTCACGGCCTGGATATGCAGGTCATCGCCGAACATGTGGAGTCCGAAGCTGATTACGAATGCCTGAAGTCACTCGGCATCAATGCCATGCAGGGTTATCTGCTCGGCGCTCCGGCAGCTCTGAAGTAGGCGATCATCATGCAACCTCGATCGCATGCACCTGTGCCACCAGCATGCGATTCACCGGTGTGGCGATGCCGTGCAATTCACCCTGACGCACAACAAGGCCATTGAGATACTCCACCTCAGTTGCATGGCCCGCCTCAATATCCTGCCACATACTGGTTTTAACAGGCCCCATACTTAGCGTCACATCGATATGGCCCTGTATATCATCCTCACCTAGCTTGATCCCTTCAGCCTGAGCCACCGCCACCGTCTCCCCCATGGCAGATCGCGCTATGGCCAGCATCTCCGGCTGCTCACAGATCTGACTGGCAAAACATCTGTGAATCGCAGTGATGGCATTAAAACCTGTATTCCAGAGCAGTTTGCGCCACAGCATCAGCGCAGGCTCAGCCTCCCGACGTGCAGGCACGCCTCCAGCTTTAAACTGCGCAATCAGTTCAGGCAGCAATCGATCCCCCGCCCCTGACTGCCACAGCCCCAGGCGGATGCTTCCGGCTGCTGAGTGGATCACATGGCCCGGCGCTTCAAGCCTTGCACCAATAAAGGCAGTGCCGGCAGCTATCGCATGATTCGGAAACTTCGTGGTGACCCAATCCACGGCCTCCACACCATTCTGCAGTGTGACTAGCAGCGTCTCAGCTCCGATTTTCCCGCTCAGGCTTTCAAACATCGGCATTAGCGCCGTCATTTTACAGCATAAGATCAACACATCCGCATCAGCAATGTCAGCGCAATGATCAATGGCCTCTACATGCAAGCGCACTGAGCTCCCTTCTGATTCATGCAGCAGACCGTGCTGCTGCAGGGCATTCAGATGAGTGCCACGGGCCAGAAAACGCACACTATTTCCAGCCTGCTGTAGCCGACTACCGTAGTGACAACCCACTGCCCCGGCTCCTGCAATAACAACTCTCAAACTCCCTCCATGACCCGGCTCTTCTTCGGCGCTATGATTGCGCTCCGCGATGAGATTACACCACAGGAGCCCACCATGCCAAAAGATGCGATGAAAAAAGAAGCACTGGAGTATCATCGCTCGCCCACTCCCGGAAAAATCTGTGTACAACCGACCAAGCCGTGCCTGACCCAGCGTGATCTGGCGCTGGCCTACAGCCCGGGCGTGGCAGAACCGTGTCTGGCTATTGCAGATAATCCTGAACTTGCTGATGAGTATACATCCCGTGCCAACCTCGTTGGTGTGATCAGTAACGGCACTGCAGTACTCGGACTGGGTAATATCGGCGCACTGGCCGGTAAGCCGGTGATGGAAGGCAAAGGCGTGCTGTTCAAACGTTTTGCTGATATCGATGTCTTCGATATCGAACTGGATGAGACCGATCCGATGAAATTCGTCGATACTGTTGCGCGCATGGAGCCGACATTTGGCGGCATCAACCTTGAAGATATTAAGGCTCCTGAGTGTTTTATCATTGAAGAAGAGCTGAAGAAACGCATGAACATTCCGGTTCTGCATGATGATCAGCACGGCACGGCGGTGATCACTGCCGCCGCCTTTATCAATGCCCTGATCCTGCAGAATAAAGCCATTGAAGAGGTGAAGATCGTCTGCCTCGGTGCCGGTGCTGCCGGTTTCGCCTGCATGAAGCTGATCGAGCAGCTGGGTGCCAAACGTGAAAACATCCTCTTCCTTGATCGCAAAGGCGTGATCTTCAAAGGCAGTGATGAGAATATGCCACCGCATAAAGCCTACTTTGCAACGGAGCGGGCTGAGCGCACACTGGAAGAGGCGATGAGTGGTGCCGATGTATTTGTCGGTCTTTCACAGGGTAATATGGTCACGCCGGAGATGCTGCTTTCGATGGCTGCCAAACCGATCGTATTTGCCATGGCCAATCCCGACCCGGAGATTGATTACGATCTGGCCATGCAGACCCGCCATGATCTGATCATGGCGACCGGCCGCTCCGATCACCCCAATCAGGTGAATAACGTACTGGGATTCCCGTTCCTCTTCCGTGGCGCACTCGATGCCAGAGCCACCGCTTTTAACGAGGAGATGAAGATGGCTGCTGTGCGGGCACTGGCTGAACTTGCCCGCCAGGATGTGCCTGCATCGGTACTCAAAGCCTATGGCGTCAAAGAGCTGCGTTTCGGCCCTGAATATATCCTGCCCAAACCGTTTGATCCCCGCCTGATCGAAGTCGTGCCTGTCGCAGTGGCCAAAGCTGCCACCGAAACCGGCGTAGCCCGCAAGCCGCTGACTGATCCCTCTGCCTATGCCCAGGAGCTGGCCGGTCGTATTGACTCGTCACGGCTGTTCATGCGCATGATCATGGATAAAGCCAAAGCCAATCCGCTTCGCCTTGTCCTGCCTGAAGGCGAGGATGAGACTGTAGTACGTGCTGCCATTGAGATGAAGGAGATCGGCATCGCCACGCCGATTCTGATCGGCCGCAAAACCCAGATGGATGCGCTCTGCCAGCATGCACAGCTCGATCTCGATGGTATTGAGGTGATCGATCCGCTTGTTGAGGATGCCCGCTTCTCCAACCTTGCCGATGCCTACTACTTTGACCGCAAACGCCACGGCATCCTGCACGATGATGCAGCGAAAACACTGCGCGGTGATATCAACATCCTCGGCTCCATGCTGGTACGTCAGGGTTTTGCCGATGGCATGCTCTCCGGCCGCACGGCCCACTACCCGGCAGTCCTGCGCCCGCTGCTGAAGGTGCTCGGGCACGACACCACCGGTCACCATCACCATGTCTACGGTATGTACATCATGATCATGGAGAACGGTGCCTACTTCATGGCCGACTGCACGGTGAATGTCGAGATGAATGCCGAACAGCTGGCCAGACTCGCTGAACTGGCCGCTGAAACCGCGGTTTCTCTGGGCTGTGAGGCGCGCGTCGGCATGCTCTCATTCTCCAACTTCGGCAGTGCCGATCATCCCGAAACCCTCAAGGTTGCAGAGGCCACGCGCATTCTGCATGAGCGCTGCCCTGATCTGGTTGTTGATGGTGAAATGCAGGCTGATACCGCTGTTAATGCAGCCATTATGCAGCACTACCCGTTCAGCAAACTTAAAGAGCCGGCCAATATTCTCGTCTTCCCAACCATGCAGGCGGGTAATATCTCCTATAAACTGCTGCGTGAACTCGGTGGTGGCACCGCTATCGGCCCGATTCTGCTGGGACTGCCTTATCAGGCGCATGTGCTGCAGACCGGTGCAAGCGTGGATGACATCGTACACATGGCCGCGATCGCCGCCGCCCGCGAAGCTGACGACTCTTAAGTTCAGTAGCCACACAAAAAAAGGCGACCCATCGCAAGATGTGGTCGCCTTTTTTATTCACTGCGAAAGCTTAACGAATGGCTGCTAACGGCCCAGAGTGTGTGAAAACGCAGCTCTGGGGTTAAGGTTTATCTCAACCGAGCAAGAGGCCCCAGATAGAGTCGTTTTTTTGTGTTTACTGATTCATATCAATCTGAAGAGGGATATGGGACTTTCCATGCTCGATTAAGGCGGATTCCAGCAGATATAGGAGCTGAGAAGAGGCTCAGGCGCGGATCGCCTGTACCAGTCCCCTGACGCCCATCATGTTGATGACCCGTTTCAAATTATATGCGAGCACATGCATGCTCATTTCCGTGCTGACCCGATCCATCGTTCTGGTCAGGAAGTGAGTTGCACCCATCCATGCCTTGATCGTTCCAAAGGGGTGTTCAACCGTTTGCCTGCGTATACGCATAGCATCGTCTTTCAGCTTAAGCCTGAGCTTCATCGCTTCCAACACCGTCTCATGCTCCCAGCGCCGGACTCTGCGTTCAGGGCTGGGAGAACATTGTTCTTTGATTGCGCAGCTCCGGCAGGCAGCGCGATTCCAGTATGAACGCAAAAACCTTCCGCTTTCTTTGGTTGTAAAATGCCAGTACAGACGTTCACCAGATGGGCATAGATATTCGTCAGTCTCAGGCAAATAACGGAAGTCCTGCCTGGTGAACGTTCCATTTTTTCGACCGCGCGATGTAATTGCTTCCGGTAGGTACGTTATGATGCCGGCATCGTCGCATGCTTTGATCTCCTCACTCTTGAAGTAGCCACGATCCGCAACGACCTCCAACTTCTCCAGCCCCATGCTCTGACGAGCTTTCTTTGCCATGCTGGATAGTTGCCCTCGATCGCTGCCATTGTTCGTGACCTCATGCTCCACAATCAGGTGGTTCTTAACATCAACTGCTGTCTGGACGTTGTAGCCAACAATGCCGTTGCCTCTGGTTTTCATGGAACGGGCATCGGGATCAGTTAGAGATATTTGTTTATCTGGCTGTTTCAGCATCTCGGCATTCAGTTTCTTCAGCCGTTTCATCTCGTCTTTCAGCTTGGCAATCTTATCTTTCAGTCTGCCTGTATCGGCTTGCCGTATCCGTTCTTCCTGTCGGTCTGCCGTATCAAGCTGCCGCATATATTCGTCGATGCTTTTATCAATATCATCCATCCGACGTTTCATTTTGGCTTGGGTAAAGTTCTTGTCCCTAGCATTCACTGCTTTGAATTTACTGCCATCAATGGCCACCATTGATTCAGTGAGAAGATTCAGCTTCCGGCATAACACCACAAACTCGCGACAGACGTTTTGTATCGCCTTGCCATTATCTTTGCGGAAGTCTGCTATCGTTTTGAAATCCGGCATTAGCCGACCGGTCAGCCACATCACCTCAACATTGCGCTGACTTTCGCGCTCAAGGCGACGGCTTGATTGGATTCGGTTCAGGTATCCGTAAACATAAAGTTTCAACAACATCGCAGGATGATATGCGGGGCGGCCTGTTGCCTGCGGATCCACACCACTGAAACCCAACTCACGCATGTCCAACTCGTCGACAAAAACATCAATCACGCGAACTGGATTGTCTTCAGCCACATAATCATCCAGCAACTCTGGAAACAGCGTGCTCTGGCTGCGACTTTCTCCAATAACAACTCGTTTCATGAAAATACCCCACAAGATGTTGTGAGATAATTATACCATTATTGATCAGCGTTTTCACACACTCTGGGCCGGAAGCAGACACTCATTTAGGTGAGTGTAGACCATTTTTGCTAATGTGCCCTTCTCATCTAACACACAAAAAAAGCGGCCCATCACAAGATGTGGCCGCTTTATTATAAATGTTTAGTTAGATATTCAGCCGCGAGGCAGGAATGAACGAGGGTTGATCAATTTGCCGTGACGACGCACTTCGTAATGCAGGTGCGGGCCGGTGGAGTGACCGGTGGAGCCGATACGTCCGAGCAGATGACTGTGCTCTACCACATCACCGATCTTGACCGCCAGACTGCCCATATGGCCGTAACGTGTTTTGTAGCCGTGACCATGTTCAATATCTACCACATATCCGAAATCGGGCATTTTACCGGCAAAGGTCACAACGCCACGGCTGGCTGCCAGAATCGGAGCGCCGTAACGGTTGGCGATATCCACGCCATAGTGCTGGGAAGGATTACCACTGAAAGGGTTGATACGAGGCCCGAAACGGGAGCTGATCCAGCCACCTTCGGTTGGCCATGCATGCGGGCGGGCACTCTGCGCGTCACGCTTCTTCTCAAGCATATAGTCAACAGCGGTAAGCTGGGCACCGAGCTGGCTCAGGCGACCATCAAGTTGCGCCATGGTTTCGTGCAGCCCGGCTTCAATATTAACTGATTCAGATTTCGGCTCGCGGGGGCCACCAAAAGCGGGCTCCAGTCCAAAATCAAATTCGGAACGATCCAGCGAGGCCACATCAACCAGTTTGCTGCCCAACTGATCAAGACGTGAGATACGCGCCTGCATCTGACCCAGTGTGCGTGCATAGACAGCCATCTTCTGCTGATCGGCATCCAGCTTCAACTGCAGCGAAGCCAGCTCCTGCGCTTTATTCAACTGCGCATAATCCAGGGCGACCTGTGTCTGTTTCAGGGCAAGTTTCAACTGCGATGTTTGCGAAACGCTATAAACGCCCCAGCCACCAAACAGCAGCGCCGCAGAGAACAAAGCTATTCCTGCCACAGCAACCTTGCGGCTGAAGACAACACCAAAGATCCGGCCTGTAGAAGATGCGGAGAAGACCAGCTGTTTTTTCAGTTTCTGCAAAAAGCCCCCATACTGTTACCAACTCATCTGTTAAGCCGTCCTTCAACGGCCAGTCAATTATAATGCTCATAATTGACTGTCTCAGTTAAGCTTTTATCCTTGGCCGATGAATCCTTCGATTTCACCCGGCAAAGAGATATTTATTCAACGCCACTGCATGCAACAACTACTTCATCAAGCCCTTGTTTCAGACCCGAAACCGTGTTGTGGCTTGCTTGCAGGCGGCGAGAATATGATAGAATCGGCCCTTCCTGTCACGAATTTTGTAACAAATGATGGCGACAAATTGACACATCTGACAGGCAGCCAAACGCAAACCAGAGGCATCTATCTCTCTTCCGGCCCCGATAGTGAGCCTGATCTGCAGTTGATTGCGGAGCTAAGCAGCCTGTGTCAATCACGTTTGGGAGCTGCACCCGATTATTACCTGCTTCTCGATCTTGGCCATCAGGGCCGCATGGATGCCCTGCTTTTCTCTGATCTGGCGCTCACTCAACCACAGCCGCTGAACATGCTGGAAGAGAGCGACCTGTACCCACAATCTTCAAACCGTTAAGCTTTCGCCCATGCGTATCTGTCATATTGGCCTGAATCATAAAACTGCCCCCGTCGCCTTGCGGGAGAGGCTGGCTGTTTCCGAAACCGATATTGCCGACATTCTTAAGCAGCGCATTGCTCATCCTGCTATTCGTGAGGCCGCACTGCTCTCCACCTGCAACCGTGTTGAGATGACTGTGGTGACCCATGATCCCGATGCCGCCATTGCTGCTGTCCATGAGTGGTTTGCTGAAAAAGCCAAGATGAGTCTGGAGCAGGTGTGTGAGCACCTCTACTCCTACACCACCGATGAGGCGATCCGGCATCTCTTCTGTGTCGCTTCAGGACTGGATTCACTGGTACTCGGTGAGCCGCAGATTCTCGGTCAGGTTAAAACCTCCTATGAGCATGCACTGACATCCAACACTGCAGGTCATGTCCTGCACAGACTGTATCAATCCACCTTTGCAGCGGCCAAACGGGCCCGCAGTGAGACCGAGATCGGCAAGCAGGCGGTGAATATCTCCTCCTGTGCCGTTGAGCTGGCGCGCCACATCTTTGGCGATCTGGCTGGCAAAACAGTGCTGTTGATGGGTGCCGGTGAGATGGCTGAGCTTGCTGCCCGCCACCTCAGAGGCAATGGCTGCTCAGATATTCTGGTTGCCAACCGCACACTTGAGCGTGCCCAGAATCTGGCCATGGAGTTTGAAGGCCATGCCCTCACACTCGATCAGCTTCCCGATTACCTCGATGCCGCTGATATTGTGCTCTCCAGTACCGGAGCCAGCACCTTTGTACTGCTGCCCGAGACCGTTCAGAAAGCGATGAAAAAACGTAAGGGACGCCCGATGTTCCTCGTCGATATTGCAGTACCGCGTGATATCGATCCGCGTATTGGTGATATTGATGGTGCCTACCTCTACGATATCGACGATCTGCAACAGGTTGTGCAGGGCAATGTCGAACATCGTCAGCATGAGGCGGAGCAGGCACGTGAAATCATTGAAGAGGAGGCACTCTCATTCCTCTCCTGGTTGAAATCCCTCGAATCGGTTCCACTGATCCGCTCCATCCAGCAGCAGATGGAGCTGCGCCGCCGCGAGGAGATGGAGAAAGCGCTGCGTTACATGAAAGATCTTGATGCATCGCAGATCGAAGCGGTGGAGCGTTTCAGTAAAGCGCTGATGAAACGTTACATGCATCCGACCCTGCAAACACTGAAGGTTCTGCCTGATGACATTGAAGGAGATCTGCTGATGGGTGCGGCAAAACGGCTGTTTGACCTTGAGTTAACGCCATCCACACTCACCCATGCCAAGGGGAAGAATGAACAATCGTCTGGATAATATCCTGCACCGCCGCGAAGAGATCGCTATCCTGCTCTCCGACCCTGACGTCACATCTGACAACAAACGATTCATCCAGCTCTCCCGTGAATACTCTGAAATCGAACCTGTTGCTGATGAAGCGGCCCGCTATCTGCAGCTTGCGCAACAGCTGGCCGATAACCGCGAGATGATTGCGGATGCCGAATGTGATCCCGAGCTTAAGGCGCTGGCAGAAGAGGAGATTCTTGAGCTAAAAAGTGCCATGAAAGAGAGCGATGAGAAGCTCTCTATTCTGCTGCTGCCCAAAGATCCGAATGATGCGCGCGATATTATTCTCGAGGTCAGGGCAGGCACCGGCGGTGATGAGGCAGCACTGTTTGCCGGCAGCCTGTTCCGCATGTACAGCCGCTATGCCGAAACGCAGGGTTTCAAGGTGGAGGTTCTCTCTGCCAGTGAGTCGGAGGTCGGTGGTTATAAAGAGATCGTCGCCCAGATCACCGGCGACGGTGTTTTCTCCCGTTTCAAATTCGAATCCGGTGTACATCGTGTACAACGCGTACCCGAGACTGAATCCGGCGGCCGCATCCACACCTCAGCCTGTACCGTTGCCATCCTGCCGGTTGCTGAAGAGGTGGAGATCAATATCCGCCCGGAAGATATCCGCATCGATGTCTATCGCGCCTCCGGCGCCGGTGGTCAGCATGTCAATAAAACCGAGTCGGCCGTGCGTATCACCCATGCGCCCACCGGCATCGTGGTCACCTGTCAGGATCAGTCCAGCCAGCACAAAAACAAAGCCCAGGCGATGAAGGTACTGCAGGCGCGCATCTATGATAAAGAGCAGTCTGAAGTCGATAACGAACGTGCCGAGGCTCGCAAGGGCATGGTTGGCTCAGGAGATCGCTCTGAGCGCATCCGCACCTACAACTTCCCGCAAGGACGCGTGACCGATCACCGCATCAATCTCACCCTCTATAAGCTTGATCAGATTCTCGGTGGTGATATGGGCGAACTCATCGATGCCATCCTCACCTACCATCAGGCGGAACTGCTCGCAGCCCAGGGCTCATAAACGGGTGAACATCCGCGAGATGATTCGGCAGGCGGCCAGTCAGCTTGCAGAGGCAGGGTGTGAATCGGCAAGGGTAGATGCCGAGATTCTGCTGATGCACGTATGGCAGATCAGCCGCACCGATCTGATCATCCGCGCCCTCGATGAGGTGCCGGAATCGATTGAAACCGCTTTTAAGATAGCGATCAAACGCCGCGAACAACGTGAGCCTGTGGCTTATATCATAGGAGAGAAGGAGTTCTGGTCGCGCCCGTTCCATGTTAGCCCGGATGTGCTTATCCCTCGTCCTGAAACCGAACACCTGATCGAAGCGCTATTGGAGCAGTTCCCGGACAGCGATGCGGCTTACCGCTTCTGTGATATCGGCACCGGCTCCGGCTGCATCGCCATCACACTGGCTTGTGAATACCCACAGGCACGCATTGTCGCCACCGATATATCCGAAGCTGCGCTTCGTATTGCCCGCTGCAATGCGGAGCGTCTGAATGTCTCAGACCGTATCACCTTCCGCCACGGTGACATGT
Source organism: Mariprofundus sp. KV (assembly GCF_013387475.1). Taxonomy (GTDB): domain Bacteria; phylum Pseudomonadota; class Zetaproteobacteria; order Mariprofundales; family Mariprofundaceae; genus Mariprofundus. The sequence goes on along the minus strand of NZ_VWNB01000014.1, from coordinate 10,210 downwards.
TGCAGCCACTTCAGGAAGAGGACGGGCCTTTTGATGCCATCATCTCCAACCCTCCCTACGTAGCCAAGCATGAGATGGACGCTCTCGCTGCGGAGTTGGATCATGAACCTCGCGGCGCTTTGACCGATGAGTCAGATGGAATGCAGTTTCTTAGCATCATTATTGGAGAAGGGGCTCAGTGGCTCAAGCCTGAAGGGGTGATCATTGTAGAGACCGGCCTCTGCGGTCTGCCGCCGACACCGGCCGGACTGATGATGAAAAATGAGATCGTTGACCTTGCCGGCCATCTGCGCGGCGGACTCTACCGGACAGGATAACCTGTCACACCTCATCGCCCCGACACACAACTACACTGCTATCTTATAGTTTTGCGACCGCTCTCCAGCTTCTGACAGCTCCGCTTTTTCGGACGCCTCTTTTGGATGGCTGGCTTTTTTACTGCTCTCTGTTGAGCGCTCAAACAACGGCCTTGGAAATGGATAGACACTATTTTTATTCATCACTTCACACCTCGCATGCAATGGCACCATCCTGTGGCGACAACAATAAACAGGTGTGTGAACTATTTAACACAGATAGATCAAACTATTATCTTATTGATCAATAGTTGGCAGCGAACGTAGCAAGTCGCTCTGTCAGTGGCGGATCAGATTAAGCTGCACTGCCTCATAAACCGCTTCACCCCGGGACTGTACATCAAGTTTTTTATAGATCCTTTTACCGTAGGTCTTGGCTGTCGATGTGGAGAAAGAGAGCGCTTTGCCGATCTCGGTATAACTACACCCCTTATAGAGCAGTTGCAGCACATCTTGCTCCCGCTCTGTTAGCCCAAGCTTGCCAGCCAGCCTGCTGTCAAAAGGCTTGGCCTCCACGGAAGCAGTCAACACCTTCTCCACACAGGCCAGCAGCTCCTCGATATGCACGGGTTTCTGCAGATAGTCAGAGGCATTCGTTCGCAGTGCCTGCACAGCAGAGTCGGTACTTGGATAGGAGGTCATAATAACGACAGGGCACTCAGGAGAGACCGAACGGATATATTCGGCAATATCAAAGCCGGTATAGGCTGAGTCGACAAACACCAGATCCATCAATACCAGCGCATAACTGTCAGCATTCATGGCTTCTCTGGCAGCCTCGAAATCTGAAGCAACCACGGTCGGATAACCATGCGCATTCAGCGCATATTCAAGGAATATACGTGTCACCTCATCATCATCGACGATGAGAATCTTCTTGCCGACCCACTTCACTTTAAACCCTGCCATGCCGGAAATCCCCGTCTCATCTCCCAGTTACTGTAGCACAGAAGCAAGCATATACTATGAAAAAACCATCTGCACAAAAAAAAAGAGCTGCCCAATGGGGCAGCCCTTTCATGAATTCATGATTGTAGCCGGGTAATCAGCCGCAGCACTCCTCGCCACTATGCACATGACCATGCTCCAACTCCTGCTCACTGGCATCACGCACCTCTTCAATAGCCACATCAAAATGCAGGCGCTCGCCAGCCAGCGGATGATTGCCATCAACAGTCACTTTATCGCCATCTACCCCTGCGATACGCACCACCTGAACACCCTCGGAGGCCTGGGCCTGGAACTGCATGCCGACTTCGATCTTCTCTACGCCCTGAAACATCTCGGCAGGTACAACTTCAGTCAGCGCAGCATTGTATTCGCCGTACGCATCTGCCGGCTCAATGGTTACCTTTAGTGCATCACCGGCACCTTTTCCATCCAGCGCAGACTCCAGCCCGGGAATAATATTCTCTGCGCCATGCAGATAGACCATTGGTGAAGAGCCACTGGATGAGTCGATAGTCTCTCCGGCATCGTTGGTTAGCGTATAGTGAAATGAAACGACTTTGTTGTTGCTGATCTGCATGTAGCTCTCCTTGCTTGAAAAACCGGCTTAACCTGCCACCAGCCCCATTTTAGGGGTGCGACCCTACGCAAAGCACCATGACATACAAGGTCAGCTGTTGGACGGTTCAGTGTAAAGCAGTGGAAACTGCTCCCTATGCATGCCTAAGAGCTGCATCTCTTCGCGCAGATGTTTTCTGGTCAGAGGTATCTCCGTGAGAAACTGTTTTTTGCCATCCCGGTGCGCCAGTCGCCCGAAAATACCGATCGCCTTGATATGGCGCTGCAGTGCTGTGATGCGCAGTTTTCGGTGCCAGTCATCAAATCCGGAGAAGCTGGCGGCCAAATCCTGCGGCAAAGCTTCAAAAAAGTGACGGCTCCAGGCTCTGCGCTGCGCTTCGGGGTAGTCCTGATAACAGTCATAAAGCAGTGAGGCCAGATCGTAGGTTACAGGCCCCATCACGGCATCCTGATAATCGATCATACCCAGTGGCAGCTCACCGGCGGGAAGCATCAGGTTGCGGCTATGGTAGTCCAGATGCACCGGCACCAGCGGCAGTTTGGCAATGCTCTCCACGCTATCGCTCAGAGCGTGATGAAACTGCTCTCGCTGGTCAGCAGTCGGCTCGAGGCCGGCTACCTTTGGCAGGTACCAGTCGAGATAGAGATCACACTCGCGTCGCATTCTCGCCACATCAAAAAGCGGCAGCGCCATTTCCGGATCAGAGGCCTGCAGCAGATGCAACTGACGCAAACCATCGACAAATAGTGGATCCATATCTGCCGCTGCCTCACAGCAACCGGCCCAGGTCAGATCACCAAAATCCTCCATGAGCAGAAAACCCTGCTCAAGATCCTCGGCAAACATCTCTGAGACACGGATACCGGCACGCACAAACCAGCTGCGCACAGCCAGAAACAGGGAGACATCTTCATGGGGAGGCGGCGCATCCATCAATACATAGTGACGCTGACTATCCTCAACCCGAAAGTAGCGGCGAAACGATGCATCTCCGGCCAGGGGTGCGACCTGATAAGCACCATCAAGCGTATCATCCAGCCAGTGCTTGCGCTGCAGATCCCGCTCAGCCTTCACGAACAAGCAGACCTCTGATCTTCATCTTCTCCTGAATATGGCGCACCGCATCACTGGCCAGATCTTTGTTCGCGTACGGGCCGGCATAGACCCTGAACCACTGACCACGATCGGGCAGATTGACGCTATGTATAAAAGCGGTGAAACCGGCCTTCATCAGCTTCAACTGCAATGAGGCTGCCTCATCGCGCGTTTTGAACGAACCCAGCTGAACACGGTAAGTGACATGATCAGCGGTGCTGGCATCAATCACCGGGGCAGCCGGAGCTCGGCCTGGCGCCGCAACCTCAACTGTTTGTCCCATTGGCCTTGCCGCAGCCGGATTTGAATCAGGCACAGAAGAGGGGGTCACCGACTGTTTGGGCAGCTCCTGATAAAATTTCAGATCCCCCACTTTGGTATGTGCACCGGCACCGGCCTTAGCTTTCCACTGCGCAACCTGATCCTGCAGGGTTTCGATTTTGGCCTGTAACACATCGGCTTCTGAACCCTTCTTCTCAAGCTGGCTGCGCACCGCCTCAAGATCGGAGCGTGAGATGCCATCGGTTGCCGGCTGATTCTGATTGCCACCCAGCCAGAAACCCGCCGCAAAGCAGAGTCCGGCTATAACAACGATGCCCAGAACAGAGAGTATTGAACCGCCCTCTCTCTTCTTCACCGAGCGTGCAGGTGCCGCCACCTTGGCAAAATCACGCGCCATCAATGACCCCTGTGCGAAATGATCAACAGCCTCACATGCGCTCCGGAGCAGAGACACCAAGCACTGCCAGGGCGTTGCGAATCACCTGCGCAACCGCTTTGGCCAGCAGCAGGCGAGCCGCCGTCAGGGTAGCATCATCGGTCACCACACGATGCTTGTGATAGAAGCTATGGAAATCGGCAGCCAGTCGCATGGTGAAGGTTGCAATGCGGTAGGCCTCCAGCTTATCTGCCGCGCTTTTCAGCGCTTCAGGGTAAGCCAGCAGATGGGAGATCAGGCGCTGCTCTTCATGTGAGGTAAGCACGGAAACATCCACATCCTGCAGATCACCGAACACGACGCCCTCCTCCTCTGCCTTACGCAGAATGGCGCAGACACGGGCATAGGCGTACTGAACATAATAGACCGGGTTCTCATCGTTCTTCTTCTTGGCCACCTCAAGATCGAAATCGAGCTGACTCTCTACCCTGCGGGTCATAAAGTTGAAACGAACAGCATCCGCCCCCACCTCATCCACCACTTCACGCAGCGTAACAAAGGTACCTGCACGTTTGGACATGCGCACCGGCTTGCCATCACGGGTGAGATTGACCATCTGCACCAGCAGCACATCCGGCTGGGCCTCAAGCCCTGTCAGCGCTTTCATCGCCGCCTGCACACGGGTGACATAACCACCATGATCAGCGCCCCAGACATCAATCATACGTCCAAATCCACGCTGGAATTTATCGACATGGTAGGCGATATCGGCAGCAAAATAGGTAGGTGTACCATCCTGTTTGGCCAGTGGTCGATCCACGTCATCACCAAAATCGGTTGTTCTGAACAGCAGCTGCTCTACCGGCTGATAATCAGTCACCTCTTTACCTTTTGGCGGCGGCAGCGTGCCGGGATAGACAATCCCATCGGCTTTGAGTTTCTCGATCAACTCCAGCACACGGCCGGAGTCATGCAGCCCGCTCTCTGAAAAGTAGAGATCAAAAGCGATATTCAGTGCGCCAAGATCTTCACGGATCATCGCCATATTGGCGGCCACAGATTCGCGACCCAGCAGTGCTGTCCGCGCCTCATCATCCATAGCGATCAGGGCGTGGAAATCGATATGCTCGAGAATCTCTTTAGCAATTTCGATGACGTAATCACCGGGATAGGCCGATTCAGGCAACTCAATGGTTTCACCCTGCAACTCACGCATGCGCAGCCATACCGATTCAGCCAGCACTCCGATCTGGGCGCCGGCATCATTGATATAATATTCGCGGTGCACATTGCGCCCGCACATTGCCAGCAGACGACCCAACACATCACCCACCACCGCACCACGGGCATGGCCGACATGCATCGGGCCAGTTGGATTGGCAGAGACAAATTCTAGATTCACCTTCTCCGCCTTCTCATCAAGCGGCACACGACCGTAATCATCGCCAGCGATCAGGATGGTCTTCAGCACACCTGCTTCACTGGCCTGTTTCAGACGGATATTGATAAAACCGGGGCCTGCGATTTCGGCTGACTCAACCGCATCCGGCCAGATGACCAGTTCAAGAATCGATGCTGCGATCTGTTGCGGGCTTCGCTTAAGCAGGCGCGCCAGCGGCATCGCCGCATTGGTCGCATAATCACCATGTTCCCTGCTCTTGGTGCGTGTCAGTTGCACCTCTGGCGACTCTGCACCCTCTATATCCTTGAGCAACAGATCCAACGCCTGCTGCAGTGCCTGTTCTAAAGCCTGTTTCACTATGCCTCCGGTTGCCATCCTCATCCTGCACGCGAGCTTCATCGTTCAGCACACCGTGCAGACCATGGAAGTGCGTTGTGAAAACTTCATGGATGAGGTTTTCACTCTCTAATAAATTATCGGCGCATCTTAACCGCCCAGCCGATCTTTTTCACGGGATTAGGAGAGCCCTTCTCTTTTAGTGTTGGCAAGCGGGACAGTAAAATGAGCTTCGACCTGCCTGCACCATGCGTTTAATCTGTTTTTCACAGAGAAAACAGGCCTCCCCCTCCCGACCATACACCTGAAAACTGTGTGCAAAATAACCCGGTTTGCCATCGGCTTTGACAAAATCGCTGATCGTGCTGCCACCTGCTGCAATCGCCTCTGCCAACACCTGCTTGATCGAATCCGTTAACAACGCCAATCTTATTTTGGATACCCTGCCTGCAGCTCTGGCCGGATGAATACCCGCCCGAAACAGTGATTCAGCCGCATATATATTACCGACACCAACCACATTGGCAGCATCCATAATGACTGTTTTAATCGGCGCTTTGCGCGCCTGACAAACGCCAGCCAAATGACTGCTATCAAACGCTTCACTCAACGGCTCCGGCCCCAGCTTGGCAAACCACGGATGTGAAAGCAGTTGCTCCGCACGGATCAGGCCCGCATAGCCAAAACGTCTGGCATCACGATAGCGCAGACTCTGTCCATCAGCGAGATCAATGCGCACATGCTCATGGGCCCCCTTCTCGCTGGCTTCTGACAACATGTGAAACTGACCGGTCATACCCAGATGCCAGACCAGAATCTGATCACTATCCAGCTGCAACAGCAGATACTTTGATCTTCTCGCAACAGCGACAATTTGCTGCCCGACCAATCCGGAGAGATCAGGCAACGGATAGCGAAGCTGCTGCCGAAAACAGCTTACAGCACTGATCGTTCGATTCATCAACAGTGGTTCAAGTCCGGCTCGGACTGTTTCTACTTCTGGAAGCTCTGGCATCTGCGAATACTACTCAATAAAAAGGGGCGGCAATAGCCACCCCTTTTTCAAAACAGCAAAAGCCAATTATTTTTTACAGTAAACCTTGGCATGTCTTGGTGTATAGATTCCAAAGCTAATAACACCGATGACACCATCAATAAGCTCATGTTTAGATGCGACTTTAACAACCTTATCTGCACCGCCACAAATCGCCGCGGCATCCATCTCCTGCTCTTGCCCAAGACCCGAGATAAAAAAGCTCTGCATCTGATCTTTAGTTGGTTCAGATGCACTGCCACCATTGATATGATAGGTCTGTGTTGCACAAGCGGACAATCCCAGCATCGCAAGTAAAACAATCGTTTTTTTCATTTCCTCTCCCAATTACTTTAGATATCAAGCATAGCAATCATGCCGATTTCATCTTAGTAAAGCAGAAGATACCCAATCCGCAAGGTGGTTTTAAACCTAGGAACTCAGACGTCTGACCAGGCCTTTGCTCGATACAATGCGATCAATAAACAGGACTCCATCCAGATGATCAACCTCATGCTGAATGACGCGCGCTTCAAAGCCGGTCGCTTCTAGGGTTTGGCGATTGCCGTGCAGATCATCGTAGCTGAGCGTGATATTTTTTGCTCGTGGCACCATACCAACCCAGTCGGGAACAGAGAGACAACCCTCGCGCCCCAGAGATTCACCCTCTCGGGATTCAATCTTCGGATTGGCCAGATAGAGCAGACCATGGTTTTTGCATGGGCGCAAACTTTGGCTGCAATCGACAACGACAAGTCTGAGGTTTTCACCCACCTGCGGAGCAGCAATACCGACACCACCGGGACCGGCGCGCATTGTCGCCTCCAGCTGTTCAAAGAACTGCATCAACTTATCATCAAACGATTCCACCGCTTCAGCCTTGCGGCGAAGACGCGTATCCGGATTTTTCAGGATTGCAAAAGTCACGACAAATAGAGAAGAACCTAACTGTGATCAGTTAGAGAACGGCATCATCCAGCGCATGCACTTCAATATCGACATCACGTTTGGCCGCCACATCTTTCATGGCTGCCAGCATCGCTTCACTCTGTGATGCGGCTCTCACCTCAAGCACCATCATATAGACATCGCCATCGGCTGACTCACGCGACTGGGTCGACACATCCACAATAGAGACATCAGATTTTGCCAGCGCATCGGTGACTGCATAGACAATACCCACCGCATCAGCACCATGCACGGTAATCACATGATCCGGTTCCATCGCCTGCCTGGAGGCCTCTTCATCGCTGATCACCTGTGACTGCACTGTCAGACGCGTGCGCTGCTCAAGCTCGGCAAGGGCGGCCTTTAACTCACCCAGGCTTCTATCCTCCGGCAGCTGCACAATCATCATCATGGTAAAACGGCCGCGCAGCGCAGTCATCGAGGAGTCCTCAATATTGGCGTTCAGATGCAGCATCGATTCGGCCACATCCCGAACAATGCCCGCACGATCGTGGCCGGAAATTGATAAAAGTACATTTGACATAGATGCCCCCTCATTTGCTGGCACTCAGGCTATGAGGCCAGCCGGATTAATTCAATTTGAATTGTTAAGTGCAGATTGCCAATTCAGACAGAGAATGAAACGCCGCAGCCGCAGGCACCTTTCTGATTCGGGTTCTGATAGATAAAGGCCGATGAGAGAAGGTCCTTCTGAAAATCGAGTTTAAGTCCCTTCAATGCTGTGCTGTAGGAGTCAGCATCCACATAGAGGGTAAAACCCTCACAGGCTTTTTCGAGGTCGCCGCTTTCAGGGCTATTAACGGTCTCCATCACATACTCAAGACCAGAACAGCCTGCCGCTTTTACCGCCAACCTCAAACCATGTTTGCCCTCTGCGCTGAGAATCTCTCTAATCCGGGCCACTGCCGATTCAGTCAGTTCAATATCCATGTTTTCCATCACACCACTCATACTGCCATGCCTGCCATTTTTTTAAGTCGCTGATCGGCTGCCACCAGCGCTTCAACCAAAGCGATAGCGTCATCGCTGCCATTTCCAGGGCCAAAACTGACACGCAGAGAGCTTCTCGCCTTCAGCTCAGATGCTCCCATCGCCAGCAGTACATGCGAAGGTTCCCGCTTGCCTGAAGAGCAGGCCGAACCGGAAGCCACCGCAAAACCGGCCAGATCCAGTTGCATCAACAGCGTTTCGCCATCAAGGCCGGGCAGAATCACCAGAGAGGTGTTGGCTGTGCGCAGCGCAGCAGCTGCAACCACTTCGGCCTTTGGCAGGCGTCTCTGCAACTCACGCTCAAAGAGATCACGCACCGCTGCACAGACACTGAAATCCACTCTGCCCAGCGCAGCCGAGAAACCGGCAATGGCCGGCACATTCTCAGTACCTGAACGACGACCACGCTCCTGACCACCACCGGGAGTCAACTCTGTAAGCTTTACACCTCTGCGTACCAGCAGTGCGCCAATACCTTTGGGGCCACCGATCTTGTGCGCGGATATACTCATAAAGTCGATACCAAGATCATTAAAGCGTAACGCTTGTTTACCCAGCATCTGCACCGCATCCACCAGCATCGGAATACGATTTTCTCTGCACATCGCAGCTACCGCTTCAACCGGCTGTATTGCTCCACTCTCGTTATTGGCATACATCATACAGACCAGACGGGTCTCATCCCTGATCACAGCTTTCAGACTCTCAACGCTGACCACGCCCGTTGCATCAGGACGCACCTTCACCAGCTCCCATTCAGGGTTGGCTGCAACAAATCTCTCCAGCGGCTTGAGTACTGCCGGGTGCTCAATAGCTGTTGTGACAATCTGCCCCGGCTTACTGGCGGCGAGGACACTATGGATCGCGATGTTATTCGCCTCTGTGCCTCCTGATGTATAGACAACACTACCAGCCTCTGTGCCGACAAATGCAGCCAGCCTGTCTCTGGCGTCATCGACAATACGGCGCGCAGCCCTGCCTGCCCAGTGCAGGCTGGAGGGGTTACCCGGTGCTGCCATGGCCGCTTCGGTCATGGCCTCAAGGCTCTCTTTTAGCTGTGGGTATGTGGCGTTACAGTCAAGATATCGATGCAATATTCACCTTCGCTTCGTGTACTTCAGGCTTGAGAATATAGTTTTGAACGTCACCCAGTTCCACATTATTAAGGAAGACATCCTCATTGCAGACCTGATCAAGACTTACCGCATCTAGGAAACGGTAGATATGCTGCCCGAGTGACTCCCACAGCTGATGGGTGTCACAGCGGTTACCGCGATGGCAGCCGCGCACACCATTTTCGCACATCGTGGTGCGAACCGGCTCATTTACAGCACGAATAATATCGGCAACGGAAATATTTACAGGCTCTTTAGCCAACAGATAACCGCCACCGGGACCACGCACGGAACGAACCAGGCCCGATTCACGCAGACGACGAAACAGCTGTTCCAGATATGAGAGTGAAATAAACTGGCGTTCGGAGATGGCAGCCAGCGTCACCGGCCCCTGTGTCTGCTGCTTATTCAGATCCACCATCGCAGAGACAGCATAACGTCCTTTACTTGTTAATCGCATATCAACCTCCTGATACAATAACCTTGTGAAAAGGTCGGATATTATAAAGCCGACCTTTTTAGTCAAGTATTAAGGTTGAATTAAGATTGTTAAATACTGCATAGCCTGCAACCCGGATGCGACATGAACCCGATTAACTCCTAGGGATGCTCTGAATAACCCCTGATTATTTTTCCTCGCCCCTGTTTCGAGCGCGAATTTTGGCAAACTTGCTTATTTATCCCCCGATCATCGCCTGATTGGCTTTGATCGGGTGGTTTATCCGTTT
>NZ_VWNB01000013.1 GCF_013387475.1 Mariprofundus sp. KV | reverse complement strand
GAAAGCCCATATTCTTCTTTAGATCGATATGAATCAGTGAACACAAAAAAACGACTCTATCTTGGGCTTCTTGCTCGGTTGAGATAAACCTTAACCCCAGACCTGCGTTTTCACACACTCTGGGCCAGTGTCAGAACCGGACCGATATTGTGAATCAGTCGCCGGGCATCAAGATTGTAGCTCGATTCAAAGATCAGGGCAGGTAGAAAGACGTAGAGAATAATATCCGGAGATATCTCCAGGGCCTGAAAGATGCCAAAACTATCGGGATAAAGTTTAGCCAGTGAATTAAGGCCTATGCCGACCAGAACAAGAAGAATAGTGAAAGGCATGCGGATACGTTGAGCCAGGAACTGAATGAAAAGTGCAACGAGCAGGAGACTAAAGATGCTCCAGACCACAGCGCTTACCACAGAGGTGTGTTCCATATTTATACTTTAGCTTAATTCACCCCAACAGGTAAGGTCAAAATGGATCTGAATATTTAAGCTCTACTGATCCGGTTTCATGCAGTCCTGACGCAAAAGGGCCAAGTAACATAAGTTACTTGGCCCTTTCTTTGTTGGTGGCGCTTCAGGCCACCGACTATATAGATAAATCAACACACCATATTTTTTGTCTTAATTTAACCCGTCGATTAACCCGTTCGATACTGGTTAATCATCTAGCATGGCTAACTCTTCTGACGTCACTCGTATGAGAAGTAAATCACACCTAATAACATTGCCGAATGGCTGTTTGCGGCCAGAGTGTGTGAAAACACAGGTCTGGGGTTAAAAGGTTTATCTCAACCGAGCAAAAAGACCGCGGACCAAGATAGAGTCGTTTTTGTGTGTTTACTGATTCATATCGAGCTGAAGAAGAATATGGGGCCTTCCATGCTTGATTAAGGTGGATTCCGGCAGATATAGGAGCTGAGTGCATATTGCAGTCTAAAACGACACCCCATTGCAATTGAAACCTGCAGGTCAGTGCAATCCAAACCTGGATCCTGTTGCAACATGGCGACCGGCAGTAGTCGGCCAAAATCGGACATTCAATATATCTGATTATAGCAATTACGAAGGTCTAAAATTCTGGGTCCCACTGCACTCCCCTTGTCAAAGGGGATGTCGAACCTTATCTTGAAGCCATGCGCGTTTTGGCCTTTATGGCTTTCTTTGCCTTACAGCTTTCTGTATTCACATGCGGATTCGATATTCATGTGCATGCTGCAGGCTTTGATGAGAGTCATGTTGCAGAGCATCTTCATGATGATGGCGCTGATCATGAAGAAGACTCACACGATCATGGATGCCATGTTCACGCATCACATTCGTTTACAATGACTGATGAGGAACAGATTGATTCTACGACACCAGTAGCTTCTACGCCTCAACACTTTGTATTGGCGGGACTTCATATGAAGAACCTCTCCTTCTTAATAGAACACCCTCCAAAAGCACGACACAGCTGATTTTCCAATAATCAGAAATCAGACAGCCTTTTTAGGCTGCGCTTGTTGCTATTTATTTCAGAGAATCAGCTTCCCCTAATTAATCAATTCAAGAACAACACAGGGGGAAACTGTGCGAACACGATATTTAATGACCGGAATGCTATTATGCATTCACCCATTCTATGCTAATGGTGTAACACTGAAGGCAACAATGGATGCTGCTGTAGAGCAACACCCAATGCTAAAGATTTCCAAAATGCAGATCGACGGAGCACAAGGGGAACTTAAAGAGCAAAGCTCTTATGCTTATAACCCTGAGCTTTCTGTTGAGCCACAACGCCGAAGATTGAATGGCGGTGGCTCATCAAATGATTATTACGTCACGTTGTCACAAGGGATCGAGCTTGGTGGCAAGCAAAAGTACCGCGAGCAGTCTGCTCAGGCGGCTTTGGAGGCCGTTAAGCTGGAATCAGATGCCAAGTATCAACAGGTCTCTTTAAATGCAGCCAAGGCATTTGTAGGGCTCTACTTTTCAAAGCGGGAACTTGCATGGCGAAATCAGCAAACGGGTACACTGCTACAGTTGCACAAGGCGCTTTCAAGGCAGATGGAGCTTGGTGAAGCCAACCAACTGGATGTAAACCTTTCCCAAGCTTCATTGACTCAGGCTATCAATGCTGAAGCCCAAGCTAAGCAGATGCATGCCATGAACGTGAGTAGATATGTGATGGCAGTTGGTGCCGGCAGTGAGATTAAAGAGATTCAACCTGAGTTGCCTAAATTGCTCGTAGGTTGGCAGCCCTTAGCTAATCCAGTTGAGATTGCTATGAATTCTAGGCCTGATATTACCGCCAGGCGGCAACGGCTGGCTCAACACTCAGCTCAAGCCGACCTTGCAAAGGCACAGCGTATTCCAGATGTGACCATTGGATTAACGGCTGGTAGAGAATCCGGTGATAAACTCTATTCGTTGGGCATATCAATGCCGATTCCTCTCTTCAACAGTCATGACGGCGCTTATCGGGCTGCACTGTCTCAAGCATCAGCACAGCAAACTGAGTTGGAATGGTTTGAACAGCGTGTGAAACTCGAAGTACAAGAAGCACTGTATAACCACGCCACTGCTATGAATGCCTTGTTAGCTTTGAATGAAGTGGAGAGCAGTCCTTCATCTACAAATAAAATCGATTTGGCCAAGGCTGCATTCGATGCTGGTGAATTGAATATCGAAGAGTTAGTCCTGCATATCAATCAGATACTTGAATCACGCATTAACTCCGCAGCAACAGTTAAACAGGGCTGGTTGGCCCGAATTCACCTGGCTGAAGTGCTGGGACATCCAGAATATATTCTCCAAGGAATCCAAGAATGAAAACATTGATTGCTTTAATAACAACACTGGTGTTTTTTATCAGTGTTCCTGCCATCGCAGAAGATCATGGCCATGATAAAGCTGGTCATGCACATGAATCCATTGATAACTCTAAAGAAGATGGTCGTGGCAAGGAAAAGTCTGATGCTCACGTAGGGCATGATGATCAAAAGGAAGAAGGTGGAGGAGCTATCAAGTTAACTCCAGCCCAGATCAAGCAAGCAGGTATAGAAAGTGAAATGGTTAAGATCCGCCCTGAAGTGCGGGCCATCAATGCGCCAGGAAGCGTGGATTTCGATGCTTATAAACTAGCGGATATCACCACCCTGGTTGATGGTGCTATTCATGCTCGCCATGTGCGTTTAGGTGATGATGTGAAAAAAGGACAAAAGCTGGTGACGCTTACCAGTTCAGCTTTGGCACAGTCTGAGGCTGATTACCTGAGAGCTGAAGCGGAACATCGTAAAACTAAATTGGATCTGCAACGCATTGAAACCCTGGCTAAAGAAAAGATTGTGTCACAAGCGCGCCTGCAGCAGGCAACTAGCTTGCATCAGGCCGCGCATGCGAACCTTGCAGCAGCTCGTGCCGCACTCTCCTCGTATGGCCTGTCATCCAAGAAAATCGGCGCATTGATGCGTTCGGGCCAATATGGTCAGTTAACCCTTTATGCCCCAAGTTCAGGAACGATCGTGGCAGATGAATTCCGTTTAGGTCAGCACATTGCTGCTGGTACTCGGTTGATGCAGATCGTTGACGAATCAACTGTCTGGGTTGAGGTCAAACTGTCTCTGTCTCAGATGGATGGTATAACAAAAGGACGTTCAGCAGTTGTATCGACGAAAGACAATTCAAAGCATTACAGAGCTAAGGTCATCAACGTATATCATCAGTTAGACAAGACGACACGTACCGTGGGTGTGCGTCTTGAAGTACAGAACCCTGAAGATGCTTTGCATCCCGGCATGTTTGTGAGTGCTGAGATTGAAACTGGTTCAGGTGAAGAGTCATTGTTGTTGCCTGAGGGGGCCATTCAACGACAAGGAAGCGAGTTAATTGTTTTTGTTGAGGAAGAGCCGGGGCTTTTTGAGCGAAGGGAAGTCCGTGTTGGTAAAGCAAACATGGGATTCGTTCCAGTTCTTGAAGGTCTGAAAGAGGGTGAATCTGTTGTTGTTAAGGGCGCATTTGTCCTTGCTTCAGAGCTGGCGAAATCCGGCTTTGAAGCACACAACCATTGAGGTGCATCCATGTTTAGCAAATTGATTGATGCGGCGATTAATAATCGCCTTCTGATTCTATTATTATTAATTGGTTCAATGGCTTATGCATTGTTCGTGGTGCCTAAATTGAATCTCGATGCATTTCCTGATGTGACCAATGTGCAGGTGCAGATCAATACTGAAGCCGAGGGTTTGGCCTCTGAAGAAGTGGAGCAGTTGATCACCTATCCGATTGAAGCGGTGATGTATGCACTGCCGGACGTTGAAGAGGTACGCTCTATCTCCAAAACGGGACTATCAGTGATTACTGTCGTGTTTAAGGAAGGCACTGATATTTATTTCGCCAGGCAGTTGGTATTCCAGAAATTGCAGGATGCCAGTCAGACCGTGCCCGCATGGGCGGGTACACCCAAAATCGGGCCAAACACATCAGGTCTTGGTCAGGTGTTCCAGTATATTATCAAGTCGGCTCCGGATGCCGGCTATGATGCGATGACACTCAGGGCTCTCAACGATTGGGTAGTGAAGTTGATGCTAATGCCAGTTGAAGGCGTAACAGACATCCTCTCTTATGGTGGAGAAACGCGTCAGTATCAGGTGCAACTGAACCCTGAACAATTGCTCTCCTACAATCTGCATGTTGATGATGTAGCAAAAGCCATCGAAGCCAATAATCGCAATGCCGGTGGATGGTATCTACCTCAGGGTGATGAACAGTTGGTGATTCGCGGTGTTGGCTGGGTTCCCGGTGGTGAAGAGGGTTTGAAAGCCATTGCAGCGATTCCAGTCAAAACAGTGAATAGCACATCTATTCGTGTGTCAGATGTCGCGACTGTGGCTTTTGGTGGTGAAATTCGACAGGGCGCAGTCACCATGACTGAGCGATCAGATGACGGAAAAATCACTTCGCTTGGTGAAGTCGTCGTAGGCATTACCCTCAAACGATTTGGTGCCAACACCAAAAACACCATTGATGATGTTAAATCAAGGTTGGAAATCGTACAGAAGGCACTGCCAAAGGGCGTGACCATTCAGCCTTTTTATGACCAGTCTGATTTGATTAACAAGGCAGTATGGACAGTTGAAAAAGCTCTGCTGGAAGCGTTCATTCTGATCATCATCGTGCTGTTCCTGTTCCTGATGAATATGCGAGCAGCAGCACTGGTACTGCTATCGGTCCCAATCTCAATTCTGGCTGCTTTAGGTGTAATGCAACATTACGGTATTTCAGCCAACCTGATGAGTCTTGGTGGCTTGGCTATTGCCATTGGTATGATGGTCGATGGTTCTGTTGTGATGGTGGAGAACATCTTCAAACATCTGGAAAAGTTGCCGGATGAAAAACGTGGGGTAGCACTGCGTATTACCGAAGCCTCGAAAGAAGTTGCGCGCCCGGTGCTGTTTGCCGTATTGATCATTCTGCTGGTATTCACACCTCTGTTCGCTCTTGAGGGTGTGGAAGGAAAGATGTTTACGCCAATGGCACTCTCCATCTGCTTTGCCATGTTTGCTTCCTTGCTGGTGGCTCTGTTTGTGATGCCTGTATTGGCAACTTATGCCTTTACCAAAGGTGTGGTTCACAAAGACAGCCCTATATTGGCACCGATTGCTCGCATCTATCATAGCCTGCTGAAATCTGCACTGAATGCGCGAAAAGCCGTGGTTGGTGGTGCAGCTGTAGCCTTCGTAGTTACGCTTGCCACTGTTCCATTTCTGGGCACTGAGTTTGTGCCTGAACTCGAAGAAGGAACGTTGGCGATTCGCATTACATTAGCACCATCTTCTTCGCTTGGTTATGCCAAAGGTGTTGGTGAAAAGCTGGAGCGGGTACTAATCGAGAAATATCCGGAGATTACTTATGTCTCGGCCAGAACAGGTCGTTCAGAAATAGGTGGAGATCCGGAACCGGTATCCAATGTAGAGCTATTTGTTGGCCTGAAGCCTGTCTCAGAATGGACCAGTGCAAGCGACAGGAAAGAGCTGCAAAATTTGATGCGTGAAGAGATGGAAGTGGTGCCCGGAATTTTGGTCTCATTTACCCAACCGATTGCCATGCGAGTTGATGAATTGTTGTCAGGCGTGAAGGCGGCACTTGCGATTAAGTTGTTCGGGCCTGATCTGAAAGTGCTTGCTGAAATGGGCAAGAAAATCGAAGCAGTGGCTAAAAGTGTGGAAGGCACCCGCGATGTAGAGATGGAACAAATTGAGGGAGAAGCTCAGTTGGTGGTTCGTCCTGATCGCAGTAAATTGGATCGATATGGTATCCCTGTAGATGATGTGATGAGCTTGGTTGCGGATGCCATTGGTGGTGCTTCTGCCGGACAGGTGATTCAAGGCAACGAGCGGTATGATATCTATGTGCGGTTGGCTAAAGACTATCGTCATAACAGTGAATCGATTGGTAGCCTGATTTTACAATCTCCAGGCGGTGCATGGGTTCGTCTTGAAGATGTAGCCTCTATTGGGGTAGAACAAGGGCCTCCAATGATCAAGCGTGACGATGTGCAGCGTCGCGTAGTGATTCAGAGCAATGTTGAAGGGCGTGATATGGGTAGCCTTGTGGCTGAACTGGATCAACGTATTCAAGATGAAGTCGATCTTCCACCAGGTTATACGGTGGTGTTTGGTGGTCAGTTTGAGAATCAGCAACGAGCTCAAGCTAAGTTGATGGTGGTGGTGCCACTGTCACTGCTCATGATCTTCCTGCTGCTTTATTTTGCATTCCATTCTGTCGGGCAAGCGGCACTTATTATGCTCAATGTTCCGATGGCTCTGATTGGCGGGATTCTGGCTCTGTTAGTTTCGGGTCAATATCTATCAGTACCATCCAGCATCGGCTTTATCGCCTTGTTCGGAGTAGCGGTGCTTAACGGCGTTGTACTGGTCGATGCGATTAACCGTCATCTTGACGAGCATGACTTGGTTGATGCCATTAGACATGGTGCTGAGAGCCGCTTAAGGCCCGTATTAATGACCGCCATGATCGCAGCATTGGGGCTAATTCCGTTGTTGCTGGCTACAGGCATTGGTTCTGAGATCCAGCGACCACTTGCAACCGTAGTGGTAGGTGGCCTCGTTTCATCCACGCTATTAACACTGTTTGTTTTGCCGTGTCTCTATGAGCGTTTTAGCAGCAACCGTATCTCAACTAGAAAAGGAGAATAAAATGAAAGCGAGGAATAGAAACTAGGCGAAATTTAGTTGAGCTGTAAT
Organism: Mariprofundus sp. KV; assembly: GCF_013387475.1. GTDB lineage: Bacteria > Pseudomonadota > Zetaproteobacteria > Mariprofundales > Mariprofundaceae > Mariprofundus. Next base: position 72,461 of record NZ_VWNB01000013.1, on the reverse strand, counting down.
GAGCTTCGTGTGACTAGAACCCATTAAACCTGAATGTCCATATGTGGCCGTGAGTCGCCTGTCGTGATCGGCAAAAGTCGGGCAATCTCGGACATTCGGAAAGGGTAAATCAAATATCAATCAACTCTAACCTATTGGTTTTTAAATATCTTCTGGACCTTTTTGTGAGGTAGATATCTTCATTTTCTTGTAAAAGTATCTAAAGTCCGGCAAAAGATTGTAACTTCTCGTAGTATTTCCCTGACTAAACTGGAAGAAACACCTCTTTGCCCCTGATGAATAACATTATTTCTAACCTCAAGTGCCTTGTAGCATTTAGATAGAACACTGTTTGGCAATACATCTTCGTGAAACAACAAGGGAATCAAGTATCTAATTGATCCAGAAGTCCCTAAATGGTGTATTTGTTTACCAATACTATCTATATCTATACGCCCCGTCTGAGTAATTTCTGACAGCATTTCCACATTCGCATATTTACCAAAGTTTGAAACAGAAACTTCTATTGCGGTCACTGCTTCAATGATGCTGCTTCGCATATAACCACTATCGAATAACTGTCTTGAGTTGGCGAGAAGCTCAAATATCAAATTTGGCCTATTTTTCCCTATCACGTACTCTGAAACGCTACTCCACTCATCGCGCTTAATGGCTATTTCATCGCCTTGAGAATAAACAGTCATGCAGTCAATACTGGGTGGGCACCACCTAAACCATTCGCCATTATCAATCTTTACTTTGGCTCGAAATTGGTTATTTAAACTGTTTAGTCTATTTTGATTAAATTTATGCTCAGTTAACCAGTATTGGCCTTTAACATTTCGCGCATAAGACACAACTCGATTAAAGGAATTAAGAGCAAGTTCAGCAACCTCAATCCCTAAATTCTTATATCTTTCTTTCAAACCATCGAATCTGTGATCTTCTGGACTTAGCCCGTGATGAACTTCTTTTCGGCTTTCTCTTTCATCGTATATGAAGCGAGACAGATCATCGTCGACGTCTTTTAATGTCACCTCAATATTCAATTTTGATACGGAAATATTTGCCCAAGAGCTTATGAGTTCATCTGTGACTTCACCCAAATTGGAGACGCACGATTTATCAATATTAATTGAAACTTCTTTCGAGCCTTCACCTACAACTATCGCATCGGAAGCATCTTCTGGAATCCACTTATAGAAGGTTACACATGGCCCACCCCAACCCTCATTGCTTAGCGGAATGGTGAGGCTGATAGTTATGACTTTGCTCATTACGCTCGCTCCACCTAGCTCGGCAATACGTGTTTATGATTATCCATGTATTACGCCCCTACATACGCCCTTATTTTCCTGAGCGGTATTTATCGACTTTTACAGAAAGGTTGCTGACTGTCCATTTATGGCCGGTCGCAAATGTCACAATTAGCCAAAGCTTAGAAAGGTGCAGGTTTGGATTGCACTGGCCTGCAGGCTTATTGCAACAGCCTGTTGAATTGATTGCCTTCTGCATCTAATAGATATTATTCAATATCATCATAATCGATCCCAAACTCCTCTAGGAACTCTTTTACATCGTAATCTTGATTGTTTAGGTAATCCACAACGTCTGTTAAGGACGCTATTGAATTCAGCTCAGACTCCATAGACTGCCATCGATTAAAATCCTCAGTTCCCTCTTCAGGAATATCATTCCCCAACCATTCATCAATGATCGAGTGGAGGTGATGTTTCATTTTAGACAGTTTCTTTTCGTCAACTTCTTGAAGCATAAAACCTCCTCTGCCAAGCCACTTTCCAGTCTATCCATCACTTGTCTCTGAATATCATCAGGGATTCCGTAAAGTGCCTCAGCAATACTCCCAGCGATAGCTGCAATTGTATCACTATCACCACCAATGCTAACCGCATTTCGAATAGCATCTTCAAAGGAGGTAGACTCAAAAAGTGACTGCAATGCAGCTGGCACAGTATCCTGACTCAGGCAGCCTTTAACTTTACCTCGAAGCTGATCAATACTGCGATAAAATAAATAGCCATAGCGCCTTTCAATAGCTTGTTTGATTTCATCAATGCCCAAGCCAGTTCGTGCAAGGAAAATCGCTTCAGCGATGCTTTGCGCCCCTACTATCGCCTGTTCACTATTGTGACTCACAGAGGCTGAACGCCTTGCTTCATCCAGTGCCTCTTCAAGAGTATCAAATGCCCAACCAATAGGACTTACTCTCATGGCTGCACCATTACCCTGGCTGGTTGGATTCGATATGCGGCCCGCAGCCCATTGTCTGAAATTTGGGCCATATCCTCGATGGGGATGCTTATAGAAAAAAAGTCGATAGGCCAATGCATAATCTCTGTCATGATGTAGCGCATATGCAGTCGCAACCGTTAGAACAGTATCATCAGTAAAGTGGCTGAAACGATTGAATAGATCGAAGTCTTTACCGAGATAATTATGCTTCTCGAACTGACTACCAATTATATCTCCAGCTATTGCTCCGAGCATTTAAGCACTCCTACCCTTCCGTCCGATCGTCATCGACAAATGGACCGAAATAACTATCAATGCATATTGCATATAACTGAACACAACTCTTCATGACTCATTTCACTCAGGATTTTTTGTTTTTTTCCCTGAGTCATATTATTCAAGTATGAACGTAGTTCTTTTTCACTGGCGCTGTAGGGCCAACACTGTTGGGGGGAGGCCTGCTCTTCCTTTTCTGACCAGACAGCCATTGCGATCAACTCTGCAGCCGCTTGGTCAATCATACCCTCTCGTGAAACTATCCAGGGGCTTTCGATATCCAAGTACTCGCGCAGCTTTAACCAATCCTCTATCAAAAGATCTTTGACTGACATAAACATATCATCATCAGGACCAATAGAACCTATCGCTACGTGTGGGCTCTCAACTATATCTGTCATCGGTGCGGCACGTGCCACAACATATTTATTAACGGAGGAAATCCACGTGGAAAAGTACACAAACTCCAAATTCATTCCATCCTCATGATCTTCACCAACAATGACACTCAGTAAATGTAAAGGCTGATATATTTCAAATTGATTTGCTGGCTTAGGTGTAGGCTTCTTTCGTTTAACGCAGCCTGAATCACTCAATAGCCCCCACACTGGTAGTAAGTCAGGGTCAGCATTCTCCAAGGATAAATTACCCACTTCGGCATCAAGGATCGAACAATTCAGAGGGGGAATTGGATCTTCATTACCTGTGATTAACTTAAGTGCTGACTTTAGATAAGGCAGCTCTTCATAAGTGACTGGTTCCCTGCCAAGCCAAGCCGAAAAAAGTGTAGTCTTTGCCGACTCATATACACTCAATATATTTTCTTCTGTAGACATATACATCTCCTTGTCGTTGCCGGTGCATGGCCGCATCATTTAGACCACCTTATCGGAGAAGACAGGTTGGTGAGAAACAAGCTCTCTCTTAATGCAGGAGCGACTATAAGGTTTTCTTCACAATGGAGTCAAAGTTGTCCGTAGGGGAACATTATTGAGCGACGAAATCTTCGATTTCTATTTTCATCTGCAGTAATTCATCTCTGGCGGATAGGTAGGTATGTCCGATCATCGTAGATATCATGATCTCTCGGATCATCTCAGACAGAGAAATGTCAGTCTTAGCTGCAAGTGCCTCTATATCTTTTTTCATTTTACTCGGGATCCACACCTTTAAGTCTTCGGTATTTTTACCCATATCTCGAGTAAGATTTGGAATAGTCCTTTGATAAAAGACCTTTGGTTCTTGGTTTAATTGATAATGAGTTTCACTTCTTTCAACCATGCCCAGCCAGTCATATCTACCGTATAGATAGGTGAAAAGCACTTGGCGGATCAAATCAGATCTTGTTGTGTCGAGTAGCTTACAGGATTCATCAAGAATGGTATCCATTATCTCAGGAAGCCAAAACTTAATCGCAACATCTCCCTGTGTGAGGAGCTCAGAGTAATCTCTATCAGTTCGAGTGATGCAGGAAATGTACTCTTCACTTTGTTGACTAGAACCTTTAGTCGGCCGCCCTCTGCGTCGCCAGATCTTATTGAAGATATCCATAATGTTCCCCTACCGTATGCTATTGAGCATAGTTTACCCTAAGCTATACTGACAAGGATGTTTTTTTAAGGAGAGGTCAATGAATGAAAAGATGCTGCCGATTGCAACGATTTTATTATTTATCGCTTTTTTTTCAGGCATTGCCGTATCAGAACTCGTTATACCGTACGAAAACAATTACGGGAACAACGGGGTGAAAACTACATCTATTTTATTCCTATCCGGGATAGTTCTTCTTTGGGGCTTACTATCAAAGCTATGTAAAACTTATCCTCAATTCGACATCTGGGCTACAAACACTTTGGTGGGAATAGCCATTATGAGCTTTGTTGTAGGAGTGTTACTCACCCTGCCTATTAATATCTTTATGCTCATCCCGATCCCATTTTGGTTGCATGCATGTATATCAGGGTTAATTTGTTTCGCTAGCGCAGTGGTTTTCTTTCAAAGTGCTGGCAGGTAATACTGTATCTTAACCTTCTAGTGTCCCCTTAGTCTCTCGAATTAAACTATTCACCTTTTTCCGCTGCTCCAGTGATTCTTTTGTCCACTTACCTGAGGTGACTGGTCGACCTTTGCTAGCGCCTCCGTGCAGTCTGCAACGTCCATTATGCATCGCTGATCCTCGGCAAGGCTTACCAGTAGATCTCGCCTTAGCGCCACAGTAGCGGATGTTTGCAAACGGTGTATAGGGTTTACTCACCTTTTTCAGAGCATCCCCCTTTAGACACATCACCAACGATAGCCTGCCCCCCATTTCCAACATTCACCTGCTGATGCTTCACAACAATGGTTTGTCCCTTGCCACGGTGTTTGTCGAGTGCAGCCGACACCTTAGCGAAGGTGCCCATCAACCTAGCTGCATGTTTAATATGCATGTCTCTTACATAGAGCGTCTGGCCATCCACAATCGCCCGTGAGACACAGTCTAGCGCCATTGTATTCAGGGCTATCATCTGCTGACACAGCATGCTCTCATGGGCATCCTGTGGTTTGTATGATGCCATTTGCTGCACTGCCCAGTCCAAGTTATTCGCCGTTGCCGGAGCAAGTCGAGCCACATTCAGTAATGTCTGTTCTTGCACTCCTGACAGCTTTGTCCCCGTCGCCAGCTCGTACAGGTTCTTTTTCAGTGTAATGTCGTCCTTCTCAGAAGGTGTTAACGATGACATGGTACACAAACCAGTGAAGGATCTATTCCGGCCTCAATCGCCAACCTTCTCAATTCAGCAGCAACGATTGAGTTGGCAGTACCGCTTAAGCTTTTTGCCACTTGCTCCCTTCTCTCCTCGGCCTCCTTCATCAACCGCATGGATACTGTATGGGCAGCGACCCTGATCGACTCTTGCGCCTCATCCCTCGAGCAACCTCTCTGCAGCATTAGTTCTGCAATCATATTTGCAGAACTCTCCACTTCCAACTGTTGCCGTAGTTTTTCAATCATATTATTTCTCCTTTTTTAAATGTGTTCATTTCGTGTGAAAACATTACTGGTGTTGTTTCATATGAAGCTTATTTCCTCAGAATGCTCAGACACCCCACCCACTAAAGGGGCGTAAAGGGCTTTAGTGGGTTTAGTGGGGGGGCTATCGGGGCATTTCAGGATTGTTTCCGCTTGTGGGTGGATGTAGCAAAGCTCTGAAGGTCTACCTCCAGTTTGCACAGGTTGGATCCTTGCCCACCCATATGTCTCAAGTAGGTTCAGAGCTTGTTTTACTTGTGAGGCATCAGACAAGAGCGCCAGTTTCTTGCGCTGTAGCTCTCCAATCTTGAACGGGTTTGGCAACCGACGATCAATAGTCATTTTTACAACCTTCATCGCTGCATCAACTCCAGCATTCTTACCCAACGCGTAGATACGTCTGGCATGAGACTCGAGATACCTGCACCAGTGAACCGCCTTCTCCGCAGCATCTGCACTAACAGGAGAGAAGCCTGAGTCAGCCAAGTGAATCAGCAGAGCTAAGGCTGGCATCAACTGGCCATACTTAGACATGTGAGATTCAAGACCCAGGTGTTCTTCATCACGCGTCTTCAACATCAATTCTGTATACCACTTGATGAAGACAGGCTGTGCTTCTTCTGTAAACCGTAGCTCGCCCGATAGCTCAACAACAGACTTGAAAACTTCTTGCATCGCATCTGCTGCGAACGGGTTTGGCTGTCTGTCGACATAGGACCAGTCCATTGCTCTATCAGGCATCACCATCAACTGGAAGCGTTGGAGCATACCATCATCATCAGCCCCACCTCGATCTGCGGAGTTGATCATCTGCGACAGAGGCCCTGGTTGGATCGTACCCATCACACTAACACATGGTCCCACTTCGAGATGCATGTGCCCATGAGTTACAGTATCGTAAGAGAAGCTTGATCCAGCTCCATTCCAAGACTCGATCCAAAAGCTTCGAGCATCGGTATTGTTACTATTCTCCATTGATCTGAACCACCCTGCCAACTCGTCACGAGACTGGATGATTCCTGTTGGGTTTTGCTCAAGTAGTTTGATGACTCTCTCTACCGAACCAGCGTTGGTAACATAGCGCCTCTCAGCTGGAGGTTGTGGCTTATCAGGAAGAGAGATGTCATTTACAAAATCACCAGCCTTCACTGCAGCTTTGACTGATGCTTTCACCTTATCCTTCTGAGCTTCATGAACCATCTCACTCAGCTCATGTTCGGATAAGGCTTGAGCAAACTCTTCACGAGCAGCAGTCACCAGAGCTGTAGTACCACTCATCGCTGCTGTCATAGCAGGGGATTTCATCATAGAGGGTCTACCGATCAGAGCAGACCATAGGTTAGGAACCACTTTCCAATTAGCATGTTGTTTCGGATAGATGCTGCATGAGTTTCCAACCACACCACCAAGCGATGCCATCAAAGTAGTCGCCACATAATCGACAGGGCACTGCATTACTTGTGACACATCCTCGGTGTAAGCTTTGAATGCTTTCGGAAGCCATTCTGTGTTGAACTTCTCAACAGGTAGCAATGCTTTCGGAAGAGCTTCGGGTGCTGGCCAGTTACCAGCCAGAGCAAGATACATATCACCGCCATGCTCAAGGATACGGCAGACATCGAACGCGTCATGAGCCTTCCCATCACAAAGAGGATCGTTGCCATTGTGAGAGTAGCAGATCTTGCCTTCTGGTGAGACCCATAAGCCAGCCAATCCAGAAGTGCTGTTTGGATGGATCCAACGTTGCTTATTCCTACTTGCCTTGTAACCGTGTTTGATCAACTCATCCAACAAGCTATGAGTAGAGTTAAACTCTGTGATTGCAGCAGGAGTGTCCCCGCGTGTTAGCTGCTCGAATGCTTTCAATACATCATCTGGTACTGACGTCTCCTCGACAGCCACATCAAAGCTGGCACCTACGAAACTGAAGTACTCGAATGGAGAATCCTCAGAAGCCTTACGAGGTAAATACCAAGGTTGAGAAAAAGTGTCTGACTCCTTCGTGTGAGCGACATGACAACCAGCAGCCTGCATCTCTGTGTGCAATGCAGTGTTAAGTGCTGCTAGCTCTGCTCTGGTGTAGGGCTTGCTAGTTGGGACAACAGCACGCCAACGATTACCCTTACCATTATTCATGTGACTGTGTGTCGTGTAGACCACATGGCTTAGACCCATTTGTTTCAGAGCTGTGTGTGCAAGCTGAGGGTGAGGCGCTGAGGTCTCGTTCAGCTCTCCAGTATTAGGATTCATGCTGCTGTCGCCATCTATTATAAGAACATCAGCGCTACCAGCCATGTTGCCTTCAGAGCGTTGGCCATTGCATGCGCCACGCATGAAGTATGAGCCATCTTTCAGACCTACTGTCACACCACTCAGCAGGTCTGATACTTGCTGGAATGTCATAGTACTGTTCTGGGCTATCTGCTGCTTTGCTGTAGCACTAGTGTTTACAATACTTAGCGTGATCATGACTCATCTCGGCGACACACTGCACAGTGTTGTTGACTGTGTTGCAGGTATTTAGTCTCTTTGTGGTTGATCATTTCAGGAGGTATTGATGCAAGAGGATAGCTGCGCTTACACCTATCGCATCGTCGGTATCGTACTTCTTTGAGAGTAATAAGATTCATGATTTACTCATTTGATCGACGGCTTTCTGCACAACACTTGCTTCCCATAATGTGGTTCTTTGTGTTGGCCGAAATGGCTGCGGTAGTTTGCCGACTTTAACCCACCTCCATACTGTTGATGTAGAAACTGAGAGGCTTTCAGCTATCTGATCTGCTCGTAGGTAATGCTTCATTATTATGCTCCTTACCTCTTACTGATGAGGTGTGGAGCAATTCTCTGTGTGGGCAAGCACTAACTCATGGGAAATGAATTTATGTTTTTTTTCCTACAGTATTCCTGAGCTTTTTCCATGCATACTCAACAACATCGATACTAATGTGAGGGGTGTAATGATCGTTGTATGCAGCATGTACAATATCGCATGCTGATTTGATATCACTACTTGCAGAGTTTTTAGTCGGACAAATATCATGCGCTTCAACCACGTCATAAACTGCTTGAGCAAGTGCATTATTTCGCATCTTTGTTTTATTTTTTCCGTCGCTGATTAGTGTTATTTCACCTCGTAGATATAAGGCTGTTGTTATTGCTAATTTTTGAGGAATCGTCCTTCCCTGTTCGATAAGACATGCTGCGAGGTTTAATAGGACACGCTGGCGAACATATGGCTCGAATGTACCCTGAACTGCATCAACAACAGCATACATGTATTCGTCTTTCATCATTGGGGTAATTTGACTTATTTTGTCAATGAATTGATCTCTATCCATCATACTGAATTCTAGGACTTTAACTGACCGGTTATACGCTGACATACTCTTATCTTGCTTTAGTTTAAGCCATTCTGCACCAAAATCATCCATGACTGCGACCAATAGAAATGACATCAGCACCAGCGCACAGACTATCTAAATAATCAGACCAGTGTTGCATCATCTTAGTGCGCTCAGTCAAGTAGTCACTGCGATTGTAGGCCGCTCTAACAGAGTTCCTCTCAACATGTGCTAGCTGGCGTTCAATGGCATCGGGGTTAAACCCTTGCTCATTCAGACTGGTACTGAACACAGAGCGCCACCCATGCCCCACCATGTCATCGAACCCCATCGCATGCAAAGCCACGTTAATAGCATTCTCACTCATAGGCCGAGCATCGCCACGTACAGATGGAAATACATGTTTCCCTCTACCTGTAACTTCTTGAAGCTCTTTAAATAAAACCACAGCCTGCTTGGAGAGCGGTACAAAATGCACATTCACAGGGTTTTCTTTGGCAAGCTTGGGGAGTTTTCGATGAGCAGCGGGGATAGTCCACAGTGCAGCATCAAGATCAAATTCTTTCCATTCAGCTGTCCTGAACTCACCAGCACGCACAGCTAGTAACGGCAACAGTTTTAATGCCTGGCATACGACAAAACTTCCATCGTAACCGTGGATGGCTCTGAGCAACAATCCAATACGTGTGGCGTCAGTGATCGCAGGCATTTTGGTTGATACAGGCACTGGAAGTACAGCTTTCATATCTCCCATTGGTACAGCCTCAATCAATCCCCGGTTACAGGCATAGTTGAGAATGTTACGAGTCACCTGCGTCATACGCCGCGCAATATCGTGAGACCCTGATTTGGATATAAAAATCAAGACGTCGGCTATCTGATCTCGCTTGAGCTGAGAAATTGGTATAGAACCGATGACTGGAAAGATGTGTCGCTGTAACCGACCAACCTGCTTTCGATAATGTGAGTCGACCCATTCAGCAGATCGGACATCTAACCACTCATACGCCACGACCTCGAAAGTATTTGAGTCGGCAATACTCGTTTCCTTCTTCTGGATAGCAGCAGCAATGTTTGCCTGACGCAGTTCCTTCTTCTGCTGGTTCGGATCAATGCCGGTTGATAACAATACCTTAATGGCCTGCAGCTTAACCTTTGCAGCCTTTAAACTGGTATTGGGATATACACCAAGAGATGCTTCCTTACGTTTACCGTCGTACTTGTATGCGTACTTCCAATACTTACCTGACGGGTTGATGAGTAGGTACAAGCCTGCACCGGCTGAGAACTTCACTTTCGTCTTGCCGTCAGGAAGCTGTGCAGCCTTCACCTGCATGTCAGTTGAAATGATCATATCTGCCGCCTACAACACGGGTTTAATACTGAATAATTGAACCCGCATCTTCTTAACCCGTGCATTAACTCGCATCCAAACACGGGTTTTAGTGATACATCATACGCCTTAGTGCGACATGAAGGCAAGAAAAAACCCAGCAATCATAACGATTACTGGGCTTAGTGGTGCATCCTGCGATGCTTGTATGGTGGCGCTTCAGGGACTCGAACCCCGGACACATGGATTATGATTCCACCGCTCTAACCAACTGAGCTAAAGCGCCGTCTGACGAGGCGCGGATTATAGGAAGCCGATTCACTTTGGCAAGTCATCAACTCGATCTTTTTTCTCCGGCATATCATCATCATCGAGAATCCGGTGGGCAGGCCCCTCCATATCATCATATTGACCGCTCTTTACTGCCCAGAAAAAAATCAGGACACCAATAAGTCCCAATACAATCATAGCGGGAATCAATCCGAAAATCACATCCATGGCTCTATCCTGCAGCAACCGAATTCATTCGAATAGCCTCATATTTTCCGGCGGTGGGAATTTCTTTATTAGCCAATCCGGCACTTTGCCACTGTTGATCAGGTGATAGCCCCCTGCTTCGAGCACCACAGTTGCCATTACCGCCAGCAGTGTAGGCACAACCGCTACACGTGAAATAGCCGTAAACATGATCTCGGCCATCTTGGCATCATTGGCACTAAAACTGATTAACCAGCCCACTGCCACCAGCAGTGCAGTCACAGCGTATCCGATCATCAGAAATTGACAGCGCCTGAATGAGAGGCGCCAGTGCATCTCGACATACCAGTCGTCCTGCTTATAAGAACGCAGATATATATAGAGTATGACAGACAGGGAGCAGATCAGCGGAATAAGGAACCCGTACATGCCCACATCCAGGACAATGGCTGCCGGTGTTAGCAGCAGATTAAAGAGCAGAATATTGAGTACAAACAGATTATGCGGAACCCGTGCCAAGCGTTTCTTCTCTTCGCTGATCTCAAAGTTCATGTTGAAAATCCCCCTACTCGCCTGCGAATCAGAATAGCGTTACCAATCACCAGTAGTGAGCTGATCGGCATGGCAATCGCAGCAAAGACCGGTGTCACCATCGCAGCCATCGCAGCCGGCACCAGAATCAGGTTATAGGCCAGCGAAATGGCGATATTCTGACGAATCGTGGCGAGCGTTCTCTCTGCCAGCGCGATGGCAAAACCGACACGGCCAAGATCACTGCCAACCAGCACGATATCGGAGCACTCCATCGACACATCCATACCCGAACCCATCGCCATGCTGACATCTGCTCGCGCCAGTGCAGGTGCATCATTCACGCCATCACCGATCATCAACACCTTTTCTCCCTTCTGCTGCAGAGCACGGATCTCAGCCTCTTTATCTTCTGGCATCAATTCGGCTTTTACCACCATTTCACCCAACTCCGCTTTCAGACTATTGCCAGCCTCTCTGGAGTCACCGGTCAACACAGTAATACCAAGCCCCTGCGCTCTGAGCAGTGCCACCAATCCAGGTGCCTGATCACGAATCCGATCCTGCATATGAATCAGTCCGGCCAGCTGCCCGTCCACGGCAACAAACAGGGCCACCCCCATTTCTGACTCGATCTGTTGCTGCTGATATAACATTTGCTCATCAATCGCAGCACCGGCTCGCAACATCAAACGCGCATTGCCGATCATCACGAGCTGCCCCTCTACCTCACCACTCACGCCCAGTCCCGATTCGGAGACAAATGAACTGCAGCTTAAGCGAGCCCCTTTCTGTTCAGCGCAAATCCCTGCAGCAAGCGGATGGCGCGAGTGGCTTTCCACTGCCGCTGCCAGAGCGATTAAGCGTTCAGGCTCATAACCGTTACCTGTTGAAACATCTGCCACCCGCATACTGCCCTCGGTAAGCGTACCTGTTTTATCAAAAACCACATGCGTGATCGATGCCAGTGACTCCAGCGCCTGACCATGACGCACCAGCACCCCTCGTTTGGCCCCTGCCCCCACACCAACTGCGATACCCATCGGTGTCGCCAGCCCCAGTGCACAGGGGCATGTAATAATCAATACCGAGACTGCCGCCAGTAGTGCGCTATCAAAATCGCCTCTAAGCCAGTAGAGAAAGGTGATCAATGCCAACCCCAGGGTTGTGGCAACAAACCACGGTACAATACGATCTGCAAGCTGCTGCACCGCGGCCTTGGAGCCCTGTGCCTCCTCCACCAGTGCAACAATACGGGCAAGCGTGGTATCTGCACCAATCAAGCTAACCTCAACAGTCAGTGAACCATCGACATTGATCGAACCGGCCACCACAGATGCGCCCTTCTCTTTATGCAGAGGCCTGGACTCACCACTAAGCATCGATTCATCGACATAGGATTCACCTGAAAGAACTACACCATCAGCAGGCACCTTCTCTCCCGGTCGCACCAGCACCCGATCACCAATCTGTAATTTACGCACTGATATACGCTCTTCCCCCCCATGCCCATCAAGCAGTCGTGTGGCAAGTCTGGGTTGCAACTCCAGCAGACGCAGGGCGGCAGAAGATGCATTGCGTTTGGAGAGCCCCTCCAGATAACGGCCAATGAGTATCACAAACAGGAATGTAACCACCGTATCAAAATAGACTTCACCGCTTGTCTGCAACAGAACCCAGCAGGAGTAGGCATAGGTACTCAATGATCCGATGCTGATCGGCAGATCCATGGTCAACCGCCACTGCTTTAAACCCAGTAGTGCAGAGCGGAAAAATGGCCATCCGGAGTAGAGCAGAACCGGCGTGGCGATAAAGAAGCTGACCAGCTGGAAGAACTGTTTATGCTGCTCATCAATGCCTGAGAAATCACCGGCATACAGCGCAATAGAGATCCACATGATATTCATCGCACCAAAACCGGCAAAAGCCATGCGGAAGAGCAGTGAGCGGTTTCTGCGCTGCAGCGACCCTTCGGCCGCTTCAGCATTAAACGGGGCAGCGGCATAACCCAGCCTGCCCAGTCGTAACATGATGGCAGAGAGTTTCACGCTACTGCTATCCCAGCGCAGATTCAGACGCTGATGTGCCAGATTCACCTCGGCCAGCTCAATACCGGGCATAGCTGCAAGCCCCTTCTCGATCAACCAGACACAGGCAGCGCAGTGAATACCCTCCACCAGCAGATGTGCCTGCTTTCTGCCCTCACCAAGATCACGTACAAATTCGCTCTGCAACTCAGGCAGATCATACTGCTCAAGATCAGCGACCTGTTCAGGAGGTGGTGCCTCAGCACTCCGGTAGTTCAGGCGAGAGTAAAAGGCGTCCAGTCCCGAGTCATGAATCACCTGACAGACGGTCAGGCAACCGGCACAGCAGAAACTTCGTTTTTCTCCATTGATCTCAGCCTCACAGCCCGAATGTTCCGATACCGGCAGGCCGCAGTGGAAACATGGGGTTGTCTGACTCATAAACGTGAGTTGTGGATCAGTTCTCTACAAATATGCGCTGCACCACATCAAACTGTTTTCCATCGGCCTGAATCTGGGCAATCAGATCCCAGGTTCCCGGCAGAGGAAAGCTGGCAACGGCACTAAAGGAGCCGGGATCAAGCTGTTGCATGGTTAGCTTGAAATCAGCGTTGGCATCACTTGGGCGGTAAGCGTAGAGAGTGACTGAAGCGCTGCTGACAGGTTTACCACTCTCCATCACTGCATAGAGGCGATAGGTCTGGGACTGCCCCACCCTGGGCTTGGCCGGCGTCATCAGATTCAATCGCCACTGCGGCAGATTCTTCTGCTCAGGTGTTTTGTTAAAGTAGTTACTGCCCTTCTCATAATAATCTTCAGAGACAAGACCCGGACTGGTTTGACCGGCAATCACCGCCATCCATATCGTGGCTGCCAAGGCAACACCCACCAGCCCCAGAATACCGAGGAACCACGGGTTTCTGAAATCCTCTTTCAAATGTAGTTCTGCTGCCATAAAACGCTCCTATCTGCCTTTTGGACCGACGAACACCGAATCATAGGTTACGGTAATCTCCGGCTGTGTGATACCCTGAATGGTTAACCGCACGTCGCTGTTTTCCTGCTTCAAAGTGTCGGGATCCGCGAGCAGGAAGATGCTAAACGGCACCAGCTTGCCGGCTTTAAGGGTGATATCTCTGAAATATGCCTCATCCACCAGCCGGATATTACCGGAGCCGCTCTGCACACTCAGGCTGACGCGCTGATCTGTCTCAAGTTTATTCACAGCCTTGATGGTATACTTATTCTGAATCGAACCGTCAGACATTCGCATAAACAGCGGTTGCCGAGAGTGTACGATGGATAGCTCAATCGGTGGAATAGTTGCCAGACCATAGATAATACCTGCTACGGCCAGCATGAAGATGGTACTGTAGGTGATCACGCGCGGACGCCGGAACAGTGGCGGAAGCTTCTCCCCCTCCATCTCCTTTTGCGAGAGATAACGGATCAGACCTCTGGGTTTATTCACCCTGTCCATAATCGAATCACAAGCATCGATGCACATGCCGCAGGTGATACAGCCTTCACTTAACCCTTCCCGAATATCGACACCGGTCGGACAGACACCAACGCACACCTTGCAGTCGATACAGTCACCCTTGCTGCTCTCATCCCCCCCTTTCACCTTACCGCGCGGCTCGCCACGGTGGTAGTCATAGGTCGGCAGAATCGAATCCTTATCCACCATCACACTCTGTATACGTGCATAGGGGCAGAGCCAGAAGCAGACCTGCTCACGCATAAAACCGGCCAGAATATAGGTGCCGGCAATAAACAGCCCCAACACCACCCAGGCGATCAGCGAGGCGGATAGGGTCAGATAGTCATGCCAGAGCTCAAAAGAGTTGGTGAAATAGGCGGCAAAGGTGATGCCGGTAAGGATGGCGATAAGAATCCACAAGGTATGTTTAATAACTTTTTTGCGGATTTTATCTGCCGACCAGGGTGCCTTGTCCAGCTTGCGCCGCTGCATGGGACTGCCTTCGATTTTATCTTCAATAAAGGTGAAAATATCGGTCCAGACCGTCTGGAAACAGAAGTAACCACAGAACAGACGCCCAGCTACAGCGGTTACACCAAACAGCGTGATCGCCAGCATAATAAGCACGAGAGAGAGCATCCAGATATCCTGCGGCCAGATGGTGATGCCAAAGAGATAAAACTTACGTCCCGGGATATCGAATAGTAGTGCCTGATGACCATTCCACTGCAGATAAGGGCTGATAAAGAAGAGCAGCCAGCTACTCATACTCAACCATTTAAGATTGCGAAAACGCCCCGGCATACGCTTGGCGTGAATCGTCTCACCACCGGTATTCACATGGTAGTGCAACGTGTCGGCATAGAGATCGTCGATGCTGTCACTGACCTGCCTGTTTTCGCTCATGATCTCCTCCGAAGAAGTCTCAGATCCCTCACGCCTTCCCCTTCAGGTGAGGGAAGGAGCGAAGATCTGTTAAGCCAAAGATGAATATGCTCATCTGAAAATTATTAATCTTTTGAGTTGATGATTTTATAAAACCAAATCATCCCGTAGACCAGAATAGCCAAAACGAAGACCATACTGATGAGTACACCTATTTCGACTGCATCCATGTTGTTCTCCTCTGAGTTTTTTCAATAGACACAAACAGTGCAGGGAGAGTCACCTCTCCCTGCATCGTGTGTTTTACTTGCCGCCGCCCATCGCATGCACCTTGATGGCCAGTATCTTGATCTGCTCAGGTGTCAGTTTGACACCGAAAGCAGGCATGATCGCACTGCGTGTCTCAGCGATATCCTCCTGATTCACACCGTAACGGATGGTTCTTAGCACCGCTTCACGACTGCCACCAAAGCGCCACACCTGATCGGTCAGGTTGGCAGCGCCGGAGAATGTATCGTCATTGAGTGCACCACCTTTGGCATTATCACCATGGCACCCCATGCAACCGGCCTCTTCAAAGAGTGCCCAACCCTCTTGTGTCGCTTCACCTCTGGGCAGAGCCACTACAAAGTCAGCCAGCTTTTCGATCTGATCAGATTCCAGCATATCGGCATGGGCTGGCATATCAGCCATACGCCCTTCAGTGATGGTTTCAATGATCGTGTCGATATCACCGCCAAAGAGCCAGTCATCATCCGCCAGCACGGGGAAGAGCCCTTCTGCACCCTCGCCACCAGCACCGTGACAGGCTGCACAGCTATCGCCGTATACAGCCTTGGCCGCCGACTCGGCAAAGTTGCGCAGTTCGGCATCAGCCATAATCTCACCGGCACTCATCGCTTTGAGTTTGGCCATATACGGCGCTTTGACCGCCTCATTCTCAACCACCGCCTCCTTGAACTCTTTGATCTGAGTCCAACCCAGCAGGCCTTCATTGGAGCCGTTGATCAGTGGAATGGATGGGTAGAGCAGGAAGTAGATGATGCACCAGATCCAGCCGATGTGGAACGAGATCAACCACCAGCGCGGAGGCGGGTTGGTCAGCTCGCGGATACCATCCCACTCATGTCCGGTATCCTGAGGTTTATTGGATTGATTATGCTTGTCCATGTCTCTCCTCCCGGTCGAGTTCCATATCATCTTCGTGATTGACGAAATCACGATGCTGTTCAAAGTTATCGCGGTTAGCTGGCTTAAGAATGGTGAAATAAGCCGCTGTCATAAGGCCTGAGATGACCAGCAGAATGGTCAGTCCGGTCCAGTCGGTGGTGGTCATGGCAGACCAGTCGGTGGAGAAGAAATCACTCACGATAATCCCTCCCTTCCTGGAATTTCACCATCGTTCCAAGCACCTGCAGATAGGCGACGATGGCATCCATCTCGGTTTTGCCTTTCACCGCCTCAGCGGCACCGGCAAAATCAGCCTCTGTATAGGGCACACCCACAGCTGCCAGTGCGCGCAGTTTGCGCTCTGTCAGTGTGTGATCGACGATATTCTCCGCCAGGAACGGGTAGCCTGGCATCACCGATTCAGGTACCAGCGAGCGTGGTGCTTTCAGATGCTGGATCTGCCACTCATCGGAGTATTTACCACCCACACGCGCCACATCAGGGCCGGTACGTTTGGAGCCCCACTGGAACGGATGGTCAAATTTCGACTCCGCCGCCAGTGAGTAGTGACCATAACGCTCTTTCTCATCGCGGAACGGACGAATCATCTGTGAATGGCAGAGATAGCAGCCTTCACGTACATAGATATCGCGCCCCTCCTGTTCCAGAGCAGTGTAAGGACGAATACCGTCCTCCTCCTTGTTGAGCTTCTCAATGGTGTTATCGAGATAGTAGAGCGGCACGATCTCGACAATACCTGCTACCGATACCACCAGTGCAATCATGAGGAGCAGAGCCCAGACATTTTTTTCGAGTTTTTCCTGAAATGACATCTGAATACCCCCTTAAGCCTTGGCTTCCGCAGCTGCAGAAACAGGCTGACGGGCACCACTGATTGTCTTGATGATGTTGTAGAGCATGATGAGAGAGCCCAGCAGCACCAGCACACCACCGATAGAGCGCAATGCGTAGTACGGATGCATCGCTGATACGGTTTCAGCAAAGGTGTAGACCAGATTGCCGTAGTCGTCTGTAGCGCGCCACATCAAGCCCTGCATGATGCCGGAAACCCACATC
Organism: Mariprofundus sp. KV; assembly: GCF_013387475.1. Lineage (GTDB taxonomy): Bacteria > Pseudomonadota > Zetaproteobacteria > Mariprofundales > Mariprofundaceae > Mariprofundus. Next base: position 54,613 of record NZ_VWNB01000013.1, on the reverse strand, counting down.
GCACAGATGTAGATGATGGTGCCGATGGTATGAATCCAGAAGTGTGTATTGACCAGACTCACCGAATAGATCTCGCGACCCCAAAGTTTGGTGACCATATGGTAGATCGCACCGATAGAGACCATCGCCACCCAACCCAAAGCACCGGAGTGCACATGACCGATGGTCCAGTCCGTGTAGTGACTCAAGGCATTTACTGTCTTGATCGACATCACCGGACCTTCGAAGGTGGACATGGCATAAAACGCCAGTGAGACAACAAGGAAACGTAATACGTAATCATCACGTAGCTTGTTCCATGCACCGGAGAGGGTCATCACACCGTTAATCGCACCACCCCATGATGGAATGATCATCGCCATCGATACAGCTGCGCCGAGTGAACCGGTCCAGTCGGGAAGTGCGGTGTACTGCAGATGATGCGCACCCAGCCATACGTAACCGAATGAGAGTGCCCAGAAGTGCAGTACAGAGAGTCGATAGGAGAATACCGGACGATTGGCCTGCTTGGGCACGAAATAATACATGATACCGAGAAAACCCGCAGTCAGGAAGAAGCCCACCGCATTATGGCCCCACCACCACTGAATCATGGCATCGTGAACACCGGAGTAGATGGAATAGGAGTGTGTCAGGGTAACCGGAATAGCCAGTGAGTTGACCACATGCAGGATGGTGATCATCACCATCATGGAGAGGAAGAACCAGTTAGCTACGTAGATATGGGATACCCTGCGATTGACGATGGTCATAATAAAGTTGAAGGTGAAAGCCAGCCAGACAACGGCAATAGCGATATCAATTGGCCAGATCAGCTCAGCATACTCTTTGCCCTGTGTCAGCCCCAGTGGGAAGGTGATTACTGCTGCAACAATAATTGCATTCCAGCCCCAGAAGGTGAACCAGGCCAGTTTATCACTCCACAGACGCACATGACACGTTCGCTGCACAATATAATAAGCTGTCGCCATCAAGGTTGAGCCACCAAATGCAAAAATAACGGCATTGGTATGCAGTGGTCTTAATCGGCCGAAGCTGATGTAGGGATTATCAAAGTTAAGTTCGGGAAATGTAAGCTCCCAGGCAATAAAATCTCCAACCAGCGCACCTACCACAAGGTAGACTACTGCAGCCAGGGAGAACCATTTTACAACGGTAAAGCTGTACTCTTGTTCGTCGGGTTTTTCTCCAGACACGGCTATCCTCCTATTCTTCCTCATAAAATCGTGATGCAGATCACAATTAGCGCAACATAATATTATTATTTTATAATATTGTCAATAGTAAATTTTAATGTTACTATGTCACCATCATACTACTATAGCAGAATCCATACAGCACACAGAGAGGACAAAATGTCGCAGCCAGAGAAAAAACAGATCAAACAACTTGGTCTGAAACTGTTTGCGGCAACGCTTCTACTTACAGCTGCATTATTTGTATGGAGTAGCTCCAACCATAAAAGCGACCATCTCTCACAGGATACCTGGGTGGATGCCGATGGCCAACTGCATCTGCTAGGTATAACACTCGGTAAAACCGTGCTGCGCGATGCCGAGATCGCCCTGAAGAGCCGTAGTGATATCGCCTTATATATATATCCTGAAGAACATGCCGAAGCCGGGCTGAAACTGGAGGCATTTTTTCCGGCCATTGCCGATCACAGTAAAGTCATCGTGGAGTTAGTGGCGGATGAGATCACTCTGCAACAGATGCAGCAGCGAAGTACCCTGCCCCACCTCTACCCCAACAAGGTGGCGCGCATGAATCTGCATCCGGAAGATCTGGCTCTCGCCCAGCAATTGGTTGTGAAAAACCTAACGCTGATACCCAGCATCACAATTACACCGGAAACACTCAAAGCCCGTTTTGGTGAACCTTCAACCATCAATAGCAGCGAAGATGGCATCACCTATTACCACGTTGCAGCCATTGGCCTGAAAGCCACACTGAAATCAGAGGATGCAACACGCCTCTATTTTACAAACCCGAACCAGTAGATAGAACCAGAGTACCTTGTGACAGGCATCGCATAGTTGGCAAGGCCGATGCAATAGCGTTGGCCTATCTTTTAAAAAGGAGCCAACTTATGCATCACTCATTCACTAAAAAAATTCGCCCTGTTCTGATAAAAAACAGCCCTTTAGTCATCGCCACAGCGCTCTATCTCGTCATATTCACAACCCATATATAACGAATCATGTGGCATTGATTATCTGCATGAGAGGAAGTGAAGTCAGTAAATGTTCTGATTGAACAGTTTACGAAAATAATGCGAACTGATCTCTATATATTCAGCTCAGGCATCAGCGGCAGCAGAATGATAAATTCAGCCCCCTCACCAGCAGGACTTGCCACTTCCATGGTACCACCATGTTTCTCCACAACATCAAAAACATTGGCCAGACCAAAGCCATTACCATCTGCTTTGGTGGTAAAGGCAGGTTCACATATCAGATCAATAACATCAGCAGCGATACCGGGTCCGGAATCTTTCACTCTCAGTTCGGCCCAGGGATAAAATTTATTCAGTGTCACCAGAATCGAGCCACAATTACCCCGACCAATAGCCTCAATGGCATTTTTCAGAAGATTCAGAACCACCTGATAAAGCTGCCCGTGATCACCGAGAATGTGCATAGCCTTAGCAGGGTGTTGCCAGTCAACAGTGATCTCCGGTGGAATCATCGGCCGGGTAAGCGAGATCGATTCATCAATAGAGCCGGAGAGATCAATAATACCGAGATGATCTTCACTATTATTGGCAAAGGTAAGAATGCGCTCAATCAATCCGTTGGTCCGCTCTATCGTTTGATCAATGGCATTGAGATGATTGTGAATTGATGGGTCATCACTGCGCCGCTTGATCATCGCTGATGCAGTGACAACGATATGCAGTGAATTACGGATATCATGGACAATGGCCTGAGTAAAATGGCCCAGAGAGCTCATCTTCTCAGCATGAACTTCGTGTCTGCACTCACGCCCCTCTTCACTGCTGGAAGGCGAACTGATCCCCTTTGCCATTATCATCTCCCTCAACATCCTGCTGAATGGATGAAGATGTTTACATAAAAGCGCTGTTTCCACAATGACTAAATCAGCATATAAATCATTAATAAACAGTGAATTGCTGTAGCTACCTAACGTGATTCATATCCCTATGCTGCATGGGGTTTTGCTGAGCTGAAGGAGGGCTCATCTGATGCGTGGACAGATCGTGACCTACTCCACCACCATGCAGCATATGCATCAGACTTGTGCCTCGCACCATGGTGAACAGTCCGAGAAGAATAACCAGAATACCGAGTAGCTTTAACACCAGCGAGCGTCTGTTGGCGGCAAGGAGATTCACCAATGCCGGTGCAGCCATCATTGCAGGAATGGTTCCCAGGCCAAAGGCCAGCATGGCAGAACCGGCTTCAGCCACCCCACCGGATGCGACACTTAAACCCAGTGCTGCATACACCAGACCACAGGGCAGAAGGCCGTTGGCCACTCCAATCGCAAACCAGCTTACCGGTGTACGTTTGCTGGCAGCCGATCTGATACGGTTGGCCAAACCCAGACCACCTATGGCACGGGCACCCAAGCGTGCAAAAGGATCAGGCATCCAGCCCGCCAGATTCAGACCAAAAGTGATCATAATCAGTCCGGCAAACAGCGTTAAGAAAAACTGAACCTGATCAAAACTTCCCAGCTGTTTCAGGGAGAAACCGATCAAACCACTGACCACACCCAACATGGCATAGGTGGTAACGCGGCCAAACTGGTAAGCGGCCAATCCTGACCACCAGACTTTTGGACGGGTCATGGAGAGTGCGGAGACAAGCCCGCCACACATGCCTACACAGTGCATGCTGCCAAAGAAACCCACCGAAAATGCTATGAGGAGAAGCTCCATCACTGACCCGATCTGTTGTGAATCGCCTTAAACAGGTCTCTGGTTACAATCTCCTTCTGCAACCAGTTGGCCCAGTGCTCAGCCGCTTTAAGCGTTGTGAAGCAACCACACTGGTGTGAGTGTTCAGTGAACCATACATGCGCCTGATAGAGACAACTCCGGTTCTCTTTCTGTTCCCTGACAAATAACATGAGTGACTCCTTTTTCTCTTGGATAATTATATTATCATTTACTTATATGTCAAGTGACAGATTGTCGCAGCAGAGTGTTTTTGTCTTCCCGCATTTCACGATGTAACACCCATTGTTACAATGGGCCTGCTGCTTTGCTATCGTTCGCAGAGATGGTTGAAACATGGCGGCGAATGAATCACAGATTCAACGTCAACGAGGGGAAAAGATTGAGCACTTCTGACAATCCAAAGAACAAACCGAAACGAATTCTTTCCGGTATGCGCCCGACAGGGAAACTGCATCTGGGTCACTATAAAGGTGTACTGGAAAACTGGCTGACACTGCAGCAGCAGCATCAGTGCTTCTTCTTTGCCGCTGACTGGCATGCACTGACCACCGATTACGCCAATCCATCCATCGTTAAAGATACCATATGGGATATGTTGATCGACTGGCTGGCTGTGGGCGTAGACCCGGAAAAAGCGGTGGTTTTCATTCAGTCCGAAGTACCTGAGCATGCCGAGTTGCATCTGCTCTTCTCCTTCATGACACCGCTCTCATGGCTGGAGCGCGTGCCCACCTATAAAGATCAGATTGAACAGCTCAGAGAAAAAGATCTCGGTACCTACGGTTTCCTCGGTTACCCGCTGCTGCAGGCTGCTGATATCCTGATCTACCGCGCTGATGGTGTGCCGGTCGGTGAGGATCAGGTGCCACACGTGGAGCTTACCCGTGAAGTAGCACGCCGCTTTAACCACCTCTACCGACAGGGTATCCCTCCCCTATTCCCTGAACCTGCATCAATGCTCATGCCTGCTGCCAAACTGCCGGGCCTTGATGGTCGCAAGATGAGCAAATCTTACGGCAACACCATTGAGCTGGGTGAATCCTGGAAAGTGACCGAGAAGAAGGTCAAAACCATGCCTACCGATCCGGCCCGTGTACGTCGCGATGATCCGGGCAACCCTAAAAACTGCCCGGTCTGGGATTTCCATAAGGTCTACTCCACAGAAGAGGAGCGCGAATGGGTCAAAGATGGCTGCACCACTGCAGCTATCGGCTGTATCGACTGCAAGATGTGTATGCTTAAACATCTGGAGGAGGAGCTGCAGCCGATTCGCGATCGCCGCATCGAGATTGCCAGCAGGCCCGATGATCTCAAAGATATTGTACGAGCCGGTAATGAGCGGGCTCGCCATGAGGCCTCCCGCACCATGGAGAAGGTGCGTAAAACACTGAAGATGGGCTATCGCGTATGATTCAGGGGGTGCAGGCGCCTCTGATTCAAGAGGAAGATAAGCAGTCTGCACTGCCTCCGGTTCAACTCGATCAATTTGAAGGACCGCTTGATGTACTGCTACATCTGATCCGCAGTCAGGAACTCGATGTTTTCGATATTCCTCTGGCCATGATCACCCGACAGTACCTCGATATTCTTGAAGCTCAGGAAGATCCTGATCTGGAGGTTGCCGGCGACTATCTGGTCATGGCCAGTACGCTGATGCAGCTGAAATCGCGCATGCTTCTGCCGCGACCAGAGATCGATGAAGAGGGTAATGCCATTGATCCTCGTGCCGAGCTTGCTGCCCAGCTGATCGCTTATGAGCAGTACCGCATGCTGGCTGAAGAGCTCAATGAAAGGCCGCGTCTGGGTCGTGATGTTTTCGTCAGATCTATCTTTCCGGAAGCCGATGAGGTGGAACGCCCGCTTCCCGATGGTGATCTCGATGCCCTGCTGCTCGCCTTCAGAGCAGTACTTAAACGCGTTGGTGGTGAGGTACGCCATCAAATCTTCTCAGAAACCATGAGTGTACGTGAACGCATGACCACGGTACTTGAGCGACTGCGATCCGGTGGCATGCAGCTGGATGAACTGCTGGCTGGAGAACCAGGTCGCGAAGCGCTGGTCACCACAGTACTGGCGATTCTTGAGCTCTGGCGTCAGCAGACCATAACTGTGATTCAGAGCGAGAATTACGGCTCAATCACCCTGATTCCCAAGGAGAGTATGCAATGAACAGTGACACACTACAGCAGCTCGCCTCTCAGATTGAGGCGATGATTCTGGCGAGTGATGAACCGCTTACCCTGCTTAAATTACGCACCCTGCTTGGCGAGGAGATGCAATCCTCCGACATCCGCGAAGCGATCACTGAACTGGAAGCGCACTACCAGAGTCGTGGCATCCGTCTGGAGAAGGCAGCTGGCGGCTGGCAGTTCCGTACAGCCCCCGAGCACGCAGAACTGATCCACAACATGTGGGAGATCAAACCGCAGCGTCTCTCCCGCTCGGCCCTTGAAACACTGGCCATTATCGCCTATCGCCAACCCACCACACGTGCCGAGATTGAGGCGTTAAGGGGTGTAAAGGTATCAAGCCAGATGATCGCCACGCTGCAGGAGCGCGGCTGGATCAAGGTGATCGGACGCAAAGAGGTGCCGGGTCGCCCTCACCTCTATGGCACCGGTAAACAGTTCCTTATCGACTTTGGACTGGAATCACTAAAGGATTTGCCGGAATCGGCACAGTTGATGGATGAAGATGAGATCCAGCAGATGGTGATGAAAAATATTGAACAACCCACGGAATCAGATGAAACAGACGAAGCAGACGAAGAAACCAACCAGGCAGCCTGAGCAGAATCGTAGCAGTAGCGGCGCCAAGGCTGCTGAAGCGGGCAGTAAAGGCAGATCTAAACCGTCTGAAAAGCGGGGCAAAGGCAAACCATCTCAAGTGCGAGGCAAAGCGCGCCCTCAAGGTAAATACCAGAACAAAACCAAGCCGGCCAAAAATCTGGATCCGGTCACTGCCAATCCGAATTCCGGTGAACGCATTAACAAATTCCTGGCCCGATGCGGCCTCTGTTCCCGGCGTGAAGCAGATCGTTGGGTTGAGGCTGGTCGTGTTACGGTAAACAGTGAGGTCAGCAAAGAGCCGGGGCTGTTGATCCAGCCACGGGATATCGTCTGTGTGGATGGCAAACCTGTTTCGGTACAGGAAAGTTTCACCTATATCCTCTATAACAAACCGATGGGCCAGCTCTGCACACGCCGTGATGATAAGGGGCGTGCTCTGATCTACGACACCCTTGATGTTGCGCCCAATGTCCAATCTGTTGGTCGACTGGACATGGACACGGAAGGTCTTCTTCTGCTCACCGATGATGGTGCGCTTACCCGCGCATTAACCCACCCTGCTGCCAAACTGCCACGTGAATATCGTGTGCGTGTCGGTGGTCAGGTCTCCATGGAGACGCTGGAGAAACTGCGTCGTGGCGGATTTGATATCGGTGATGGCGACAAGAGCGACAGCTGGGAGGTCACTGTAAACTCGGAGACCAAAGGTCACACATGGCTAACCGTGATCATTACACGTGGCCGCTATCGGGAAGTTCGCCGTACCCTTGAAGCCGTTGGTCACGCCGTTCGTCGATTGATCCGCACCCGTTTTGGCCCTATTCGCCTTGAAGAGGGCATGCCGCGCGGCAGCTACAGAACACTCAATCGTGCAGAGGTAAGAAAACTGCTTGATCGCACCAATATGGACCTTTGAACGATCCGACTCCGCTGCTGATTTTTGAAACACTGTTAACGGCCTACGGCCACCAGCAGTGGTGGCCGGCAGAGAGCCCTTTTGAGATGATGGTCGGTGCCGTGCTCACCCAGAACACCAACTGGAAAAATGTTGAGCAGGCTATTGGCAACCTGAAAGCGGCAAACATGCTTGATGCAGCTTCGATTGTATGTGCTGACCACGAACAACTGGCTGGGGTGATCAGACCATCCGGTTTTTTCAACCAGAAGGCTTGCCGACTGCAGCTGTTTTCACGCTTTTATATTGCACACGGAGAGATTTCCGGCCTGAGAAAACAACCGATGGATGAGATGCGAGTGCAGCTCCTCGCCCTCTCCGGCATCGGCCCTGAGACTGCCGACTCGATGCTGCTCTATGCACTGGAAAAACCTGTTTTTGTTGTTGATGCCTACACCCGGCGCATCTTTACGCGTCTGGGCCTGCTATCCGGGAAGATCGATTACGATGCCATTCAAAACTATTTCCATCAGCAGCTTGAACCTCAACTCTCACTGTTTCAGGAGTACCACGCCCTGATTGTTGAACACGCCAAACGCCACTGCCGCAGCAAACCGCTTTGCGGGAAATGCCCTCTGCTCAACAGCTGCAACTACTCAAAACAGTAGCAATAAACGAATATGTGATTTTTAAATAAGTGACAGCTGCCGCTGCTCTTCAGCAGCCTTCTGTTTGGCCACCACGCTCTTTTTCCTGATGGGGTCAGGTCTACTTTTGTACCGCTCTTGCTTTTCAGCCCGAACAATTCGCCCTACTGTCGTAAAATAGATGCCGAAAAACGCTGCAATCTGACTATAGCTGTAAACACCTGTTCGGTAAGCGGCAACGATCGCATCATTACGCTGCGGATAGAGCGCTGCTATCTCCTGCAAGCTTTTCACCGGCGCTTGTCGTTGCTGTTTGGGAATGTTTTTATCTTCAGCAGAGAGTTGAACCTGTTGATGTACTGTGGCCACAAAAGCATCCGATCCAAGATAGACCTGCCGGTTTAATCCTTGCCATATACGCTCATCAACACCGTCAGAGATAAACGCGCTATAGCTAGAGATCGCCCTCTTATGCGTACTGGAAAAGTGTGACAGCACTCTCTCTGTAGCAAGAAATTCAGGAGCCGCTTCCAACCCCGCGACACTCCGATAACTACTCCAGGGCCAGGATGCCACATCTTTGACCATGCCAGCCCGCACCGGGTTCAACACGACATAGCGAACCACCTCCAGAAAATATGCGTCAGCTTCAATAACGATAGCCTTGTATCGTCCCTGAAACAGGTGACCTGCTTGCTGATGCACTCTGTTAAAACGCTGGGTATAGAGCCCATTGAGTTGACGCATGCCTTTGCCAAGGTTTGCCTTCGGAGTCTCGATGACAAGGTGATAGTGATTATCCATCAGACAGTAGCCATGACAGAGCCAGCCCATATCATCAATCACATCAGCAAGCGTTTTCAGAAACTGTAGCCTGTCACTATCACTACGGAAGATATTCATCCCCGCATTACCACGGGAAGTGACGTGGTACATTGCACCTTCATATTCGATACGTAACGGTCTGGCCATGAGCTGACCCTAATTATCTTAAACAGACGGTTCAATAGTAGACCTGACCCCGAACAGGGTGTGGTAGACCTGACCCCGAACAGGGTGTGGCAGAGTTGCCCACAGAAGCTAGGCTCTGAGCATGTGGTTTGAACCCCCTGTTCCCCTCTCATCGTTACCGCGTGAACCCGGTGTCTACCGTATGCTCGACGGTGAGCGCAAAGTGCTCTATGTCGGTAAAGCGCGAAACCTGAGAAAGCGGCTCTCCAGCTACTTCCAGAAGATGCCCGACTCTCCACGCACCCAGGCGATGGTGCAGCAGATCCGTGATCTTAATTTTACCGTCACCAGCTCCGAGGCAGAGGCCCTGGTACTCGAACATAACCTGATCAAACAGCTGAAACCGCGTTACAACGTGCTGATGAAGGATTCGAAATCCTACCCCTATATTCTGCTCAGTGATGAGAATTATCCCAAGCTGCACCTCTATCGCGGCAAACGAACGCTGGCCGGTGAATATTTCGGCCCCTTCCCCAATGCCGGCGCCGTACATGCCACACTGCATGTGATGCAATCGATCTTCCGCATTCGTGATTGTGAGAACGGCGTATTTAATAACCGCTCACGCCCCTGCATGCAGCACCAGATCGGCCGCTGTTCTGCCCCCTGCTGTGATCTGGTCAGCCAGTCTGAATATGGTGAACAGGTCAATGAGATGCGCAGCTTCCTTAAAGGTGAGGATGAGGCGTTGTTGAAATCGTGGGAGTCGGAGATGCAGTACGCCTCTGATGCGATGGCATTTGAAAAGGCGGCACTGCTGCGTGATCGCATCCGCGCCCTGCGCTCCATTCTGGCCGGATCAGAGCAGCGTTCACTGCCGGAGAGTGCCGATGTCATCACCCTGATCCGCCATACCTCCGGCGTACTGGCCAGCATCGGCGTACGCCGCTCCGGTCGCGATCTCGGTACCCATACCCTGCGTATCGGTCAGGCTGTCGATGCCGAGGATGCCGAGATCCTGCAAACGCTGCTGATCGAGCGCTACCGCGATGATCTGCCACCGCATGAGATTCTGCTCTGCGCTTCAGAGCATGAGTGTGGTGAACTAAAACGGCTGCTTCGGCTGCTGCACCCCAAATGCAGATCGGTGGTCAACCACCCTCAACGTGGTAGCCGCAAGCAGTGGCTGGAGCAGGTCTTACACTCAGGCCGTCAGATGCTCTCAAGCCGTCGCAGTGAAGATCAGCAGCCGGCTTTTCAGGCGCTGGCGGAGCTGCTCTCACTGGAGACCATCCCTGAACGCATTGCTGCCGTGGATAACGCCCATCTCGGCGGTAAGCAGACGGTTGCCGCCATCACCTATGCCGGCTGGCAGGGACCGGAGAAGGATCTCTATCGCCGCTACAAGCTCGATGGCATCTCAGCTGCTGTTGATGTCAGGGAAGGTGATGATTATGGCGCTATGCAGGCGGTTTTAAGCCGCTTCTTCCGTGCTATCAGTGATGAGTCGATCACCTGCCCCGATCTGATGCTCATTGATGGCGGGCGTGGCCAGCTCGGCATCGCAATTGCATGTGCAGCTGATGCAGGCCTTCACGATTTGAAGCTGCTTGCTGTCGCCAAAGGAGATTCTCGCAAGATTGGAGAAGAGACACTCTGGCCGGGTTGGCTTGAGAGTGGCGAAGCGGGTATTGGCTCCCCCCTGAAACCGGGACGACACTCCCCCGCCCTGCTACTGATTGCCCGCGTTCGCGATGAGGCACACCGCTTTGCCGGTGCCTATATGCGCAAACGCAAAAAGCAGAGCATGTTCAGCTCTGCGCTTGATACCATCCCCGGCATCGGGCCAGCCAAACGCGCCACCCTGCTTAAACATTTCGGTGGTATTGAAGGGGTGAAAAAAGCGGCACGGGCGCAACTGGCTCAGGTACCGGGCATCTCCGATGGCCTTGCCGAGCGCATTTTTATCGCGCTACATAAATAACCCTGCTGTAAAAACAGAAACTGAACGCCTATACTCGCAAACCTATTTTCGGCGACATCAGGAGCGAACAGCTATGAGTGAGACGGGCAAAGAGATCATCCAAATATCAGCACTGATGGAGAGCAGTGGTGTGAAGTTCGGCACCAGCGGTGCCCGTGGTCTGGCTGATGATATGACCGACCGGGTCTGTTACGCCTACACGCTGGCTTTCCTGCAGTACCTGCTTGAAAGCGAGCAGATCACAACGGCTGATAAGGTCGCCATTGCCGGTGATTTCAGGCCAAGTTCTCCGCGCATCATGGCGGCTGTGGCCAAGGCTGTTGCTGCTGTCGGTTGCGAGCCGGTCAACTGTGGTTTTATCCCCACGCCTGCTGTTGCCTGTTATGCAATGAAGCTGAAGCAGGCCAGCATTATGGTCACCGGCAGTCACATTCCGGATGATCGCAACGGCATTAAATTTTATAAACCTGCCGGTGAGATCCTCAAAGAGGATGAACAGGCGATGTGCAACCGCGAAGTTGAAATTGCAGAGGGACTATTTGATGCACACGGCAATGCACGGCTTGCCTCCCTGCCCGGCGAGCAACCGGATGCCTGCCGCGACTATGTGCAGCGCTACCTGAACTTTTTCCCGGCCAATGCTCTTGATGGATATAAAATAGGTGTTTACGAACACTCCAGCGTAGCCCGCGATATTCTTGCTGAGGTCATTGAGGGCTTGGGGGCAGAGGTGGTGCGCCTGAACCGCTCGGACAGATTTATCCCTGTCGATACTGAAGCGATACGCCCTGAAGATGTGGCACTCGCACTGCAGTGGTCCCGGGAGCATAAGCTGGACTGCATAGTCTCTGCCGATGGTGATGGTGACCGCCCTCTGGTCTCGGATGAGAGTGGTGAGTGGTTGCGCGGTGATGTGGCGGGTATTCTCTGTGCCCACTATCTCGGTGCCAGATGCGTGGCAACACCGGTATCATGCAACAGCGCTGTCGAGAAAAGTGGCTGGTTCGAGCGGATTGAACGCACCCGCATCGGCTCCCCGTTTGTCATTGCTGCGATGGATGAACTTGTTGCCAGCGGCAGTGAAAATGTTGTCGGTTATGAAGCCAATGGCGGTTTCCTTACCGCCAGTGATATTACGCTTGATGGCAGAACGCTCTCTGCCCTGCCTACCCGTGATGCGGTTATTGTACCGCTTGCCATTCTGATGCTGGCAAAATCATTTAATGGTTCTATCTCTGACCTTTTAAAACAGCTGCCACAGCGTTTCACCAGCTCTGATCGTCTGAAAAACTTCCCGACTGAACTCAGCCAGCAACGGCTCAAACCATTAACCGGTGCAAATCACGACAGGAACAGGCGTGAAGCCGAAGCGATCCTTGGCGATCTGTTCGGCGATGTCACTGCCATCGATAATACCGATGGTGTGCGTATCACCTTCAGTAGTGGCGAAGTGGCTCATCTGCGCCCCTCCGGTAATGCACCGGAACTGCGCTGTTACAATGAAGCCGACTCTGAAGAGCGGGCTGCCGAGATGAACAAGACCTGTCTTAAGATCCTCGAAAGCTGGCGCGAATGATTGCTCACATCCGAAAAATGGTTCCATGCACTTTTCTTTGAACGCACAGGTAAACGTGTGATTTTACCTGTGCTTTCACAAAATTTCAGGATAACAATCTTGCACTGCTGAAGCATCTCCAGTTTCGCTCTCCTGCGGAATTGTGGTGGGCCTTCCATGGCCCACGGCTCATGCAATCGATAGAGTTCCACCATGCCCGATATTATCCTGACCACACTCAATGCCCGCTATACCCATAGCGCCATCGGCCTGCGCTATCTCTTCGCCAACCTTGGTGATCTGCAAGACCGTGCGACCATCAAAGAGTTTGTCATCAATGACAATGTGCAGGATGTAGCTGAAAAGTTGCTCAAAGATAACCCCGCCATCATCGGCATCGGCGTCTACATCTGGAACGCAGACCCATGCCGTGAACTGCTGGAGACAATCAAAAAGGTATCGCCTGAAACCATCGTCGTGCTTGGTGGCCCGGAGGTGAGTTACAGCCCGTTGCGCGTCAATTTTGATGCAGCCGATTTTATTATACAGGGCGAAGGTGATCTCGCCTTTGCTGAACTCTGTAATAGCATCCTGAGTGGTGATCTGCCTGCTGAGCGCATTATCAAAGCCGTGCCGGTGAACCTCGATGCAATCGAACTGCCTTACCGCTACTACAGTGATGAGGATGTGGCCAATCGCTATATCTATGTCGAGGCATCGCGCGGCTGCCCCTTCCTCTGTGAGTTCTGTCTCTCATCGATTGATAAAAAGGTGCGCCCGATCTTTCTCGACAGACTGCTCGATGAGTTTGAACTGCTCTGGGCGCGCGGTGTTCGTAGTTTTAAATTCATTGACCGCACCTTCAACCTGAATGTAGATGTTGCCAACCGTCTGCTCGATTTCTTCCTTGCCAAACAGCCCCCCTACTTTGTCCATTTCGAGGTGATTCCCGACCATTTTCCTGACAGCGTACGCGAGCGAATCAAACTCTTTCCGCCTGCCTCACTACAGCTGGAGATCGGTATCCAGACACTCAACCCGGAAGTGGCGTGTAATATCAGGCGCAATCTCAAGCTGGAGAAGATCGCAGAGAATATCCGCTTTCTCGAAACAGAGACCAGTGCCCATATGCATCTGGATCTGATTGTCGGACTGCCCGGCGAATCGCTGCAGAGTTTCGGCAATAATCTCGATCAGCTATCTGCCATGACCCACTCCGAGATTCAGATCGGTATTCTGAAAAAGCTCTCAGGCACCACCCTTGACCGCCACGATGAGCAATTCGGTATGGTCTACAGTGACCGTCCACCCTACGACATCCTCAAGAACAACGAGCTTGGTTTTGATGACATCCAGTGCATGAAACGCTTCGCCCGTTTCTGGGATCTCTATTACAACAGTGGCAACTTCAAACAGAGTCTGCCGCTGCTCTGGCCTGAGGGCAGAGTATTCGAGGGGTTCTACGCCTTCTCAGTCTGGGTCTATGGTGAAACCGCCTCAACATGGAAGATATCCCTTGATCGCCTTGCCCTGCTGCTGTTCCGTTATTTAACCGAGGTAAAAGGTCACGATGCCAGAGCGCTGGCCGCCCTGTTGATCGGTGATTTGATGAAGATCGAGGGCCGCAATATGCCCAACTTCCTCAAGCCCTACCGTCAGGACACCCCAAAATCCAAGCAGGTTCTCTCCGCCCACAACAAACGCCAGCTGCGCCATATTTAGAGACAACTCGAACGGTTGCTTCCAGCCATTGTGAGCGCTCTTAGGCTATCCGATCATTGTGCAGGCCAGGCCTAGCGCCAGACGCTGTCTGGTGAATCAAAGCTGTTAAGAGCCTTGATATAGTTGGAGCGCTCAAAGGCTGCCGGGTCGGTGGCTTTGGCATGGCTGACACTCCCCTTAAGCTGGGAGATGGAGGCGTACTCCTTCTCCTGCATCCACTGCTCGATCCCCTCGAGCACCTCAGCGAGATATTCGGGGCCGTGATGCAGCAGGGCTGAGCACATGTGTGTCACATCAGCTCCGGCCAGCAGCAACTTGATGGCATCATCTGCTGTGTGTACACCGCTGGTGGCGGCAAGTGTCATGTTCACGCGCCCGTAGAGCATGGCGATCCAGCGCATGGAGAGGCGTGATTCGACTGAGCTTGAGAGTTTCAGGCTCGGGGTTACAGCCAGTGTTTCAAGATCGATATCGGGCAGATAGTAGCGGTTGAAGAGTGATACACCATCAGCACCCGCCGCCTCAAGTTTTTTGACGAAATTACCGACCGAGCTGAACTGCGATGAGAGTTTCATGATCACCGGAATATCAACCTGCTTCTTCACCTCAGTGAGAATATTTACATAACGGCTCTCTACCGCATCAGCCCACTGCGTCATATCGGCAGGCATGTAATAGACATTGAGCTCCAGCGCATCGGCGCCTGCCTGCTGCAGCTGCTTGGCATGAGCAGTCCAGCCGCTGGGGGTGGTGCCGTTAAGGCTGGCAATCACCGGAATTTCCAGTGCAGCTTTTAACCCCTCCAGCTGCTCCAGATAACTTTCCAGATGGGTTTTATAACTATCCCCGGCAGGCAGGTAGCTGGAAGCTTCAAAATGGCCGATATCCTGATGATGCATCAGATGATCCAGCCGCTCCTCATCGGCAGTCACCTCCTCCTCAAATAGCGAATTCATGACAATGGCTGCAGCTCCGGCATCTTCGAGACGTTTGGCAGCGTCCGGATCACGTGCCAGAGGCGATGCAGAGGGTACCAGCGGGTTTTTTAGCTTCATACCCAGGTAAGTGGTCGATAGATCAGTCATGACTTCTCTCCTTCGCTCTCAGTCTCTGCAAATGAGAGGCTGGCCAGCTGTTCATAGTGATGGAATCGCTCCAGCACCCCGGCCTGTGCCCGTTTCATCAACTCATCAGCCGCTTCAGGATGGGTACGCCAAAGCATTGAGAAGCGTGCTTCGGTCTGGGCGAAATCCCTGTAGGGGATCGATGGTTTTTTGGAATCAAGCTGCAGCGGATTTTTACCTTCAGCCACCCGACGCGGGTCATAACGCAGCAGGTTCATGTGCCCGCTATTCACTGCCAACTCCTGCTGCCTGATGTTATGCGAGAGATCAACACCGTGGGCAATACAGGGGCTGTAGGCGATAATCAGTGACGGGCCATCATAGGCTTCCGCCTCCATAAAGGTTTTCAATGTCTGCAGATCCCTGGCACCGAATGCGACATGGCCGACATAGACATGTTCATAAGCCATAGCGATCATCGAAAGGTCCTTTTTGGGTACCGGTTTTCCGCCAGCAGCAAACTTGGCCACCGCACCAATCGGTGTCGATTTGGACATCTGGCCACCGGTGTTGGAGTAGACCTCGGTATCAAGCACGAGGATATTCACATTGCGACCGCTGGCCATGAGATGATCCAGACCGCCAAAACCGATATCGTAAGCCCAGCCGTCACCACCAATTGTCCAGACACTCTTTTTGACCAGATAATCGGCCAGCGATTCGAGATTGCGCGCCATCTCGCCATCGATGGCTGCCAACTGCTCTTTCAGCAGCACAACGCGGCGACGCTGTTCATGGAGTCCCGGCTCATCAGACTGATCGGCCTGAGCTAGGGCTGTGATAAGCTCAGCGTCGAGCTTCAGTTCAGGCTCCCTGAGCAGCTGCAGGGCATAATCACGATGGGCATCAATGGCCAGTCGCATACCCAGCCCGAACTCGGCATTATCCTCAAACAGGGAGTTGGACCATGCAGGCCCCCTTCCCTCCGCATTGGTGGTATAGGGTGTGGTTGGCAGATTACCACCATAGATCGATGAGCAGCCGGTAGCATTGGCGATCACCATACGATCTCCAAACAGCTGGGTGGCCAGTTTGATGTAGGGTGTCTCACCACAGCCTACACAGGCACCGGAGAACTCAAACAGCGGCTGGGCCAGCATCGCTCCCTTCATGCCGTTCCAGCGAATCTGTTCACGGTCATATTCAGGCAGTGCGAGGAAGTAATTCCAGTTCTCTCGCTCCTGTGCCCTCAGCGGTGGTTGTGCTGCCATATTCAGCGCCTTGTGGCTGGCATTACTCTTATCCCTGACCGGGCAGATCTCCACGCAGAGACCGCAACCGGTACAGTCCTCAGGGGCAACCTGATAGGAGATACGACTGCCCGCTTCAAACTCGCGCCCTTTCACCGCTACATGTTTAAAGCTCGCAGGGGCATCAGTTACGGCATCTTCGCTGAACACCTTGGATCGGATCGCCGCATGCGGGCATACAAACGGGCATTTGCCGCAGTGGATACAGATATCCTCATCCCAGACCGGAATCTCCAGTGCCAGATTGCGTTTCTCATAGGCTGCCGTTCCCAGTGGCCATGTGCCATCGTTGGGCATATAGCTGACCGGGATAGCGTCACCGCGTCCGGCAATAATTTCACCGGTAATGTTTTTGACGAAACGGGGAACATGATCGGCAACAGGCGGCTGCATGACCGATTCACTTGTCACTAGCGATGGCACCTCAACCCGGTGCAGATGAGCCAGTGCTGAATCGATCGCAGCAAAGTTACGCTCAACAATCTTCGCACCCTTACGCCCGTAGGTTTTCTCGACCGCCTCCTTAATCTTGGCAATCGCTTCATCTTTCTCCAATACACCGGAGATGGCGAAAAAGCAGGTCTGCATCACAGTATTGATACGACGCCCCATACCCGATTCACTGGCCACTTTATATGCATCGATAACGTAAAACTGCAGCTTTTTATCAATAATCTGCTGCTGCATCTTCTCGGTCAGATCATGCCACACGGCATCGACTGCATGTGGCGAGTTGAGCAGGAAGACAGCCCCCTCTGCGGCATGGGCCAGCATATCGTAGCGTTCAAGAAACAGCGGCTGATGGCAGGCGATAAAGTGCGCCTCATCTTTCCCGATCAGATAGGTGGAGTGGATCGGATCAGGTCCGAAACGCAGATGTGAGATGGTCACCGCCCCCGCCTTCTTGGAGTCGTAGACGAAAAAGCCCTGCGCATGCAGGTCGGTGCCCTCCCCGATGATCTTGATCGAGTTTTTATTGGCTGAAACCGTGCCGTCGGAACCCAGTCCGTAGAACATGCAGCGGGTGACATTGGCATTGGCAGATAACGTCATCTCACGCCACTCCAGACTGGTGTGGCTGAGATCATCATGGATACCGATGGTAAAATGATTCTTCGGGGACGCTTTCGTCAGCTCATCGAATATCGCTTTGATCATACCCGGTGTAAACTCTTTGGAGGAGAGACCGTAGCGGCCACCGATGATGCGCGGCATGGAGGCAAAGCGATCTCCGCCACAGCCCACATATTCAGCCAGTGCGGTCACCACATCCTTATACAGCGGTTCGCCATCGGAACCCGGTTCCTTGGTGCGATCCAGCACAGCGATCCTCTTCACACTGGCAGGTATCGCTGCAATCAGGTCTCTTGCAGAGAGTGGTCTATACAGGCGCACCTTGAGCACCCCTACCTTCTCACCACGGTTGAGCAGATCTTCCACCGTCTCTTTCGCCGCCTCTGCGCCTGATCCCATCAGCATCACAATCGACTCGGCATCATCTGCACCGTGATACTCAAACAGGTGATACTGCCTGCCGGTCAATTCGGCAAACTGATCGAAACAGGCCTGTACAATCGCGGGCATCGCCTCATAAAAAGGGTTCACCGATTCACGGCCCTGAAAATAGAGATCGGGATTCTGACTGCTGCCGCGCAGTACCGGCGCATCCGGGGTCAGGGCACGCTTGCGATGGGCGCGGATCAGTGCGTCGGGAAGCATGGCATGCAAGACATCATCGGATGGCACAATCGCCTCATTGACCTCATGCGAGGTACGGAAACCATCAAAAAAGTGAACCACAGGAATACGCGCTTTGAGGGTTACCGACTGGGTAATCAGCGCGAAATCCATCACCTCCTGCACCGAATTCGATGAGAGCATGGCAAATCCGGTCTGGCGCACTGCCATCACATCGGAGTGATCTCCGAAGATCGAGAGTGCCTGCGCAGCAATGGAGCGCGCCGCCACATGAAATACCGCACTGGTCAGCTCTCCGGCAATTTTGTACATATTGGGAATCATCAGCAGCAGACCCTGTGATGAGGTAAAGGTGGTGGTCAACGCACCGGACTGTAGTGAGCCGTGCACCGTGCCTGCAGCACCAGCCTCACTCTGCATTTCAATCACTTCAGGCACTGCGCCCCAGAGATTCTTGCGCCCCTGATTGGACCATGCATCACTCATCTCACCCATGCCAGATGAGGGAGTGATCGGATAGATGGCGATCACCTCGTTGGTACGGTGGGCAATGTAGGCCGCCGCCTCATTACCCTCGATGGTCACCTTATGCTTCTCCGCCATACCCGCCTCCTGCCATAAACCACGCAACAGGTTAAACGAAAAAAGTGGATTTTGCATGTAGCTAAATTGCTGTCAGCCACTGTGCATATACAGCAGTTATTGAGGCCTTCTTTTGTACCATCAGGATATTTGCAGCAAGCCTCTTCTCATACAAGAGGGTTCTATTTTCCAGCCTGCATGCGTTCGAGGTTCCGTTTCATCGCAGCCATGAAATCTTCGGCCTCTTCCCTGGCCTCTTCTGTGTTGGTATCGCGATCCACCCAGCGCATCACTGACTGCTCCGGCTCTTTGAGGAATGGAGAGGGTGCACACTTCTCCTTCTGACCGAAACGTTTGCGCACGCGCGTATAGCTGAGGGTGAGATAATAGCGGGCTCGGGTCATCGCCACATACATCAGGCGACGCTCCTCCTCCATGCGATTCTCCTCCAGCGCACTCTGATGCGGGAACATGCCATCCTCGACACCAACCACATAGACATGATCAAACTCCAGCCCTTTGGAGCCGTGTACGGTCATCAGACGCACCTGACCTGTCGGATCATCATCCTTCTTATCGGCCATGAGGAAAATATCCTGCAGGAAGCTGGCCAGATCGCCCCCCTTCTCCGCGTGCATGATCCACCAGCGGCGCAGCTCCATGAGGTTGCCCATGCGCATCTCCGCCTTCTCCTCACTCTCCGCTTCAGCCCGGATAGCCGCTTCAAGATGGGTCATGTCCAGTGCAGCATCAAAGGCCTCATCAGCTTCACCATGCTTAAACTGAAACTCCAGGGCGACAATCAGCTCACCAAACTCATGCAGGCTATGTGCCTTTTTATGCTCAAGCTCTTCGTGCTGACACGCCTCCAGCAGCGAGCAGCTGTGCGCCATGGCGAACTGTCCAAGCTCACCGAGCGCCTTATCACCGATACCACGACGAGGCCGGGCAATGGCGCGCATAAAAGCGAGATCATCATCAAAGTTGGCGATCAGACGCAGATAAGCGAGCAGATCCTGAATCTCGGCACGATCAAAAAAGGAGAGGCCGCCGGTGATATGGTAGGGAATCTTCTCCCGACGCATGGCCAGCTCAATCTCTCTGGCCTGATAGGAGGCGCGATAGAGCACACAGAAGTGATCCCAGTTGCTGCCGCACTCTCCATCATCAGCGCGCATACGCGCACCTTTGATATCGGTAGCTACCCGTTGCGCCTCCTCTTCAGGGTTAGGGGACTCCCAGACACGCACCGGCTTGCCCTTACCGAGATTGGAGCGCAATGTTTTACCCAGCCGTTCGGAATTTTTGGCAATCAGCGAGTTGGAGGCTTCAAGGATAGAGCCGGTAGAGCGGTAGTTCTCCTCCAGCTTGATCACCGTGAGTGTCGGGTAGTCGCGATCCAGCAGGAAGAGGTTTTTCACCTCCGCCCCGCGCCAGCCATAGATCGACTGATCATCATCACCCACCACCGTCAGATTACCCTTCTCAGGCACCAGAAGACGTACCCACTCATACTGCACACGCGAGGAGTCCTGATACTCATCAACAAGAAAGTGACGGGCACGTGAGCGCCACAGTGCCCGCACCTCATCATCCTCAGCCAGCAGGGCAATCGGCAAAACGATCAGATCATCAAAATCGACCGCATTCATCCGCTCCAGCAACAGATCATAGCGTTCACGAATCGCAGAGAGCTGGTTATCGTGTGCCTCAATCAGCCCGTTTTTCAGCGATGAGATACGGGAGATCAGACGATCCACCTGATCGGCATCGGCTGGCAGCTTCATATCCGAGAGTACCGATTTAAGGGCCGACTTCTGTTCGGCTCCGGCAAATACCGAGACATTGGCACGACGATTGAGCAGTTTGGCATGCTCACGCACAATCGCCAGCCCCAGTGCATGGAAGGTACAGATGCGCAGCTTCTCCGCTTTTTTACCCAGACGCTCTGCCAGACGCTCACGCATCTCTTTGGCCGCTTTGTTGGTAAAGGTTACGGCAGTAATGGCATCTTCAGGCACATCGCGCTCAACGAGCGTGGCAATGCGCTCGGTAATCACACGTGTTTTTCCCGAGCCTGCACCGGCCAGAACCAGTAGTGGCCCACCACGGTGATGGACGGCGCGATACTGCTCATCATTAAGCTGATTGCTAGACATAGGTGGCGCAGCATAGAGGGGTGCAACCACTTCGCAAGTGCAACATTTAAGAAGAGGGATTAGTCTTCACTGACCTTGGGAGGGGCGCCTTTTGCGTAAAGATTTTCCACATCATGTGTTTCGCGAATATGACATTCGCGGTATCGCAGGAAGCGACATCAGCGAGAAACTGGCTTACCGTCTGGGCAAAGCCTATGCGGCGATGTTGCCTGCGGGAGAGTCACGCCCGGTTATTGTTGGTCGTGATGTACGTCTCTCAGGCCCCTTGCTACAGCGTGCACTGGTGCGCGGACTGACTGATGCAGGCCTTGATGTTCTGGATATCGGCATTGTCCCTACCCCGCTGGCCTACTACGCCGTCTATACACTTGATGCAGCCGGCAGTGTGCAGGTAACCGCAAGTCACAACCCCGGTGATTATAACGGTTTCAAGATGATGATCGGTAAATCGAGTCTGCATGGCGATGAGATTCAGGCGCTTAAAGAGCTGATTCAGCAGGATTTCCCTGATGCAGCACAACCCGGAAGTTGCGCTCAGAGCTGCATCATCGACAGTTACATCGACTTCGTCGTGGGCGACTGCCCGCTGGCTTACCCGCTCAAGGTGGTGATTGATGCAGGGAATGGCCCTTCAGGAGCTATTGCCGCCCCACTCTACCGGCGTCTGGGTTGTGAGGTGATCGAGCTCTACTGTGAACCGGATGGCAACTTCCCCAACCATCACCCTGACCCGACCATCGAAGCCAACATGGCAGATCTGGCCGAGACTGTGCGTCGGGAAAAAGCTGATCTGGGAATCGCCTTTGATGGTGATGGCGACCGCATCGGTATTGTTGATGAGAATGGCGAGATAATCTGGAGTGACATGCTGCTTCTGCTGCTATCACGCCACCTTCTCAAAACCCATCCCGGTGCCACGATTATCTCGGAGGTAAAATGTTCTCAGCATATGTATGACGGCATTACCGAGGCTGGCGGCAAGCCGGTGATGTGGCGTACAGGTCACTCACCAATCAAAGCGAAGATGAGAGAGACAGGCGCCCTGCTGGCCGGAGAGATGAGCGGTCATATGTTCTTTGCCGACCGCTTCTTTGGTTTTGATGATGCCGCATATGCCGGTGCCCGCGTGATGCAGATGCTCACGCAAGGCAGAGCAAGCTTTGCTGATCTGTTAACCGGAGTTCCTGCCTCATTCGCCACACCTGAACTGCGCGTGGAGTGCAGTGATGCACGCAAGTTTGCACTGGTGCAGGAGGCCGTCGCCCATTTCCGGGCAGAGGGTTTCGAGATTATTGATATCGATGGTATGCGCATCCAGTTCAGTGACGGCTGGGCACTGCTACGTGCATCCAACACGCAACCGGCACTGGTATTGCGCTTTGAAGCAGATACGCAAGCGCGGCTAGCAGAGATGCGGGCCCTGATCGAAGGGTGGCTACTGGAGAACCGCTAAAGCTGATCAGGCTGCCTGCTGCTGCCTCTGAAGCGAGATGCTCTTGTTCTGCTGCTGAGATGAGAGCTGTGTCCAGCCTTCACGAAGCTTCTGAACCAGCTGAATCACCTCATTAACATGATCGGTTGAGCCGCTGCATAACCCTTCAGTAAGCCTGTTCATCATATACACATAGAGACTGGCCAGCCCCTGTGCCACTTGCCCGCCCTCTTCCATATTCAGGCTGGTAGAGAGCTCAATCAACGCCTCCATCGCCCGACTGGTATGCCTGGCTTCAGCCATCATATCGCTGGCCTGAATCGCCATACGCGCCTGTCCGAGTGATTTGAAGAGTGATTCATAGGTAAGCAGAACCAGCCCAAGTGGTCCTGCCCCGTCAATCTGGTTGCCCTGATACGTTTGATATCCGGTCATAGCTGCCTCCTTGCTGATTCAACTGGTTGTGATCATCACAACCATCCTTATATACCATAATGTATCGCATACCGGCTGGCAGACTTTAGAAGTAGCTGGAAATGAGTTACTGCTACAGGTTTTATGATTTTACTCAATCACGGTTCTGCTTTTCACACCACTCCTGCCATATCTTTCGGAAAGCATCTTCGACCCTGCAGGTAAAACTTTCAGCATCACATAACTTCTGCTCAACCAGATCCCGCAAGCTCAAACGCAAATCCTCCAGCCTCTGTCGGTCATCAGCCAATACTTTGGCAACAGTGACATACTGCTCAGGTGTTGATGCCGTCAAATCCTCTAAACCAATACTTGATAGTATACTCAAACCAACACGGCTGGCATGAAGATCACCATATAGTGAAACCAAAGGCACACCCATCCACAAGGCTTCAAAACTCGTTGTCGTACCATTATAGGGAAAGCTATCCAAGGCTATATCGACTTGATGATAGAGAGACAGATGATCCTGAGGCGATGCCAAGCGCCCATGAAGCATCAAACGATTCGCTCCGACACCATGCTTTCTAAAAGCGAGAAGCAGCTGCTTTTGAACCTCTTTATCACTCAACGCAGTATTTTTCAGCAATAACCGCGAATCAGGCACTGCCTTGAGAATCTCGCTCCATAACTGAATCAATTCAGGCTGAATTTTGGCCATCGCGTTAAAGCAACCAAAGGTAATATAACCTTTAGCGTTATTAGGTGCCATTTCAACATCAGGTGCCTCATTTAATGCAGAAAAACACAAGAAACCACCTGGTAAACGCAGCAATCTTTCAGCATGCCAACGCTCGTTACCGGCTGGGTCTGCCTTAATATCAGTAAAACGATAATCGATACTGGAGAGGCCGGTGGTATTGGGGTAACCGAGATAGGTAACTTGAATCGGTGCTGGTTTCTCAGCAAACACAAGTAACCTCTGAATAGAGGTATGACCACCTAAATCCACAAGAATATCGATACCATCCTGGCGGACCTGCTCTGCCACGGATCGATCAGGAAGCTGGCTTACATCTCGCCAAACATCAGTAAATCCCTGAAGGCGTTCGGTTATATCATCGGTTTTGATGACACTTGAGTAGCAGAAAATTTCAAAGTTGTCGCGCTGATGCTGCCTGAGCAGCGGTTCAAAAAAATAGGCCACCGAGTGGCGATATAAATCAGCTGAGACATAACCGATGCGTAACCGCCTGTTTTTATCAGGTATGTTCACATAAGAGGTGGGAGATAAGCCTGTTTTTACAGCGTGGGTTTCTGCAAACTTAAGATGCGCATCAAAGAGGCGCTGACCATCGGTAATGTGATAATTCAGATTAAATAGATAATTACTTGCTATACTCACATGATCGGGATGCTGTTGCATCGCTCGTTCAAGAAGTTTCTCAGCCTTCTCTGTTTGTCCCTGATCTCGCAGTAGAATAGCCAAATTAAGTTTAGCGCCATCTAAATCCGGATTGAGCTCCAGCGCCCGCTTCATGGCTCTCTGCGCTTTAAGAAACTCACCTTTTCTCTTAAGGGCATTGCCAAGATTAAAATGTGTGTCGGCAAGCCTGGGGTTCAGTTTAATCGCCCGACGATATGTCGCTATACCATCATCCAGTCGTCCCAGTGCACACTGTACACTGCCCAGATGATTTCGGAACATCGCTTCGCGTGGTCGCAAGGCAATCGCATTGAGAAGGAAAACCTCTGCTTCGGCTAACATGCCATGTTGATAGGCCAGCAGACCAAGCAGATGCTGCGCCTGCGCGTAGCTTTCACTTTCAGATGATATGGCTGAACATATCTGCTCTACTTCCTGAAAGCGGCCCTGATTATACATTTCAATTGCATCAGCAATGCCAGTCACAAATGACCTTCTCCCTCTCATTCACCACATCGATCATTGCCTACTATAGAATAAAGCAATCCATGAACAAGTCTGGATCATGCACTATAAATGATTGTATTTTAAGGGTCCTGGCCTGGAACATGCCGCTAACCGTCAAGCGCCTCTCTGATCATCGCTACCTTTCGCATGCCCTTCTCGAGTGATGCAATATCGGACTCTGCGGCACGGATCAGAGAAGATAGCTTACGCTGAGTACGCCGGAACTGGAGATTCAGGCTTTGCAGCTGGCTGATCAGGTTATCGTCCAGATTGGGAAGTTTCTCAACACTGATTTGCAGTTGATTCATTGCACTGTTAAGCGCTCTGTCTCTCTCACCCAGTTTTGCCCAGTTACGTCCTCTTATACAGCGATTCAACCCGTCCAGCGCCTTCAGGCAACCGGAGATCTGGTCCTGAACTGCGTCAGGAGAGGTTTTCACAGACCATAAGCCATCGCCGGCTGGAATGCGTTAGCGGAGACCTGTTGGCGTGCTACTGGCCGGGATAACTTTTTTTCCTGCTGATCAGCAAGCTCCTGCCAGCCATCACGCAATGTCCGGGCAAGTGCCATCACCTCATCCACACCCTTTGAAGAACCTGAGCACATATTTTCTGTCAGCGTGTTAATCATATAGACGTAGAGACGAGCCAGGCCTATGGCCACATCGCCCCCCTCTTTCATATTCAGCGATGATGAGAGCTCGATAACAGCTTCAATTGCTCGCCCGGTATGTTCGCCTTCCTGACTGAAATCACCCGCTTCGATAGCCAGTCGTGCACGGCCCAAGGCCCGATTAAGTGCATCATAGGTTAATAGCACAAGCCCTAAAGGGCCTGCTCCTTCAATCTGGTTTCCTTTATACGCCTTATAACCTGTCATATCAGCCTCCGTGCAATTTTTGTATTAATTGACGTTCATCGTCAACTGTTTGTGCATATATCTATCGGATTTTCCAAGCCAAACTTAAAGCCTGAGTGCAGTTATTTTAGTTGTTTCTGGCATTCTGTGCATTGATCTGCGCAGTCAGGAAATCACCCGAGCGCTGCAGTCCGGAAAGCACCTGCTGCATCTCAGTAAACTGTCTGGTCAGCAGCTCTCTCTGGCTCACCATCTGAGCCTCCATCGCCGCGATACGATCAGCCAGCGTGGTATAAATATCCATACTCGCCTGTTGCCTGTTCTGAAACAGGCCGGTGATCGGATTGGTAAAGAGGGAGAGCTGACCATCAAAGCGGGCGCCGATACCAATGCCGACGGTCAGATCGATAACACCTGTGGTGGTGCCTGTGTAGTAGACACCCATACCGTCAACAATACCGTCAGTGCCCTGCAGCAGCTGCCCCTTACCTGTGGCGGCGAGGCCATTAATAGTTCCCAGCACATCCAGGCCGCTTGCGCTCTGATCGGCAATACCAAGGCCATCAACACTCTGGGCAATGGAGAAGCCACTGCTGGAGCCATAACCGACAGATTGAATCTTTACACCGTTGCCTGCGATCACCGCTTCGATATTCATGGCATAACGCCCTTCGGTAACAACCGTATCTGAACCGAATGCAAGTGTGCCGCCGCCTTCGTTATTGGCCGTCAAGGAGATCGACAACTGGCTGTCACCAGACTGGATGTCGGTAATCTGAACATTACCATTCACATCCAGTGACGCGATCACCTGCTGGTTATAGGCGCTCTGAATTGCTGAAAGAAGGCCCGAAATGGTATCTGATGCAGGATCCAGCACTGTATAGGAGGAGTTCACCGCCTGACCTGTACGGGTGGTGCCGGTAATAGCGATGGTATCACCCACACTCACGCCCAGGGCCAGGTCATTAAAGAGATTGGAGCCGGTGGCTGGTAAACCGCCAACGGTCAATGCGGTGCTCAGATTGTGCTGTTCAGTAGCCACCCGCTGAAACTCAGTGTTCAGTGCACTGATGATAGCATTCTGTGTCTGCCCGGCAGTCAGATTAACCACTGCCTGACGGGCACTGCCGGTTTCAGTCAGGGTCACGGTCTGATCCGAGGCCAGAGCGACCGTCAAATCGGCACTGCCAGTAACTGAAGCCTGCGTGGCAGCCTGGGTGACATTCACCGAATAGGTGCCGGAAGTGGAGTTGTCGCCATGAATCAGAAACTGCATTTTTGAGTTTGTGCTGCTGCCGCTGGCGACAAAAAGATCACGGATGGTATTCGGATCACTGGCCAGAATGGGAGCAAACAGATTATCGTTGATTGAGAGCTGTCCGTACTGATCCGGCTCGACACCGATACTGACCAGACTGTTACGGTCAGAAGCCAGTCCGGGAACCGTCTGCAGCAGTGTTGATGAGAGTGAATTCTGCAGGTTTCTCAGCAGAGCCTCACCAGAAAGAATACCACTTTGCCCCGTCGCTTCATCAAAAACGAACTGCTCATTGATCAGAGATTGTACACTGTTATAGCCATCGACAAAAGACTGGACGCTATCCCGTAAAGAGACCTCATCCACACCAACGGTCATATTGACCGATACAGTCGGATCAGACTGTTTGAGAGTGAAGGTCACACCTGAGAGTACATCCGAAATCGTATTGCTACTGCGGGTAAGGGTTAACCCGTCCACAGAGATCTGAGCATCCTGAGCTGCCAGTACGGTTTGGCGCTGATTAGCCTGACCCGTTGCCCCCAACTGAAGGTTGGCCAGAGATCCGGCTGCATCAAGATCGGCACCACTCAAGGTATAACCGGTTGATCCGGTTGCATCGGCAACCAGAGTCAGGCGAAAATCACTGTCTGAAACCTTTACAACAGAGGCGGAGACTCCGGTAGCTGCTGCACCGGTGTTGGCCTGATTAATGTTTGCTGCGATGTCCTGCAGGGAGTCACCCACAGCGACAGTGATGGTCGCACCTTCAATAACAAACGTGCCACTCAGATTGAGTGCCGTTGTGTCACTTGTAGCGGCTGTGCCTGTATTATCTTTTACTGCGACGGATGATGCGAGACGTTGTGCCTGCGCCAGCTGCTCAACGACAATCGTATGCTGGCCGGCTGAAACTGAATTGGTACCGCTGACATCCAGCAGGGTGCTGGCTGAAACTGTTGCCGAGTCGCTACTCAGGCTTGCGGTGTAACCGAAAAACTCATTTTTATTGGCGAGACTTGTCGCCGTGCTGCGAAAACTGGCAAGCGCATCTCTGATGGTAGTGAGCGCATCCTGCTTGGCCAGTTCGCTTTCCTGCCTGCTTTGAGCCAGAGAAAGCTCCAGTTTTTGAAACGACAGCAGCCCTTCTACAGCTGCTGCCGTGTCAAAACCGGCGATGCCAGTTACCTGACTTGAAATTGTGTTAGCCATGATCAGGCCTGTTTATCCAGCAACAAACCTACCATTTCTCGCATGGCAACTTTATGCTGAAGAAACTCTTTAGATGGGATTTCGCGGACAACTTCACCGCTATTCTTATCTGTTACCTGGACATACAACATTCCGAGACGTTTTTCGTAACCGAATGAGATATCCTCATTGCTTCCACTCATTTCAAGGTTTACCTGACTTACTGCCTTCTGAACTTCCTGCTCAGTCACCTTTTTTTCGGCAGCTTGTACATTCTGTTCGCTCGAGACGGGGGCTTTTGTCGGTTGGACAGCTACCGGCCGAACTCCAGCTGATCCCACATTCGGCGAAGAGAGCATTAGGCTTGATTGCATCTGATCTATAGCAGCCATGTCATTACCTCCTTGCCTTTTATGGGCCTACCTCTCCCCCGTAGGGGAGAGGATTTAGCCAGTCTCTTACCTGAACAGTGAGAGTACATTCTGTGCAGCCTGATTAGCCTGCGCCAACATTGAAGTACCAGCCTGAGTAAGAATCTGGTTCTTGGTGAAGTTAGCCATCTCAGCAGCCATATCAGCGTCCCTGATGGATGATACTGATGCAGTTGCCTGCTCAATACTAGTCGCCAGGTTAGCCGCTACGAATGAGAGCTGGTTCTGAGTCGCACCGAGATCGGCACGTTGTGTAACCAGATTATTCAGAGCAGTAGTCAACTCACCAGCATAGGCAGTTGCGCCAGCCACTGTGGTAAGATCATTCGCACCTGAGATACCCAGACCAGTAGTGGTGTAGCTGTTACTGAATGCCACAGATACCTGGTTATCAACACCAGTTGCTGCACCAACCTGGAACACTGAAGATGCACCTGCATCGGTAATCAATGTACCGGTTGAGGCGATAGAACCAGTGCCCGCTGCAGTAGTAAGTCCACTGATGGAGGAGTTAATGGTGAAATCAAAACCAAGCAGTGAATAGTTCTGGGTTGCCTGACCTGTAGGCAGTGTTGCTACAGTTACAGATGCAGTGTTAGTACCATCTGTAATCCGGATTGCATCACCAGCACCGAAGGTATTGGTAACACCAGCCTGATCCACATAGCTGATTGAGAAGGTAGTACTTGCAGCAGCACCGTTAGCGGTGATGCTTGAAATACCGTTGGTGGTGGTATCATCAACAGTTGAACCAGCAGTAACTGCTGTACCAGCAGAACCATTCAACAGTTTAGTACCGTTATACTCAGTGTTAGCAGCAATCTTGTTAATTGCAGACTCGAGCTTACCGCGCTCAGCGTCCAGAGAAGCAAGTTCACCACCGTTGTTGGCAGACATCGCCTGTGTAGCCAGAGACTGCAGACGAACTACCATGTTCTGAATCTCGTTCACACCCGCGTCAGCAGTTTTCACCATGGCTTGCGCCTGGGTTGCATTCAATGCTGCTGCTTTCAGTCGAACGTTCTGAGAATCCAGTTTGGATGAAATAGCAAAACCTGCAGCATCATCGGCAGCCGAGTTAATACGGAAACCAGAAGACAGACGCTCCAGAGATTTGTTCATTTCCATGCTATTGGTGTTGAGGTGTTTGAGGGCCGTTACAGCCGCATTATTGGTTTGGACGGATAGTGCCATTTTAATCTCTCCTTAGTATGTAGTTAACGTGAACGACTTCCTGCCCTGTCACGGTGGGGTTCATCCCCTACAAGTTCTGTTCCTCAGCCCTTGTGATAAAGTGTATCGGAGAGAAAAAACCGCACTTTAATTTTTTTTTCTGTTTTTTTTCAATATCATTTTTTCTCACTCTCCAACCAGCGCCGCCACATCTCCCTATACTCACCTTCCAACACTGCGGTTAAACCAGCAGAGTCACACAACTCTGATTCAGCCATCCGCTCTCTCAGCGTGGCACGAATCGCGCGTAACCGTGCCAGGTCTGTAGCCAGATCACCTACTATATTTATATAGGCATCTTCATCGGCCGTAATCAACCGCTCAAGGCCTACCCTGCTCATTAGCGTAGACCCGACACGCCCGGCATGCAACCTGCCCTCCAGCGTCACCACAGGAACCCCCATCCAGAGCGCCTCACAGGTTGTTGTGGTGCCGTTATAGGGAAAACTATCCAGAGCGATATCGGCCTGCCTGTAGTAACCCAGATGCTCTTCACAACTATGGGCCCATGTGAATATCTCGATACGCTCAGAAGCGATGCCCTGATCCGCGAAGAGTTTAAGGAGATGGTCGCGCACCCCCTCATCTTTGAATGAGAAGTGTTTTACCATCAAGCGTGAATCAGGTACGGCATGCAGCACCCGCGACCATAGTTTCACAACATCAGGACCGATCTTGGCCATATGGTTAAATGAGACGAACCGGATAAAACCGGCCTCATCCACAGGAAGTGCCGATACATCAGGGGCATGTCCATAAGGCGTAAAGGCGATAAAGCAGCGGTCGAGTCGAATCAATATCTCACTATGAAAGGCATCACTACAGGCCGGATCCGCAATCAAGTCGGTAATGCGATAGTCCATAGCCTGCATACCGGTTGTGGCCGGATAGCCCAGATAGGTCACCTGCACAGGTGCTGGCTTACGGGCAAACACCAAAAGACGGTGATTGGCTGTATGGCCGGAGAGGTCAACAAGGATATCAATCTGATCACTTCGGATCAGTTGGGCTGCTGCATCATCTGAGAGATGGCCAATCTCCCTCCAGTTGTGGACAAAACTGCGAATCACTGCTGTGCGATCATCAGGCTTTAACAGATTAGAGTAACAGCTGATCTCAAACTTCTCCGCATCATGATGTTTCAACACACCCTCTATAAAATAAGCAACGGAGTGGTTACAGAAATCAGATGAGACGTAACCGATACGCAGTCGCCTCCCTGCCGATCGCTCATTATCGAACTTAAGCTGCTGTAACAGTGGTTTTGCATGCATCTCATCCCAGCGATGGTGCTCCTCCAGCAGAACAGCGCCATCTGTAAGCATGCAATTCAGTTCAAAGAGAAGGTTGGAGTGGGCCTGCATGTAGGATGGATGAAGTTCAATTGCTTTGCGGTAGCAGGCTAAGGCCTGCTGCTGCTCGCCCTGATCACGAAGATCATTGCCAAGATTATTCCACGCCTGATGAAATTTAGGCATCCGGGCAACACTCTGCCGGTGATAACCTTCAGCCTCTGAAATCTTCCCCTGTGCCCACAGTACATTAGCAAGGTAAAAAACGGCATTCGGATCTTCCGGCAGTGCCTGAACAACCCGCCTGAAATAGCCTTCAGCCTCTTCATATTCACCCTGATCAGAGAGCGATTGCCCCAACCCGAACACAACCTCTACCGATTCCGCTCCCAGCTCAATCAAACTGCGGAACTCTCTCTCGGCTGATACAGAATCGCACAGGTGGCGGTAGAGGTTGGCAAGATTAATTCGCGCAGCATGAAACTGCACATTCACATTGAGTGCATTCTGATACAGCTCAACAGCACGACGAAATTCACCGCTATCCCGATAAAAATTGGCAAAGTTGTATAAACATTCGACACTGTTTGGATCAAGTTCGAGAGCTTGTTTGTAGCACCTGCAAGCCTCCTGCATTCGTCCCATCTGCCTGTAGATACTACCCAGAGTATTATAAAAGCTAATCTCCTGAGGCTGTAACTTGATAGCCATTTGAACGCGTTCAAGCCCCTGCTCAAATCGACCCAACTGCACTGCATTAGCTGCCGCAAGGTGCCAGGCGTAGGCATGTTGACGATGAGCATTCAAAAACTCCTGACAGGCAACCTCCAGATTCTCATGTTTGCCACTATTATAGAGTTCGATCAACTGATTCAATTCAATCTTCATTAAGAATCAAAACCTCATACCCAGACCATATTTATTCATTTTTCAAGTTCACACCTAGCAGGTTACATGCCGACACCTTAAGTTATAGAAAGCAAAAGCCCTCACCCGCAACAGGTGTCAATAAATAGATGGTCTGATACTTGCTTGTGATGTGACAGGAGTCGACCGGGCAAACCGGTCACATGCAGGGGTAACGATGCAAGAAGAGTCGCAGGCACAAAAAGCTTTAGCGCAACAGCTGCGCACACTTATCCAGAAT
Source organism: Mariprofundus sp. KV (assembly GCF_013387475.1). GTDB lineage: Bacteria > Pseudomonadota > Zetaproteobacteria > Mariprofundales > Mariprofundaceae > Mariprofundus. Next base: position 22,139 of record NZ_VWNB01000013.1, on the reverse strand, counting down.
GGAGAAACGCTCAAAGCGTATGAACTGTTCTGCCGCTTTGACAAAGATGTATCAGATATTGAACTGTTGCTGGAAGCTGGAAAGTGTCACTACTTTCATATCAATCACGAAGAGGCCATCAAATACCTGAAACAGGCTTATGATATGGATGCAGAGAACAGCGAAGTTCGGCAGATGCTCTGGTCCTCTTATCGCGACTGCAGAATGTACAGAGAGATGCTTGAGCTGACGGCTGAGATAAGCAAAAACATTCACTCAACCGCAGAGCTGATGATGGTCTACAGAGCCTATCTCTCTGTCTGTGACTGGCACAATGCGCGTAAATATCAGGCAGAGATCATCGCCCTGGGTAAAGAGGGTAAAATCGACAGCAACATGCTGCCTGCCCTGCTCATTGAGACCTGTGCCCTTCCCGATATCGATCAGGCGTCAGTTCGTGATCTGCACTGTCAATTTGGCACCACCCTGTTCGAGTCCAGAAAACATGACATGCCATCATCCTATCCAGCCCTGAGTCACCTCGGCGGCAGAATGAAGATCGCCTATATCTCATCAGACTTCAATTTTCACCCGGTCGGCTGTTTTATCAATCATATCCTGAGCCATCACCTGCGCGACAAATTTGAGATCTACTGCTACGCCCATCTTCTAAGAAGTGATGAGATCACTGATCATATCAGAAACAGCGTCGACCACTTTATTGATATCACAAAGCTCTCCGATGCCCAGCTGGCAGGCCGTATTCATGCCGATGGTATCCATGTCGCCATTGATCTCAATGGCATGACAACAAACACGAGAATCGCTTCGCTGGCCCACCGTCCGGCACCGGTCCAGATCACCTATCTCGGCTACCCCAACACAACCGGCCTGAGTACAGTTGATTATCGCATCACCGATCACTTTGCCGATGACAACAGTGATCAGTTTTACAGCGAAAAACTGATCCGCATGCCACAAAGTTTCATCTGTTACGGATTTGACACCACAGCATTCAGTTCGAGCAAAACACCTTCTGAGACAAAGGGTTATGTCACATTCGGATCATTCAACCATGTCAGAAAGCTCAACCCCGAAGTGATTGAGACATGGAGTGCGATACTGAATCATGTTGAAAATTCGCGCCTTATCCTCAAGGCCAAGGATCTTGATGATGCAATCATCAGAGAGAACGTCATTGCTGAATTTGCATCACATGGCATCTGCCGGGAGCGCCTGCAGGTGCAGGGTTTCACCGCCCAGTATGAAGATAATTTCAGAATGTATAATGAGGTGGATATTGCACTGGATACATTCCCGTACAATGGCACAACCACTACCTGTGATGCACTCTCTATCGGGGTGCCGGTTGTTACACTGGTGGGTGAAAGTCATGCCCAGCGTGTCTCCTACTCGATCCTGAAAAATATCGGTTTTGAAGAGGGCATCGCATTCAGCCGGGATGAATATGTCGAAAAAGCCGTGCAGTTGACCCGGAACCCGGCCGGGCTTTCAATCATACGCTCATGCCTTGTTACCCTGTTCAAACACTCCATCCTGCGCAATCCACAGCAGTTCACCCGTCAACTGGAGAGTCTTATCTGTGATGCATGGTCAGAGAAGACCGGGTTGCCACTGCCTGCGGCCGTGTTGCGTGAAGAGAGCAGTGCCGCACCCCAATACGAGGCAAATACAACAAGCGGACGAAAATTGCATATCGGTGGCCAGACAGCGCACCCTGAATGGGAGATCTTTGATGCCAATTCTGGCGATATTGTTGACCATGTCGGTAATGCCAATGATCTCTCGCGCTTTGAAGAGAACACCTTTGATGCACTCTACTCCTCACATGTGCTGGAGCATTTCAGTTACCAGACAGAGCTTTCACAGGTACTGGCAGAGTGGTATCGCGTTCTTAAACCCGGCGGCATCATCTATGCAAGCGTACCCAATCTTGAGGTGTTGTGTGAACTGTTCCTGATGAAAGATCAGCTTACTGACCAGGACCGATTCAATGTCATGCGTATGATGTACGGTGGTCAAATTGACGCTTACGACTTTCATAAGGTCGGTTATAACGCCGGCATCCTTGGTGGATTTCTCTATAACGCCGGATTTAAGAATGTGCGTCAGGTGCCGGAATTCAACATCTTCAATGATACAAGCAAGATGGTCTTCGCAGGCAGGCCGATCAGCCTGAACCTGATTGCTGAAAAGCCGCAAACCTGACCATGATTTTCAGGTCATCAAATATCGGGAACACTCTACCCACAAAAAAGATTGTTTATTAAATTACCAGGAGAGCTTTATGGCTGAGATTAAACAGGTTCAGAAACCATTCGACAATTCCCAGAACTGGTTGTCTGAACATGCATCCAATGTCACATCACAAACCGGTGAGGATGGCATTATCGAGAAGATTTTTGAGATTATGGGCACCAATGAAGAACCATGGTGTGTCGAATTCGGGGCCTGGGATGGCAAGCTCTACTCCAACTCCTACAACCTGCTGGTCAATAAGGGTTGGCACGGCGTCATGATCGAAGCCAACACGGAAAAGTTTGGCGAACTCACCACCACCTATCAAAACTATCCCAAGGTGCATTGTGTTAACCGCTTTGTGCAGTTCCAGTCACCGGACTCACTTGATGATATCCTCAATGAGACCGGTATCCCGAAGGATTTCGATTTCCTCTCCATTGATGTTGATGGCAACGACTACCATATCTGGGACTCGCTGAAAGAGCACCGCCCCCGCCTTATTGTCATCGAGTTCAATCCCTCCATCCCTAACGATATTGTTTTCATTCAGGATCCCAATAACGACCTCAATCACGGCAACTCCCTGCATGCGATGATCGAACTGGGCAAAGCCAAAGGGTATGAACTGATCTGCACCACACCGTGGAACGGCTTCTTTGTTCCCAAAGAGTACTTCCACCTCTTCGAGATCGAGGATAATTCAATCTACCGTATGTACAACGATCAGCCGTATGGCACGAAGCTTTTCCAACTCTATGATGGCACACTGCTTATTGGCGGTAATACGCAACTGATCTGGCACAACATACCCATTGCGGCAGATGAGATTCAGGTGATCCCCCGCTCTGTCAGACGTTTTCCTGACAAGCAGTAGAGTCACAAGTGCATATCATCACCATCACAGCATAAGCTGTTAACGAATCATATTTCTCAGGGTGTTCCATGATTTAGTGGAGCACCCTAAAATTATTTCAGATAATTTCTAAAGTCCGTCTATCGGCTACCGATATGTATTCCTGAAGGCCCAAAAGGCCTACGGTGGTACATGGACTCCTCCGTTCACAATTTAACACAGGGATATGATATCCCGCTTTACTGACATGATGTCAGCACATGTTATTTGACGTGAGAAGGAGAGAACCATGATCATTTTACCCGTTTCCACACCTGCCGTTGCCATTGACCAGAACACCGTCAATCAATCACAACAGAACCAGTCCCAGAGTCTGCAGGATGCACGTAAAGCTACCGATACGGTACAACTCTCTGCTGAAGCACGGAAAATGGCTGGCTCCGAATCCAACTACACTGCAACAGCCCCTGCCACCCCACCAGCGGTGGCCACACAGGAGGCATCTGCCTCAGCCAATAGTGTGTCGCTTGCAGCTGAGATTCAGAGCACTCCGACGCCTGCTCACATTGCCACGGATAATGAAGTAACCGAAAAAGTGGCAGACAGTGAAGTGGCCGAGCAGCAGAGGCCTGTGAATGCAGCAACAGGTAAACAGGAGACGACCAAGATCGATATCGTCGCCTGATCTAGTCCGATCTAGTTCTTAACGGGGTATTCGTTAGCAGGGTTTTCTCTCCCCCCCTCCCTATAAAATTCTGCTGACGATGCCCCCACCTAATAGTTCATCTCCAGCATAGAACGCAGCCACCTGACCGGGGGCTGTTGGTTTTTGTGGCTTCTGGAATCGGATATGCAGCGCATCACCGGTTTCACTCACTGCACAGGCAGCAGGCTGCATCTGGTAACGCACCTTGGCAGTAACAGCTTCATCGGCATACGGCTTACGAATCCAGCTGATATCAGCCACCTCAACCTCGCGAATCACTGCATCCTCAGGATGCGCCACAACCACAGTCGCTTTCACACCATCGAGCCCTACCACATGCCAAGGCCCGTTTGGCAGCCCTAAACCTTTGCGCTGACCCAGTGTGTAGTGGGCAATGCCCTGATGACGCCCCAGCTTGTTGCCCTGGGTATCGACAATATCACCTTCAACAAAACCTTTGGATGCACCTTCGCGCTTCAGGAATGCGATGCGATCACCGGCGGGGATAAAACAGATATCCTGACTCTCATGTTTCTCTGCCGTTGGCAGCTTGTAAAAACGGGCAAGTTTGCGGGTATCATCCTTCTCAAGGCCACCGACCGGAAAGAGGATACGTGATGCCTGTTCACGATTGGTTGTCGCCAGGAAATAACTCTGATCCTTTTTGGCATCGTTACCCTTCAGAAGATGGATACCGGACTCATCATCTGAGCGCTGCACATAGTGGCCGGTAGCTACATATTTGGCTTCCAGTTGATCAGCAGCCTTCAGCAGTGCCCCGAACTTCACAAAGCGGTTACAGCGTTCACACGGATTGGGGGTGCGTCCTGTCTCATAATCGGCCACAAACGGATCGATCACATCGCGACGGAACTCTTCGCGCATATCCATCGCATAGAATGGAATACCAACCGCATCAGCTACACGGCGCGCATCATATGAGTCTTCAAGTGAACAGCAGGAGCCATGCGCATTCACATCCTCACGCGAGTAGTCCCAGACATTAAGAAATACCCCGACCACATCCAGTTCAGCCTCTTTCAGCAGAGCGGCCATGACCGAGCTATCTACCCCGCCGCTCATCGCAGCGATCACCCGCACCCCTTTCAGATGTTTCAGTCCGCCGACAACTTCAGCGATTATCTCTTCAGCAGTTCGTTCCATGCGCCAAACCTAGCACTCGACCTGGATTTGTCCTGCTGTTGCATTGTGCGGGTTAAGATCAGCAGCGATAACACCGTGGCGTTGCAGGAAATCGATAATCACCAGATTGCAGTTGGGTTTGAAATCTTCCGTATCGCGCACAATCTCAGCCACCTTTTCAATCGGCATCAACGCAAAGCTTTCGACCTCACCATCGGTGCAACGGGGTGTGAAATCTTCTGGCAGAAGCAGGTCGTAACAGAAGATTGTGTCATGCCTTACCCCCTTGGCCACCTCACAGCAGTAGCTTATCTGCCCCACATATTCGGCAGCAGCAGCCAGCTCAGGCGGAATATCCGCCTCCTCCCTGCACTCCTTGGCGAGATTCTCAGCCAGCGAAATGGCATGCGGCAAACCACCAGCCACCAGCTGATCCAGCCGACCGGGAAAGGCTCTGCGATCCGATGCCCTGCGTGCGATCCACATTGCCAATCCGTCAGAAGTCTGCACATAACCATTAAGATGCTGACCGAATGCACGAATGCCGAACTGTGAAACAGAAGCCCGGTCAATCTGCAGCAGCGCCGGTTTGCCAAATGCTTCGAGCACCGGAAACATCTCACCCATCAGATGCGTAACACCACCGGACTCGGCCAAACTCGATAGTACCGTTGCAACAGCATCTGATCGCTGTTCAAAACCGGTAAGCTGCGAATGAAGCAGCACCTGCTTATCGTTGACCACAAAACAGTCAGGAAACCCGGCAAGCTGATCAGCAAAGTCATGGCGAATCCGCCCCACTTCTATGCCATCAACAATAAACGGCAGAAAGTTATCGGGATTCCAGCGATTCAGTGCTTTAATATGATCAGCATAAGCCATCAGAGACCCCTGTCGTCCTGAACGATCTCAACCAGAATGCCGCTCGGGTCTTTGATGAAAAAGTATTGGATACCTGTTTTACCCTCAACAACCTCAACTCCATCAGCCAGACCAGCGGCTTGCAGGGCCTCTCTGGCAACATGGATATCGGCCACCCTGATACCGAAATGTTTAATGCCGATACGTGGCAGATCGGTCGCCAGCTCTTTTGATGATTCCGGTGCAGCAGAAGCATCTGCAAAACAGAACAGCTCCAGCAGCATCTCATCCATCTTAAGGTGGACGATTGCAACCCTCTTATCCTCGGCCTGCCACTCATAAACCGGCTCAAAACCAAAGGTAGAGTAAAATTCGATTGAGCTTTCCAGATTCTGGACACTCAGAGAGACATGATGAAAACTGAACATGCCAGTATCTTACCAGCCGCAACCATTTTGTCCTTCAAGTTTGCGCATTGTTCATGCATGAACTACGCTCTAACAAACACGGAGATTGAATGCGACAGAAAAAAGTACTGTTCAAACCTCCCCCTAGTTGATGCGAGGCTTGAATCGACCACTATTTCCCCTTTTCCGTGTTCAACTAGGTTTATTGGATAGGAGGGAGTTTTGTCTGGATATATTATAAAAAACACACAAGATAAAAAACACACAAGGAATAAATTCCCTATATCAACACTGTTATAAGTTGAATTGATTAAATGAAATTCAAAACATTATATAAACCATATATATTCATATTTCTTGTATCATCACTTCTCGCAAATACAAGTTGCGGCGGTGGTGGCGGTGAATACTATCCCCCTGAAATCGCAATTAATAAAATTGGTGTTTTTAAAGAAGAAGTTACTTCTCAGAATCTCGATTTTAAAATCGATTTGGAAAGTAACCTTAACTTGGAAAGCAATGATAAGATTATCTCAGGATACACTTACTATTCATTTCGCAACTTTAATTTTAATAACATAAAATATAAAATTGGAATACCAATCAATAATTGGGTAAGCATCATTGATGCAAATGAAAATATTATTAAAAAGCTAGAAACACCGAGATATACAAGGAATGCGGCCGCTGTAGAGCTTGTTGGGGAAAATGCTAAAAAATATCTTGCGGTTTATATCGATCAACAATCAACAAGTCATAGTTCAACACTATATATCTTGTCCGAAACATGGGATGTCTTGTACAAAGAACATCTATTAGGAGCAAAATGGATGTCAAAGGAAACTTCTGAACATGGTGACAGCCTTATAGTCTACGCTGAGAAAAAATGGCGTCCTGAAGAAAAATGGATTTGTGTTGGAGGTCCTTGGAAATATCACCTTTTTAACAAACAATAATTTTCTTATCACCAACTGCTTCTCTAGACGACTGTTAGCAGCCCGTTAAATAAGGGGACAGTTTACTTATTTCTGTAACTGAACAGCCATCAATCCCCTTAGATTACCATCCGGCATCGGTTTAAAACCGTTAATTCGGGGGCCGGAGACGGCTATCACCGGATCATACCAGAGTGGGATGTAGACCATATCCTGCTGCATCTTCTGTTGAATCTTCGCATAGATCAGTTTGCGTTCAGGCTGACTCTCTCCGGCAGCGGCAGCGTCTAGCCAGCTGTCCACTTCCGGATTGCTGTAGCGACCACGATTGGCACCTTTTGGTGGCCACATCTCGGTGTGCAGAATCCAGCGATAGATATCGGGATCGGTGATACCTACCCAGGCGAGTGAGAAGACCTGAAAATCACCGCGTTTGATGCGGGCATAAAAACCGCCCCACTCCAGTGATTCGATGGAGACCTTGATGCCAACCTGCTGCCACATCGCGGCAATGGCTGTGGCCAGCCGCAGGCGAATCGGGTCGGTACTGGTTCTATAGTTGAGCACAAAACGGATGCCATCTTTATCCCTAGGGAAACCGGCCTGATCAAGCAGGGCTTCGGCTTCAGTGAGATCAAATGCTGTTACAGGCAGTGGATTGGAGGCCCAGTGGCTGGCTGTAAGTACTGTTTCTGCAAGGACAGGCAGATCGGAGAAGAGTGCGGCTTTGAGTTTGTTGCGATCCAGCGCCAGTGCCAGTGCTTTGCGAACGCGAACATCACCTACCACTCTGTCCTGCATATTCAGGCCGATGTAGGAGAAGGTGGTGGATGGTGCGGTTTGAATATTTAACTGCTTCTGCTCACGAATATAGGGTAGTAGATGTGGCGGCAGATCATTCTGCACAAAATCGAGTTCACCACGGGTCAGTTTCAGCACCCTTGTGACCGGATCTTTCACACCGTTAAAGCGGATTTTAGCGACGCTGCCGACGTTTTCTCTGCGCTCAAGGGTGATGCCACTCTCACTCCAGGCAGTGAGCTTATAGGGGCCACAACCGATGGTTTTGTGTGCATCATGGGGCGCAGAAGCGATCGATGCAGGGAGAATACCGAGATTCAGACGCGTAAGCAGTGAGGCATCGGGTTTGGAGAGGTGAATGGTGATTTGATGTTCACTATCAACTTCAACGCGTTCAATAGCAGAAAAACTCGCTTTAAGCGGGCTGACAAGTTTGGCATCAATCACCGCATTGAGTGTGGCTGCGACATCGTTTGCTGTCACCGGGCTGCCATCACTGAAGGTGACACCCTGCTTAATCCTGAAATGCCACAGCAGTGGCTCAGGGTGCGACCAGCGATCAGCCAGATCAGCTTCGGCATTGAATGATGCATCCAGCCTTAACAGGCCACGATGCAGAAAATCCTGCACCCGCACCGATGCCGCATCGGTAGCAAAACGGGGATCAACTGTGATCGGTAGCTGTGCCAGCCCCACGCGCAGCAGATCACGATCACTCTCAGCCTGCTGGCAACCGGCCAGAAGCAGCACACAAAGAATCGACCTTAAGAGAAAAATTTTCATCAACAGAACAGAGGATGCTTCAATTTTGATTCATGGCAAGGCGTAAGGCGCGCAAAACCGGAGCGTATTGAAATACGTGACTCAGGCATCCATTGCCTTCGCCCTGCGGGCAATCCTTGATTGTCCAAACGGTTCCTGCCTTTTTGTGAGGATTTGAGCACCGAAGCAACGCAGCCATGGGACAAAAGTGGAGTATTCATTTTTATATCCGAGTCCAGAGACTCATCGCCTCTACATGCCCTGCCCCGGGAAAAAGATCCAGTGCACGCAGCGCTTTGAGCTGATATCCATGCTTTTTCAGAATAGCACCATCCCTTGCTCCAGCCGCCACATCACAAGAGATCATAATAATCTTTTCCGGCAGCAGACGTGAAATCTGATCACAGATCCGTTTGGCACCACGCCTTGGCGGATCAAGCAGCAGCAGATCAGCGCCGATATAGGGCTCGATATCAAAATCCTCAAAGAGATTAGCCTCTGTAAAGCTGGCTTTCACATGCAGCGCTTTGGCATTGGCTGCTGCCGCACGCACACTGGCGGCATTAAGTTCTGCACCGAAGACCTCTGCCCCGCTCGCTGCTGCAAGTGGCAGCGAGAGATTGCCGATACCACAGAAGAGATCAGCGATACGTCGCGGTTTTCCTGCCCAATCCTGAATCTGGGCAATCAACTCACGGTTCCCTTCAACCTGCCCCTGCACAAACCCATCCGGGCCAACCGTAACTGCCACATCCAGATCTCCTGCAGGCAGCTGATCATGCAGTGGGATAACAGGCTTCTTCAATGGCCGGGTGATACCCTGAGCATCCCGCCACCACCACTGCAGAACCAGTGCATCAAGTTCATCGGTGGCAATCGACTCAGGCGGATGCTCTGTTTCGAAAATGAGATGAACACCATCATTAAGCTGCAATGCCTGAACTGATGCCACACCGTTCAGATGCATATTTTTTTCAATCAGGCGGGCGAGTTGATTAAGCTGAGGTGTGACAACCAGACAATCACGATGGCGCACCGGCTGATGGCTGGCAAAGGCTTTAAAGCCGAGAAACAGCCCCGCCCTGTCACTGCCCACTGACCAGCGGACACGCCTGCGAAAACGATCTTCCTGCCATACAATCGGTAACCACGCCGTATCACTCTTTATGAACGGTGCAAACGCACTTTTCACCCACTCCGATTTCAGTTTGGCCTGATCAGAGCCGGAGATTGATTGTAGCGCACAACCTCCACAAAGAGTTGCAACAGGGCAGGCTGGCGTGATGCGCTGATCAGAGGCTTCAAGCACCTCGACAATCTCGCCACGCCATACGCCACGCCGCTTTCCAGAGATATGTACGGCCAACTCATCACCGGGTACGGCATTGGCAACCAGCACAGTGTCACCATCTGCATGCACCAGCGCCTCACCGCCGGGCAGTATCGGGCCAGCACGCCCCTTCAGGGTTTTACCGATCATCGCTGTAGATGATCCAGATGATCAAACTGACTGAGATAATCAGGGCGTGCGCTCTCAACCCCTTTTGCCTGTCCCAATATCTTAAACACCTCACCCATGCCATATGGCATCAATACCCGTTTGGCGTGCGCCATCAAGTGCATGCTGGTGGCATCATTCTGCACTGCCAGCGACTGCACAAAGGCTTGTACTGATGGTGATTGCGCAAGCCAGCCACCCTGCGACATCCAGAGCAGTGGAGTCAGACCAACGGCTCTGCCAGCCTTTACCAGCACCGTGAAATCGACATGGGCTGTAATATCGCGACTGCCGGGATCTTCCAGCACATCTTCACTGGCGGCCTGACCGATATGGGCCATCAGAGAACCCTCGCGCCTGCCCTCGCGGTAATACTCCTGCTGTGAATAGCCGTAATCATTGGTAAAGATAAAACCGCGCTCAACGATTGCTGCAAGCTGCTGCTGCCAGCCCTCTAGTCCGGGATTCCACTCACTGATATAACCATCCTGCCAGCCTGCAATCAGTTCCTCTGCGATCTGTGGCCCATCTTCAATCACTGTTTCACTATTTTTCCAATCAAAGCCTGCCTCACTGGCAACCACACCACGCTCATAAAAAGAACCACCGTTATGGCAGAAGCAGCGCACCGGGAATGCATCGGGCAACTCATTACTGAAGACAATGATATTTTCGCGTGGCGCAACCGCATCAAGGGAGGAGACAACCTCAACGTTAAAACCTGCATCGGCAAACAGCTCGATCTGACGATCACGCAGCTGCGCACTGCGCTCAACAGAGATCACAGTAGCCGGTTTTGCCATTGAGAACTGGGCGATCATCGCCAGCGTTGAAGCCAACAGTTTGCCTGAGCCTGAGCCCTGCTCCAGCAGTGTCCACTGCGTCGGTTCACCCAGCTCTTTCCATGCCCAGAAGAGCAGATCGGCAAAGCCGAGTGATAACCAGGGGCCAAGTTCGGGGGCAGTGACAAAATCCCCTTTTTCACCGAAAACGGTTTTCGATTCGTAATAACCGAGTCCCGGTTCGTAAAGCGCAGCCTGCATAAATCGGTCAAAAGGGAGAAAACCATCACCCTCTTGAATCCGGTTTTGAATCACCTTATATAACTGTTGATGCTCGGACATGGTTGACGCTTTTACCCCCCAGGACTAACTTGTCGTGCAATTCCAATCCAAAGAGGAAACTAGATGTCTTCAGATTTAATTATTCATGTCAGTGACGAAAGTTTTGATGCCGATGTACTAAAAGCAGGCGGCCCTGTCGTCGTTGACTTCTGGGCCCCATGGTGCGGCCCGTGCAAACAGATCGCCCCGATTCTGGACGAAGTTGCGTCCGAGAAGCAAGGTCAGGTAACAATCGCTAAAATCAATATCGATGATAACCCGAACACGCCTGGCAAATATGGCGTTCGTGGCATCCCTACATTGATGCTTTTCCGCGATGGCAACGTTCAGGGCACTAAAGTTGGCGCAGTCAACAAAGCCAAGCTCACCGAGTTCATCGACGAGCATCTGGACTGATTCCAGCTCAACCGCATTACAAAGGCAGGGTTAACCCCCTGCCTTTTTTTGTTTCTATAAAATCTTTTAATTCAACCCGAATAAGATTGTCACTGCAGAAATGTGCAGGCCAAAGATCTGTACCACGCTATTGCACTGAACGGCATTCTGCCTGAGCCTGCTGTCTCATGAGTCCACCACTACATATCGTTCTAGTCGAGCCAGAGATTCCTCCAAATACCGGCAACATCGCACGGCTGTGCGGCTGTACGGGTTGCACCCTGCATCTGGTGCATCCGCTCGGGTTTGATGTCGATGAGAAAGCGGCGCGCAGAGCCGGGCTGGATTACTGGCAGCATCTCGATATTCACCACCACCAGAGCTGGCAGCAGGCGCGGCAGTTTATCGGTGAAGAGCGCAACTGGTATGGACTCAGTTCAAAGGTGAAAACCAGCTTCTGGGACGTGCAATACAAACCCGGAGATGTGCTGGTTTTCGGCCCTGAAACCCGAGGCTTAAGTCAATCCATTTTAGCGCAGATCAATGGTGTAACTATCCCCATGCGGGAGGATGCACCGGTGCGCTCGCTGAATCTCTCCAATGCCTGCTCCATCGCCGTGTTTGAGGCGCTAAGACAGCTTAAACAGTGATATCACAAGGAATTATCCACCGCACGCATATGCCCATTAAGGTTTTTTAAGAATTAGCTCTGCCAGCTCAAATCAGCATCACAAGTAGGCATTCAAAATATTGTTATTAAAGGATTTTTCACATAGCCTAAAATTTAGGCATAAGTCATACAGCATGAACAAAGGCAGGTTAACCTTCAAACCGTGAACTTTTATCCACCAGGTTATCCACAGGCTCTGTGGATAGCGCGGGTAAGCCCTTTCTTTTCAACAGTTAGCAGCTTTTCGGACGGTGAAGGGAACATTTTTGCTACAATCTCAAGCTGCAGATAGAAGAGAATAATCAGAGCTTCTTATGCTGCAAAACCGGCATCGATGCCCGCACCAGATCCAGCTTCTGCATGGAGAGTTCACTACAAATAAATCCCTCCCCTTCAGCCAGCTCCTCTACCACCTCTCCCCAGGGGTTGATGATCATACTATGCCCCCAGGTCTGCCTGCCATCGGGGTGTTTTCCCGACTGAGCAGAGGCCAGCATAAAACACTGATTCTCAATCGCCCTTGCCCTGAGCAGGGGCTGCCAGTGGGCACGTCCGGTTATGGCTGTAAATGCAGCCACATTGACCAGCAGCTGACAGCCTGCATCAACATAACGGCGATAGAGCTCAGGAAAACGCAGATCGTAACAGATGCTCAGGCCGATCTTGAAACCCTCTACAGTGACGGTGACAGGTTTATCCCCCGCCTCAATCAGTGCCGACTCATGGTAGGACTCGCCATTGTAATCCATATCAAAGAGATGAATCTTGTCGTAGAGCGCAATGAGGTTGCCTCCGGCATCAAAGACCGGGCAGGCATTGCGAATCTTCCCGTCTCGACCGCCAAGCAACAGCGTGCCGCCAATCATGGCGATACCGTGAATCACCGCCTGCTGCGAAAGAAATTTCAGAATTGATGAGTCAGCCTGATCTTCGACCAGCGCCCGCTTCTGCGCTTCACTACCACCCATAAATGCAAAGTTCTCAGGCAGAACCATCAATCTGGCCCCTGCTTCTGCCGCTTTTGCCAGCAGAGAGGTTACCACCTCAAGGTTTCGCGCCACCTCTCTGACAGAGCAGAGCTGTATGCAGGCGACCTTCAGTGTCGCATCACCACTCATTCGACTGCATAGCGGCCAATGGATCTGATGGCACCGACATTGGCCGTTTCAGAGATTACCGGCACCAGCTTACCATCACAGGCACTCATCAGGGTCATCATGCCCGGTCCGTGACCGGCCAGTGGCGAATCCGAGTGAATGACAACACCAATGGTGACCGCCCCTTTGCGATAGGTGCGCCCGTAGCGGTTATCATGATCCATCACTGCCACGAAATCACCGAATCGAAGCCGCTGCATACCATTCTCTTTCACCATCTCCTCATCATGACAGAGAATATCGTAATCGCCGGTAGCTACTGAGAGCGCACCGATTCCCGACCCCATCGCATGGCCGGGCACGATCACATTCACCGGCACCTCAATCTTGCCATCCTCACGCTCAGTTAGCCCCCAGGCGTCGAGCAGATCCGGATCGAGGTTGTAGATAAACACCTCAGGATGATCGATGAGTTTTAGCCCCTGCCCGTAACCTTTGATCAGGAATTTATCATCGCAGGTCAACTTATCGAGTGTCTCATCGGGAAAATCGAGCATCAGGTGCTCAACACCACCATGGTGGCCGAGCACGGTGCCTTTCTCCCCTTTGGCAGCACCGGAAATCACCGTGGCCTGATTGCCGCAACAGGCGAGAAACTGGTAGCCTGACTCACATTTTCTGTTCTTATGACTCATGGTCGTGGATACACCCGGCTCTATATGTTCACCGGCCCAGCCAAAGACCGAATCACCGATCTTCACGTTGTAGGTGATGCCACCGGTGGAGGGCCAGGAGAAGACCTCACCGGCAGAACCCACCTCAAACGGTGCCCACTGATGCGCCGGCGCAACAGAGCCCTGTACGGCGGTCTGCACCAACTGATCACGATTACTCTTCAGACTCATATTATTTATCCTTTTTTCACCGCATTCCTTTGCGGCCCAATATCTCATCTTCGATTAGAAACGAAAAGCTAGCAGATAATCAATCACTGATCCGGTTGAGAAATTCGCTTCGAGAAATCTCACGCGCACCAAGACTCTGCAGATGGGCAGTGTGAAACTGGCAATCAATCAACTTCCAGTTTTCACGCAGAGCCCGCTCACAGAGTGCCGCCAGCGCCACTTTAGAGGCATCAACTTGCCGACTGAACATCGACTCGGCAAAAAAGACCCCGTTGTGCAGCACGCCATAGAGCCCGCCGATCAATCTATCCTGCTGCCACACCTCTACCGAGTGGGCATAACCCTCGGCAAACATCTGCTCATAGGCGGTAATCATCTCAGGCAGGATCCAGGTGCCGCTCTCGCCTCTGCGCGGAATCTCTGCACAGGCATGAATCACCTCGGCAAAGGACTCATCGAATGAGACGCTATATATATCCTTGCGCATACGACGGGCCAGACGTCTGGAGCAGTGAAACTCTACTGGAAAGAGCACCATGCGCGGATCCGGCGACCACCAGAGAATCGGCTGCCCCTCTCCATACCAGGGGAAAATGCCTTTGCTATATGCCGCCAACAGCGTCTCTGGCTGCAGATTACCACCGGCAGCCAGCAGCCCGTCATCATCAGCCTGCGAAGGATCAGGAAATTCCATCATAGGTACAAACAATATCGCTCTGCTCACACAAAGCCACCACCCCCTGAACCCCCATTTGAACCTCTCTTATCCAGCCATGACCAACCATGCTTAATTATTATATTAGACTATGAGAATACTTTAATGGTAGAGTTGGCTATCTTGCCGCTAATCGGAGGACGAAATGGACGACAACAAAACAGCTTCCGCACTTGAGAGATTTGAACAGGATGAGGCCCGCATCCGCACTAAAATTCGCCGCACCATGCGCCAGCAGAGCTTCATATGGTGGATATCCATTGTAGCAGCAGCCGGATTTTTTGGCTGGATCGGCATGGCACACCACCAACAGGGTATCCCGCTTGAAGAGTTGGCAGCAGATGCGCTGCCCATCCTTATGGTAGTCACCATTCTTATCACAACGTTGTATATTGTTTTCATCTTTCTCTACTTCTCAATCGGCCGGAGGATTTATCACTCTAAGAGCGTGAACTTCATGCACCTGAATGAACACCTGCACCCGGATGATCATCACGAATTTGTATGGCACAGCTACTTCTGGAGGGATTGCAACAGAGTACAGCGGCGCATGGATGCAGCATTTGTCGTCACATTGAAGGTATTCAAACTATCTACTATTTTTGCATTGATTGTATTCCTGCAGTTTGCCTGGATGGAGTTGATGGATATCAGTGGGCAGGAGATGGCCGATGAACATTATGCCTATCTCGGCCTGATTGATCTGACCCTGTTTTCAGTACTTGTGCTGTTCATTATCGTACTGATCACCATTCGTATCGGTAAACTTGGCCAGCAAAAAGATCCACATGGAAAAACCGGCAAAGGCAACTACTACGAGCCTGATCAGGAGTAATCGGGAGCTGAATCCTTCACCTGATCAGGCCTGACTTGCTGAAATCAGACCTAAAGTTAGTCTGCTGCGCGATGAAAATGATCCGCAGATCAGACAACACGAGGTTTTTTAATGGACGAAGCTACGATTCCCACAGCACTTGAGCAGTTTCAGGAAGAGGAGAGGCAGACTCGAGAGAAGGTACTACGCCTTAAGCGACTGAAAAATATCACCTGGCTCGTCATCGCACTGCCTACGGCTGCTCTGGCCGCATTTATTGCTTACAACCACACCACGATGGAACCGCAGGCGCTGGCCGAGTTCGCCATCCCTCTGCTGAAGTGGGGATCGCTGGCCTGCACCATCATCTATCTCGCCTATATTGTGATGCATATGCCGCTGGTGCGCGCCATCTATCAGGCCAAAAGTGTCATCTATCCACGCTATAACGCCACCGTTTCTGAGAGCGAGCAGAAGACATTTCAGTGGCAATCCTACCTCTCTAAAAACGAGCAGCGCAGCGCAGGTGGAAAAACTGCTGCTTTGATACTGGGTGCCAAGGCCTTCAGCCTCTTCATGCTGATTATCTTCTACCAGCTCTCATGGATACATGCGCTGGGCCGCATTGGAGTGGAGCTTAACAATGAGCACTACTCGTTTATGGGATTTATCGATTTCGCCCTCTTCTCTTCACTGGTTCTTTTCACCGTTGTACTGTTCTTCACCCGCGTCTCCTCACTGGCGAAGAGATAGAGCCAGAGCCGGTATCAATTAACAGCAGAACACCCTTGCTGCAATGCGGTGCAGGCGTCAGTCTGCGCCGCCATGTCTTCGCTCTCCTTCGAAATACTCGCCAAAGATGAAAACGGTTATGCCCGTGCCGGTCGTGTGCAGTTGCCACACGGCAGCGTGGAGACGCCTGTTTTCATGCCGGTAGGCACGCAGGCGACAGTAAAAAGTCTCACCCCTGCAGATCTTACCGATGATATTGAAGCTTCGATTATTCTCGGCAACACCTACCATCTGATGCTGCGCCCCGGTGCTGATCTGGTGGAGAAGATGGGTGGGCTGCACAAATTCATGGCCTGGGATCGCCCTATCCTCACCGACTCCGGTGGTTTTCAGGTCTGGTCACTTGGTGAGCTGCGCAAGATCGAAGAGCACGGTGTCCGTTTCCGCTCCCATATCGATGGTCGCGAAGTATTCCTCGGCCCCAAAGAGAGCATGGAGATCCAGCGCAAACTCGGCAGTGATATTGTCATGGCCTTTGATGAGTGCACCCCCTACCCGGCCACCTATGAGGAGGCCAATGACTCCATGCAGCTCTCCATGCGCTGGGCTGCAGAGTGCCGTGAACACCTGCCGGTCAATGAGTCGCAGGCGCTGTTTGGCATTGTGCAGGGCGGCATGTATCCGGAGCTGCGCATTGAGAGCCTGAAGGCGATCTCGGAGATCGATTTTGAGGGCATTGCTATCGGCGGCCTCTCGGTTGGTGAACCCAAAGCGGAGATGATGGCGATGATGGATGCACTGGCGCCGCACCTGCCACAAGACAAACCACACTATGTGATGGGCGTAGGTACACCTGATGATCTGATCGAAGGCATTGATCGCGGCATCGACATGTTTGACTGTGTGATGCCCAGCAGAAATGCGCGTAACGGCACCCTTTTTACTGATGATGGCAAGATCAACATCAAAAACCTTAAACATTTCGATGATGCATCGCCAATCATGGAATCTTGTAACTGCTACACGTGCAAGAACTTTTCCCGTGCTTACCTGCGTCATCTGTATATGGCCAAGGAGATTTTAAGTTCAAGGTTGAATACCTTGCACAATCTTCACTACTATTGCCATCTCATGTCCCGGGCCAGAACCGCACTGATTGAGGGGAACTGGCCCGAATTCCGTGACAAGTTTTTACAACGCTACCGCGGTGAAGCATAATCGCCGTCTATTGATATTCAGGAGTTACAACATCATGAAAACAGTTCTCTCTCTCTCTTTCGCATCCATGGCTGCGGCAATGGGCATCATCACACCGGCTTTTGCTGAAGGTGCTGCTGCAGATGGCGGCTTTGCCTCTCTGATCCCATTGTTGCTGATCATGGTGATTTTCTACTTCCTGCTGATCCGTCCGCAGCAGAAGAAACTCAAAGAGCATCGCGGCATGGTCGACTCACTCAGCAAGGGTGACAAGGTGATGACCGGTGGTGGCATCTACGGCAAAATCACTGCGGTCAACGAAGATATTTTGAAGGTTGAGATCGCTGAAGGTGTAGTGATCAAGGTGAAACGCGACACCGTTGCCGGCCTTACTGACACAGCCCCTGCAAAAGCGGCCAAACCTGCCGATAAAGCAGCAGCCAAAGACTAACAGCTTTTTAAACAAGGATTTTATTCATGCATAGCTTTCCACGCTGGAAATACGGGCTCATTCTGACCGTACTTGTGGTCTCCCTGATGGGAGCCCTGCCCAACCTCACTACACCACCATCATGGTGGCCATCTGCCCTGAGCACGCCGATGACCCTCGGCCTTGACCTGAAAGGCGGCATCCACCTGGTGCTCGATGTAGATGTAGATAAAGCCGTATCACACAGCGTTGCAGGCGATATCGACACTGCCCGTCAGGCGCTGCGTAAAGAGCGCATCCGCTACAGTAAACTGAGCAATGACAACAGCAGCATGACTGTTGTGATCAGAGAGGCTGGCGAAATCGATGCTGCCCAACAGGTACTGCAAGAGAACTTCAACACCTATACCATCAGCAATCCGGCTGGCAGCACCTTTGTGCTTAACCTGAAACCTGAAACCGCCAAAGAGCTGAAGAAGTTTGCTGTTGATCAGGCGATTGAGGTGATTCGTAACCGTATTGATGCACTCGGCACCACTGAGCCAACCATTATCAAACAGGGTGAACGTCGCATTCTTGTGCAGATTCCCGGTTTTGAAGACAGCGCCCGCGCTAAGGATCTGATCGGTCGCACCGCCCAACTGGAATTTAAGCTGGTGGATGAGAAGGGCGACCTTGATAAAGCACTCTCCGGCAGCATCCCTCCAGGTGATATTATCATGTACGGTCCGGATCAGACCCGTAACGGCAAGAGCTATCGCCAGCCCTATCTGCTCAAACGTCACACTGAGCTCTCCGGCAATGAAATTGCCGATGCACGTGTCTCGATCGACTCCCGCTACAACGAGTATGCTGTAACCCTGAAATTCAACACCAAAGGCGCTCGCAAGTTTGATAAGCTGACAGCTGCCCATGTCGGTGAGCGTTTTGCCATTATTCTTGAGGGCACAGTCAACTCTGCACCGGTAATCCGCGAACGCATTGCCGGTGGTTCTGCCCAGATTACCGGCAGCTTCTCCCCTGAAGAGGCTCATGATCTGGCTATTATCCTGCGTGCAGGTGCCCTGCCCGCTCCAGTTAAAGTGGTGGAAGAGCGCTCCATCGGCCCGAGCCTGGGTCAGGACTCCATCGATCAGGGTGTCAACTCCATCCTCATCGGCTCAGCCCTCGTGCTGATCTTTATGGGTATCTACTACCGTATGTTCGGTATGGTCGCCAACGTTGCACTGGTCTTCAATATGCTGCTGATTCTGGCTGCCATGAGCATTATCGGTGGCACCCTGACCCTGCCCGGTATTGCCGGTATCGTATTGACCATCGGTATGGCTGTGGATGCCAATGTGCTGATCTTTGAGCGCATACGTGAAGAGCTGTCACTGGGTAAAACGCCGCTGGCAGCTATTGATGGCGGTTATGATAAAGCACTCTCCACCATCGTGGATGCCAATATCACCACGCTGATCGCCGCCATTGTGCTTTTCCAGTTCGGTTCCGGCCCGGTGAAAGGTTTCGCTGTCACCCTCTCGGTGGGTATTCTGGCATCGATGTTCACGGCTATCACAGTGACACGCGGCATCATCGCATTCGCAACCGCCAAACGTAACCGCATCGAAAAACTGAGCATCTGAGGCTACTGATATGCAACTGATCCGTTCTGACATCAACGTCGATTTTATCGGCAAGAGAAAATTCGCCCTGATCATCTCAGGTATCATGCTGCTGGTTTCGCTTGGCGCACTGGCAACCAAAGGCCTGAACTTCGGCATCGACTTCACCGGCGGTACGCTGGTTGAGGTTAAATTCGAAAAAGCACCGGCTATTACTGATGTGCGCAGCGCCATCTCACCCAAGGGTTACGGCAATGCCGTGATTCAGGAGTTTGGTGCACCCGAAGAGATTCTGATTCGTGTGCAGAACAAAGAGGCGGAGAACTCCTCGGTGATCAGCACGGCCATTCTTGATGGTCTTGCCGAGAAGTTCGGTGCAGATGCGATTGAGATGCGCAGGGTTGAGTTTGTCGGACCGCAGGTGGGTGAAGAGCTGACCCGTGCCGGTATCATGGCTGTATTGATCGCCATGCTGGCTATCCTGATCTATGTCACCTTCCGTTTCGAGTTCCGCTTTGCGCTCGGAGCTGATGCAGCCCTGCTGCACGATATCACCATCGTGCTTGGCCTGTTTGCACTTACCGGCAAAGAGTTCTCACTGCCGGTGATTGCCGCACTGCTGACAGTGATCGGCTACTCGCTCAATGATACCATCGTGGTCTTTGACCGTATCCGTGAAAACTTCGCGGCCAACCGCAAACGCAAGAATCCGCTTGATGAAAACCTGGTGGTCAATGACTCGATTAATCAGACGCTGTCACGCACCTTGATGACCTCCGTGACCACCTTACTGGTGGTGCTCGCCCTCTTCCTGCTGGGCGGTGAAGTGATTCACGATTTTGCCTTTGCACTGATTGCCGGTATTTTTGTCGGCACCTACTCATCAATCTATGTTGCCAGCCCGGTCATGCTTGCGCTTGCAGGACGCTTTAAAGGCAACGAGGATGAGATCAAGGAGATGGAGGCCAGGCCCTGAGGCCTGCCTTCAGGCCATGGAAGCAAGATTGAAGTGAAAGGTGATATCTCTTCCCGACTACCCGGAGGAACACTGCTGTTCACCGGTTACGATGATGCACAGATCAGCATTAACCGCCAACCCTACGCCAGCGGCCTCTGCATCCATGACAACGCCGTGACAGCCCCGTGGGGGCCTGAGCGGCTTAGTGAGTTAACCACAGAGCATCTGATCATGCTGATGGATCCGGCGCCTGAAGTTCTCATCCTCGGCACAGGCCGACAGACCGCATTTCCCTCTGCGGAAATTCTGGAGTTTGTCAGCAGCAGAAAGATCGGACTTGAGTGCATGGATAGCCGCTCAGCAGCCCGCACCTACAATATCCTCATTGAAGAGGGACGAGAAGTATCAGCAGCCCTGCTGCTACCCGGCGCCCGGAGATAAGATGGCAATTTTTGAACTTTCAATCCAGACCCACTTCTCAGCGGCCCATAGTCTGCGAGACTATCCCGGTGACTGCGCACGCCTGCATGGTCATAACTGGCATGTAAGGCTCTATGTCGAATGTGAAGAGCTTGATGAGATAGGGCTGGGTATCGACTACAAGATCATGAAAAACGAGCTCAAGGCGGCCCTGGAGCCCTGGGATCACTACAACCTGAATGATGTGCCACCGTTTGATAGCATTAATCCATCCAGCGAGAATGTGGCGCGCGAATTGTACAGGGAGATGAGTCGCCGCCTTGATGATGAGCGCATCCGGGTCTCACGCGTAGAGATCTCGGAAACCTGTACCGCCAAGGTGACCTACCGCCCATAAACAGAACGTGGGCCACAATGGGCCCACGTCTGTCAGTTTATTACTGGAGCATCCTCTAAGCGATTAAGCCTGGCACTCGCCACGGTAGAGGCATGGTGTAACAGCACAGTTGGCGATACGGCCAAAGCAGTCTGTGTTGCCTTCTGCGATCTGGATGGCGTGAATCAGTTCAGGCTTGCGAAGCTTCGCACCCCCCTTCAGACCAATGCCAGCTGCTTTTTCAAGCAGATCTTTTTTTGTCACGGTATTCTTTGTAGCCATGTTGGTTTACATCCTATAGTTGAAATTGGCGCGAACCATAGCGCCGAAAACCCTATTAGCAAGAGAAAAGCATTGATTTTACTGGCGTTTACAAGTAATCATCACACTGCTGTCCGGTTAAGCATGGATGAGCGTCATTTGCCGATGAGTTTCTGCTGATGTTGGCTTTCCGGGAGGATCTTTCTCGATTAGCAGTTCGAGAAAATCTCGTCGGTGCATGATGTTCGTTG
>NZ_VWNB01000012.1 GCF_013387475.1 Mariprofundus sp. KV | reverse complement strand
AACGAACATCATGCACCGACGAGATTTTCTCGAACTGCTAATCGAGAAAGATCCTCCCGGAAAGCCAACATCAGCAGAAACTCATCGGCAAATGACGCTCATCCATGCTTAACCGGACAGCAGTGATTTTACATTTAAAATAACAACATGCTTCAGCAATAACTGAAGTCGTGACCTACCGCAAAATAATAGACACTAATTTAATTAAAAATTAAATTTTATAGAAGAGTCTGACCATCTGAATTGGATCAAACGAAGGCGAGTTTAAAAAAAAGCCCGCCATAATGGCGGGCCTCTCTATTTTGCGACTGAACTATTCAGATCAGTGTTTGATATCTTTCCAGACTTCTACCTTCAGACGCCAGAGAACCAGAGTCAGAAGCAGCAGGAAGCCCATCACCCAGCAGCCGATAGCACGACGAGTGTTCTGATGCGGATCACCAATAAAGGCCAGGAATGCTGCAACATCTTCAGCCTGCTGTTTCAGTTCATCGGTCTCACCAGCATCATGATCAAGCCATGAAAGCGGATCCGGCATACCGATACGGTTACCCGGAAACACCTTGTTCCAGCTACCATCAGGCACTTTACCCTCTGGATCATGCTCATAACCAGTCAGCAGTGAGTAGACATAATCTGCGCCACCACGGCGACCGGGTACGATCAGAGAAAGATCCGGTGGAGCCTTACCATAGGAAACAACCGCATCTTCAATGGCGAGATCAGAGATCATGCCGCTCATCAGTGACTTCTCACCACGTAGTTCATCTACCTGCTCACGGGTCAGACCGATTTCAGGGTAAGCCATCAGCCCACGGTAGGTGATGTACTTGGCTGAGTGACAACCCATGCAGACATCGGTGAATACGGTCAGACCGCGACGGATCTGCTCCTGATCAGTAACATCAATATTGGCATGCTCAAGTGCAGCACCACCACCACTGGCCACTGCCTGAGATGAGAAACCCATCACCATTGCAGCAACCGCTGCCATCACGAATTTAGTCATCTTCATGTTAAATCCCCTCCGGCACTGGTTTCGTCTTCTCGAATTTCGGCAGCAACGGCAGCGCGAAGAAGAAGAGGAAGTAGTATGCAGTCGCAATCTGACCTACAACTTTAAGCGTTGCAGTTGGTGCAGAGTGACCACAGTAACCCAGTACAATCACATCGATGAAGAACATAATCACCATGATCTTGTAGACCGGACGATAACGTGCCGAACGCACTGCTGATTTACATAGGAATGGCAACACAAACAGGATCGCAAGTGAACCACCCATCGCAGCCACACCAAGCAGCTTGCTCTCGAATGAACGCAGGATCGTATACCACGGAGTCAGATACCAGACCGGTGCAATATGTGCAGGTGTCTGCAGATTGTTTGCCGGTACATAGTTATCAACCTCGATGAAGTAACCACCCATCTGTGGGTTGAAGAATACGATGTAGCAGTAGAAGAGCAGGAAGAAAGCAACACCGAACGCATCCTTGAGTGTGTAGTAAGGATGGAAAGGAATGGTCTCTTCAGGCTTGTGAAGATCAATACCTTCAGGGTTGTTGGAGTGAACCACATGCAGAGCATGGATATGACCACCAACAATCGCCGCCAGCAGCAGTGGGAAGAGGTAATGCAGTGAGAAGAAGCGGTTCAGTGTTGGATCGCCAACTGCAAAACCACCGACCAGAATCTGGCCGATATACTCACCCAATACCGGAATCGCACCGAACAGGTTGGTAATTACCGTTGCACCCCAGAAGGACATCTGGCCCCAGGGCAGCAGATAACCGAAGAATGCAGCACCCTGCATAATCAGCAGGATGACAACACCGATGATCCACAGCAGCTCACGCGGAGCTTTGAATGAACCGTAGTACATGCCGCGACCGATATGCATATAGACCACAACAAAGAACATCGAAGCACCAACCGCATGCATATAGCGGATCAGCCAGCCGAAGTTCACATCTCGCATGATGCGTTCCACCGAATCAAAGGCGACGGTGAATCCACCGAATGTCGCTTCTGCTGATGGCTTGTAATACATCACAAGGAAAATACCGGTCAGAATCTGCAGCACCAGCACCAGCAGTGCCAGGGAACCGAAGTTCCACATGTAGTTGAGATTCTTTGGAGCCGGATATTCAGTCAACTGGGATTTAATGATCGCCCCAGCATCAGTTCGTCTGTCAATCCAGGCGAACAGGTCTGTTTTCATAATTTTATCTAACACTTTACCTCCCCCCTGAATTAACCGATCACTACTGTAGTGTCGGATTTATATTGGTATGGCATCACATGCAGGTTGTGCGGTGCAGGTGATCCATTAAGAACGCGTGCTGAAATGTCATAGTAAGAGCCATGACATGGGCAGTGCCAGCCACCAGCCCAATCGTCAGGAACAGAATCGCCCCACTCTTTACGGCCTTCAGATGGTTTAAACAGTGGAATACAGCCAAGATGGGTGCAGCTTGCCACCACAATCAGGTATTCAGGTTTAATTGCGCGGTATTTACGTTTTTCCGGTGTATCCATCCACTCCTGCTGAACTTCAGCAATGGCTTCAGAATTTGCATCCTTCAGCTTGTCGTCGTGGCCATCCACCTGTTTGAGCAGTTCCGGTGTACGATGCACTACAAAAACCGGCTTACCCTGCCACTGAATAGTGACCAGCTGACCAGCTTCGACTGTAGAGACATCAAACTCTGTTTTAGATGCGGCCAGTGTATCCGCAGCCGGCAACATACTGCCGATAAACGGAACAACTGTAGCGCCTGCAGCAACAGCCCCTAAACCACCCGCAGCAACGTAAAGAAAATTACGGCGCGACTGATTTGCTTGATCTGTCATAGACTCTCCTCCCCTCGTACATTTTCAGACTAAATCTAAAGGGTGCATGACTATCAGTGAGCATACTGACGGTCAACCTTTAATGAACGTGAAACCATACCCCATTCACTACCGCACTTCAAAAGAAAAAACCCGCCAGCCTTACGGCTGACGGGTCATGATCATCTGAATTAACCCTGCTAAAAAACAGGCTAATCTTACGCGTTGTCGGCCAGATCCCTGATCTCTTTAATTGCCTTGGCATAATCATCCGTATTGTAAACAGCAGAACCGGCAACAACTGCATCAGCACCTGCACCACCCACTTCAGCAGCAGTCTTCACATTGACACCACCATCAACTTCCAGCCATGCATCAGAACCGGCATCATCAAGCATCTTACGTGCTTCACGAATTTTATCGGTTACCGCATGGATATAGGACTGCCCGCCGTAACCCGGATTCACACTCATCAGCAGTACCAGATCAACGCAGTGCAGTACATTTTTAATGGTAGAGACAGGCGTAGCAGGATTCAGACTGACACCAGCCTTCTTACCATAAGAGCGGATCAGCTGAAGTGTACGCTCAAGATGCACACACGCCTCCTGATGCACAGTAATGATATCAGCACCGGCATTGGCAAAGGCTTCAATCTGCGTGTCCGGGTGATTGACCATCAGATGCACATCGATCGGCTTATCAGTATAGCTGCGGATCGCCTTGCAGATGTTGTCACCAATGGTAATCGGTGGCACAAATGAGCCATCCATAACATCAAAATGAATCCAGTCTGCGCCAGCTTCATCAACGGCGCGAATCTCTTCGCCCAGTCGCGCAAAATCGGCCGACAGAATGGACGGTGCAATTACAGTACTTTTTTTCATGGAAAGGCTCCCCTTAACGAATCCGGCTTTTTTCATCCTGCGATTGCAAGCGCAGAACAGAGGATCAAAAAAGCCAAATTCTATATATTCTCAAATTTTTGAGAGACCGCAAAATAGCGATTTTTGCATTATTCGTCCAGCGTGGATAACCATCTGCTCAGTGCAGTTATCTGTTTATCAGAGAGCGGCCCACCCACATTTTTGGCAAAGCCGGGCATGTGATGAGAACCTGTGCCGTTGGCAATCAGGGCAGAGAGAGCATTCACATCACCAATATGAGCCAGCGCCGGAGCCACCCCACCTTTGCCACCTTCACCATGACACATGAAACAGACTGCGCCATAGATATCACGGCCAGCCACCTTTCCTTTGGCTGGCTCAAAATGGCAGGACGCACACTTGCCATCAAAAATCGAACGTGTTGTTCCCGCCATATGCGGATTCGGACGTATGGTAAAATTAATCCAGGCCTTGCTGGTTTTGCCATCACCATCGGTCAACATCACCCACTTCTTAATAGCATCCTTTTTGGCAAAGGTGTCCACCTTCACACTTATGCGGGTAAAACCACCCGGCATCAGCAGTGACTCTTCAGGTTTAACCTCGGTACAGCCACAGGAGGCCTGCAGATCGACAATCTGCTGCATACTATTGCCGGAGTTGCGCACGCGGAGGTAAGCCACCGCATCATCACCCTCTTTCAAGGTGCCCAAATCAACAACTGCAGGTTCAAACACCAGCAGAGAGGTATGCTCCTCCTGTGCAAGCAGCGGCGGCTCTTCACTTGCCTGCTTAATCTGCATCGACTCTGAGCAGCCACTGATCAGTAAAACAAGCACCATCGATAAAAACAATCGAACCATCATCTGCACAACCACTTCTCCAGCACCTTGGGAATTTCAGTTTCACCCGTCATCATCATCTGCAACTCAGGCGCCTCGCATTGCAATAACAGCTCAATGGCTGAGGCCACCGATGCATCCTGCATGTCGGCATGCTGCAATGGCGTCAGCCACGCATCCAGCTCCAGCATACCCTGCCGGTTCAGACGATAGCGCATACGGCGGATATCAATTTCCGAATTATTCACGATGGCTTGTTAAAAACCATCGACGCGCCTATGGACGGGCACGCAAATCAATGGCTTGCAACGCAAGCTGTTGATTTGTGAGGAAAGAGAAAATGACACTTTTCTCTTTCCGTAAGAAAAAAAGCCACGGATGGTTTTTTTACGGTTTCATCATTCATCATGCTGATCAGGATTTACGGGCAAGCAGTTTGCGTTTGATATGATTGATCGCCGCTGTTGGATTAAGCTCTTTCGGACAGGCCTCCATACAGTTCATAATCTGATGGCAGCGATAGAGACGGAAGGCATCCTCCACCTGATCAAGACGGGCACCTGTCGCCTCATCACGTGAATCTACAATCCAGCGATTGGCGTGCAGCAGTGCAGCAGGGCCGAGGAAACGGTCGCCATTCCACCACCACGAAGGGCATGAGGTGGTGCAGCAGCCGCAGAGAATACACTCGTAGGAACCATCAAGTCTGGCCCGATCCTCGGTTGACTGCAGCCGCTCATGCTCAGGAACCGGGGTAATGGTCTGCAGCCACGGCTGAATCTGACGGTACTGATCAAAGAAGTGATCCATATCGACAACCAGATCACGAATCACATGCATGCTCGGCAGCGGTCGCACATGAATCGGCTGCTTCAGCCCGGCAATCGGTGTAATACAGGCCAATCCGTTAACGCCGTTAATATTCAGGCCATCGGAACCGCAAATGCCTTCACCGCAGGAGCGGCGATAGGTCAGCGTACCATCCAGATTCCATTTAATATAATTTAGTGCATCAAGCAGTTTCATGCCGTTATTGAGCAGAGGCACTTCATACGCCTGCATCACCGGCTTGCCACCCTTTTCAGGGTCGTAACGGAATATGGAGAGTCGGATCATCTCACGCATAACCTCCTCCCCTCCGCCCACCGACGGATTGAGTCAAAGCTCTGTAGCCAGCCATATCAATAAACCCTCTTTTTGGGCGGAAACGTCTCAACACTCATCGGCTGAGTGCGTACAGGTTTATAATCCAGCTTCACTCCGTCACTCCCGACAGTGGCCAGCGTATGTTTCTGCCAGAGCAGATCATCGCGATCCGGATAATCATCACGGGCATGTGCCCCGCGTGACTCGGTGCGTGCCAGTGCACCGGCAGCGGTAGCGCGGGCAAGGCCCATAAGATTCTCCAGCTCCAGCGCTTCAACCAACTCGGTATTAAACAGGCGACAGTTATCATCAATGCGGGCATTGGCCACCTCTTTTGCCAGCGCCTCGATCTGTTCAACGCCTTCACGCATCACATCCTCAGTGCGATAGACACTGAAGTGATCCTGCATAATCGACTGCATACGACTGCGTACCTCTGCAATCCGCATGCCGGTTACCTGAGCGGTCGATGCAAACCATTTCTCCACCCGATTCACGCCATCCTTCCAGCAGTCGCTATCAAGTGGAGGGTGGTAGCGCTTCTGCTTGAGGAATTCGATCACCCGCTCACCACAGGCATAACCGAAGACAACAATCTCCAGCAGTGAGTTGCCACCCAATCGGTTGGCCCCATGCACCGACACACATGCCGCTTCACCGATCGCATAGAGACCGGGGAAGACCCTGGCTTTATCATCACCATCGCTATAGACCACCTCGGTGTGCAGGTTGGTCGGCACCCCGCCCATGGTATAGTGCATGGTCGGCTGCACCGGAATCGGCGCTTTGGTGCAGTCCACGCCGGCAAAACGCAGTGCCAGTTCATGGATGTTGGGCAGGCGCTGCATAATCAGCTCTTCACCCAGATGATCGAGCTTGAGCAGCACATGATCCTTGTTCGGGCCACAACCACGTCCGGCACGAATCTCCAGCGCAATGGCACGCGACACCACATCACGACTGGCCAGATCTTTGGCTGTAGGCGCGTAGCGCTCCATAAATCGCTCACCCTCTGAGTTGAGCAGATAACCGCCTTCGCCACGTACACCCTCAGTAATCAGCGGCCCGACATCGGCAATACCGGTGGGATGGAACTGGAAAAACTCCATATCCTCAACCGGCAAGCCCGCATCAAGCACCAGTGCGCCGCCATCGCCGGTGCAGATATGGGCATTGGTCGTTGTCTTGAATACACGCCCTGCCCCGCCGGTTGCCAGAATCACCGCTTTAGCCTGAAACATGTGGTAGGCACCTGCGGCAATATCCCACGCCATCACACCGTGACAGCCATCTTTATCGGTAATCAGATCAAGGGCGAAAAACTCTTCATAAAAGTGGGTGCCGGCACGCAGATTCTGCTGGTAGAGGGTGTGCAGAATAGCATGGCCGGTTCGATCTGCCGCGGCACAGGTGCGCAGCGCCTGACCACCCTCTCCGAACTCGCGCGACTGGCCACCAAAAGCACGCTGATAGATGGTGCCGTTATCAAGGCGAGAGAAGGCCACGCCCTGATGCTCCAGTTCACGCACAATACGCGGCGCAGCCCGGCACATATATTCGATGGCATCCTGATCACCCAGGTAGTCCGATCCCTTGACGGTATCATACATATGCCAGTGCCAGTGATCGGAGAGCACATTACCAAGCGAGGCATTAATACCACCCTGCGCCGCCACGGTATGCGAACGGGTCGGCAGTACCTTGGTAACAATCGCTACGCGGTGACCCGCATCGGCCAGCTGCAGGGCGCAGCGCATACCGGCTCCGCCGGAGCCGATGATCACAACATCGTGAAAATGATTCACCACCTGATCGTTAGAGAGGTATGTCATGCAAACGCCTCCAGATATCTATTCATGGTGTTTGGATTTTGTTCGCAATCAAGGCGCAAGGAGCGCAGAAGCGGAGCGTATTTCTTCATACGGGAGCATTCGAGCACCGCAGCAACGCAGAGTGCGGACAAAAGACGAATGCCATGGATAGATATGTTCATGTCCAGGCCCAGATAATGGCCAACCACCAGATACCAAAACCGGTCATCATCACCAGCATCGCTCCGATCAGCGGTATGCGCCAGAAGATGCGATGAATATAATCCTCGAGAATCACCTTCAGACCAACATAGGCGTGAATAATCAGTGCCAGAATCAGGATCGTATGCAGAACTCTGGAGTAGATATGATCAATGATATCAAGCAGCGCCTGCTGATTGAGTGAGCCTCCATAGACTGAGACAAGCAGGAAAAACGGCAGAGGCAGAAGCAGAAGCAGGACTACAGCGGAGAGTCGCTGCCAGTACCAGTCGGAGAGACCGCTATGGGCTGAACCCGGCTCCTTTACTGTTCTCATAACAGCACCGGCAGCAGGAGTGCTGCAACAACTGCAGTGGCTATCACAGCAACAGCTGTATTGCGCAGCCCGGCGCGACTCTCAAACCAGCCGCTATCGATACAGAGAAAACGGATACCGTTAATAAAGTGGTAGACCAATGCGACACCCATCAACCAGAGAAAGAGTTTGCCCCAGCCCGAGTGCAGCCAGAGCAGTGTCGCATCAAACTGTTCTGTGCTGCCGGTCATGCCACGCAACAGCCAGAGGTAGATCGGTACAAACAGTACCAGCGCCAGACCACTGGCGCGGTGGGCAAGACTGGCGATCATGGTCGCATGCCAGCGGTAGATTCCCAGACGTGGTGATAATGGTCGCTCTTCTCTTTTCAGCTGATGCTGCATCTACGAAACCTCGAGATCACAGAAATTGGACACTCTCACCTCTCCCTGCCATCACCCCTTTCGAGCTTCTGGCGCATATCAGAGACAAGCTTAGCCAGTTCACCGGCAAGATACCATCCCCCCTTCGCTCCCGCCTTGGCATGCAGGGCCACTGTTGATGAGATCAATTCAGCCAGCGTGGCGCCATCACCTTTACGGCGAGCAAGCTGGGCACCGAGCATACCGGCAAGCACATCCCCGGAGCCGGCCACAGCCAGATGCGGAGAGCCAAACGGATTGAGGTAGATATCACGTTCCGGTGATGCAACCAGTGTTTCAGAGCCTTTCAAAACAACCCAGCAGTTATAACGGTTAACCAGACGCAGTACCGCCTGCTTACGATCATCCTGAACTTCACCGACATCACAACCGAGCAGCCGAGCCGCCTCTCCCGGATGCGGTGTCATCACTGTTAAAGTCGAACGCGTCGCAACCTTCTCCTGCAGAGCAGGGTTCGCAGCAACGATATTCAAAGCATCAGCATCAATCACCATCGGCTTATCAGATGCAAGCAAGGCGTCCAGCAGTGCCCCCCTCTCCAGTCCCCAGCCGGGCCCAACTACAATCGCATCAGCTCTCTGCCATGCCGTGCAGGATTCGGGATGTGCCATCACCTCCAGATTGGCCGATGCAACTACCGGCCAGACCGCATCGGGGCAGGCGATACTGGCAAGACCTGCGCCAGCGGCATAGGCACCAAGTCCCGCCAGTTGTGGCGCACCGGTATAACCGACTGAACCGCCGAATACCCAGACATGGCCGAAAAAGCCTTTATGGGAAAGGCGAGGCCTTGGCGGCCAGGCAGCTCTGAGGTATGCATTATTAATCAGGCATGTACTGTTAACACAGAAGCAGTTGTCATCATCCTCACAGTCACAGGATGCGTGCCAGCAGGATTGAATGATCTCATCACTGATGCCGATATCGGCAGCAGCAAGCAGCAGGCCGGTATAGTCACGCCCCTCCGCCAGCCAGTGCCCCCATTTGGAGGCGGCAATTGGCAGGGTAATGGTGGCATTGACTGCCGCACCCAACACGGCACCTGTATCGGCACAGATACCACTGGCGATATCGATGCTGATAACCGGACGGTCACAGCTGTTAATTCTGGCTACCGTCTCGGCCATCAATCCATCCAGCGGGCGGCTAAGCCCGGTGCCAAACATGCCATCAACAACCGTTACCGCACGACTAAGCCAGCGCTCCACCTCACAAATATCATCAACAGATGTGGCTTCCCTGATTTTAACACCGGAACTTATGGCCAGCTCCACATGGGCTTTGCTATCGCCCGTAATTGAAGCGACTGGAACCAGAGAAACGACGGTAACCTGAATACGGTACTTACGCAGATGATGGGCAGCGGCAAAACCATCACCGCCATTATTGCCGGGCCCGGCAAGAACCAGCACACGGCCGTAATCGGGCATATTTTTCAGCACCACACCGGCAACAGCACGGCCTGCACGATCCATCAGATCAAAGCCTGAAATGCCTGATGCTATCGCTATCTCATCCGCCCTGCGCATCTGGGCGGCAGTTAAAATCCGGGTAATACTCATTCACACCCCTGCGTCGAAAGCGTGTTGATTTCCGACGTCCCTCTTAACTTTTACTCACCGTCAATAGCTACAGCCTCTCTTTTATAAAGGGTAAGTGTCAATAGCAGAGCCCCGAAAAGATCAGCCAGCCAGTCGAAAAACGAGGCGTCGCGACCTGCCACAAAGGACTGGTGCCACTCATCACTGGCACCATACAGGGCACAGAAACAGATACAGACAAGCGCCAAAACAGCGGCTGTAAAACAGGCAGAGTCAGCAGTATAAAATCGCCCTGCACGCCAGAACAGCAGCGCCATCAAGGCATAGGCGGCAGCATGCATGAACTTATCCTGTATAGAGAAAAGATCGGGAACAGGCAGCATTGGCTGACTGGAGAGGTAGAAGATCAGCGCACAATAAGAGAGCAGCAGAGGCCCCCACAGATGAGAGATGAAACTGGCTGACTGCTGCTTAATGGCCTGACTCGGCAATGGCAAATGCCATAGCGATTCCATCATCATCGGTCAGGGAGAGGTGGACCGTTTGCACCCCTTGCTCGGCAGCTATCGTGGCAGCTACACCGTGCAGCATAATCTCAGGTTTACCGGAGGCCTGATGGATGGTCTCGATATCACGCAGTGTGATGCCGTGGCGAAAACCTGTGCCCAGCGCCTTGGATGCTGCCTCCTTGGCAGCAAAGAGCATCGCCAGGCGGCGCGCAACATTGCCTTTGGCTCTGGCCTGCTCTACCTCAGCTTCAGTGTAGACACGATCGATAAAACGATCACCGAACCGCTCGAGCGAGGCGGCAATACGGGCGATCACCACGCGATCCGTGCCGATACCAAAGATCGCCATCAGCGATCCATCACCGCTCTGAAATCGGCCACCGACCGGCTCAACCCTTTAAAGATCGCATCGGCGATAATGGCGTGACCGATATTGAGCTCTTCAATCGCAGGCAACTTACAGATTGCCGGTGTATTCTCCAGCGTCAGTCCGTGGCCGGCATGCACAATCAGGCCGATCTCACTGGCCAGCCTGGCACCCTCGGTGAGTGCCGCCAGCTCTTTGGCCTGCGCCTCACCGCTGTAGTTGGCATAGTGACCGGTATGCAGCTCAACCACGGCAGCACCGATCTCCCGGCTTGCCCTGATCTGCTCGGCAATCGGATCGATAAACATCGATACACGCACACCGGCAGCGCTGAGTCGCGCAACAGCTGGAGCCAGTCGCTCCATGTGCCCGACCACATCCAGACCACCCTCAGTAGTCAGCTCTTCACGCTTCTCCGGCACCAGACAGCAGGCAGCAGGCGCCAGTCGCTCGCAGATCGCCACCATCTCATCGGTCACGCCCATCTCCATATTCAGATGCAGGCCGGGTATTGCGGCAAGCCGCTCAATATCGTGATCCTGAATATGGCGGCGATCCTCGCGCAGATGCGCAGTAATGCTGTTGGCACCACTGGCCAGACAGATCGATACCGCATCCAGCGGATCGGGATAGGCTGTGCCGCGCGCCTGCCGGATTGTGGCAATGTGATCGATATTTACACCAAGACTGATCATCTTCTCTTCCTTTGATCTAAATTCAAAACCTGTCACCACAGAGTACGCAAAGTTACGCAAAGGAAAATCATTAAAAAACACCCCGCTGTGTGGTTCGGCATGCATGGATAATTCCAGAGCGCCCGGTTTTCCAATATTATAAATGCTTCCTCTGCGAACCTTTGCGTACTTTGCGGTAAAAAACACTCACACTTTAAAGCTGTCAGTGGCCTTGATGCCATGCTGCTGCAGGATCAGGCGAATCATCTCCCGCCATCTTCCTGCATTCAGCTCGGAGAGCATCACCCGCTCGCTATGCATGAGTGCGGCAATCGTTTTTCTCAGACCTGCGGATATTTCCATACCTTGACCACATGCGCCACAGAGCAGATGCCCCTGCTTCCAGAACATACTGCCCTCCTCCTCTGCTCCACAGTGCCAGCAGCACGACATATCACCCAGCCACCCTGTCTGCTCAAGCAGCTTCCAGACTGCGACCAGCAGCGGCTGCTGACTGCTGCTTGCAAGCAGCTGCAGGGCCGAGTGCAACTCCTCAAAGCCGTGTGAGTCGCCCTCCTGAAACAGGCGCGATGCAATAGCGATCAGCTCCTGCCCATCGAGCATCTGTGCCGGTTGCAGCAATGCCTTACCCCGATTCACATCGGTCAGTGTGCCCATGCCGCTTCTTCCCGGTCGCCAGATGATCTGCAACTCGTACAACGGCTCAAGCGCAGCCCTGAAGCTGCTTTTCGGACGCCTCGCCCCTCGCGCCATCACTGCAATGCGCCCGTGATGTTCAGTAATAAAATGACATATCAGCGACGTATCCCCATAAGGAATCCGCCTGACCAGCAGCGCCCTGTCCTGAATCTCAGCCATACCCTACTTTCGCCCTGAATGGATCGGATAGTTTCTCTTCTCTTTATATTTCAATTGAGTCTTACCCATTGATTTCCGTGTCGTTACTGCCCATTTGCAATTGCCTGCTTAATTATTAGTGCGACAGAATCAGAACTAATACCATGATCCTTACAGTATTTAGATTGCAGCCATACTGAAAGTTGTTTTTGCCCTTTGCTTGCATTACAGCCACAACAACAAAGCGCAATATTCTCTCTGGTGATTATCTTTGAATCATTAATGATATGTTCCCAGCTTGCCGCTGACTTTTTAGAAACGCTTGTAGGGGTAAATTCACCGTTGCAATACACACAAACTGTATCTCTTTCACGGACTTCCTTTTCAAGCCACGCTGGAATATTCCAATTATTTGCCACTGCAATATCCTAGATTCATTTAATACGCCTGACCTAGTAAATCAAAATAGTTCATGCGCATTTAGGGGTAGGTCTTGTCTCGCGCATATTATCCCTCTCATTGATTAACCGATTCACCGCAGATTGATTTAAACTAGCAAAATAGCCAAATGCTTGCATCCTGCATCCGACTGGATTCCATTTCATGAAACATCCATCTAATTTGTGCGATAGAACGACTAAAATTCAAAAAAGCGGACTAGTTATCAGTTCCCAAACCGAGATCGATCAGTTTGCCGGGATGATTGAACCAGTCTTCATCCACCTTGGCCCAGAGGTTAAGGCGGACTTTGCAGCCGAGGATCTCTTCAAGGCCCTGACGTGCGCGGGTGCCAACCGTTTTCATGCGGTCGCCGCCCTTGCCGATCAGCATCGGTTTGTGGCGTTCAGAACCGACCAGAATCACGGCATCAATTTCAACCATATCGCCATGCTCTTCAAAGCGTTCGATATCCACGGCTGTCTGGAATGGAATCTCCTGATGCATGGAGAGGAAGACCTGCTCGCGCACATATTCGGCAGCCAGCTGACGCTGGCTCTGATCGGTAAACCACTCCGGATCATGAATCGGTGGCTGCTGCGGCAGATATTTGGTGATCTCCTTGATCAGGCCGTCGATCTGGGAGCCTTTTTTGGCGGAGACCGGCACATAGGCCATCGCACCCGGATCAAGGCGCTGCATCTCCATCAGACGCGGCAGCAATCTATCCTTGTTGGCTTTATCCACCTTGTTCAAAATATGAATGCGTGGCTGCGTTAAGCGGCCATCGGCAAAACGCTCAATCAGCATACGTGTCTGAGCATCCAGCGGAACACTGGCATCCTGCATGATCGCCAGCACATCAGCCTCTTCTGCTGCCGCATACGCGATACGCACCATATTCTTATTCAGCTGTTTGCTGCCCTGATGAATACCCGGTGTGTCGACAAAGATAATCTGGCGCTCATCATCGGAGAGAATACCGAGGATACGGTGGCGCGTGGTCTGTGGTTTGGGTGTTACAATCGCTACCTTGGCACCGATAATTTTATTCATCAGTGTCGATTTACCTACATTGGGGCGCCCTAAAAGCGCAACGGTGCCGCAGTGAAAGTCGCTGTTATTGTCGCTATCTATTTCGCTATCACTCATCTCTTCAACTCTCTCCATGCCTGCTCCGCAGCTTCAATCTCTGCCTGTTTCTTGCGCTCACCAAACCCTCTGCCTGCCGCCTTCTCCTGCACACTGCAGCGCGCCTCAAAACGCGGCGAGATGCCTACACCGTGATCAACCAGTTCATACACCGGCAATCCCCAGCCATTGGCCTGAGTCAACTCCTGCAGACGCGACTTGGCATCACGGGTATCCACCCGGTCAATATCAATCAGCATGGATGCCCACGCTGTCTGTACAACCTTGCGCGCCGACTCCCAGCCGCCATCTTCGAAAACTGCACCGATCAGCGCCTCAACAGCATTGGCAGCAATTGAGGGTGATTTAATGCCCCGCTTTGTACGCTCGCTATCGCCGACAATCAGATGCGGAATAAGCTGCCAGGCTTTGGCTACCTTAAGCAGCCCCTCTTTTCTCACCAGCGCCGAACGCATGCGAGAGAGCTCTCCCTCAGGGCTGTCGGGAAAGCGGCCGTGCAGGATTTCAGAGATCACCAGACCCAACACCGCATCACCGAGGAATTCAAGGCGCTCCATATGTTTACCCTGCATAGTAAGCGAAGCGGAGCGGTGTGTCAGAGCACGCGTAAGCAGTGCCTGATCACTGAAACTGTAGTGGATTCGCTCCTGCAGTGCCTGCTTAGAGGTGCCAGAAGCCGACAAATCACCCATGCTCAGTATAACGTCGCAACGTCACTTGGAGATCGCATAGGGTGCAAACTCGATATCGGTGCGCAGCTTATCACGCACAATATCCATCCCCTCCAGCTGCTCAGGATCATAGCTGCCCTCTTCATCCACAGCCTGAACCGGACCAAGCGGCCAGATCACCACCGTGTAACTGGAGGATACCTCCAGCATCGAACCTTCGCGGCGAATCACCAGATTATCCTGAAATTCAGGTGGCAGATCAGATGGCGAGAGATACATTACATTAAACAGCTGTGGCAGGCGGGCGCGAATAGCCGCCTCGCTGGCGTCACCCATCTTCTCAGGCAGGCTGTCAAAGAGGTCCTGTACCTTCCAGTTGGTGTAGTGAGCCTGCCCGACAAGCGCACCATACCATAGGGCAAAGCCCACCAGCATCAGCCAGAAGAGTGTTTTAGTCATGGAGAAGCCGCGCTCGTTTGCCCCCGCGGCAGAGAGGGATGAAGCAGACAACAGGCGTTTATTCAAGAACAAGACCTAAACGATCCCAGCGGACTTCATTTTTGAAACCGTCCCACGACCACCAGATGATCGCGGCACGCCCCACCATGTAGGACTGCGGCACAAAGCCCCAGAAACGGGAGTCGCGGGAGTTGTTGCGGTTATCACCGACTGCAAAGTAGTGACCTGCCGGTACGGTCCACTCTCCATCACGAATGGAGTACTCTTTGCGCAGCACCTGATGTTTAACGCCGGAGAGATTCTCTTCAAAGACACCGGAGACATCTGCTGTACCATCGGCCATGTAATAGGCGCGTTTACCCTTCTCCACCAGCGGCATCTCTTTGCCGTTCACCGAGAGTTTGTTATCGCGATAGGTCACCACATCACCGGGAATACCGACGATACGTTTGATATAATCCTTGCTCTTATCCTCAGGATAGACGAACACCGCCACATCACCGCGATTGGCCTCTTTGGAGAGAATCTGGATATCGGTCAAAGGGATACGGAAGCCATAGGGATAACGCAAGACAAACAGATAATCACCAATCTCCAGGGTTGGCACCATGCTGGTGGAGGGGATTTTAAACGGCGCAACCACAAAGCTGCGAATGGTAATCGCCAGCACAGCGATGATCAGCAGACTCTCAATCCACTCCCGCCAAACCGGTTTCTCTGTCGCACTACTCATCACTTGCCATCCCCCAGCTTGAGCACAGCCAGGAACGCTTCCTGCGGCACATTCACACTGCCGATCGACTTCATCCGCTTCTTACCCGCCTTCTGCTTCTCCAGCAGCTTGCGTTTGCGCGAGATATCGCCGCCGTAACATTTGGCCGTCACATTCTTACGCACACCTTTAACTGTCTCACGGGCCAAGATACGGCTACCGATTGCAGCCTGCAAGGGAACATCAAACTGATGACGTGGGATCAACTCGCGCAGTTTCTTCACCAGATCACGACCACGCGACTCGGCAATGGAGCGATGTACAATCAGGGAGAGTGCATCTACAGGTTCAGCGTGCACCAGCACATCAAGCTTGACCACATCACTGGCCGTGAACTCGGAGAGCTCATAATCCATCGATGCATAACCGCGTGATACCGATTTCAGCTTGTCGTAAAAATCGATCACCATCTCTGCCAGTGGCAGGCTGTAGGTGAGCATCACGCGCCCCTGACCGATAAATTTCATATCCTGCTGCATGCCACGTCGATCCTGGCAGAGCTTGATCATGGTGCCGACAAACTCTTCCGGCATAAAGATGTTGGCCAGTACCGTCGGCTCTTCAATGCGGTCGATCTCCTGCGGCTCGGGAAACTCACTCGGGTTGGAGATCTCAATCATCGTGCCATCGGATTTGTAGATGCGATACACCACACTCGGAGCTGTGGTGATCAGATCAAGATCATACTCCCGCTCCAGTCGCTCCTGCACAATCTCCATATGCAGCATGCCGAGAAACCCACAGCGAAAACCAAGACCCAGTGCCGAGGAGGTCTCCGGCTCAAAGGTAAAGGCGGGATCATTCATATTCAGTTTTTCCAGCGAATCACGAAGATCGTTGTAATCGGCAGAATCGACCGGATAGAGGCCGGAGAAAACCATCGGCTTGGGCTCGCGGTAACCCGGCAGCGGCTCGGTAGCACCATTTTTCAGTGTGGTAACCGTATCGCCCACCTTCAGGTCAGCCAGCGTTTTGATGCCGCCAATGAGGAAGCCCACCGCACCTGATGAGAGCTGCGGTGTAGAGAATGGTTTGGGCACAAAGTAACCGACATCCTGCACCTCATAGGAGGAGGCTGTCGGCATCGACATCAGGCGGAACCTGTCGCCCTTCTTCACGGTGCCCTCAAAAACACGGATCAGTGCCACGGCCCCCACATAGGAGTCAAACCAGGAGTCCACCACCAGCGCACGCAGGGGTTTGTCATCATGGTCTTCCGGCGGAGGCACATGCTCCACCACCGCTTCCAGCACATCGATAATGCCGATGCCGGTTTTGGCAGAGATCGGGATAGCGTAGGAGGCATCAAGACCGATGATATCCTCAATCTGACGCTTGGCCTCCTCAATATCCGCACTCGGCAGATCGATCTTGTTGATCACAGGAATAATTTCGAGGTTGTTCTCCATCGCCAGATAGACATTGGCCAGTGTCTGCGCTTCAACGCCCTGCGCCGCATCAACAATCAGCAATGCCCCTTCACAGGCCTGCAGGGAGCGGGATACCTCATAGGTGAAATCCACATGGCCGGGCGTATCGATCAGATTCAGCTGATAAATTTCGCCGTTTTTGGCCTGATAGTTCAAGGTTGCAGTCTGCGCCTTGATGGTAATGCCGCGCTCCTGCTCCAGCTCCATAGAGTCGAGAACCTGTTTGGTCTTCATCTCTCGCTCGGTAAGTGTACCGGTGATCTCAATCAGGCGATCGGCAAGCGTAGACTTGCCATGGTCGATATGGGCGATAATAGAAAAGTTTCGGATGTGGGTTTTCTTCATTGTGCTCATTGGGGCGGCAGTGTAGCGATGCGCCACGCCTTGCGCCATAAGGTTATGACACGTTTCTGTAGCCAGCCTGACGAATAATTAATTCAAACGCTGAACAGTTACCCTGCCATCGGCCGACACATTGATCTGATAACGGGCCCCATCGGCACAGGTCGCCTGTATGGTTTTATTGCCTCTGGCATCCTCGCGTTCACTGATATTGCTCACTGTTCTACCCGGGCAT
Organism: Mariprofundus sp. KV; assembly: GCF_013387475.1. Classification (GTDB taxonomy): domain Bacteria; phylum Pseudomonadota; class Zetaproteobacteria; order Mariprofundales; family Mariprofundaceae; genus Mariprofundus. The sequence goes on along the minus strand of NZ_VWNB01000012.1, from coordinate 87,364 downwards.
GCGTAACCACGCAGCATAATCGTGGTAGCAATATCTTCGGCTTTGGTCACAGCATGTGCTGCCGGAACCATGAACATCACTGCCAGCAGAACCATCAAAAATCGTTTCATACCTTCACCTCCAGCAAACTTTTCCAGATCGATTCGCGACTCACATAGAGATCGCGGGAGAGATCCGGATCCCTCTCTAGCAGCGCAACCATCTTCAGCAGCAGACCATCAAAGCTGGCTCGCATCTCGGTAATTTTCTGCTCAAGCCTGTTCTTTTTGCGATGACGATTAATCTCAGCCACCAGATCCAGAATATCGCTGCGGATAGCCAGCTTGGTAAACACACCGATAGCATCGGTCTCTTGCAAGCGCGTTTTCAAACCCTCGATATCAACGGATATCTGTTGAACTGCATGTGCATCATCTGCATCGGCCTTCGCAGCTTCAGACTGTTTGGAGCCCTTCTCCTGTCGCGGGAGAGCCTCAGAAGCCACAGCCTTTACAGGAGCCTCACGCTTCTCTCGTTTGATAACCGGCTTACTCTCAAGTGCTTTAACAGGTAGCTCACTCCCCTCTTTGTTTGCTGCCTCTACAGACGTCTCTACTTTGGCAGGCTGGCCACTGGCTCGCTCCGCTTTACTGCACGACTGCCCATCGGCATAGAGAGGAAAGGCGAGAAACAGCACAGCCATACAGGTCGCGGCCACGACAAAAAGATCCATAACGTTTGGATTATGCGTAGTGTGATGTTCTCTCATAAGCTAATTGTAGCCGATAAAACGGAGCCTGACAGATGTAAACTTTGCACCGGCATGCTGGTTTTACCCCTTAAGACAGGAGAGAACTCTGTTCGCAGCAACGCACGCCCCATCCTCTTGCAGTTCAGGAAATTTGCGCTGTGAAGCAAGGGCGCCATTCAGCGCGGGTAGCCACGTCCCCCTGCCAAAGTCGCGCCGACTCATGCCACAACTTGGAAAAACATCCCCAAGCCATCCTTTTAACATCGGGAACTCAGGGAAATCAGGGCGCTCCACCCAGGCCACAGGCGTTCCTGTTCGCCAGCATTCGGCAAGGATGCCGTAACCGGGTTTACAGACCACCAGATCAATGAACGGCATGAGATCCACCGCCATGCTGCCGGGAGCAAAGCTTATCGCGGTAACATTCTCCGGTGCCCCATCAGGGGCAGACGGGATCAGGAATTGCCACCCGCCCATCGCGGCAAGCGCCTGGATATCAAACGCGGGTTGATTCGAACCACCAAAGATCACCAGCGCGACATGTTTTCTGGTTCGCGTAAACGGAGGCACTCTCCCGCAAGCCGGATGGGCGGCAATCAATGGAATAGTCTGGCGCCGGGGAAAGACCTGCATATCCATAGCCATCGGTGGCGTAAGCAGCAGATCACACATTTCATACGCCTTTTTCAAAACTGTGATAACCGGATCATCTGCATTCAGCCAGTGCGAGTAGATGGTAAACCAATCCAGCGTCGCCAGACCAATACCGGGAACGCCCAGAGCCCTGGCTGCAGGAAAGGCCAGCGGTGAGATATTGGATATTACAACTGCTGGCTTGAAGCGCCTCAGCACTGCTGTTTCACGCTCAATGCGATCCGCCATCGTCGCTGTCCAGTGCCGCATCAGTGCAATGGAACCTTCCCGATCCTCTTCAATGGCGCTTTTCTGAATCACCCCGATATCAACCGGCTCATCATCAACTTCAAAATCGAAATTCAGGCGCGCCCTTAACTCCGCTTGCGGCAGAGCGCAGCGAATCAGAAATCGGCACTCCGGTCTGATCTGATGCATCTGATTGAGCACCGGCGCCATCTGCGCCAGATGCCCGAATCCATGCCCTGAAATATAAACGGCAATATTCATAGCCGGACAGTGTAACGATCATCGACTGCGCTGAACATTATCCGCGCCGACAGATAGTAACAGGATAAGAAAACTTTTCCTGTCATCGGGAAATTTGTGCCTGCAATCAACGTTCAAACGTCCGGTTCAGAGTAGTACCTGCTGTCTGATTTGAGCAACAGCAGCAATGTTATCGCGCCCATTGACAGGCAATAAGGCCAGCCTTCTCATCTTGGCCTCATCGTTGCTTTATCTATCTGAATACCCAGTTACCGGAGCACGCCATGCACTTCTCATGTTCAAAACCGCTGATTCTACTCTCGCTACTGCTGATCTCCCTCTCAGGCTGCAGCAATCTGGAGGCGATCTATGAAGAGGGCAGAGCCAAACTCTTCTCGAGCACAGGGAAAAGCGATAAATTAACTGCAATGGATCGACAACTTCAGGCCGTGGATCGGGCCAATGACAGGGTCGCAGCTCGCAATGAACTGGTCCGTCAGATGATTGCAGAGTCTGACAGTGCCTGTGAAAAAGAGCTCGGCATCATTGCAGACGACATTGAAAACTGGAAGATCGATAACAGAGCCCCCGGCCCCCTTGGTGAAAAACTCGAAGCGGCTATTGCCAAACGTCAGTTTGATACCGGCAACACAAAAGAGAGCCAGTTTGTGCAGGGCAACGCTGAGCCTCCGGCCAAAGCGCTGGCAAATGCCATTGTTGAGACCATCAAACGCAACCGCAATAAGGCGCGAAGCACGCTCGATGAGCGTATGGAAGCCAGTATCAACCACTACTCACTGAAACAGGCCCTGATGGATCTGGACGCCTATCATAACCTCTGCACCACTGCCTTAGGAGCCAGTCAACTGGCACGCTCTACATCTGTACGCATGAGCCCCGAAGAGAAGAGTGCGGCAATCGATTCACTGGTGCAGATGCGCAAGAAGCTGATGCAGGAGGGGATAAACCCCCGCTCCATTCAGCGTAAAATCGATGATATCATCATGGCTGAGTAAGAAAGGGAAGGATTACAACTCAGCACACAGGCGAGATCAGCCCATGTCAGGTGACCTCGCCACGCTGGCGTCACAGGCTTTTACGAGCAGCCTCTAGCGCTGCACTGACAGGGTTTGAATCAACAAACGGATTACTGTTGCCCTGAATGGCGGCAATCCGGCGACTGCGCTCTAACTCCCAGCCATCCACCGGATCCTGTCGATCCCAGATCTCAAACAGTCGGCGTTCCTTTTTGCCTATCTTCAGGCCGTAGGTCTTCTCCATATAGAAATAGGTGCGGGCAATATCACCACGAACCGCATCGGCAGGCTCCGCCACCTTCTGTTTGAAATCGACTTCGAAATCAACACGGCCATAGACACGGCTCTCACCGGAGATCATACCATAACGGAAGTTGGATCGGTCGCCATTAAGCTCTCCGATTGCAGGCACAAGGTTATGCATATCCGACTCCATCGCCTGGAATTTCGCATCTGTTTTTCCGCAACATTTGCGACCCTTGTAGGGCTTCCCCTTTGCATTTGAACAGACCGAATTCTGCCAGCACTGCAGAGCATGTCCGAACGCCCACGCAGGCACGACATGCTCCCACTCGATCTTGCGCCCGCGCTTCTCATTCTTGCGCGGCGTGTAACCGCATGACTTGCCGTTCACGTGCCCTTTTTTTCCATACTCACATCCGGCATAGAAGGTGATGCGATGATCGTCATACACCCTGGCCAGCTCTTTTTTTGCCTTGCTGAAGCTGTTGCCCGATTCATTGCCGGAAGCCATAGCAACAGCCGGCATAAGCCCGATCACGGCGATAAGAATAAAAAATCTCTTTAAAAAGGTAACGTCCCTGTTACGCATTTGCGGCACTTCCTGTGTTCTGAATAGGTCTAAACCAGAGGCGTTTATAACCCTGGCAAAGCTTAGCCGATATTAGTCACGTGCGTCATCTTTACTGTGATGAAAAACACCTGTCAGCTACTGCTGCCCCATGCCATGAAGAGCTGAAAAACAGGAGCTAAAGCCCTGTATTGGTAGGAAAAATACCTATGCATCTGCCCTTTATCCACTGATCGAGCCAGCTTACAATCCACTTATAAAGGTTACAGCCATAGGTTAAAACTTACATTAGCATAGCAATTACAAGTTATTGTTTTACAAGTATTTATAGGAAGGCCTATTTATTGGGCAGCAGCAGCCCGTGTGCAACAGCAACATGGCAAATAACGATTTGAGATATTTCATCCACTGAGTTATCCACAGGCGCTGTGGAGAGATGTCGCAACCCCTTTGATTGCAACGACTTCGGAAATTTAAGGTTGCTGATGAACCGTGAGAACCCGCAGTGATAGTGCTCCGCCCTGCTCTGTCCCAACCTCGATCAGATGCAAAAAAGAGCACTCAGGCTCACTCACCATGCAGTGTAACAATGATCCGACGAGCCCCTCCATGATCACGGTGCTCTCCCAGATAGATACCCTGCCACGTACCCATGGCCAGCGATCCGTTGCTGATCGGGATGGAAATTGATGAACCCAGCGTGCTCGCTTTGATATGCGCAGGCATATCATCAGAGCCCTCCAGCGTATGTTGATAGTAGTCCTGATTCTCCGGCACAAAATGGTTGAAGTGCGCCTCCATATCCCTGCGCACATCAGGGTCGGCATTCTCGTTGATGGTCAGGCTTGCGCTGGTGTGCTGAATAAACAGATGTGCCAATCCCACCCTGAACTCCCGCAGTTCCGGCAGCTGCTCCAACACCTCACGGGTCACCAGATGAAATCCTCTGGATTTAGCCTGCAATCGAACTGTTTTCTGCTTCCACATGAGAGCCTCCTTCATTAAATGCAACTCTGCCAAACCTGCATAAAAATGCATGGGTGCAGTTTTGTGATTCCATCCTAAAATGCCGCATGCTCTATTTTGATAAGGTATCCCTGCGACGCGGCAGCAAACAGCTGTTTGGCGATATGAGTTTCTCTATTCACCTTGGTGACAGGGTGGGCATTACCGGTGCCAACGGTTGTGGCAAGTCATCGCTGTTTGCACTGGTACAGGGGAAGCTGGAAGAGGATAGCGGCAACTTCCGCATGGATAAAAATATCGCCATTGCTCAGGTGGAGCAGGAGACCCCCGCTCTCCCCATAGCGGCCATCCAGTACGTGATGCAGGGCGATACGGAGCTAACCCGGCTACAGGCCCGACTGCATGAGGCAGAGGGCGCTGGCGACGGCATCAGGGTGGCTGAACTGCATGAGAAGCTGGCAGCCATCGACGCATATTCGGCCCATGCGCGTGCGGCACGATTGATGCACGGCTTAGGCTTTAAAGCAGGTACAGAAGAGAAGGCCGTGGCCGACTTCTCCGGTGGCTGGCGCATGCGCCTGAATCTTGCCCATGCACTGATGTGCCGTTCTGATCTTCTACTGCTCGATGAGCCAACCAACCATCTCGATCTGGAGGCTGTGGTATGGCTGGAGAAGTGGTTGAACAGCTATCGCGGAGCGATGCTGCTGATCTCGCACGATCGCGATTTTCTTGATCGCTGCGTCAATAAAGTAGCCCATATTGAGCATGAGACTCTTACCCTCTACTCAGGCAACTACAGCGCATTTGAGCGCATCAGAGCAGAGAAACTGGCACTGCAGCAGGCCAGCCATGAGAAGCAGCAGAAACAGATTCATCACATGATGAGTTTCATCACCCGCTTTAAGGCCAAGAACACCAAGGCAACGCAGGCACAGAGTCGCATCAAGGCACTGGAGCGCATGCAGCTGATTGCACCGGCCCATGTTGATTCCCCCTTCTCGTTTGAATTCAGCCACCCCGGCGGCATTCCCAATCCGCTACTGCGGTTGCACAAAACTGACGCAGGATACGGAGAAACAACCATTCTCTCCGATCTCTCCTTCTCGCTGTTGCCGGGCGAGCGTATCGGTCTGCTCGGCCCCAATGGCGAAGGCAAATCAACACTGATCAAACTGCTGGCCGGTGAACTGGAAGCACAAAAAGGTAAATGTGAACGTGCCAAGGATCTCTCTATCGGTTATTTCGCCCAGCATCAGCTGGAGCAGCTGCATGATGAGCTATCACCGGTTCAACACCTGCGCCTGCTGGAGGAGCGACTGCCGGAGAAAGAGGCGCGCCGCTTTCTCGGCGGCTTCGACTTTCAGGGGGATATGGCACTTGCCCCAGTCGGCCCCTTCTCAGGTGGCGAAAAGGCACGTCTGGTACTGGCTCTGCTTGTTTATCAGCAGCCCAACCTGCTGCTGCTGGATGAGCCAACCAACCATCTCGACCTGGAGATGCGCCACGCCCTGAATATGGCGCTGCAGAGCTTTGAAGGGGCGATGATCCTGGTCTCGCATGACCGTCATCTGCTGCGCACGGTCTGTGACGCTCTGATGCTGGTCTCCAATGGCACAGTAACCCCGTTCAACGGTGATCTGGATGACTACTCCAAATGGCTACTGGAGCTGCGCGATGAAGAGGAGAAGGTATCAACGCAACCCTCACGCAAGGATGACCGGCGCGCTAAGGCGGAACAGCGCAAAGCACTGCAGCCGCTGCGTAACCGGGTGAAAAAACTCGAAAGTGAGCTTGATCAACTGCATCAACGTAGCCAGGAGCTGGAGAGTGAACTTGCCGATCCTGCGCTCTATGAGAGCAATCAGGCTGACAGGCTCAAAACACTGACCATTGAACACCGCAACCTGAAACAGAAGTTAGCAGAGACCGAAGAGGCGTGGATGGAAGCCGGAGAGGCGCTGGAAAGTGCCGGATAACATTGAACAATGGTCTCTCTATCTGATCCGCTGCAACAGCGGCCAGCTCTATACCGGCATCACCACCGATGTCGATCGCCGCTTTGCTGAACATCAGCAGGGCAAGGGGGCAAAATTCCTGCGCGGCAAAGGGCCGTTAGAGCTGGTCTTTACAGCGCTGATCGGCGATCGATCAGATGCCCTGAAGATGGAGATCAGGGTTAAAAAATTACGCAGGAGTGAAAAAGAGGCGCTGATTCAGCGGGGGGCTATGACTTAGCCCTGCTCAGTACTCATCACCCTCGTACTGCCCATCTTCTGCCTGAGGTTCATCCTCTGGCTCTTCGTCATAGTGTTTTTCATCAGAGGACTCTTCCTCATCATCACTGACCGCATCAACCACTGCACCACCGACTTTAAATGGCACCTTGACCACCTCAACGGCAACATCAACAGCAGTTCCCACGACAGTTCCTACCACGCAACCTGAAAGGCCAAACAGTGCGATAATTACAAAAATAGATTTAAACATGATCACCTCGGTAGCTGATTGGCACACTTGTGCAGCATCTTACATATTTCTGTGTCCTGCAACACGTCAAAAGCCTCGTCCCTGCTCAAGATCCGGACGTTGAAAGAATCCAACCGGTAAAAACAGAAACGGGCAGCCAGAGCCGCCCGTTCTGATTACCAGTGCAAAGCTTAAAACGGTGGTGCCTTCTTTTTGGCAATGGCCAGCTTGGCTGCCGCCTCAGCTTTACGCCCCTCTGAATAGATAGGCCGCTCTGCCACATCAGGCAGCGCCAGCACCTTCTCCAGGTAGGGAATCGCCTTCTTATACTTCTTGCGCTCCAGCCAGTAGTCACCATTAAAGTAGTTGGCATCCATATCGTCAGGTGCCATCTCCAGTGCTTTGGCCAGATAGGCCTCCGCCTTGTCATTATCACCAAATCCGATAAAGCCACCCGGCACCATGTAGTAGAAGCTACCCAGGGTTGTATAAACAGAACCATTCATCGCATTGGCATCAATCTTCTCTGCGGCCAGCAGCAGATCCCTCCCCTTCTCCATCTGCGGCATAGCATTAAACATCGAAGAGACACCACCCATTGCACCGGCATAACCGGCGCGAATGATCGCCTCCCATATTTTAGGTTCAGCACGTGCAGCATGCTTACCACTGAGTGCTTCAGCCTTATCAACCAGCGCCTTGAATGCCGCCTCTTTGTTCTCATCCGAGGTTTTGTAGTTGGCAATGCCCCACTCAGCCTGCAGACCGCGCACCGCTTCGTCGATCTCATCCGCCAACGTTGACGTGACGGACATCAGTGAAAGTGACAGCGCCACCACAACTGTCGAAAAAAGACGTTTCATTTTCATATCTTACTTCTCTCCTTTGGCAAATTGACGTGCAATACGATTTTTAGCGGCAACCGAGCCATCAACAATTCTTGGCAGAATCGCGTTAATACGCACAAACAGCGACTCCGGAAAACCGAGATAAACATCTTTGCGATCACTCTCAATGGCTGCAATAATCTTTTCAACTACGGCCTGCGGCTCATCCATATTCATGCCTGTTGCTGCACCCATGCGGTTCACAGCATCGCTGTTCATGGCTGTTTTCACAGCCCGTGGTGCCACATAGGTCACGCCCACACCGGAATCTGCGAGCTCTCGGCGCAGCGCTTCTGAAAAACCACGCAAGCCGAACTTGGTCGCCGAATAGGTGGTGAAATAGGCAAACCCGATGGAGCCGAAGATCGAACCGACATTAACAATACGCGCACTACTCTGATCCAGCATGGTGGGGAGAAATGCTCGGCAAAGCCACATCGGAGCCAACAGATTAACATGCATCATCAACTCAATCTTCTCTGCACTCTCATCCTCAAAAGCGGCAAAACTGTTCACACCCGCCAGATTGATCAGCAGATCAATACCGCCGAGCAGTTCGCTGCACTGCCTGGCTACGCTCTGACATCCTGAAGCGGATGAGAGATCACCGGTCACGCTATGCGCATCAACCAGAGAAGCTGCGACCTTCTCAAGCGCCTGACCATTGGCATCCACCAATGCAAGTTTGGCACCCCGTCTGGCCAGCTCAGCAGCCAGAATTGAGCCCATGCCTCCGGCAGCACCAGTCAGAACAACCCGTTTATCACTGATATCCATTAGCTCTCCTCCAGAGTAATCATTGGCAGAGCACGAAAGATATCACCATAGAGCTTGTAGAACATCCTGGCAGCATGAATCACAGCAGCCCGATCCTGCTCTGAATCCAGACGATTCATCAGCTTCTCATAAAAATCGACATGGCTGACATCAAGAGAGCCGTGCGAATTGAGATAGGAGAATGCCTGTTTCGGCAGCCCGAGACTCTTCTCGATATTACCGGCCGCATGTGTGGCCAGTGATACACTTGTGCCTTCAAGCACCAGCACCATGCCGAAGAAACCGACCGGATTATTGCGATAAACCGTGTCATAAGCGTAGGCCACCATCAACTCAGTCGAGGGGTGTGGTACACCATGACGCACAGCCTCTTTATCGCCGCCACAGGCCTGAATATCGTTAAGTATCCACTCCTGATGCCCCATCTCCTCTTCAATATATTCACCCACTGCCTCACGCAGCCACTCCAGGCTTCCCGGCAGGCGGCCACCGGTCGCCATCAACAGTGGCGTGGTATGTTTAACATGGTGATAGGCCTGAGTCAGAAAAGCGATATAACTTTTCAGGCTCAGTTTTCCGGCCGCCCCCATCTGAATAAAGGGAATCGAGAGCAGATCGTTTCGTTCACTCTCCGTCTGCGCAAGCAGCTGATCATAAAAATCCATTCAGGACTCCTCATAGAGAGCTTCTATAGCCTCTTTATAATATGTATACACCTGTTTGCGACGGACTCTTCCTGTTCCGGTCCAGAGCCCGTCAGCTATGCTAAACGGGCGCTCTGCCATCTGCCACGCTGAAATGCGGGCATAATCGGGAAGCCGTGCATTGGCAGCCTGCACCGCCATCTCAATATGCGACTGATCGACACCCTGGCGCGGCACGATGACTGCAACATTAAATGGCCGCGCCTCACCGAACAGACAGCACTGTGCAACGGCAGGCTCTATTGAGAGTTCGCGCTCAACCCACTCTGGCGAAACATTACGTCCGAAAGCAGTAATAAAAATATGTTTTTTGCGTCCGGTAAGATAGAGAAAACCATCACTATCGAGATATCCGATATCTCCGGTTGGCCAAAACCCTCCGGCAAAAGAGGAGTCGCCGAGATATCCTGAAAACAGGGCTCCACTGACAAGAATCTCACCATCATCGGCGAAGGAGATCTGCGCATGCGGCAACAACTTGCCGACACTGCCGGGCCTGTTTTCACCCTTGTAATTCACCGCTACAACACTGGCCGCCTCAGAGAGGCCATAACCCTCAAATACCGGCAACCCGAGGTTAGCCGCCCGCTCCAGCAGATGCGTTGAAACTGCCGCACCGCCCACAGCCACATAACGCAGTGCTTCAGGTTTTGGCGCTCCCGCCTCAACTGCTGCCACCAGCGCATGCAGCATCTGCGGAATCATAATACAGGTGGTTGCCCTTGAGGCCCCCAGCATGCCGATGAAACGACGCACATCCAGCCCCGAAGCACCACTTAAACCAACCGCTTCAAATCCCGGCGCACAGACCGTGGCACCGACCAGAAGCGGCGCATAGAGCCCGCCGATATTCTCCAGCAGGGTAGCGTAAGGCAGCAGGGAGAGATGGCGGTCAGAAGCACAAGCGCCGGTCACGTCAGCCAGAGATCGTGCTACCTGTTCCATCACCTGCTGACTGAGCACCACCCCTTTCGGCTCACCCGTGGAACCGGAGGTGAAAGTCACTTTGGCACAATCGTTCGGCAGCTTCACTTTCGATATGGTAAGCAGGAAAAGATACAGTTGATGAGGCCCTGCAGTGAAGGCTGTCGGTTTGATAAAACCGACCTTCATCTGCTCACAAATGGCGCGAACCCGCTCCGGATTATCGGTAATAATGCCATTAAGACCGGCTGTGTGAAAAAGATGGCCGATCTGGGCTGGTGAGAAGAAGTGAGGCACAGGCACTACAGGCAGGCCTGCAGCAAGGCAGGCCAGATCTGTCACTGCCCATGCGGCACCATTATCAGCAGCCAGTGCCACTGCGCTAACATCGTGCCTGCTCAGCATCTCCGCCATGGCGGATATCTCAGCAGAGAGGGCAGCATAGGTTACTGTTTCACAGGGAAAACCACTCTCAATCGCCACCCGATCCGGAGTCCGGGTCGCAAAATGGCTGATCGCTGCAAGAACCTGGCTCATACCTGCTTTTTGATCCCGGCCAGCTTTTCACCCTCTTCCTCGGCTGCTGCCCAGGTATCACGCAGAGCAGCCCATAGCTCCTGCAGGTTATCATGCCCATCCTGAATGGCGCCAAAGCAGATCACCGGATCACCTTTATCGTAATAGCTTCCCCACTGCTTCACCTCATCTTCAGGCAGACGCCTGGGATCGGCCTCAAGAAGCTGTTTGGGCGAGAGTCCCAGTCGGGAAAATGCATTGCGCAGGCGGGTTACACCGGTAAACACCACCCAGCGGAAACCGGCAGCATGAAAAAATGAGGTGGCGCCGATAATCGCCATGCGGGCATCGCCGGGGTTGGCTTCAGCCAGATTGCCCACTTCAACTATTTCACTGCGCTGAACAGGGATGGCCATATAACGGGAGATCGCCACTTCAATCGGTTCATCCATATACTTCTCAAGATAGAGCGGCTCAGCCGCTGCATCACGGTAACCCACAACCGCTTTGGTTGCGCCATGACGATCTTTAACACGGATAAAGTTAGGCATAAAGCTGTGCACATTCGCACCATAGGTACACCTGAAGTTCTCGCGAACAAATTCACTGGCCACCCCATAATCGGGATGATCCCTGTAAAGCACTTCAAACACCTATGAAGACTCCTTTGCTCGCCATGCGCACAAGTTATCAATTGCTCAGCAAGATAAAATGATTTCTATCACAATCACCCGCTCTCAGACTGAGTTTTCTGCCTGATGTTACTCGTTTAGCCATAGCAAATGCTGGAAAACCAACACCTTGCAGCTTTTCACTTCGCAAAGGTAAAAAGCAGCCTAAGTCTGCCTTCTTTGCTGAATGAGTCAGCGTATCCGCGTATCCTTAGTACTCGCGAAGCATCTGCTCATGCTCTGAGAGTGAGCGTTCAAATGCCGAGCGTTCAAACAGACGATCCATATAACCTTCAAGATTACCCCATTTGGCGGTATCCAGACCGATCGAAGGCAGACGCCACAAAATCGGAGCCAGTGTCACATCAGCCAGCGTGTACTGCTCACCGATGAAATACTCAGTGCGGCCGAGGTAGGCATTGAGGGAGTCAAAATAGGCCTCCATCTTCTTCACTGCATCCTTCTTCTTGCGACCATTCTGACAGTCGTCATAGAGCACATAGAGCTCACGCTCCAGCTGCAATACAGCCAGTCGCATCTGGGCGCGTTCAGCCGGGGAACCGGGCTTAAGGGGCGGATGAGGATAGCGCTCATCAAGGTATTCGTTAACGACAGCTGACTCGAAGAAAACGATATCGCGGTCAATCACCGTAGGCAGCTTGCCATACGGATTGATCTTCAAAAAATCAGCAGGAAGGTTTTCTGACTCCAGCTCCTGAGTATCAACCGGCAGCTCTTTTTCAGCCAGAACGATACGTGTGCGATGCGAATTCGGGCAGTGTGCATCGGAATAAAGCTTGATCATCTAAACCTCCGGCAGGGCTTAACGCCTGCGAAATTGGTTGCGCAGTGTAGCGTCGTGGCCGAAAAAATAAAGCTTTTTCTATTTTTTCATTTAAAAACAAACAGTTACATGGCATGTCTTATTCTCATCAACGTGTCATTTATGCTTTTGCGATCGTAGCCGATAGATAATTCTTTAATTATCGCAGCCCTTCTTGCATTTCTTGCCATGCTCTATTCCTATGAAAAGCGTAGAGTGGTTTATCTGCATTCACTCAAACAGAACATAAGTGAAATCAAGGTGCTCAGTGCTCTGCTGCCGATCTGTTCATCCTGCAAAAAAGTCCGTGATGATAAAGGCTACTGGAACCAGATTGAGTCCTATATCTGCACACATACTGATTCTGAGTTTACCCACGGCATCTGCCCTGACTGTGCTAAAGAGCTGTATGGTGACTACTTAAAAGATATAAATAAGTAACGCTATATGGATGATGACTGCAGGTAAGTGATCGCCTCTTTCACGGACAGCTGAACCCCTTTACCATGGGCTATCATTGCCGCTGTTGCCGAGGCCAGCCGGCAGCCGGTGCCATGACACTGCTCTGCCCCCCACGCCTGTTTTGCATGTTCAAAACGGCTGATCTCTCCACCCGGATCACACAGCAGATCAAGTAGTTGATCCCCATCGCCGTGCCCACCCTTGAGCAATACAGCGCAAGCCAACCTCTCACGCAGTTGAGCCACAGCAGCAACAGGATCACCTAACGGTGCACCCAGTATTACAGCGGCTTCATTCAGATTCGGGGTGATCAATGTTGCCTGAGGAACCAGAGCGTGCATCAGTGCATCGACCCCGCCAGCATCAAGCAGTGGCTTGCCACTACTGGAGACCATCACAGGATCAATGATCAACGGGCCTTTATGGCGCTGATCCAGTAGCGCAGAGATCAGTGCCACATGCTCAGCATCGACCAGCATGCCGGTCTTCACAACAGCCACATCATAATAATCAAAGATAGCATGGATCTCGGCATCCAGCTGTGCCAAAGAAGCCGGCTCAATACGTGTGATGGCATGGGGATTCTGTGCAGTCAATGCTGTGGTGGCTGAACAACCTTTGACCCCCAGGGCTTCAAAAACACGCAGATCAGCCTGGATTCCTGCCCCGCCACAGGAGTCGGAACCGCCTATGGTCAGACAGACCGGAGTAGCCACTGACGCATCTGCCAATGAACTCAAGCCTGCTCCCATAACGCTGTCAGCAATGCGGCCTTAGCCTGAATATCAACTGCTGCAAACAGACCTGAAATCACGGCAGCACAATCAGCACCGGCAGCTTTTACCTGCACCACATTATCCGCCGTTATACCACCAATGGCACAGAGCGTAGCATCGGGAAGCATCTGGCGAGCCTTGACCAGTCTCGGCAGACCCAGTGGTGGCACTTCCGGCTTGGTATCACTGCTCCAGACAGCACCGAAAGAGACATAGTCGGCACCATCTTTCAGGGCAGACAAGGCAAAAGCAGCATCAGCACGACAGGTAATGCCGACAATTAAATCCCCCCCTACCTGATTCCTTAACTGGATCAGATTGGGTGCATCATCACGCCCCAGATGTACACCGTCGGCACCTGCATCAACGGCCAGATTAACCAGATCATTGATCATCAACTTTGCACCGTAACGGTGCGTCAATTCGCGCAGCGCTTTCGCACGTTTAAGGGCTCGTTTATAGCCTGTTTTTTTATCCCTGAACTGCAAAATTCTGAGGCCACCCTTCAGGGCAGCCTCAGCCCTGGTCAGCAGATCATCGCTGTCGATATCGGCAGGCAGAATGCCATAGATGCCGCTAATTTTCTTATCAGGCATCAAGCAGTTTCAGAAGGTCGGTAAAATCAGCCAGTGAGACCACACGATCTGCATACTCGGCTGGCACATCCTGATAACCGTGTTCGGCAAAGGCCACGGCCTGACATCCGGCATTAAATCCGGCCTCCACATCAAAACGGGTATCACCCACCATGACAGTTTCAGACGGCTCAACACCCATCGCTTTGCAGCACTCAAACAGCATGTCCGGTGCAGGCTTCTTGGCAAAGCCGTCTTCTGGCGAAAGTGCCAGTGTCAGATAAGGGGTAAGCCCCATCTGATCGAGCACCTTGATACGTGCCTTGGCCGGTTTAGCCGTCACACAGGATACCGGGATACCTTTGGCTTTGAGTGTATCCAGCACATGCATGACACCCGGGAAAGGCTTGCCGAAATCGGCAGGATGCTGCTCATAGATATCGGCAAAGGCGTGATAGAGAGCCATGGTCTCATCATGCTCCATCGGCAGTCCGAGAACATTGGAGGCCAGTTTGTGTGCACCACCACCCACATGTGGCTGGGTATCGGCAAGGCTTAAGCGCAGCTCATAACCGAGCGACTCCAGTGCACGGTTGGCATTGGCCTGAATATCGGGCAGTGCATCCACCAGTGTACCGTCAAGATCGAAAATAAATGCTTTAGGTGTACTCATAACGCTTCCTTTATATCTTTTATTGCCGACGTCATCTCCTGCATGACTGCCGGATCACTCTCCTGTGCCAACTGCAAAACCAATGCACTCAACACCATCTCACGACGTTCTTGATCGCACAAGCGGGCCAGCGCCCAGGCCGCATGGCCGCGGATCAGCGATTCCTGATCATTGAGAACATTTAACAGCCCCGGCACAAATGCAGCAGCACCGGAATTACCCATCGCTATACAGACATTACGCAACAAACCACGTCGTTTTGTTCGCTTGATTGGCGATTTGCGGAAGCGAATCCGAAAACCCTCCTCATCAAGCAGCAGCAGACTAGCAAGATCGGCAAGATTATTCTCCCCTTTCGGCATAAGGTAATCGATAGTGATCCCATCACCTTTTGCCGCATGCCCATTCCACGGGCAGGCCAATTGGCAATCATCGCAGCCGTAGATACGGTTACCCATCAGGGGGCGCAGTTCAGTTGGAATAAAACCATCAAACTCAATCGTCAGGTAGGAGATGCAGCGCCGTGCATCCACCACATAGGGCGCAATAATCGCCTGCGTAGGGCAGATATCGATACAGGCTGAACAGCTGCCACAGTGATTTTCAGCCCGCTGATCGGGTTCAATCTCGGCCGTGGTGAATATCTCACCGAGCAGAAACCAGGAACCATGCTGCTTGTGAATGGTAAGTGTATGTTTGCCCTGCCAGCCCAGACCAGCCCCCTCAGCCAGCGCATGTTCAAGCACCGGAGCAGTATCAACGAATACCCGCTGATCATACTTACCCAGCATAAGATCAAGCTCGGCAGCCAGAGCTTTCAACTTCTTTTTCATAACATCATGGTAATCATCACCATGGGCATAGGCCGTAATTACCCCGGATGAGAGACTGCTGTTTGCCTCTGCCAAAGTATATTGAGGCGGCGAATAGATCATCGCCAGCGAAATCACACTTTTCACACCGTCGAGCATCGTTGCCGGATTTTTGCGCCGTTCAAGGCGAACAGGTTCAGCCATCCACTGCATATCACCCTGCAGCCCCGCATCACTCCAGCGCTGTAGTGCATCAATATGCTGCTGGTCAATTTCAGGGCGTGTCACATGACAGAGCGTAAAACCGAACGCCTGCGCCCTCTCCCTGATCATCATCTTCAAGCCATCGCCACTCATGGCCACACTCTGACACAGCTGCACACCAGCCGCATAACATTGTCTCGGTCACTGCTAACAGGCAATGGGCTAACCATGCTTTCATCCAGGCTTAACCATCACTTGTCATAAATCGCTCCAATCATTACGAAGAGAGGGATACATGGATATTATCGCTGCAGTTAATCTGGCAACAGCCACTATTCTGGCACTGCTGCTTCTCTCCATGAGCTTTGAGTATGCTCAGATTAAATTCTATGCCTACATGACTGCTGGCACTCTTCTCACACCACTGCTGCTGGCGCTGGTTGGCAATAGCGCTGGCTGGTTTGTGGTCGATTTCCTTGAGGTTATCAGACTCGAACGTGGGGTGTTCAGCATTATAATGGCTATAGGTTACGGCACAGCGGTCGGACTCCTGCTCAATGTGATCAAGAAAAAGATTATCACTGCATTCCGTAACTGGCGCAATAACAGGGCTGAAAACAGATCGCTCTGATATTTCTCATATATGGCAACGGTTTACTGAGCATGCAATCTCAACTATAATCGTAACATATCGTTTACAAGGGAGGGACTCATGATTGCTACTGACACTGTCATACTGATGCTGCTAACTGCCATTGTACTCGTTGTCGGGCTGATACTGTGGCGTGCGGCAGAAGCTAAAACATATGATCCTGATGCTGTTGACCACAGCGCCAGCTATGATCCGAAACACGATCATTTCGGCCCGGATCATGCGAAAAAATTCCGACAACCTGCCAGGGCTGCCCCCAAAGCAGCGCCCCATGCAGTGGCAGCCACAGCTGCAACTCAGGCTGTCACCTCTTCTGAAGAGCCGTGGGATGCGCATCTGATAAGAACCGAACAGCTGCAGCTCAAACAGGCTGAAGTGTCAGTGGAAGAGTCTGCGGAAGAGAGAGAGCGGCGCGCCGAATCAGACCGCCGCAACGATACTGACAGAAGAGCTCAGGAGCGGCGAACCACGGCAAGACGAGCAGCCCAGTAAGAGAATTCATAAGCCGGTAGCGCTACTGCTGCCGCACTGCACCACCATCATCTGTATTTGTATCTGAATGTGCAGCAGCTGCGGCCTTCTGAAGCCTGGAGTCAAACGCGCCCGGATTGAACTCTCTGACAAACTGCATCTGCGTCGCATTCAAACTCAACTGCCTGGCATCCAGTTTTTCACATATCTCTTTTCTCAACTGCCGGGCTATGTCTGTATTAGACTCCAGCGTTGAGGTGTTCACACAACCGGCAAGCGCCTGATTCTCGGCCGCCAGCGCCTCTGAGTCGGCCAGCTCGGTCTTCCTGATTTTACTGGTTCTGTCACCGTTGAGAAAATGCAGAATGCGCCAAACCAGCCCCACATTCATGATATACTTCTTTTTGCGGCATAAAAATTTCCTGGCCTGAACCTCTTTAGCATACTCCTTAAGAAGAGAATCACGCTGCATTTTCACCGATAGTTCGGCTTTGCTGATCGCCTTGGATATCACTGAATGTGGCAGTGTATGTTCAGTCATTGCAGTCGAGCCTGTTTGCGAATTACTTCTTTCCAATCTCTGCAGGGCGCAGCTGTTTGGCGAGATTATCCAGCACACCGTTGATAAACCCACGCGGTGACTCTCCGGCATAGTCGCGGGTCAACTCCAGCGCCTCATTGATAATCACACGATATGGGATCTCCAGACGATTCTGCATCTCCCAGACAGCCAGACGAATCACATTGATCTCAAGCTGGGCAACCGAGCGCAGACTTCTGCCACGCACAGCAGTTGTAATCACCTCATCAAGTGCATCGACATGATCGGTGACACCATAAACCAGTTCACGCAGGTAATTTTCATCCTGATCATCGCGCTCTTCATGCTGCAGACGGCTGGCGATCAGATCGGGGATCATGCCACCATCCTTTTCTGCAGAAGCCCATGCATAGAGTGTTTCCAGCGCCGATTCACGCGCCATATGACGATTTGCCAATTAAACCTCCAGAGACTGCAACTGCCTGACAACCTCAACAGCGGTCAATGCAGCCTCTTCCCCTTTATGCCCATGCGCACCACCGATGCGTTCATAAGCCTGTTCGTTGCTATCTACAGTCAACACACCATTGCCGACACCAACATCGCCACGCTGCGCCACTTTTCCAATGGCGTCCATTGCACCCTGACAGACATAATCAAAATGGGCGGTATCACCACGAATGACACAGCCCAGACAGATGATCGCGTCAAAGCGACCGCTGTCAGCCATTTTGGCAGCAATCGTACCGATCTCAAATGCACCGGGCACATGGATGATGGTCATATTCTCTTCGCTACTGCCATGTTCAAGCAGTGCCGAGACAGCACCAGAGAGCAGTGCTTCGGTAATCTCATTGTTAAAACGGCTGACGACGATACCTACATTCAGGCCTGTAGCATCGACATTGCCCGCCAGATGGGGTGCATCCAAACTCATGACTTTTCACCTTTTACATTCAACATATGGCCCATCTTCTCCTTCTTCGTGGTCAGATATGCGATATTATCTTCATGGGGATTGCTCTGCAGCTGCACGCGCTCGACCACCTCAAGCCCGTAACCATCCAGCGCAATGATCTTTTTGGGGTTATTGGTCAGCAGATTCAACTTACGCAGCCCCAGATCGCGCAGAATCTGCGCGCCTATGCCGTAATCGCGCAGATCAGCTTTAAAACCGAGTTTCTCATTGGCTGAAACGGTGTCGTGACCGGCATCCTGCAGGTTATAGGCCTTAAGCTTATTGAGCAGGCCGATGCCCCGCCCCTCCTGCCTGAGATAGAGGATCACCCCTTCACCAGCCGCAGCCACCTGCCGCATCGCCGCATGCAGCTGTGAACCGCAATCGCAACGTCGAGACCCGAACACATCACCGGTCAGGCACTCTGAATGGACACGCACCAGACAGGCTCGCTCGGCATCAGGCTCACCCATCACCAGCGCCACATGTTCAGCTTTGTCCACCGCATTGGTGTAGCCGATCAGGCGGAACTCACCAAACTCAGTGGGCATACGCACCTCAACCTCGCGCCTGACCAGCGAATCGTGCTGCAGACGGTGGCTGATCACATCAGCAATCGAACCGACTTTCAGGTTGTGCTTTTTAGCAAACTTTTTCAGCTCCGGCATGCGCGACATGGTGCCGTCTTCATTCATGATCTCACAGATCACACCGGCCGGCTTCAGCCCTGCCATACGCGCCAGATCAATACTCGCTTCGGTATGGCCGGCACGCACCAGCAGTCCGCCATCACGACCCACCAGCGGAAAAACATGGCCCGGCGTATGGATATCCTCAGCGCGTGCGCCATCTGCAATAGCGGTACGGATCGTATGGGCGCGGTCATAGGCTGAGATGCCGGTAGTCACACCTTCAGCCGCTTCAATAGAGATGGTAAAATTGGTTTTAAACTTGGAGTTGGTATTGGATACCATCAGCGGCAGCTGCAAGCGATCCGTCTGCTCCCCTGTCAGCGCCAGACAGATCAGACCGCGCCCGTGGGTGGCCATGAAATTGATCGCTTCAGGTGTCACCCACTCCGCCGCCATCACCAGATCGCCCTCATTCTCGCGATCTTCATCATCGGCGAGGATGATCATGCGGCCTGCGCGCAGCTCTTCCAGCAGCTCTTCTGTTGTTGCCAAACTCATGATCTCTCCTTTGATACAAACCGCGCACTACCGTTCACGATTTGGCGGCCCGTCCATAGGCCACAGGGTAGCACTGAACGCTTCATTCAGACTCTCCCGTAGAAAACTGCATCAGCCGCTCAACATAACGGCCATACATATCGGTTTCGATATTTACCTGTGCACCGGCATTCAGTATGCCCAGATTGGTGTGCGACAAGGTATGGGGAATCAGGTTGACGGTAAAGTCGCAACCGATCACCCGATTCACAGTCAGGCTGACACCATTGATCGCCACTGACCCTTTGACCACGACATAGCGAGCCAGTGATTCAGGGAGCGTGAAGGTAAACTCACGATGCTCACCTACAGCTTTCACTGCTTTCACCAGACCCAAACCATCAACATGGCCGGTCACCATATGGCCACCGAGTGCATCACCCATACGTAAGGCTGGCTCCAGATTGATGGCATCACCCTCACATGCAGCAGAGAAGAGCGTCAGATTCAACGTCTCCAGTGACAGCGTCGCGGCAAAAGCATCGGACTGTGGAAATGCAGTAATGGTCAGGCAGCAGCCATTGCAGGCAACCGAATCTCCCAGTTGCCAGTTATCCATTGCCAGTGCTGTTTTGAAAACCATATGGGTCTGTTCAGGTTCACGCTGGATGCTTACGACAGTGCCAACGTCCTGAATAATTCCTGTGAACATCGGCGCATCTTAGCGTTTTTTACCACCGTTTCCATCGAATCGGCAATTGTGGATAATCGGCGGTTATGCAGCGAGCCCGGGACATCCTCAAATCAACCTTCGGTTACGATAGTTTCCGCCACCATCAGAGCGATATTATTGCTGCCCTGATTGATGGCAAAGATGTGCTGACATTGATGCCAACAGGCGGTGGTAAATCGATCTGTTACCAGATCCCTGCCCTGATCCGTGAGGGTTGCGGCATTGTCATCTCACCGCTGATTGCCCTGATGCAGGATCAGGTGGATGCGATGAACCAGCTGGACGTTCCTGCAGCATTTCTCAACTCCACCCTGTCGGCTTCTGAGCAACGTATCATTGAAGCGCAATTGACATCAGGAACACTCAAACTTCTCTACATGGCACCCGAGCGACTACTCAATCCAGCCACGCTATCGCTGCTGCAAACAACCAGGATCGCCCTCTTCGCCATTGATGAGGCGCACTGTGTATCGCAATGGGGGCACGATTTCCGCAGGGAGTATCAGCAGCTCTCGATGCTGCATGAGCGCTTTCCGGATGTGCCGCGTATCGCATTAACCGCCACAGCTGATGCCCGCACACGCAGTGAGATTATCGATCAGCTGGCTCTGGAGCGTGCCGCTGTTTTTGTGAACAGCTTTGATCGCCCCAATATCCACTATGCGATCAGTGAATCGGGAAACAGTCGTGATGCGCTCTGGTCATTTATCAGTGAGAACCACGCCGGCAATGCCGGCATTGTCTATTGCCAGAGCCGTAAGGGGGTAGAGGCCACCGCCGCCTGGTTAAGCAGCAAAGGGCGCACAGCACTCCCCTACCACGCCGGATTAACTCAGGAGCTCAGGCAGCACAACCAGCAGCGCTTTTTGCGTGAAGATGGCCTGATCATTGTCGCCACCATCGCCTTTGGTATGGGCATTGATAAACCCGACGTGCGCTTTGTGGCGCACATGAATCTGCCGAAAAATATTGAGGCCTATTATCAGGAGACAGGTCGCGCAGGCCGTGATGGTAACCCGGCCGATGCCTGGATGAGTTATGGCCTTAAAGATGTGGTGGGTCTGCGCCTGTTCACCGAGCAGAGTGATGCCGAAGAGCGATTCAAACGGGTGATGCATCAGAAAACCGATGCCATGCTGGGACTGTGCGAGCTGACCAGCTGCCGCCGAATCGCCCTGCTTGCCTACTTTGGTGAAAGCGTTGATCAACCGTGCGGCAACTGTGATAACTGTCTTAATCCGCCAGAGACATGGGATGCCACCACGGCCACCCAGAAGGCACTCTCCTGTGTCTACCGCACAGGCGAACGCTTCGGAGCTCAATATGTGATTGATGTGTTAATCGGCAAAAGCAACGAGCGCATCGAAAACAACAATCACGATAAACTCTCCACCTTTGATATCGGCCATGAACACACCGCCATCGAGTGGCGCGGCATCTTCCGTCAGCTCATCGCCCACGGCTACCTGGCCACCGACACAGAGGGTTATGGTGTCTTGAAACTCACACAGAAAGCGTGGCCGCTGCTTAAAAAGAGTGAAACCCCGCAAACGGTGATGTTGCGGGCCCTGCACAAGGCAACAACCAAAAAGAGAAAAATACCAGCTGCTGCAGCCGATCTCTCAGCCAGTGATCAACAGCTCTTCGAGCAGCTGCGAAGCCTGCGTGCAGAACTGGCCAAAGCGCACAATGTGCCGCCCTATGTCATCTTCCCGGACAGAACACTCACCGAGATGGCACTCATCAGGCCACACACCTCCTCTCAGCTGCTGGAGGTCTCCGGTGTTGGTCAAACCAAACTGGAGCGCTACGGCGCAGCCTTCCTGAACACAATTCGCCAATAATTCAGCTGAAAACTGCTTTACTCAAAGAAGTTCCACTGCATCTGTGCTAAACTAATATGGTGATGATATGGATGTTCTCTATTCGATTTTTTTGCCTGCTGATGCTAGGGGTTACAGCGCTATGCATGCCTGCTCAGGCAGCTCCGTTGCATGTCAACAGCACCACCCAGATTTATGAGCTCAATTCCGTTGTCGAGCACCTTGAAGACAAGTCCGGTCAACTCACCATCAATGAGATTCGAGATACGGAATCCTCGCTACAGTGGTTAATATCAAGAAAAAGTAATCCGAACTTCGGCTTCAGTCAGTCGGCTTACTGGTTCCGCATCACGTTAATCAATCAGAACCATGCCGCAGCCAGACTATCCCTGGTTATTAATAACCCTCTCCTTGATCAGGTAACACTCTACAAATACTCATCCGATAAGTTGCTTGAGGCCGTTGAGACCGGGGATAGAAAAGCCTTTTCACAGCGACCACATGAACACCTGAGCTTTGTCTTTCCTGTGACAGTTGCAGCCAATGAACCACTAACACTATATATCCGCGTCTCTAGCGAAGGCTCCGTGCAGGTACCCCTGTCACTCTACGACTACGACTACTATCATCACTATATTGAAGAGCAGAAGCTGATCATTCAGGGCCTCTACTTCGGCGTCCTGATCTTCATGATGGTGTTTAATCTTTTTGTCTATTTCAGAACCAAGGCAGCAAGCCACCTCTTTTTTGTGCTCTATGTGCTCTCGGCAGGTCTTCTGCTGGCGGGACTCAACGGCCTTGGCTACAAATACCTCTGGCAGCCATTCACGCATTTCCAGCAACACCACATCGCTATCTTTACAGCACTCTCCGGCATCTTCCTCTCGGCATTTATCTACCGCTTTCTCGGCCTGCAGAAAAAGAAGGGATCAATAACCGGACGGTTGCTACTCATAGTTATCGGGGCCTTCATCCTGCTGCTGCTCCTCTCCACACTGATCGCCTATCATGACTCGGTTCGGGCCGCACTGCTGCTGCTATTGGTGCCATTGATTATTGGCCTCTACAGTGGCTTGAAAAAGTGGAACAGAGACGGCAGCGCCAACACCTACTTCACCCTCGCTTGGGCTCAGTTCCTCATCTTTCTGCTAGCCGTACTGTTAGCCAAATTCGGCATTATTCCGCGCACATTTCTTAGCGATGACATTCTTGCCTGGACAACGCTGCTGCAGGTCGTGCTCTTCTCGATGGCACTGGGGGAGCGAATGAACGGCGAACGCAAAAAGCGGATACAGGCACAAAAGCAGATTATTCGTATGCAGGGACTTCACAAAAAAGAGCTGGAGCTGCAGGTGAAGGAGCGAACCGCCGAACTTAAGCTGGCCAATGAGCAGCTGGAGGTACTGGCCACCACCGATGCACTGACCGGGCTTTATAACCGCCGCCACTTTCTTAATCAGGCGCAGCAGCTGATCAACATCTCGATTCGACATCAGCACCCTATTGCCATGGTGATGCTCGATATTGATCACTTTAAAGAGGTGAATGACTCGCACGGACATGCAGCTGGCGACCATGTGCTGCGCGAGCTCTCCAAGGCCCTCGCCATGACTTCAAGGCAGACAGATATTATTGGCCGCGTTGGCGGAGAAGAGTTTGCCATTCTTCTTATCGATGCCACCCCCTCTATGGCGGGCATGCTGGCTGAACGACTTAGAGGAGCAGTCGAAGCACTGACGATCGCTTTTGAAGGCACCCCCATCCCTCTCACCATCAGTGCAGGCATCTGCACAAAAACTATCTCGCAAAAGAATGTGCCGGTTCTTGATATGATGAGATGTGCAGATAGCGGCCTTTATCAGGCCAAGGAGGAAGGAAGAAACAGGGTCATCTCAAAGCCGCTGCCAGAGACGCAACAGGGCTGATTGTTGCCTAAGAGGCGTCGGCCAACTGCCCTGAAGCCCGACGCAGATGCAGACTTAAGACGCGGGCAATGCTTTTCAGGAATGAGATACCGGCACGAGGATGGCGATCAAGAATCTTATCAAAGCTGTCCCGGGAGATGGTAAGCAGTGTGCACTCAGTCTCGGCAATCACAGTGGCTGAGCGGGGAAAGGTATCGAGCAGCGCCATTTCACCAATACTGCGACCACGTGAGAGGGTTGAGACCTTGACCCTTCTGCCGTTGTCCGACTGTTTCAACACCTCAAGCGTGCCATCAACAACAAAACACATGTAATCGCTATTGTGCCCTTCAGAGAAGAGCACACCTCTGGCATGCAGATGAACAATCTCCATATGCTCTGCAATGATCCTGAGCTGCGTGGATGCAATTTTATCAAACAGAGGAATTGCGCCCATCATCTCGATGATCTCTTCGATCCTCTCCATCTCTTCCTGCTGAGTAACGGCCTTCATGCATCAACCTCGATATTTTATCCCAACTGCAAATGTGATGTGCAACATACAGTTCTGCAAGTGGCAAACACTGACCTGCATCACTTCAAAACCTGATCTGTTTTGAGTTCGAAGTGCATTTTTAATGTGTCGAACTGTCTAATGCTCATCAAATTCGAATGCATAGGTGGTATCTCTTTCCAGCGCCAGATCAGATGATCAATCTACAGCGAACTATGATTAAAACTTGTTTGAATTTCGTGAATAATGATATGAGCAAAAACAAAAACAGTGGCCACGACCATGCAGATTCGACATTGCGCTGCCGGTCTATCGGGTGATGTTTTGCGATCTATTTTCATACCATAAATAATTAGCCAAGGGGACTGCCTGCTTTAGCTGGCAGAGGAATTGGCTTGCTTTTTATGGCCTGTGGTGTACGTTCGTACACTATGCGCAAGGCATTCAAATATCGTATTTATCCGAACGTAAATCAGAAGCGTGAACTTGAGATCATGCTTGAGACACATCGCCGTCTTTACAATGAATGTCTTGGTCAGCGAAAAGATGCTTACGAAACAAGCCAGAAATCAATCAAATACACAGAACAGTCAGCATGGTTTAAGGCAGAAAGATCATCCAACGGTTATTATGCACAACTGAATTTCTCCAGTGCCCAGGCAACGATGCGCAGGCTTCAACGGTCGTTTGAAAACTTCTTTCGCAGAGTGAAATCAGGCGAAAAGCCGGGCTATCCGCGATTCAAAGGCTATGGCCGATTCACCAGTTGGACTTATCCTGCGGTCGGTGATGGCTGCCGACTTTTTGATTCCGGAAAACTGCGCCTACAGAATATCGGCATGGTCAAAGTGAAGCTGCACCGGCCATGGCAAGGTGAAATCAAGACGCTTTCGATCAAGCAGGAGGCGGATCACTGGTATGTGATTGCGTCGTGTGACGTTGGTGATGCACCAGAACCGAGAGCCGAACAAACAACCGTTGCAATTGACGTTGGTATCGAGCATTTCCTTTCAACCGATGATGGCCAACATGTTTCAAATCCAACATATCTGAAGCAATCATTGAAAAAACTTCGCGTTACTGGTCGCAGTGTTTCCCGCAAAAAGAAGGGTGGTAGCAATCGCAGGAAAGCGGTTCACCAGTTGCAAAAAGTTCACAGGAAAGTCGCCAATCAACGGCGAGATTTTCACCACAAAGAAGCAAGTAAACTTGTTCAACGATATGCGTATATCGCTGCTGAAAGCCTGAACATCAAAAGCATGGTTAGGAACAGTAGGTTAAGCAGATCGATCTCGGACGCTGGTTGGAACCAGTTTTTGGGGATACTCAGATCAAAAGCGGAAGAGGCTGGATCTGTGTTTGTAGATGTTGATCCAAAACACACATCGCAAGATTGTTCCGAATGCGGAGCAAGGGTGCATAAGAAGCTTTCAGTTCGCTGGCACAAATGTCCGAATTGCGGGCTTAAACTGCAACGTGATGTAAATGCCGCGAGAAACATTCTCGCAAAGGCTCGGTATGAGCCTCTGAAACATAACGTAAGGCATCAGGCCTAAGCGTGTTTCAGGAAGCCGCCTGCTTTAGCTGGCGGTAGTTCACTATCTATCGGTCACAACTGCAGCGGCTATAACAGCTGCCATATCCCCGCCCATGCGGGAATCATGCATCAAGCGTACAATCAATGATTGCTGTAGCGACTCAGATCCAGAATGCCGGATTCAACGGGCTGAGATTGTGCATGCAGCATCTGGGTTTTAAGTTTCCCCAAACAGGTTATTAGATAGAGAAGAGAGCTCTGGTGTTACGGGTGGTTTGCGCTGCAAGTTCAGCAAGCGAGACACCGCGCACGTCGGCGATGCATGCAGCGACATGTTTTACATAGGCCGGTTCATTGCGTTTGCCACGAAATGGCATCGGAGCCAGATAGGGGGAGTCGGTCTCCACCAGCAGAAGATCAGCTGGCACACTGGCCGCCACACCCCTTAGCTCATCATTACGTTTGAAGGTGACATTACCAGAGAATGAGATCGACATACCCAGCTCAACAGCAGCATCAGCCGTTGCCTGATCGGCTGAAAAACAGTGCATGATGCCACCGCATTCGGAGATATTCTCCTCACGCAGAATACGCATGGTATCGGCATCAGCATCACGGTTATGCACAATCACAGGTTTATTGAGCAGCTTTGCGGCGCGGATATGGGTGCGAAAGCGGGACTCCTGCAGCGCCGGATCAACATGATGACGGAAAAAATCCATACCGGTCTCGCCGATGGCCACGCAGCGCGGGTGATCAGCCAGTTGGCACAACTGCTCAACCGTCGGTTCTAACTCCACCTCATGGTTGGGGTGAATACCGACACTGAACCAGACATTCTCCCGCGCTTCAGCCAGCACCTTGAGGGTGTCGATATGATCAAAATCGACGCCGACAACCACACACCCCTCAACACCCTCTGCCGCCATGCGTTCAAACATGGCATCGCGATCCTCATCAAAATGTGAGAAATCGACGTGGCAGTGGCTGTCGAAAAGGCGGAGCAAATCAGTCATGCATGATCGCTTTAAGATGGCTCAGTTTAACATGGTGCACATCAAGGGTATGCAGATCCTGCAGCACATTCACAGCCTCGCCATCGGGCTCGCCCAGCTCGGAAACCACCAGATCAGCACCGGTAAAATCATGGTCGCGGGTATAATCATTCACCGTCACCACACACTTCAGGCCAGCAGCATGGGCCGCTTTCCAGCCGTTCTCGGAATCTTCCAGCGCCAGTGTATTCTCAGGATTCACGCCGAGCTGTTCCATGGCGTAGGTGTAGATATCCGGTGCAGGCTTTTTGGCAGGCACAATATCCCCTGCGGCAAGTACGGCAAAACGGTCAAACCACTCTTTACCAAGAGAGTGTTCAATCAGCGCATCCAGTGCTGATGGTGTGGTGGTTGTCGCCACACCGAGGGTGATACCCGCGGCATAGGCCTCTTCAAGCAGACGACGCACGCCCGGACGCAGTGGAATACGCCCTTCGGCAATAAGTGTTTCGTAATGCGCAGTTTTGCGTGCATGCAGCCCGGCAATCTCCTCATAAGGCATCTCGCACATATCGCCGCGCTCAATATCAAATTTGATACGCTCTTTGCCGCCGGTCACGGCCAGCAGCTCACCATAGGTCGGCACATCCCACTCGCGTTCGTGCCCCGCCTCATCAAAGGCCATATTAAAGGCCACACGATGTCCATCACGCTCGGTGTCAGCCAGTGTTCCATCCACATCCCACAGGATGCATTTTAGCTCTGCCATCTTCATATCTCCTTTTTAGTCTATACCAGAGTGCAGTATATCTCTTGGAAGAATTTCCCAGTCCGCTAACATCGCTGCCATGAGCGAGATCCAGATGCCGGAAATTATCCCTAAGACTGAGGCAGATGTTGCCGAACCTCAACTGCAACGTCCCCCTATGTATCGTGTGGTTATGCTCAATGATGATTTTACCCCGATGGAATTTGTGGTTGATATTCTGATCCGTTACTTCCATAAATCGGAAGAGGCGGCAAACAGTCTGATGATGCAGATTCACCTGCAGGGGCGTGCAATTTGTGGTGTGTTTACCAGAGATATCGCCGAAACCAAAATCCATCAGGTTGAAACTGCCTGCCGTGCCGGAGGTCATCCGCTGCGCTGTATGATGGAGCGGGAACCGGACCAGTAGGCGCCAAATGTAATCAGCGACATGGCTGATTCGACTATAGTAGATGAAATTGGCACCGATATTGCAAATAAGAGATGCAGCAACAGCAGAGGCTGACAACTCAACGATGCTGACAAATGGATCGATAAACTGATCACGCGAAATGGATCAAGGATGTGACCATGGGAATACTGAGCGAAGAACTCGAAGAGACACTGAACGAAACATTCCATAATGCACATGTTCGCAGAAACGAATTTGTCACCATTGAACATCTGCTGCTGGGTCTGCTGGATAATCCCAATGCGCTGGGCGTACTGCTCGGTTGCCGTGCTGATATAGAGAAGCTGCGTCATGATCTCGCCACCTTCATCGCGGATCATATCGCCATTTTGCCGGACGATGCAGGTGAAACCACTGCCAGCATCGGCCTGCAGCGGGTGATTCAGCGTGCCGTGATGCATGTACAGGCATCGGGCAAACGCGAGGTGACCGGCGGCCATGTACTGGTAGCTATCTTCTCCGAAAAAGATTCACACGCTGTCCACTTCCTCAGCCGCCTGGGCATCACCCGTCTGGATGTTGTCAGCTTCATGGCCCATGGTGCCTACAGTGATGAGACCAGTGAGCAGCATGAAGCTGGCCGGGAAACACCGGCCATTGAGCACGAAAAGAGTGATAGCAATGCATCACCGCTACAGCGCTACTGTATCAATCTTTCAGCCCGCGCACGTGAAGGAAAGATTGATCCGCTGATCGGGCGCGATATTGAGCTTGGTCGTTGCGTGCAGATTCTCTGCCGCCGCCGCAAAAACAACCCCCTGCTGGTCGGTGAAGCGGGCGTGGGTAAAACTGCGATTGCCGAAGGGCTGGCACTTAGAATTGAATCTGGCGAAACATCCGATGTGATTGCCAAAGCCACCATCTACGCACTGGATATGGGCGCGCTGCTCGCCGGCACCAAATACCGTGGCGATTTCGAAGAGCGACTGAAAGCAGTACTGCATGCACTTGAGCGTGAAGATCAGGCTGTGCTCTTTATCGATGAGATCCACACCATTATCGGTGCCGGTGCGGCCAGTGGCGGCACTATGGATGCCTCCAATCTGCTTAAACCGGCACTGGCCAATGGTGAACTGCGCTGCATTGGTGCCACCACCTATCAGGAGTTCCGCAACCTGTTTGAGAAAGATCGTGCACTGGCACGTCGTTTCCAGAAGATCGATATTCCTGAACCAACGATTGAAGAGACCATCGAGATTCTTAAAGGGCTGAAGGCCGGTCTTGAAGCGCATCACGGTGTGCGCTACAGCCAGACTGCCATCGAGCAGGCCGCCAAACTGGCAAAGCGTCATCTTTCTGAACGGCATCTGCCCGATTCGGCCATCGATGTGCTTGATGAGGCTGGCGCAGCGATGCGTGTACGGCCTGAAGAGAAACGGCGTAAACAGATCAATGTGCATGATATCGAATCGATGATCGCATCGATTGCCCGCATTCCGCATCAGCAGGTCTCCGCCTCTGACAAGAAACAACTGGCGCATCTGGATCGCGACCTCAAGCTCTCTGTGTTCGGTCAGAACAGAGCGATTGATATGCTGGCATCGAGCATCAAACTTTCACGTGCCGGTCTCTCCCACCCTGAGAAACCGATCGGCTCCTTCCTCTTTACCGGCCCTACCGGCGTTGGCAAGACCGAGGTGGCACGTCAGCTTGCACGCATTATGGGTGTGGAACTGATCCGCTTCGATATGTCCGAGTATATGGAGTCTCACACCGTATCTCGCCTGATCGGTGCCCCTCCGGGTTATGTCGGTTTTGATCAGGGAGGCCTGCTTACCGAGGCGATCAGCAAAAATCCGCATGCCGTACTGCTGCTTGATGAGATCGAGAAAGCCCATCCCGATCTGTTTAATCTGCTGCTGCAGGTGATGGATCACGGCACCCTGACCGACAACAATGGCCGCAAGGCAGATTTCCGGCATGTCGTGCTGATCATGACCAGTAATGCCGGTGCATTTGAGATGCAGAAAAATGGCATCGGCTTTAATCCTGTGCAGTCGCCTCAGGGTAAAGAGGATGAGGCGATCAAACGCATCTTTACCCCTGAGTTCCGCAACCGCCTGGATGCCACTATCGGCTTTGCCGCACTCTCTGAAGAGATCATCCTGCACGTCGTCGACAAGCTGCTGATTGAGCTTGAGGCTCAGCTGCAGGAGCGCAAGGTTGAACTTGAGGTGAGTGAGAGTGCCAAGCGCTGGCTGGCAAAACATGGTCATGATCCGCTGATGGGAGCACGCCCGATGGCTCGCCTGATTCAGGAGCATATCAAGAAACCCCTGGCTGATGCCATTCTCTTTGGCGCCCTGCAGAAGGGTGGGCTGGCCGTGATTGATTGCGAGAATGATAAACTGGTGATGCAGCAACCTGAGACAGCCTCTGCATGAGTCATAAGAAACCCGGTGACCCGCCTGAGCAGAGGTGGGGACGTAAACCTGCAAAAGGCACACCTGCAAAAAGTTATACCGATGAGTTCTCGCACAGTGACAATGCTGAGCTGGAGATCACCATGCAACCGATCGGTGTCGTACACAGCAGCTATCGCGAACGTTTTGCCGTACCGCGCCAGCCCTCTCTTGATGATGCTCAGGAGGCCTCGATTGAACTCAACGCCGGACTCAATCTCGATCAGGCCGTCAGGGATCTTGATGGTTTCTCACACATCTGGGTGATCTACTGGATGCACCTGAATCAGGGCTGGAATCCTCTGGTCACGCCGCCGCGTGGCCCGAAAGTAAAACGCGGTCTGTTTGCCACCCGAGCCCCCCACCGCCCCAACAGCATCGGCCTCTCGGCCGTACGCCTGACCGGTATTGATGGGCGCACCCTGCACATTAAAGGCCATGACATGCTTGATGGCACCCCTGTACTGGATATCAAACCCTACCTCCCCTACGCCGATGCTTTCCCCCAGGCCAGCAGTGGCTGGGTTGAAGAGACGGGTGTAGCTGAGATGAAGGAGTCGATCAATACCGGCAGCTGAATTCTGAGTCGCGATCCTGCATAGTTCTGGTTAGCTTCTGAGCAAGACTAATGGCGAGGTTCCGGTAATGGCAGACAACACAGAAAACGGTAAAGCGTTCAATCTCAATAATCTTGATGAGCTGGAGAACAGTGACCCGGTCATACAGCCAGCACCAGTGGCCACTGATCTGCCCTGGGAGAGTAGTGATATCGATTCCGGGCCGGAGAGCGATGAACTGCCATTTGACAACAGGTATGATGATGCGGATTTCACTGACCCGGTCGATACATCACGCAAAGAGCCCATTGTTGCCGCAGATCGGGAGCCGGATCTCTTTGGCGAAATGAACGATGCGCCAGTAGCGCCGCACCACCATGAAGATATCCTATCCCCCTCCTATGCGGCCGGTGAAAGCGCAGCAGTGACCATGCCCGAAAGCGATGAGGGGGAGGTGCACGAAATCCAGTGGACTACCATCCTCGCCCTTCTGGCCATCCTGCTCTCATCGGTTGCTATTATTCTCAACCTTACCACCTCGACTCCGGTGGCCTCGGTTACCGATCAAGAGCTGGCAACCTATGAACAGCAGGCGCGCACCAGTGAGGCGCAATATCTTGAGTTGAAACAGCAGCTGGAGCGCCGTCTGCGCGCCGTTGAGGTGGCACAGGAACTTATGGGGAACTCCCAACAGATGCAGATTAAACAGATCGATGCCAAACGGACAAAGGCGGTTGCAACGCCTGCCGTAACAGCAGTCAAAAAAACGACAGATACACAGCTTCCGGCCCCGATCGCAAGCAGCGGCTGGGCGGTTAACCTGCTCTCAGTGGATGACAAGCAGGCGGCCACAAAAGAGAAGAATCGTTTCAACAGCCTTGGCATTCCCGCTGAAACAGCCAGCTTCTATATCAACAGTGTACTGAAATACCGCGTTCGCGTCAGCGGCTTTGCCAGCAAGGAGGAGGCAGCAACCTATAAGGCAAAACTGGCTGCCGAGTATGGCATCAAAGATGCTTGGGTTTATAAACCCTGACCCACTCCCGTCAGCTCATGGTAGCCGGCTCAACCCCATATCAAACGCATGGAGGCATGCATGGCAGATCAAATAGACGACAGACGACATAACGACTCGGGTAACGAATCGATTATTCCGGCCGATGAGTTGTATGATCTGGATATTTCACTTGATGATCCTGAAGAGCCCCATATCAGTGAGCTCGAAGACCTTGATGAGCTGGAGGATCTCGATGACCTCGATGACCTCGATCTTGATGACCTGCCTGATGATAACGCAGTAGAAGAGATCCCTGCAGATGAGACTCCTGCTGATGAAGCTCCTGCAGATGAGACTCCCGCTGATGAGCCCCCTGCTGATGAGCCCCCTGCTGATGAGCCCCCTGCTGATGAGCCCCCTGCTGATGAGCCCCCTGCTGATGAGCCCCCTGCTGATGAGCCCCCTGCTGATGAGCCCCCTGCAGATGAGCCCCCTGCAGATGAGCCCCCTGCAGATGAGACTCCTGCAGATGAGACTCCTGCAGATGAGACTCCTGCAGATGAGACTCCTGCAGATGAGACTCCTGCAGATGAGACTCCTGCTGATGAGACTCCTGCTGATGAGCCCCCTGCTGATGAGGCGCCTGTAGGAAAGCCTCGTGTGGAGACAGACGCTGCTGAAGTTACCGACCCTGAAGATGCGCTGGCCGCTGTATTTGACCGTCGCAACCGTGATGAGGAGAGAGATGAACTCGATCTTCCCGCCTCATCCTTCGATGATGGTGACCTCTCTGATTTTCTTGATGAAGATCTTGAGGATCTGGACCTCTCTCTGCAGGAGCTTGATGCGGCACCGACCATCATCCGTTCACCCGACGAACTCGATAAGCGAGATGACTTTGATGACTTGAAGCGCGAGCCGGCAAGCTCCGGCTATGGCGCCTACAACAGCGAGACAAAAGCAGATGAGGTGGAGCCAGAGATGTCCAATAGTAAAGCAACAGAAACAAAAAAAGGGTTCAGCCTTAATATGGCCGACAGTATCTCCATGAGCATGGGGCTTGTGGCGCTGCTGATTGCAGCTGTCGCAGTCTGGCTGGCAATGGACAGTTCAGGTGAAGTCACTGCTCTGCAAGGCGAACCGAAAAAGATCGAAAAACGCCTGTCCAATATGGAGCAGGAACAGGCTGAAGCTATCACCGGCTTAACCCGGCAGGTTGAAACACTGCAACAGCAGCTCAATGATCTGACCCAGGTGATCGCCAGCAAGAGTACCCAACAGTGGCAAAGTGAACTGGAACAGGGCGACGTAAAACCCGGCACCGCTGCGGCACCTCAATCAACCGCGTTGGTCGTTCCACCTGCTCCTGAAGCAGCCACCAAAACCGAAGAGAGTGTTGAGCCTCTACCTGTCAAAGCAGCAGTGGTGGAAGCAAAACCGGAAATCAAAAAGCTGGCTCCATACGAAGTTGACCTGAAAGAAATCAAGGGGTGGACGGTTAATCTGCAATCCCTGAGCAGTGAGAAATCGGCCGTTAGCGAAGTAAAATACCTGCGCGAGAAGGATATCAAAGCAGAATATGGCCGCTTCTCCAGCAAAGGCCGCACCTGGTTCCGTGTGCTTGTGCAGGGCTTTGAAAAAGAGCATCAGTCCATTGCCTATAAAAAATTCCTGAAAGATTTTCACAATATCGATGCATGGCATCACAAAATGCCGTAAGGGTCAGTGGTGATTAGCATCCAGCATACCGCGCTGCTCTATCGATTTACTTTTTTGGACCCAATTTTCGGATTTGTAAGTGGCTACAGCAATGGCAACAAGAGTGTCGAGGTGAAACCTGTATTAAATATTGGCCAATAACCGTCGGTCTGCCGTGTAAGTTAGCAACGCAAATTGATGCTCAAGATCAGCACGATTTAACCGATAATAGAGTACGGGAAGAACAAAAGCAGACCATCAGGGAGAAGGCTCTGGAGAAGAGTGGATCCAACACGAACAGAATCAGCTGGTTGAACCGGCTGAACAGTCGATTCCAGCTGACACTGACTGTAGTGCTGCTGATCACCTTTGCTGCCAGTCAATTTCTTCTATTCAACAAACAGAAAATTTCGATCTATCAGGAGGAGGTTGAACGCGCCTCATTCATGGCAAACGGCCTCTCCAACAGCCTGCAAACCCTGATGCTTTCCGGTAACGCCTCCTATGCGGTCGACTGGCTGGATCGTATCTCCAGAAGCCCTGAACTGCTGACCGCTCAGGTGATTCGCAAGGATCTTTCGGAAGCATTTCTGGATGGAGAGACGCTGAATGCAGTTAACAGCCATCTGGAGAGTAAGCTGTTTAGCCGTCCGCTTCACCCCGCCCGCAAAGTCAGTGACATTGACCCTGCCCCCTTTGCCAAAGCCTACGCTGGCCAGCCGCAGAACAACCTTGATGAAGAGAAAGGGACGCTGACATTCCTGCTGCCGATCAAATCCGGCGACGAGTGCATGAGTTGCCACGGCTATGATGCATCGAATGTACGGGGCGTATTGCGCATCACTACATCGATAGCCCATGCTCAGCAGCGCATCGAGCGAGCTCAGCGTGATACGATCTTTTTCGGACTGTCAGTCGCATTTATCATTGGCCTGCTTCTCTC
The DNA here is from genome assembly GCF_013387475.1 of Mariprofundus sp. KV. Taxonomy (GTDB): domain Bacteria; phylum Pseudomonadota; class Zetaproteobacteria; order Mariprofundales; family Mariprofundaceae; genus Mariprofundus. Next base: position 52,311 of record NZ_VWNB01000012.1, on the reverse strand, counting down.
TCTGTTTATCCGCCGTCAGATTCTCACTCCGCTTGAGAAGATTACTGAAGCTGCATCGGCTATTGCTGGCGGTAATCTGGAAAGCCGCGTGGATATGCGCAGTAAAACCGAGATCGGCAGACTCGGAGAGTCCTTTAACCGCATGACCGATGCACTCAAGAGCTCCACAGTTTCGCGTGGCTACTTTGAGACCATCATGAGCTCTATGGGTGAGATGCTCTTTGTCACCGATCTGCAGCAACATATCGAATTCGCCAATCCAAGCGTTCTGACAACACTCGGCTACGAAACAGACGAGCTTAAAGGCAAAGATTTGAATTCACTGATTAAAGGCGAAATGGAGCTCACAAAAGAGGAGACAATAAGACTATCCCGGGCTGGCGAAATCAAGAGTATCGAACGGCAATTTTATCACAAAGATGGCCATGAGATTCCTGTTCTGATGACTGTCACCATGATGCAGCATGGTGACAGTGAAGCTTACCTGATTGTACATGCCGGACGCGACATCAGCGAACAGAAACTTGCCGAAAAAGAGCTGCGTCTTGCCGCCAAGGTGATGGAGTGCGACTCCAGTGCCATCCTGATATGTGATGAGCATGCCAATATCGTACTGGTGAATCCGGCCTTCTGTGAGATCACCGGCTATAGTAAAGAAGAGGTGATCGGCAAGAACCCACGTATCCTCTCTTCAGGAAAACAGCCACCGGAATTTTACAAGAAGATGTGGGACTCGCTGCATCAAAACGGCATGTGGGAGGGTGAAATATGGAACCGGCGCAAAACCGGCGGCATCTATCCGGAAAGACTCTCCATTACTGTTGTGCGCAACAAAGAGGGTGAGATCACCAATTTCGTCAGCCTGTTTAGCGACATCACCGAGCAGAAAAATGTTGAGCAGCGTCTCTCTCATCTGGCTCACCATGACTCCTTAACCGGGCTTCCGAACCGAACCCTGTTCACAGACCGTCTGGAGCATGCACTGGCGCATGCCAGTCGTAATAAACATAAGGTTGGACTGATGTTTATCGACATTGACGGCTTCAAAGGCATCAACGACAACCATGGCCATGATGTCGGTGACGCCCTGCTCTGCGCCATTGCCGATACACTGAGCGAACTGGTTCGCGATGCTGATACCGTGGCACGGGTTGGCGGTGATGAGTTCGTCATCATCCTTGAAAATCTAAACCGTTTTGAGGATATGATCCTGGTAGCTGATAAGATACTCAAACGTTTCAGCACCCCCACGATGGCTGCCGGCATTGCATGTGATGTGGGCTGTAGCGTAGGTATCGCAACCGGGCCGGATGACAGCAGCAATGCTGATGAGCTGGTTAAAATGGCTGATACAGCCATGTATCTGGCCAAAACATCGGGCAAACAGCAGTACCGTATCTATAGCCGAGACTGTGTAAAACCTGAATAAGCATTGAGGGGTCTAAGCCTCTCGAATACTTGCCGGATTGCCCCATCTATTAATCCCTTACAGACAATGCCATTGAAACCCGGCTGCAACAGCGTCACCCTTCGAACTTAGAAAAAGCAACAGGCAAGGAGGCTCTCTCATGAGCAGTTTGAATCAACAGTATGCACAGCAGGTGGTCAGTTGGGAGTACTCATCAGCAGCCACACCCGATCTGAACGATGTGCCGATTCAGCCCTTCCCCGCCTCCCTGCATGAGCAGGGTGACACCCGTGTGATTGCATTGGATCTCTCCAGAGAACTCGAGACTCCCTATCTGGCCACCGCCCCCAATCTTCTGGCCAGTTACATTCGTATCTGTGCCAATGAGAAGATTGCAACATCCATAGCCTCAACGTCTGAGGTCTACTTTGTTCTGCGCGGTGCAGGTCGCACTGAAACAGCAGAAGGCACGATTCACTGGAAACAGGGCGATGCCTTTACATTGCCCTACAATGAGGGTGTCACCCACTACGCTGATGAGGATAGCGCCCTCTACTGGAGTCATGACGCCCCTCTGCTGCAGTATATGGGTGTAACCCCTGCAAAGCAGATGTTTAAGCCTGCCTTTTACTCGAAGGAGTATATGTGTGACGCCGTTGAAAAGCTGCGTGAACCTGCCCTGCGTGAGAAGCGTAACCGTATCGGTATCATCCTCGGCAACCATGACTCGGCCAGAACCAAAACCATGACCCATACCATGTGGTCGCTGTTCAACCTGCTGCCTGCGGGCGAGGTGCAGAAACCACATCGCCATCAATCGGTGGCGCTCGATCTGGCCGTCTTTTCAGGACCGGACACCTACACCCTGATCGGTAAAAAGGTGGATACCAACGGTGAGATCATTGACCCTGTAAAAGCGATGTGGGCGACCAACACCGTCTTTGTCACCCCGCCGGGCTGGTGGCACTCCCATCACAATGAGTCCGATCAGGATGCCTTTGTCTTCCCTGTTCAGGATGCAGGCCTGCACACCTATATGCGCACGCTTGATATCCAGTTTATCCGCTAAGAAAAGCTATTCACCACAAATACACAGAGGCACAAAGAAAAAATAATTATCTAATCGGTTGGTTGTTTATGACCCTTTTACTTTGTGCCCTTTGTCTCTTTGTGGTTCACACTGCCTCATAATGAGATCGTGATGCTGTTAGCTGCGGCCACGGCTTTCTGACGCGCCTCTTCAACGGTAGCCCCACGAGCCAGCGCAACTGCCATGCGGCGTTTGCCGTGCACTTCAGGTTTACCAAACAGCCGAATCTGCGTGTCAGGGGCTGCCAATGCCTCTTCAAGCCCACCAAAAGCGACCTGAGTAGAATCACCTTCCACCACCACCGGACAAGAGGCTGCGGGGCCATGCTGATGAATATTGGGAACAGGCAGGCCGAGAATCGCACGCGCGTGCAGTGCGAATTCGGAGAGATCCTGAGAGATCAGTGTCACCAGACCGGTATCGTGCGGACGTGGAGAGACTTCACTGAAGATCGCCTCATCACCCTTGATAAACAGCTCCACACCAAACAGGCCATAACCACCCAGCGCATTAGTGACTTCTGTAGCAATATGTTGAGATGCCTTAAGGGCTGCATCGCTCATCGCCTGTGGCTGCCACGATTCGCGGTAATCACCATCGACCTGCAGATGCCCGATCGGCAGGCAGAAGGATGTGCCATCACGATGACGAACGGTGAGCAGGGTAATCTCATAATCGAAATCGATGAAACCTTCGACAATCACCTTACCCTTACCTGCCCTGCCCCCCTCTTGCGCATAGTCCCAGGCCTTCTGGATGTCAGCCGCCTCACGGATCACCGACTGGCCTTTACCCGATGAGCTCATGATCGGTTTCACAACACATGGCGCACCAATGGTTTCGACAGCCACCTCAAACTCTTCCTGTGTTGCTGCAAACTGGTACGGGGATGTTGCCAGTCCCAATGTTTCTGCCGCAAGTCTGCGGATACCTTCACGATTCATGGTCAGTTGCGTGGCGCGAGCAGTCGGGATCACATGAAACCCCTCACCCTCAAGCTCAGCCAGTGTATCGGTGGCTATCGCTTCCACTTCCGGCACAATCAGATTCGGTTTCTCTGCTTCAATCAGACTACGCAGCGCCGCTCCATCAAGCATGTTCACCACGTGTGCACGGTGCGCCACCTGCATGGCAGGTGCATTGGCATAACTGTCCACGGCAATCACTTCGACACCAAGCCGCTGCAGCTCAATGGCCACCTCTTTTCCCAGCTCGCCTGAGCCGAGCAGCATCACTTTTGTTGCCGATGGTGATAGTGGTGTGCCAATTTGAATCTGAGTCATGCCATGAACCCCTGAGAATCATTAAAGGTAGTGTATCGAACGTAGTTTATCATCTTGCAGTCTGGAGTCACCCACACGGTGTGCCGGGTTATTGTTTGAGTTGATTGACGCGTTTGCGATTAACCCCGAAATCGGAGCGTCCGACCCGTGAAGCGGAGCGGATATGAATCAGGCCATTCACCTCATCAAGACGCAGCTCAACATCATCAACATAGTGGAAAACAGGTGTGGTGAAGGTGGCATGCAGATAGGAATCACGCTCCTTCTGGATCACCCCCCCGTGCTCAAGGATGATGCTTCTCATCTGCGACCAATCTCGATCATCAAGCTTAATCGGCGCAATGGCATGCTGCTCACTAGCCTGAGCATGTGCTTCACTACAGACGCAGTTAGGCGAAGGCGGACAAGGATGCAGCAGTCCATTCTGCAGGCCGATATTTTCTGGTATTTTGTGTGACTGCATCGCCATCACGATAAACGCGGCCAACCCCAGCAGCAACAAAACTGCGACAACGATCAATATCCCTTTCACGGTTTTATCACTCCCCTGCCTGGCTATTTTCCATTCACCATATTCACATACTGCTGCATAGCTGAACGGTAATGTTTGATATTTTTCTCAGATATTCTACCCATGCCGCTTAATCGATCCGCAAGCGCATCGATATCCTCGTTCGAACCAAGCGTTCTGGCATCGATATTGATACCGAGATGTTTGGAAACACTGTTTAACGATGCAAGGTAGGATTTCAGTGATGCAGCCTGCTTATCACCGCCATCTCTGATGTAACCTTCAAATTCAGACTGATATTTAATCACGCGCCACTCCATAGATGCATCGTTCGGCTCAACTCTCAGCAGAGAGAGTGCCCATTCCATACTGATTTCAGATGCATGCAAACTTTATCATGACTATGGATATGAGAAGCGAAACAGGTTCAGCCTCACTGTGATCAACCGCACAGTTTTATCACCTCTGACAGGCAAAGTACGCCCATGCGATCTTTAACCGTTATCCCCCTGCTTCTTGCCGCTCTCTGGTTGCAAGGCTGCGTAGCGCTCACTGCTGCCTCAGTCGTGCCGGGTGCTCTCTATGAGGTGGTTGCCAACGAATTCGCCGGCGAAGAGGTCTGTCTTCCCAACAACATCAGCCCGACTCTGGCTGCAGTTCAGTCGAGCCTGCGCAGCATGAAACTAGATGTTGATGTGCTGGAAATTCAGGAAAACGGTTATGCCATCGCCTTCGGCAACAACAATCTTGAAGGTAGTATTACACTCAATGAGATGAGCCCCAAACTGACCACCCTCTACGTAAAAGCACGTAGTAACATGCGTGAAGCCTCCGTTGAGCAGGCCATTATCGATTCGGTTCGGGCAAAACTGAGTCGTAAAAATGCAAAGAAACGCTTCAGTTTTTCCGGTTATCATAACCTGAGAGCCAAACCGGACATTAAAACAGCAAGGCTTGGCTGGTATCGTCCCGATGCGGAGTTGAAAACCCATCGTAATGGAAAATCTGAGTGGGTGAGCCTGAAGCTGCCATCAGGTAAAATTGCCTACCTCAAACGTGAGATCGTTACGCTTGCAACAAACTAAACGGGTTATTGTCTCTTACTGCAGATGAAGACGCTCCTTTATCCCAGCTGAACAGATATCTTCTCGTCTGCAAATTCCACGACATCACCGCCAACAATCTTTTTCCTCTTGCGCGTCTCCACTTCACCGTTCACCCGCACCAACCCCTCGCTAATCACCCGATTGGCCTCACCGCCACTGGCAACCAGTGCTTCAAACTTCAATAGCTTATTAAGCTCAATCGGCTCTTTTGAAATGGTAATTTCTCTCATCTGATTTCCATCCGGTTTCGATATTCAAGAGGCCCGCCCTGCTACTGCACAAAAAAGCAATGTAACGGAAAATCCCGACCACAGGCTGAACCAGCCTCTGCAGTATTGAAAGCTTTTGAGATTATATTGCAAGAGTTGCCTGCTAATGGTTTACTCGACAACTCCCATCATCAAAACGGGTTATGAAAGCGAAGTATCAGTTTGAAATATACTGTTTCGGAGTGCAGATGATCGAGAAATTAAAAGCGTGGTTCATCAGGCGAAATCCTATTTTCACCAGCCACCTGCAACGCAATGGCCTGCTGCGACTGATCCCCCCCGCTTTGGCCATGTATGCGATGATCCCTGTCTACATCGTATTTCACATCATCTGTATTCAGCTCTTATACAATCTGATGATCTGCCCGCTTCTTGGCGTGGATCGGATCATATTAAAACACTATATTGTGATTGATCGTCACCTGATTCCCGGGCTTTCATACACCGCCAAGTTTCACTGTGCCTATTGTGGCTATGCCAATGGCCTGAGTGTGGCCAGCGCTGTGCTGCTGAATCGCATCGCCTCTACGAGCAAGCCTCATAATAACCCCCTGCTCAGGTTATTTGCCATGCCGCTCTTCCTGCTCACCTCAACGCTATCGATACTCTCTCAATCGCTGGTCACTATTTCGTTTGATTATGTCATGGCACCCCTGCTCGGACTGCACCGACTCTCCAAAGCAGAAGCATCAGAAAAAATGGCCGCTGCCGGTTTCGCAGACCAGTTCTCGGTATTCGGTAGAGTGGGTCGCAGTTTCCTGCGTTATGAGTACAACTGCGCGTTGCGTCATGCCAACTCACTTGAGCAGGTGGAATCACAGTGGTGCCCGATCAAACATATCGACAGCGATCCAAATGTCGTACTACCGGAGCACCACAAGTTCTTTATCGAGCGCTGTGAGTTGTGCAAATTAAGGAAAGTGCTCTGCAGCGAAGGAACGGTCTCGCCAAGGAAACCGACCTGGTAAAACGTGCCAATGATCAGTGCAGTTTTTCCGCAACGGGCATGTTGCCATGTAAAAAAGCACTGTTGAGATGGGGCATAGTGGCGGACTCCAGATAGGTGCAGATCACTTCACCGTGCGCCCTGAGAATCTCAACCTGCGTTTCAAATAGCGATAGCGGATAGAAAATCCTGATCTGCTGTTGCACAGCATCGTAGGCCGGCTCAACAATTCTTGCATCACCATCAGGGTAGAAAGAGATCAGCGCTGATCTGGCGCTAAACGCATCACCGGCAGGCAGACCAAACATCACAATGCTGGCTGCAACGGCATCGCTCTCCCCCTCCTCAAATCGCCATTCTCTGCCACTATCAACCTGTATATTTGCAGCCCGTAGTGACTCCATCCTGTGGATTCTCTCTTCAACGATGTTATTTGCGTCCCTTGACGCCATGATTTCACTTATCATATCAATTCCATTTCTCCATTTAAGAACTGAATGATAAGAGCTGATTGCGGCATTTTGATGACAAGGGAGAGCGCAGCACCTCTGCCGCGTTAAGATATAAAACCCGCTGTTCAGTCAGGCTGTTGCGAAAAGACCTCAATCTGCTGCAGTACCGCTTCCAGATTATCGGGATCAATCTCGCAGATAAAACCACCACCGGGCGCGAGCTTCACTGCCGGCCCTCTGTCACAGTAACCCAGACAGGGGAAGCGACTCACCCTGATCTGCAACGCTCTGGCAGCAATCTCCGCTTCCAGCTTAATGGCCAGCGCTTCACCACCTCTGGCTGCGCAGGAGGGGTGAGCGGGGTTGGCGCGATGATTGCTGCAGACCACCACCTGCTTCGAGCATGCATGGCCGCTGTTCTCCAGATCTTTATCCATCTTGCAGTGACTCCATAGAGAGCGAACTTACAGGAAATCGATGATCTGGTGAATGCCCTGAACCCGATGAATCAGTATAGTGTCGCCGATTGCAACAAACAGAGGTCTTTTCTCATATCATGATGGTCACAAAAAGCGACAATCTGGTCACCTGGTTCCCTGCTCCTCCCGAGACTGATGAGATCCCCGTCGTGATGCCCTCTCCATTTGCCAATACTCCACATCCGCTGGCCGAGCAGGCCTGCAGAATGCTGATGCAGGATCTTGGCACGCAAAAATTTGCGCTGCGAGACTTCTCAAATCACGGCAAAATGTTCGGAGTTCTGGTGGTGCGCGACAAGGCTGGCCGCATCGGTTACCTGAGTGGTTTTTCCGGTATGATCAACGGCCTGTGGCAGCTGCCGGGATTTGTGCCACAACTCTTTGAGCTGGCTGAACATGAGAGTTATCTCTATGCAGGCAATGACCAACTGGCCGCGTTAACTGAGCAGATTGATCGGTTGCAGTGCTGCGAGAAGCGATCAAAGCTGATGCAGGAGATCTCCTCTCTTCAGCAGCAGCGTGATCTGGCGCTGGCGGCACTGAAGCAGCGTCACAGAGAGGCCAAGGCTCTGCGCAAACAGCAACGTCTGGAGCTTCTTGCAATGGGTGATGCCGATGCACAGCAGAGGCAGATGCGGGCACTGGCGCTGGCCAGCCAGCATCATAAACGGGAATTTACAAACGCGTCACTGCAGTGGCAGGAGAAGCTACAGCTGCTGCAGCAGCAGCTTGATGAGATTGATCAGCAGATAAGCGACACCAGATTTCAACGCAGCGAGAAATCACGTCAGCTGCACAACGTGCTGTTTGCCACCTACCGGCTGCACAACTTTGCCGGCGAGACACAACCGATTACCGCCTTCTTTGATGGCCTGCCACCGGCAGGCTCAGGCGACTGTGCCGGCCCCAAGCTGGTTCACTATGCCCGCAAACAGAGGCTGCAGCCGATCGCACTGGGAGAGTTCTGGTGGGGCGCCTCCCCCTCCACAGGCATCAGACATCATGGCCACTTCTACCCCGCCTGCAGAGGAAAATGCCGCAAGATACTACCGTTTATGTTGCATGGTCTGGCGGTTGAACCGGAACCCGATTTCGCTGAGCAGATTGATGCCTGCGAACCACGAATTGTCTATGAAGATGAGAGCCTGCTGGTGGTCAATAAACCCTCCGGCCTGATGTCGGCACCGGGTAAACTGGTGCAGGACTCGGTATACACACGGCTGCTACAGCGCTATCCGAACAATCCGGAACTGCGGCTGGTGCACCGGCTCGATATGGCCACATCAGGGCTGCTGCTGGTGGCGAAAAATCTGCTGGCCAACAAGTTTCTGCAGCGGCAATTTATTCAGCGCAGTGTGGAAAAACGCTATGAGGCGATTTTATCAAGAAAGCTGCCGCCGGATCAGCTCGAGGGTGAGATTAATCTGCCGCTGATCGTTGATCTTGATGACACGCCACGCCAGATGGTCAGCCATGAACATGGTAAACCTGCAAAAACACGCTGGCAGGTTTTAGGCTATGAGGGTGAAACCACCCGCGTCTGGTTCTATCCCTTAACAGGGCGCACCCATCAGCTGCGCATACACGCTTCACACCAAGATGGCCTGAATGCTGCGATTGTCGGCGATGCGCTCTATGGCCGCTCAGGTGATCGACTCAAGCTGCACGCTCAGCGCCTGTGCTTTAACCATCCAGTCACCCGTGAACGGCTGGAGTTTGAAGTTCCATCGCCCTTCTAAATGTGCAGACAACAGTAATGCATAACCCGGACACTCACCGGACAGAACCCTGCATCACTGCCTTCCAAAGAGGCACAGCTGCACGATAATTCATCAGCAGCACAATGCGATTCATGCAAAACAGGTTGCCACTACAGCATTTAGATCAATTGATCGCTCTGGAACAGACCTTGCTGAATAGGTTCAGACTTCTATCCCCCCCAGGAGTTGCTTGCAGGCGATGCTACCGGCTCGCCTGCAAGCTCAGGAGGGATCTGGCTGCAAGGAGGTATATGCCATGGCGAAACAGAGAGGATCTCCATCTTCCTGCATAAAATTCATGCCTGATTTAGATGTTGTGCATTATGCCTGTAAACATATAATGCGTTTGCAATTACTACATGCTCCAAAAAGAGAGTTACAAAATGTCTCCCGCGCATACATGCCGTCAACTTGTTAAGATCAGCCATAGCATCAGAATCTCATCTCTACGCCCTGCAAGGGCGCTGGTTGAATCCTTTTTTCTGGAGTCCTGTCCAGTTCAATCCTGATTGGCACGCCGGAGCCGGATAGCTCCCACTATTTTCAGTAACACCTATCAAAGCGGCTCGTCCGCAACTTTTCGCTGTCTGAGACAGCTGAACCGACCCAAAACAGAGGAATCATTGTGAATTCACCAGAAGCAACTTCAACCCTGCAAGCATGGAACAACTTTAAGGGCAGCGAATGGAGAGAGCGGATCGATCTCCGCGATTTCATTCAGCAGAACTACGCTCCCTATGAGGGCGATGAGAGCTTTCTCACCCCGGCCACCGAACGAACCAGCCAGCTCTGGATTGAGATCTCAAAGCTGATCGAAGAGGAGCGCATCAAAGGTGTGCTGGATGTATCCAGCGATATCGGCTCCTCCATCACGGCCCACAAACCGGGTTATATCAACAGGAGTGTGGAGCTGATTGTTGGCTTGCAGACCGATGCACCACTGAAGCGCGCGATCATCCCCAACGGCGGCCTGCGCATGGTCGAGGCTGGCCTTCAGGCCTACGGTTACGAGCTTGATGCAGCGGTGAAAGAGGCCTTCAGTCGCTACCGTAAAGATCACAATCAGGGTGTATTCGATGTCTATAGCCCGGATATCCTCGCCTGCCGTCGTTCCGGCATTATTACCGGCCTGCCAGATGCTTATGGCCGTGGCCGCATCGTTGGTGACTATCGTCGTGTTGCCCTTTATGGCGTCGACTTCCTGATCACCGAAAAGAGGCGTGAGAAGGCTGAGCTCAATGATCTGCAGTTCAGTGAAGATGTGCTGCGCAGCCGCGAAGAGATGTCAGAACAGATCAGGGCCCTGGATGAGCTTAAACAGATGGCTGCCAGCTACGGCTTTGATATCGGCGTTGCCGCGACCACAGCCCGGGAGGCGGTGCAGTGGACCTACTTCGGTTATCTGGCTGCGATCAAGGAGCAGAATGGTGCTGCGATGTCGATTGGCCGCATCTCCACCTTCCTCGATATCTATATCCAGCGTGATATCGATGCCGGGATTCTTGATGAGTCATCGGCACAAGAGCTTATTGATGATCTGGTGATCAAGCTGCGTATCGTGCGTTTCCTGCGCACACCTGAGTATGATCAGCTCTTCTCCGGTGATCCGGCATGGGTAACTGAAACCATTGGTGGCATGGGCGAAGATGGACGTACGCTGGTAACCAGAAACAGTTTCCGGTTTCTGCATACCCTTTACAACCTCGGCCCTGCCCCGGAGCCAAATCTCACCGTGCTCTGGTCAAATGCGATGCCCAAAGGATTTAAGGATTTCTGCTCCCGCGTCTCCATTGAGACCAGTGCTATCCAGTATGAGTCGGATGATCTGATGCGTCAGCACTGGGGCGATGATTATGCCATCGCCTGCTGTGTATCGGCCATGCGTATCGGTAAACAGATGCAGTTCTTCGGTGCACGCTGCAATCTGGCGAAAACCATGCTCTATGCGATCAATGGCGGTGTGGATGAGAAGAGCGGTGTGAAGGTTGTCGACGGTTTTGAGCCGATTACCAGTGACTACCTCGACTACGATGAGGTTGTTGCGAAGTTCGAGAAGATGATGGACTGGCTTGCCACAACCTATATCAAGGCGCTCAACGCCATCCACTATATGCATGACAAATACCACTATGAGCGCATTGAGATGGCGCTGCATGATCGCGATATCCTGCGCACCATGGCCTGCGGCATTGCCGGACTCTCCGTGGCTGCAGACTCACTCTCGGCCATTAAATTCGCCAGGGTGCGTGTGATCCGTGATGAACAGGGTATCGCCAAGGATTTCGATATTGAAGGTGAGTTCCCGGCCTATGGCAACAACGACGACCGGGTCGATGAGATCGCGGTCTGGCTGGTTGAGACCTTTATGGAGAAGATCCGTCAACACAAAACCTATCGCGACAGTGTGCCTACCCAGTCTGTACTGACCATCACCTCCAATGTGGTTTACGGTATGAAGACCGGTAATACACCTGATGGTCGCCGTGCCGGTGAACCCTTTGCACCCGGAGCCAACGCCATGAACGGGCGTGACAGCAAAGGCTTTATCGCCTCCGGTGCATCGGTAGCCAAACTGCCTTACGACGCAGCACTCGATGGCATTTCATGGACAGCGACCTGCACAGAGGGTGCTCTGGGTCAGACTCTGGCTGATCGGGTAGGCAACCTGAGCAACTGTGTGGATGTCTTCTGTAACGCCAATGGCTTTCACGTCAATGTGAATGTACTGAATCGGGATACCCTGCTTGATGCGATGGAGCATCCTGAGAACTATCCTCAGCTCACCCTGCGCGTCTCCGGTTATGCGGTGAACTTCATCAAACTGACCAGAGAGCAGCAGCTGGATGTGATTAACCGAACCTTCCACCTGCACTTTTAATCTATAAGCTGCGTCGCCTTGCCAATGTGGCAAGGCGGCAATGGTTTACAGGACAGAGTCACAAACATGGATCAACATAACGAGGTTAACCCACCGGGGGCTATTGCTCCTGCCTGTATCGATGAGCGGGGCAGGCTTTCAGGATTTGTGCACTCCTTTGAGATGGGTAGTGCCGTTGATGGCCCGGGCATGCGCTTTGTGGTTTTTGTTTCCGGCTGCCAGTTCCGTTGCCTCTACTGCCATAACCCCGATACCATCAAGATGCATAACGGCACGCTGATGACCGTAGATCGCGTGATTGAAGAGATGGCTGAATACGCCTCATTTCTACGTTTTGCCGGTGGCTTAACGATCTCTGGTGGTGAGCCTTTGATGCAGGCGGATTTTATCCGTGAGATATTTTACCTCGCCAAACATGACTACAGCCTGCACACCGCACTCGATACCCAGGGCTTTCTCGCCGCCCACCTTGAAGATGAGTACTTCGATGATATCGATCTGGTGCTGCTCGATATCAAACATATTGATGCGGCCAAATATCTGGCGCTGACCTCTAAACCGCTGCAGCCAACTCTCGATTTCGCCCGTCGTCTCTCGGCTATGGGTAAAAAGATGCGCATCCGTTATGTGCTGGTGCCCGGTTATACCGATGATGTCGAAGATGTGGAGATGCTGGCTGAATTCATTGCCACCCTGAACGGCGTTGAACGCGTAGAGGTGCTGCCGTTCCATAAGATGGGTGAACAGAAATGGGAAGAGCTGGGATTTAAATACCATCTGAAAGATGTGCAGACACCCACCACTGAACTGCTGAAGCGGGTCATTGATCAGTTCCGCAGCCATGGCCTGACTGCCTGTTAAGCTGTTATCTTTAACTCACCGCTGAACAGCTAAGCCATCAAGGAGAGAGGGAGAGACCACCGGCTTTATCACCCCTCTTTTCTGCAACTGTTATACTAAAGCACTCAAATCAATCAGGATTTTAACAGATAAAACAGCTGCAACGACAAAACAGGCGATGGCCAGTTTTTTCTTGGTTGCGTTGCTGATCAGGATTTTAGGGCTTGATTCAACATGGGCAGTTGCTGTTGTCATGACAGACCTCCTTCTTTTTGCAAGAAGTCAGACTACCGATCTGCACAGAGATAAAATGTAAGCTGTATCACCTGTTTTACAGCTGCAAAGCGTGATTCAGACTCCGCCAGCCTGCTGAACAGACGGAAAGAGAAGAGCACTGACTCATCTGCATCCGGCTATTCAATGCCTGCTATTACCTGAGGGCGTGTTGCAACACAGCGTAGAGATAACAGGCATCCAGACGTCCTGCCAGTTCACGAATCGAATGCATGGCAAAGGTCGGCACACCGACATCTACGGTACGCACACCCAGATCATTGGCGGTGATCGGACCAATCGTACTGCCACACGCCATATCCGAACGAACCACAAACGACTGCACCGGCACATCAGCTAGTTCACACCACTGCCTGAACATCGCAGCGGACTCACTGCTGGTTGCATAGCGCTGATTGGCATTTGTTTTGATGACCGGCCCCGCATTGATCATCGGGCCATGGTTGGCATCATGTCTGTCGGCATAGTTGGGGTGAATGGCGTGGGCATTATCGGCTGAAATCATCATGCTTGAGGCCATCGTGCGAGCCATCGCTTCTTCACCGCCACACAGTCGTGTCAAAACAGATTTCAAAAAGTTGCCCTGTGCGCCTGCTGCCGAAACGCTGCCAACCTCTTCGTGGTCTGAGCAGATCAGCAGCCCGTTCTGACTGCCGCGACTATCGATCAGGGCCATCAGGCCGGTATAACAACTGAGAAGGTTATCGAGTCTGGCAGCGGCGATAAAATCATCCCTCAGGCCTACGACTGCAGGCGGCTGCAGATCATAAAAGCTCAACTCATAACCGAGCACTTTCACAGCTTTTTCCCTGCCACCGGAAACCTGAGCATTAACCATATCAAGCAGCAGCGCCTTGAAACAGTCATCTTGCTCTTCACTGCCCTCGGGCAACCTCATCAACACCGGGGGCAGGTCGGTCTGTCGATTGATCTTGCGATTCTCATTGGCCTCACGGTCGAGATGAATCGCCAGCGATGGAATCGTTGCAATCGCCTTCTGCCAATTGACAAGGCTGTGAGCGATACTCCCCTCCTCATCGAGATAACTGACCCGACCGGCCAGTGAGAGGTCACGATCAAACCAGGGATTAAGCAGCGCCCCGCCATAGACCTCAACACCGAGCTGCAGATAGCCATTACCGGTGATTTCAGGGTTGGGTTTCACCTTCAGGCATGGGCTGTCGGTATGCGCACCAACCATACGTATGCCATGCTCTGCCAGAGGCTGTGCAATCCGGAAGGCGATGATTGATGAGTCATTGCGCGTAATAAAGCAGCTATCTCCCACCGCCACATCCCACGCCTCTTTTTCACTCAACCGTTTGAAGCCGGCAGCCTCCAGTATCGCAACCATATGTTGCACTGCATGAAACGGAGTCGGGGATTCTCTAACAAAATCCAGCAGACCATTTACGAAATCTTCATTTTGCATCAGAACCCCTGCTGCCAAAAAACTATTACTGCGCAGATAGTAGCCAGTTTCAAGCGGCAAGTGCAACGCTCTACTGATAAATTCATTCACCTCTGAAGCGGGCGTTAGAAACAATTTGTCACATGGCTCAAATGTCAGCCTGCAATAAATTATTGATGGTGTAGTATGCCGCAGCAATCGATCTTTGGAGAATCTCATGAGCAACAGCGCAGCACCAGCTACCCACCCAACCGTTTCCATCCCTCTGAAACTTTTCCTCGGCCGATCACCACTCTGGTACAAACAGATCATCCTCTTTGCTCTGATACTCAACGTGGCGCTCTATTTTATTGCAGGGCCGCTGGTTACCTCATGGTTTATTCTGGTCGAATTTATCGGCACCCTGGCCATGGCGCTGAAATGTTTTCCGCTGCAGCCGGGCGGCCTGTTTGCGATTCAGGCGCTGCTGTTACAGCTCACCGACACTCATACAGTTTATGATGAGATCGAACATGGGCTGCCGGTAATTCTGCTGGTGATCTTTATGGTTGCCGGGGTTCACTTTCTCAGGGATGTGCTGTTTCGCGCCATTAATCATGTGCTGCTGGGGATTCAGTCACGCCTGATCGTCAATATGACCACGCTTGTGGTGGTCGCCATCCTCTCCGCATTTCTTGATGCCCTGACCATCCTTGCCATCCTGATCGCCATCGCCACCAGCTTCTATGATGTCTATGAATTTGCAGTTTCAAAGGTCGGTTACCACGAAGCTCCCGATCTGAATGACGGACATATCGATGAACTACATCGTAAGGATCTGGATGATTTCCGTGCCTTCCTGCGCGGCCTGCTGATGCATGGCGCTATCGGCACAGCCATCGGCGGTGTCTGCACGCTCGTGGGAGAACCTGAGAATCTGGTTATCGGCAATGAGGCGAGCTGGGATTTCGTCACCTTCCTGAGCATGGTTTCACCTGCCACCATCCCCACCCTGCTGGCCGGTATCCTCACCTGTCTGGTCATCGAGAAATTCGGCTGGTTCAATTATGGCGCTGAACTGCCGGTCAATGTCCGCAAAATCCTTGCCGATGAAGACAGAAAACTTCGTGAATCAACCACCCCCAGCCAGCGTATGATCATGATATTCCAGGCTATCGTCGGCCTGCTTATGGTGGTTGCCTTATCGATGCATCTGGCTGAGATCGGCCTGATCGGGCTTGGAGTGATTGTCCTCGCCACGGCCATCACCGGCGTTACCGATGAGCACAAAATCGCAGAAGCCTTTATGCCGGGGCTGCCATTCGCATCACTGCTGGTGATGTTCTATGTGATCGTGGCGATGATTCAAAGCCAGATGATGTTCAATCCGATCATGCAGTGGGTGATGAGTCTGGATGGCAGTATTCAGGTCTTTATGGTCTTCCTCACCAACGGCTTTCTCTCGGCCATCAGTGATAATGTCTTTGTTGCCACCATCTACATGGATCAGATTAAAACACTCTTTGATCAGGGACTGATCACACGTGCAGCCTTTGAGGCGCAGTCGGTGGCCGTGGTCATGGGCACCGGTATCCCCAGCATCTCCACCCCCAACGGTCAGGCTGCATTCCTGTTCCTGCTCACCTCAGCGTTAGCCCCGAAAATCCGCCTCAGTTATGGCCGCATGGTCTACATGGCGCTGCCCTACTTTATCACCTGTACGCTGGTGGCAGGCACCATGATTCTAATGTTATAAACCTGCTCGTCCTGTAATCAGGCAATTGCAACAATGCAAAGTTCCCGCCTGCAATCTAAGATCTCACGCATGCCCTATGACGCTCATCTGCAACAGCTCGATACTCTGCTTGTTGAAACCAGACCCCTCTGGCAACCGGAGCCGTTTAAAAAAGAACGGCCGGATTGGGTTGAGCAATACCCGGAACTCGCGCAGGCATTACTGGAACTTGATGAGGAATCACTGGATGCTTATGCAACAGACAACGATGCCCTGATTGCATTCGTATCGACGTTTATTCCCGAGCTCTCTGCCATCGCTTCGCTTGTCATGCTACCCGAAACAGCGAAAAGAAAAAATGAGACGATTGCACCACGCCTGCATGCAGGCATTCCTGGCAGAAAGTGGTTACAGATCAGTGCCCTCTATGCGTCACTGCAGAACCCTCAGCGGGCTATTACTGAGTGGTGTGGTGGTAAGGGGTATCTGGGGCGTCTGCTATCCCGTCAGTGGCAACAGAGGGTCACTACACTGGAAAACAGTCCGCAGCTGGTAGAGGCAGGTGCTCGACTGGCCGATAAATACCGCGTGGACCAGTATTTCAAACTGGTCGACGTGCTACATGACCCTGTCTGCAAATATCTGAATAACCACCACACCATCGCGCTGCACGCCTGTGGTGATCTGCACCGTCAACTGGTTACCCGGATCATTGAGAGCGGCGCCCCGAGCTTCACTCTTGTGCCCTGCTGTTACCATCTTGGCCGTGAACAGGAGTACAGCCCCTTTACTGATGGGCTGAAACTCAAACTATCAAGAGAGGTGCTGCGACTGGCCGTCAATGAGACCGTTACCGCCCACCACAACGAGATCGGACAGCGCAACCGCGACATGGCGTGGAAGCTTGGCTTTCAGCAACTATGGCAGGAGCTTTGCGGTAGCAGTGAGTACCACAGCTTCAAACCTGTCCCCAAAGCCTGGGTACACGAAGGTTTTAAAGGTTACTGCCAGAAACTGGCTCAGCGAGAGGGGCTCTCCCTGCCTGCTGACGTTGACTGGGAGAAGTGGGAGGCCAACGGAGAACAACGCCAGCATGAGGTGATGCGCCTGCAGCTGCTGCGCCAATGCTTCAAACGCGTCTTAGAGCTATGGCTGATCATGGATATGGCCGCCTCTCTGGAGGCCAATGGCTACAAGGTCAGTGTCCATGAGTTTTGTAACCGTGAGTTAACCCCGCGCAATATCATTATTGAAGGGCACTCCTCACCAGATTTATCCTAAGATCAATCAGCTCGTTGAATTCTTTCAGGAAACCCCGATAGCCACATCTGTACTATACTTACCAATATAGGCGACAATCCTGAATGAGATGCATCATGCAGAGGAGACCAGATGGAAACTTTTTTGATTACGGCTGCTTTTGTTGCTCTTCTGATTATGGTGATTTCAGTTCTTGTCATGATCGAGACATTCACCAGCAAACGACGCAGACAAAGTATTATCCCTCTGGCCAGAGCGATGGGGTTCTCAGAAGTGTCACCCGAAGGGTTTGACATCAAGGCGGCCTACCCTCATTTCCTGGCACTCTCCACTGCGCACCTGATTCACGACTTTATTATCGAGCGTCAGCTTGAGCATGGTATTCAACAGCACATATTTGATATTGAGCTTCGCAGTGGCAACGGCCAGAGCGAAAAGATAAGCCTCTGTCTGATCCATCTTCCAGGCATCAACCTGCCAACATTTTTAATCAAAGGGAGAGACAAGGTGCGCTTTACCATGCGACTGATTCACGATGTCGGACGCGCAGCTCAATCCCTGATCTTTCAATATCACCCCGTTACCATTCAATCAGAGGCGTTCGCGAAGCAGTATCAGCTGATGGCGCCCGACTCCAGCTATGGCTTTGAGCATCTGTTTACGCCTGAACTTGTTCAGAAAATCACAGACCGCCCGAATTGGCAAATGGAGGGGATGGGAGATTGGCTGCTTTTTTATCAGCGTGGCACCGTGGTCAAGGCCAGACAATTCAACAGTTTCACCAACGACTGCATGGCCCTAGCTGATGCTTTCAACCAGAGCCGTTCGTAGCCCCACAGCTTTAAGGCAGGCTGTTAGATAAACTGCCGGATCAGTGGCGGCAGCTTCGACTCTTTTCTGTTGATAATATGGTCGATCAGTTTCGGCTGTTTGGTTGCTTTATCATTGAGAACGGGAACCACTGCATCTGCATCGTGGGCATCGGCAAACTGACCTGATGTTTTGCGCAGATGCAGACTGAGCGATTTGGATAGGTTTTTCAAAAATGCGACGCCGGCACGCGGGCGCTCATCGAGAATATGGTCGAAACTTTCTCGGCTGAGTTTGAGCAGTTTGCACGGAGTCCGGGCAATGACTGTTGCAGAGCGCGCATAGCTATCAATCAGTGCCATCTCACCAATGCAGCGACCACGGGAGAGTGTGGATACTGATACCTTATTACCGCTCTGTGACTGTTTGAATACTTCCAGCGTGCCGGAGACAACAAAACAGATAAAATTGCTCTCCTCACCCTCGGCAAACAGGCGCTGGTTCTCATCCAGATGCTTGACCTGCATATGCGCGGCAATAACGCCGACCTGCACACTGTCGATCTTATCAAACAGAGGGATCGCACCGGTCATCTCGATAATCTCATTGACTGTATCTCTGCTCTGATTGAAGGGCCCGATCAGATGATCTGCTGCGATAGCTCTGCTCTGTTTATGGCTGCTGCCGGTGCTTACTGTGCGAGCCACTTTCCCTGAACTGTTCGAACTCTTAAAACCAAATTGCATATACTCTCCCTGCCAGTTTAAAAAAGATTCTCTGACCTCACTACCGCAAGGAATCGGCCAAAGCGCCATTTCAAACAAACTCCTGTATTTTCAACAGGTTACAAAGACATTCGGCATGAATTCTTTTGCCTGGGGGGAAAAATATTCCCACCGGACAGGGATCATTTTTCCAGACAGCGAAGCGACGGGATCATGCATACGGCTCAGTTAGAGCGATGCATCAAAAATTCAGATTTAATTGTAAAAAGAGTGTATGATGGCCGATTGGTGAGCAGATCGAGTTGCTCGTTTCCTCTTTTAGCACCCTTTTCAGAGTGAAATACAAGGCAAGGGTGAAACCGCCAGCCAGATCGTTTCTGGCAATTAAGGAGCAGCAGATGGCTTACGCAGAAGACCAGCTTATATTACGCAACGGCCAGACTCTGGCCGGTAAAGTGCTTAAAAATGATTTCAAAATCAAAACATCCTATGGTGATGTCCTTATCAAAAAAGAGAACATTGCCCATATCTTTTTGATGCGCCCGGATGAGACAGGATTCCCGGCCAGCGATGAGATCAAGACCATTTGCGGCGATGAGATCAAAGGCAAACTGGTTAAAACCATGTCGATCTCCTTTGTACTGGCCGCCAACAATCAGACCGCCAGAATTGCCAAAGAGAAGATTCACTCGATGATTTTCCTTTCTGAACTGGATAGTGACCCGGAAGGTTATCCGCAGCTATCGGCCTAACACGCTGCCTCGCGGGCAGAAGCGTCTGCATCCCGAGCTAAACCCGTCAATTAACAGAAGAATAACGCCTCACATTCCGATTTTGCCATCGGCTCCGGTGCATGCTGCACCCTTCCTGCTAACCAAAACTCATGCAGACTATCAATAGAAAAATCGAACCACGAATGTACACGACTTAACACGAAGACAGGAAGCTGTGCTGGTTGATCTTTAAATACGTGGCTCAGAATGTATGCACGAACAGTTACAACATCAAAGAGGATCATGCGCATATGATTATTAGTATTGTGAATATAAAAAATATTCCGGTGGCAGCACTGCAACATCTCGATACAGCTGAAACAGTGGCGCAATCCATTGAGAAGTTCAGAGAGTGGCGAGAAGAGAGCGGCTGCTCACCGGTCACGGAGAAGCGAAGCTTTGGCATAGCGCAGAGCAACCCCGAAGCAAGGGTTGCTGAAACATTTCATTTCGATATCTGCGGCGAAGTTGATGCGGACGTACCCGACAATGCCTATGGCGTACTGAACAAGGAGATCGCTGCCGGTCGCTATGCGAAACTGCGTCATAAGGGCTCGCTAGCTACCATCAATCTGAAGGTGAATGCGCTCTCTCGCGACTGGCTGCCAACCACGCAGGAGTGCAGAGGTGACTCCCCCATCTTTTTTGAATACCTGAATATCGGGCTGGCAGCTCCGGATAGTGAACTGATTACTGACATCTATTTCCCTCTGAGATAGCTCCTCACTATCACCACAAAGCCCAAAAAATGTGATTTATTCTGTTCAATAACGTATCATCAGTTTAATTGGAATTATGAGTTTAACGCATTGCTGGAGGATCCATGAATATCATCGCAACCCTTAATACATTCAGAGGAAGAGAGCTTGATGATACGCTCATGCAACTGCTTGCAAGGCTGTTTGATGCGCAACACAATGAGATTGATCAGCTGAAAGATAAGAATACCAGACTTCAGACAAGCCTCACCGATGCCAGCGAGAACGTGGAAAAGCTATTAAATGAGAATGCAGCCCTGAATAAGATGGTGATTCAGCTTCAGTCACAGCTCTCCGGCCTGCAATCATCAGCGTCCAAAAGCCGACTCTCTGAAGTGGAGACGGCAATTTTGTCCAACTGTATCGACTCAGGTGTTGCAGGTTTCTGCTCTGAAGATATGGTGGATTCACTCATATATAGTCGTCTGGAGGTCACCAATGCCATTGATCAGCTAGAGAGAAAGGGGCTGATTCAGGTGGGACCTCTTGCCCGCAGTGGCACATTTTATCGAATCAGCGAAACCGGCAAAAAGTATGAGAAGGATATCGAAAACAACGATTACTCTTTTTAGCGCCCATTTATGGTTCATCGCTGAAGTCCGGGAAAACAGTTTTCGTCGGCTAACACCATAATCATCGGCGATCTCGGACAAATATCGAAAAACTCGACCAACACGAAATGTCACTTAGCTCTAAAGTTGAATGTATCTATCGGGGATCAAAAATATTTGTTTCAGCCATGTTTCCCGCTAAGCCGCGATGAACCCCGTTTATTGCATCAAGCGACGCAATAACTCATGGCTATTTTCAATCTCCTGCTTAAAGGCAAGCCGCTAAACGATCATCCCGTTCACAGCAGCCATTGGCAGCCCCCTCGGTGCCTTGGCTCTGGCAATGAGATAGGTCTCCTCCAACTCTGCACTGTCGATGGTCGTGGCACGCTTCTCCGTACCTACCCTTACCCCCTCTTTCAGCGTCACCGGCGCAGCATCGCGCAGCCCTTTTGAGCCCTTCTTCAGTGAGATGGCAGTCACCCCCTTACCTTTGCCGAGCAGCGGGAACTCATCTTTTGCAATGACCCCCAGACGCCCTTCGCAATCGATGAACGCGAATGCATCATGCGCATCCTCGATCTCGCGGATGCAGAGCAGCTTCGAGCCGGCAGGGAAATTGATAAAGGCTTTACCCTTCTTGTTGGCCGATAGCATCGACTCACCAAAGGCGCGGAAGGCGTGGCCTGCCGTGGTGGCGATCAGATATTCAGCATCGGCTTTCACCATCACCATGCGTGTCGGTGCTTCATTGATACTGAACATGAACGATTTAGAGATCGGTTCGCCATTGCCTCGCCCACCTGCCAGATCGGCTGCGAGCATACTGAATGCCCGCCCCTTACGTCCGATGAGCACAAGCATGTCCGTGGTATGGCCTGCAGCCGCATCGAGCAGCCTGTCCCCCTCCCTGAACTTCAGCGACTCCAGATCAACATTGGCGCTACGCATTCCCTTCAGCCACCCCTGCCTTGAAAGAATCGCCGTGATCGGTTCACGGTTTACGGTCTGCTGCTTGCTCATGGTGCGCGCTTTCGGTGCATTGGCATCGACCACGGTGCGCCGTTCATCACCGAATTTGGCCAGTGCATCCTTGAGCTCGCCTGTGATATGACGCCAGCGGTGAGCATGATCATCAACGATCATCTCCAGCTCGGCTTTCTCCTCCAGCAGTTTCGCATGTTCGTTCTGCAGCTTCATCTCATCGAGCTTGCGCAGTTGTGCCAGGCGCAGATCGAGAATGGCGACCACCTGCTCCTCATTAAAACCGTATTTCTCCATCAGGATCGGTTTCGGTTTGTCGTTGTCATAGATGGTTTTCACAATCTCCATGACATTCGGATAGACAATAAACAGACCTTCAAGGATGTTGGTGCGCCTGTAAATCTCGGCAAGGCGCACCTCTGCCCTGCGCATCACCAGCTCCTCCCGGTTAGCCAGGAAGGAGTTGAGCATCGCATCGAGCGAGAAAAGACTTGGCAGGCGATAGCGATCGCCACCGGGTGCATCAATCCACTTCTCCAGTGCATAGGTGGCATACTGGATGGTGACCTGCAGATTGGTGGCCGAGAAGAGGTGCAGCATGATCTGTTCGGCATCGAGATTCTTTGATTTTGGCTCGATGACAATGCGGATCCCTTCGGCTGATGATTCATCGCGCAGATCAGAGATCATCGGCAGCTGGCGTGATTCGGCAATGGTCTTATCGGAGATGCGCGCTCCCATCTCGATCAGCAGGGGTGACTTCTCTATACCGTAGGGGATCTCTGTGACAACGATCTGCCACATGCCTTTGCCAATATCCTCCTTATGCCATTTGCAGCGCAGCAGCATTTTTCCATAGCCGCTGGCATACATCTTCTCCAGCTCCTCTTCCGTGCTGGTGATGATACCGCCACCGGGAAAATCGGGGGCTGTGATATGCTTGCGAACAAGGGCAAAATCTCTGTTCGACGGCCCCGAACCTGTTCTGCTTCTGCGTTTGGCCAGCGCAATGCATGCGCCAAGCAGCTCAGTCAGGTTATGCGACGGGATTTCAGTCTTGAAACCAACAGCCGGATTACCAGTGCTTGAGTTCATCAGAATCCACGGGAACGGTGCAGGCAGCAGCATCGGCTCCTTGTCCTGATCATCGTAGTTGGGCTGATAAGGGGTGATACCCTCTTTCAGGTCGCTGCCCAGCATCGCCTCTGCAATCGGCGTCAGTCTGGCTTCGGTGTAACGCATGGCGGCTGCGGAGTCGCCATCAATCGAACCGAAGTTACCCTGTCCGTCGACCAGCGGATAACGCATCGCCCAGGGCTGTGCCATGCGCACCATCGCCCCGTAAACAGCCGAATCACCATGCGGGTGATATTTACCGATCACGTCACCGACAACGCGTGCGGATTTCTTGGTTTTGGTGTTTGATTTCAGTCCGAGTTTTTCCATCGCATAGAGAATACGGCGATGCACCGGTTTCAGACCGTCACGTACATCCGGGATGGCGCGATCACCCACCACTTTAAGGCCGTAACTGCGGTAGAGTTCACGGAATACCGTTTCAAATGGCGCAATGGAATTATTGCCCGAATCGTAGGGGGTAAAGAAGGGCTGCAGATCATCAAGATCATCGGTCACATCACAGGGGTCATCAATCAGCTCTTCTGCCTGCGCAGTAAAGGAGTCACTGACCGGGCCATTGAGATATTTGGCATCCTCAATCTCCTTGCCCATCAGCAGATCACGGCGCTGACCGGCATCATCACCCATCAGCTTCGTCACCAGCGCATCCATACGCTGTGCATCCTCAGGGCTCACCTGTACCAGCACACGATTTTCAACATCCATACAGGTCTCTTTCAACTCCGGTGGATTCATCTCACCAAGACCTTTAAAGCGGATATATTCGATCTTCTTCTTCTCAGCCAGTGCCATCGCCCTCAGGCCATCAAGCTCCTCTTCATTCTGGGCATAGTGTTTCTGCTTGCCTATGGTGACACCGTAAAGCGGCGGCTGAACAATATAGACACGCCCCGCCTCCACCATCGGCCGCATCTGTCGCCAGAAGAAGGTGAACAAGAGCGTCTGGATATGGCTGCCGTCGATATCCGCATCGGTCATCACCACTATTTTTCCGTAGCGGCGCTTCTCAATATCGCACTCATCGCCGATACCGGTGCCAATGGCGGTGATCAGGTCGGCGACCGCCTCGCTGTTGCCGGCATCGGTGGATGTGACCCCTTCACAGTTGAGAATCTTACCTTTCAGGGGGAATACAGCCTGCAGATCGCGATCATTGGCCTGCTTTGCCGAACCGCCTGCCGAGTCGCCCTCCACCAGATAGAGTTCGGTCTCTTCAATATCGTTGCTGCGGCAATCCAGCAGCTTGCCCGGTAGCGGCGTTCTGCCGGTAAAGGATTTGCGATCCACCTTTTTGGTTTTTCCGCTTTCGGCGAGGGATCGCGTGGTGGCCCGATCAATAATGAGCTTCATCCAGGCATCGGAGATCTCACCGTCACGATTCAGCCAAAGCGCCGCCGAATCATTGATCACTCCACCGACAAACTTGGTGGCCTCGGCAGAGGTAAGCTTCTGCTTGGTCTGCCCTTCAAAGGAGATATCCTGAATATAGACCGAAAGCCCGAGCTGGCTGTTGGTCATCACATCCGATGCTGCGATGCGGGTCTTTTTACCCAGCAGTTTTTTAAGCTCCGGACGCATATCGATATATTCACGCACAGCCTTGAGCAGGCCGGACTCAAAACCCTTTTCATGGGTGCCACCGCGCGGCGTTGGCACGGTATTCACATAGGATTTGGTATAGATCGGCGTGGTCTCAGCAAAGGATGCGAAATACCAGTGCACCTTCTCAAGATCCCCGAGCTGGCCTGAGAACTCGAACATCGGTGAGGCTTCCATGCGTGAGGTCATGAATTCGGAGAGACCGTTCCTGAAGCAGAATATCTCATCCTCCAGACCCGGTGCTTTGAACACCACCTCCAGCCCCGGAATAAGGATCGCTTTGTCCATCGCCTGCTGGCGCAACTGCTGCAGGCGGAACTTGGCACGTTCATAATATTTTGGATTGGGAGAGAACCTTATTTTTGTGCCATGCGTGCGCGGGCCGCACTCAGCGACCTTTCTGAGCTTCTCGACTGTGCGCCCGTTTTCAAGGCGAATGAACCACTCCCCGCCATCGCGTTTTACAGTCGCTTCAAGCCATGATGAGAGCGCGTTGGTGACGGTAATACCGACCCCGTGCAGACCACCGGAGACCTTATAGGCATCATGATCGAACTTGCCTCCGGCTTTATCCTTGGTAAGCACCAGTTCAACGCCGGAGATACCGTCCTGATTCAGCTTAACAGGAATACCGCGCCCGTTATCGCTGATGCTGACCACATTCTCCGATTCCAGCTCCACGATAATGCGCGAGCAGAAGCCGCCGATCGCCTCATCGCCGCAGTTATCGAGCACCTCCTGAGCGATATGGTGGCAGCCGAGTTCCGTGCCTGTATCGGTGTACATATTAGGCCTCAGCTGGATATGGGAGATCCCATCGAGGTCTTTAATTGAATCGATATCGTAATCTGCACTCATGTTAAACAAGTCCTTTGCTTTGAATATGCTATGCCGATGCACCGTCAGGGCAGACGGGACGCTGATGGCACTACTCTACACATGCATGGCGGGTAAAATAACAGGGCTGAAAAAGATGCATGGTTCTCAACAGCGACCATACAACAGAGTGGGCATCAAATGCAAAAGAGTTAAGGGTGCTCTGAAAAGTCAGAGCATCCGTTCAGACCATGGATGGGCTGCCAAAATCATCTATTGTTGTCAGAGCTCTTCGTATAAAGTTCGGCGCATCAGTTTTCATTTCACCGCTCCAAAACAGCAGAGCGACACCCCCACTCCTTTCCAACAAGGCATACAACAGATGAATAATAAAACCATAGCAACGCACAACGGCAATTTTCATGCCGATGATGTTTTCAGTATCGCGGCACTTAAGCTCATCTTTCCCTCACTTAAGCTTATCCGCACACGTGATTTCGACCTTATCGCCGGGGCCGATATTGTGGTTGATGTGGGTGGTGAGTATGAGCCGGATCGTGATCGTTTTGATCACCATCAGCGCGGAGGTGCAGGCGCGCGTGAGAATGGTATCCCCTACTCCTCATTCGGTCTGATCTGGCAGAAGTATGGCGCAGCGATCTGCGGCGGTAATGAGGATATCGCCAATGGGGTTGATGCCGGGCTGGTATCAACGATTGATGCGATTGATTGCGGTCATGTCGAAGGGGTGATGCAGGGCATCAGCCTTAGTCAAACTATCTCCATGTTTAACCCGACCTGGCAGGAGGAGACCCACTTCGATGCAGCATTTGATGAGGCGGTTGAATTTGCAGCGCGAGTGTTAACACGATTTATTGCAGCAGCAAGCGGAGGCATCAGTGCCAAAGCCATTGTAGCTCAAGCGATTGAAGATGCAGAAGATCCAAGGGTGATTGTCTTAGAGCAGTATACCCCATGGAAAAAAACGGTGTTCAACCTCTCTGAAGAGGCGCTCTACGTGGTCTATCCATCGCAAACTGGCGAGTGGAGAGTTCAGACCGTACCGGCTGAACTCGGCTCATTCGAAGATAGAAAATCGCTGCCTGAAGCATGGGCGGGTCTCTCCGGTGATGCGCTGCAGAAGGTGACCGGCATTGATGATGCCATGTTCTGCCATAATGGGCTGTTTATTGCCGGTGCAGAATCCTTTGCCAGTACGATGAAAATGGCATCCCTCGCAGTAGAAGCATCATTTACGATTTGACACAGATGGACACAGATAGACACGGATCATTCAGCTCTGCTGAACCATCACCCTGCTCCACCCATCATATCTGCGTTCACAAGGTGAATTGCGCTTGCGCAAGAGAGGGTGCCCCGGGGCATCGGTCTCTATTTGTGGTTCGACTTTGCTTATCGCAAGTGATTCACAACTTATCTGTTTTTTACTCACTACGATTCAGCTGATACCATCCAGCTGAGTAAAAAGGCAAAGGAGCCCCAATGAGCCAAGGCTTTGAAATTCAGGTGTTTAACCGTCGCAAAAACTGCATGGAGATCGAAAAGGTTTACGGTGACGGCATGGTGAAGTTTGCCTATGGCAACCCGATCGGGCGGCTGCTGGGGCCAGTGATTGCAAGCAAGATGTTCAGCCAGCTCTACGGGAGGTCTCAAGACAGCCCGAAGTCAGCACAAAAGGTCGCCCCCTTTATCAAAAACTTTGATATCGATATCGAGCAGTATCAGAAAGGCTCTTTGCAAGAAAACCCCATTGAAACCTCCTACAGATCATTCAACGAGTTCTTTATTCGCCAGTTTCAGGAAGGGCAACGAACGTTCACCCCCAATGATCATGAGATGGCTGCATTTGCCGAGGCGCGCTACTTTGGCCATGCCAGCATGAGCGATGATCTCACGATTCCTGTGAAGGGGTCGATGCTGCGCGCTGTTGATCTGATTGGTGATGCTGAGCTGGCCAAAGCGTTTATCGGTGGCCCGCTGATGATCGCCCGGCTTTGCCCGGTTGATTATCACCGCTACCACTATCCCGATAGTGGCAAAACCGTTCAAGCCTTCACCGTTGCCGGCGATCTGCATTCGGTCAATCCACTGGCCCTTAAATACAGGCAGGATATTTTCATCAAGAATGAGCGTCGTGTCTCGATCCTCGAGACTGAACATTTCGGCAGGCTGGCCTATATTGAGGTTGGTGCGACCTGTGTGGGTAAAATCGTGCAATCGTATGATGAGTCTCAACCCTTTAACAAGGGTGATGAGAAGGGCTACTTCCTCTTTGGTGGCAGCACCGTTGTGCTCTGTGGCGAAAAAGGCAAATGGGCGCCTTCCGAGGATATGTTAAAGAACACCGAGGCAGGCATTGAGACCTACATCCAACTTGGTGATGTCGTTGCTAAAACCAGCTGATTCATTTTTTAAGGCAACCAGGTAGTTTTGCAAACACAAACAAAATCGAACCGCGAATGGACGCAAATAACAGTGCTTTGATCGGAATGTCATTATAATTCGTGTTTATTTGAGTCCATTCGCGGTTCCAATGATTCTTCCTGGTTGCGCTTTTTCTATTCACGATTCATCTGTTTTTTGGTTTTGCTGGTGGCCTGGGCGGTGAATGGGTCATCCGGCCAGTAGTGGCGTTTGTATTTGCCACGCAGCTCTTTTTTTACTTCGTGATAGGTGCTGTTCCAGAAGCTGTTGAGATCCTGCGTGACCTGCATCGGTTTGCGCGCTGGAGATAGTAGATGCAGCATCACCTTGCACGCTCCATTCATCACGGTCGGTGTATCAAACAGACCGAACAGCTCCTGCAGCCTGACGGCCAGCACCGGTTGCGCGGGGTCGGAGTAATCAATAGCCACTGCGGAGCCGCTGGGTACGCTGATGCGCTCCGGTGCCAACTGCCCCACCAGTTGCTGTTGCTCCCAGCTGAGCCGGTTTAACAGCAGACTGTAGAGATCCAGCTTGAGACACTGCTTGAGACTGTTCTCATGACTCAGGTGCGGCTGCAGCCACTCTTCCAGCGTATCGCTCAGCCCCTGCTCTGAAAAGTCCGGCAGCGGCCTGTCAGCAAGCTGCTTGTTCGCAGCCGAACTGTTATCAAGCTGGTGGCGAATAAACTCTACGCGCTGCTTCAGACTGACAGCCTTACCACTCCAGTTCAGGCACCCTACCCCCCTGCTTCTGATGGCCTTGATCAGGCACTCCTGCACGGCCTCTCTGTTTTCGCTGTGATGAACAGTGGATGCCTGCAACACTATTTTTCCAATGCGGCTGATCTGTTTGACCTCAACCCGTTCTACGCTCTCACTCCACTCTACACACTCCTGCTGCTCAATATGCTCGCTGAAATACTCCTGCAGCTGTTCAGCAGTGATATCTGCCGCCAGATAGATACGTGCTTCGCCCCCCCTCTTGGCATCAAAACTCGCATCAAAACTCGCATCAAAGTTCGCATCAAGGTTGGCAACCACCAGATACGCATGCAGATGATGCTGCAGATAGGGCGGAATCACCGCCCCTCTGCCGTTGCTGAGCAGATAACGCGGCTGGTTGGGGCTACGCTGTTTGGCGATTCTATCCGGGTAAGCATAGGCCAGAAGCACGCCGCTAAAGCTGTTGTCCGGCCGCTCTCTGTTTCGTTTTGATTGACTGCACTGTTGAAGTCGCCTGAAAAAATCATCGGCCGTTTGTGTGATACGTTTGCACTGCTGCTGATCGATGCCGTGGCTGTTGGATCGCCCGTGCAGAAGAACATTCAGCCGGTCATGAATATCGGCACTCCTCTCTGCATTGGAGAGAAATATATCCCTCTCGCTGAGCAGGCTGGCGATCAGGCAGGCGTGATAAGGCTGATGCAGTTGAACAGCTGCGAGCATCATATGCGCCAGACGCGGATGGGTGCCCAGTTTCAACATATCTCGGCCGTGGGCTGTGATATTACCCCGCTCATCAATAGCAGTGAGTTGTTGCAGCAAATCCTTTGCCTGCCCGATGGCACCGGCTGGTGGCATATCCATCCACTGCAACTCATTCACCTCACTCACGCCCCAGTTGGCCAGCTCCAGCACCAGTGAGGAGAGATCACTGTGCAGAATCTCAGGCGATGCATGTTTGAGCAGGCGCGACTGCTGCTCCTCTGCCCACATACGGTAACAGGTGCCAGCAGAGAGCCTTCCGGCGCGGCCACTGCGCTGCACGGCCGAGTCTTGTGAGATGGCGCGGGTAGTGAGCCGGTTCATGCCCGAGGCCGGGCTGTAATCGAGCACGCGCTCCAGCCCTGAATCGATCACGCAGCTTATGCCTTCTATGGTGATGCTGGTCTCTGCGATATTGGTGGCCAGCACGATCTTACGCATGGCTCTGTCTCTGGGTGCTGCGATAGCCAGATCCTGCTGCTGCCTGTTCAGAGAGCCATGTAGCGGTGCAATGACAATGTTATTGATCGATGCGTTATCAAGCAGCTGTTTGATCTGCCCGGCCAGCTGGTTGATCTCTTTGACTCCGGGCAGAAACACCAGGCAGTTGCCCTGATGTTCATGAATGAATGTTTTGACTGTTTTCACCAGATTCATCATCAGCTGCTGCTGTGGCTTTGTGTTCTGCTGAGGTTTCACGCTGTCGAGGTATCTGTATCTGTTCTCAACCGGAAAGCTGCGCCCTTCACTCTCAATGATCGGTGCGTGATCCAGAAGAGTGGCAACAGCATCGGTATGCAGCGTTGCCGACATCACCAGAATCTTCAGATCTTCGCGCAGGATCTGCTGGCTCTGCAGGCAGAGTGCCAGTGAGAGATCGGCATGCAGGCTGCGCTCATGGAACTCATCAAAAATCACCAGTGCGGTTTTTTTGAGTTCAGGGTCAGCCTGAAGTTTGCGCGTTAAAATCCCTTCGGTGACCACGAGAATCTTTGTTTGATCGCTTAGACAGCTATCCTGTCGGATCTGGTAACCGACGGTTTCACCAACCTTCTCACCGAGCAGAAATGCCATACGCGCCGCCGCATTACGTGCCGCCAGCCTGCGCGGTTCAAGCATGATGATCTGTTTATCACCCAACCACTGCTCACCGAGCAGAGCGATGGGCACGGCGGTGGTTTTTCCTGCCCCCGGAGGTGCCTGCAGCACAAGCCGATTGTGAGTGGCTAATGTCTCTTTGATCTCTGGCAGAACATCATCAATAGGCAGGCTTGGCATGGGGAGATTATAACCAAAGGCAAAGCAAACACACTTGTGAGGATAAGGGGCCCATTTACTTATTTATAGACTTGTTGTGCCCCTGATTTCACCAAGATAAGCACACTGCCCCTTTATTTCTGATTCAAGTTTCAAGACCTGATCCCGATGTCCGCTCCTCTATATCCGCAATTCAAGCCCTGACCCCTTTTGTAACCATAAGGGTCAGGGCTTGATTCGCGGATTTTCATCGAGCACCATAAGGGTCAGGGCTTGATTCGCGGATTTTCATCGCGAAATACGGGGACAGATACTGAGGGTCAGTTCTTTACTTTGTAGTTTCTAAAGTGATTGGTACAAACTAAAGAACTGACCCTGAAGGCTTTCTGAAGGTAAACGCCATCAAAGATCAGCGCGTTGAAAAATGCCTTCGCCGCGATTTTTGCTGACATCATCCCAGCGGAAGATGTGGCCGTTCATCACCACAAAGACACCTGCACCGAGCAGCTGCACTGCGGTGACCGCACATCCGAGATTGAAGTTCGCATCGGAGTTGCTGATCGAATAGGGAATCATCGCCCCGACCAGCACGACCGTTTTATTCTCCAGCTTCGGCCCCAGCACGCGTGCGGTTTCAACCATCGTATCGGTGCCATGGGAGATGATGATCTTGGACTCTTCACACGCCTCACAACTGGCGAGAATGCTCTGCCGATCCTCATCACTCATCTCCAGACTATCCTTGAGCATCAGCTGCTCGGTGCTGTAGTCCAGCTTGCACCTGCCCCGCTCCAGCATGCCCGGAATAAACGACTCACGGAACTCTAATGCGCCGCTGATCTCATTATAGCGCTTGCAGATCGTGCCACCGGTGATCAAAAATTTCACTTTCAAAAACGTATACTCCTGTAATACGGGATCAGGTCAGTGAGTTATTGAATGGTTCCACTTTTTATTTGGCGGGTTTGATCTCGTTGACGCGCAGCTTGCGGCCGGCAAATTCATAGCCGTTGAGTGACCTGATCGCTGCATCTCCTTCGCGCTCATCGGCCATCTCGACAAAGCCGAAACCGCGGCTGCGATTCTTTTCGACATCCTTGACCACCTCTGCAGTGGCAACGGTGCCGAATGCAGAGAAGAGATCGCGCAGCTCTTCATCGCTGGTGCTAAACGCCATATTTCCAACATTAATTTTCATGTTTAGTTATCCTCAAAAGAGCAGTAGGGGTCAGCCCTTAAAATTGAATCATGCCCCGGCTCCGAGCCAAGGTAGAGCAGCGCCTGGCATTACACAACCGGCGTGTCACTTTTGCAGATGATCATCGAATTACGGTGACGCCATAGTGATCTCCTGGAGTCATTTAGGGAGGCTCTGAAAAGCTGCGGCCATGTGAGTTTCTTACGACACACAGGCAAACGTCAGCCACAGCACGGGTATGATCTGGATCACATCGGATGCAGCCGGGGCACTCTAAGATCAGCTCCTGATCAAGGAGTCTGTTATGTCTGAAATCACTTTTTTATCTTCTCTGGGTAACATCAACTGGAGTGACGGCCTGCAGTGGTATTTCAACCACCTGGATGCAGGTTACCTCTTGCGAGTATGGGTGGAGGGCAGTGCATTCACGCCTGAAGACTGGATGAGCATGCTGCTGCTGGCGGCAAACCTTGTTGCTGCAATCACCCTTGCATATCAGCTGATCAAGCGCGTTCGGGGCATTGAAACGCCTCTGTCGGCTACAGAGAGAACCTCACAAACAGCCAACAGAGCAGCAGATGAGAGTCAGGAAAACCTTGAGGCACACGTTTCAGGGCAGCCCGCCTGAAGCAGGCTTATTGCCGCCGACCTCCCCTTTCACTTTATCAGATGATAATCACTCAGGCGGAACCATTTGCGGGAG
Organism: Mariprofundus sp. KV; assembly: GCF_013387475.1. GTDB lineage: Bacteria > Pseudomonadota > Zetaproteobacteria > Mariprofundales > Mariprofundaceae > Mariprofundus. The sequence continues at coordinate 19,364 of NZ_VWNB01000012.1, read as the reverse complement.
AAGATGAAACCGGTCACCGGTTCAGGTGAGAGACTGGTCACCTCTTCACTCATGTTCTTTCTGTAGAAGGCAGTGGTCGTGGCCTTCTGCCAGACCGTCTTCTCCATCTTGGCGCGCATCCCGGCCACATAGGCATCCTGAAGCTCCTGTTTGGGTTCAATCGCTTTGATGCTCGCATCCGCTTTTACCGCACTGATCGCCTGCACAATATAATCGGTCGCCACCTGCATATAGGAGAGCTGCGAGCTGTGGCCGGAGCCGGTGTTGGGGCCGTTCACTTTAAAGTAGTTGGGATAGCCGGCCATGGTAATGCCCTTATAGGAGGAGATCGCTGCTGTTTCCCACTCACTGTTGAGGTTGCGACCACCGATACCATTAACCTGAAAGGTGAGCGCCCTTTTCATATCTGAATAGGCGTAGTAGCCGGTGGCATAGACGATGATATCCAGATCGATATCCTTGCCCTCTTTTGTTCTGATGCCTGTCGGTGTAATGCAATCGATACCGCTGATATCGACATCGACATTCTCTCTGGCCAGCGCTGGCAGGTAGTTATTTGATGGAATCACCCGGCGACTGCCCAACTCGTAATCGGGCATCATATGCGCCCGCAACTTCTCATCCCTGATGTAGCGATCGAGATGCTTCTGCAGCCTTCTGCGGTAGTAGGCCTTCATGTAGGGGGCGAGCCTTGAGATCAGCGGATAGCGACGGAAGGCAACAAAGCGCAGATCATAAAAGATAAAGAAGAGCAGGCGGATGATATGGCGGATGCCCGGCAGTGTGCGCAGATAAGACTCAATCGCACTGTAGTTGCGGTCTGAGCGCGGCAGAATCCACTGCGCTTTGCCCATAAACAGGGTCAGGCGGCTCACCTTGTCAGCCATGGCAGGTACAATCTGCGCCCCTGAACAGCCTGAACCGATCACCGCAACCCGTTTACCCTCATAATCGACCGAGTGATCCCAGTGACCGGCGTGGAACTGCGCCCCCTCAAAGCGCTCCGCCCCCTTGATATGAGGTGTATGCGGATTGGCCAGCACACCGCTGCTGTCGATGACAAAGCGGGCTGTGAACGTATCACCCGACCCGGTCTCGACAGTCCACAGGCATCTGCTCTCATCATAGCTGAGGCTGGTAACACTGCAGTTGGTTTTTGCCTTTTTTCTCAGGCCGAACGTATTGATGATATGGTTGGTATAGGCCAGCAGTTCACTTTGCGGCGCAAAGCTCTTTTTAAACGGAAATGGAACAAAGGAGATGGAGTAGAGTCCGGTGGGAATATCCACCTCAGCCCCCGGATAGGAGTTGATCTGCCAGGTGCCACCCAGCTCTTGGCTTCGCTCCAGCAGGATGAAATCGTTAAATCCCTTTTTCTGCAGCCGAATCGCCGCCAGCAGCCCCGAAAAACCTGTGCCGATAATCACGGTCTCAAAATGTTGTGCAGAATCTTCTGTTGGCAGTGGCGCTAATGCTTTAGTCATAAAGTTGTTATGAACCTTCTGTGGATGGTTTTATTCAGGTGTAACATCACCCCTGAATGCGGCGACATCATAGCATGTCGTGCATCGCCATGTGCAGCAGAACGCATTGCTTTAGGGAAGGGCATAAACAGATGCGAGTCTCGTTATCGACTCTCTACTGCTCGCACACAGTTTTTGCCATCGCGTTTGGCCTCATAGACGCTTAAATCCGCAGACTTGATCAGCTTCTCATATGAATTCATCGCTGCAGTCCGTGATGCCAGTCCGACACTTATGCTGCCATGCCATACGCCATCTCCAGCCACCACTTCCAGTTCGGAGACACTTTTGCGAATCTGCTCAGCAATCGCCATACCATCATCAAAGCTGGTATCGGGGCAGATAATGATAAACTCATCGCCACCCAGTCGGCAGACCATATCACTCTCCCGTACTGCATTCTGAACTGTTTTAGCCAGTTCAATGAGTACGCTGTCACCTGCATCATGACCATAGGTATCATTGATCTCTTTGAAATGGTCAGCATCAACAATCATGCAGACCAGCGGAGTATCGTTTGTTAGCGACTCATCCCATCTTTCTGCGAGGCACAGCATCCCATAACGGCGATTCGGAAGATCGGTCAGAGCATCGGTTAGAGATAACTCCTCAAGTTTCAGGTTGGCCTCTGAAAGCTCGCGTGTACGCTCCTCCACCTTGGCTTCGAGTGATTGATTCAGTAGGGATAGTTCCCTGTTTCGTTCTGAAACTTGGTAAAACAGGGCATCAAGAGCGACAAGCAAAGGTTCTGTTGCAGAATCGAGTTGCTTCTCTTCTGCCTGATAGGCCAGTGCCGGCGTGGAACCGGCCTGAATTGCTCTGATCTGCCTCACCATATTTTGATCCAGGCCAAGAATATGATATGCAAGCCAGTGGGTGAGAAAAGAGAGTAGATTACTTGCCCCTTCCGGATTTTCAGCTGTGATGCCTTTGTGCATGGTCATCACTTCTTCCACAAACTTCTGATGAACTTCCATATGGTTGGAGATATGACGCTGATCGATACTGAATTCAACCATTAAACGCTCTTCTTCTTTAAAATGGTATACTGCGTATTCAGCCAGCTTGTTGAACAGTGATTCCAGCGCATCTGCATCGACTTCATTTTCAGAAAGCAGGGCACCAAACTGATTCACCATATCAACAAGACGGTGATGCTGCTGATCTACCTCATCCAGGCCAGTGACAAAATGATCATCCCAATGAAATGATTCCATGGTCAACCCCTCCCTTTCATTTAACCACTGCAAATGTATAACAAAAAAAAACCCTCTGCCAATACGGCAACTGGCAGAGGGCTTTGATCAAAAAACTCAAACACCTTAAAAGGTAATGAGCAAAGTGGCCTTACGCGTTGGCGGCTTCAAACTCCTGCATAAAGGCAACCAGCGCATCAACACCCGCTTCAGGCATGGCGTTGTAGATACTGGCGCGCATGCCACCCACAGAGCGGTGCCCTTTCAGGGTTACCAGACCGCGTTCGGATGCACCCTTAAGGAAAGCCGCATCCAGTTCAGCATCTGCAAGCGTGAACGGTACGTTCATCCATGAGCGGGCATTGATCGCGACAGGAGAGCCGTAGAAATCGGTAGCATCGATGGCAGCATAGAGTTTCTCGGCCTTGCGCTTGTTCACCTCGGCCATCCCTTCCAGACCGCCCTGCTCTTTCAACCACTCGAAGACAAGACCTGCCATGTACCAGCTGTAGGTAGACGGCGTGTTGTACATCGAATCGTTTTCCGCATGAACGCTGTAGTTGAACATGGTCGGGCAGTTCGACGACGCCTTGCCCAGAAGATCATCACGGATAATCACGATGGTCAGACCGGCAGGGCCGATATTCTTCTGCGCACCGGCATAGATCATACCAAATTTGGAGACATCCAGCGGACGCGAAAGAATGGTGGAGGACATATCAGCGATCAGAGGCACATCGCCCGTCTCAGGGATATAATCGAACTCCACACCACCGATCGTCTCATTCGGTGTGTAGTGCACGTAGGCTGCATTCGGATCAAGCTTCAGTTCAGCCTGGGTAGGAACAGCGGTAAAACCACCCTCAGAGGTGTCTGCGGCGATATTGACTGTGGTATAACGTTTGGCCTCGGAGATCGCCTTCTTCGACCACATGCCGGTATTGATATAATCGGCACTGGCTTTGTCACCCATAAGATTCAGCGGAATCATGGCGAACTGGGAAGAGGCACCACCCTGCAAAAAGAGCACCTTGTAGTTGTCGGGAATCCCCATCACTTCGCGCAGATCACTCTCCGCCTTGGCCGCGATGGACATATACTCCTTACCGCGATGGCTCATCTCCATAGTGGACATGCCTGAACCGTTCCAATCCAGCATCTCGGCTTGCGCGCGCTCGATCACGGCAGTCGGCAGCATTGCCGGGCCTGCACTGAAATTAAACTTTCTAGTCATGGTTACCTATCCTTTTTCCGGGGGAATTCTTAAGCGCGTGGGAAGATACTCCGGCAAGGAGATTTCCTCAATCCCGGGTTCCCGGATTGACAAGCCCATTCTGGAACCCTGGTCAGCTGAAGAATTGGTGATACGCTGTCAACAGCACATCCCAGAACTCGGTAAAGCATTAATCAAATCAAGAAAGAGTAAGGGGTGCAATACGCATCAATAACATCACCTTCACGAGCCCCAGCAGGAACCAGACAATGCTACCTGGATCTCGTCAGTTAAGACGGCACTTCTTCAATCGCGTCCCACTGTTTGTCACGTACTCAACAAATACGGAGTACCCTTTCTGTTTCCATTCTGCCAACTTTACAATGTGGCGTGGAGTGTACCAGTAGCTCTCACCACATAATTGAACATTTACCGTCGACCCATCAGAAATGGACGCTCCACGTGGAGGGGTCGGCCCGTGTAATAAACGCAATTCATCAAGCTGCTGTCCATGTACGTTTCGAACGGTAAGACCATAATCACCAATGCCAAGACCATAGGCGTATGTCGCGTTCAGGAGAAACGTGGTGAAAAGAATAATGAGCAATCTCATATCGATATACCTCCATACCAAGCTCAGAATTGTTAGAAAAAAGTATCACTTTTGGTGCAAAAGGTCAAAACAGCCTTTTCGTTTTATCATGGTGAACCTCTTCTTTTTGAAGACAACGACATGATCACACGCACCTATGCCTCAACATATTTGCTATGCCGAAAATGAAAATGAGTTAGCCCCACCCGCAAATCAAGGCGCTTACCTCTGGGACTAAATCAGAACTTCGACCACAGGATAGGTGCGGTGTCATTACTCTGACGAGCTCGCCTCTTCACGGTAACGCTCTAACCATGGGCTACTAAACTCTCGCTCTGAGTAGTGGTAATTTAGCCTGTTCAACCTTCTTCGATTACGGGGAAATATTACAGTTTCCCCACTCCATCCCCATTATTACCTTGAGCATAGACCGGCGATTTGAAATCCGCAAAATGAAAAGCCTCCTGCTTTCGCAGAGGGCCTTTTCTAGTATACCTTCCCGGAATTCGTGATTATCCCGATCAGGCAGCTCTACCGGCAGCCATGGCTTCCAGCTGCGTCCGCTCCGCAGATATGCTCACCATCTCCTCCATCAGACCGGAGTAGTCCGTGACCTCTCCTGCTATTTCGCAGGCGTCGGCATACTGGTTCGAGGTTCGGCGCAGATGCAGGCAGACCACCCGCGCCAGCGCCTTCATAAAGGCGAAGCCCGTATGCGAATCCACCGCCACAATCTGATCGAAATGTTTGCGTTTGAGCGTCAGCATGGTCGTAGGCTCACTGGTGATTGCCGTTGCTGAACGGCAGTAGGAATCGATCATCGCCATTTCGCCGATACTGCGTCCGCGCGACAGTGTTGATACCAGTGCATGCTGGCCGCCTTGTGTCTGTTTGAACACCTTCACCCGACCGGAGACAATAAAGCCGGTCTCGTCACCCTCTTCTCCCTCGGAAAAGAGGCACTCCCCGGCTTCCAGACGTACAATCTGCATATGCGAAACAATCACCCTGAGTTGCAGAGGGTCGAAGTTATCGAACAGAGGGATCACCTGTGTCATTTCAACAATCGCATCAACGATATCTTTCGTGTAGTTGAACGGGCCGAACAGTCGTTGCTGCACGGGCGCCTCTTCCACGGAGATGGCATCATCAATCTCGACAAGCTCTTGTGCATGGATACCTGAATCCGCAGTCAGGTAAGTCAGCTCTTCCATCATTCACCTCGCTCTGCTCCACAGGCTTGAACGCCATCACTCTGATCGGGAGCAGAGCAAAACGTTAGGATGTTACTCCGTGAAAAAATTGACCCAAATCACAAGATCGGTACTCCACAAGCAGGCGTTAGCCCAACCTGATCATAAACAGCACATACGCCGCGGATGAAATTTAACCAGAGCCATAGATGCGAAATTTTGGACCCATCTGCAACAGCTCTACTGCGCTAACTGAGCCTCTACACGGTAACGCTCCAACCATGCGCTACTGAACTCTTTCTCTTCCATGTAAGGCGCACGAGCCTGCTCGGCTTCCTCTTTGCTGGCGAATCCACCTATACGAATACGATAGTATGACTTCCCACCGATGGTGGCCTGCTTCAGCTCACTCACGACTCCCCTGCCTTGAAGCTCATGCTGAATCTTCTCAGCCGAAGCCAGCGTGGAGACCGATGTCAGATTCACCGCCCAGAAGATTTTGCGAGCCTTGGCTGTTACCACCTCAGGCGCGACCGGATCGACAGGTAGAACCTCTCTAGTGGCAGATGGCGCCTCAACTTCTCTCTGCATCTCCGGCTCCTGCTGTTTCACAACAGCTGCCGCCATCGGCTCTGTTTCTGCAGCAGCTTGCGCATCGCCCTCTTCAGGGCTTGCAGGCAGAGACTCCTGCTGTTCTTTGACAGCAACAGGCTGGTTATCACGCTCTGCGGGAATCGTGTTTATCAACGGTTGCTTCAGGGCAGCAACCTCTTCTTTACCGCCGGTAAAGTCCTGCCAAATCAAAGTTCCAAGCAGCGCTATTGCGACAACACTTAACAGCAGAACTGTGATACTACTGCTATCTTTCTCAACCTGTTCAGGCTCTGGATTGGTTTCAAGTTCTGAGAGAAGCTCATCGAGCGCATCAGAGTCCTCGGATGCAACAGGGGCTTCATCATCACCCGGCACTGGCTTTGGCTCAGTCGCTTCATTTGCAAATTCGAGATCAAAGTCATCATCAAACTGATCAATAAGCGCATCAAGCTGCGCACTCTGATCGTGATGTTCCGCCTCTAATGATGGCTCCTTTCTATTCTCTTCAGACACGTCTTCCCTCCAACCCATGGTTTCTTAAAACCGGCGAGTGTTTCATGAGCCTGGCTGGCTGTCCATAAGTGAAAACAGGCAATGACAATGGCGATGTCTCACGGGCAAAAGCAAAGCCCCCAACCGATACAAACAGAATCAGCAGAGGGCTTTGATAATCACTCAGGGAGTTTTGATCACACTACTGTAGCGGCAGATAAACATCCGTAATCAGCTCATGCTCCTCCACTTCCGAACGCAGATTCAGATAGTGAAAAAAGAGGTGAGCATCGCGCAGCTCCTCACCGCTCTCTGGCAGCCAGTCTCGGTAGAGATAATAGAAGCTTTGGGGTCAGGTCTTGAATCTTGAATCATTTCCCCTCCTTCACCCTGCTGATCACGAGTTCTGAATCGAAAGCAGCTTCAACGAACGCCAGACTGCCTTAAATTCCGGTAAACACAAAATCCAGCGAGGCGATAACATCATCGCGATAATCTTTGGCATTGCCAACCTGTTCTCCCAATGCACCGACTGGAACAGCCGCCAATTCAGCAGTGGAAAGCACCAGCTTCTCGCCACCCACTTCCAGAATAGGGTTCAAATGCCTGATGGGTGCAGAGATCGATGCCTGAGTATGCAGAGGGGCCACGACTCGGGTGTTCAGCAGCTCCAGAAGATCGGCCTGAAGGTCCAGTAGATAGGGAATCTGTATGTTCGTCTCAGGATTCGGGTTTCTGTAAACGTCGAACTGCGCCATCAGAACTGACGCAGCCCGTCGCTAAACAATCCCTGCTTTTCGATACGGCTGTTGTATGCCTTCACAGCATCTTTGTTTTCGGCCAGCCACGACTCTCGCTGCTTCTGGCGTAAAACTTCAACCAGAGAGGCCTCCAGTGTCTGAGACAGATTCACGTTCAAGGCTTTTGCCTGATCAATCAGGCTTTCATCAATTCGAAGATTGACCGCCCGTTTCAACGATTTGCTCATAGCTTCCTCCATGCGCACAATCTATACGCATAGATTAGGCGCCCACTAACAAGCCGTCAATGCAGAGAATAGCCCTACTTCAGCTGCTCCAGATTGCGAACCGCGCCCTTGTCAGCACTGGTGGTCAGGGCTGCATAGGCTTGCAGTGCCTTGGAGACGATGCGGTCACGACTGACCGGTTTCCAGCCTTCTGTCCCTCTGGCTTCCATCGCGGCACGGCGAGTTGCCAGCTCATCATCGGAGAGAGCCAGATGAATGGTGCGATTCGGGATATCGATCTCGATGGTATCACCCTCTTCCACCAGACCGATGGCGCCGCCTTCGGCTGCTTCAGGGGAGGCGTGACCAATGGAGAGGCCGGAGGTGCCTCCTGAGAAACGGCCATCGGTGAGCAGTGCACATGCCTTGCCCAGACCTTTGGATTTGAGGTAGGAGGTCGGATAGAGCATCTCCTGCATGCCGGGGCCGCCCTTCGGCCCCTCATAACGGATAATGACAATATCACCGGCCACAATCTTATCGTTGAGGATGGCGGTAACTGAATCATCCTGTGATTCAAATACACGTGCGCGACCTGTGAACTTCCAGATCGACTCATCCACGCCAGCGGTTTTTACGATACAGCCGTTCTCGGCAATGTTGCCGTAGAGCACAGCAATGCCGCCCTCTTTGGAGTAGGCATTTTCGAGATTGCGAATGCAACCGGCCTGACGATCGGTATCCAGCGATTTCCAGCGCTCGGCTTGCGAAAATGCTGTCTGCGTAGGAATGCCAGCCGGTGCTGCGCGATACATCTCACGCGGTGCGGTGTTGGCCTCATTCATCACATCGTTGGCATCAAGCCCTGCCCCCAGAGTGGCGGCATGCACGGTTGGCACGTCTCTGTGAATAAGCCCTGCCCGATCCAGCTCGGCAAGGATGCCGATCACGCCACCGGCACGATGTACATCCTCCATATGGTAGTGCTGCACGGCAGGTGCCACCTTGCAGAGGTTGGGAACCTTGCGGCTCATGCGGTCAATATCGGCCATGGTGAAATCGACACCTGCCTCCTGTGCACAGGCCAGCAGATGCAATACCGTATTGGTCGAACCGCCCATAGCGATATCCAGTGCCATGGCGTTCTCAAAGGCCTCAAAGGTAGCGATGGAGCGCGGTAGTGCCGAGAGATCCTCATTTTTATAGTAGCGCTCACACAGTGCAACCGCGGTACGCCCAGCCTCAAGAAACAGCGCTTTACGATCAGCGTGGGTGGCCAGCAGCGAGCCGTTACCGGGCAGTGCCAGGCCGAGTGCTTCAGCCAGACAGTTCATCGAGTTGGCGGTAAACATACCCGAGCATGAACCACAGGTCGGGCAGGCAGAGCGTTCAACTGCAGCCACATCTTCATCCGACTCATTGGGATCAGCCGCCATTACCATGGCATCGACCAGATCCAGATGCACCTCACGATTGTTCAGGGTGATTTTACCGGCCTCCATCGGGCCACCGGATACAAATACCGCCGGGATATTCAGACGCAGTGCGGCCATCAGCATGCCCGGTGTGATCTTGTCGCAGTTGGAGATGCAGACCATCGCATCAGCGGTATGCGCATTGACCATATACTCCACCGAGTCGGCGATCAGATCGCGGCTTGGCAGAGAGTAGAGCATGCCGCCATGACCCATGGCGATACCGTCATCAATGGCAATGGTATTAAACTCTTTGGCCACGCCACCGGCTGCCTCAATCTCGCGCGCTACCAGTTGCCCCATATCTTTGAGATGCACATGACCCGGCACAAACTGGGTGAAGGAGTTGACCACGGCGATAATCGGCTTCTCAAAATCTCCATCTTTCATACCGGTGGCGCGCCAGAGCGAGCGTGCGCCAGCCATATTACGGCCATGGGTGGATGTGCGGGAACGATATACAGGCATAAAAACTCTCCAAAACTAAACTGCGCGAAGCGTAACCGCAGCAGGCAATTGATGCACGCGCAGACGAAAGGCGAACCGCAAATAAACGCGAATAGACACTAATATGGGAAACAGAAAACCATTTACTTATATGAATCCAAGTTCAAAGAAGAGATATAACTTAACTCCCTATCAATCTTTGTCTCACATTCGAGTTCATTAGCGTTCATTCGCGGTTCAAAAGAAAATCGTAATTTGACAAGGGAGCGATGCCGCCGGAAACTTTGCCAATGACGACACAGGCGCTGCTCAAGCAGCTATACGACACCCCTGAAACAGATATTATTGAACAGATCAAATCACTGAAAGCCGAACTTGGCGATCAGGTGCTGATCCTCGGTCACCACTATCAGCGCGAAGAGGTCTTCGCCTTTGCTGATGTGAGCGGCGATTCGCTCAAGCTGGCCCAGAAGGCCGCTGAGACCTCCGCCCCCTATATCATCTTCTGCGGTGTGCATTTCATGGCTGAAACCGCCGATATCCTCACCAGTGACGAACAGACGGTGATTCTGCCGGATCTGGCAGCTGGCTGTTCGATGGCTGACATGGCCAATGATGAGCAGGTTCAGCGCTGCTGGGATGAGTTATCTACGGTAATCACGCCCGATGAGTGCGTCACCCCTGTCACCTATATCAACTCCACGGCAGCGCTAAAATCGTTCTGTGGCGAACATGGCGGCATCGTCTGCACCTCCGGCAATGCACGCCGCATTATGGCGTGGAGCTGGGGCAACCGCGAAAAGATCCTCTTCTTCCCCGACCAGCATCTGGGTGAAAACACCGCTGTGGCGATGGGTATCCCTGATGAACAGATGATCATCTGGGATCCGGATCTACCACTTGGCGGCAACTCTGCTGAATCGATTGAGAAGGCGACACTGATCCTCTGGAAAGGTTTCTGTTCGGTACATCAGCTGTTCAAACCTGAACACGCCGAGACCATGCGCAAGAACCACCCGGGTATCGAAATAGTTGCCCATCCGGAGTGCTCTCGCGAGGTGTGTGAAACGGCCGATTTTGTCGGCTCCACCGAGATGATCATCAAACATGTCGCCGCCGCACCTGCCGGTGCCTCATTCGCCATCGCCACAGAGTTGAATCTGGTCAACCGCCTGCGCCTGCAGTTCCCTGACAAACCGGTCTGGTTCCTCTCACCGATGGTCTGCATGTGCTCCACAATGTTCCGCACCGATCCGCAGCATCTCTGCGCAGCCCTCACCTCGATCAAAAACGGGGAGATCACCCATCAGATCAAGGTACCCCGCCAGCAGCAACGCTGGGCCAAACTCTCGTTGGAAAGGATGTTAAATCTTGGCTAATAAACGTTTTTTTCTTTCTCTATTCACCACCCTGATGCTGCTCCCCGCGCTCGCTGCACCACTACACGCAGATGAGACGATGACCCCAAGAGCCTTTGAGAAAGAACTTAACGCATTCAAACAGAGTGGCCACTCCCGTTACGCCCCGCAAACCACGTCACGCGTGGAGGCCTACCTCGGCTCCGCCATGCTTACCGCCCATCAACAGAAGCATGAAGAGTCTGCCGAAGCGCTGAAAATGGCAGCGGTAACACTCTCTGAAGCCAGACTCACAGCGGCAGGTTTTCGCAAACAGTACAACGCGCTGCTTGAACTGCGTAAAGAGACCCAGTCTGTAGTCAATATCGTTGCCTCCTCACCTGAGATCGGCAACAACCTTGTCTCCCGGCAACAGATGGATCAGGCAGATCAATTACTCGATCTGGTGATCAGCACGCGCGAGGCGGGTGAACTCAACAAAACACAAGAGTATGCAGCCCAGGCTGATGAGGCCTACAACCGTGCGATGAACTCAGCGCTGCCGCAACTCTCTGAACTGGCAGCCCGCGCTCTTGCAAGTGCTGCTGCAAGCAGTGCAGCAAAGTATGCGCCGACAACCTATGGTGCAGCCAAAGCGAAAATGGCTGTTCTGCGCAGTTATATTGATGGCATGAGTTCAACCATGCCCAGTCAGCCAGCTGATGCCTATAAGCTGGCAATCGAAGCCAAAGAGCTCTGTCTGCAGGTCAAAGCGTGGCGCAAGAAAACCGGCAGCCACGAAGACAATGCCATCAAATATCGTGAGTTCCGTCAGCAACTGGCAACCGTTCTCGATCTTGAACCGGAAAATAATGTGCTGCTGGTCAATTATTCAAACAAGGAGCTGGTAACAGCTGTTGAGAAACTTAAAAATCAGCTTAGCAGTGAACGCAAAGCCCGGGTTGAAGATGCCAAACGCTTGAAGCTGCAGTATGGGGAGCAGCTGCAGTCAAGATTACAAGCACAAACAGAAGAGATGCAGCAGGCTCAGCATGCCCGGATCACCGATATGAAAGAGGTATTCAGAGCCAAGCTTGAACGTGAAACCTTTGATAAAAAACAGCAGGCACGCCTGCGCTCGCAGTTCGAGAAAGGTGATGCTGATATTCTTGTGAATCTTGATGGATCCCTGCTGATCCGGCTGACCGGACTACAGTTTGTTCCTGCACGCAGTAAAATCGATGCTAAATACCAGCCACTGCTCAAACGTCTTCATGCTGCCCTTGAGGTTTATGCTGATCGCAATGTACGTATTGAAGGGCATACCGACAATGTCGGTGATGTAAAACCGAATCAGCAGCTCTCCCTGAAGCGGGCTGAGTCTGTGCGCGACGTTTTGATTGCTGAAGGCACTGATGGTGGTCGTCTGAAAGCACTCGGTTATGGTGAGGTGCGGCCGATCGCCAGTAACGATTTCCCGCAAGGCCGGGCCATGAACCGGCGTATTGATATCGTGATTGATGCCGCCAAACAGGCAGCGGAGCCTACCCATTGAATTCAGAACTGACTGACCCTTCCGGTCTGGAAGGACTTCCCGACAATGTCCATAAACATGCCCGCAAACTGATTGCCGATTATGCGCACGACTCCCCCTATAAAAGGGCTATTCTGGTTGAGGCTCTGCGACTGATCTCTGACGGTTACAGCAATGGTGATATCAAAATGCTGGCCAAGATGCTGGGTGAACTGCGAAAAGGACTTGATGTATTCCAGCCCTATCAGGCGCTGCGCAAGGTGACAGTATTCGGATCAGCCCGCACCAAATCTGATGACCCGCGATATATCCAGACCATGCAGTGTGCTGCTGCCCTCAAGGATGCTGGCTTCATGATCATCACCGGTGGCGGTGGCGGTATGATGCAGGCGGCCAATGAGGGAGCCGGTGAGCAGAACTCCTTTGCCATCAACATCAATCTGCCAATGGAGCAGCAACCCAACCCCATCATGGCCAACTCCTCCCGCCACTTCTACTGCCAGTATTTCTTTACCCGTAAGGTCTTCTTTCTTAAAGAGAGTGATGCGGTGGTGCTCACACCCGGTGGTTTTGGCACACTTGATGAAGCATTTGAAACCCTGACCCTGTTGCAGACCGGTCGTAATCCACCAGTGCCTGTGGTGCTGCTGGAGGCACCGGGTGATGACTACTGGGGCCCGTTTATGCACTCATGGATGCGCAGACTTGTGAAAGATGGTCTGATCGATGCCGATGATAACAATCTACTCTTTCATACCGACAGCATTGAAGCGGCAACTGACCATATCACGGAGTTCTACCTCAATTACCACAGCTTCCGTTACGTCGGAAAAGCGGTGCTGCTTCGTATTCTCGAACCACTCTCAGAGGATGCACTGATGCGTCTGAATGCGGAGTTCAGTGATGTACTCAGTGATGGCAGGATTGATCAGGTATTCCGCTGGCCGAAATCGGACGATCACTGCTTTGATCATCTGCCACGCCTGCGCCTGCATCTGGATCGCCACCGCATGAATGTGCTGCCACAGATTATCCGACGCATGAATATGCTTTTCCAGAAGGATCACGAATAGATTTTTTTCTGAAAGCGTGCTCTACCTGAGAGAGAACTCCACCCGCCTGTTTTTCGCTTCACCATCAGGCCTGCTCTCATCGGCAAGCAACCTGCTCTCACCATAAGCTTCGCCAACCAGACGCTCTGCTGATATGCCGTGGGATACAAGATAGTTGACCACCCGCTTTGTACGACGCTGGGAGAGCCACATATTATACTTTTCAGATTCAGGCGTACTGGCATGCCCCGCCACCACAAGCTGCAGATCCGGTTGCTGCTTTAATGTAACCACAAGCTGCTTTAATGCGGCTGCCGCGCTGCGGTTCAACCAGGAGCTGTTGTTATCAAAACCAATGCTGCTTATAGCCGGCCCCGCAGCTGTTGCCGCTGCGCAATTAAGCTGGCTTAGCTCCAGCGCCTGGCGTGATTTTGCAATTGCTCTGTTGATCCACTGCTGTTTCTCATGCGGATGATCACGCCCCTCAGAGCCGGATATTTCAGATGATTCATGTGCCGCCATGTACAGGCTTGCCACAGCCTCAGCCTGCAACTTTGGCGTACAAGTCTCAGCACCGGCTGCCTTTGCTGCAGCGACTGCCAGACGCGCCTCTGCCAGTTCAGCGCTGTCAATTGTCGTATGCGTGGAACATGCTGCCAGAGAGAGAACAGCTATCACAAAGATTAAATATTTCATTTGGGGCCCCTTCCCGCCGCAATGCTCATCTTCGCTGCCAATTCAGCAAGACTGGTTATCTTGCTACGACTGCGCCTCAACAGCAAGTTTATCTGTTGCTCTCTTACTTGTTGCTCTCTTACTGTAGAGGTGTCAGCCCAAAATAGAGAGGCCGAAGTGATCACCATCGATTCAGCCTCATCCGTAAGCTCGCCTCTTCTGGCCAGCTCAGTTCCTCAAACAGCGTCAAACTTCCGCTCTTATGAGAAAAGACAACTGCCAACAGATTTTTCGTTGCTGACGTTCATGCCTACCTTTTCCATGTCATGAACGCTGTTGAGGAATCCGATTTCAGGCATTCCCACGCCCTATGCAGCAGCATCAAACCATCTGCCCTTTAAGGCACGCTAATTGCTAGCCCATGTCATGAGTTTATTTGGAAATATTCGTGGCTGGTTTCTTGCGTTGGCTCTCATCTGGACACTACTTTTGGCCTTTCTTCTCAACGCCAATCTGCAGGGTCATCGTGAGTCTGTAATCACCTTTGCCAAATCCGAGGCCGATGTACTCATCCAGCACATCAAAGCAGCCCGTGCCTGGAATGCCCGCCACGGCGGGCTGTATGTAGAGGTGAATGAAAAAACGCCGCCCAACCCCTATCTGGAGGGCTTGGTGGAAGAGCGCGATATTATCTCACCTGCGGGGCGCAAGCTGACACTGGTCAATCCCGCCTATATGACCCGCCTGATCAACGACCAGTTCAATGAGAATAATAAAAGAGTCGCCCATATCACCAGCCTCAATCCTCTGCGTCCGGAAAATCGGGCTGATGTCTGGGAAAGTAATGCACTGCGCTCATTTGAAAAAGGAGTCGCTGAAGCTTCAGAGATCACGACTCTGCATGGAAAATCCTACATGCGCTTGATGCGCCCCCTCACTGTCCAGCAGGACTGCCTTCAGTGCCACGCTTCCCAGGGCTACAAAGTGGGTGATATTCGCGGTGGCATTACCGCCTCCGTACCCTTTGAGAAACACGCCCGTTACCTGCAACAGTTGAACCTGAATGATTCACTCACCTACAGCACAATATGGTTGCTCGGGCTTATTGCGCTGGGCTTCGGTTACAAACGCCTCTCCAAAGATGAGCTGAATCTGAAACAGGCGGAAGAGAGCGTGCATATCCTCTCCGCCTCAGTAGAGCAGGCCAGTGAAGCGATTATCATTACCGACAGCAGTGGCATCATCACCTATGCCAATCCGGCTTTTGCCGAATTGACCGGTTACAGTAAAGATGAGGTCACAGGACATAGCTCCAACATCATTAAAAGTGATCAACATGGTGACCACTTCTACAGTGAGATCTGGAGCACCATCTCATCCGGTCACCCCTGGCAGAGCCGGATTGTTAACAGAAGAAAAGATGGCAGCAACTACGCAGCGATGTTGACCATCTCTCCTATTAAAAACGGCAAGGGCGAGATTACCCACTATGTCGGCAGCCAGCAGAATCTTGAAGAGTATGAGAAGCTGGAAAAACAGTTCCATCAGGCTCAGAAGATGGAGGCACTCGGCACGCTGGTCGGCGGCATCGCCCACGATTTCAACAATACGCTGGCAGGTATTACCGGCAACCTCTATCTGGCCAAAAAGGCTATCCAGGATCGGCCGGAGACTGTACACCGACTTGAAACGATTGAGGATCTCTCCTACCGAACAGCCGGTATGATTCAGCAGCTACTGGCCTTTGCCCGTGAAGATGTGCAGCGCATGAATCCGATGAACATCTCCCTGCTGCTGAAAGAGGCACTCAAGATGCACATGGTCTCTATCCCGGAAAACATCAGATTATCAATCAATATCGAGTCGGATGATCTGCATATCCGTGGCGATATTAATCTTCTGCAGCAGGCTTTGATGAACCTGATCAACAATGCCCGCGATGCTGTAGAGGATGTAAAAGATCCGCTCATCAGTATCAAACTTAAAGCGTTTGAAGCTGATGATCAGTTTATCGACAATCACCCGGATCTCACATCGCGGGAGCTGGCCTGCATCAGCATACAAGATAATGGTTGCGGCATTAACAGCCTCGATATCGAACATATCTTTGATCCCTTCTTTACAACCAAAGAGGTAGGAAAAGGAACAGGTCTGGGGCTATCGATGGTCTATGGCGCCATTCAGTCACACGGCGGTGCAATCGGTGTTCAATCTCAGGTTGGGCAGGGGACAACCATCTCTCTCTGGCTACCACTGCTGCCATCCAATCAGTGGCTCTCCGATTCAAGCTCGAGTGAAACTGTCGTCAACGGCTCGGGTGAAACCATCCTGCTGGTGGATGATGAACTGTCAGTGATTGAAACGGGCCAGGCTGTTCTGGAGAGTCTGGGGTATCGACTGCTGACCGCTCAAAATGGTGCAGAGGCAGTAGCCATCTTCAAAGAGAAGCGAGGCAAGATCGATCTGATTCTGATGGATGTGGTGATGCCGGTGATGGGTGGTGATGAAGCAGCTAATGAAATACGCAAAATCAAGCCGGATATAAAAATCATTTTTGCTACCGGCTATGCCAAACCCCATAGCAGTGATGGCATATTTGAGATGGCATCAGAAACAGTCATCTCAAAGCCCTTCTCAACTGGCCGCATCAGCCAGCTGATCAGGGCAACACTGGAGAGCTAAAAGCCTCATTTCAGAAGCAATTACTCCTGATGCAGTCTCTCCGGTTTAGTTTCGCCCAGCTGCTTACGCAACTGCTCGAGTGCCTTCTGGGTCTGATCCAGCTCTCTGAGCAGACAATCACGTGTTGGTGGCTGGCGCAGCTCTTTTAATCGTTCCTCTTTCGCCTCTTCAAGATTATTCAGCACCACAGCGATAAACAGATTGATAATCACAAAGGTTCCCATGATTACAAAGCTGACAAAATAGATCCAGCTAAGCGGATGCATCTCCATCGCCGTGTACATCACATCGGTCCAATCCTCGAGCGTGACGATGCGAAACAGGGTGAGCAGTGAGATACCCAGATTACCCCAGTGTTGCGGATCATGGGCATGGAACAGCTGCTGGCCTGCCACAGCGTAGATATAGAAGATCACACCCATCAACAGCATGATATTGCCCATGCTGGGGATCGACTTCATCAGGGTTGCTACGATCAGACGCAATTCAGGAATCGCAGAGATCAATCGCAGTACTCGCAGCAGCCGGGCAAGACGCGCAATCATGGCGAATTCGCCCGTACTCGGAACCAGCGCCAGCAGAATAATGGTGAAATCAAAGACGTTCCAGCCATCCTTGAAGTAGCGCCCGACGGTTGGTGCCAGCGCCCACATCTTCAACACCGCCTCAATGATAAAGATGGTCAGAACAATACGATTGCCCCAGAGCAGAAGATTACCATATTCAGCAAGCAACGCCTCGGATGTCTCCATGCCGATCAGCACCGCACTGACCAGAATGATGGCGATAATAAAATACTCGAAAGCACGATGGCTTACGATACGGCTGGCAAAGCTCTGCATGGGATTTCTCCGGATGATTGATATGATGTTTGTAACAGCGTTATTCCGCCGCCAATTGTGATCAACATAACGGATTGGAGCAACCATCCGGGCTCTTATTGTGGTATTCAGGAATTGCAGTGGCAGGATAAGCAGCACAATTTTTTGATGGGAGAAGATGATGGGTTATGATGTTTTTGGCGTAGGCAATGCCATTATGGATCTGCAGGTACAGTGCGACGATGCCTTCCTAGAGAAGATGGGCATTGAAAAGGGAGTCATGACGCTGGTTGATGAACAACGTCAGCAGGAGATTCTTGATGCTCTCTCCGATCATAAGGTGAACTACTGCTCAGGTGGCTCTGCAGCCAACACCATCGTCGGCATTGCTGATATGGGTGGCTCTGCAGCCTATGCCTGCAAAACCGGCGCAGATGCCTTTGGCAGAAGGTATCTCGATGAGATGAGAGAGCTCGGCATCACCATTGAAGTGCCTCAGACCGATGGGCAGAACGGCACCTGCGTGGTGCTGATTACACCCGATGCACAGCGCACCATGCTCACCAATCTGGGAATCTCCAGCTCGCTTGATGCCGATGACATTATCGAGAGCGAAATTGCCAAAGCAAAATACATCTATGTTGAGGGCTACCTTTTTGCCGGTGACAACACCAAAGCTGCAGCGCTTCAAGCCATTGAATACGCCAAGAAACATAATGTGAAAGTGGCACTGACCGTCTCCGATCCGTTTCTGATCCACCTCTTTAAGGATCAGTTCCAGCAACTGATCGAAGGACCGGTAGATCTGCTCTTCTGTAATGAGGAGGAGGCCAAAGCACTGACCGGATTTGAAGACCCTATCGATTGCGCTCAGGAAATTCATAAACACTGCGAAAATGTCGCGCTCACCCTCGGTAAGAAGGGTTCAATCATTATGCACCGGGGTGAAACACTGCCGATTGAGGGCGTAGAGGCCGATGCCATTGATACCACCGGTGCCGGTGACATGTATGCTGCAGGTGTGCTCTACGGCATTACCAACAATCTCTCGTGGCAGAAGTCTGGCCACCTCGGCTCACATGCCGCAGGTATGGTCGTATCCCAGCTCGGCGCAAGGCTGCCGGGAGCACTGACTGAAGAGGCCATCGCTCAACTGCTCTACTAATAATAGAAAGAGATACAAATAAAAAATTAAGGAGATCTCACCATGAAAAAAACCATTACCGCAATATTTGCTCTGCTGGCACTCGTCTCACTCTCCGCCTGCTCACCTGATCCGGGTAGCAAAGCCTGGTGTGAAGCGATGAAAGAGAAACCCAAAGCTGACTGGTCAAGCAGCGACGCAGCGACCTTCACCAAACACTGCGTGCTCGGTAACTACAAGAAAGATTACTAAGAAATCAGTGGCTCGATCATGAGCTCCGCCCTTCCGGGTGGGGCTCTTTTTTGGTTCATCGCGGATTAGCGGGAAATAGAGTTTAAAGTGGGCGGTGTCCCCGGTTAGATTGTTTGTACCACCAAGCAACTGACCAAAGGACACCGCGACCATGAACGATGCTAAAGTTACCCTA
>NZ_VWNB01000011.1 GCF_013387475.1 Mariprofundus sp. KV | reverse complement strand
GTGTGCTTCATGGCCTGGGTTCTCCGCGCGGTAAATTTGCTGTCTCGACAACTACAAATGTACCACAAACGTTGGGAATTCAGGCCTACTTTCTTACTGCTAAATCTTTAACCGGACAGCAGTGATGTAAAATAATCATTTTTTGCTTTAAAGCTTTGTCGTTAACAAGCTGGCATTTCTCTTGCTCTTACCGTGTCAGAAACACCATTGTCAAAGTAAACCTAATTATTTGAGGCGGGTGCTATGCGAATTAATGAGCCGATTTCCAATCAGGAAGTTACCTATGAAGATGATGACCTGCTTATCTCCAAAACAAACACCAAGGGCATTATCACCTATTGCAATGAAGTGTTCATGCGAATTGCGGGTTTCGAAGAGTCTGAATTGTTAGGTAAAAATCATAATATGGTTAGGCACCCGGACATGCCTTCTGAGGCTTTTCAGGATCTATGGGATACCGTGCGTGATGGAAAAGAGTGGCATGGAATAGTGAAAAACCGTTGTAAAAATGGCGACCACTACTGGGTGGATGCCACAGTTACACCTGATTACGACTCGAAAGGCCAGATCGTCGGATATATGTCAGCCAGACGAAAAGCTTCTTCCCAGCAGATTGCTGATGCGGAGAAGCTTTATAAAGAACTCAATGCCAAACGCGGCAGCAGGAGACGCTAAGATGGCAAAAGCTAAGGAAAAGAAAACGTCAACGTTCGCAAGTAATTTAACCGTTTCAAATGCGATTGGGATTGGTTATGCCATCATTTTGATTCTGGCACTCGTTTTAGAGTTGATTGGACACTTTGTCAGCTCAAATGCCATCTTGGCTGTATTATTGGTTATGATGGTTTCAGCTACGTATGGCTGCTATCGGTTTACTGTCAATGTCATGAATGAGCGACAGGGGAAAATTCTTGAAACTTTGAAGTGCTGGGCTGATGGAGAGATGCAGGAACGAATCACAGGTATTCATTCTAAAGGTCAAATTGCGAAAATAAGTTGGGAAATAAACAATACTGGCGACCGGGTTGAGACATTTCTTCGAGAAGTTCAGGCGTCATTAGATGCGATGGCCAACGGTAATTTTGATCGTCGAATTGATACGCGTGGCCTTTATCCCGATATGAAACAGGCCGGTAATGTAATTAATGAGAGTCTGGATAAGATGGCAGCTTTTAATCGCAAAGCTGAGCAGGATATGGGATATATCAGATCATTTGAGGAAACGATTTTGAGTGTGTCAGATCAGCTCACCAAGCTGGCTAATTACACGGACGAAACGGCTGATACGCTTGCGGCCATGGCAACCGAATCTTCATCCCAGGCTGCTATTGTTGTCAGCAGCGCTCAGGTAGCATCGGATAACGTCAATACCGTGGCGGCAGCGACTGAAGAATTGACAGCCTCAATTTCTGAAGTGAGCAGACAGGTTGCCGAAGCAGCCAGGGTAACAGAGGAAGCTGTTGTGCAGGCTAACGAAACAACTGAAACGGTGAACAGGCTTAGTGCCGAATCCGAAGAGATTGGTTCGGTAGTGAAGGTGATTTCCGATATCGCCGAACAGACCAATCTTCTCGCACTGAATGCCAGTATTGAAGCAGCTCGGGCCGGCGAGGCAGGTCGAGGATTTGCAGTGGTTGCCGATGAGGTCAAGGAGCTGGCCAATGAAACGGCTCGTGCCACAGATCAGATTGCCAGGCAGATCAAGGAAATTCAGTCTGAAAGTACTGCTGCTGCAACTACGATTGAAGCCATCAGTGCGATTATTCTTAAAATTAACGAGATCAATTCCCACATCAGTATATCCGCCGATCAACAGGCTCAGGCAGCGATGGAGATATCTTCCAGTGTGCAGAGTGCCAATGACAGTGTCGCGGATGTGACTTCGAGTATTTCTGATGTGGCTGTGGCAGTCGAAGAGACTGGTAAATCTGCAAATGAGTTGAGTGTCTCATCTGAAGACCTGAAGCAGACCACCATCAAACTATCCAGAGAAGTCAACACATTCCTGGGCAACCTTAAGAAGCAATGAGAAAGAACCATGAAAGGAAGCCAAGGCATGTACATTTATGAGGCAGGTAGAGGTTAAGGTGAATGATGAGCGCTCAAAGCGCATGAAGTGCATAAGGAGAGTAATTCGGTGAGTCCATCTCCTGTGTATGGGCACTCCAGACGTGAGTGGATGTACTTGGCTGAACGTGTTTTTTCTCATCCGAGGTATGCGCTGGTGATTGTTGCGGCCTTGGTTTTATGCGCATTTGAGCGATACTGGTTTGTGATAGCGCCATTAACTCTGTTTTTCACGGCTGAACTTCTGTTAAGAGCATGGCTGCAAAAAGAGAAACGCTGGTCAGATCGCAATGAGATTCTCTTTCTTATATTGGATGGCCTGGCAACAATTGGCCTCTATTTTCTGCTTTTACTCCCTCCTGGTCCCTACAATCATTCGATGTATCTTCGTCTTATTCGACTGTTACGAGGCATGTATATGCTCAGAATGCTGAGGGTTTTCAGTTTTCTGACATTTGAAACATTCGTTTACTCCCTGCCAATGGCTTTGCTGGCTTTGTCGCTATGCTTTGTCGCTTTGTCGGTTGAGGCGGTAACACTTCTTATTGCTTTTGCCCTGTTAGTAGAATTGGGGACCAGAGTAATAGCTATTTACAAGGTGCTACCAGATGGTGGCCGGAAAAATGGTGAGTACGCCTTTGCATTTATTGATTTTATTTCCACATTTGCTCTATTTGGTTTTATAGACTCAGTTCCTCAAGCGGTGGTGCTTATTCGAGTCCTGCGTATTCTAGTGATGTTAAACCCGCTTGGCAGCCTGATGTTGGCTGTCAGAAAAGTAGCTCAAATGCATGAAGTTCGTAAAGAGTCCGGCATGCTCATTTCCATGCTAATCTTGCTTTTAATCCTTTCAGGTTCGTTGATCTATTTTGTTTATCCTATCATGGATATTACTAAAACCGGTGTCGTTGATGAAGGTGAATACACTGTGATACAGGTTATCCTGTTTGCATTCACATGGCTTATTGACCCGGGTTCAACCCCTTCGCAGGCATATACTCCTGGCTTGACTGTTCTGACAGTGCTCGTAGCTATGACTGGCGTGTTTTTCTTCGCGTTGTTGGTTGGGCTAGGGACTAATGTTATGGCTGGATTGCTTAGGGAGCTCAGCAACAGTCCGCTTTCATCCCGTGTGCAATTATTGTTTTCGGGTGATAATGAAAAAGCGGAAGCTATTCTCAGAGTCTTTGCAGACATGTGTAAGCGCATGCAGCGCTCCTATTACTCAGCCTGGATATTTTTTGATCAAAAAGACAGAGTAGTATCAGGTTTCGGTAGCTGGTTGGTGCCAAGGCAGGCAAAAGAAGGCAGCCGGAATGTGCTCTCACAGTTTAAACTCAGTGGCATACGTGAAGTGATATTTTTTCATCGCAAATATACTGATGCCGAATCAATTGTTGATCATCATGCCCTGGTCCAAGAAGCGAAGTTGAATGATTTGAATGTGGGCGTTTCGCTATTCAGTGAATCTGGACTGAACGATAACCTGAATGATATTTATACATCTACGCTCGGTGCAACACCGTATAATTCATCCTCGATAACAGCAAGGATGCTTTATCAGATGCACCACTGCGCTTATATGCCAGAGCTGGGTATTGAAATGCTCGATACCGTTGATGGTGAAACCGGCATGTTTACAGTTTCCTGGTCTGCGCAGATTCAGCCAAGTGCAAATGGTGCCAGCATTTATATCGGTAAATCAGAATCCATGCTGGTGGACTGGGCGACAATTTTATTCGAGCTAGGCCTCAATGTAATAGCAGTTAGAAATAAAGAAGGAACATTTCGCTTATTAAGTGACATGGTTCGAGCCAAATCGAAATTTGAAGTTACTGATGTAGTCGCACTTGGTCGAGACCCCAGTCTGTGGACAGGTATGATGGATAGTGCACTTAATAAGCCTCAGCCACTGATTCGCGAAAAAGTGATCAGGACTTTTGAATGGGCAGAATCATGGGATTTAAATATGCTCTTTATCGGTTGGCATGAAGGCCTACCTGCAATGGTTGAAGAGATGGCAGAAAAACATCACAAACTCACCATTAATGTGTTAAATCCATCTTCAGAAGAAAATCTTATATTTCAGCAAGATAGGCTTGATACGGTGTTACAGTCGGTGAGAGAGAAAACAGACTGTGACTTGAAAGTTGGGATGACTCCATGGGATGGACTGAATATTTCCAAGGCCATTGAGTTACTCAAAGGTTGCAAGGTTATAATGCTTTATCCAATTGAGGCAAATGACGATGCAGAAGACTCTCTACTGGAGATGTGGTACCACTCTCTGGCCAGATTGCTTTCAGAGCGCAAGCAACAGGTGAAATGGTGGACTCCTCCTAAAATTATGATTTTACCAAGGGATCGAGCTAACAGCGAAAGCTTTGTCCGCTCTAGTGAAAACTATCCACTATTGAAAATCGATGTTGCTTCCCCTGATGCCTTCCATGATGTCTATATGGCCAGAAGGATTCTCTCATACGCTAGACGAGGAAGTGATTCCCGCAATTTTGAACAAGAAATTAAAACCTTTGAATTTATCAATTTGTTGCTCGGGGATGCTGTGCTGGTTGAAAGCGAAAACTCAGAGAAACTGCTAGAATATCAAGATGCCAGTTGGCAGGAGGTATATCGGGAGGGTTTGCGTCGAGGCTGGGTACCATTGGCCTACGGGTTGGAGCCATCTTGCTATCATCATAAAGATTTTTATCGTCTTATTGATCAATGGTTTCCAATTGAGCGTATTGCTGCAGGGGCGCAATTACATCTGTTGGCAGGAACATTGATTGATGAGTTTGAAATGCCAGCCTCAACATCTATGACACTATTTTGTCGCCGCGGTATTTTGCTCAAGGAAGCGCAAGTCGAAGCGCAAGTCGAAGAGCAAGTCGAAGAGCAAGTCGAAGAGCAAGTCGAAGAGCAAGTCGAAGAGCAAGTCGAAGAGCAAGTCGAAGAGCAAGTCGAAGAGCAAGTCGAAGAGCAAGTCGAAGAGCAAGTCGAAGAGCAGAATAGAGAATTGGCAACTCAGGTTCTCGAAGGAGAAGTCATGCAGGAAATATGGCCAAAAGAAGCTGACCCACGCCTGTTAAGAGTTTTGACTCGACAGGTTGAAGGTGCATTGAATTTATTGAATGAATCAACTGAAAACGGACTGATGAAAATCTCTGAAGTACTGGAGAAGGAAGCAGGTACGGAAGTTGAGGGGGACATCATGGATGCACTGACTGAATTGCAGAATATTGATCGCGTTATGCAACGCCTGAACAATGTCAGAAGTGTTTTGGACGAATGGTCACAGGCAACAAAAGATCAGGGTAACGGCGATGCAACTTGGAAAGAAACAGTTGAGAAACGTTATGTGATGGAAGAAGAAAGACTGGTGTTGAGGGATGAATTATGAGTGCTCCAAAAATTTTGATTGTTGAAGATTCGATGATGGTTCGCATGACCGTCAAACGTACTCTGGCCAGTGTTGATTTTGAAGTGGATGAAGCAAAGGACGGAGCTGAAGGGCTATCTAAGGCACAATCATCTTCTTATGACTTGATCCTAACTGATTTGAACATGCCGAACATGGATGGTCTGACGATGATAGCAGAGATTCGTAAATTACCAGCCTACATAGAAACACCAATCGTGATGCTGACAACCGAATCTGGCGAAGAGAAAAAATCAGTTGGCCATGAATCAGGAGTTTCAGCATGGCTGGTCAAACCGTTTGAACCTGATCACTTGATTGAGGTGGTCGGAAGCATGTTGTTCTGATGGTGGAAGTTATATTGACAGGAGTGCGAGATGGATGAAGAACTGCTTGCCGAATTTCTAACCGAGAGCAATGAAAATCTAGCTTCAATCGAACAGCAGTTACTGGATCTTGAGGCTGATCCAGGTAATGCCGAGATTCTCGATAGCATATTCCGGGTAGTGCACACGGTAAAAGGAAGTTGCGGATTTCTGGGGTTATCCGGGCTGGAAAAGGTTGCCCATGCAGGTGAAAACTTGCTTGGGAAAATACGATCTGCGAAGTATCAGGTTGATGGCAATATTGTCTCACTTTTGCTGGAAAATAGTGATGCCATCAAGGAATTAATTGCTGGTCTTGAGGTGGATGGTTCTGAACCAAATCTTGATTATTCAGCACTATGTGAACGCCTGGCTGCAGCAGAGGGCCTGATAGACAATGGTGCTGCGGCATTATCTGATACTGAGGAAGGCCCCAATGCATCAGACAAGACTTTGGCCTGGCTGGTTGGGGTCGATGACTCAGTTCTTGCTTTACTGAAAAATGCGGAAATTATTACCCCTGAGCAGGTTTTAGAAGCCGGCTTTGAGCAACTGCGTGCCTTGCCCGGTATGCAGCCAGCTCATGCTTTGAAAATTTTAGGGATGGCAAAAAGCAGCAAACTGGTTGATGTTGTTTCAGTCGATAAAGAGCCGGTTGAAGTAAACGAAAAACCTGCAGAGACCGCAGCTGCCGAGGAAGAAGTTACTTCACCTGTGGCTGTAGAGAAAACCACTAAAGTTAACGCTGTAAGAAAAGCAAAAGCTGAAACCAGTATTCGAGTTGACGTTTCTCTTCTAGATGAATTAATGAATCAGGTGGGTGAGTTGGTGCTTTCCCGAAATCGTTTACTCAGGTTGATTGAGCAGAGCGGGGATCCTGATCTTGTACGCACCAGTCGCAGCATCAACCAGATCACCAGTCGGTTACAGGAAAAATTACTACATACGCGAATGCAGCCCATTTCTACGCTATGGAGTACTGTGCCCCGGTTATTGCGAGATATAACAAAACAACTTGGTAAAAAGATCAGGGTGGATATGGAAGGTCAAGAAACTGAACTAGACCGCACAATCCTTTCAGCTTTAAAAGATCCTATGACCCATATTATTCGCAACTCATGTGATCACGGTATTGAAGCGCCTGAAGATAGACGCCAGAAGGGTAAAGCCGATGAAGGCAAGATTACACTGTCAGCGCGTCAAGAAAGCGGTTTTATCGTAATTAATATAAGCGATGATGGTGGTGGTATTGATGCGGCCAAAATTCGAGATAAGGCTGTTTCTATGGATGTAATTACTGCTGAACAAGCTAAAAATCTCAGTGACAATGGTATCTTACAGTTAATTTTTCATGCGGGACTATCTACAGCTGAGAAGGTCAGTAACCTGTCTGGCCGCGGTGTCGGTATGGATGTGGTGCGCTCGGAAATTGAAAGCGTTGGTGGGACAGTCGTAATTGACAGTGAACTTGGCGTTGGAACAACCCTGAATATTCGAATTCCTCTGACACTGGCCATTATTCCAGCCATGATCGTAGAAAGTTCAAGACAGCATTTTGCTGTCCCACAGATGATGGTGCAGGAATTAATAGCTATTGATCCAGATAGTGAGAGTTGGAAAGAGATCGCCGGCAAACCGTTTTATATGCTCAGGGGGCGATTGCTGCCCATCATTTCACTTTCTGAAGTGATGCAAATCCAGAGTAATGATGAATGCCCACAGTCTGTGGTTGTGGTAAATATCGCGGAGCGCCAATTTGGTATTAGTGTGAATGAGGTACTAGGTGCCGAGGAGATTGTAGTAAAACCTCTGGGGCGCCATTTTAACCATCTCGATGTCTACGGCGGATGTAGTATTTTAGGAGATGGCAGAGTTGTGCCGATTCTTGATTGTATAGGTGTGACAAAGAGTATTCGCCAACAACAGGATGTTCAGACTGTAATCTCTGAACATGATAAAAAAGCTCAATCAACTAGTGATGAAAGTCAGTATATTCTCGTTTTTGCTGTCGGCGAATTGTGGTATGCGATTCCAATGGCGCTGGTAGAACGTATTGAAGAAGTAGATCCGGATTCCATCGAAAAATCTGGTCGCCGCGAGGTGTTACAATATAGAGATGATGTGATTCAGGTGATTCGTTTGGCCTCTATACTAGAGGTTGAAGCAAAGCGTGTTGGTGAAGTAGAGCCTTGTCTGATTATTTCAGATAAGGATAAACGCCTCTGCATTCAGGTTGATTCGATTGTTGATATTGTAAAACAGAAATTGGAGATACACTTGGATAGTGAAGAACCATATTTTCTTGGTACTGCCATAGTGGAAGGTCGTTCGACCGAAGTTGTAGATATTTTAGCAGTAATTAAAAAGGTGGCTCCAAACTGGTTCTCTGGCAAGGGCGAACGTCGTAAACGCTCCCAGAAAATACTCTATGTGGAAGATGCGGTTTTCTTTAGAAACCTTGCCATTCCATTGATTGAAGGGCTGGGTTGTCAGGTTATCACCGCTAGAAATGGCAAAGAAGCGTGCAGCATTATTGAACGTGAAAAGCCCGATCTTTTACTCACTGATCTGGAAATGCCGGAAATGAATGGTTTTGAGTTGGCAAGCTGGGTTCGTGCACAACCAGGTTTGCAACAGATGCCGATTATTTCACTCTCATCGCTGGATGAGTCTGAGTACGTTGAGAATAGAGATTTATTTAATGCCAGAGTGAAAAAGTTTGATCGCGAAGTTCTGCACCAGCAACTTACACGGTTACTTGGCCGTAAACAGGACTCTGAGATTGGCATTATTGATGCGGAAGTGGTGACTCACCAAGCCATCGAAGGTGGAGGTAACTCATGAGTCAGATGAAAACGTCCCGCTCGCGTTTGCTAACCTGTCAGGTCGACAATCAATGGCTGGCACTTGCCGTTGAAGAGTTGTCCGAAGTGGTTACGCCGCAACGTCGTACTGAAATGCCATTGTCTCCGAAGTCAGTGAATGGATTGATAAATCTGCGCGGTAAAATTCTAACTGAATTGGATATTCGTAAAATTCTCGAATTACCACCACGCGAAGATGAAACGCTGTACCGTACTATTATTCTCGAAGGTTTGGATGGAGAGGGTTTCGGTTTAACAGTGGATGCAGTGGGTGAAGTCATCAACATGCAGGTTGAGAATTACGAATCCACGCCAGATTCGCTGAATGATTGCTGGAAAAGTGTTTGTCACGGTGTGCTAAAGCAAGATAAAGGTATTCTGATCATGCTGGATGTTGCAAAGCTGATTGCCAAAAGCATGCCAGAAGTGCCAGAGCGTTGAACAGGAAGAGCTTATGCTTGGGGCAGTGTTAATCATGGTCGATGCAAGCGGCGTGGTCAGCCCCTCCTTAGTTCGGATTATAAAAAGATCTGGATACGACAGCCTTGCAGTAGAAAATGGGGAGCAGGATTTGCGACAATATTGCGATCACCCAGATGTTGCAGCACTCTTTCTAAATCTCAATACGCTAGTGATAGGTGGCATGGAGTTTCTGGAAGCTCTTCGTAGCTATTTTGCAGATGTGGGGAGGTCGCCTGTGAGTGGCGTATCTACCGAAACTGAAGTCTCTTCGAGACTCAATGCGATTTCACTATGGGTACATGACTACGCAATGAAACCTTATGATGAAACAATTATCAAAAGTAAACTTGCGATTGCAGGGTGTGAGTGTCAGCCATGATCAAGATTCTAATTGTCGATGACTCTGCTGTTTACAGGCTATTACTGAAGAAGGCACTGAACGGTGTTTCCGATATTGAAGTCGTCGGTGTGGCCTCTGATGGCCAGGAAGCAATTGAGCTTATACCTTCACTGAAGCCTGATGTGCTCACACTAGATTTAAATATGCCTCGCATGAACGGTATGGAAACACTGGCAGTTTTATCAGTTAAATATCCACATGTGAAAGTTGTGGTAGTCGCTGCTGCAACCTACAAGGACGCTGAGAGTGCAGTTTCGATACTCGAGGCAGGTGCATTCGATGTGGTGGTTAAACCCAAAGCAAATGATCCTACCCCCATGCGTACATTAAGTGATGAACTCATACCAAAATTACAGGCTGCAGTTCAGAAAAAAACATCACTACAGAAGTCTGTTTCAGCGCAAACCACGCCGGTTGTTAAAGCCCCTATAGTACAGAGATCATCCAACGGTTATCAGCCTGACATAGTGGCAATAGGTTCCAGCACAGGTGGACCTGCAGCTTTGAGTGAAGTAGTGAAGGGTTTGCCTGCTGATTGCCCAGTTCCGATTGTAATTGTACAGCATATGCCCAAGCTGTTTATTGAATCGCTCTGCAGCCGTCTTGATAGCCTGACAAGCTTGAATTGTTGTGTGGCCGAGGATGGCATGGGGTTGCATGCAGGCTCAGTTTATTTCGCCCCCGGAGAAAGTCATCTCGACGTGGTTCGTGCAGCTGGTGAAAAATTAAAGGCTCGATTGCACGATGGTCCGCCTGAACATCATTGTCGTCCGGCTGTGGATGTAACTTTACGATCACTGCATGCTTTGGCTCCATCTGTCTCGACTTTGGTTGTCATCCTTACCGGGATGGGAGCAGATGGAGCCAAAGGGGCGAAATTGCTGGCCGATGCCAATGCCAGAGTCATTGCGCAGGATGAAGCAACATCCGTAGTTTGGGGGATGCCTGGCCAGACCGTAAAGCTAGGGGCAGCAAATGAAGTGCTGGCTTTGCGTGATATAGCATCAGCGATTAAGCGCTATGTGGCAGGAAGACTGAAATGACTATTTCTACTGATAGAATAACTTTTATTACTGACTTTCTTAAGCGAGAAATAGGTTTGGCTCTGGATGAGAGTAAACTTTATCTGATTCGCGCACGATTATTGCCGGTTATTCGCCAGCATGGGATCAATTCTCTCGATGCGCTTATTGATGAGGTTAAAAAGAATGAACGTTGTGAGATAGCCAAACAGGTGGTTGATCGCATGACTACCAATGAAACCCTTTTTTTCAGGGATAAGTACCCATTCGAAGCTTTGAAGAATAATTTATTGTCAACTCTAGTCTCTGAGCGGCCGGGGTTTTCGAGAATCAAAATATGGTCTGCTGCTGCATCAACAGGACAGGAGGCGTATTCGATAGCCATGACTGCACTTCAGACTCTGGATGATGCTGCCAACAAGGTGAGTATTCTGGGGACTGATATCTCTTCTGTAGCTATCGCAGCTGCGAAAGAAGGTGTATATAAACAGATGGAAGTTCGGCGAGGTCTGGCTATTCAGGATCTGGCGAATTTTTTTAAACAACGGGATGAGCATAGCTGGCAAGTAAAGGATGAATTGAAAGCCATGGTAAAATTTCAAGAAGCCAACCTTATTTCACCATCCCTAGTAACAAATATCAGGCATTATTCTCTGTTTGATATCGTATTCTGTCGCAATGTGTTGATATATTTTGATCTAAAACAGCGAATGCAAGTGATTGACCATATTGCACAACTTACGCAGATAGGTGGATATTTATTTACAGGAGCCGGAGAAATGGTGCAAGGCCAGCGCTCGGTATGGGAAACGGTAAGAATTGAAAACAGGCCAGTCTGGCGACTGGTATCCAAGTAAAGGGAGTGAATTATGCCAAATAAAGAACAGACAATTGAAACTTTAAGTCGTTTTGCAGAAGGGGACTTTACTGCCAGATGTAGTGTAAATAGTGAACTTGGAAAAACCATTGACAGTTTGGGGGAAGCTCTTGAGCTCATGGTAGAGCAATTGCTCGAAAATCAGGCAGGAAACTGTATGGGTATATTTGAAGTGGTCTCATCTATGAGTCGGATGGCTGATGGCATGTCACATATGGATGACCGTACACTTGCCATGGCGGCAGCAACCGAAGAGTTGGCGACCACCAACGAGATGATTGCTAGCGCTTCCGATGAAGCGGTTGCTTTGGCTCATGAGGCAGTCGAAGCGGCGAATATGGGAACTCAGTCAGTAGAGAGTGCGTTGGGTATGCTTAGTGAAATGGCTAATAGGGCACGTTCAGCAATGAGTGAAGTTGAGAAGCTTGTTCAATTTTCTGGAGATATTGGTGCCATCGTTGATTCAATTCAGCGTATTGCAGGCCAAACCAATATGTTGGCGTTGAATGCTACCATTGAGGCTGCAAGGGCAGGGGATGCAGGCAAAGGCTTTGCTGTAGTAGCCGGTGAAGTGAAAGAACTCTCCCAGCAGACTGCTAAAGCTGCAGCTGAAATCAGCAGTAAAATCGGTTTGCTTCAGGAGGAGATTGATAGTGTAGTGGTTCTGTTCAGTGAAAATGTAGAAAGGGCAGAGCGCGGCGGTTCAGCTGCAGAAGATGCAGGCCGTAGTATGCAGCATGTGATAACTGCTTTTGGTACGGTGTCTAATAAAGTTGAGCACATCAAGGCCTCTTCATCTGATCAGGGTGAAGCATCTCGAGAAATTGCTAAACGAACGCATGAGGTTTCGGAGTTAGTCAGCAATGAGAGTCATGAAATCGAATCCAATGTGCGCCATATGAGGGCGCTTGAAGCTGGTATTAAGTCACAACTTGATGAACTCTCCAAAAACAAGGTGAGTAAAGGTGTGCTAAGTCTTGCCAAGACTGACCATATGCTATGGAAAAAACGGTTAGTCGATATGGTGCTCGGTATAGAGCAGATAGCTGTTGATGAAGTGACTGATCACCGCAATTGCCGTCTCGGTAAATGGTACTACGCACAGGGCAAGGAAGTATATGGTGAATACACTGAGTTCAGTGAACTCGAGCCGCCACATGCTGAGGTCCATCAATTAGCTAGGAAAATTGTCGAGCGCTTCAATAATGGTGATAAAGAGGGCGCAAGCGCGCTGCTTGATAAGATTAGTCTTCCTTCTAGCGAGGTGGTTTCATTACTTGAAAAGTTGCAGAGTAAATGAAGCTATTGATTAGAAGTGTTTTTTTTGTTATCTGGTCTAAAAGAAGTCATACGAAATTTGTAGCAAGTATCCTTTCATTTATAGTGGTATTAAGACCCTTTGGTTATTTACCCTTCCTTGACCGTATACGGCCTGCTTCGTAGTCTCACCGACTTTGTTTAGGGTCACTAATTTACCGGAGATCAGGCCTCGTCCATGCGCGAATTTGAAAAGATTAAACGCCTTCCACCTTATGTGTTTGCAGTTGTTAATCAACTGAAGATGGAGCTTCGCCATGCCGGCGAAGACATTATCGATCTCGGTATGGGTAACCCTGACCAGCCGACACCGCAGCATATTGTCGATAAACTGTGTGAAGCGGCACAGGATGGTCGTAACCATCGCTACTCGATGTCCAAGGGTATTCCGGGGCTGCGCAGAGCGATCTGTAACTGGTATAAGACCAAGTTTGATGTTGATCTCGACCCTGAAACCGAAGCGATTGCTACGATCGGCTCTAAAGAGGGGCTGGCACATCTGGCTGTGGCGATCACCTCTCCCGGTGATCTGATCCTTACCCCGAACCCTGCTTATCCAATTCACCCCTACGGTTTTATTATTGCCGGTGCAGATATCCGCCATGTACCGATGGGGCCGGGCTTCGACTACTTTGAGGAAGTACAAAAAGCTGTGAAGGACTCATGGCCTAAGCCGAAGATTCTGGTGGTGAACTTCCCCTCCAATCCGACAGCTGAAGTGGTTGATCTCGATTTCTATGTCAAACTTGTCGATTTTGCGCGTGAGAACGATCTCATCGTAATCTCCGATATCGCTTATGCCGAGATCACCTTTGATGGTTATCAGTGCCCGTCGATCATGCAGGTGCCAGGAGCCAAGGATGTGGCAGTGGAGTTCTACTCCCTCTCCAAAACCTACAACATGCCGGGTTGGCGTATGGGCTTCATGGTCGGTAACAAAGATATTGTCGCTGCTCTTGGCAAGATCAAATCCTATCTGGATTACGGTACCTTCCAGCCTCTGCAGATTGCTGCGTGCGCAGCACTTAACGGCCCGCAGGATTGCGTGGATGAGATTCGGGCCATGTATCAGTCACGTCGTGATGTCATGATTAACGGTATGCACCAGATGGGCTGGATGGCTGAGAAGCCGAAAGCTTCGATGTTTATCTGGGCTGAAATTCCCGATCAATTCAAAGCGATGGGTTCACTTGAATTTGCCAAGCGTATGCTTAAAGAGGGCGGGGTAGCGGTCTCTCCGGGCATCGGTTTTGGTGACTACGGTGATCACTATGTGCGCATTGCACTGATTGAGAACGAGCACAGAACACGGCAGGCACTGCGCGGTATGCGCCAGTTCCTGAATGCGGGTTCGTAAGGAATAGATTTATTTGCCACTAAGGCGCGAAGGCACCAAGAAGAGATGGTGTTATTGCGTTGATTGAAAGTATTTACTTTGTGCCTCTGTGTCTTCGTGGTTCATGGTTTGGAGAGAATAAATGACTGAATTGAGAGTAGGGCTGCTGGGGCTTGGTACGATCGGTACCGGAGTAGCACGTATCCTGATCGAGCAGAAGGAGTTGATTAGCCGTCGCCTTGGTAAACAGGTGAGGCTGGTTGCTGCGGCTGATCGCGATCTGGATCGTGACCGTGGCCTTGATTTCACCGGCATTCGTCTGAGCAGTGATGCCGATGATATTGTCGCGGCTGACGATATTGACCTGGTGGTTGAACTGATCGGTGGCTATGAACCGGCCCGCACCTTTGTGGCAACGGCGCTGGAGCATGGCAAACATGTCGTGACAGCCAATAAGGCATTGATCGCCAAGCATGGCGAAGAGCTGTTCCCTGTTGCTGCTGCCAATGGGCTGCAGATCGGGTTTGAAGCGGCAGTTGGTGGCGGTATTCCGTGCATGAAGGCACTGCGCGAGGGTTTGGCTGCCAACGCTATCGAGTCGGTCTACGGTATTCTTAACGGAACCTGCAACTTTATTCTTACCAAAATGGAGAATGAGGGTGCCGACTACGCTGATGTCCTGAAAGAGGCGCAGGCGCTGGGATACGCTGAAGCTGATCCGACCTTTGATGTTGAAGGTATCGATACAGCTCAGAAGCTCTCGATTCTTGCAGCCATGGCGTTTGGCTCGAAGATCAGGTTTGAAGAGGTCTATACCGATGGCATCAGCAAGATTACTGCTGATGATATTGCTGCCGCGCATGAGATGGGTTACCGCATTAAACTGCTCGGCATCGCCAAACCGCATGGTAAACATGGTGAAGTGGATGCTGTGGAGATGCGCGTGCATCCGACACTGGTACCGCTTACCTCCCAGATGGCACAGGTTTCCGACTCCTATAATGCGGTGCAGATTACCGGCGACTTTGTTGAGCACACCATGTACTTCGGTCGTGGTGCCGGTGAGCGTCCTACCGCTTCGGCTGTAGTGGCCGATATCATGGATATCGCCAGTGGCTTCCCTGATGGTATTGCACATCTGGCACCACCGATGGGTTTTGTTGAGGCTTCGCGTCGCGATAAACCGACCATGCCGATGGCCGATACCGAGTGTGAATATTTCATTCGTCTGATGGTGAAGGATCAGCCGGGTGTGATTGCATCAGTCACTTCGATCCTGGCCGATCATCGCATCAGTCTGGAGGCACTGACTCAGAAAGAGCGTCATGCCAGCCATAATGTGCCGATTGTGATGCTCACCCATGAGACAACCGAAGGAAACCTGCAGGCGGCGATCAGCCGCATTACCGGCCTTGAAGCCGTAGAAGAAGATGTGCTGATTCTGCGTAAAGAATCAGCTGTAGCCTGATCGATGCTGCATTTTTGGCATCCTGCCCAAAAGCAGCGCGTTGGAACAAAGGTGCGACTTTGTCCCAACTCACAAAATCCACGACTAATGTCGTTAAATTTTGGCAGCCCATCCATGGGCTGCGTGGAAGCGCCGAGTAAATCGACGCTCCCCCAAGGAAGATACCATGCCTCGATATGAAGGAATCATTAACCGTTACCGCGCTTTTCTGCCGATAGAGAAGGATGATGCAGTCATCACCCTCTATGAGGGTAATACGCCGCTGCATGAGTCGCTCAACCTGCGCAATGCCATCAACCCTGAGCTGAATATCTTCCTCAAGTTTGAAGGCCTGAACCCTACCGGCTCATTCAAGGATCGCGGCATGACCATGGCTGTAACACAGGCCTATAATGCCGGTTCACGCAAGATTATCTGTGCCTCTACAGGTAATACCTCCGCATCTGCAGCTGCCTATGCTGCCAACTCGGGCATGGAAGCTTATGTGCTGATTCCCGATGGTAAGATTGCGCTTGGTAAGATGAGTCAGGGTATGCGTTATGGTGCCAAGGTGATTCAGATTCGCGGCAACTTTGATGATGCACTGGAGCTGGTGCGTGAGATCTCTGCCGATGGCTCTATCTCACTGGTTAACTCGGTCAATCCTTACCGTATTCAGGGTCAGAAAACAGCCTCTTTCGAAATTGTTGATGAGCTCGGTTTTGCACCCGACTTCCACGCACTGCCGGTAGGCAATGCCGGTAACATCACCGCCTACTGGATGGGGTATAAGGAGTATGCCGAGAAACGTATCTCCAAATCCCTGCCCAGGATGCTCGGTTTTCAGGCCGCAGGTGCCGCCCCGATTGTGCTCGGTCATCCGGTTGAGAATCCTGAGACCATCGCCACGGCTATCCGTATCGGTAAACCCGCCTCATGGAAGCAGGCGGAAGCCGCCCGTGATGAGTCCGGTGGTGTCATTGATGCAGTAACCGATGAGGAGATTCTGGAAGCCTACAACATGTTGGCTTGCCTTGAGGGTGTCTTCTGCGAACCTGCATCAGCAGCATCAGTGGCCGGTATTATCAAGCTGAACAAAGCCGGTTATTTCCAGCCGGGCCAGAGCATTGTCTGTACCCTGACCGGCAATGGCCTGAAAGATCCTGACACAGCCATGAAGGGTGTGGCTGCACCGGTGACGATTGATGCCAATGAGAGTGCTGTGCGAAAGGCTCTGGAGTCGTAATCAGAGATTCGATGCTGGTCGTCAGTCAGGCATTAATCCCTAATCAGGATGGAGTCACTCTCCATCCTGATCTTGTTTTATGGCAGCAACAGTTGGCGACCCGTAAGCAATACTGGTTTCAGGTTGCAGATCGTACACCTGCCGAGTGGTACGCCACCCTGCTGGGGTTAGATGTAACAGCGTTGTTGGCCAGTCAGTTCGAAGCCCTGCCTGCTGAAGTTCGCCAGTGTTGGAGCGTTACCCCGTACCACGCCCAACTGACCCGTGATTCGATCAGGGTCTATCCGCAAGGGCTCTTCCCCTGGAGTCGTGAGGATGCAGCATGGTTGTGTGCCACGCTGAATCCGCTGCTGGCCGAGGAGGGGATGGCGCTGTTGCATGCCGATGTCGCACTGCTGTTAAGCTGTCGTGATCCGCTTGATGCTAGACCGCTCTCCTTTGCCGCAATCTCCGGAAAGATGCTGCCCAATCGTCATCACGAAGGCGCCGATGGTGGCAGACTTAACCGTCTGATGGCTGAAATACAGATGATGCTGCACCAGCAGCAGCCTGCATCACGGCAGCAGAGTGGCAGTGTTGCAGTGAGCGGCATCTGGCTCTCCAATCCGACTGCCTGGCCGCAAGTAGTTGCTGAAAAACAGGTTGCAGTAGCTACACGCAACCCCTGTCTGAGCGCTTTGGTGGAGGGGCGCAACGCCCGGCTTGTGATCAGCGAGGCCGAACGCCTCTCTGAGCTGGTGAAGGTTGGCGCCGAACTGCCCAAACAGATACTTCTGACCGGAGAGGGGTATGCCCTGCTATTGAAGAAGTCGCTGTTGCCAACCTTCGGCAAGCCCTCATGGTGCCCCCGACGGGTAAGAGGTGAAGCGGAGCTGATCTCTATGCTCTCCGGATGTATAACATGAGCCTGCCAGAGCAGCGGAGTGCAAAAGGGTGCAGATTGAGCTGGCGGCACGAACCGCTACATGCGGATGATCCGGTCACTGCCTGGCAAAGCCTGCTGCACAACCGCGGCCTGAATGAAAGCGATCCGTTTTTCTCACCGCGCCTGAGCGATCTTCCCGATCCGTTTCTGATGACCGATATGGATAAAGCTGCCAGTCGCGTGGCTGATGCGGTGGAAAACGGTGAAGCGATCCATATCTTCGGTGATTTTGATGCTGATGGCGTCAATGGCACCGCTATTCTGGTGGAGGCACTGCACTCCACAGGTGCAGAGGTGACCTTTTCGATTCCGCATCGGGCTGATGAGGGGCACGGCATTGGTGTCGAGCCGGTACGTGCGGCCGTTGAAGCGGGTTGTAAGCTGGGCTTAAGTGTCGATACAGGCACCACCTGCTTTGATGCCTGCAGTGCAGCTCATGAACTTGGCTTTGATCTGATAGTTTCTGATCACCACCTGCCTGAAAGTGAGTTGCCTGCTGCCTTTGCACTGCTCAATCCGGCCAGAGCCGATTGCGGCTTTGCCGATCGCCAGCTCTGTGGAACCGGTGTTGCCTTCTTTCTTCTGATGGCGGTATGGAAGGTGCTTGGAGACAGAGGCAATCGTCCCGCTTTTGATCTGCGGCAACTGCTTGATCGTGTTGCGGTGGCTACCGTTGCCGATGTCATGGATCTGGTAGGGGCCAATCGCATTCTGGTCTATCACGGTCTGCAGCGACTGAATAACGAACCCTCTGTAGGCATGCGGGCGTTGATTGCCGTTGCCAAGGTGAAAAAGGAGATTTCAGTTGAGACCATCGGTTTCTACCTTGCGCCGCGCATCAATGCAGCCGGACGTCTGCAGCACGGTGAGGCAGCCATGCGGCTGCTCTCTACACGCGATGAGGATGAAGCTGCCAGACTTGCCTCTGAGCTGGATGAGACCAACAAACAGCGGCGACTGGTCGAGGCTGAGGCGTTCAAACAGGCCGAACTGATACTGGGCGACAGCCGCACGCTGGCTCTCTACGATCAGCGCTGGCATGCCGGTGTTGTCGGGCTGGTGGCAGGCCGGCTGGCGCGCAAGCATGGCAGGCCGGCTGCTGTAGGGTTTGTAACACCTGAAGGCGCTGTGCGCGTCTCTCTGCGTGGCAGGCCGGGATTCCATATTGGCGAGCTGTTAAACGGCTGTAGCGAGCATCTGGAGGGCTTTGGCGGCCATGCCGGTGCCGGTGGTGGCACGATAAAAGCGGGGCAGTGGGACCGGTTCTGCGAAACCTTTGCTCAGGTGGTTG
The DNA here is from genome assembly GCF_013387475.1 of Mariprofundus sp. KV. Classification (GTDB taxonomy): domain Bacteria; phylum Pseudomonadota; class Zetaproteobacteria; order Mariprofundales; family Mariprofundaceae; genus Mariprofundus. The sequence goes on along the minus strand of NZ_VWNB01000011.1, from coordinate 105,558 downwards.
CTGATCAGGCTGAACATGCATCCGATTTTCTTAGCCATAACATTGATGGTGTACTGAGTCTGGGGGCTCTGCATAGTGCACTGGCGGATCGCCTTGCCCGTTTTGAACCGATCGGCAAAGGCAATCCAGCCTGCTCATGGCTGATCAGAGATCTGCACATTGCTGATCGTCGTAACCTCAAGGGTGGGGTGGTGCGGCTTAAACTTACCGATGGTTCTCACTGGATCGACGGTATTGTCTTTGGTGCCAACGGCATGAGTGATGCCATTGAGCCGGGGCTTACCGTGTCGGTGATCGGTCAGCTGCAGAAGGATGAGTGGCGTGGCAATGGCGCTGTACAGTTTGTGATTGAAGATCTTATCACAAGCTGACATCCCCCGGTAAAACTGATGCTGATTGTAACACCGTTGCGCGCGGTGAAGTCCACCATACAGATAATTCAACAATAAGCGTAATATGTTGGAGTGAATTGGCTCCTTTATTGCTTGCATCATCTGTCGGTATGATTTCGGACTGCTGATGGCAATCTCGTTGTGTGAGGTGTTTGTTGATGCTTTATATCCGTTGGAATGAGGAAAATGAGCTGGGCATAGATATCATTGATGAACAGCACCGCGGCGTGGTCTCTGCTATTAACTCGTTTTACTACGGTGTCAGCCAGGGGCTCTCTAAACAGTCACTGCGACTCACCAAAGGCATGCTTGATGAGATGACCATCATGCACTTTGAGACCGAGGAGCGCTTTCTCAAACAGATGGGTTATCCCCATCTTCACTCCCATGCCCTGTTGCATCAGAAACTGCTCGTTAAAATGGGTAACATATTTGATGAGTCGATTGCAAATAGTGACCCGGATCCATTTTTGCAGTTTCTCAAGAGCTGGTGGTTACATCATATCAATGAGGAAGATCGGACTTATGCCAGATATCTGAAAATAAACGGTAAGTTATCGTGATGCTCTCTCGCCATATCTGGACAGTGTATTGAGAAGATATCCAGATGGGGCAATGCTTGTGGATGGATCACTGCTTTTTCGGATTGGGTTGAATGAATATTTTTATTGATCTATAGTCTAGTAAAATAGTCAGGTAATTTACCCTGGGGTAACCCCGGATATAGGTAGCTAAGGGGGATGCATGGACGAGAATATCTCTGCTGAACAAACCGCTGGCAAACAGAGTAGCCATCTGTTCGATGCCCTTAGGCGCTGGTCGGGTTTGCAGAATTCAGAGCTTTTGCTGCTGCTGTTGGCAATCTCTCTGGTCTGGTTTGCTACGGTTGTCTCCATCAAGGTTGTTCAGGTCGGGTATGATCGTGGTGTTAAAAGTGAACTGAGCACACTTCTTGCGAGTACGGATGAGTCGATTCATCTATGGAGTCGTGAGAAAAAAGCGATTGTTGAGAATCTGGCCAGTGATCACGATATTCTCGGCCTTACACAGGAACTCCTGCAAAGCCCAAGAAAGCAACAAGCCCTATTAGCTTCACCAGCCCAGGAGAAGATAAGAGCCCTTTTTAAAAGCTATCTGAAGGGCGGCAATCTGCGCGGCTTTTTTATCATCGCTCCCGACAACATCAGCCTGGCCTCATCTAGAGACAGCAATGTGGGCACCGAGAATCTGCTGATCCGGCAACCGGCCACACTGGAAAAAATGTGGCGGGGAGAGGTGGTGATGAGCCGGGTGCAGCGCTCTGATGTGCCGATGCCGAAGCAGACCGAGATTGCCGTAGGTACACGCGATTTGAATATGTTTGTTGGTGCCCCGATTCGTGAATCCGGCGGAAAGATCATCGCCCTGTTGACTCTGCGCATCGATCCGAATGAAACGCTGTTTTCCATGCTGCATCAGGCCCGGCTGGGCGAAACCGGAGAAGCCTATATTTTCGACCGGCAGGGTTTGATGCTCAGCCCGAGTCGCTTCAGGGATGAACTGGTCAGTATGGGATTAATCGGGCCGGGACAATCAACTGTTGGACGGCTCTATGTGCGTGATAACAGAGCAAACTCCAAGTCCGGCTTGAATCGGATGGCAGCCAGTGCAACGTTAGGGAAGCAAGATGTCGATCTCACTGGTTATCCCGATTATCGCGGCAAAATGGTTGTCGGCGCCTGGAAATGGGAGCAGGAGCTGGATGTGGGGATCACTGTCGAGCAGGACTACGACGAGGCCTATGAAACCCTGCTTCAGATGTTTTACCTGATCTATACTGCTGCGGCATTGTCCACGTTGACGATCATGATGATGGCGCTCTTTTTCGGTAAAGGACGAAAGCGGGTTCGTGAAACGCAGAACCGCCTTGCTGCTGTGGTAGAACATACTGTGGACAGTGTTATCGTGATCAATCACAAAGGCATCATCGAGAGTGCCAACCCGGCAGTGATGAAGGTGTTTGGCTACGCCCCCTCAGAGTTGGTCGGCAAAAATGTGAGTATGTTGATGCCGAATCCCCATTGTGATGCACATGATGGATACATCTCCCGCTTTATGGAGACCGGTGAAGCGCGTGTGATCGGTGTAGGCCGGGAGGTGGAGGCCAGGCGTGCTGATGGTTCACTGTTTCCAGCAGAGCTGACAATCAGCCGTTTTGAACTCGACTCCGGCACCCATTTTGCAGGAACACTGCGAGATCTGACCCTACGTAAAGAGGCTGAGGCTGAACTTGAAGCGGAACAACGGTTTAACGCTCAGGTTCTGAACTCTCTGGCTTCGCATGTTGCTGTGTTGAATGATATCGGTGAGATCATCTTTGTGAATGATGTCTGGCGTCGTTTTGCTTATGAGAATGGTATGCCTGAAGATATGGACCCTGTGGGTATGAACTATCTTTCAGCGACAAAACAAGCGATCGGAAAGGACTCTGAGAATGCTGATAAGGTGGCAGCTCATCTTTCCGCCATGCTGGAAAGAAGAGAGCACACCTTTTCTATCGAATACCCCTGCCATACACCGGACAAAAAAAGGTGGTTCCAGATGCTGGCGTCCCGTTTCGAATCGCGCGGAAAACCGATGATCGTGACTTCGCATACGGATATTACCGAACGACGTGTAGCTGAAGATGCGTTGCGCAGAGAAAAAGATGCTACAGAAGCGATCAACAGGACTTTGTCGATCACTCAGGCGGCTTTGGAGCGCAGTGGTATCGGTGAATTCTGGGTGGCTGCATCCACTGGCCAGCTTTTAAAGGTGAATGAACGCTTCTGTGACTATCTTGGATACACAGCTGAAGAGCTGTACGCATTGCCTGTTGAGGCCTGGGCTCCTGATTATCCTAAAGAAACATATATCGGGGCTGTTGAAGCCTTGCGAGAACAGGGGGGGGGCCGACTGGAGGTTTTACATAAAGCCAAGGATGGAACAATCATCCCCGTAGAGGTCATTATTGAGTATTACGCTTCACGGCATGAGCAAGAGGATGACAGGCTGATCTGTTTCAGTATCGATATCACTGAGCGCAAGCGTATCGAAGAGGAACTTCGCATGAAGTCTCTGGTAGCTGCCGAGACCGATAACGGGGTAGTAGTCACCGGGCTTGATCAGAAGATCAAGTGGGTCAATCCCGGTTTTACTGATATTACAGGTTATACATTCGAAGAGGTGGTCGGCCGGAAGCCGGGTGATTTCCTGCAGGGCCCAGAAACCGAGAAAGCAGCTATCCACCTCCTTGGTGATGCTATCAGAAGCCAAAAACGGGTCGAAACTGATATCACCAACTATGGCAAGGATGGCAGATCATATATTCTGCATATTCAGATTATGCCGATTCGCAATGAAGCAGGAGAGGTAAGCGAATTCATTGCTCTGGAGAGCGATGTGACCCGTCAGCGACAGGCAGAGATGGCAATCAAGCAGGCCAAAGAAGAGGCGGAGATGGCTAATCAGGCTAAATCATCATTTCTCGCTACTATGAGCCATGAAATACGCACGCCGTTGAATGGTGTGGTGGGGACCATTGATCTGCTCAACCATTCGCGACTTGAATCTAACCAGAAAGAGATGGTTAAAACAGCACGTGAATCCTCACTGACATTGATGGGGATTATTGATGATATTCTCGATTTCTCGAAGATCGAGTCTGGCCGTTTTGAGCTGGATAATGGCCCACTGGACTTACAGCATCTGGTAGAGGCATGCATGGAGTCACTGCAGCCACTTGCAGCGAAAAAACATGTCGATGTATTGGTGTTTTGTGATCCGGCCATCCCCGAAGTGGTGGGCGATTCGGTGCGCCTGCGCCAGATTCTTTATAATCTGGTTGGTAACGCCATTAAGTTCTCTGCCGATCTTGAAGGCAGACAGGGGTGTGTTGAGGTCAGTGCGCTTCTGGAACAGATGGAGGGTAACAACGCGCAGATCTCTCTGGCGATAAAAGATAACGGTATCGGCATGACTCCCGAGCAGCAAAAGCGACTGTTTCAACCCTTCGTGCAGGCAGAAAGCTCAACAACCCGTCGTTTTGGCGGCACAGGGCTTGGACTGGCTATTTCACGGCGCTTGACTGAGATGATGGGAGGAGAGATTGAACTCAATAGTCAGGCTGGCGAAGGTTCACGCTTTTCCATCAGGTTGGATATGCAGAAAGCAGCCGATCAGACGACGGACTCTTCTGAAGCGCTGAGAGGGCTGCAGGTGCTACTGCTCGAGCACAATCCTGAAGCTGTCCGGATTATAGATACCTACCTGCGTTATGCCGGAGCAGATGTTGTTCCGACGACAAAAGTCGATGCTGCTAAACGCATCAAAGGGCTTTCAGAGCGTGGTGAGGAGCCTCTGGTAGTGATCGCTTTTCAGGAGGCAGAGGAGGGATGCGACCAACTGTACGACACCCTGCGAGAGGTGGTATCCGGAAGTAGAGAGGTTCGTTTCCTTAGCGTCGGTTTCGGTAGAAGACGTTATGTGCGAGCTGTTAATGAGGATACGATGAGCATCGATATCAACGCTATGCGACGCACTTCGCTGATCAATGGCGTGGCATCACTGGTTGGGCGAGAATCACTGGATATAACTGCTCAGGAGATCGATTGCGAGCATATCGCCGAACTGCCCACCATTGATCAAGCGCGAGAAAGTGGACGGCTGATTCTGGTGGCCGAAGATAATGAGACCAACCGCAATGTGATTCGGATGCAGTTGGCTCAGCTCGGTTATGTGGCTGAGGTGGTGGAGAATGGCAGAGAGGCGCTGGAGATGTGGCGCAAGGGGCGCTATGCCATGCTGCTTACCGATTGCCATATGCCTGAAATGGATGGCTACCATTTGGCACGAACGATTCGTGATGAAGAGGCTGATGATAAGCGCCTTCCGATTATTGCTATTACTGCTGATGCGCTGAAGGGAACCGCGGAGAGGTGTTATGCTGCCGGAATGGACGGCTATTTAACCAAACCGATTTTGTTAGAAGAGTTTGCGCAGGTGATCAGCGCCTGGATGCCTGATTCGAATATCGATGAAACAGAAAAAGTGGATGATGCGGGTGATGCAGTTGGAGTTGAAGCTGTCGATGCCACTGTATTGCCGAAACTGCTGGGAAGTGATGATCCGAAAACAGTTGCTGGTTTTTTTGCCAGCTTCCTCTCCAGCAGTGAGAAGACTGTTGTGGAAATTGGCACAGCTTTTGCGAGCCAAAATGCTATGGAGATAGGCCAGTTGGCACATAAACTGAAGTCCTCAGCAAAAACAGTCGGAGCCATGCCTCTGGCGGATTGTTGTTTGGCACTTGAGCAGGCTGGAAAGGCGGGTGACATCGATGGCGTTGCTGATCGAATGGATGAATTTCAATCATTGTATCAGTCGACCACGGATTGGATTAAAGCCTATATGCGTGAACATGAGGGTGGTTAGATGAGATCAATGTTATCAGATACATCTGTTTTGGTTGTCGATGACGAGCCGTTTGTGCTTGAAACAACGGCATTCATACTTCAACGCCTTGGTTTTGAAGCGGTGTATACTGCCGAGCGTGCGCAGCAGGCCATAGAATATATCGATTCGGATCATGCATCTATTTCACTGCTGTTATGTGATCTGAATATGCCCGATGTGGATGGGGTAGAGTTGCTGCGGCTGCTTGCCGAACGCGGATTTGAAGGGGATATCGTTCTTTTCAGTGGCGAGGATAAGCGCACACTTAAAATGGCGGAGAGTCTCGCCAAAGCCAGAAACCTTTCCGTGCTTGGAGCAGTATCCAAGCCGTTGCAAGTGGACGAACTTAGCCAACTTCTTACCAAACGTGGACAGATACTGCGAAAGAGTAGTCGTCCGGCTACCCAGATGGTTGCCAAAGAGCGACTGGTTCGTGCCATTGAAGATGAAGAGCTGGAGCCCTGGTTCCAACCAAAGGTTGAAATCGCCAGCAAGCGGGTCGTAGGTGTCGAGGCACTGGTGCGCTGGCCCAACAGTGAGGAGGGGATGATTTTCCCCGATGCATTCATTCCTGTGGCTGAAGAGCATAATTTGATCGATGCGCTTACGTTTCTGGTTTTGAAAAAGTCAGCTGCGATGCAGGCTGAGTGGCAAAAGCTTGGGCTGAACCTGAAAATAGCTGTTAACGTCTCGATGGATAGCCTCTACGAATTGAGCTTTCCTGAGCGGGTTGCCAGCTACCTGAGCGATCATAATGTCGATCCATCCTCATTTCAGCTTGAGGTGACCGAAAGTCGATTGATGGAGGATCTGGTTACGCCTCTGGATAATCTTCTGCGCTTGCGCCTGAAGAAAATTTCGTTGTCGATTGATGATTTTGGTACGGGTCACTCCAACCTCTCTCAGTTGCGGGATCTGCCTTTTGATGAGCTTAAGCTGGATCGCAGCTTTGTGCAGGGCGCAGCGACTGATGAAAGGACGAGGGCTCTTCTGGAATCAAGTGTTGAGATCGCCAAAAAACTGGATATGGAGATTATCGTGGAAGGGGTTGAGACGTTAGAGGAGTGGCAACGCGTTGAGATTCTGGGGTGCGAAGTTGTCCAGGGCTATTTTGTTTCGCGTCCGCTTCCCGGGTCTGATATCCCAGCCTGGGTGGAGCAGTGGCCTGAGCAGTGTAAATCACTATTTTCTCGCGCTGCTTGATAAACACCTCTAGGACGAGGCAATAGGGCTGTTCAATTTGTCATTGAGGATGTAATTCCGAGCTGAGGAGCCTACTCAGAAATTGGACTAATTTATTTCACCATCAAAACCACATTGGCATCAATTATGCTTAACCCTTTGTATCATTTCTATCTGAATAGAGAGGTGTAGATGCAGCATAAACCAGGATGGTTTTTGGCATTAACAGTGATGTTTTTGATGACGGCCTGTTCTCAGGAGCGTCCGCTCACGGTGGCGATGCATCCATGGCTGGGTTATCAGAGTATGCCACTGGCACAGCAGGAGGGGTGGATCAGTCGTGATCGGGTAACCTTGATTCATACCAAATCCTCAACCTTTTCGATGCAGAAGATGAGCAGTGGCGAGGTCGATGCTGCTGCTTTGACACTTGATGAAGCCATACAGTTGCGTTCTCAAGGTGCAGATGTTTCTGTTATTCTGATCTTTGATATCTCTTCCGGTGCTGATGTGGTGCTGGCCCGCTTTGAGATGGAAAAGCTGATAGCTCAATCAGAGATTACGATTGGCATCGAAAGTAATGCTCTGGGCACTCTCATGTTTGCCAAATTCATCGAAATTTCCGGTCTGGATCGCTCAAAATTCAGGATTATCAATGTGACAGCTGATCAGCATGAATCCTTCTGGAACCAGAAGGGTGCAGATATGCTGATCACCTATGAACCGATGGCATCGGCACTGATCAAAAAAGGAGCGATTCGAGTTACTGACACCCGCAGCATGGCAGATGCTGTTTTTGATGTGCTGGTTGTACGAAATGATGTAATGAAGAGTATGGATAGCGCACTGCTTCATCTGCTACAGGGGCATTTCAAAGCGCTGCAGCATATTCATGGCAATCGAAACGATGCCTATTATCGGCTTGCTGCACTCACTGGGATGAGCAAAACAGAAGTGAGTGAATTTTATAACGGCATGATTCTTCCCAATTTGGATTACAATGTTGAGCTGGCAGCAGGCTCTCCGGGTCGACTGCAGGATTACTCCGAGAGGCTGGGTCAGCTGCTGAAGCGGGAGGGTTTTTTAGTCTCCCATGACACCTCTGGACTGGTGAAGAGTGAATACCTTACCCGCCTGATGAGGAGAGAGTAGTGATTCGGCGTCTTTTACTGTTGTTATTTTCGCTGTTGCTCTCTTCAACAGCATGGGCTGAGCACTATAAGATCGGTATTCTTGCCTTCCAGCCGCGAGCAGAAGCGATGCAACGCTGGCAGCCATTAGCCGACTATCTACATCAACAGATTCCTGAGCATAGCTTTGAGGTACTTCCGCTTAATTACAGTGCGCTGGATCAAGCCATTAAAGAGCGCAAGATCGATTTTCTTCTCACCAATCCCGGCCACTATGTGCGCCTGCTGCACTACCATCTGGTGAATCGGGCGCTGGCCACGCAGGTGAACCGTATTGCAGGAGAAGAGGTGGCTGTGTTTGGTGGGGTGATATTCACGCTGGCTGAACGAAGTGATATCTCCAATCTACAGAGCCTTGCCGGCAGATCCATAGCTTCGGTTGATCAGGGGTCTCTGGGAGGCTTCCAGATGCAGGCCTATGCGTTGTATGAGGCAGGCATTGAAACAGATGAGCTGAAGATGTTATGGACGGAGATGCCGCATGACAGGGTGGTAGAGAAGGTGCTGCAGCGGGAAGCCGATGCAGGATTTGTACGGACAGGGGTGCTGGAACGGCTGATTCGCAATGGCACTGTCGATGCCCGGCAGATCAAAATCATCAATCGTCAGAATCTGACTGGCTTTCCGCTTCATGCTTCTACGCATCTCTATCCCGAGTGGCCGTTTACAGCGCTATCTCATATGCAAGAGGGAGTCATCCGAGAAGTGACCGGTTGCACTGTTGACCCTGCCGCATGACGGGCCTGTTGTGCAGCAGATGCGCCTGCACGGCTTTAACGTTGCTGCTGATTATGAACCTGTGCGCGATATTCTCAGGGACCTGCGACTGCCACCCTATACCGAGATACCCGGATATTACTGGAGTTATCTCTGGGAGGATTATCGTTGGTATATTGTAATCGGAGTAGTTGTCGTTCTGGTAATCCTGTTGCTAGTGGTGCGGCTGCGTCTGGCCAACAGAGGGCTGCAAGAGAGTGAAACCCGCTACCGCACACTGGTGCAGAATATCCCGGGTGCAACCTACCGCTGTAACAATGACAGGGATTGGTCGATGAGCTTTATCAGCTCGGAGATTGAATCAATCACCGGTTATGCAACTGCGGATTTCCTGAACAACAGCGTCAGGAGTTACGCCAGCATCATTCATCCTGATGATCAGGCAATGGTTAAACAGCGTGTGGCTGAAGGGATAGAAAAGTGTCAACCATTTGCGATGGAGTATCGAATTCTCAATAGCAGAGGCGAGATCCGCTGGGTCTATGAGAAGGGACAGGCGGTTTTTAATGATACCGGTGAGGTGAAATGGCTTAACGGTACAATCATGGATCACACCAGAGAAAAAGAGCTGGAGGATGAACTGATCGAGGCGCGCAAGATGGCATCTCTGGGAACCCTGGTGGGCGGCATTGCCCATGAATTTAACAACACACTGGCGGGTATGACCGGTCAGCTCTATCTGGCGAAAAAAGAGGTGCATGTTCCTGCTGTAACCAAACGACTTGAAGCGATTGAAGGGCTCTCGTTTAAAGTGGCAGGCATGATTAAGCAGCTGCTCGCCTTTGCTCACAAAGATCTGGTTCAGATGCGCTCTGTCTCGCTCTCATCCTGTGTGAAAGAGGCGTTGAAGCTGAACAGTGTTGTCACACCTCCCAGGGCGATATTCAGACAGGATATCAGCAGTGACGAACTGATTGTCAGCGGTGATCAGGTGCAGCTGCAACAGGTCGTGATTAACCTGATTCGTAACGCCTGTGATGCTGTTGCAGATATTGATGGTGGTGAGATTTCTGTGCTGCTCGACTTTTTTGAAGCGGATGAAACATTCCTTGCGAGGAATGAAGGTGCCACAGCGCACGGCTTTGCACATTTGAGAGTCTCAGATAACGGAGTGGGTATTGCAGAAGAGGATATGGATAAGGTGTTTGACCCGTTCTTTACCACCAAGGCGATAGGGAAGGGGACCGGCCTTGGCCTCTCTATGGTCTATGGTGCAGTGAAGGGGCATGGCGGCATCATCGAGATTAATAGTGAGTTGGGCAGTGGAACTCAGGTGCATATCTATATTCCTCTGCACGGTGAGAAAGGCTCAGAAGCTGAACAGCAGCAAAGCACCGAGATCGTGCAGGGGGCTGGTGAGACGATTCTGCTGGTTGATGATAACCTGTCTTTTCTGGAGACCAACAGGGATATTATTGCATCGATGAATTACCGTGTACTCACTGCTGACAACGGCGTGAAAGCGTGTGAGTTGTTCAGAGAGAAGCAGCATAAGATTGATCTGGTGATTACCGATCTGGTGATGCCGTTGATGGGGGGTGTTGAAGCAGCTGCAGTGTTCCGCTCTATTCAACCGGATGTGAAGATAGTTTTTGCAACCGGTTATGATCGCAATGAATCACTGCTGCAGGGTGAGAAGATGAGTGGTGAAACGATCATCTTCAAACCATTTGAGATTGAGAAGATGAGTGCAGTTATTCACCATCAACTTCATCATTAACCGGGTGGCTGGTTCTGCAGAAGTGATGACTGTAGACATGACAGCTTTACTTCGGCTTACTTTGGGCCAACAATTTCACTTGCTGGGAAGGTATATTCTACATAGGGGATAAGGGTGAAAACTTCAGCCCTTAACATGGTGGGAAGAGCACAATTGTGAGTAATCCGAAATTTAATAGCGAAGATTTTCAGGGGGCGCCTGAAATCAGTGTGAAGAAAGGTGCCTGCCTGATCTACAGGGGTGAGGCGAGCCAGAAGATCGCATACTTTATTGTCTCCGGCAGTGTGGAGGTGAAAACCGAGTGTGTCGATGGCACCCAGCTTCTGCTCTACAAGCTTGGCCCGGGTGAGCTGTTTGGTGAGCTGGTGTTTATGGGAGTCAGTGAGCGTACAGCCAGTGTCTATGCGGTTGAAAACGCAACATTGATCAAGATCAATGAAAACAGCTGGCAGAAGTGCATGCAGAACCCTGAGTTTCTTAAAAAAGTGTACGATATTCTTCTGCATCGCTTTATTGAGACCACCGAAGTGGTCAATCGACTTGGTCAGTCCACAGTGCTGCATCGACTCTGCATCTACCTGATCTCACTGCCCCAGTGGCGTCAGAGCGACGCCGATGTTATCCGTGTGACACTGCCATCCAACGCCAAGCTGGCAATGATGGTGAACTGTACCCGAGAGCGCATGTCGGCGGTGATGCGTCATTTCTACAACTCCGGGGTAATTGAGAAAGTTGGTTCTGATGGCGAGGTGCTGTTATCGCATGCGCGCCTGTTGGAGATGACTACGGGTTAAGGCTTCACTGCCGTCTTTTGTTTTCACATGGTTTGAAGTGCAGTTGTCTTTTCTTTTATTGTTTTCAACAGCATTCCGGGTACAAACGGTTTTTCCAGAAAGATGGTCTCATGGGGGATATCTGCTGGACGGGTGCTGGAGATCAGGATGCAAACGCCCGGTTTCAGGTGTGCTTTGACCTGTTTGATAAATTCGGATCCACTCATGCCGGGCAGAGAGTAGTTGCAGATGATGGCCCTGACATGGTGATTACTGAGAAAACCCAGATCGTTGATGGCCTCTTCTGCAGATCTGTAGAGCACGCTGTTGTCTGCGATGCTCAGCAGAACATCCTTCAGTGCATTGCCCAGATAAAAGTTGTTTTCAATAATAAGAACCAAGCACGCTTCCCCTTAACATAACATCGGTTACTTTGTGCGGGGAACGATAGTTAATGGTGATCGATATAAGGCGTGAACTATTTCACACTTTGCAGAGACGGTTTAATCTTCACGTCTTACAAAGCGGATAATCTGACGGCGGGCCTTTTTATCGGGGCGTTTCTTCGGGGCAGGGGCAGTGGCGGCATCGAATCGATGCAGTTCGCGCAGCCTCTCTCTGGCTTTCTGGCTCTCTTGGCTCTCTTCATAGAGCGATTGCGCGATGGCAGCTGAGCCGCGTTTTTCTGCCAGAGCGGTAATGGTGATGGTGAAGCTCTCCTGGCCGCGCACGATGGTCAGTTGATCACCGCATGAGACCTGCCTTGAGGGCTTTAACCGTTCTCCATCCATCTGCACATGGCCGCCATTGACCATCTCGGTTGCCAGCGTTCTGGTTTTAAAGAAGCGGGCGGCCCAGAGCCATTTGTCGATGCGTACAGCCATGAATAGTTACTTGGTCGTTGTGAGCGTCACTTCCAGTGAGCGCTCGCCATCAGAGATCAGGGTGATGCCATCCTGTATGGTGAATTGCAGCTGCATGGTTCGCTGGCTGAAGGCTGCCAGCTTGCTCATGGCGGCATCATCGACACTGACAATACTCAGGTTATCAAAGCGTTGTGCTTTACCCTTGATCTTATCCCACCAGGTCTGGGCACTGTTGCGGTTGTAGGTGTAGATGATCACCCGATCTGCACGGCCACAGGCACGGCGAATACGCTTCTCATCGGGCTGACCAAGATCAATCCACAGCTCAATCTCATCACTGTAGTTTTTCTGCCACAGATCCGGTTCATCTTCCGTGCTCAATCCTTTGGTGAAACTGAGCGTGTCACTGGCATGCAGCGCGAAGGTGAGGATGCGCAGCATCATGCGTTCATCATTCTCGGAGGGGTGACGGGCGATGGTCAGGGCATGGTCGTTGTAGTAGTTGCGATCCATGTCGGTGATCTGCAGTTCAGCTTTGAATATCGTCGATTTAATGGCCATGGCGGCTTCTAGGCCAGATGCCGTCTTTGAGCAAGTATGAAGTGACGGAGTAGCCGACTCTGCAGAGCATGCATACGCTGTCAGTCGCATGGTAGTTGATTTGATACTGTGAATATGTACCTTCCACCTCCTTTGATAAGTGAGCTTTTTTTGGAGTTAAATGATGGGCATTGAAGATCAGATTGCAGGATTCAGAACGCGGGCGGAAGATTACAGCAAACGTCTTGATGCCATGCGGAGGTCACTTTGACGTTGAAGCCAAAGAAGAGGACCTGCGCGAGTTAAACGCACGCATTGAAGACCCGACCCTCTGGGACAATGCAGAACAGGCACAGCGACTGATGCAGGAGCGTGCACGTGTTGAAAAGGTGATCAACGAGTATAAAAAAGCAGTTGATGAGCTTGATGATGCCTCCACCCTGTTTGAGATGGGTAACGACGAGGGCGATCGGGACTCCCAGATTGAAGCCGTTGAGATGCTCGATGCTGTGCAGCCGCAGATTGAAACACTTGAGCTGGCTCAGATGCTCGGTGGTGAAACCGATGCTGAATCGGCATTCCTTGATATCAACTCCGGTTCAGGTGGCACCGAGGCTCAGGATTGGGCTGAAATGCTGCTGCGCATGTATCTGCGCTGGGCTGAGCGTAAAGGATTTAAGACAGAGCTGATGGAGTGTACTGCCGGTGAAGAGGCGGGCATCAAATCGGCGACCGTCTCGATTAAAGGCGAGTACGCCTACGGTTATCTCAAAGCTGAGATCGGTGTGCATCGTCTGGTACGTAAATCGCCTTATGATTCCGGTAATCGCCGCCACACCTCCTTCTCATCCGTATTTGCCTACGCGGATATCGAGCGTGAGATCGATATTGATATCGATCCCTCTGATGTGCGCATTGATACCTACCGTGCCAGTGGTGCCGGTGGTCAGCATGTCAATAAAACCGACTCGGCCGTTCGCTTGACCCATATTCCGACCAATATCGTGGTGCAGTGTCAGAATGACCGCTCCCAGCACAAGAATAAGGCCGCGGCATGGAAGATGCTGCAGGCGCGTCTCTATGAGCGTGAGATTGAGCTGCGCAACTCTGAGAAGCAGGCGCTTGAAGATACCAAGACCGATATCGGCTGGGGTCACCAGATTCGCTCCTATGTGCTGGATCAGTCGCGCATCAAGGATCTGCGAACAGGCATGGAGACCGGCAACACACAGGCCTTCCTTGATGGTGATATCGATGCCTTTATTCAGGCTGAACTGATGGGGATCCGCAGAGGTGATGGCAGCGAGTAGCCTCCTCCGCCGGACTTTGCCCGCTGTTATGGCATGGCCTATGCTCTGAATTGTAGCCAACAGGCAGCTGGAGAAGGCAGAGTCATGTTATTATGAATGATCACGAAAAGATGCTGAAGATAGTTATCCAGAATCTGGAGCATGAGCTGCCGGCTGTTCATCGTTCAACAATTGAACAGGTGGCCAGGGTGATTCTCGGTGAAGATGTTGAGAAATCTATGGGGAGTCTGGCCGTTGCGCTGCTGCAATCCAATGTCTCTGTGGGGCATATTCTCTCCGCACTGCTGCGCTGTGAATGGCTGAGTGTGCAGCATCTGATTGAGACAACAGATCCGGGAAATATCAAACAGCAGGTAAAGATTTTTTCTGACTGTGTCGACCATTTTAATGTCCTCCAGACAGCCATTATTGATGCCGCTGATCAGCGCTGGCAGGGGGTGCTTGATAAAGAGGTGAAGCTCAGGGTCGTAGCCGAGCTGCGAAGGCGCTGGCGGGAGACAGGTGAGGTTCATCTGCACAACTACTTTGATGAGATTCCGGTCTCCGCCAGAGTTGATTTCAAAGAGTACAATAAAGGTTATATCTGGGTCTCCATGACCCGTGATCTTGTCACCATGTTTGCCGCCTCTCCCGATCTGAGGACGGCATATATCACCAGCCCGGATCGTGCTCACAGCCTGATTATCAGGGGTGTTAATAAAAGCGCCGATAGAATCATGCTGGAGATCGCCGGAGTGGAGGTGAGCCTGAGGGAGCGCAGGCGGGATGTGCGCGTCAAACTGACCAGACAGCTGCCGATTACTCTGACCCATCGTGATCAGGTGATTGAAGCAAGTATTGTTGATATCTCATGTACCGGTGTTGGCGTAAAATTTCCCGATGAGGGTATTTCACTGCTACACAATGAAAAAGTGGGGCTCCAGTTTCAACTCGGAAGCGAGTTGATGAAGGGTGATGAGGCGGTGATCTGCTGGTCGCAGGAGATTCATGGCGAGCACCGTGTTGGTATAAACTTTAAACCGAAAACGATCAGGCGTGAGACGGTCTATCGATTTATCTTTGTTCAGGAGCAGGCAATTATCGGGCGTCTGAGAAAGCTTGAAACACCATCGTGGATGAAGGATCCGATAGAGCTTCGGGATCCGGATGAATAAAAAAAAGGCGCCTCATCGAGGCGCCTTTTTAATTTCAGAGCTGGTTTGCTTTATGACGCACGTGGCGTGGCACGTTTGCGCTCATTCTCTTTGAGCTTGCGCTTACGCAGTCGAATCGATTTAGGTGTGATCTCGACCAGCTCATCATCAGCAATGAACTCGATGGCGCGCTCCAGACTCAGTTTCAACGGTGGTACCAGATCGATAGACTCATCTTTACCTGATGCACGTACGTTGGTCAGCTTCTTCTCTTTGATCGGGTTGACGGTCATATCTGAATCACGGCTGTTGATGCCGATGATCATGCCCTCATAGAGCTTCTCTCCGGAACCGATAAACATCTTGCCGCGCTCCTGCAGCTTCCACAGGGCAAAGGCAACAGACTCACCATTTTCCATCGAGATCAGAACACCGTTACTACGGCCGGGCAGAGGTCCTACATATGGTCCGTAGTCATGGAAGACATGGTTCATAATACCGGTGCCACGGGTGTCGGTAAGAAACTCTGAGGTATAACCAATCAGACTGCGGGTAGGGGCCATGAACTCGATGCGGGTATAGCCATCGGCATTGGTCTCCATTGAGGTCATCTCTGCACCACGTTTACCCAGCTTCTCAATCACTGAACCCTGATACTCTGACTCCACATCCACGGTGACATGCTCGTATGGCTCCTGTTTAACGCCATCAACGGTGCGAATGATTACAGTCGGACGCGATACTGCCATCTCGAAGCCTTCGCGGCGCATGGTCTCCAGCAGGATGCCGATATGCAGCTCGCCACGACCTGATACCTTGTAGATATCAGCCGAGTCGGTCTCTTCAACACGCATCGCCACGTTGGTACGGATCTCTTTCATCAGACGATCACGAATCTGACGTGTGGTGATCAGCTTGCCTTCGGTGCCGGCCAGTGGTGAGTTGTTAACGTGCAGCTCCATGGAGAGGGTTGGCTCGTCCACGTGGATAACAGGCAGTGCGACCGGCGTTTCCTTGGAGGCAATGGTTTCACCAATGTTGATATGCTCGATACCGGCGATAGCAACGATATCACCGGCTTCTGCTTCCTGAATCTCAATACGATTGAGGCCAAGGAAACCGAGCAGTTTGGTGACTTTAAAGTTCTCCTGTGAAGAGTCTGCATGTACAACGGTGATTGTTTCGCCGGTTTTGATACGACCATTGGCGATACGGCCAATCACAATGCGGCCAATATACTCGTCCCAGTCCAGTGTGGTTGCCAGCATCTGCAGCGGCGCTTCCGGGTCACCTTCAGGTGGCTGAACATGTTCCATGATGGTATCAAACAGGCAGATCAGGTTGTCGGACTCTTCACCGATATTCATCATGCCGTAACCGTTCTTGGCAGAGGCATAAACCACCGGGAACTCCAGCTGCTCATCGGTAGCGCCAAGAGAGGCAAACAGGTCAAAGGTGAGATCAACCACGGCATCGGGATCAGAGCCTTCACGGTCGATCTTGTTCACGACAACAATCGGTTTCAGCCCCAGAGCCAGTGCTTTAGAGGTTACAAACTTGGTCTGCGGCATCGGGCCTTCACGCGCATCTACCAGCAGTACCACGCCATCCACCATGTTCAGGACACGTTCAACTTCGCCGCCGAAATCGGCATGGCCAGGGGTGTCGATAATGTTGATATGGGTATCACCGTAACGGATAGCTGTATTCTTGGCGGTGATGGTAATGCCACGCTCTTTTTCGAGGTCGTTGGAGTCCATGACACAGGTCTCCATATCGGCACGGAGCGAGTCCATGGTGCCGGACTGCTTGAGCAGCTCATCAACCAGGGTTGTTTTGCCATGGTCAACGTGAGCGATGATGGCGATATTGCGCAGTTTGCGAGACATGTGGTGTACCTCTAATCTAAAGTGGCGCGCATAGTAGCGTTTAACCACATATATGGAAGTAATACATGCTGACCACTAAGGCACTAAGCCACAACGTGATCAAAAGAAACAATCAATAGCATGCCAGAGGTTACAATTTTAGCAGCAATGGAAGGCGGAATGCGTGCTGATTTGTCTCTCTTTTCTTTGTGCCTCTGTGCCTATGTGGTTAATGCTTATGATGATGGTACGGTGAGGATTTCGACTCCGGTTTCCGTGACAACCATGGTATGCTCAAACTGCGCGGAGAGAGATTTATCGCGCGTCACCACAGTCCAGTTATCAGCCAGTAGTTTTACCGCTGCGCGCCCCATATTCACCATCGGTTCAATGGTGAATACCATGCCGGGTTTAAGAACCAGCCCTTCACCCTTTCTGCCGTAATGCAGTACCTGCGGATCTTCGTGGAAACCGCGACCAATGCCGTGACCGCAGTACTCGCGTACCACCGAACACTTCTCACCCTCAACATATTTCTGGATGGCATGGCCGATATCGCCAAGTGTGGCACCGGGCCTGACCATTTCGATGCCGATCTCCAGCGCCTGCCGCGCCACGTCGACCACCTTTTTTGCCCGGATCTTCGGTGTGCCGACAAAGAATGTTTTACTGTTATCGCCATGCCAGCCGTTGATGATGCTGGTGACATCGACATTGATAATATCGCCATCATTGAGCATTTTGTTACCCGGAATGCCGTGGCAGACGACATGGTTTACCGAGGTGCAGACCGACTTGGGAAAACCGTGGTAGTTCAGCGGGGCAGGGATGGCTCCGGCTTTGATGGTAAAATCATGCACCAGTTCATTGATCTCATCGGTGGTAATGCCCGGTTGAATATAGGGCTCGATCATCACCAGTGTATCTGCTGCATGTCGGCATGCCGGTCTCATCGCCTCAATATCTGCCGCTGTTTTGATCTGAACCATGCTTTCTCCAGTTGCGTTTTTCCAGGCTGCGCTGAACAGATGATTCAGCGCATGCCTTGATCAGGTGCGCTACTATGGCGTAATCTGTAGCCAAGGTCATCACTCTTTGGCCTTTGGAGGGATATCCATGCGGCTCTATCTGGTTCAGCACGGTTTAGCACAAGATGAGAGTGAGGATGGGGCGCGCCCGCTCTCAGGTCAGGGTAGGGAGGATGTGACCCGCACTGCCGGATTCCTCAGCCTGTTTGAGAAACCGCGACCCTCTAAAATCCTGCATAGTGGAAAACTGCGTGCTCAGCAGACTGCAGAGATGTTTGCCCAGGCCTGGGGTGGCATTCCGGTTGAGCAGACGCTTGATCTGGCCCCCAATGATGACCCATCCACCTGGTCAGCCCATTTGGCTTCTATGAACAGCGATCTGATGCTGGTTGGTCATCTGCCACACATGCAGCGCCTTGCCGGTCTGCTGGTGGCTGGTGATCCGGGTCGTGAAGCGATCCATTTCCGCAACGGTGGCGTTCTCTGCCTCGAAAAACGAGAAGGGGGCTGGAGCGTTCTCTGGCAGATCAACCCCACACTCTTTTATGGTGAAGAATAACTGGCCTGAAATGGTGTAGTGACAGCCCTGTTTTATCTATGTGATAGGCTTAATGTTTGCTAGAATAGTGACAGCGGCGAAAAAAATACTGGGAGAGTTTCTTGTGAAGAGTCGTAGAACGATCAACAGAACCCTCTGTGCTCTTATGACTCTCCTGTTTTCCTGTTCTGTTGCACAAGCTGAACCGGTGAGACTGCAGCTGAAATGGAAGCACCAGTTCCAGTTTGCCGGTTTTTATATGGCCAAAGAGAAGGGCTTTTACCGCGATGCCGGATTCGATGTCGAGATGGGTAAAACTGCAGTGGGTCAGTTGCTCGACGGTCAGGCTGATTATGCCGTAGTAGACCCCGGTGTGCTTCTCGCACGTGCCAAGGGGGCACCTGTTAAGGTGTTGACGGCCATTTTCCAGCACTCTCCACTGACGCTGATCGTCAGAGAAGATTCCGGTATCCAGAGCTTCTCGGATCTGCGCGGAAAACGAATCATGCTGGTGCCGGGACTTAATGCCGATATCGATGCTGCACTGGGTAGTGTCGGCATCACAGCTGCTGATTTCATCAGACAGGATATCAGCTTTGATATTCGTGATCTGGTCAGTGGCAAAACGGATGCTTTTGCCGGATATGAGACCGACCAACCCTATCAACTGCAAGAGATGGGCATAGCCTATCGTATCATTCACCCCAGAGATCAGAATATCGATTTTTATGGTGATGTGCTGGTTACCAGCGACCGATTGATTGACAGCCAACCGCAACGTGTCAGGGCATTTTCAGAAGCATCCATACGCGGCTGGGAATATGCACTGGAGCACATCGATGAAACCATTGATGTGATACAGGAAAAGTATGGCTCACAGGCATTGTCACGCAAACAGCTCAAATTCGAAGCACTTAAAACCAAAGCCATGATTGAGAGTGATGTTGTTCAGGTCGGTTATATGCGGCAGAAACGCTGGGATGATATTGCTAACATCTATAAGAAGCAGGGGTTATTGCCTGCAGACTTTGTTGCATCAGAAGCCATCTATCAACCCGAACAGGGGTTTGTTGATGCACTCATAGAGTATCGCTGGCAGTTTGGAATTACATTCCTTATAGCTCTTTCTCTGCTGCTTGTTTTATTAGTTATAACCTTGCGCAGGGCAGTCAAGATCAGAACAGCCAGCCTGCAGGAGAGTGAAGAGCAGCTTCGTCTTGCTCTCACTGCTGCCAATCAGGCCTGGTTTGATGTCAATGTCCAGACAGGAGAGGTGAAGGTAAGCCCTGAATATGCGCCGATGATCGGCTATGAGCCGGATGAGTTTGATTCGTCGTTACAGAACTGGATGGAGCATGTACATCCGGATGATCGCGATCAGGTTTTAGCTGCATTTCAGGCCTGTCTCACCTCAACCGAGCCAATGACGATGGAGTACAGACGGCAGAAAAAGTCAGGAGACTGGGTATGGATTCAGTCTGTTGCTGAGGTCATCGAGTGGGATAGTAACAACAAACCGCTACGTATGATCGGTATTCACAGGGATGTTAGCCAGAGAAAAGAGATTGAGTTGGAGATTGTTACTGAGCGAAATCAGGTCAGAAGATATCTTGATATCGCCGACGTTATGCTCTGTGTGCTGGATGGATCGGGATGTGTGAAACTTATTAACAAACGTGGCTGTCGGATTCTGGGGTACAACGAGAGTGAGATTGTAGGGATGAACTGGTTCGATCTCGTCATTCCCGAAGAGCTTCGTGGCGATATTCAGACTGTTTTTGATAAAGTGATGAGCGGTGATATCGCTCCAGTAGAGTATTATGAAAATGAAGTGCTTAACAAAGATAAGGAACTCCGTCTCCTGGCATTTAATAACACGTATATTGAAAACGAAGAGGGTGATGTTTCCGGTGTCCTTTTTTCTGCCGAAGACATTACAGATCGAAAGCGGACTGAAAAAGCACTGAGGGAGAGTGAACAGAGCTTGAAACAAGCTCAGGCTACAGCCCATATTGGCAGCTGGACCTATGATATGGAGGGGCAGATTAGCTGGTCGGAAGAGCAGTACCATATTTACGGCGTTTCACCGGCCACATTCACGCCAAGTTTGGAAGCGATTAACAATATGGTTCATCCGGACGACTTGGCAAACAGGCAGGCATGGATCGAGGCGTGCATCGCAGGCAATGAGGTTGACCCATTCGAATTCCGTATTATCAGGCCCGATGGTGATCTCCGCTATCTGCGCGGCGAGGGCGAACTGATCCGTGATAGTGAAGGGGATCCTCTCCATATGGCGGCAATATCCCAAGATATTACTGAACATAAGCGCCTGGAAGAGCAGTTTCACCAGGCGCAGAAGATGGAGGCTATCGGTACGCTGGTGGGGGGTATTGCCCACGATTTCAATAATATTCTTGCAGGTATCACCGGCAATCTCTATCTGGCCAAACAGCGTGTGCAGGCGCAGCCAGAGATGCTACATAATCTCGACTCCGTTGAGTTGCTCTCTTTCCGGGCAGCAGATCTTATCCGGCAACTGCTTACCTTTGCCCGCAAGGATATTGTAGATATTAAGCCACTGCCATTTACCCCCTTTATCAAGGAGACACTGAAGTTTTTACGCACTTCACTGCCTGAGAATATCAGAATGGATCAGCAGATCAGTTCGGATGTTTTAATGATCAATGGCGATACGACGCAGCTGCATCAGGGACTGATGAATCTGGTAAACAATGCCCGCGATGCTGTTGAGGGGGTTAGTGGTCCATCAATCACTGTCGTGCTGGAACGCTTTGAGCCCGATGAACTCTTTCTGGAGAAACATGACTATTTTAACCGCTGTGCCTATGCACATATCAGTGTTGAAGATAACGGTTGTGGGATACCTGAAAACCAGCTTGAACACCTGTTTGAACCCTTCTTCACCACCAAGTCGCAGGGTAAGGGAACCGGCCTTGGCCTGGCGATGGTGTTTGGTGCAGTGAAGACGCATAAAGGCTTTGTGGAGGTGGAGAGCTGTGTTGGCAAGGGCTCAACCTTCCATATTTACCTGCCTCTGACCGAGGTGCTACCGGAACAGGATTTGATCGGAGCAGATGATGGGGTCTGTAACGGCTCAGGTGAGACGATCCTGCTGGTAGATGATGAAGTGAATATCATTGAGACAGGAAGAGGTGTGCTGGAGTCTCTGGGTTATGAAGTTCTAACGGCCTTTAATGGAGAAGAGGCTTACGAAACCTTTGAAAAGCACCGTGATGCGATTGATCTCTGTATATTTGATATGGTGATGCCGGAGATGGGTGGATATGAGGCCGCTGAAAAGATTCGCCAGATTGAACCGCATATGAAAATCATCTTTGCTACAGGTTATGACAAGAGCAATCAGGCGGAGATGGAGCATGAGACCGTGATTTCTAAACCATTTTCTGTCGTCAAGATCAGTCAGTTGATCAGGCAGCAGCTCGAAAGCTGAGCTGGTGTGCCACCCTAAACCTGACGAGTTGGGTCAGGTTTTGTTGTTCACCCAGCAGTGGGCATCTTCAGCGCTCTGAAAAACAGCGCATTCGAACAGCTCTTCGCGCATCAGTTCACAGTAGCTGTGGGCTAACTCAAGCTGGTTGGGCTGAGGCACAAGCAGGGCAATCTTAAGCTGGTGCTTGGTGCGCGATATCATCACATCTGTTGATGCATAGGCCTCCGTATGGCTGCTCTCTATTGAGTGGCCTGTGATTTCAGAGAAGTCGTTAATAATATAGGCAATATGCTTGAAACGGACATCAGTATGGATTTCGAGATTAGAGGTAAGGATCTCATCGCCGCTCACCTTGCCTGTGAAGATTCTGTGCAGACCATTTGGCCGCCAGTTATTTGTATATGGCATAAAAAACCGCCCTGAAAATGAATTAAACAGAACTACATATATCGCTCAAAAATATTAAATCATTAGCAATCACAGGAATTGCAGGGTTACTCGTTAACTCCATAAAAATATTAGGGCAGGGAGATGTTGAGTATATGGTCCACAACACGCAGATCATGTTATAGGGCGATGTCGGGTTCCTTGAGTCGCCAAAGAAAGATCGATATCCCTCTCTGCCCGAACCATTTTCCCCGACCCGTTTGGATGAAGTGATTGATGCAATCGTGAAATGTGCGGATAAAGAACAAGCCTCGACAGTGGATGTTAATTGAGGCTTGAGCAGTGATAACAGTTGGCAGTGTCCGCGTTCATGCCTTACTTGTCTTAAACGTTAATTCAAAGCCACTTCGAGTGAAGTTTTAGATGCACGTTTCACCAGAGGATTGTGCTCTGCACTGATCCGTTTCATCAGTTTAACCGGAATACGCAGTCGTGAACCGGCGGTCAGGCGATTGGAGATGCCCGGATTCTCTTTGCGCAGTGCATAGGTGGAGGTGTTAAAACGCTGGCTGATACTGGCCAGACTTTCACCCTTGCCCACTTTAATGGTCATGTAGTCGTTGGGCTCAGCAGGGATGTGCTGCTTGAGTACCTTCAGACGCGCCTGTGATATACGCAGCTGCAGGGTCTGCGGTTTGCCATCATAATACTGTTTCAGTTTCAGCTGTGGATTGAAACGGAAAATCTGATCTTTGGGTAGTTCGGCCAGCTCATGCAGATGAGCAAGATCAACCGGGGTCTGCAGGGTGATAGTTTTCGTCTGGAACGGTTCAGGGAAACGGATGGTTCCCTCCTCATGCAGCGCAATCAGACCGATAATATGGCGGATATAGGTTTTGGTGATAGGGGGCAGCGGCATCCTTTTCAGGCCATCTTGCGGCTGCCATGGTCGGCGATCAAGTCGACGCTGCACAGCACTGGGGCCGAGGTGGTAGGCGGCAAAGGCCATCGGCCAGTTGCCAAAACGACGATACTGCTTGGTCAGATATCGGGCTGCACCTTTGGTGCTGCTGCGGATATCGCGGCGACCATCGAAATAGCGGTCACTTTTCACGCGCATATCATTTGCTGTTTCCGGCATCAGTTGCCAGAGGCCGGTGGCACCGACTGAGGAGACCACATAGGGGTTATAACTGGACTCTACCACCGGCACCATCTGCAGGGCGCGTGGTGCACCGACCTTGTCCAGTGTCTCAAGTACAGGCTGACGTACATAGCGGGAGCGGGTGGCAACACCACGCCAGAAACGACCATATTCACGCCACGCCTCTTTTTTGATCTTCTCGATATCCTGTTCGCTCAGACCAGCCAGAAAGGGGTTGCTCTGGCGGCGCTTGATGTCCGCTTCAATAAGGCTTGCAAGCTCATCCTGCTGCAGTTGATCGGCCTCTTTGTCGCTGCTCCAGAGGCTTGATAGTGATGGCCACTCCGAGTTCAGGCCAAGCTGCTGCCCTTGAGCGCAGGAGATCAGTGTGAGTGATATAAGCACCATGAGCAGGCGGGAGAGGGTGATCGGTAGAGTTCGCATGAACGAACATTATGGCTGTTAAGCCGTGAAAGAGTTGACCTGCATCACCAAACAAAAGATGGCGGGAGCTTGTTTCGGGGTTACCTGTTGTGGTGCAGATCAGGGCGTGTGATATGGTAGATAAGCAGTGAGAATATGGCAGCGAGTGTATCAGCCAGCATATCCTTCTGTGCATCCCGGACATCACCCTGGGAGCCAGGAAATTCAATACCGGCATCACCGCCCTCAGCCACAGCGTACCACCACTCAAATGGCACATGAGCAAAGGTGTAGTGAGCAGCGATGGTGTGCCAGAAAAGCCAGAAAGCCATCAGCCCGTAGGCGATGTTGCTAAAGCGAAAACAGCAGCAACTGTGTGGGAAATAGTGGCTGCTGCTTTCAAGCATGGCTTTTAGATGCGTTTGTAGAGCCTGTTGAGCTGACGGCTCATTCTCCAGCAGCAGCAACCGGCTTTGGGCATCTCCTGCATACGCCATGCCCAGTTGTTATCCAGTGTGCCCGGCGTATTGAACTTGGCTTCACTACCCAGCTCCAGCAGATCCTGCATCGGAATCACCGCCAGTTTTGCCACCGAGGCCAGTGCACACTCGATCAACGCCCACGGCATATCTTCTGCTTTGGCGTTATCCAGTTCTGCAAGCACACGTTTGCGAGTCGCTTTGTCTGCACCTTTGAACCAGCCCATTGTGGTGTCATTATCATGGGTGCCGGTGTAGACCACGCTGTTGAGTTCATGGTTTTTCGGCAGGTAGGGGTTATCGGCATCACCACCGAATGCGAATTGCAGGATTTTCATGCCGGGCAGGCCGAATTTCTGTCTCAGGGCAGTCACCTCATCGGTGATGATACCCAGATCTTCAGCAATCAGTGGCAATTTACCCAGCTTCTCCTGCAGTGTCTGCAGCAGGGCATCACCCGGTGCTTTGCGCCACTCGCCGATAATGCCATCTTCGCTCTCGGCAGGAATCACCCAGAAGGCTTCAAGGGCACGGAAATGGTCGATACGCATCATATGCATGCGCTCAAGCTGTTGACGCACACGTGCTGTCCACCAGCTGAAGCCCTCGCGCTCTCTGGGTTCCCAGTGGTAAAGCGGATTACCCCAGCGCTGGCCTGTTGCAGAGAAGTAGTCAGGCGGAACACCAGCCACCTCGGTGCAGAGCCCTTTGCTGTTGAGGGTGAAATCATCACGATGTGACCAGACATCCGCAGAATCATGGGCGACATAGATCGGCAGATCACCAAAGAGCTGCACCGCTTTTGATTCGGCATAAGCCTTGAGTTCATGCCACTGCCGATCAAACAGATACTGCTCAAAGATCACCTGTTCAATCAGTGCCATATTTTCATCTTTTGCCTGCGCCATAGCATCGGTATCCCGATCACGCAGGGGTTGCGGCCATTGCCACCAGGCCAGATCTTTGAAGCGTGCTTTCAGCGCTGAGAAGAGTGCATAATCCTCCAGCCAGTAGCTGTGGGCATGACGGAACTCCTGCAGGCTGGCGGCCAGCTGCTCATCTTGTGCAACCTGCTGCCAGAAGCGAGGGGAGGCGATATTTCGCGCTGCAGCATGCCTCTTGGCCGTGCGGCATTTCTGTAGTGTTTCGTCATCCAGCCAGCCGTGAGCCAGACCTTCACGCAGATCGATAAACTCAGGATTGCCTGCGAATGAAGAGAGTGATTCATAAGGGGAGCCGTGGCCATGGGTAGGGCCAAGCGGCAGAAACTGCCAGACAGTAAAGCCCGCCTCATCGATGCGGTCGATAAATTCTCTCGCCTCTGCGCCGAGCACACCTTTATGGAAGGGGCCGGGCAGGGAGGTGATATGTAGTAGAACCGCCGACCTTCGACGATCAATCCATGAGTTCATGAAAGTTCTTCCTTATTGGTTTCAGCTATTAACGCCCCGGATTAGCAGCGTGCCAACTTACGAATCGGCTCCGCCACGGCGCATGGTGCCGCCACCTTCAGCATCACCGCCACCCTGGGAGATGTTTTCGCTAAGCGATGGTGGAACAGGCGAGCCGAGCAGTTGATGTAGTTTTTTCAGATGACGGCGATAGAGCTGGTCGAAATCACGTACCACCGAACCCGGATTGTAATCGCCGAACCACCAGCACCAGTCTGATCCCTCACAGATACGCAGCTGCTCATTGGCAGCCTCCTGCTGTTCAGGACTGAGCTGGTCGATATGGATGTCGTAGGCTTTCTTGGCTTCAATCAGAAGCTCCCAGCCGCGGGTTTTGGCATTGTCGCCAATCCATGTGGAGAGGTTGCCGTATACCCATGAACCGGAGACAAGATGCTCCAGTTTTTCTGATGCCTTGTTGTTCTCCAGATAGTCGCTGAATGTGGTGAGCTCATACTCATCATGTTCGATGATCGACTGATAGAGATTGGTCAGGAAGGGGAGGGCGTTCTCATGGTAGTGCTCCCATGCATTCTCTCCATCCATGATGATAGAGACCACCGGGGCATCCATACCTTTTGTGCGGTGGCGAATGTTGGCCAGTTCATGCATGAAGTTGTTGATCGCATCCTGCATATTCCAGCGTGAATACTCGAAACCGAGCAGATCAGAGAGACGGTCGTCACGGAAGAAACAGGTGATCTGCTCATCACCCTCGCCAATCAGCCACGGATGGTAGAGATCACGATTGCCCTGCTGTTCACGCAGGTTATATTTCAGGGAGTGGTGCAGTACCGATTCGCCGGTTGCACACCACTGGAAGCCGGAGGAACCGAGCAGCTTCAGTGTATCTTCAGAGACAGCGCCCTCTGCAGGCCAGCAGCCGGCAGGTATGTTGCCAAACAGCTTCTCATGGCTGCTGCGGGCCAGAGCGATATGATCCAGCGCCCGTTCGCGACCACCCGGATAGGGTTCATCGGGAATCAGCGCATCCTCAACCGTTTCCCGTGCGGTGTTAAAATCGAGCATCAATGGAATGATAGGGTGGGCGTAAGGCGTTGTGGTCAGTTCAATTTTACCCGCTTCAACCAGTCGACGGTGGGTGGCAGGAATATCAGAGAGCAGGGTGGTGATCAGGGAGAGTAGATCACGGCGATCCTGATAGGAGAAGTCACGTGCCTTTTCAATTAATCGACGTGCCACAAAGTTGCGGCTGCGAACAGTTTCACCCAGCCAGGCCAGATGATACCAGGTGACCAGATCGGAGAAGAAGCTGTCACCAAGGTAGCTCAGTCCATCACTGTTTTTCGCATGTTCAGCCATATTCCATAGTCGTGAATAGTCTGCGTAGCGATGCATGTTGCGTTCATGATTAAGGCGGAAGCAGGCCTCAAGCAGGAATTCGCGCTCACTCTTGCTGTATTCGCCGGATTTGTGAGCCAGCGCGGCAAGCAGCGGGTCGTTCAGGCTTTTTGTGTCGCCATTGAGGAACTCACGCAGATGTGCAGCGTAATCTTCAATCTGGGCTGTCAGGGATGGCACATAGTTGATCACTGCTTTGGCTCTTGGCAGCTGGGAGAGGATCTCAGCCATATCCGTGTAGTCTTTCATGGCATGCAGGTAGACCCATGGCAGATGGTAGTTGCCTGTATCAGCCTCGCAATAAAAGGGCTGGTGCATGTGCCAGTAAAAGATGACCGATAACGGTTTACTCATGGAGTACCTCCTGGATGGGGTGACACTCTCTTATCCGGTTCAGAGTGTCGGATTCAGTTTGGATGCCATAATACAACCGGCAAATCCAAGCCGTTGCCATACGTCCGTGTATAGCTGACTCAGGGCTGACGTTAGTCAGCCCTGAGGTATTTCTATCAGGTTAAGCGGGGGATACTACAGTTGATGAAGCCCCTGGCCTAGCATGTCCGGTGTAACAAGGACCACGCCACCATCAGAGACTTCGAAAAGCTCTGCATCCTTCTTTCTGTCGAAACCGATCTCCATACCTTCAGGGATCACGGTTCCTTTATCGATAATGCATTTACGGATCTTACAGTTACGACGGATCTCCACATCCGGCAAAATGACCGAATCCTCAACCTCTGAGTAGGAGTGAACACGTACATTGGAGAAGAGTACTGAGCGACGCACGGCTGAACCGGTAATCAGACAGCCGCCTGAGACCAGTGAGTCCACAGCATAACCGCGGCGGGAGTCCTCATCGAAGAAGAACTTGGCAGGTGGCAACTGCTCCTGCTGCGTCCAGATTGGCCAGTTCTTGTCATACATGTCCAGCTCAGGCTGCACAGTGACCAGGTCCATATTGGCTTCCCAGTATGCATCAAGGGTACCCACGTCACGCCAGTACTGCGGGGCACCTGTATTGGCATTCATAAAGCGGAAGGCGAATACATTGGCATCCTTAATGGCTTGCGGGATGATATCCTTGCCGAAATCGTGGCTGGAGGTGTCAAGTTGCGCATCATCAAGCAGACGCTGACGCAGGAAGTCGGCTGAGAAGACGTAGATGCCCATCGATGCCAGCGCTTTGTCAGGGTCTCCGGCCATCGCTTTCGGATTGGCAGGTTTTTCAGAAAACTCGGTGATACGGTGTTCAGCGTCCACATCCATGACTCCGAACTCGGTCGCCTCTTTCAGCGGCACAGGAATGCATCCAACGGTAATATCAGCGCCGTTGGCCGCATGGGCGGCGATCATTTTACCGTAATCCATTTTGTAGATGTGATCGCCGGCAAGAATCAGTACATACTCAGGATCGTAGTGGCGGATAATATCCAGGTTCTGATAGATCGCATCGGCGGTACCTTCATACCAGCCTTCACCGGTACGCTGCTGTGCGGAGAGTACCTCCATGAACTCGCCGAACTGACCGGAGAGGAATGACCAGCCACGCTGCAGGTGGCGCTGCAGGGAGTGGGATTTATACTGGGTTAAGACCGAGATGCGGCGGATGCCGGAGTTGATACAGTTCGACATCGGGAAATCGATGATGCGGAACTTGCCTCCAAATGGCACAGCGGGCTTGGTTCGCCACTGCGTCAGATCTTTTAGTCGTGACCCCTTGCCGCCAGCCAATACCAGTGCAACAGTATTGGATGTAAGCTTACTGATATTACGTTCCACCTGCGTCGAACTCATGAATACCTCCCCCCATTTGGTTGATGGGCTAAAGTATAACATGAGTTTGCCGCTCTTGCATGCATAGAGTGATGTTATTTTGTCGACATCTCGTCTAGTCTTAGCAAAATCTGGCAGGGGGTCATTTATGAACATCCACACGATTGCGACTGAGCCTTTTGAAGGACAGCGTCCGGGAACGTCCGGACTTCGCAAGAAGGTAAAGGTTTTCCAGCAGCCGCACTATCTGGAGAACTTTGTGCAGTCGGTATTCGACAGCATCGGCGACTTTCAGGGGGAGACGCTTGTGGTGGGTGGCGATGGCCGCTATTACAATCTGCAGGCGATCCAGACTATCCTGAAGATGGCCGCAGCCAACGGCTTCAGCCGCGTGCTGGTCGGTCAGAATGGTATCCTCTCCACGCCTGCGGCCTCAAATGTTATCCGTAAGTACAAGGCCTATGGTGGCCTGATTCTCTCCGCCAGCCATAATCCGGCCGGGCCTGATGAGGATTTCGGTATCAAGTATAATATGGCTAATGGTGGCCCTGCACCTGAAGGGGTGACTGAAGCGATCTTTGAGCAGACCGGCAAGATTGAGTGGTATCAGATTGTCGAGCACGACGATTTTGATCTCTCGCAACTCGGTAGCTATGAGCTGGCCGGCATGCAGATCGAGGTGATCGATGCTGTTGCCGATTATGCCGAGCTGATGCAGTCACTGTTTGACTTTGATGCCATCAAGGCACTGCTGGCTGATGATTTTTCCATCTCTTTTGATGCCATGCATGCGGTTACCGGACCCTATGCCATGGCCATTATCGAAGGCATGCTGGAGGCCCCTGCGGGAACAGTGATCAACGGCGTGCCGAAAGAGGATTTTGGTGGCGGTCATCCCGATCCCAATCTCACCTACGCCCATGAGCTGGTGGATATCCTCTACGGCGATGATGCCCCCGATTTCGGCGCAGCATCTGATGGTGATGGCGATCGTAATATGGTTCTGGGTAACCACTTCTTTGTCACGCCGAGTGATTCTCTGGCGATCCTTGCTGCCAATGCGCATCTGGTTCCGGGTTATAAAAACGGTATTGCCGGTGTGGCGCGTTCCATGCCCACCTCAGGCGCAGCTGATCGTGTTGCCCAGAAGCTGGGGCTGGCCTGTTATGAGACGCCAACAGGCTGGAAGTTTTTCGGCAACCTGATGGATGCCGGCCGCGTAACCCTGTGCGGTGAAGAGTCATTCGGCACAGGATCGGATCATGTGCGCGAAAAAGATGGCCTCTGGGCTGTGCTCTTCTGGCTCAATGTGCTGGCTGCTCGTCAGGAGTCGGTTGAGGCGATTGTCGTGGATCACTGGCAGAAATTTGGCCGCAACTACTATTCGCGTCACGACTATGAGGGTGTGGATTCTGCTGCCGCCGAACAGGTGCTGCAGAATGTGCGTGATAAATTTTCAACCCTGCCGGGTAAAACGCTGGCAGGTCGCGTGGTAGGCAGCTGTGATGACTTTGCCTACACAGACCCTGTGGATGGCAGCATCAGCGAAAATCAGGGCGTGCGGGTACTGTTTAAGGATGGTTCACGCCTGATCTTCCGTCTCTCTGGCACGGGTACCAGTGGTGCCACGGTCCGTCTCTATCTTGAGTCTTATGAGGCGGATGCCGAGAAACAGGGGCTTGATGCTCAGGATGCACTGGCAGATATGATTGTTGCCGCCGATGAAATATCCGGTCTGAAACAGCTGACCGGACGCGAGAAACCCACTGTTATTACCTGATC
This sequence comes from Mariprofundus sp. KV, assembly GCF_013387475.1. Classification (GTDB taxonomy): domain Bacteria; phylum Pseudomonadota; class Zetaproteobacteria; order Mariprofundales; family Mariprofundaceae; genus Mariprofundus. The sequence continues at coordinate 74,496 of NZ_VWNB01000011.1, read as the reverse complement.
CGATCATTCATTCGAACGGGTTAAACCGGAGTAGAGGAAACTTATGAAGAAGCCGATTCTGTCACCTGAAGCGTGGGCCATTGTTGAGGCACGCAGTCACGATCCGTTTGCCTGGTTGGGGCGTCACTATCACTCGGAGGGGGGGGTGATCATCCGAGCCAATAAGCCGCAGGCTGAGAAGATGTGGCTTTTGCCGGAAGGTGCTGGCGCGATTGCCATGTCACGTATCGAAGGGACAGATATCTTCGAATACCACTGGCAAGATGGCGATTTTGATTCAACCTACAAGCTGCGCATTGAGAACAGGGAAGGGCACACCTGGGATGAGCAGGATGTCTATCGCTTCTCGCCTATTCTGGGTGAGATGGATCTGCATCTGATCGGTGAAGGTAACCATTTTGAAAAGTATAAGCTGATGGGTGCACACGTGCGTGAGCATGAGGGTGTATGGGGTGTCGGTTTTGCGGTTTGGGCTCCTTCAGCTGATCGCGTCAGTGTGGTGGGTAACTTCAATCACTGGGATGGTCGCGAGCACCAGATGCGCGTGCTCGGTTCCTCAGGTGTTTGGGAGATCTTTATCCCCGGCTTGCGTGAAGGCGAGGTATACAAGTTCGAAATCCGTGCCAAGAACGGTGATGTTTTCGAGAAAGCTGATCCCTATGCGCAGCAGATGGAGTTGCGCCCCAATACCGCCAGCGTTGTTCACTATCCCAAGGCTTACCACTGGGGTGATGATGCGTGGGTGAAGAAGAGGGCTGTAACACAGGCCGCTGACAAACCGATGAATATCTATGAAGTGCATCCGGGTTCATGGCGCAGGGCGGGTGGTGAATACCTTAACTATCGTGATATGGCACATCAGCTGGTGGAGTACTGTCAGTGGATGGGCTACACCCATATCGAACTGATGCCGATTACCGAACACCCGTTTGACGGCTCCTGGGGCTATCAGACCGTCGGTTATTTCGCGCCAACCAGCCGTTTCGGCACACCGGATGATTTCCGCTATATGGTCGACTACTGCCATCAGCATGGCCTTGGCGTCTTCCTCGACTGGGTTCCTGCCCATTTTCCCAAGGATGCATTCGGACTGGCCCGTTTTGATGGTACGCCGCTCTACGAGCATGCCGATCCACGCCTTGGTGAACATAAGGATTGGGGTACCTACATCTTTAATTTCGGCCGCAATGAGGTACGTAACTTCCTCATCGCTTCGGCGCTGTTCTGGCTGGATGAGTTTCATATTGATGGCCTGCGTGTGGATGCTGTGGCATCGATGCTCTATCTCGATTACTCCCGTGAAGAGGGGGAGTGGGTGCCTAATAAATACGGCGGTCGTGAGAACCTTGAGGCGGTTGAGTTCCTCAAACAGTTTAACCACCTCGTGCATGAGCGTTTCCCCGGTGCAGTGACCATGGCTGAGGAGTCGACCTCATGGCCGATGGTGAGCCGTCCCACCTATCTGGGCGGGCTTGGCTTTACCATGAAGTGGAATATGGGCTGGATGAACGACACGCTCTCCTACTATGAGACCGATCCTGTCTATCGCTCCTACGATCATCATGCACTGACTTTCTCAATGGTGTATGCCTTTACCGAGAACTTTATCCTGCCCTTCTCCCACGATGAGGTAGTACACGGCAAGGGCTCCATGCCACAAAAAATGCCGGGCGATGACTGGCAAAAATTTGCCAACCTGCGCCTGCTCTCGGGTTATATGTATACCCATCCGGGCAAGAAGCTGCAGTTTATGGGGCTGGAGTTCGGGCAGTGGCCGGAGTGGAACTTCGACAGCTCACTATCATGGGATCAGGCCAATTTCATGCCACACCGTGGCCTGCAGCTGATGCAGCGTGATATGAATCATCTCTACAAGGATGTGCCGGCACTGCATGAGGTCGATTTTGATGGCGGAGGATTCCAGTGGGTCGACTGTAACGATGCTGAAAACTCCACGCTCAGTTATATCCGTCGTGATAAAAATGGCGGCATTGTTGTGGTCATTCTCAATCTTACCCCGGTGCCTCGTCACGGCTATCGTCTGGGTGTTCCCAAACCGGGCCACTACAGTGAAATTCTCAATACCGACTCCAGCCTCTATGGGGGTGGTAACATCGGCAATGCTGGCGGTGTGATGGCAGATGACCATAGCTGGATGCACCAGCCGCACTCCATTACCGTAACACTGCCGCCGCTCTCATGTGTCATTCTCAGGCCGGACAGCGAATCTGAGTAGAGCTGCATAATCTGGAAAAACATTGCATAGCCAGCCCTTCCGGGGCTGGCTATTTTTTTTATCTCCTGCCTGTGCATTGGACGAATCAGTCAACATGGTCTATACAAGTAGTAACGTTTTACCGGGGGGGGGGAGAGATGGACAGTGAATTTCACTACTATATTACCGGCTTTCTGGCTGAGAGATCCGGATTTACAGAGAGCGAAGCGGCTACCATCGCTTATGCATCCGATTATGTCGATTACAACTGCCAGGCCTATGAGATCAAAGAGCGGTGGGGTGATAGTAACGGCTACTGCAATGAGATCAGCCAGACGCCATGATGGCAGAACCCACCCCTTAAACACCACGCCCAACAGCGCCAAGGCCAATCTGATGATCGATGCTGCTTTGAGCGGGGAGATCTGTGGTGGTGCAGATGAGCAGCTGCTGCATGGCATTGGCATCGCTTCACATGCCTATATCGACACCTGGGCGCACCAGAACTTCATCGGCATCAAAGATGATTTTAATCAGATTGGCAATGACCCTAAACCCAATATCGGACATGCCGATGCAGGTTATTCTCCCGATATCCCCTGTCTGCTATGGCAGGATGAGCGGCTGGAGAAGCCACAGATTGATAACCGTGATCGATTCATTGAGGCGGGTATGGCTCTGTTTGTGAAGTATCTTAAGTTTAATAAGGATCGCAACAGTGCTGCCCGCTGCACTGTTGAAGAGATGGAGGCTGAGCTTGTTGCGTTGCTGGGCGCCTCATCCACGATGAGTTCGATGGAGCTCAATCGCTCAAATCGTTATGCGCGTTATAAACAGAAGATCAGTTTCCTTGAAGCGTTTGACCCTGACAAATGGTGGCATCAGGCGGTTCGCCATGAGTCCAGCTCATATTTCTGGAAGGTGCCAAAAGAGCAGACGCAGTGGTTTCAGTTTCAGGAAGCTGTGAAAAAGCATGCTGCTTTTACCTTTGAACTGATCAAGCCGGAGCTCAAGGCCGCAGGTATTGACGTGGCTTAAGGGTCAGGCGAGAGCTGGCTGAATGGGGCTCTACCCGAGCCTGTAGGATTGTGTAGATTCAGCTGATGGAATATTGCCAATGGCTCTGACAGCAGATAATCAACGTGGCCCGAATCGCGTTCTGCGACTGTTGAATCGTCTCTTTTGTCGTGGCTGGCACAGGCTTGCCAGCCTTGAGTATCAGCTTCCCGATGGGCCGGTGATTCTGGTCAGTAACCATATCTGCGGCTTGGATCCGCTGTTGATTCAGGCTTCAGTCAATCGCCCTGTTGCCTTTCTGATGGCGCGTGAATATTACACCAAGATGTCCTGGTTGCGCTGGGGTTTTGATATGGTCGGTGCCATTCCTGTCTCTCCGGGTGGAGCCAATCGCCACGCCATCAAAGAGGCCGTGGCTCTGCTGCAGGCGGGCAATGTGCTCTGCCTGTTCCCTGAGGGAGCGGCTAATCCGCCCATTCCACTGCACAAAATCCTGCCGGGTGCAGCTTTGATCGCCCGCGCCAGCGGTGCTCCCATTATTCCTTTCAGGGTATCGGGCGTATGGCCGTTTGATCACGTCCGTCTGGGGCCATCATTTTATCGCCGTAGTCGGGCAAAGGTTGTCATGGGAGAGCCGCTCTACCTGACCGACGAACAACCGGGAAGAGAGGGGCTTCACAGTGACACTGCCCTGATCAGGGGAGCCATTAAACATCTGAAGTGAATCAGACGAAGCCTGCTTTTTATGCCTAGTTGCGGCCCATGCGAATGGCAAAATCCTCATGAAACACTGCGTTTAACACTGCCTCATCATAATTAACCAGATCATCCTCAACCAGCTGTTGCAGGTGCTGGTCAAAGCTCTGGCTGCCGTAGAGCGAATGCCCCTCTTCCATGGCACGGGGAATCTCACTCCAGTGATCCGGGTCGAGCATGAAATGTTTGATCACTGAATTCTTAACCATGATCTCCAGTGCTACGACGCGTCCTTTGCCGTCTCTGGTTGGCAGCAGCTTCTGCACGATGATGGCACGCAGATTTTCAGCCAGGCGCTCGCGAATGCCTTGCTGCTCCTCTCTGCCAAATGATGCCATCACTCGCTGCATGGTGCCGATGGCGGTGGTGGAGTGGACGGTGGCCATCACCAGATGTCCTGTTTCACTAGCCTGCAGAGCCAGTTGCACCTCATCTCGACCACGCACCTCACCAGCCACAATGATATTGGGTGATTCGCGCATGGCATCAATCAGTCCCTGTTTATAACTCTCGACATCCATGCCGATCTCGCGCTGACTGACGGTGCCCTTATAGCGGGTGCTGTAGCGGAATTCGATGGGATCCTCGAGGGTAACTGCATGTACCGGACGCTGCTGAATCATATGATTGAGCATGGCAGCAAGGGAGGTGCTTTTTCCCGATCCCGTGGCACCGGCCATCAGAATCAGGCCGTTACGGTAGTGAGTAATCTCTTCGATGACAGGGGGCAGGCGAAGCTCGCTAAAGCCGGGGATCTGCTGCGGAATCAGACGGGCGACAATGCCAAAATTGTTATTGGTGCGCAGTACATGCATGCGGAAATGCGAGGCGTTTTTAAGGGTGTAGTGAAAGTCGAGGCTGTTCAGGGTCTCCATATCGGGACGTTTGGGCAGAAAACGGGTGAGATGTTCAATCATAGCAACCACCTGTTCACGGGAGGCCTCTGGCACCTTCTCCTCGGGGATAGTGACAAGCTCGCCGGCAATGCGCATGCGCACACGGTCATTGGTGCGTACGATCAGATCTGATGCGCCATTCCTGTTGGCGATGAGCAGAAGATCATCAATCAGTTGCCTGCTCTCCATCAGATGCTAAGTTCGCCTGAACTGCCTGAGTTCTCAATCAGGTCGGCTGCGCCGCCGCCACTGTCTTCGAGATCCACCATCTTGATCTGCAGGCGCAGGTTATTCACCGAGTCAGCCTGACGCAGCGCTTCATCTTCAGTGATATAGCCCTCCATCCAGAGCTGCAGCAGGTGCTGATCGAAGGTCTGCATGCCGTAATTTTTGCCGGCAGCCATCGACTCCTTGATTTCGGATATCTCCCATTTGCCAATCAGATCTGAGATGCGCGGGGTGTTGATGAGAATCTCAATGGCGGGCAGACGTTTATCATCCGGTGTTTTGACCAGTCGCTGCGAGAGAATCGATTTCAGGTTCATGGCAAGGTTGAGGCATACCTGCGGATGCAGCTCTTCAGGGAAGAAGTTGATGATGCGCTCCAGCGCCTGATTGGCGTTGTTGGCATGCAGTGTGGCCATGCAGAGATGGCCGGTTTCAGAGAACTCAAGTGCATGCTCCATGGTTTCCCGATCCCGAATCTCACCGATCAGAATCACATCAGGGGCCTGCCGCAGGGTGTTTTTCAGAGCTTTCTTGTACTCAAGGGTATCGGTGCCGACCTCGCGCTGGGTGATCACACACTTTTTATGCTCATGCACAAACTCAATCGGGTCCTCAATGGAGATGATGTGTCCTGCCTGATTGCTGTTGCGCCAGTCGATCATGGCAGCAAGCGAGGTCGATTTTCCGCTTCCCGTGGCGCCGACCATCAGCACAAGTCCACGCGGTGACATGGATATATCCTTGAATACTTCCGGCAGTTCCAGCTGATCGATGGTGGGTACAACGGTTTTGATCTTGCGGATCACCATGCCGACATGGCCACGCTGACGAAAGATATTGACGCGAAAGCGGCCGATATCAGGGAAGGCGAGGGCCAGGTTCATCTCATACTCGGCAGCAAAAGCGGCACGCTGGCGCTCACTCATCGAGGAGGTCGCCAGACGCTCACACTGCAGGGCAGTCAGTGGTGGCTGCTTCATCGGATAGACCACACCATTGATGCGGTAGGAGGGGGGCATGCCTGCGGTCAGGTAGAGATCGGAGGCGTCACGTTTTTCCATCACCATCAATAGCTGCTTGATCGATAGTTGTGCTTCTGGTGCATTCATGAATCAACTCCATCTTGTAAAGATTTAAACTTGTTAGCAGGGAGGTTAAAGCTTAAACGGCTCCACCACCGAAGAGTTTCTTGTTAGATGCTTTTTCAAGTGCTGCCTGCTGGGTGATTTTTCTGGTTTTTACCAGCATCTGCAGATTTGAATCGAGTGTCTGCATGCCATCACGCTGGCCGGTCTGCATCACCGACACCATCTGGGGGATTTTGTTTTCGCGAATCAGATTACGGATAGCCGGTGTGCCGATCATGATCTCATGGGCAGCGACACGACCATTGCCATCTGCCGTTTTAAGCAGTGTCTGTGAGATCACAGCACGAATAGATTCGGAGAGCATTGAGCGTACCATCTCCTTCTCTGCGGCAGGGAAGACATCAATGATTCGGTCGATGGTTTTAGGCGCTGATGAGGTGTGCAGCGTGCCGAATACCATATGGCCGGTCTCCGCAGCAGTCAGGGCAAGGCGGATCGTCTCCAGATCTCGCAGCTCACCAACCAGTACCACATCGGGATCTTCACGCAGAGCGCTGCGCAGCGCATTCTCAAATGAGCGGGTGTGTGGTCCCAGTTCGCGCTGTGAGATCAGTGAATTCTTGGATTTATGTACAAACTCGATCGGGTCTTCGATGGTGAGGATGTGGCCGCGTTCGCTCTCATTGCGATGATCAATCATGGCCGCGAGGGTGGTTGATTTACCCGAGCCTGTGGGGCCGGTGACCAGACAGATGCCGCGCGGGGTCATGGCGATATCCTTGAATATCTCCGGACACTTGAGGTTTTCCAATGTCAGAACTTCACTGGGGATCACACGGAATACCGCGCCCATGCCACGCCGCTGTTCAAAGACATTAACACGGAAGCGTGCGATTTCACCGAGCGAGAATGAGAAATCGAGCTCCAGATGCTCTTCAAAGGCCTTGCGCTGGGCATCACTCATGATGTCATAAACCATGCTTTGTACCACTCGGCTATCGATGGGCGGCATCTTGATGCGTGTCATGTCACCATGGATGCGAATCATCGGTGGCTCGCCGGATGAGAGGTGCAGATCCGAGGCGTTATTTTTTACAGTAAAGGCAAGTAGTTCCGATACTTCCATGGTTCCTCCAAAGGTGTTTCTGCCAGCAGCCGTGTATAGCAGAGCATAAGAGTCTTCTCCTCTGCTCGCAAGTTCCGAAAGGTTAGACCGGGCTGTTTTTCAGACAAATTAAATACACGCAAGATGTTTGCCACTTTGTCGGTGAGATGATTGTTGGGTGAAGGGAGTAGAGCGGAGAGGTTGAGGAGAAGAGAGGTGGATGAACCTGATAAGCTGGTGTGCCTGTCAGGTTCATCCGGGGAGCTGGATGATGGCTGGCACTGAGAGATCAGGCCTTGCCGAATAAAAGGGTAAAACGGGTTACATGCTCTGGCCGAGCAGTAGGAAAATGGTCAGTGCCGCAAGGCCGGTTGGCACCAGCAGCGCGACTTTAACCGTGTCGCGATATTTTTTAGGAATGAAAGCCAGAGCTTCGTGTTTGTGGGTGTTGTGGTAGTGCATGTGCATCGCTGTAGGCATATCGGTCTCCTTGTTCGGCTGATTTAACAAGGCCAACTTTCTGCTGACATGCGCAGGCCATCTGTGTGGCAGGTCACAATGGGGTGAGATGGGAGAAATAGATCAATGCCGACGTTTATATGGCGAGATAGAAATGTGAAGGAAGATGTAAATGTAAGGTAGAAGGGCAAGGCCTTCTGCCTATCGCACAGATCGGGTGAAGCTGGGAATGTGTTTGTTGATGCTGGATAGAAGCCATGAATGGCTTCTCCCTGTCGCGCTCATAAAGTATAAAGGATGTTTGTTCATGCGAGATAGCAATGGTGACTCATTGCTTCCTATCGCGGATTTTAAGCATTATTAATCTTCATTTTTTATTTTCACTAGCGCGCAACTTTTGAATTATTAATTCTAAAGTTGCTTGCTGGTACCTGAGGCCGGAGTCGAACCGGCACGCCCGTGAAGGCACGGGATTTTGAATCCCGGGTGTCTACCAATTCCACCACTCAGGCATTGCAATTGTGAACTTGTCGGAGACGGCGCGAAGCATTGTCATCTCTCATGAAGGTGTCAAGCTGTAGAGCTGTGGTATTGCTCATCACTTGCAATCCTTTTTAAACCCGCAAGGATAATGCGGATACATCTGGATCGGGGGATAGCACATGGGTGGAGTCCAACAATTTGACATTGTCATTGTCGGTGGTGGCGCTGTGGGTGCTACCTTGGCACTACAGCTTGAGCAGTTGAATTATCGTGTTGCTATCATCGAACGCTTCAAACCAGCCTTTAGCTCTTCAAACCCGGAACGTGTGATTGCCCTGAACTATGGTTCCAGATCCCATCTGGACGCACTTAGCATCTGGCCGGGTGTGGCTGAGCTGGGCGTTGGCAATATCAGGCATATTGTTGTGACTGAACCGGGTAACCGTGGTCGGGTTGATCTTGATGCTGCTGACGGTTCTTCTTTTGCACCGGGTATGCAGGAGCTCGGTTATGTCGTGGAGATGGGGCTGCTGCTCAAGCCGATCTATAAGCTGCTTGAGGCTTCATCGGTAAAACTGTTTTGTGGCGCCACACTCAACGCCTATACAGTCAATCAGAGTGATGTTGATATTACGCTGCGAACGGGCGACCAACAAACAGCGTTAAAGGCATCACTGCTGGTGGCTGCCGATGGCACCCACAGCCAGATTCGTCAGATGGCAGGCATTGGTCTGAACGGCTGGGATTACAATCGCTTTGGACTGGTTGCATCGGTAACGTGTGAGCATGGGCATAACGATACGGCCCATGAATGTTTTCGAAAGTCGGGTCCGCTGGCCTTTTTACCGTTGGCAGACGGACGTTATTCCATTGTCTGGGCTGCAGCTCCGGCAGAAGCATCGCAACTTCTTGCTATGAGTGATGAATCATTTATCTCGGCACTTCAGCGTGCGGCAGGCCCAACGACCATGGATCGTATCGGTGCGATAACAGCGACCTCACCACGTGCTACTTATCCTCTGGAGCTCTCCATCGCCAAGCAGTTTGTTAATCCGCGTCTGGCACTGGTAGGCAATGCAGCCCATACCATTCATCCGGTAGCAGGGCAGGGGATGAATCTCGGCTTCAGGGATGTTCAGGATCTGGTGACCATGCTGGATGGTGAGCTTGCCCATCGTGATCCGGGCCAGCCGATTATTCTGCAGGGCTATGCAGAGAAACGGCGTGCGGATGTGCTGGCGGTTGCAGGGTTTACAGAGTCGATGTCACACATTTTTGGTAGTGAGGTTCCGGGCGCCAAATGGTTGCGTGGTTTGGGGCTGGAGAAATTACCGGCAGCACCCAGCCTCTCCGCTCTGTTGCTCAGACAGGCATCAGGCATAGGGCAGATGCAGTTACCGGGAGATAGATAATGTCATCATCTATTCATGCTGATCACGCAGATCTGATTATCGTTGGTGGTGGTATGGTAGGGCTTGGCCTTGCCTGTGCACTGCGCCACTCCGGCCTGCATATTATCATTATTGAACGCGGTGAAGCGCCGGTTTTCAAATCACTGGAGCGCGATTGCCGTGTCTCTGCCATTGTCATGGGCAATGTGAAAATCCTGCAGGGGTTGGGTGTCTGGGATTATCTCAAGAAGGATGCCGGACCGATGCGCAGTATGCGTATCTGGGATAACCAGGAGCAGGGCGGTATCCGCTTTGAAGGCAGTGAGATTGGTGAAGAGGTACTCGGTTATCTGATCGAGAACTCGGCCACGCAACGGGCGATGCATAAAGCATTGCTGGAGAGCGACCATGTTGAGTTCTGTTCTCCTGCTGAGATAGCCAATATCGAGTGGCTGGAAGAGCATGTCGAGGTCAAACTGGCCGATGGACGGCTGTTGACCACGCCGTTGATTGTCGGTGCTGATGGAGGGCGTTCATGGGTGCGTCAGCAGGCTGGTATCGGTGTCTGGGAGCGTGATTACAAACAGAAGGGTATTGTGGCCACAGTGCGCCCTGAGCGCGGCCATAACGGTGTCGCTTATCAGCGTTTCCTGCCCACTGGCCCGCTGGCGATGCTGCCGATGACTGACGGACTCTGCTCGATTGTCTGGAGTGCTGAGCTCGCTGAGGCTGATCGATTGATGGCGATGGATGAGTCTGCATTCCTTGATGCACTCAATCTTACCTTTGGCCCGGTTCTGGGGCGCATCACTGAAGTGGGTGAGCGGGCTGCATTTCCGCTGATTGGCCGCTTGGCCAAACATTTTGTGCGCCAGCGCGTAGCTCTGATTGGCGATGCCGCCCACTGTATCCATCCACTGGCCGGGCTCGGTGTGAATCTGGGCTTGCGCGATGCGATGGTGTTGGCGCAGGAGATCTCCGATGCCAAACGCTTTGATGAGGATTGGGGTGAGATGGATGTGCTGGAGCGTTACATGAAACAGCGTATGCCTGATGTGCTCTCGGTAATGGGTTCGATGGAGGGGTTGCACCAGATCTTCACCGGTACGATTCCCGGCCTGAAAGAGGTGCGTGGGCTGGGCATGCGTCTGATGGGTAATTCCGGTGCCATTAAGCAGCTTTTGATGCGCAACTCGACAGGGCTGTCTCTACCTGTTCCCAAACAGATCAGTTAGGTGCCGGAGTGTCTCAGTTTGCGCGCTGCTGTGTTGTTCCTCGCTCATGTACTTTTAGTACACTACGCTCTGAACGCCTTGCATCGCATCAAACTGAACCACTCCAATAGCTTTTCGGATTAACTGAGTTTTAACATGGATGAGCTGCAAAGCTGGCAATACATTGCCACAGCACTGATTTTTGTCTGGACCGGATTTGTGCGCTCCGGTCTGGGGTTCGGCGGTGCCGCCCTTGGTCTGCCGCTGCTACTGCTGGTGGTTGATGATGCTCTGATCTGGCTGCCGCTGATCGGTGTGCACCTGCTCTTCTTCTCTTCCATCACACTCAGTTCGCGCATCAACCATATCAACTGGCCATACCTGAAAAAAGCATTGGCAATCATGATCATCCCTATGCTGATCGGCGTCTTCGGACTGTTGACGCTACCCTCGCAATGGGTGGTTGTTTTTGTCTATCTCACCACGCTTTTTTATGCCCTCTGTTACCTGTTCCGGTTTCAGATCAGCAGTCATCACGCCTGGGTTGATTTCACACTACTGATCAGTGGCGCTTATGCCGCAGGTGTCTCACTGATCGGTGCCCCATTGATTGTGGCAGTATTCACCCAGCATGTAGCACGGGATCAGCTGCGCAATACGCTGTTTGTGCTCTGGTTTATTCTGGTGGTGATCAAGCTCTCCGTGCTGCTCTGGGCAGATGTCGACTTCTGGTGGCTGCACCATCTCTGGCTGCTGCCGTGTGCAGCCATTGGTCATGTCATAGGTCTTAAAATGCACGACCACCTGATGGCTGGCGATGCTGCCACCTTCAAGCAGGTGATTGGCGGGGCTCTGGTGTTGATCTGTATCGTTGGCCTGTTGCGTTAATATCAGATAGACAGTGTATTAGATAAACAGAAGGGTGCGCGCCTCGCATCAACATTGATGAAGCTGAAGCGTTAACGATGGAAGAGGTAGTAAGTGGATATCGATCTGTGGCAAATGATGGGCTCACTGGCAGCGCTGGCTTTTACTCTGGGTTTTGTGGATCAGCTTCGCATTACCTGTAAAACGCGTGATGTGGATGGCCTCTCCCGTCTGCAGTGGATGGTGTTTGCTGCGGCATCGGCGACGTTTGCCGCATATTACTCGCATCTGGATCAATGGTTGATGGTGGCTGTATCGGTTTTTGGTACAACGTGTTGCCTGCTGATACTGGTGATGATTTTCAAATATCACCGGGAAGATGGTTGCTAGGAGCCCTGTATGAAAAGTGCTATGGCGAAACATATTCTGGTCAAAACAAAGGATGAGGCTGAGCAGTTGAAACAACGGCTGGCCAGAGGTGAGGATTTCGCCAAACTGGCGAGAAAGTATTCAACCTGCCCGTCAAAGAAACGGGATGGTGATCTCGGCGAGATCTATCCAGGTCAGCTGGTTAAGCCGATTGAGGATGTGGTTTTCAAGAAGCCACTGCTTAAGGTGCATGGGCCGATCAAAACAAAATTCGGTTATCATCTGGTTGTTGTCTACTTCAGGGGCTGAAGCCCCGGTATCCGATTATCTGTCGTAGACCTTTTTCATGGCAGTTTCGCGCAGCAGTTTGGCAAACGCGGGATATTGGCTGCAGGCGGCATCAACTGTTTCAGTTGGAAAGAGAATGGCCTCGACTTCACCATCAGCAATGACATCGGCAACCGGCGGGCTGATCTTTGACATTGATACCTCACCGGCGGTATCACCAGCCTGCTGCCTGTCCACTTCGGTACCATTGGAGATCACTTTCACACTTCCCGAAATCAGCAGGAATAGCGATCTGTTTTCACCGTTCTCTTCGATCAGTTTTTCACCGGAATTGAATGTTGTAATGGTGCTGTGATCAGCCATCAGAGCTAAACCTTCGGCAGGCAGCGGGGCAAAAAGGGGGTTGCCCTTCATTAATGTTACCGTGTTTGCCGTATCAATCATATCAGACCCCTGTTTCAGAATCGCAACACTCTAGAGATCAATGAAGGATGTGCACCTTTTGATTATGAAGGTGGATTGTTTGAGTTAAAAAAAGCAGATTTGCGCTACTTCTATATTAAGGAGCCCCATTATCACTGTTTGCCTCTTTTTCTCTGAGTTCGCTGATGCCTGATCAACTGATACATATTCTCTCGCCTCAGGTGGCCAACCAGATCGCTGCCGGTGAAGTGGTGGAGCGACCAGCCTCTGCGGTCAAAGAGCTGATGGAGAACTCACTTGATTCAGGAGCTAGCAAAGTCGTTGTTCGAATCACTGGCGCAGGCAAAAAGTCTATTGTCATAGAAGATGATGGTTGCGGCATGTCAGCTGCTGATGCCGAGCTGGCACTGCAGCGCCACGCCACCAGCAAGATTGAGAGCTCGGAAGATCTGCATCTGATCGCCAGCCACGGCTTTCGCGGAGAGGCGCTGCCTTCGATCGCCTCTGTCTCCCGTTTTCGCATGCAGACAGCTCTGGCAGGTAGCAGTGAGGGGGTTGAGGTGCGTGTGGATGGTGGTGGCACTACCGAAGTGCGTCCGGCGCCACCGCGCAAAGGCACCCGCATCGAGGTGCTTGATCTCTTTCTCAATACACCTGCACGTCTGAATTTTATGCGCAGCGATAAAACCGAGGATGCCGCGATTGTTGAGGTGTTCCGCTCACTGGCGCTGGCCAATCCGTCGGTGGCCATGCAACTGGAGCTCGATGGTCGCAAACGTTTTGATTTCAGCCCGCAGGATGAGCCTTCGCGTGTATTTGCCATTCTCGGCAGTGATTTTGCCGACAATAGCATCGAGATGGCCATTGAGCATGAGGGGATGCAGATCTCCGGCCATCTGGGCCTGCCGACATTCCACCATCGCGACTCCACGCGCATGCTGTTTATGGTCAACGGACGTGTGATCCGCGACAAACAACTGCTGGCAGCTGTGCGTGCAGGTTACCGCGATGTGATGTTCCATGACCGCTATCCTGTGGCAGTGATCAGGATTGAGATCGACCCGGCGGATGTTGATGTCAATGTGCATCCGGCCAAGCGCGAGGTGCGCTTCAGGTCGCCGCAGGCGGTACGTGCCGGAGTGATCGCCTGTATCCGGGCCGCCATTGAGCAGTTCGGAAAGTCGGTCTCGTCAACCACCTCGCATCAGGCGATGCGTTCGATGCAGTATGGTGCCGCTGCTTCCGGTTCTGCATCCGGCAGTATGCCGCGCTTCTCCTCCGGAGATTTCAGAGGTTCATCAGCGTCGACCGGTTCCAGCGCAATGCCGAAAGATATGCAGCGCATCCTCTTCTCTGCACCGGGTGTCGCTGAGCCGACAGGCGAGTACGGGGTTGCCGGACAGCTGCATTTAGGTCATCCACTGGCTCAGATTCACCGCTGTTATATTCTCGCCCAGACCGACTCCGGTGTGATTCTTGTGGATCAGCATGCGGCACACGAGCGCATGACCTACGAGAAACTGAAACGACAGCTGGCCGGTCAAAAAGTATCCAGTCAGAAGCTTCTCACACCTGAATTGCTGCATCTGACAGGTGAGACGGCGGCCTGGCTGCATGAACATAGTGATGATCTGCACCCCTTTGGTGTGGAGCTGGAGATTACAGGTGATGAGTCCTTTCTGATTCGTGCCGTGCCTGGGATGCTGGTGCGCGAACCGGCTGGCGAGCTGGTTGCCGAGCTGGTGCAGAGCATCATGCTGATGGGGGCTGAATCTGAAGCCGACGGGCGTGGTCTGGGTCGCATACTTGAGCGCTGGCTGGGTAATCGCGCCTGTAAAGGTTCAATCAAATCCGGACGTCTGCTCTCTGTTGATGAGCAGGAGGCGCTGCTGCGTGAAATGGAGGTTACCCCCAATATCGCCCAGTGTAACCATGGTCGTCCCACCTATGTCAGCCTCTCCCTGAATGATCTCGACCGCCTGTTTGGCCGTAAGGAGTAGGGTGATTCGATGCACTTAGATCCGGTCATACTGGTGATTACGATTGTACTGTTCTTCTCCATGCTGATGGCTTATGCCGCGATGCGACTGAAGCTGCCGATTGTGGTGGCCTATATTCTCACCGGCATTGTGATCGGGCCATCCGGTTTTGCGGTGATTGAAGATCATGATCTGGTCACCCGTATTGGTGAGATCGGTGTGATTATGCTGCTCTTCTTTGTCGGTATGGAGGTCTCTATTCCGCGCCTGATGCAGGGCTGGAAGGTGGCCTTTGTCGGCACCAATATTCAGATCATCATCAGTGTGGCTGCCTGTGTGGGGCTGGCACTGCTGGTTGATATGACATGGCAGCAGGGGGTGCTCTACGGTTTTATTATCAGCCTCTCCAGTACAGCGGTAGTGCTCAGAATGCTGCAGGATTCCGGCGAGCTCGAGCTGCCGATGGGGCAGAGCGCACTGGGCGTGCTGCTTGTGCAGGATATGGCGATCATTCCGATGATGATTATCCTCAGTATGCTCGGCAGCGGTGAACATATCTCGGTTTCAGGCATCGCACTGCAGGTGGCAGGCGGTATTGCCATTCTGCTGTTTGTCTTCTGGCTGATGCGCAGCAAACGTTTCCACATACCTGCGGCACTGCTGGGTAGTTATGAGCACAGGATGATGCTCGGTCTGCTGCTCTGCCTCGGTTCAGCCTCGCTGACCGGCTGGCTGGGTCTCTCTCCGGCACTGGGAGCATTCCTGGCCGGTGTGCTGCTGGCCTCCTCGGATCAGTCCAAATGGGTACATGAGCATCTCGGCCCTGTACAGGTCATCTTCATGGCGATGTTTTTTCTCTCTGTCGGCATGCTTGTTGAACTCGATTATCTCTTCGCTCATCTTGAGGTTGTACTGGCTGTGACACTGCTGGTCTTTCTCTTCAACTCAGGCTCCAACGTGTTTGTCATGCGTGCGCTTGGAGAACAGTGGGAGTCGGCGCTGGTTACGGCCGGTCTGCTCAGTCAGATCGGTGAGTTCTCCTTCCTGCTGGCGGCAGTGGGACTGCATGTGGCGCTGATCGATGAGGCGCTGCACTCCATGACGGTACTGGTGATTGCCCTGACGCTGATGCTCAGTCCACTCTGGCACTCTCTGATTAAGCGTTTTGCTCGCATGCGTGGTGTTTACACCTCGGATCGTCTATGAGTGGCGGGTTGCGAGCCGTTGCCCTGATGGGGGCTACGGCCACGGGGAAATCGGCGCTGGCAGTGGAGATTGCAGCGGCTACGCAGAGCTCGATTATCTGTTGTGATTCGATGCAGCTCTATCGCGGACTGGATATCGGTACAGCCAAACCAAGTGCAGAAGAGCGTGCTGAGATAAATCATTTTCTTGTCGATTGCTGTGAACTGCCTGATCTCTATTCGGCAGCACGCTGGGCTGAAGAGGTGCGGCTGGTGATTGCCGGTGAAAATGCGGCCGGGCGTGTGCCGTTGATTGTCGGTGGTACGGGTCTCTATCTTAAAGCGCTTCTGGAAGGTTTTGCCGATATTCCGGATGAGAAACCTGAGGTGCGTAAAAAGTTTGAGATGATGCACTGGGTGGAGGGTACAGAGGGTTTGTACAGCTACCTGCAGCAGCACGACGCTGTGATGGCGGAGCGTCTGAAAGCCGGTGATAGCCAGCGTATTATGCGTGCTCTCTGTGTGCTGGAGAGTACAGGCCGCTCGCTGGCTGCGTGGCAGGCTGAGGCGATAAGTGAAGTCGTGGCGATAGATTGCCCGGTGTTTGTGCTTGATGTGCCGCGTGAGGTATTGCGCGAGCGTATTGCTTCTCGCTTTCAGCGGATGATAGAGAGCGGCTGGCTGGATGAGGTGCGCTGGTTGGCTACGTTGAAGCTTGCGGATACACACCCTGCCATGCGCGCCGTGGGCTACCGCCAGCTGCTTGACCACCTCAAGGGTGAATTGACGCTGGAGAAAGCGATTAGTGATGCCATCACCGCCACACGTCGTTACGCCAAGCGGCAGGTGACCTGGTTCAATCACCAGACACCGACTGCCATGCATGGCAGTGCTGATCAGTTGAAAGAGAAAATCATGGAGCAGCTAGAAACAAGATGAGTGTTGAGATGAACGATACCAGGCAGGCACCGGATATTGCCATCAGCGTACATCCGGAGCTGGCCAGCAGGCGTATTGGTGAGTATGCATGGAAAGCACGTGCTGAAGAGTTTGTCAGGCTGGTTGAGAGCAGCAGTTGCGAGCTGGTGAACTCCTTTCGTTTTGGTGTGCGCAGAGCGATGCCCGGCACACTGCTCGGTTCCGGGCAGGTTGAAGAGATACGTCTGCAGGTTGAGATACTCGAGGCGGCCGTGGTGTTTGTGGATCATCCGCTCTCACCGGTGCAGCAGCGCAATCTGGAGAAGGCGTGGAATGCCAAGGTGGTGGATCGTACCGGCCTGATTCTGGAGATTTTCGCATCCCGGGCCCGCACCCGTGAAGGTGTTCTGCAGGTGGAGCTTGCCAGTCTTAATTACCAGCTCGGCAGACTGGTGCGCAGCTGGACGCATCTGGAGCGCCAGCGTGGTGGATTCGGTTTTATGGGGGGGCCGGGTGAGCGCCAGATTGAGCTGGACCGGCGCATGATTCGGGTCAAAATCCGTTCGTTGGAGAAGGATCTTGATAAGGTGCGTCAGATGCGCGCAACACAGCGGGCAGGGCGGCTGAAGAAGGATATCCCTACGGTGGCACTGGTGGGGTATACCAATGCCGGAAAATCGACACTGTTTAACCATCTGACCGAGTCAGGTGTCTATGTGGCGGATCAGCTGTTTGCCACCCTCGATCCGACCCTGAGGTTGCTGGAGCTTCCCGGAGGACTGCGTCTGATGCTCTCCGACACCGTGGGTTTTGTGCAGGAGCTGCCACATGAATTGGTGGATGCCTTTCGCGCTACGCTTGAGGAGGTGATCGAAGCTGATCTGATCCTGCATGTGCGAGATGCCGCTGATCCGATGCTGGCTGAACAGGCGAAGGTGGTGGATGAGACACTGGAGCAGCTTGGTCTGGTCGGCGATCTGGCGCCTCCGATTCTTGAGGTGATGAATAAGAAGGATTTGATGCCCGGCCTGCAGAGTTATCGGGCAGAGACCGTGGCAGGCAGCCGCATCGCTCTCTCTGCGATCACCGGTGACGGGGTGAATGAACTGATCGATCTGCTCTCCGACTGGTTGAAGCTTCAGATGCATGAGCTGCATCTGAAGTTTGATCTCAGCGATGGGCGCTCCTTAGCCTACTGCTACCAGCACGGTTCGGTGCTTTCGAAAACGGTGAATGAAACCGTTGTTGATGTGGTGGTGCGTATGAATCCTGCTGATGCAGGACGCCTTGTTCTCGATGGGGAGCTGCACCGGTTGCAGTAGCAAAAGGGGAGCTCCCGTTGATTGATCACACAGGTAGAAGTCGAAGGTGACGTAACAGCTTCGATTCGCCATAATACGCGCCCCGCACTTCCCATGAGTCGGGATTAGCGTGAAAAGGGGGTGTAACAGCACTGCCTTTTTCTTATTTTTCAGGAGTTTTCATGTCCGATCGCAGTCAGTTTTTTAATGCCCCGCTTGCCGATACAGTGGTTAAAGATGCCATTGCCGCCGAGCTCGGTCGCCAACAGCACACACTGGAGCTTATCGCCAGTGAGAATATTGTTTCCCGTGCCGTGATGGAGGCGCAGGGCTCTGTGATGACCAACAAGTATGCCGAAGGTTATCCGGGTCGTCGTTACTACGGTGGGTGTGAGCATGTCGATGTGGTTGAGGCTCTTGCGCAGCAGCGTGCCTGTGAGCTGTTCGGCGTTAAATATGCCAATGTGCAGCCGCACTCCGGTTCTCAGGCCAATATGGCTGTATTTATGGGGCTGTTGAATCCCGGCGATACCATCATGGGTATGGATCTCTCCCACGGCGGTCATCTGACCCACGGTTCTCCTGTTAACTTCTCCGGCCGCCTCTATGAGGTTGTCGCCTACGGTGTTCGTAAGGATAACGAACTGATCGATTACGATGTCATGGCGAAGATGGCAGAGGTTCAGCGTCCGAAGATGATCATTGGCGGAGCTTCGGCTTATGAGCGCGGTATCGATTTTAAACGCATGCGTGAAATTGCTGACTCTGTAGGTGCGATCCTGATGGTGGATATGGCGCACTATGCAGGCCTGATTGCTGCCGGTGTCTATCCGAGTCCGGTTGGTCACGCGCACGTGATCACCACCACCACCCACAAAACCCTGCGTGGCCCACGCGGTGGTATGATTTTGACCGACGATGAGGAGATCTACAAGAAGATCAACTCGCGTATCTTCCCTGGCATTCAGGGCGGTCCGTTGATGCATGTTATTGCAGCCAAGGCAGTTGCTTTTGGTGAAGCACTCGGTGAGCAGTTCAAGGCTGATCAGAAGCAGGTGATCGCTAATGCCCGTGCACTGGCAGCAACCCTGACTGAAGGTGGCCTGCGTATTGTCTCCGGTGGCACTGATTGCCACATGTTCCGTGTTGATGTGCGCCCACAGGGCATTACCGGCAAACAGGCTGAAGAGGCGCTGGAAGCTGCCGGTATTACCACCAACAAGAACACCATTCCGTTTGACCCTGCTTCACCATTTGTTACCTCCGGTATCCGTATCGGTGCATCCGTGGTGACTGCGCGTGGTATGCAGGAGGCTGAAGCAGTTCTGATTGGTGAGATGATTCTCAAGGTGTTGAATGCACCGGAAGATGCGGCTGTGCATGCTGCTGTATTTGAGGATGTACGCAAACTGACTGACCGTTTTCCGATTTACGAAAAGTAAGACGTTTTATCGCGGATAGTTGTTCATCTGAATGTATTGCCCTTACTGTGCCAATGATGACACCCGTGTGGTGGATTCGCGTGTCGTGGAAGACGGTGCCGCAGTGCGTCGTCGTCGTGAATGCGAAGCATGTGGTAAACGCTTTTCCAGCTTTGAACGTGCTGAGCTGAAGCTGCCGCTGGTGGTTAAGAAGGATGGTGCAAGGCAGGCATTCAGTATAAGTAAAATTCACTCCGGCATGCAGAAAGCACTGGAAAAGCGTCCTGTTTCAGCTGAAGAGCTGGAGAAGGGTGTAAATGCAGTGCTGCGGGCTGTGCAGGAGCAGGGTGAGTCGGAGATTGCTGCCCAGAGTGTTGGCGATTTTGTGATGGAACAGCTGCGCAGGCTTGATGGTGTGGCCTATGTGCGTTTTGCTTCTGTGTATAGAGAGTTTAAAGATGTGGATGATTTTCTGGCGGCGGTCAAAACCGTGGTTGGAAAGAAGGAGTAGAGATGTCTGTAAAGATTGCAGTGTTGCCCGGTGATGGTATCGGAAAAGAGATCGTTGATGAGGCGTTGAAAGTACTTGAGGTGCTTAATCGCAGCTTTGGCCTTGATGCCACCTGGGAAGAGGGGACGATTGGCGGTATCGGATATGATGTGGCCGGTGATCCCTATCCTGAGGCGACACAGAAGCTGGTAAAAGCATCGGATGCCGTACTTCTCGGTGCTGTCGGTGGCCCGAAATGGGAGCCGCTGGCCAAACCGTTGCGTCCTGAAGCGGGGCTGCTGCGCATTCGCGAAGATCTCGGCCTGTTTGCCAACTATCGCCCTGCCAAAGTGTTTAAACAGCTGGTGAATGCCTCAACCCTTAAACCTGAAGTGATCAGCGGTGTTGATATTCTGGTGGTACGTGAACTGGTATCCGGCATCTATTTTGGTCAGCCACGCGGCATTGAAGAGTTGCCCAACGGTGAAAAACGCGGCTTTAATACACTCGCCTACAAAACCTCCGAGATTCAGCGCATTGCCCGCAAAGCCTTTGAGGCTGCGCGTCTGCGCTCCAACCGGGTCTGCTCAATTGATAAGGCCAACGTGCTTGAGGCCACCGAATATTGGCGTGAAGTGGTCACTGAACTGCATGCGGCAGAGTATTCAGATGTCGAACTTTCTCACATGTATGTGGATAATGCTGCTATGCAGCTGATCCGCAATCCCAAGCAGTTTGATGTCATTGTAACCACCAATATGTTTGGTGATATTCTCTCTGATGAGGCCTCGATGCTGACCGGTTCAATCGGTATGCTGCCTTCCGCTTCAATCGGTGTGGATTATGCTATGTATGAGCCGATTCACGGTTCTGCTCCTGATATTGCAGGCCAGAACAAGGCCAATCCGCTGGCGACCATTCTCTCTGCTGCAATGATGCTGCGCTTCTCGCTGAATCGTGCTGATCTGGCGGATAAGGTGGAGCAGGCGGTGGAAAATACCCTTGATGCAGGAGTGCGCACCATAGATCTTGCTGATGGTGGGGCTTTTGTAAGTTGTTCCGGCATGGGTGATGCCGTATGTGAAGCACTGGAGGCTCTGGCGTGAGTGAACAGTTTCTTGCGAAAAAAGATGCAGGTTATGTGGTTGCAGTAGTTGGAGCGACCGGCGCGGTCGGTCAGACCATGCTGGAGATTCTTGCCGAACGTAACTTCCCTGTTGCTGAGCTTTTTCCTGTGGCATCCAGCCGCAGTGCCGGTTCGACGATTGAGTTTAAGGGTAAAGAGTATGTTGTGCAGGATCTGGAGACCTTTGATCCGAGTGGTGTCGATATCGCGCTCTTCTCTGCCGGTGGTTCCACCTCCAAAGTGCATGCGCCACGTTTTGCAGAGGCAGGCTGTTATGTGATTGATAACTCCAGTGCCTGGCGCATGGATGAGGATATCTGTCTGGTTGTGCCGGAGGTGAATCCGCATGCGCTTGAGATGGCGCGTGAGAATAAGATTATTGCCAATCCGAACTGCTCAACCATTCAGATGGTTGTAGCGCTGAAGCCACTGCATGATGCAGTGCCGATTAAGCGCGTGGTGGTGACCACCTATCAGGCCGTCTCTGGTGCTGGCGGCAAAGCGATTGAGGAGCTGGCCAAACAGACAACGCAGTTGCTCAGCAGTAAGAGTGCTGAAGTGAATGTTTTCCCTGCCCGTATTGCATTTAATGTGATTCCGCAGATCGACGTTTTCATGGATGATGGTTACACCAAAGAAGAGCGCAAGATGATGGATGAGACGCGCAAGATTATGGAATCTGAGATCGCCGTCACAGCAACGACAGTACGTGTACCTGTATTCTACGGTCATTCTGAAGCGGTAAACATCACCTTTACTGCTGCGATGGACGCCGACAGGGCGCGTCAACTGCTTGCCGATGCCGATGGTGTTTGTGTCGTTGATGATCCATCTGCAGAGGACTATCCGATGCCGAGCGAGGCTGCCGGTACCGATCCGGTCTGGGTGGGTCGAATTCGCAACGACGATTCTTGTGCGAATTCTTTGCATTTGTGGGTTGTTGCCGATAATGTACGTAAAGGTGCGGCTCTAAATGCTGTACAGATAGCGGAAATTCTGATTCCTCACTCTTAGGAGACGAGCTCCTGCGAGATGATGGAGGGGAGCATGATGAATCAAGTAGGGCATATTTTTCGGCTGGTCTGGCTGGCTGTTGCACTGCACCTTATGGTGGGGGTGGCTTATGGTGCTTCCCTTGAAAAGATTGAGGTTAACTCACGACTGGGTGAGCCATTCTTTGCTGAAATTCCACTTAGTATGGATGCCAACGAGACGGTCTCCAAGCTGTTTGTTGAAATTGCAGCTGCTTCCGATTACAAGATTTTCGAGGTTTACCGCGATCCTGAGCTCAACGCTATTCGTGCGGATATGGAGAGTGATGCCCGTGGTGTGCGTGTTAAACTTACCTCACGCACCGCCATTAAAGCGCCGTTTTTTAACCTGATTGTAAAAATCCGACATGGTCGCGTGGCCAATTTCAAGAAATACCCGGTCTTCCTCGAGGCGCCAAAAAATGTTGTTCAGGCTGCAGAAAAGGCTCCCGTTCCTACTCTTCATCAAGTAGCTCCTGCGGATAACAGTGTGACAGAGCAGGCTGCAGTGGCTGCAGCTGAAGTTGCAGCAGTGCCTGCTGTTGCCGAAGCTCAACATTTCGAGGGCTGGGCAAGAACTGATCGTTACGGCCCTATTGTTCGTGGAGATATGCTCTCTACCGTAGCACAGCGTCTGCGTGTTGATCAGCGATATAGCATGTCGCAAGTGATGGCTGCTCTGTTTGAAAAGAACAGATCCAGCTTTGATAAGGGTAACATGAACCTGCTGATGAAGGGTCGCTTCCTGAATGTGCCGACTGCTGCTGAGATTGAGTCAATCTCAGCCAACGATGCGTACAAGCTTTTTACCGAGCATCAGAAACAGTGGAGTGACCTGAATAAGCAGCCGCGTTATGCAGCAGAAGCCGAAGTTCAGCGTACCCGTTACAGCAAGCGAGTCCGCATGGGTGAGCAGGCTGATGGTGTCGCCGCTGCACCCGCAGCCCCTGTGGCGGCCGCTGATACGGGCGTTGCCGATAGCGGTGAGGCAGCCACAGCTCAGGATGGCGTTGCAGCAGGTGGAGTTGACCAGCAGTCTGAAGTTGCGGCTGAAGATGGTGCGAGCAGAGCCATCGCTGAAACAACGGCACTGCTGGCTGAGCTTCAGAAGCAGAATGAGCTGTTGCAGCAGAAACTCGAGCAGAGTGAGCAGAGTATTGCCGCCCTGAGCCAGAAGGTGGATCTGGCAGCATCGGCCGCATCTGATGCCAATGTGAAACGTTTGGAAATTCTCATGGCCCGCATGCAGGGCGAACTGGAAAAAGCTAAAGCCCAGAGTATCGCACAGCAGGATGCCGGAGCCATGGACTGGGTCATCTGGTTGTTGATCGCTCTGGTGGTTGTGTTGCTGATGGTGGTTGTGTTGCTCATGCGCAGGGAACCAGCCCATCCATCTGCTGCACTGGTTGAACCTGAAATGGAGCATAAAGCTACAGATGTTGCGCAGCAGAAGAGTGCTCCAGAGGCTGATATCGAGGACAAGGTCGATACAGTTGAGCAGCCTGTCTATGGCATGGACCAGGATGAACCGGTTACCGAAGCGGCTGCGCAGAAAGCTGTTGATGCCGTTGAAAAAGAGTCCGACCTGTTCGACTCAATCGCTAATTTCCCTGATGAATTAACTGATACAGACACAGCTGAAATGGTTCCATTTGATGTCACTGCCATGGAAGAGGCTGATCCAAGCATAGACTACCTCTCTGAGGCGGATGTATATATCCGTTATGGCATGGAGGATGAGGCACTGCAGCAGCTTGATCTGGCGCTGCGTTTGGATGCTGAGAATGCCGGGGCACATATTCGCAAGGCCGAACTGCTGGCTGCCAAAGGCGATGCTGTTCTCTTCAACAAGGCCAATGCTGCTGCACTGGCAGCACTTGGTGGAGCCGCGCTTGCTGAATATAAAGCAGCCACAGGTGCATTGTCTGGTCTTGCCGATGAGTCGGTGGCCGTTGAAGCGCCTCAGGCAGATCTGTCTGAGGTCGATGAAGTCGAAGTGGCTTCGGATGAAGCGATTGAAGCAGATGATGGGCCTGTTCTGGACTATGATTTCTCCGGGCTGGATGGAAGTGATGACGATATAGGTAAGGCCGCAACATCTGCTCCGCAAGAGACTCGAGAGTTTCAGACTGCTGATGTCAGTGAATTTGCCGAGATGGACTGGCTGCATGATGCCTCTTTCGAGGACGAAGTCGAAACCTCTTCGGCTGATGAAGAGGATGTTGCAGGTCAAACCATTGCCCTGACTGCTGCCGATGGTGAAACCCAGCTGATCGATTCACTTCTGGATGGTTTTGAAGAGGAAGAGGAGACGGGCATCTCGCTCTCTGATGATGAGATCGAGAACGATCATTCTGTCGGGCTTCTTCCTGATGATGAAGGAACACTGGATCTGGAAGCCATAGGTGCAACGCAGGAGCTGGACAATCTGCTCAATGCGTTCACAGAAGAGAGTGATGAGGAGTCACCAGCTGGCGACGATGAAGTGTCGGATTCAGCCGGGCTTGATAATGAGCAGGAGGTTACTGCCACACAACATCTGGACAGTCTGCTTGGTGAATTCAGTGATGATGACGGTATGTTCGATGGTGACGAGGAGCTTATCCCTGCCGCGACCTCGGAGTCAGATGACGATGATGAGCAGTTCGGGGCGACACAGCATCTGGACGTTTTGATGAGTGAGTTTTCCAACAGTGATGAGCAGCTCAGCGGCGTTGAATTTGATGCCGTGGCTCCTGCTGTTGAAGAGAATGCTGTTGATAAGGGCACAGAAGATCCTGAAGCGACCCAGCAGCTTGATCACCTGCTTAGCGCATTCGCTGCCATTGACGATGATGAAGCCCCGACCAGTGAAGACCCTGGTGCTACGCAGCAGCTCGATCACCTGCTTGGTTCATTCGCATACCAGGATGATGAGCCGGTCACCACAACTCCTCCTCTGCCTGCAGCACCCGCTGCTGCAGCTCATGAATCATCTCTGACAGGTGAAGATCCGGGAGCTACGCAGCAGCTTGATCACCTGCTTGGTGAGTTTGCTGCCTTTGGTGATGGTACATCTTCCGAAGATGATTATGAGGGACTCTCTTTTGATAAGGTTGATCATCTCAGTGAAGATACGGATGAGATCGAAGTTGATCACTGTGCAACACAGGAGCTTGATCATCTGCTTAGCGAGTTTGCTGATGACGATGAGGATGATAAGAATAACAAGGCCTGAAACGCACTTAAAACAGATCTAGCGCATGAGTGATTACAGCCTGTTCTACACACTGCATCCCATTTCAAGATCTCTTCTTGGTTTGGCTCTGCTGAGTCTTGCCACGGCTACATCTTCACTAATGTATGGATTCATGCTGATATTGATCGCCGCCCTTTTTGTCCGTGTCATTGAGAATAGCTGGAACAGGGTAGGGCGATCGGTCGGGCTGCTGCGCTGGTTTATTATTCCAATTCTTGCACTTCACCTCCTCTTTTCACCCGGCCAGCTTATTCTGCCGGGATGGCCTCTACCTTTCACATGGGAGGGCTTGCAGCTCGGGTTGCACCTCTCCGTTCATCTGGCAGTCATTTTCTTTGCAGCGATAACGCTCTTCCTCTGTCTGACACGCAATGAATGGATTCAAGCTCTGTTATTGATGCCCTTCAGTAGCAGGGCAGTTGCCACTTATGTGATTCTGATTGCACCACTGCGCCGCAGTGAGGGTGATCTGTTGCACGCATTGCGGTTGCAGTGGAAGTTGCGAAGCTCCTGGCCGCAGTCGCCTCAAATGCTTGTGTCGGCCTTCAGTGCTGCACTGGCGGTAGCAGAGGTGCAGTCACAGCAGCTCTGGTTACGCTGGCCCGCAACAGCAGTGACGGGGTTGGATTCACCAACTCAGGCAGCGTCATTATGGCAGATTGCCAGTTGGCTAAGCGCAATGATTGGCCTGTTGGGTTTGGGGGTTGCATGGCAGATGTAGGGGTTGAGAAGCAGCGCATCGCTATGGCCATTGAGTTTGATGGCAGCGCCTTTCATGGTTGGCAACAGCAGGATAACGCCTCTTCCGTACAGGCTGAACTGCAGTCAGCCCTGTTGGCAGTAGAGGGTGAAGCTGTTGCGACTGTCGCTGCAGGACGCACCGACAGTGGCGTGCATGCTGAGGTGATTTTAGTCCATGCTGATGTCCTCTCCGCACGCTGGCAGCGCTCGCATCTGGCCTATCTGCATGGTCTTAACAGTAGACTTCCGGAGTCGATCCGGGTCGTAGGTGTAAGGGGTGTGGCATCCGATTTCCATGCCCGTTTTGATTGCCGTGGTCGCGCTTACCGATATCAGATATGGAATCGTAATACTCCCTCAGCACTGCATCGCTGGCGCCACTGGTGGATGCCCAGAACGCTGAATATAGAGGTGATGCAGCAGGCTGCTGTGCACTGCATTGGCAGGCATGACTTCTCTTCCCTGCGAGCATCCGGCTGTCAGGCCGCACATGCCATTCGCAGAATCAGTGAGCTGGAGGTGAGCAGGAGTGGTTACACTGTATCCATTGAGGTGACAGCCGATGGTTTCCTCTACCACATGGTGCGTAATCTGGTGGGTAATCTTGTCGAAGTGGGACTTGGTAAACAGACGCCTGAGCAGTTCAGGCAGCTATTGGCATTGCAGGACAGGCGTAGAGGTGCTGCCACAGCGCCCGCCCACGGCCTCTATTTTATCGATGCACTGTATGACGACTTTAGTGCTTCTGAACTGATAGGCTGCAGCTAAGCCTGATTCAGGTCTGACTTGCGGCCACTGCTTTGGCTATGCCCTCTTTCATGCGCTCAATGGTAACCGGTTTGTTCATCAGCGTGACGGCATAGCTTTCAGCTCGCTGCAGCTGTTGATCTTCACCAAAGGCGGTCACCATCAGGATAGGAATGCTCAGATTGCGCTTCCTGATCTCCTGCACCAGCTCCAGTCCATCTTTTCCCGGCATGCGAAAATCAGTGATAATCATATCAAAATGAGAGCCAGAATCTGCAAACAATGTGAGCGCCGCATCAACGGATTCGACAGCTTCCGCCTGATGGCCCAGGCGGGTGACTATAGCCTGATGAACCTTGAGAATGTCGGGCATGTCATCAACCAGAAGGATACGTTGAGGTGCCGTCTCTACTGATGGCGTGTCGTTAGAGGGGTAGGGGGCAACCGCCGATGGGAAAGTCACAGTCTTCTCTTCAGCTCTATAGGAGGGGATACAGATGCGAACGGTGGTCTGCTGTTCATTGGCAGGTGATGAGATATCGATTTTACCCTGATGCCGTTTAACAATGCGCTGTACCATTGTCAGGCCAAGGCCTGAGCCCCCCTTGTCTGCCCTTGAGGTCCAGAAGGGTTTGAAGACGCGATCAATATCCTCTTCACTGATCCCTTCGCCATTATCTGAGACGGTGATACAGAGCTGCTTTTGCGCTGCTTTCTGATCATCTTCACTGCTGATGCTGACTTCAATAAGGCCGGATTCTCTGATCGCCTGCATGGCGTTGTTGATCAGATTCAGCAGGATCTGTTCGATCTCGATGATTTCGATCGCAACATCCGGCAACGTATTATCGATGGTGCTGACCAGTCGAATGTTGAGGGGCAGCTGCAGGCGAGCCAGCCCGATAATATTTTCCAGCGGCTGCAACAGTGCCGAGCCGGCTGTGCGGGTATGGGGCTGCTTACGTTCACTGTTTCTGCTCAGTTTAAGAAGGTGAGTGATCAGCTCACTGCCGCGCTCACCAGCCTCAATAATAGTTTCAATCTGTTGCTTGATAACCGGGTCTGAACTGTTCATCTGTAACACTTCTGCATTGCCGATCATATTGGTCAGCACATTTCTGAAATCATGAACAATACCGGCTACCAGTGTCGACATATAACCCTGTCTGTGCACACTCTCCATCTGCTCCTGCAGTGTTTCACGTTCGGTAATATCCAGTAGAAAACAGACACCGATCCAGCGCTCCTGCCAGCGCAAGCGGATGGCCGTGGCCATCAGTTTGATGATATGCCCGGATGCATCCATACCCCGCAGGTAGGAGGTTGATGGTTGTTGAATCTCATCGCCGTCATCACGAAATGCGCTGCGGCAGAATTTGATCATCTCATCGCTATCTTCGGGCAGTACCAGTCTGTCGGCCGGCTGATCCAGAACGTCGGCCTGAGTGTTGTGAAAAAGCTGAACCATCGCTGCATTGACATAGAGGGTTTGCGGAACCTGTTTGGCATCGAGTTCAAAGGTAAAAACAGGCAGCGGCCCTTTGTCGATAAGCTGAAATGAGCTCTGCTCCGCTGCGTTTTTCTCATAGATCGCCTTTTCAACCTTTTTCACGATCAGATAGGCATAAAAGGGTACAGCAAGAAGCGTGAATATCTGCCAGAAGAGCAGCGTATAGTCGACTGGAAGTTGCAGGGTGTAGTAGCCATAGGCGGTAGAGCACAACATGCCGATCAGGCATGAGACCTGAGCATAGATCAGCATTGGATTACCAAAACGCAGGCCATTGCCGATAATAATCGGCAGCAACATAAAGTAGACGCCGCTTGAATGGCCACCATCAATGAGCATGCCGAAGGTAACAATTACTACATCAAGAAGCGGGTAGAAAAGGGTGGCGGGCAGGGAGAAGGGGCGCTTACGCAGCGTGATCAGTGCGAATGTGTTGAGAATGAAATAGAGGGCAGAGAAGCTGAGAGCCTCTACCTTGTAGTATGTAAAATATTCGCCATGCAGAATCACATAGGTGAGACTTGCGACTGTCAACAGGATGCGGGCTCTGGTCTGTTGAAGCTGCAGTTCAGCCAGCGGTTTGTTGCCAGTATAGGCCTCGTTCTGCAGCCATTCGGCGATGCTGTTGACGTTTGGCATGAGCCCTCCACTCAGCGGGTATGCTTCTAGCAGGAGGCAGATTGTGTGGCTCCTATGTTTACGAGTGTAGTTCTATTTCATGCTCCTGCAAGGTGAGAGAGCCACCGCCAACAATTTTGGCGTACTTTTTATCTCATCCTTGATATGGTTCGCGAACCGGTCAGATAGAGTGTATTCCCAGATCGGCTGATTCAGGAGTGAAACGTGTTATATGTAGCTGTTCGGGCCGCCAGACGGGCCGGTGATCTGATTGCCAGGGCATTTGATGAGCGAGATAGCTTTACAGTGCAGCAGAAAACAGATCGGGATTATGTCACCGATGTGGATCAGCGTGCTGAATCACTGATTCTCAGAGAGATCAGCCAGCACTATCCCGATCACGGTATCGTGGCTGAAGAGTCGGGTAAGCGTGTAAATCCCGAGGCATCAATCCAGTGGTATGTTGACCCTCTGGATGGAACGACCAATTTTATTCACGGTTATCCCCATTTTGCTGTCTCTATTGCGGCATGGAAAGATGGCAAGCCACTGCTGGCTGTGGTTCATGATCCGATTCGTGATGAGACTTTTGAGGCGAAAAATGGCGGTGGCGCATTTGTGAATCGTCGTCGTCTGCGTGTGACCAATGAGAAGCGGCTGGCGCATGCGCTGTTTGCTTCAGGTATGCCATCTTACCAGCGAGAGCATATCGATCTGTTTCAGCGCCGTATGGATGGCTGCATGCGGTCTATGGATGGATACCGTCGTGGTGGCTCAGCCGCGCTTGATCTTGCCTATGTGGCGGCTGGTCGTCTGGATGTTTACTGGGAAGCGGGCCTGAAACCATGGGATATCGCAGCTGGTTATCTGCTGGTGCAGGAGGCCGGTGGTCTGGCTACTGATCTGGCTGGTGCAACCATTGATCTTGAGAAGGGCGATATCCTTGCATCCAATCCGCATCTGCACAGGGATGTCAGCAAACTTATCAACATCGCCTGATTACTTATCAGCACGAATTAAAGATAATCAACCGGAACTGCCCCTCTTATTCGTGTTAATTCGAGTGAATTCGTCCCCCAGGGGATGCTCTTTACCTGATGGTTCGATTGTATCTAATGGCCTTCCCGCTTAAGCAGCAGGTAAATGCCCAGGCCGCCAAAGACGAGCGTGGGTAACCAGGCAGCATAGGCTGGAGATATATGCTCGTTTGCGGCCAGAAGGTAACCCGCATTGCCGATGACATAAAACAGTAGCCCCAGTGAAATGGCAGCGATAATGCCCCAGGAGACCCGACTGTTACGACTGCCGGTATTCAGGCATAGGGCTGTTGCAAGAATCACCATCAACAGGCTTGCCAGCGGTGCGGAGACCTTGCGGTGCAGGGCATAGGTGTAGGTGCCGGTGGTCAAACCGGCATGCTTCAGGTCAGCGATATAGCGGTAGAGCTCAGCAAACTCCATATGACGGGGTTTGGGCAGTTCGGCAGTTTCAGGCCCGACATTCGAGTTCAGTACCAGACTATCTACCTGTTCATGTAGCGTGCCCTGCTCCGGCGACGGGGTGGTGATGTGAACATCTGTGAGCAGCCACTGCTGATTGGCAAAGCGGGCACTGGCGGCATCAATGCGTTTGAGCCAGCCGCCTTCGCTGTCGGTTTCAATGACAACCATGGTAAAGCGACCCTCTTTCAGGGGCATGAGGCGGTAAAATCGTTGGCCATCTTTAAGCCATTGTACACCCTGGCTGGCGCTTTGCTGCTGTTTGATATGTACATTCTCAATAACATCGAGCCGTTTGTTGGTGATAGGCGTGACCCACTCACCAACAATAAAACTTAAGGTTGCAGCCAGAAGCGCGACGGTGAGCAGGGGCATCAGCAACTTGTTGATGCCCAGGCCGGCGGCACGAATGGCAACCATCTCATGGTTACGGGAGAGTTCGATCAGATAGATGCTGGCACCGATCAGTACGATAATCGGCATAAATTCATTGACCATAAAGGGGATTTTTAACAGCAGATATTCGATCATCAGGCCGCCGTTCAGGCCGTGGCCAAGATAACGGGCCTTATCGAAACTTTCGATGATCACATAGATAGAGAGCAGCGCTGCCAGAGTGACTAGAGAGCGGCTTATGCAACCGGAGAAGATCCATCGGAAGATGACAGGCATCTGCCAAGACTATGCATGCATGCATCATTGTGAAAGTGGCTATTAAAAGAATTACGAAATTTCCGGATTCAGGTGTTCGTGATCTCCATGGATAAGGAAAATACCTATCTATGGCGTCGATGTTGTCCGATTGCGCCGGTGAACGGAACTCTTTCATATAAGCCCTTCCAGGGTTGTCTGATGAGGGGCGTTGAACATGAAAAAAGGGAAGGATGTTCTGTGTCGGTTCATGCACTGCGACAGCCGGGATTTGAATAAAGAGATAAATTGGTCTAAAAAAGAGAGATGATGCAGATCAGGCACCCCTCCATTCTCTCCAGAGTATTGACTATTACCGTGGTTGCGTTGCTGCTGCTTACTGTTGCCATGCACAATCTGTTAAGTGAACAGCAGAGTGATGAGCTCAATGCGCATATTGAAGACAACTTCAGTACTCTCAAAGCTGAGTTGACCTCGGAGACCGGCATCCGAACCCGCTGGATGGAGTCAGTGCTGCTTCTGCTGCAGCGTTCGGTTGACTCAGAGACACTTGCTAAAGCGCTTGAGTCAGGGCGGCGGCAGCAGCTTGAACAGCTGGCATCGGGCTACTTTCAAACACTGCGATTGAATAATCAGCTTTCTCATATGTATTTTATGGATGCGGATCGCCGGGTTGTACTGCGCATGCATCAGCCCGAGCGTTACGGTGATATTATAGAGCGTGAGACGGCAAAGCAGGCCGAGTTAACAGGGCAACGAGCAGCAGGCATCGAGTTCGGCCCGCTGGGCACACTCACCTTGCGTGTGGTGGTACCCTGGAATCTGGCAGGGCGAAGAGTTGGTTATCTGGAGCTGGGCATAGCGCTGACAGATATCCTTGCAGGCATTGAGCTGGATAATCCTTTTCGCATCATACTGGCAGTGGATAAATCACATCTGCAGAAGGATGCATGGTTGTCGGCTCACAGCGAGAACGATCACTGGTCACTGTTCAAACGTTTTGTTGTGCTCTATCCGGAGACGGGTGCAGAGCCGCTGGTTCCGGTTATAGAAGAGTCTCTGGGTCGTAAAGATGAGCGCTCTCATGTTTTTTCAGTGGGCGATATCTATTATGGTTTGAAGCATACCCCGTTTCTGGATGCATCAGGCAGAGAGATTGGCCAGTTGATGATGTTGCTGGATCTGTCGACGGATAACATTGATTTAAGTAGAACGCTCTATTCAACGATGGCTCTGTTTGTTGGTTTTATGATTATTTTTGTGCTGTTCTTGTATCTGCTGATAAGTCGCAGTGAAAAGGCTCGCCGCGAGGCAGAGCGAAGGCTTGAACTCTATGGTGAGGCGTTCACCAACACCATTGGCGGTATGATTATTACTGATTGCAAGGGTGTCATAGTTGATGTGAACGAAGCTTTTGAGAGGGTGACAGGTTATAGTAAAGCTGAGGCTGTTGGTCGCAATCCGAGTATGCTCAAGTCAGGTTACCAGGATGGGCAGTTTTATATGCAGATGTGGAAGGCGATTCAGGAGCGAGGGCAGTGGCAGGGGCGCATTGTCAATCGTCGTAAGAGCGGTGAGATCTATCCGGAGCACCTCTCTGTCACGGCTATCTGTGATGAACATGGCGTGGTGAAAAACTATATTGGTGTCTTCCTTGATGCGACTGAGCAGGAGCAGTTGCAAGAGCAGTTCCAGCAGGCTCAGCGTATGGAGTCACTCGGTACACTTGTTGGTGGCATCGCCCATGAGTTCAACAATATGCTGGCTGGCATGACCGGCAATCTCTATCTGGCCAAGAGTGAGATCAAAGCGTACTCCAGCGCGGTGGAGAAGCTGGATACGGTAGAGGCGCTGGCTTTCAAGGCCGCTGATATGATCAAACAGCTGCTCACCTTTGCCAGAAAAGGAACCATGCGCAAGGAGGAGACAGAACTTGCACCGTTTTTGAAGGCATCCAGAGAGCTGTTTCAACTGTCGGTTAATGAAGAGATTATCCTGAATCAGGTGAT
The DNA here is from genome assembly GCF_013387475.1 of Mariprofundus sp. KV. Classification (GTDB taxonomy): domain Bacteria; phylum Pseudomonadota; class Zetaproteobacteria; order Mariprofundales; family Mariprofundaceae; genus Mariprofundus. Next base: position 41,234 of record NZ_VWNB01000011.1, on the reverse strand, counting down.
TGCTGATCAGGATATCTCTGTTGATGTGGATAGAAGTCAGCTGCAGCAGATTTTGCTGAACCTTATCAATAACTCAAAGGTTGCCCTGCAGGGTGTAAAGGAGCCTGAGATTTCCATCACATTGGATCGTTATGTCGCAGACCACGTTTTTCTAAGCAGGTTCCCTGAGGTGACAGGAGGTGAGTTTGCCAGAATTACCGTTAAAGATAATGGTGCCGGAATCGATGAGCAGTGTCTGGAAAAAATATTTGAGCCGTTTTTTACCACGAGGGAGGTGGGCGACGGGGCTGGTCTGGGGCTCTCGATGGTGTTTGGTGCCATCAAGGATTATGGCGGAGCCATTGAGGTGGAGAGTCAGCCGGGCGCAGGCACATCAATGCATCTTTACATTCCGGTACTGCCCAGGGATGTTGGGAAGAGGGCAACAGAGACTGTTGTGACAAGCGGGCACGGTAACACCATTCTGGTGGTTGATGATGATGAAATGGTTGTTGATACAGCCTGTAAAGTGCTGGTTCGGCTGGGCTATAAGGTGTTGAGTGCGACCAGTGGCAGAGAGGCGATAGCACTGTTTGAGATGCATCAGGGTGAGATTGGTGTGGTGATTCTGGATGTGGTGATGCCTGGGCTCAGTGGTCCGGAGACCGCTGACCTGATCCACAACATTAACAGTGATATCACCATTATTTTTGCCACCGGTTACGATACAACCGATACACTGCAGAAGCGTATTGAGGAGACTGGAGAGATGGTGCTGAGAAAACCTTACCAGATATCACTGCTGAGTCAGATACTCAAAGATATACCAGGGCTCTGATACATCATCACCTTCAGGTAGTTATAGAGGTTCTGAAAAATACCCGGATATCCAGGCTTGACCATTTTGCAGAAACGAAATGGCATGACTGTAAGTGATGCATAAAAACTTCAATGCGGTGGTTTTTCGGAGTCTCCTTAATAAAGCATTCCATTTTTATATATTTTCCATAACAGTTGCTGTTCTGCACCGTAGTAGGGTGCAAGGTTCTGTGTTGACGGGGAAACTGTTACACTCCCGCAAATTTTTCGCAGCTGTTAGCTTTTTTCCGGAGCTGACCTGACACAAAGGATTGAAGCAATGAATGAGAATGAGATTCTGGCAATGTATGAGGATGCAGGTGCGCTGTTAAACGGTCACTTTATTCTTTCAAGCGGCAGGCACTCTGCCCGCTACCTGCAGTCGGCACTGGTGTTGATGAATATCGACAATGCGACCGCTCTGGCTGGTGAGCTGATCACCAGGGTAGATGCTGATGAGATTGATATGGTGGTCTCTCCTGCTATCGGTGGTCTGGTGATTGGCCAGGAGGTTGCACGCTTGCTGCGTAAGCCGTTTATCTTTACCGAGCGCAAAGAGGGTGAGATGCAGATGCGTCGCGGCTTCTCGATTCCTGATGGTGCAAAGCTGTTGGTTGTTGAAGATGTTATTACCACGGGTGGCTCTGTACGTGAGTGTATGGAGGTTGTACGGCAGTTTGGCGGTGAGCCTGTGAAGGTGCTTGCGGTTGTTGATCGTGCACCCGATGCCGAGGGGCGCTTTGATGTGCCTTTTGCAACAGCGATCAGTCTGGATGTTGAGACCTATGCGGCCGATGCCTGCCCGATGTGTGCAGAAGGCCTGCTGCCGCCTGTGAAACCAGGCAGCCGTGGCGCAGCCTGATTAGATACTACCCTGCAAAGGGTGCTTGTGATGAAGGGCACGGCAGTCTCACTGTGATCTGTTACGTTTGCCCGCAGAGAAAAATAAGGAGTTTAAATGAGTAAACCTGTGCTGCGATGTTTCCCGTTTGGTGGGGTCGGCGAATTCGGTAAAAACATGATGGTCTATGCCATTGATGATGATGCCGTGATTGTCGATTGCGGCATGGGTTTCCCTGATGCCGGTCAACATGGTGTTGATGTGGTGGTGCCGGATGTCTCATCCCTGCATGAGCTGGGGTTGAACATTCATGCGCTGCTGATTACCCATGGCCATGAGGATCATATTGGCGGACTGCCGCACCTGCTGCCACGTCTGGCGCTACCTGTTTACGCTTCCGAGGTGACGCTGGCGCTGATTAAGGCGAAGCTGAGCGAACGCGGTTACAAAGGGGATCTTCGGCTTCTGCCGGATGACGGTAGCACGATTGATGTCGGCCCGTTCAAAGTTGAAGGGGTTCCTGTCACCCACTCGATTATGGATGCTGTCTCCATCGCTATTCACACTGTACTCGGCATTATTGTGCATACCGGTGACTTCAAGCTTGATCCTGCCCCGATCGATGGCCGCACCACAGCCATCCACCGTTTCTCTCAGCTCGGTGACATGGGCGTGCTGCTGCTGGCCTCCGACTCCACCAATGCGACAAGATCAGGAAGCGGGCCATCGGAACGGGTCGTTGGACCAGCCCTGACGCAGGCCGTTTCCCAGTGCTCTGGCAAGGTCATTGTAACCACCTTCGCCTCCAATATGTTCCGCATCCAGCAGATTGTTGATGCTGCTGTAGCCAATGGCCGCAGAGTAGCGGTAGCCGGACGCTCTCTGGAGCGGCATATGGAGATCACCAGTACGCTTAAACGGTTGAATGTGCCAGCCGGAACGCTGATCGATATCAAACAGACTGCCGATATTCCTGCCAATAAACTGCTGGTCATTGCCACCGGCTCGCAGGGTGAATCGCGTGCAGCACTGGCACGACTGGCGCAGAACAGGTTTACCGGTCTCAAACTTGGTCATGGTGATCTGGTGATCTTCTCTTCGAGTAATATTCCCGGTAATGAGCGGGTGATCGCCGGTCTCTATAATCATATCTACCGCTGTGGCGCCCGTATCAAACATGCCGGGCAGGCACCGTTGCATGTATCTGGCCATGCCCAGGCGCATGAGTTGAAGATGATGATGCAGCTGACCAGACCGCAATATTTTTATCCCGTGCATGGCGAATACCGCAACCTGATTGAGCACCGTGATCTGGCGGTGGCTGCAGGCATTAAAAGTGAGCATACGATCATCGCAGAGAACGGATACAGCGTGATCGTCGATGAGGATGGCGTGCGGCAGGGGCCGGAATTTCATGCCGGCGCTGTGTTTGTTGATGGCGATGCGCGCGATGAAATCGATGGCATTGTGCTGCGCGACAGGCGGGTTCTGGCCGATGACGGCATGATCTCAGCCTTTGTACTGCTCAGTAAACATGAGGGTAAACTACTCGGTGAGCCGGAACTTGTAGCGCGTGGCGTGCTGCATGAAGATGTCAGTGAAGAGGTGCTGGAGGCAGCCGGTAAAGCGTTGCGCCACTTCCTTGAAGGGATGGATAAAGAGTGGCTTGCCGATATGGATGCTGCCAAAGAGGAAGTTCGTATCTTCCTTCGCCGCTGGTGTAAAAAACATATTGGCCGCAGACCGATGGTACTGCCCATCGTGCTGGCACTGTAAAAGGAGCAGTGATGGATGTTCGTCTGTTAGTTCGTGAAGCACTGGCACTGTTGATCGCCGGCATCGTGATTGTGCTGGTGTTGGCGATGTACAGTTTTTCGCCACTGGATCCGTCGCTGAACCGTGAAACCGGCGAGGCTGCGCAAAACCTGACCGGTCTGGTCGGGGCTTACGCCTCTGATTTTATCTATCAGCTGTTTGGTTACGCAGGTTGGCTCTGGGTTGCGCTGCTGGTGGTGCTGACCATACGTATCGGCTGGGGTCATAAACCCTACCTGGGCAGCTGGACTTCGCTCTTCTGGTTGCCGGTTGCGCTGGCGATGGCGGCACTGATGCATGCCCATATTCCGGCCGGCTCTGCCGTAGATCTTCTGCAGCTGCCCGCCACTCCGGGTGGTGCTCTGGGGGCGATGCTTGATCATGCGCTGCTTGAGCCACTGCGCAGTATTGGTCGTGATGTACTGCTGTTGACACTGCTGCTTGCCAGCCTTGTTGCCGCTACCCATCTCTCACTGTTGATGTTTCTGCAGAAGTGTTATCAGGGGCTGGCCTTTACGGCATTTTATCTGTTAAGCCTCGTGCAGGGGCTCTTCTCCAGAGCTTCAGAGCGCAAGGATCGCATGGAGGCGCGTGAGGTGCGCAAAGAGGTTCGCAAGGCACGTCCTAAACGCGAAGCCAAACCTGAACCTGAGGTAAGCAAACCGGCCAGGGTCAATGTATCACGTCAGGCCAAGGTGCAGCAGCAGGCTGAACTGGCCTTTTTTGAGAACAGTCAGTCAGGATTTAAGCTGCCATCATTGAATATCTATGGTCGGGGAGAGGGGGGGCAGAAGTCCCATAACCCTGAGGCGATGCAGGCGATTGCCCGCATGCTGGAGAAGAAGCTGCTTGATTATAAGGTGGATGGTCAGGTGCTGGCCGTGCATCCGGGGCCAGTGGTAACACAATTTGAGATGGAGCCCTCACCGGGCACCAAGGTCAACCGTATCATCGCCTTGCAGGATGATCTGGCCCGTTCCATGGCGGCGGTGAGTGTGCGCGTGGCCGGTAATATTCCGGGTAAAAATGTGATCGGTATCGAGCTTCCCAACGAGGAGCGGGAGATGGTGGTGATTCACCAGGTGCTCTCCAGTAAAGAGTTTGCCAACCGCAAACATATCCTGCCGATTGCGCTCGGTGTTGATATCTCCGGGCAGCCGGTGGTGGCTGATCTGGCCCGTATGCCGCATCTGCTGGTGGCCGGTACAACCGGTTCGGGTAAATCGGTAGCGATCAATGCCATGATCTGTTCACTGCTGATGGTGAAAACACCGCAGGATCTGCGCATGATTCTTGTTGATCCGAAGATGCTGGAGCTTTCGGTGTACGATGATATTCCGCATCTGTTGGTGCCGGTAGTGACCAATCCGCATAAAGCGGCCAAGGCACTGGCCTGGGCGGTCTATGAGATGGAGCGCCGTTATCAGCTGATGAGTGATGCCAAAGTGCGCAATATCGATGGTTATAATAAGGCGGCCGAGAAAGAGGAAGATACAGAGCGCCTGCCCTATATTGTTATCGTTATTGATGAGCTTGCTGATCTGATGATGGTGGCCGGCAAAGAGGTGGAGCAGTCGATCTGTCGTATTGCCCAGAAGGCGAGGGCGGCGGGTCTGCATCTGGTGCTGGCAACGCAGCGACCGAGTGTGGATGTGATTACCGGCCTGATCAAAGCCAATCTGCCAAGTCGCCTCTCGTTTCAGGTCTCATCGAAGATCGACTCCAGAACCATTCTTGACCAGATGGGGGCTGAGCAGTTGCTGGGCAATGGCGACAGCCTCTTCTTAAGTGGTGGCCGCGATCTTAAACGTGTGCATGGTGCTTTTGTATCGGATTCTGAAGTGATTGATCTGGTGGATCATCTCAAGGCGCAGGGTGAGCCGGACTACCGTGAAGAGGTGTTTGAGGTGCCAACTGCTGCTGATGGTGAGGGGGCTGGTGGCATGGGCGGCGAAGAGCACGATGAGAAGTATGATGAGGCTGCCGCGCTGGTGATTGAGAAGGGGCAGTGTTCTGTCTCTATGGTACAGCGTTATCTGCGCATCGGTTATAACCGCGCCAGTCGTCTGGTGGAGCAGATGGAGCGTGAAGGGTTGGTCTCTGCGCCGGGCTCCGGTGGTATGCGTAAGGTGCTGGCCCGCTCTGAAGCTGATGGTGGCGGTGTGTTCGAATGAGACCGTTGATTGCTATTGCAGTGAATACTCTGTTTGCCGTGCTGTTGCTGGCAACGCCATTGCACGCCGCCAAGGTGGAGCAGGTCTGGAATCTTGATGGCCATGAAAAACCATCGGCCGATTTTTTTGCCGAGAGTATCCAGCGGCTTGCCGATCTGCCCGGTTTTCAGTGTCGCTTTGATCAGTTGATGGTGTTCAGTGATGGGGGGGGGCAGAACTTCTCCGGGCAAGTGGCACTGCTTAAACCCAAACGTTTTCGCTGGTCTTATGAGAAGCCCTATGAGCAGCTCTATATCGGTGACGGATCGGTGATCTGGCACTATGAACCTGATCTGATGCAGGCTGAACGGTTAAGTGATCTGGAGCAGGTTGATCCGGCTGTTATGCAGCTGCTTGATGGTCGTGTTTCGGTCAAAGATGTGGAAGTGATGAGTGAAGCCTTTGATAGTGAACATGCCATCAGGCGCTATCAGGTTCGCATTCGGGACTCTGCAGATGTATGGCTGGGCTTCAATAAACAGGGTGATCTGGTCTCTATTGAGCGCAAGGATCTGCTCGGCAACAGCAACCGCATGCGGCTCTCGGCATGTTCGTACGTTGCACCTTCGCCAAATCTATTTAGTTTTACGCCGCCTGAAGGGGTGGATCTGCTTGATCTGCGCTCAGCAAACCGGGAATAAGGAATATTGATGAAAAAGTTAATTTGTCTGATTACAGCTGTAATGATGGGTGGGGCATGGGCTCATGCCGGTGGTTTTGCCCAGCACAGCAACGCTGCTGCGGCAGCCGGTGTTGCCGATGCCTTTGCTGCTACCGCCAATGATGCATCAGCTGTACTCTATAACCCTGCCGGTATCGCCTGGCAGCCCGGAGTCACCGTTACCGGTGGCATAGGCCTCTACTACCGCGATAACTCAGTAAAAATTCCTGCCGGTATCGGTCCCAATAATGGTACAGCGCCATCCAGTGGTCATATCTATGCCACCTGGGCGCCACTGGATAGCCGCTGGGGCATCGGTTTCGGTTTTGTGCCGACCTATCAGATCAATAATGACTGGATCAGCACCTTTGGCGCGGCTTCAGGTATTACCAAAGTGACCGTGGATCACGCCATGTTCAATGGTGTCTATGCCATCAATAGCTCTCTGGCTCTGGCCGCCGGTATCGACTGGTATATCACCCGTGCAACCCTTACTCAGGGTGGTAGCAGTTTTGATGATAATGATTATGCCACTATCGGTGGCCACGCAGCCCTGATGTGGAAGCCGGCTCCTGCCTGGAGTCTGGGTGCAACCTATCGTTCAGGTGCCAAAGTGACGGTATCCGGCGGGGTGAATCAGGAGTTTGCATTTAAACTGCCTGATGAAGTCACGCTTGCGATTGCCCGTGATTTTGCAGATGTATGGCGACTTGAAACCGATGTGAAGTGGACGCGCTGGTCAGCGCTTAAAGATATGAATGTCACCGCTGCCGGTGCTGCGGTGCAGACCAATACCCTGCAGCTGCGTGATACCATCACAGCCATGGCCGGTCTCACCTGGACCTGGTATCCGGGTAGCCAGATGCGTCTGGGTTACGCCTATGATCAGGGTGCCAACAAGGTGGCCGGTTACAATCCGATCATGGCTGATCAGGATGGTCACCGCGTTAGTCTGGGTATTGGCGGTGTGATCATGAACAGCCATATGGATCTGGCCTACAGCTATACCTTCCATAACAAGAAAACTGTTACAGGTGCCTATGCCGGAACCTATCGTGATCGTAATCAGGCGCTGGTTTTCTCTATTACCAAGACCTTTGATTAAGATTTAGGGCTGTAGCGTGGCACAGCAGGTATCACTACTTCAACCTGAGGCCGGAGCTGGCTCAGAGATCGATATCAATGTACCACTGGCGCACCGCATTCGCCCCAAATCCCTTGATGAAGTGGCAGGTCAGCATGAGTTGACCCGTAACGACTCATGGTTTGCCGCAATGATGGCGGAGGGACGCTGTATCTCCTGTATCTTCTGGGGGCCGCCGGGGGTGGGAAAAACCACGCTGGCCACGATGATGGCTGATGCCGCCGGTATCCCTTTTACGCAACTCTCAGCAGTTTCAGCAGGAAAAGCAGAAGTGCAACAGGTGGTCAAACAGGCCAGAGCCCGGGGTCAGACCTGGCTACTTTTTCTTGATGAGATCCATCGCTTTAATAAAGCCCAGCAGGATGTGCTGCTGCCCTATATCGAGGATGGCACACTGGTGCTGGTCGGTGCCACTACGGAAAACCCCTCATTCAGCCTGAACAATGCGCTGCTTTCACGCTGCCGCGTGATTGTTCTTAACGCTCTTGAGCCTGCCGATATCGCATCGATTCTGCAGCGTGCAGTGGACTACCTGCAGCAGCAGTCAGCTGCTTTTGCGGTGACGGATGATGCAGTGAACTGGCTGGCTGAGGGCAGTGATGGTGATGCCCGTTATGCGATCAATGCGCTTAATGCCCTGTTTGAGTCGGATCGCTCAAAAAACTGGGATAAACAGGCGGTGCAGGCGCAGAGCCTGAGACGTGCTGCCCGTTATGATCGCGATGGCGATGCCCACTACGATCTGATCTCCGCTCTGCACAAGTCGGTGCGAGATTCCGATGCTGACGCTGCCATCTACTGGCTGGCACGCATGCTGGAGGCGGGGGAGCAGCCACTTTATATCGCACGTCGATTGATTCGTATGGCCACAGAGGATATCGGCCTTGCTGATCCCAAGGCGCTCAATATCACGCTTGATGCCCATCGCATGTTTGAGATTCTCGGCTCACCAGAGGGGGAGCAGGGGCTTTTTGAGGCAGCGATCTACCTTGCCCTTGCACCCAAGAGTAATGCCGCTTACATGGCCGAGAAAGCGGCTCGTAAGCTGGCCAGAGAGACACAGCAGACGGATGTGCCGTCCCATTTGAAAAATGCACCCACGAAGCTGATGAAAGAGCTGGGGCATGGCGTGGGTTACCAGTATGCCCACAATGCAGTGGACGGCGTGGTTCATCAGCAGCATCTTCCCGATGGTGTGCATGGTCAGTTCTATCAACCAGTCGAGCGCGGCTTTGAACGTACACTTAAAGAGCGAATAGATTGGTTGAATGAGAGAAGGGGAGATAAAAAGTGACAGCACAGTTGGTGGCAGTGGCTATTGGTGGTGCAACCGGTGCAGTGATGCGCTGGTTGATGGCCTCGGGTATCCAGCGCATGGCTGGCGGTGCCTTTCCGTGGGGTACCTTTGCCGTGAATGCCATCGGCAGCTTTCTGCTCGGCTTTCTCTTTGTCTGGCTTATTGAGCGCTCCACCGTCAGCGAGCTGGTGCGTTTGGCACTGACAGTTGGTTTCCTCGGTGCATTTACCACCTTCTCTACCTATTCACTGGAGTCGATCCGCCTGTTGCAGGAGGGGGCTTTGGCACTCGCCCTGGGTAATGTGATCGGTCAGGTGGTTGTCTGTCTCACCCTGACATGGTTGGGCATTCAGCTGGCACGCACCCTCTAACGTATTCAGAAGGCAACAAGTCAATACAGGCGTTGAGTGACGAAGCTGGTGTTCACAAAACAGCTTTAAAACAACCTCACTTCTATCAAGCTGATGGTCTGAATTCACACGCATTCAAGCACGTTCTGATTTTTCTGTTACAATCATAGGATAACGTGATGCTTGACATATAACAATATTATAATATCTTAACGCGATAATTTGAATTCGATCACTAATGACGTTGAGGAAACAGAAGGAGGAAACATGTCGCGAATCGTAATTTTAGGTGCTGGCATATCTGGCCATACTGCAGCCAGGTATCTTGATAAATGGATAGGAAAGAAACATGAGATTATCGTGGTTTCTCCCAATGCCAAATGGAACTGGATTCCATCCAATATCTGGGTAGGTGTAGGTCAGATGACTGAAGCCGATGTGACCTTCGATCTGGCTGAGGTTTATAAAAAGACCAATGTCGATTTCCGCCAGGCCAAAGCGCTCTCAATCAATCCTGAGGGTAGTGCCGATAGCGACAAGCCATTTATTACGGTTGAGTACACCCTTGAGAGCAGAGCCGGAGAGCAGGAAAACATTGAATATGATTACATGATCAATGCGACAGGCCCGAAACTGAACTTTGCTGCAACTGAAGGGTTAGGCCCGGATCACGGACACACTGTATCAGTATGTACCGCTGGTCATGCACTTGAGGCCAATGAGAAGCTGCAGGCGACCATTGATAGAATGAAAGCCGGTGAGCACTGCACCGTGGTGATCGGAACCGGTCACGGTATGTGTACCTGTCAGGGTGCTGCCTTTGAGTATATCTATAACGTTGACCACGTTCTGCGTGAAGCGGGCGTGCGCGATATGGCCCGTATTGTCTGGATCAGTAATGAGTATGAGCTCGGTGACTTCGGCATGGGCGGCGTACATATCAAACGTGGCGGTTACGTCACCAACGGCAAGACCTTCGCTGAATCACTGATGGTTGAGCGTGGCATTGAGTGGATTACACGAGCACACGTGAAGAAGGTTGAAGCTGGCCTGATCCATTACGAGACACTCGATGGCGCCTTCCACGAGCAGGAGTTTGACTTCTCCATGCTGATTCCACCCTTTGCCGGTGTTGGCCTTAAAGCCTTTGATAAGGCTGGCGAAGATATTACAGCCAATATCTTTGCACCCAACGGCTTCCTGAAAGTCGATGCTGATTACACACCGCGCCCCTATGCGGAGTGGAGTGCCAAGGACTGGCCAAGGAACTACCAGAACCCAACCTATAAAAACATGTTTGCCATCGGTATCGCCTTTGCACCACCGCATCCGATCAGTAAGCCGATGCAGAGTGCCAACGGCACACCCATTGGCCCAACCCCACCACGTACAGGCATGCCATCTGCAACCATGGCTATCGCTGTGGCTCAGAGTATTCGTGATATGGTCAATGGCGCCAAAGAGCCAACCCATACAGCCTCGATGGCAGAGATGGGTGCGGCATGTGTGGCTTCAACCGGTTCACATGTGTTTAAGGGTACAGCTGCAACAATGACAGTGTTCCCGGTTGTGCCGGACTTTGAGAAATATCCGGAACATGGCCGTGATATTAACCTTACTACCGGTGAGATCGGTTTGGCAGGTCACTGGATGAAGTATATTCTGCATCATACCTTCATCTATCAGGCTAAGCTGAAACCGGGCTGGTCACTGCTACCAGATTAATAGAATAGATATTTATAAATATTTTTTGAGGAGCATGACATGGCAAATAAACCAACCAATAAGGAGCCTTATCAGCAGGCTTATTATCCACCAGCCCCGACCGGGTTTACCAAAAGTATGCGGACATCTGTTATCTGGCAGTTCTACCGCTTTATCGTCATCAATCTGAAGATGCTTAAACTGATGTCGAAATCGCACCACTGATACCCAAGGGTATTAACCGCTGAAACACCAAAGCCCTCTGCGCAAGCAGGGGGCTTTTTTATTTTCAGCAATTCCCCGACTTATCTTCTATAGTAAATGAAAAAGGATTTATGGGGAGGCAAAAATTTTTGCAATGCATATTGATGCTCTCAGTGGTTCAGAAAATGTTATGCAATTACTCTTTTTCGCTCTTGGGCATAGTCCGGAAGAGGTCGTGGCAGCTGTTGCAGGTTTCGATCGTCTGATTCATTTTTTTGCGTAGAGACATAGCTCCTCCGGCAATGGCCAGCCATCTTACCTCTTCAGCCTGTTGTCTGAGTTTGTCGCCAAGCGCTGTAAATGTCGCAAGCTCCTGAGGGTTTAGCGTGAGTCGTTTGCCTATCTTGGGGATAAATTGTGCGGATGCTTCAATCGAGTCAGCGATCCTGGCGGCTTCACTGAAATATTCGGCCTCTTCTTCTGCACTTCTTGATGCGTCATCATGATCGATAGCCTGAGATCTGATCTTCCGCATGACAGTTCTGAGCATGGCATTAGAAACAGCATGGATCTCTGCATTGCCGGTTTTCTTAAGCTCCGGCCTATCCAGATCAGTGGCGCAAGCTTGCATGAGAAGCGCAATAAACAGCAGGGCTGCGGCTATCATAACCTTAGGCATTCATGCACCTCCAATCCTGAATCTCTTCTACCTGTTATTAGTATAGATCAAACGGGGCAGGAGAGTAGGACTGCGGTGAAGTAACGTAGCTATTCTTTTCAAATGCATTTGAAAAAATGGTCATTAATTTCGGATTTGTGAATTAGTTCACGCACCTTTTTTACTGTTTCGGTAGATACTTCTAAGCAAGGACAGATGTTGTCGATCTGGTACGAGCCGAAGGAGTGATGATCATGAACGATTTGCCCAAACGATTAATTCATATTGTTGATGATGATGCCTGTATTCGGGAGTTTATGGAGGCCCTGTTAGAGCGGTTTGGTTACGATGTGCAATCATTTTCGGATGCTCTGACCTATATTCAGCATGTGAACTGCGATGGTTTCGTGAAACCATTTGTTACTTTTGTGGATGTAGTGATGCCATACATGAACGGTTATCAGATGATGGCAGGCCTGGCGCCTGAGAACCCGGATATGAAATTTATTATCATGAGCGATGGGGCTGATTTCGGCTTAGAGACTAACAATCTGGCCTGTATGTCTTTGGCAAAACCCTTCTATCCGGGATCTCTGCAAGAGGTGCTCAACAAATTGGCTGAGTGCATGGAGTGCGGGCCATCGAGCGATCTTGATTGTGGTTCTGTGGGTCGCTGTGATGCGAATGAGGTTGCAGACTGGACCTGTCCTCATGCAACGGATGTTCAATATATCGCTGCTGCCGAATCCCGTCTTAACAAGAAACTCTCCGACTATCTGCACTGATACAGATTAAGCTGATTTCTGCCCCCGCATGCCGGGTTTTTTTTGGTATATTTCGGATTAGCCGCTGAATCGCGGGAAACATATATTTTTGATCCCGATAGTGACATTCAACTTTACTACTCTGCTGCGCAGAGCATCCCCCTTTCTTTAGCGGTAAAGAAAGGGGTGAAAGAAAGCCGCCCCGGAGAGCAGTCAGCCCTTCGGGTTCCCGATCCTGCATGTTAAAAATCGGCCACGGCTCCGCCGCTCTTCTCCGATTTTGAACATTTGTCTCGGCAGCCTGCTAGCGGGGGATCAAGCGTCACTGTTCCAGCTGTGAGATTGGATTGTCTTTCAATCCCATTCCAAGATGCGCCGAAGTATTTATTGTTCAATGGGAAGAGGCGCAAATGGGCAGGAGCCCATTTGGACGAACTTAAGTTAGCCCGAAGGGTGAGGGCCATAATGGTCCGAATCAAAAGAAATGAACAAATAATTCCACCATCACGGCAAAAGGGCGCGCCGTCAGTTCTGGTTTACTAAAGTGTTTTCCCGGACTTCCGCGATGAACCTTTTTTGTGTGGCTGAGAGGATGAATTTCGGACAAAAAAAAGCCCCGGCATAATCGGCCGGGACTATACTGACGTTGTGCTCCTGGGGGTTATAGAATGCCGCCTAGAAACATAAAGAAAGTGATTGTTATACCTCCTGTAATGGACATCAGTATAATTGCTTCCATTGGGCCGCCTACCTGATCTGAATCACTCATGTTGTACTCCTTAGCCGCCACATGGACGATCATGTCTTCCAACATAAAATAACCGAGCAAAATAATCAAGCATTTTCAGTAGGGTTAATTCTTGTAAATATTTGAAAAATAATAATTTTTTTTAATCTTACCTGTCTTCTGCTCTGTTTTGTTGTGCTTTTTTCACTCCGGTTGTGAGCTATTGATGAACGATACTATGGAGTTAGCGAATAAGGCGTCGGGAGGCCAGGCGGGTTGCAAGGGTGAATCCACCTGCGGCATAAAGCGCAAGAACGCCGACATGCAGCCACGGCAAAGTCAGCGGCATTTCGGTCAACAGCGGGCGAATCAGTGCCACAGCGTGGGTCAGAGGCAGAAGCTGGGCAATGAGCTGAACAGGGTTTGGCAGGGTATCAATGGGGTAAAAAACACCGCAGAAGAGGAACATCGGCGTGACAGCCAGCGTGAAGTAGTAGAGGAAGAAATCGTAGCTGGGGGAGATGGCACAGATTGCCAGTGCAGGTCCTGAAAATGCCAGGCCGATCAGGAAGATCACAGGCAGGGCGAGAAGGGCGGTTTCCCACTGCTGAATACCACCGAGCAGACCGGCGACAAGAAAGATTGCTGTGCCACTGATAAGGCTCTTGGTGGCGGCCCAGATCTGCTCGCCGGCAATGATCTCCTGCACTCGCACCGGTGTGGCGAGCATCGATTCCCAGGTGCCCTGCTGGTTCATGCGAGTGAAGGCTGAATAGAGACTTTCGAAGGTGGCGGTATTCATGGCACTTGAGCAGAGAATGCCGCTGGCCAGATAGGCCATGTAGGGGATGCCGCCCATATCACCGATGTAGGCACCAAGCCCATAACCCAGCCCCAGCAGATAGAGGAAAGGATCACCGAAGTTGCCCAGCATTGAGGCACCAGCCAGCTGTTTCCAGACGAGAAAGTTGCGCCGCCAGACAGCCAGCACACGGGTTGGAGCAAGATGGAAGAGGATCACGCCTCCTCCCTCATGTCGCGGCCGGTAAGTTTAAGGAAGAGATCCTCCAGCGAGGAGGGGCGATGGATGAAGGTGAGCTCAGGGCGCTCGGCACAGCGCGCCACCAGAGGACGGGCATCAATGGCGTAGCAGAACCAGGTATCGCCGACATGATCGCGGCGGATATCCAGTCCTTCACAGAGTTCAATGGCATCAAGTTCATTGTGTAGTCCGCGGATTGCCACCACCTCCGGTTCCACATGCTCACTGATCAGCTCGCGTAGTGAACCACGTGTTAAAATATTACCGTGATCTAGCACCATCAATTCATCACACAGTTCGGCAGCCTCCTCCATATAGTGGGTGGTCAGAATCAGTGTTTTACCAGCTGCCTTCAGTGAACGCAGCCGTTGCCAGATCAGATGACGGGCTTGCGGATCGAGACCTGTGGAGGGCTCATCGAGCACAACCAGATCAGGATCATTGATCAGGGCACGGGCCACCATAAGGCGCCTGCGCATACCACCGGAGAGGGTAGCTACCTGATCATCACCGCGTGAGGAGAGTGCGGCAAATTCGAGCAGCTCCTCAATACGTGATTCAGCCGTTTTGGAGTCGATACCGAAGTAGCCCGCGTAGACCTTCAGATTCAGCCGTACCGAGAAGTCGGGATCAAGATTATCCTGTTGCGGCACAACACCAACACGACTGTGAATGGAGGTATCCGAGACATCACTACCAAAGAGGTGATAGTCACCGGAGGTGACAGGGGAGAGTCCCATCAGCATGCGGATCAGGGTCGTTTTTCCCGCCCCGTTAGGGCCGAGAATACCAAAGCAGATGCCGGGTCGGATATCGAAATTGATACCGCAGACCACATCGCGATGTCCGAATGTTTTGCGCAGAGATTTGGCGCTGACTACGGCTTGACTCATAGCCCTAATCTCCCATATCCGGCTACAACTGCAATGCATAGAAAATATAATATTACATGTTGCTAATATAATTAGAATCGAATATATTACGGGGTATGAATGAATTACCTCAGATCCCAGAAGATAGAATCAAAGCTGCCAGCCAGGGTTTAAGGGCGATTGCGCACGAGTTGCGTCTCTCTGTTCTCTGCCTGTTGCTGGAGCGGCCGATGTGTGTCCACGAGTTGATTGAGGCTACAGGTGCAGCGCAGTCCAATCTCTCACAGCATCTCTCCAAGATGCGTATGCTTGGCATTCTTGAGAATGAGAAACGTGGTCAGGAAGTGATCTACCGTATCGCCAATCCGGCTTTTGCCGATCTGGTACATGCGCTGAAGTTCATCTACTGCCCTGAGATGTGTGTGGCCCCGAAAGGGGAGGGCTGATGGCCTTTTTTTGCCCTTACATATCAGTAAATTCTAATTACTTAATAAAGGGGTCGCTGCTGGCGGCCACCCTTGCGGTAACGACTGCCACTGCTGCTGCCGGTGAGATATCCACGCTCAGGCAGAGTGTCGATTATGCGCTCTCCAATAATCGCATGCTGGCAGCCAATGCACAGTCGGTGGAGCAGGCCAGTGCGGGTATTGCCGATGCAACAGGTCGGTTGTTGCCGCGTGTTGATCTCTCTACCGGAGTGGCGCGCAGCAATGCGCCGGGCGACTATTTCGGTATGAAGCTGAATCAGCGCAGTATCACTGCCGCTGATTTTAATCCGGCGGTGATGAATAACCCCGGTTATATCAATAACTATCAGAGCCGTGTCGGTGTCACTATGCCGCTCTATCAGGGCGGCGCGCTATGGGCCGGGCGTAAACTTGCCGAGCACCGCGCCGAAGCAAGCCTCTATGGACACAGTTTTATGCGCCAGCAGGTGGTATTTCAGGTGATCTCTGCCTATGCACGTGTACGGCAGTCACAAGCTCAGATCACGGCCATGCAGCGCGCTGTCACTGCGGCTGATAAACGTTACAGAGATACCCAGGAAATGCAGAAGCGTGGTATGTTGATTATGAGTGATGTGATGGATGCCAATGTGCATCAGCTGCGCACCACGCTCAAACTTGAAGAGGCGAAAAACAGCTTTGCCAGCAGTAAAGAGATGCTGGAGCGGGTTATGGGACTCAATGGTGATGTCACCCTGAATACCGAAGAGGATCCGCAGCTGAAGATGCCTGTGCTCGCGTTGCAGGAGGCGATCAATCACGGGCTTGCCAATCGTCCCGATCTGAAAGCGGTTGAAGAGCAGTATCTGGCCTCCTCGGCAGCTGTTGATCAGTCACGCGCCTCATTTCTTCCGCATGTGAATCTGGTTGCGGCACAGGAGTGGAACGCATCCACCTTTGGCGTGAAAAATCGTAATACCATGGTGGGGGCAACCGTCAGCATGAATATCTTCGCCGGGGGCTCTGATCGTGCGAAACATCGTGCTGCTCAGGCTGAGTCTGTATCGCTGGAGTATAAATCCGCAGATATGAAACAGCAGATTCATAATGAGATCGGACAGGCCTGGCGTCAGCTGGCTGAGAGTCGACTGCGTTATGAGAGCGAGAGTGAAGCACTCAAGCAGAGCGAGGAGTCACTGCGCATTAAATCACTGCGTTTTGAGCAGGGGTTGGCCAAAACCTCCGATCTGCTTGATGCGCAGGTACAGGCTGACTCGGCCCGTGTTGCGGCCATTCGCGCCAAATATGATCTCACCGTTGCAGAGGCTGCACTGCTGCTGGCAACCGGTACACTTGATGAAGGGGTGATTCAATGAACAGATTTCTCGCTACTGCAGCGATGCTTTCAGCAGGATTGATGCTTGCCTCCTGCGGTTCCGATGATCAGGCCGGGCAAACAGCTGTACCTGTTGTCGCTAAAGCCGAGGCTCTGACTCTCGTGGCTGTAGAGCTGCCCGTTCGTTATGTCACCAGTGGCACCGTCACTTCGGATCACCGTGTCTCAATCACCTCACGCATCTCAGGCTATATCCGCAAACTTTCGGTGCGTGAAGGCGACAGTGTGAAAGCCGGAGATGTGCTGGTTCGCGTTGACCCTGTCAATGCCCGTCAGGGGCTGGTGCAGGCTGAGGCTGATCTGGCTGATGCCAAAGCTGATATGAATCGTTATGAAGAGCTGTTTAAAGCCGGTGCTGTGAGTAAGCAGCAGCTGGATCGTGTGAATCTGCGTTATAAAGTAGCCCGTTCACAGGTTGAGCAGGCGCGTAACCAGCTCGGTTATGCCGAGGTTCGTTCACCGGTTGATGGCGTGGTGGTTGAGAAGCGCTTGAGTAAGGGTGATCTGGCATCACCGGGTGCTGCAATCCTTGTGCTGGAAGATCCCGCCAGCCTGCTGGTGGAGACACATGCCTCTGATCAGTTTGTTAGTGGTATCCACATCGGCGATGAGGTTGAGATTGAGGTCTCATCTCTTAAACAGGCCTTTAGCGGTGTCGTGCGCCAGGTGGTACAGGCTGCCGATGCCGTCTCACATCAGTTTCTGATCAAGATTGCACTACAGGCGCGTGAAGATGTGCACCCGGGCATGTATGCGCAGGTTGGTTTTAAGGTAGGTAGTCGTCAGGGGCTGCAGGTGCCTGTTGTGGCAGTGATCAAGCGTGCCGGGCTTAATGGAATTTATGTGCTTGATGGTCAGGGGGTTGCTCGCTATCGCCAGATTCGACTGGGGCAGCAGCGTGCTGATCAGGTTGAGGTGCTGGCCGGTCTTCATGAAGGTGACACCATCCTCTGGAGTGGAGAGCCTCAACTGCAGAGCGGCATGAAGGTGATGGCCAAATAATGAGCGACAAACCATCTTTGAATAGTGGTGAACCACTGAATATTGCAGGGCGTCTGGGTAAGGCGGCGATGTTCTCCAACATGACCCCGATGCTCAGTATCCTGATCTTCCTGATCGGTGCTGTTGCGCTTATGGTGACGCCGCGTGAAGAGAATCCGCAGATTGATGTGCCGGCTGCCAATGTCTTTGTACAGATGCAGGGGGCAAGCCCTGAAGAGGTGCAGAATCTGATTGTGCGGCCAATGGAGATGGTGCTGCGCGAGATTACTGGTGTTGAGCACACCTATGGCATGGCGATGGATTCACTGGCCGTTGTTACGGTGATGTTTGAAGTGGGTGAGGACAAAGAGGTCAGCCTGGTCAAACTCTATGACCGCATCATGCAGAATATGGATCGTATCCCTGCCGGGGCTACCCAGCCTCTGGTGAAACCGGTGGATGTCGATGATGTGCCGGCTTCGGTAATTACACTCTCATCACGGGATATGGACGGCTTAGCCCTTAAACGGCTGGCAGAGCGTGTTCGTGATCAGCTGGCACCACTGGAAGGGGTATCGGTTGCCGAGATTATCGGTGGCCGTGACCATGAGATCGGCATCCGTCTGGATCCGGCGCGTCTGGCCGCTTACCACATTCCACTGGATCAGCTGCACAGGGTTCTGGTATCGGCCAATGCCGGTGGCCCGGTTGGTTCACTTGTGGGGAACAATAGCCAGACCAAAATATGGCTCGATGGTTACCTGAAAACAGCCGATGAGGTTGGTCAGCTGGTGGTTGGCCAGTGGCAGAACAGACCGATCTATCTGAAGGATATCGCCACCATCACCGATGGTGCTGCTGAGGCAGAGAACTATCACCGAATCGGTTTTGGTCACGCGGTGAGTGGCAATGCTGGTGTGGGCGAACCTGAATTGCCTGCAGTCTCCATCACGCTGGCCAAAAAACGTGGTACCAATGCTGTGGTGGTGACCCAGCGTATTGAAGATAAGCTCAATGAACTTAAAGGCGACTTTATCCCGGATAATGTTGTCGCAACCATCACGCGTGATTCAGGTCAGCGCGCCAATGCCGCTGTAAATATGCTGATTGAACACTTGGGTATCGCAATCGGTACTGTGATTCTGATTCTGCTGCTCTTTCTCGGCTGGCGTGAGGCGACCATTGTAACGCTGAATATTCCGCTGATTCTGTTTGTGGTGCTGGCCATCGGACTGATGGCTGATCAGACCATCAACCGTATCACACTCTTTGCTCTGATTCTGGCGCTTGGTCTGCTGGTCGACGATGCCATTGTGGTGATCGAGAATATCCACCGCCATCTGCACAAAGGTGTGAAGGATGCCGCTGATAAAGCGCGACTGATTGTGATTGCCACCAATGAGACCGGTAAACCGACCATTATCGCCACCATCGCGGTGATCCTGGCTTTTGTTCCAATGGCTTTTGTGACCGGCATGATGGGGCCATATATGGGGCCGATTCCGTTTAATGCACCGGTTGCCATGGCAGCCTCGCTGGTGATCGCTTATATGTTCACGCCGTGGATTGCACAGCGTTTTCTGCCTGCCAAAATACAGACATCCACATCAGATCACATTGATGACTCGCATAAGGACTGGGTCTACCGGGCCTATATGCGTTATGCCGTGCCTCTGATCGAGAAACCTGCTATTCGCAGGATATTCTGGATCATCACGTTGCTTCTGTTTGTCGGCTCAATGATGCAGCCGGGCTGGCAGTTTATCCGGCCAGCCGGTATCAACGGGCCACTTACACCGGGTACGGTTGAGCTGAAGATGTTGCCGAAAGGGGATAACAACACCTTTAATATCACCATCGATCTGCCGGAGGGGGCAACCCTTGAAGAGAGTGATCGGGTGAGTCGTGAAGTGGGTGATCTGCTGCGTTCCCATCCGATGGTGGTGGATTACGAAACCTTTGTAGGTCAGGCAGGGCCTGTCGATTTTAACGGCATGCTGCGTGGTTCTGTGCTCAGGCAGGGGGCCAATCTGGCCGAGATCCGTGTCAATCTGGTGGATAAACATGATCGCTCGATTCGCTCTGATGCTATTGTGCTGGAGCTGCGAGAACTGATGGCGCCACTGATTGCGGCTAATCCTGATGCCAATATTAAACTGGTTGAAGATCCGCCGGGGCCACCGGTGCGTTCAACGCTGCTGGCTGAGATCTATGGTCCTGATTACGAGACACAGCGCCAGCTGGCCAAAGAGGTGCGTAAAACCTTTGCTGATACCTATGACGTGACAGATATTGATGATTCGGTAGGTGATGATCAGTTGCAGCTGAATGTGCGTGTCGATAAAGAGAAGGCAGCACATCTGGGCGTAGCCACGCAGCAGGTAGTCACCGCACTGCACGACTTCCTGCAGGGGTACCATTTTGGTGCCGTGCATATGGATGAAGAGCGTCATCAGGTGAAGTTGCATGTGCAGCTGCCGAAAGCGCTGCGTGCTCATGCTGAGGATCTGCATCGCATCTATGTAACCGGTTCGCATGGTGCTGTTCCACTCTCCGCCTTTGCGGTGATCGAGCAGGGCAAAGCCTCCAAACCGATCTACACCAAAGACGGACATCCGGTGACCTATGTGATGGCTGAGCCTAAACAGGGATCACAGGTCTATCCGCTGCTGGAGATGGATGGCAAGCTCGATGAGCAGGAGATGCTGCCGGGCGTGCAGGTGAAAACAGGTGGAATGCGTTTCACCGACACCGCACCGGATAACACCTTCGGTTATCATATGCTCTGGGATGGTGAGATGCGTCTGACGCTGGATGTGTTCCGCGATCTGGGGGCAGCCTTTATTGTTGCACTGGTATTGATCTACCTGCTGATGGTGGCCTATTACGGCCAGTTCGTGCTGCCGATGATGGTGATGGCACCGACTGCATTGACGATGATCGGCATCTTTCCCGGCCACTGGATCACCAGTCAACCGTTCACCGCCACCTCGATGATCGGCATGATCGCACTTGCCGGTATCGTGGTACGTAACTCCACACTGCTGATCGATTTCATTGTCGATTACCGCAAGCAGGGCTTCTCAGTGAAAGAGTCTGTGCTTGAGGGTGGGGCGGTTCGTGCCCGTCCGATTCTGCTCACTGCACTGGCTGTGATTGCCGGCACCTCGATCATGATCACCGATCCGGTATTTGGCGGGCTCGGTGTCTCGATGGCCTTCGGAACACTGGCAGCAACGATCTTAACGCTGTTTATTACACCTCTGATGTACTACCTGTGGTTTAAAGATCGGCCATTCGAGTCCGAACAGCCAGCCTCTTAGAAATTAACTGTAAAGGAGAAGATTTGTGACTATTCAACGCGCTATTCGCATTATTGCGGGCTCATTTATTCTGCTCAGCCTGTTTCTGGCATCACGCTATAACGGTGTGGTGTTAACTGAACCCAGCTGGCTCTGGTTCACCGCATTTATCGGTGTGAACCTGCTGCAGTCGGGTTTCACCAACTGGTGTCTGATGGAGACCATTCTTGCCAAGCTCGGCATGAAACCCTGCTGCGAGAAGTAGGGGCCTGAAAGGGTCAACAAGATTGGCGGGCGCAGGCGGCTTCTCCCCCCCCCCCCATACGTGAAAGTCGTTTGCGCCTGCCGATAAAAATCTACAGAGAGATGCTAAAACAGCTGATCTCTCTGAATCGTGAGGATAGATAGATGCAATTTATGCAAGACAATGCGGTTTACATCTTCATCGCGCTTCTGTTGGGCTGGATGCTCTGGCAGCGGGTGATCTGGCCGAAGATCTCCGGTGTAAAGTCGTTGAATGCGGCTGATTATATGCAGCTGCGCAACCGGGAGCATACCCTGGTTGATGTGCGCCAGCTCGGTGAGTGGCAGTCAGGGCATGCTTCCACAGCAGTTCATATTCCGTTGGGTGAGGTGGCTGAACGCATGCATGAGGTTGCTAAAGATAAAGTTGTGATTGTGATCTGCGCATCAGGAACACGCTCATCGATGGCAGCAACTGCCTTTGCCAATGCCGGTTACAGTGAGGTGTACAACTTCTCCGGTGGCATGGGGGCATGGCGCAGTGCAGGGCTTCCGGTCAGGTGATTTATCCCGTGTGACATTGTCACCGATTGAAGAGAAGAGAATAAATAGATTTGCTCATAGAGAGCGACAGGAGTTAGAGATGATTACAAAGAGAGTCTGGTTGCTACTGACGGTGGTGATGATGTTGCCGATGGGTGCAGCAGCCTGCGGATTTGGCGAGAAGAGTGTTGAAGGTTATGAAAACACCGCAGTACAACACGCTTACCAGCACTGGAATCAGGGTGCTTCTTCGGCTGTGCCGTTTGTCTTTATCGATGTGCGCACACCTGAGGAGTATGCCGAAGGGCATATTGAGGGTGCAGTGCTTATTCCCGTGCAGGAGTTGGCAGAGCGCATCAATGAGGTGCCTAAGGATAAGCAGGTCTACCTCTACTGCCGCTCGGGCCGTCGTTCTGCAGATGCAGCAGGCATGCTGGCAAAAGCCGGCCACACCAATATAGAGAATGTACTGGGTGGCATCACGGCATGGAAAGAGGCCAATCATGCGGTGGTGAAGCCGTGATGAATACACTAACCGTAGACCAACTCTATCCGCGCTGGCTGGTGGCGCGTGAAAAGAAGCAGCCTATTACACTGATTGATGTGCGTTCACCCGAGGAGTACCGTGGTTGTCATGTGCCCGGTGCAAAGCTGATCGCGCTCAACACCATCATGGCCAGAGCCAATGAGATCCCAAAAGAGGGGGATGTTTTTCTCATCTGTCATTCGGGCGCTCGCTCTGCCCAGGCTCTAACCTATCTTGAGCAGCAGTGTGGTTTTGACAATCTGATCAATATCGGTGGTGGAACCATGGCCTGGAGCAACAGTGGCTATCCCACCGAACAGGGCTCTGCCAATTGACTCTAGGGTAAAGAGAGATTGTTATACCGGGGTAAGTTTAATCAACACAATAGAAAATCAGGAGATAACTAATGAAAGCAAATGTTGGAACAATCGATCGTGTACTTCGTCTGGTAGCAGGTGCGGCTCTGATCGCCTTTGGTTATATGGGTGGCCTGGCTTCCCCATGGAATGCCGTCGCCATCGGTGCAGGCAGCGTATTTGTACTGACTGCACTGATTAAGTTCTGCCCGCTCTATCCGCTGCTGGGTATCAATACCTGTAGCAAGTAAAGATCTCCAAATCATTTGGCAGAGAGGTTTTACCTCTCTGTTGGATGAGGCGAAGGCAGTTGTTTAAAGAACTGGATGGTGAATAGATATGGCGAGATTAACAGCGACATTTAAAAGTGGGGCGGCATTTGATATTGCCTGCCGTGGTCACTCGATTGTGATGGATCAGCCAGAAAGCAATGGGGGTGAAGATTCCGGCATGACTCCGCCTGAATTCTTTGCAGGCTCACTGGCTGGCTGTATCGGTTTCTATGTAGCAAAATATTGTCAGCAGGCTGGCATTGATACCGATGGTCTCAAGGTTGATTGCGACTGGAGTGTTGCTGAAGATGCACCACGCCGTATTGGTGAGTTTACCATTGATGTGGTTCTGCCCGGGCTGCCTGAGAAACGGCGTAAGGCGGTGGAGCGCGTGGCATCATCATGTCTGATTCATGCCACACTGCATCAGACCCCCGATATCACTATCAATCTGACTACCGAGCAATGAACAGGAGTATTTGATCAAATGAGCATAGAGACACTTGAGCAGGCGATAGCGGAGACACAGCGTGAACTGGATGGTCGTAGCGCCAGAAGAGTGATTGCCTGGGCTGTTGTGACTATCGTTCTCTTCTTTATCCCGATTGTGCTGTTTTTTCAGCTTTTTTCCGGTAGCGCCTATGAGACAAGTTACGCACCGATTGTAATTATATGGCTGATGGTGGCGATGGGTGTCGGCAATGTGGTTGCCACCGCGCTGGTGGCTCCGAGAACCGTTGAGCTCAGGCTTGCACTGGCTACTGCATCATCCCTGCTGTCGATGCTCAAAGAGGGTGAGAAGGTAAGCGGCCAGCCAGATGCTGACTGAGCAGTGTGACCACGCTGCTGCATAGACTCACTTAACATGAGTAGTCGTTTCAATCCTCAGTTCACCTACTATCGCCGTGACAAACTGGCTGAAGTCTTCTTCTCCATCTTTCTGGTCGGGCTCTTCTTTCCGAAAAGGATGTTCACAGGCCTTCCCGAGGCAAAAAATCTTAAAGATAGTGCCACGCTTCTGGCCATGTATCTGGCTATCCCATCTATTCTGATGACCACCACCTTTGGGGCGATCGCATCAAGTCTGGCTCCGAACATGCTCGTCGGAGCCCTTATCTTTGTCTCCATTCTGCCGGTATCACTGGCTATCGGTCTCTCTTCTTCACTGCTATGGAGTATGTGGTTGAGCTGGTCGTTAAGCAGGCTCTCCGGCAAACCTGTCTCTCTGTTGGCGGTGTTTCAGGTCTGCGCCTATAGCGGACCGCCTTTTGTCATTGCATGGGGGCCCTATCTGGGGCCGGTAATGGCGCTGTGGAATCTTGTTCTGAACTGGAAGGGGCTGCGCTTTCACTGCCAGATTGGTGGCTGGAAGGTGTTGCTGGCGATGCTTGGCGGCATTGTGCTGCTTGGAGTGATGATTATGTTGCTTGCCATGATGCTGTTTTTGATTCTGCCTGAAAATGTGAATATGCTGCTTGAATCACTGGCATTAATCATGCAACAGAGAGGCTGGTTATGATGATGAGAGCTGTGAGTCGTTGAGTCCGTTATTTCAGTCACTGCTGATCTATGCAGCGATGCTGGTTATCTTTGCCTCTATGGTGCACAGCAAAGGGCGAGAGTTTAACACTATCCACCCTTTTGAACTGATCTTTCTGTTTGTGCCGTGGCTTACCGTTGTTGCGATGGCCTATATCTTTTTCGGTTCTATCGATGCGCTCTATGAGCGCACAGGCATATGGCAATTCTTCTGGATTATGCAGGTGATCGGGGCAGGGCTGGTGGGCAGTTTTGTGCTGATGCCGCGTTATCTGGTCAAAGCTGATACGCTGGCGGCCCGATTACTGGTGAATGTGATCGCCAGCCTGAGTATATCGGCTCTGTTTGCGATGAGCCGGGTCTTTCTCTTTGCACTCTCCGGAGATGCCTATGTCGCAGGCTGGCCGACAGAGTAGTTAAACTGTTCTGATATTGGCCTGTATAGATCGGGAAAGTTCATCAAAATCAAAGGGTTTATTGAGCACCAGCGCATTCTGCATCTGAATGCCTTTATCCAGCACATGATCTCTGTCGTAACCGGTGACCAGAATAAGGGGCATCTTCTCATTGAGCTGGCGCACTGCCTTGAAGAGCTCAACCCCACCCATTCTGGGCATGATGACATCAGAGATGATTATATCGATACTGCCCCGGTTCTCCTTGAAAAGTTGCAGGGCGACTTCACCATTTTCAGCTTCCATAACATGGTAGCCCATACTCGAAAGCACCTCACTGGTTGTGCTTCTGACGCTCTCTTCATCATCAACCAGAAGGATAGTTCGGCCTTTTTCGATAACAGATAAAACGTCAGACGTTTCTGCCACTGTTTCGATTCCACCTTTAATCAGAGGGAGGTAGATCCGGAATGTGGTGCCCTTACCAACCTTGCTGTCGATCTCCACTGCGCCATGATGAGTCTGCACAGCGCCATAGAGCATCGCCAACCCGAGCCCGGTTCCTTTACCCACCTCTTTGGTGGTAAAGAATGGCTCGAACACCTTATCAAGCAGTTCGCCGGGAATGCCGCAGCCATTATCTTTGATACTCAGACAGGCAAAATTGGATGCCCTCAATTCAGGGTGCCTTAACCTGAACAGACGCGTTGCTTTAAACGGCTCCAGAGTGCATCGGATCATCGGTTCGCCAGTATCAGCGAGGGCATCCACAGCGTTGTTGAGCAGGTTCATCAGCACCTGTTGCAGTTGAGTGGCATCGCCTTTGATGTGGAGTGGTTCACTGCATGTGCTGGTCTGATGATCAATGTTTTCCGGGATAAGCGTTTTGGCCAGTTTATATCCGTCATCCATGAATCTGTTGAGTGAAAAGACACGCATCTCCACGCTGCCTTCACGGGCGAAGGTGAGCAGCTGCTGTACCATTTCGGTAGCGCGAGCGGTAAGTTTTTCGATATTTGAGAGTTTGTCGGCCGCCACCGGGTGATCCTGCATCTGCTTGGTCGCCAGATAGAGGTTACCCTGAATAGCGGCCAGCATGTTATTGAAGTCGTGAGCAATGCCGCCAACAAGTGTACCGATCGCCTCCATTTTCAGAGCCTGACGCAGCTGTCCTTCAAGCGTCTTGCGCTCACTGATATCACGAATAACGCTGAAAAATACCATCTCTCCATCAAGCTCAATAATTCTGGCGTTGATCTCCACAGGCATGATGGAGCCATCATTACGGTAATGGGCTGTTTCAAACACTGCCATGCCATGTTTTTTTATTTGAGCCAGACGTTGCGGAACCCTGGCCGCAAACTCTGGTGGATCCAGATCCGTAAGCCTCATGGCCATCATCTCTTCTTTGCTATAACCCAGCCGCTCATATGCAGTTCTGTTGATATCAATGAAGTTACCCTGCATATCAATAATGAACAGGCCGTCACTGGAGGCGTCGAACAGCATACTGAAACGCTTTTGACTGGCCTCCAGAAGCTCCTGCTGGCGCCTGCTTGCGGTGATGTCTTGAATTACTGCCAGCACACAGAGCGCTGAATTATCACGTTGAATGGATGTTGAAGAGATGTGAATGGTACGGGACTCACCACTTTTGGTGACAATGTTGAAATCCGTACTGTGATTGATTTCACCCTGCAGGACCTTCTGCATGGTCAGGCGGGCCCTCTCTCTCTCCGATATGTCACTATACATGGTCTCCAGCCAGCCCAGAGCGTTAATCTCCTCACGAGAGTAGCCTGTAATCTCCTGCATACGACGATTCCAGGTGAGGAATTCAGCTTCACCTTCGTCACTACTGGCTCGCCAGAGGGCGATACCTTCAGAGGCCTGCTCCAGAATCTGGCTGCGGAATCTGGCCTCCTGTTCAAGTTTATCTTCAGCCAGCTTCTGATCGCTAATGTCGCGTGCGATGGCAACCAGTATCTGTCTGTCGTCCTCCTTAAATGTTTTCAGTCGAACTTCGACCGGAAACTCACTGCCGTCTTTGCATGCGTGGATCGTTTCGATAATTCCGGATTCATCTTTCTGATTGATCAGGCGGTCAAAGGTCTCTTCCAACGCTGTTCGGGTGACATAAGGTTTGATGTCACTCGGTCCCATGGCGAGAAACTCATC
Organism: Mariprofundus sp. KV; assembly: GCF_013387475.1. Lineage (GTDB taxonomy): Bacteria > Pseudomonadota > Zetaproteobacteria > Mariprofundales > Mariprofundaceae > Mariprofundus. The sequence goes on along the minus strand of NZ_VWNB01000011.1, from coordinate 13,928 downwards.
CCGTGAATACCCCATTCGCCTGCTGGCTTCTTCATTTACATCGATGAACCTCATCGAGTCACGATCAATAAGAAAGATGGAATCGGCACTGTTATCAATCGCTATGCGGAACCGTTGCAGGACAGTTTCAGCCTTTTTGCGCTCGCTGATATCCCTGTCGAAAGCGACATTGTAAGCCTTGTCGCCAAACTCGATGTAGTTGGCGATCACTTCGATAGGGAAGCGCTCACCATTTTTACGTTGATGTTCTGTTTCAACGGGCACAGAGATGTTCTGTTTCAGATCCTTCCAGTGCTCATGCCATACCTGCATAGGGAAGAGGGGATCAATATCCGGGATACTCATCTGCAGAAGCTCTTCCTGCGTATAACCGAGTGTTTCACAGCCCGTTTTGTTGATGTAGCGGATACGGGCATCCGAATCCAGATAAGTGATATTCAGCGGTGCATGGTCGAGAACGAACTTGGCCAGCTGCAGCTCCTCTTCCTGCTGCTTGAGCCGGGTTACATCCCGGATGGTGCCCTCAACTCCGGTGACATTGCCATGTTCATCACGAAAATAGTGAGCATTGGTTGAGACCCATATGACTTCACCATCCACTCTTCTGATCTGGGCCTCGAAGTTATTTACAATGCCTCCACCCTCGCGAAGCACATCCAGAAACAGTTGCCGTTCATCCGGATTCACGTAGAAGTTGGCAATGCTTTTGCCCTGCAGTTCACCAGTTGCACATGCCATCATGGTCTCTGCGGAAGGGGAGACCATGACGATATGACCTTCAATGTCGGTACGGTAATAGGCATCCTGCAGACTGTTGAAGATGTTCCTCAGGGTTGTTTCTGAAGCGATGAGTTTTGACTGTTTAAGCTTTTCGGCGGTGATATCTTCGTAAACCCCCAGAATACCGATAACGTTCTGTTGATCATCGCGTAGAGGGACTTTAGAGGTGCGCAGCCAGATAGTGGCGCCATTGGGGGTGGTTTGTGGCTCCTCATAAGCAAGCCTGGATATCCCGGACTCCATGACTTTGAAATCATCAGCGCGGTAGGCCTCAGCCTGATCAGACCAGTTAAAGTCAAAATCGGTTTTGCCGATCAGCTCATCCGGGGAGTCCAATCCTGCATCTTTGGCCACAAGCGTATTGCATCCCAAGAATACTCCATCACGATCCTTCCAGAAAATACGGATCGGAACCCCTTCAACAATATCCTGCAGAAGATCATGTGAGGCGAGCTGATTGATGATCTCTTTCATGGTCCCCCTTCAGTATCAGTAGATTGAGCATCTACTGCACAATGCTGCGAGTGCAGCAGGATCTGTGCCACTGTTGAAATCAGTCAGGAGAGAGTAGCGCCATAGGGTTGGCAAAGGCAGCCATCAGGAAGAACATTTTCAGGCAGAGAAGACCGATCAGAAAGGCTGAGGCTGACGAGAGTGTTAATCCCGGAACATCGATGTTGCTGAAAATAACCCTTGGCAATAGGGAGAGGCCAGCCAGAAAACCACCGATACCGGCAATCATGGCTACGGCAACGGGATGAAACTCCATCTCCATAACGCCCTGGTGAATGCTGCCGAAGGTGAGTACCACATAGGCCAGTACCATCAGAAAGGGGAGGGTGACAACCACCGGTTCCCAAAGCTGCCAGCTGATTTGTCGCTCTCTGCCGACAATGATTGTCAGGCCGCTGATCAGCGATGCTGGGATAGCGTAGGCGACGATGGTTAAAGCGGTGGGAGAGATCATAGATTAACTGCCTGATGCTTGCTATGCGATTGAGCAGGCAGGGCAGAGACCTGTCCAGGTCAGAGTATGATGTTCAATATGCCACTGCTGTAGCACTTCAGGACGAACTGTTTTTTTCGTTTCAGGAATATCTTCAATGACACCACAGGCTCTGCACAGACCATGATGATGTGGGGTGATATTGCTATCGAAAATCGTCTTGCCATCAGCACATAAGCGGCGTAAGAGGCCGGACTCCTCGAAACTTGCCAGTGTGAGATAGACGGTGTTTTGTGAGATGGATGGGAAGTCAGGTTTAAGCTGTTCGCAGAGCTGTTGAGCGGTTGTGTGCGTTGGCTTTGCAAGCAACAGCCGGGCAATGGCCAGCCGCTGGGGCGTAGCTTTCATGCCATGCTTTCGTAGCAGTGATTGCTGGTCGGATGTGGCGGAGGTCTCATTCATAGTTAGGATTGTTTACTAACTAGTAATAATTGACAACAAAAAAGTAGTTCGTAGGGTTTAAAGGTATCAATCATATTTACATTCAAAGGAGTTGAAACGTGAGACAATCATCACTGATAACAACTGCACTACTGGCCATGGTCTCTTTTGCAGCTGTCGCCTGCTCGGATGCAAGCCAGGAGAAAACTGTGGCGGCTACACCTGTGGCTGCAACGACTGCTCCGGTAGCAGCACCAGCTCTGCCGACAGATATTCCTGAAGGTATGGGAGTACTGCCGACTTCCGTTCCGGTACCGGCTGATAACCCGCAGACAGCAGAGAAGGTGGAGTTGGGTAAAAAACTCTATTTTGAACCGGCACTCTCCAAGAGTGGTAACTTTTCATGCAACTCCTGCCATAACCTCGGTACCGGTGGTGTAGATAACCAGCAGTTCTCCATCGGTCATAAATGGCAGCGTGGCGGTCGTAATGCACCAACCGTTTTGAATGCTGCATTCTGGTCCGCGCAGTTCTGGGATGGCCGTGCACCACTGCTGGAAGATCAGGCTAAAGGCCCACCATTGAATCCTGTAGAGATGGCCAGCATGGGTGAAGTCACCGTCGTTGCGCGTCTGAATGAAGCTGGTTACGCACCGCTGTTTGATTCGGTGTTTGGTAAGGATTCACTGAACTATGATAATATGGCTAAGGCGATTGCGGCCTTTGAACGCACCCTGATTACGCCGGATGCACCGTTTGATCTCTATCTACAGGGCAAGGGTGATATCAGTGAAGCTGCCAAACGTGGTATGCAGAAATCTGCTGAAGTTGGCTGTACCTCATGTCATTCGGGGCCACTGTTCACCAATAACAGCTTCCAGAAATTTACTTACGGAACCGATGCCGGTGTGAAGTCGGTTACAGGTAAGGATGAGGATGATCATCTCTTCCGTGTTCAGTCATGGCGCAATGTCGCGCTGACTGCCCCTTACTTCCATGATGGTGCGGTTAAAACTCTGGATGAGGCTGTACGTATCATGGCCAGGACCCAGCTGGATACCGAGCTATCTGATGCCGATACAGCCGATATTGTGGAGTTTTTGAAAACGCTGACAGGTAAGGCTCCTGAAGTGACTTTCCCTGTTCTGCCACGTCCGGCAGGTCATGCTCTGAGCTGGAGTGACTAAAAAGCGTTGAAATTGATCAGAACGAACCTGGGGCCTCTTTAGAGGCCCCTTTTTTTATCTCCTACGATTCAGAGTGCGTAGAGCCCTGCTCCAGGCTTATCCCAATCCAGTAGGAGAGTGGTATCTCAGCATCAGCCAGAATCTCGGCAACTGGAGAGGCCCAGACGACGCGACCATAGATCTGCTCCGTATGTTCACTGCGCGGAATCTGCAGCTGCACCGCAGTTCCTTTGCCAAGATAGATATCGGCCATCAGGCCGATGCCGTGATCTGAAATATCCTTTACCAACTCGATTTCGAAACACTCAAAACTGCTGCAGAGAAAACCTTTGCCATACTGCATGTCTTCAGGGGCCGGGTTGCGTGAATCTCGACGTTGCTCAAGTGACATCTCTATCTCCGATAGTGGATCAATATATAGCTTCTTTACTTCGACTTTAGCAGGTTTTTCTGCATTTGCAGAGCTCCAAATGGGGGAGGAAAGAGGGTGTTATTACGGCATGTTAAGCAGATCCTCGCCACGGTACTGCAGTGCTTCGGCGACATGGGTGGCATTAACCTCATCCGAAGCTGCCAGATCGGCAATGGTGCGGGCAACCTTGAGGATGCGGTGATAGCTGCGGGCAGAGAGTGAAAAGTGATTCATGGCCCGGTCAATCAGTCGGGCTCCATCTTCGTCGGGTTTGGCATGCATTTCAATTGCACTGGCGTCCATGCGTGCATTGACCTGACCACTGCCTAGTCTGCTATATTGGATATCCCGGGCACGTAGAACACGGGCGGCAACGGTGGCTGAATCCTCTCCGGGTTGCATGCGACTGAGCTCCCTGTGTTCCACCGGTGGCACATGAATACGCAGATCAAAGCGATCCAGAAGAGGGCCTGAGATACGTCCCATGTATCGCCTGATCTGGGATGGAGAGCAGCGGCATGCTCTGGCTGGGTGACCAAGGTAGCCGCAAGGGCATGGGTTCATGGCGGCAATCAGTTGAAATCGTGCGGGAAATTCAATGGTGTCGGCAGCACGCGCTACCGATACGGACCCATCTTCCAGCGGCTGCCGCAGCGTATCAAGCACAACACGTTTGTGCTCTGCCAACTCATCAAGAAAGAGAATACCGTAATTGGCTTTAGAGATTTCACCCGGTTTGGGGTTGCTGCCACCACCGATAATAGCGACATCCGAAGCTGAGTGGTGCGGCTGCCGCAGAGGCGGGCGCAGGCTCATTGGAGATCGCGAGTTATCTCCCGAAACACTGTAGATACGGGTTACCTCCAGCGACTGCTCTATGGTCAACGGTGGCAGGATGCCAGGCAGTCGTTTGGCCAGCATGCTTTTTCCTACCCCCGGCGGCCCGCTCATCAGCAGGTGATGACCTCCGGCTGCGGCAATCTCCAGAGCCCTGCGTGCCTGCTGCTGGCCCCGGATATCAGCCATATCCGGATCCTTTCTCTGCGTTGCATCTGTCTCAGCTTGAATTGAGGTTTGTTGCAGCTGTAACTTGCCTGAAATGTGTTCGACAACGGCCAGAAGGTGTTCGGCTGCGTAGACGGTTAAACCTTCAACAGCAGCAGCTTCTCGGCAATTCTCTTTGGGAAGAATTAGCGCGCTGAAACCCTGCTTGCGTGCAAACAGAGCCAGGGAGAGAACACCGTTAACCGGATTCAGACGGCCATCAAGTGCCAGCTCACCAATCAGAAAGGGGCTCTCCTGAGTTGAAATTTTGCTCCGGTTGCCGGCCAGTAGTGGCAGTTGTGGTTGTTCAAAGAGCTGGCCTGAGGCTTTGAGCAGGGCGATGGCGATGGCGAGATCAAAATGGGAGCCATCTTTACGTCTGTCGGCAGGGGAGAGGTTCACTGTGATGCGACGCAGTGGAAATTCAAAACCTGAGTTGACGACTGCCGAGCGAATACGATCACGGGCCTCACGTACGGCACCTTCAGGAAGTCCGACCAGGCTCCAGCTTGGCAGGCCACGCGAGAGATCGACCTCAACATCGACAGCTTCGGCATCAAGTCCACGCAGGGAGGCACAACATAATCTGGCTAACATATGTTGATTGTAGACCAAAAACCGACTTTTCACATATTGTAAAAAATTAAGATGATTCTAGTGGCAAAGAGGCTTGAAATTGTGAATAAGCAGTGCTGCTCTATGAGGCCACAGATGAGGTTGATGGTTGCTTACTGACTCAGTTTCTTCAGTTGGGCTTCGAGTTCAGCCACTCTGGCCTCCAGTGCCTGCAGCTCCTCTTTGGCTCTGTTGAGCATCGCTTCCTGTACCTGCATACGCTCATGGGTGACCACATCAAATTGCGACAGTGCATTTTCGACGATGCTGCGCACCTGCGCTTCAGCGCCCTGCTTAAGGCCACCTAGCATGCGAATGCCACCAGCAATTTTTTCTGCAATATCATCAAGTGGAAGCTGATTGTTTGACATGGGTTACTCCGATTGGCTCAAAATTGGTTTTCTTTTCAACTGGCTATTGCTGTTAATAATGGTGCCCTTCAAATATGCATTTTTGCCAGAAGGAAGTTTAATTCTCAACCACTCGCTATTCTGGGTTTTGCTCGCTTCCAGATTGGCTCCGGGTCGAAACCAGCCGATACGTGCAGAACTGGTTGTAGGTTTAAGGCGAAGGTTACTGTATTTTGAGGCGTTGTAGCGGGCATTATCAGGCAGTTTTTTCAGTTTTCCGCCGATCATTTCAATGATGGCGTGTTCGACAGACTCTTCACGCGTCGTGCCTTTGACTTTGACATAAACGGTAGTGAGTTGAGAGGTCTGCTTTCTCAGTGTGATCTCACCATCCAGACGTTCATTACCAAAACCTACGCCGTAACCACCATCGGGCTGGATCTCCAGCACATCGATATCCAGTTTCAACTCCCACAGGGACTGTTGTACTGCTGCCAGTGATCTGCGCATGCTGTGGGGGAAGCTTTTCTCTTCACCGACAAACTGGTTAGCCACTACCTCGAGAAGAGCACCGGGAATGGCTGAGACCGCTGAAACAGCAACGCAGCCGGAGAGAGAGAGCAGCGATAACAGCGCTGCGGCGGCTACGCTCCTCATCGGTTGATGCCCCACTGTTTTGCCGCTGGATTAGGTATGTTCAAATGATCAAGCAGACGATCAACAAGGAAGTCGATCAGCTCATCGATTGATTGTGGACGGTTATAAAAAGCGGGCATGGCAGGCATGATATCCACGCCCATACGGGAGAGCTTGAGCATGTTTTCAAGATGAATGGCCGACAGCGGCGTCTCTCTGGGAACCAGAATAAGCTGCCTGCGTTCCTTGAGCATCACATCAGCAGCGCGCTCAATCAGGTTGTCGGAGATGCCGTTGGCAATCCTGCCGAGCGTGCCCATTGAGCAGGGCACAACAACCATGCGCCGAATCCCTGCAGAGCCGGAAGCGGTGGGAGAAAACCAGTCTTTGAGCGCATAACAGCGAAGCAGGGAGGAGGAGATCTCGAGATGATTGGCAAGCTCAATGGCACTGTTATCAGCATCACCGGAGAGCTCCAGATCCATCTCCTGTTTGAGTACGATCCGGGCGGCATCAGAGAGGAGGATATGCTGAGCAATCCCTGCCTGTGCCAGTCGCTGAATCAGTCGCAGACCATAGGCGGAACCGGATGCACCGGTCAGGGCGACAATGATGGACTCCTCTGTTGTTGCTGCTGAACTGCTCATCTCGCCTGAATCTCCTGGAATTTCTGATATCTGAAACTGTAGAAGATATTCTCATAAGGGCAATGCCCTGAAAAGAGGTCTCTCCTCAGCGCTTGCCTGACTGGATAGATCTTCTGAATCACATTGAGAAGCTCTCGCCAAGGTAGAGGCGGCGGGCATCAGGATGGGCAATGATCTCTTCGGCACTGCCGTGGACGATAATTTCACCGGCACTCATCAGGTATGCACGATCACAAATAGAGAGTGTGTCGCGAACGTTATGGTCGGTAATCAGCACGCCGATACCCTTGTTTTTGAGCTCGGCAATGATGGCCTGAATATCTTCAACAGCAATCGGATCGACGCCGGCAAATGGCTCGTCGAGAAGTAGGAAGCGCGGTTTGGTTACCAGTGCCCGGGCAATTTCAGTGCGCCGCCGCTGTCCCCCTGAAAGGGTGTAGGCCTTTTGATTCTTTACACCCTCAATGCCCAGATCGATCAGCAGATTCTCCAGCTCCTCTTCAATCTGTATGTCGGGTAAATCCAGTGTTTCAAAGATAGCAAGCAGGTTCTCCTCTACCGTCAGTTTGCGGAAGATGCTCGCCTCCTGAGGCAGGTAGCCAATGCCACTGCGTGCCCTTAGATGCATCGGTTGGCGGGTAATATCGAGATCATCGAGTGAAACCTGGCCACTATCGGCGCTGATCAGCCCGCTAACCATGTAAAAACTGGTGGTTTTGCCCGCGCCGTTGGGGCCAAGCAGGCCGATGCACTCACCGGAGAAGAGATCGATATCAACACCCGAGACCACCTGTTTTTTGCGGTAACTTTTACACAGACCACGTGCCGATAGGTGATGGACGCTGCTCATTTTGTCACATCCGGTATTGGCAGGGTAGATTTCCCCGGCTCGTCTGCATCAATCGTCATGTGTGTTCTTCCCCCCTTAGCCGACTGAACAGAGGTCTCTTCGCGATTCATGTTATGGACGATAGTTTCGCCTTCAATACGGCCACCCGGTTGCTCCAGGACCGCATTTCCGATCAACGTAAGGGTGTTGTTTGTTTGATCGAGAATCGCCTTGTCAGATCTTCCTGTAATCTCTTTCTGAATCAGACGAATATGACCGCTGGCTTCGGCGCGCTCGAGTTTGCTGTTTTTATAGAAGGCGACAAGTTTGTCGCAATAGAGTTCAAAATCATCCCGTTTCATGTGCACGTTGTTGATAAACTCAGCGCGTTCGCTTTTATGCATGAAAACCATCTTGTCGGAAGCGATCTCCACCGGCCCTGCCCAAAGCAGGGTCGGAAGCAGAGATAAAGCTGTAACTACCAGAATTCGGATCACTATTTCACTCCCTGCCATTGTGGATCGCTGTCCTGAATCCAGATTCCCTGATCAACATTGATCTTTTCGCTGTTACGATTCAAGCGCATACCTTTTCCTCTGGCCGATATCGTTTTGCCTTTGATGGTGAATTTCTCAGGCACATGAATCTCATCCAGGGCACTATTATAAACCAGTGACTCACTTAACATCGTCCATACTTCATAGCGGACATTCACCTGACCTTGAAACTGGATATTTCTCTCGATCGGTTCAAGCCATGCCTGTTGAGCTTCGATAGTCACTTCACGCCCCTGCTGGGTAAAGAGTATAAGTACCGGATCAATCAGATGCATCATGCCGTCGAGCTGTTGTTTAGCCTCTGCAGCCCGTAACTGCCAGATGACTTCACCATCCTTGCGCTCAACAATAACCGGACTCTCCACCTCGGTTTTCGGGCGTTCAACTGTTTGGGTTGCTGTCTCAACCTCAGCAGGACCGGCAAGCCACATTAGTGCTATCGCCAGCACAACACTGCCCACCGAAACAGCGAGGCTTGCCCATTTCACCCATGACCATATTCGTTGCTGCATCAGTATCCGGTTACCAGCCGCAATCTTCCGGGGTAACGTTGTAACGTTTAAAAACTATCTCATTCCAACAGTTTTGAGCGATCAGCAGCGCTTCAGCGGCCTGGCGTATGGCACCGCCTCCACCCGGGTTATCTGAAATCCAGTCAACATAATTCGCAACAGAGATGTGCGCGTCGGAAGGAGCCAGACTCAAGCCACACTTGTACATCGGTGGCAGATCAATGACATCATCGCCCATCATGGCGCAGTGAGCTGCAGCAACACCTGACTCCTGCTCCAGTCTGGCCAGTCCTTCGGCTTTATTCAGACACTTCTGAATCACATATTCGATACCCAGGTCAGATGCGCGGGCCTGAACAACAGGGGAGCTGCGGCCGGTGATGATGGCGATCTGGATGCCTGCCCGCTGGATCATTTTGATGCCATGGCCATCACGTACATTAAACGCTTTATGCTCATCGCCATTTTTATCCATGATGATGGAGCCGTCGGTCATGACGCCATCAACATCAAGGATCAGCATGCGAATATCGGCTGCTTTCTCAAACGGGAAATCAAAGCCTTTGTGTGCAGCCATCATATGCCTCCCTGCAGAATGTCATGCATATGCACAATGCCGACGATGTTCTCCGGCTTCTCTTCATAGACAAACAGCACCATGATCTTCTGCTCTTCCATCAGGTGCAGCGCCACACTGGCCAGCTTGCCGGACTCAATTTTCATCGGATTAGCGTGCATCAGTTCGCGAACCGGCGCATCAAGATCCATATGGCCGGACTCCAGAATGCGGCGCAGATCACCATCACTGAGGCAGCCGATCAGCGTGCCATTGTCGCTGATGCCGGTAATACCCAGCCGATGCCTGCTGATCTCCATGATTGCTTCACGCAGCTTGGCATCATGCCGGACCATCGGAAGTTCATCGCCCTGATGCATCACATCAGCCACACGCAGCAGTTTTTTACCAAGGCTGCCGGCCGGATGCACACGGGCAAAATCCTCCTCTTTAAAACCGCGTTGTTTGAGGATTACCACCGCCAGCGCATCGCCAAGGGCCAGTGTGGCCGTGGTCGAGGCGGTGGGAGCGAGATTCAGCGGGCAGGCTTCACGGGTAACCGGAATATGCAGAACAGTGTCGGCATGCAAAGCCAGCGTAGAGCTGGTATTGCCGGTAATGGCAATCACCTTTGCACCACGGCGTTTGATCTCCGGTAGCAGGCCGCACACCTCTCTGGTCTCACCACTGTGCGAAAGTGCCAGTACGGCATCAGAGCCGGTAATCATACCGAGATCGCCATGCTGTGCTTCAGCAGCATGGACGAAGAAGGCCGGTGTGCCGGTTGAGGCAAAGGTGGCAGCGATCTTTTTAGCAATGATGCCGGATTTACCCATGCCGAGCACAACAAGTCGCCCTTCGATATTCAGGATGGTATCAACGGCATGCACAAAGCTCTCATCCAGGGCATCGCGCTGGGTTACCAGGGCATCGATTTCAATATTCAGCACTTCTGTGGCTTTCTCAAGCCACGCTTGCGCGTTGTCTGTCACACTCATCTTTTAATCCCAGGCAAGCTGTACGGGGTTCTCTTTCAGGCTGGCCAGTAGCGGGGCGGTTTGTGCCTGAAAGCGCTGCCTCTCTGTTGTCGCCACCGGCTGCGCCGGTGGATGTTTCACTGTTAAAGGGTTGACTGCCCGCCCACGAGAGCGGAACTCAAAATGCAGATGCGGGCCGGTGGCCAGGCCGGTCATGCCGACATAACCGATGATTTTGCCCTGACGTACCTTCATACCTCTTTTTAGTCCCTTGGCATAACTGCGCATATGCGCATAACTGGTGGTGTGGTTGCGATTGTTATGGCGAAGCTCCACAAAGTTGCCATAACCGTTTTTCCAGCCGACAAAGGTGACAAAACCATCGCCAATAGCATGAATCGGTGTGCCACTTGGCGCGGCGTAATCAACGCCGCGATGGGCACGGGTATAACCGAGCACCGGATGTTTACGCTTGGTTTTGAATGTTGATGAGATGCGAGAGAACTTAACCGGAGCTTTCAGGTAGGCCTTGCGCATGCTTTTGCCTTCCGGCGTAAAGTAGTCGATTTTGCCATTGGCCTGTTCGTAACGAACGGCCCTGAACTGATTGCCCTGATTGGTGAACTCAGCAGCCAGAATGCTGCTCTCCAGCATCTTGCCCTCATCATCATAGCGCTCTTCATAAACCACCTGAAAGCTGTCGCCATTGCGCAGGTCACGGGCGAAATCGATATCCCATGCAAAGATATCAACAAGATTCATGGTGGTGCGCTGATCCATGCCGGCTGTTTCAGCTGAAGCAAAGAGGCTGTCTTTAATGGTTCCGGAGGCAAAACGTTCGCGGCTGTAAACAGTGCGCTCATCAAGTGTAGCCTGCCACTGAGCGGTGCTGCTGTTCTCTTTCTGAAGGTGCAGTCGTTTTTCACCACTGACATTGTAGTAGATATCGGTGCTGCTACTGCTGTCTACGCGTTTAAAACTTTGCCCGGCACGAATGTTTTTCAGTTTATAGGCCGCATTGGCTTTGCTGATGAGAAAATGGCTTGTCGAGTGGTCAAAGCCGAGGCGAACAAGCGCCGAGATCGCATTATCACCGCTTTTCAGGGTGGTGGTTGTACTATTAATGAGCTCTTCAGCTTCAGGAAGCAGCGTGGGTGAGACCCACTCCTCCTGAGGAATAGAGACATTGGCATCCACATCCTGACTGCCTGTGCTGACAAAGAGCATGATGGCGGCAAAGCCGATTCCGGCACCGATAAGCGGGAACCAGCCGGGAGAGGGGATGCGAGGCAGCCTGCCAAACGATGGCATCTTTCCCTGCAATGAGAGTTTTGGCAGGCGCAGAGAAAGCTTTGACAGTTTAGGCAGGGAGGGGCGCGCAGGAAGCCTGTAAGAGCGTCCCTTTCTGTTTCTTCGACGACGATTCGAACCGGTTGGCTGTTCCGATGAGACCCGGTCAGAAAAATCATTATGAAATGCGTTCGGCAAAGAATCCTCCTGATTGCTGCATCTTAAGTGTGGCGCATTGCTTGTCAAAGCTTCAGAGGGCATGATTTTGCTTTCAGGGTGGCTGTTTCCAGCCCGATCCATATTGTTCCCAGGGAGTAGAAATGCCAAGTTTTGATATTGTCAGTGAAACCGATATGCAGGAGATGAGTAATGCGGTGAATCAGGTGGTCAAGGAGATCACCACGCGCTACGATTTTAAGGGCTCCAAGGCCAGCATCGAACTGAGCGATAAAGGTATCACCGTGGTTGGTGATGACATCAATAAACTTAACACCGTAACAGAGCTTCTGCGTGCCAAGCTGGTGCGTCGTAATCTTGAACCTTCATGTCTTGAGTATGGCGATCCGCAGGATGCCAGTGGTGGCACCAAACGGCAGGAGATCAGTATCAAGCAGGGTGTCAGCACCGAACTGGCTAAAAAGATCGTCAAAAAGATCAAAGATGAGAAGATGAAGGTGCAGGCCTCTATTCAGGGTGATCAGGTGCGCGTGACCGGCAAGAAACGCGATGACCTGCAGGCTGCCATGGCACTGGTAAAAGGCGTGGAGTCAGACAGACCTCTCTCATTCACCAATTTCAGGGATTAATTTGAATCTCGGCGCGGAGTTTCCTCTCGATAAAGACCTTCTCTATCTTAACCATGCCGCAGTCGGGGTCTGGCCAAAAAGAACGGCTGAGGCTGTTAAGGCTTTTGCCGATGAGAATATGCATCGAGGTGCGGCTGGTTATCTGGAGTGGTTGAAGGTCGAGCGTGAACTTAGGGGCAGGCTTAAACGACTGATTAACGCCGATTCAGTCGATGATATTGCGCTGAGTAAAAATACATCCGAAGCACTCTCCCTGATCGCCTATGGCTTGGATTGGCAGGCAGGCGACAATATCGTAACCAGCAATCAGGAATTCCCCTCTAATCGTATTGTCTGGGAGTCGTTGAAAGAGCGTGGCGTTGAGCTGCGGCTGGCAGACATCTCGGTTGATGATCCGGAAGCTGCCATGCTCGCTTTGTGTGATGAGAAGACACGGCTGCTCTCTGTAAGCTCCGTGCAGTACGGCACCGGCCTGCGTATGGATCTGAATCGATTGGGCCAGTTCTGTCACGATCAGAATGTCCTCTTCTGTGTTGATGCCATTCAGAGCTTGGGAGCGATCGAATTTGATGCGCAGGCCTGCCATGCCGATTTTGTGGTCGCCGATGGCCATAAATGGATGCTTGGCCCGGAAGGGTTGGCCGTTTTCTACTCCCGGCCTGAGGCGCGCGAGAAGCTCAAACTCTCACAATTTGGCTGGCATATGGTCGAGCGGGCAGGGGAGTTTGACGCTGAGGATTGGACACCTGCCAAATCTGCACGCCGCTTTGAACCGGGTAGTCCCAACATGCTCGGTATCTATGCGCTTAATGCCAGCCTCTCCCTGTTTGAAGAGATCGGCATGGATGTGGTTGAAAAGGCCATTCTAGATAATGCACAGCAACTTATAGATTGGGTGGATTCGAAAGTGGAACTGGAACTGATTTCCCCATCAGAGAAGGGGCGATTTGCAGGCATCGTCACATTCCGTAAACATGGGTTGAACAGAGATGGACATGCAGAACTCTATCGTAACCTGATGGCCGAAGGTGTGATCTGCGCCAATCGCTCTGGCGGCATTCGATTTTCCCCACATTTCTATTCCGATATGAGTGGTTTTGAGGTTCGTTTGCGCCCAATTTTGGATTAATGCAAACTTAGGGATGCTCTGAATAACCCCTGATTATTTTTCCTCGCCCCTGTTTCGAGCGCGAATTTTGGCAAACTTGCTTATTTGTATCCCCCGATCATCGCCTGATTGGCTTTGATCGGGTGGTTTATCCGTTTTTCGGGCAAACCTATCCTGTATAGCCCAGGCTTCGACCGCGTAGCAGATTGGTAAACCCGAGCAGCAGGCAGAGTCT
>NZ_VWNB01000010.1 GCF_013387475.1 Mariprofundus sp. KV | reverse complement strand
CGAACATCATGCACCGACGAGATTTTCTCGAACTGCTAATCGAGAAAGATCCTCCCGGAAAGCCAACATCAGCAGAAACTCATCGGCAAATGACGCTCATCCATGCTTAACCGGACAGCAGTGAACACTTTCATTGCTTTATAGTCGAATATCCCACTAATTTAAAGTCCATTCTAAAGATATTATTAGCACAGAATCATTCAACTGACAATTCTGTGAATAGGAATAATATTAGCTCCTTCTTTAAGAGCACCTAGGTAATCAGCCCATGACTGCATCATCTCTCTTCGCTCAGGAAGGTGCCTAGCGTGGTTGTAAGCGCCCTTTATAGCATTCCCCTCCTTATGGGCTAGCTGTCGCTCAATAACGTCGCTATTCCACCCCTGCTCATGCAGGAGGGTGGACGCCATCGCTCTGAAGCCATGGGCACATATCTCATCTTTTGTATAACCAATTCGCCGCAAGCAGGCATTAATCGTATTCTCACTCATTGGCCTGTGAACATTGCGAATAGAAGGAAATACAAATTTCCCTGAGCCCGTGTATTCATGTACCTCTTGAAATATGGCCACTGCCTGCCTAGAGAGTGGGACAATATGCTCAACTCTCATCTTCATCTTCTGAGCTGGAATGCGCCATTCACACCGATCCAAATCGATCTCACTCCATTCGGCCTTTCGGAGTTCACCGGGCCTTAGAAAAACATAGGGGGTCAGCCTTAAAGCGCACTTCACCACAAAAGTGCCTTCAAATGACTCTATCGCCCTGAGTAGTTCTCCCACTTTTTTGGAATCAGTAATCGTTGCCCTGTGTGTACTCACTAAAGGCTCCAATGCTCCCTTCAAGTCCCTAGAGGGATCACTCTTGATGAGGCCAGTTGCTATAGCGTATCGAAATATCTGGCCGCATAACATTTTCAGTCGGTGTACTGTCTCAATCTTTCCATATGATTCCACACGCCGTAAAACTCCTAAGACATCTGGCGCCTCGATTTCAGCTATCTTCATGGATCCCAACCAGGGAAACACATGCTTTTCCAAGCGACTCTCTACGCTTCTGGCATATCCAGAGCTCCAATTCACACGGTTCTTTTTGACGAGCTCTCTCGCAACCATCTCAAAGGTTGAAGCATTATGTTCTGTTGCTGCCTGTCTTTTAGCTTTCTTTTTTGCCTGTGATGGATCGATATTCTTATCAAGCAATTTGTGTGCATCTGATCTTCTCTTCCTGGCCTCTTTTAGAGTGACCGTTGGATAAACGCCAAGAGAAAGTGTTTTTTGCTTGCCTGCAAAGCGATAGTTCATCCTCCAATATTTTCCAGATCCGCTCACATGCAAATACATGCCACTGCCATCAGATAATTTAACCTGTTTTTTTCCTTCTGGAACACTTGCAGCCTTTACTTTTGCATCTGACAGAGCCATCGCCATACCTCCACAGCTGTTGGTATTTTTATGTGGTTTTATTATACAGCAAAAACATACCAACATAAATACCAACAAATTGTTGGTACTTCTTGAAACGGCCCTGGACAACATGGGAGGGTGTTTAAACGAAAAGAGCCTGCAAACACTAGGTTTGCAGGCTCTTATGGAACCCCTTTGGATTCCTTGTTGGTACCGGGGACTGGACTCGAACCAGCATGGATTTTACTCCACAGCGACCTCAACGCTGCGTGTCTACCAATTTCACCACCCCGGCATTTCAGGATCATTAGATGACCCCGAAAAACTAGTTATTCTGCTGTTGGAAGTCCATCTGCAGGTGTAGCAGGATTGCTCTTCAACTTGGATGGATCAAAACCACCCGTCAGCGGCTGTGATTGGGCAGGAGCCTCAACCGGAATTTCATCAACAATCGTCTGTTCAACCACTGAACCTACCTGCTGCTGGGAGAAGAAGGCCAGCGTCAGGCTGGTCACCATAAATGCTGCTGCCAGACCGCCTGTCATCTTACCCAGAAATGAGCCGGAACCACGACTGCCAAACAGGGTCTGTGCCCCGCCGCCACCAAAAGAGGCGCCGATATCTGCACCCTGACCGCGCTGAACCAGGATCGTTCCGATCAGCAGCAGTGCAATCAGCACATGAATAATAATAAGAACTGTAGTCATCTGTTCTTTGTCTCCTTAGCTCGCTGCTTTCGCTGCGGCCTGTACAATCGCCATAAACGAGTCCGCCTTCAGACTCGCGCCACCCACCAGCGCACCTTCCACGCCAGGGCAGCTCATCAACTCTTCCGCGTTACCCGGATTCACACTGCCACCATAAAGCACGCGACAATCATGACCCAGACGCTGCAGCTCTGCATGTACAAAAGCATGCGTTTCAGTCACCTGCTCAACGGATGCTGTCAAACCTGTACCAATCGCCCATACCGGCTCATAGGCAACTGTCAGTGGTGCACTTTTCGGTGCGCCTTTGAGCACAGCAAGCTGCTCTGCCAGTACAGTGTTGGTCACGCCCTTCTCGCGCTGCTCCAGTGTTTCACCGATGCAGAGGATCGGCTCAAGGCCATGCAGCCAGGAGGCGTTCATCTTCGAACGAATCTGGGCATTGCTCTCACCAATAATACTGCGACGCTCTGAGTGACCGAGAATCACATAATGACAACCGGCATCACGCAACATCATCGGACAGATCGAGCCGGTAAATGCACCCTTGTCTTCATAATATACGTTCTGCGCACCCAGTGCGATACCCATCTCAGCCAGGCGATCCGACATCGAATGCAACAGCGTGAATGGCGGCATCAAACCTACTTCAATATGATCCGGGGCAGGGTTGCTACCAAACGCATCCATAAAATCTTTCGCTTCCTGCAGCAGTCCGTTCATCTTCCAGTTGCCTGCAATCAACTTGCGCTTTTCATTGCTCATGTTAGACCTCCCAGAATAGAACCAACGGCTCGAAAACGGTCGCGGATTCTAGGAAGCTGGCCATATAAGGCAAGGGAAAATCGGAAGTACTATGAAAGCCTGCAATATTGGCTACGCTTGCCCCATGACAGAGAGCCCCTCACAACATGCCAAAAAGTCGCTCGGCCAGCACTTCCTGCGCGACCATAATGCCATTCGCCGCATCGCCACCGCCATCCCTGAAGGGGCTGTGGCCATTGAGATCGGGCCCGGGCCCGGAGCCATCACCGAATCACTGCTGGCCCGTGTCGGCAGACTGACTGTTATTGAGATGGATAACCGTTTTGCCGCCCACTGGCAGAACGAGGCAGAGAGTAATCCACGGCTCTCGGTCATTCACGGGGATGTACTGCAGGAGCTGGACGGGGCTGTCACCGCCATTCACCCTGAATGGATTGCCGGCAATCTCCCTTACAATATCAGTGGCCCGCTGACTGCTAAACTGGCCGGTTTCAATCTCTCCGGCGGCATGGTGTTGATGTATCAGCGCGAAGTGGCTGAACGCATCGCTGCAGGGCCCGGCAGCAAGGTGTATGGCGGACTCTCCGTACTGGTACGCCACTATTATGATGTAAAACGGCTGCTGACGCTGCCCCCCGGTGCATTTGTGCCGCCACCCAAGGTCCATTCAGCAGTGATCCTGATGACACCGCACGGAAAAACACCGGCCTGCAGTTATGAGCTTCTGCAGAAAACAGTACGTCAGGGATTTGCCCATCGCCGTAAGACCATCAATAATAATTTCAGGGGCGAACTGAGTGCGGAAGATTTTGAGGCCATTGCGATTGACCCGCGCAAGCGACCTGAACAGCTCGATTATGATGCCTGGGTAAGAATCGCAATCGCTCTGTCAAACAAGGGATAGATCAATCCGGACAAGATTGAACAGGCGCATGTAAGCGCATGTTCATATAATAAATATCAGCTGGCAGCGGGCCAGGCGCTGGTTTCGGTACCGGTCACACGATAGAGCGGTGCCACATCTTCAGGTGTACTTTTAGTCACTCTCAGATCGTGCAGCAGCCCATCTTTGACGCTATAGATCCAGCCATGTACAGAGAGAGGGCTGCCACGCTCCCAGGCATTCTGCACAATACGGGTATGACAGATATTATCCACCTGGCGAATCACATTCAGCTCGCACAAGCGATCCATGCGTTTGCTCTCCGGCAACAGCTGCAGATCATCGTGATGCAACACATAGGTATCACGAATGCTGCGAATCCAGTTATCGACAATGCCGTGGTGCTGGCCAGCCATCGCCGCGCGAACGCCGCCACAGTCGTAGTGGCCGGTAATAACAATATGTTTAACGCCAAGCACATCCACCGCATATTGCGCAGCAGAGAGGCAATTCAGATCGGTATGGTGAACCTGATTGGCCACATTGCGGTGCACAAACACCTGCCCCGGCTCAAGACCGGTGATCTCGTTGGCAGGTACACGGCTATCGGAACAGCCGATCCAGAAGAAGTCCGGATTCTGGATTGCCGCCAGACGATTGAAAAATTCCGAGTTCTGTTCCTGGCATTTGCGAGACCACTCGCGGTTATTTTGTAACAGTTTTTCAGGGCTGCACATCTATACCTGCCTTAACCTGCCAGCATGGGGTCCAGTTCACCCCGGCTATCCAGCGCATAGAGGTCATCGCAACCACCAATATGCTTTCCGTTAATAAAAATCTGCGGAATGCTGCGGGCTCCGCCTGAGCGCTCTACCATCGCGGCCTGACGCGCCAGATCGCGTTGCACATCATATTCGACAAACTCCACACCTTTATTTTTCAACAGATTTTTAGCCCGAACACAGTAGGGGCAGTAGTCGCCCGAATATATTTCAACGTTTGCCATGGTGAAAACCTATCCTCTGTTTAAAGTTCGCGCCAGCGACAGCACCTTCACATCCCTTTTCAGCGGCTTTGCCGCCCTGGCCGCAAAGTTCAATGTTGAACCTGTGGTCAGTATATCATCGACAATCCAGATTGTGGAAGCATCGGCCAGTGATGCCCGGAAGTCAGCAGCCAATGCAAAAGCCCTGCGCAGGTTTTTTCTTCGGGCCACACCTGAGAGTGCCGACTGGCGTGGCTGCTCTCCAACCCTGCGCAGCAGCTGCCAATCCCAGCCACAGCCAACGCCGGCAGACAGCCAGCGACAGAGATCTGCGCTATGATGCACACCACTTTTACGCATGCGTGAAAGCGGCATCGGCACAGGAAGCAGAAGATCATCGGCGTTAATCAACTCCTTTATACGGGGCATGGCCGCATCAAGCAGCCAGCGCACACCCGCATCCTGCCCCTGCAATTTCCAGTTTAAAATCGCATCGCGAACCGGTCCCTTGTAAGCGTAGAGGCTCATCGTCGCTGCCTGTGCAGGAGGCCTTGTCAGGCAGTGGCCACACGGCCCCGGTGCCATGGCTTCGGGCAATGCTGAGCCGCAACGGCTGCAAACTGAACGTGGCCAGATCGCGGTTTTTTCAAAGCAAGCATGGCAACAAACATGGCTGAGCATGCCACCTTCATTCAGCGGCTGCTGGCAGAACAGGCATGCCGATGGAAACAGCAGCCTGCGTGCGCCGTTAACCAGATCAAAGCCTTTGGTTGACAGTCTCTTCATGCCTACCAGCATGCCGGACATGCCCGATTCGCGCAATTGGTTTGCAGAGACCCCCGCCACCCGCCGCCGACGCCTGACCGCGTCGCGCCGTCAGGGCATGTTGATCCATCTCGATGGTGAGCAGCTGATCAACTTTGCCAGCAACGATTATCTCGGACTCAGCTTTCATCCCGCTGTCTGCATGGGTGCCAAAGGGGCGCTTGATGAAGCGGTCGGTAGTGGCGCTTCCCGCCTGGTCTCCGGTGATGATCCGATGCTGCACCGTCTTGAGCAGAAGCTGGCTGCCTGGAAAGGTTATGAGGCCTGCCTGATCCTCGGCTCGGGTATGCTGGCCAATATCGGCCTTATTCAGGCACTGGCGGATCGGCATACACATGTTTTTTCTGACAAGTTGAATCACGCATCACTGGTCGATGGGGTGCGCCTCTGCGGCGCAAAATCGCATCGCTACAACCATCTGGAGACCATACAGCTGCAGAAACTGCTGGAGAAACATCCGGCAGAGCGCCGCATCATTGTCTCGGATGGTATCTTCAGCATGGATGGTGATTCTGCCGATGCTGCGGCCCTGCTTGGCCTTGCCCAAGCGCACGACACCCTGCTGCTGATTGATGATGCCCACGGCATCGGCTGCATGGGCCCTGAGGGCAGAGGCATCACAGCAGAACATAACATCTCCGGCCACCCGCGCCTGATCGAAGTCGGCACCTTCGGCAAAGCCTTCGGCTCATACGGTGCATTCATCCTCGGCACCGCTGAACTGATTGAGGGATTAAGGCAGCGGCAACGTACCCTGATCTACTCCACCGCCCTGCCGGTTGCCATGATTGCAGCGGCAGAGACTGCACTGGCGCTGATTCAGCGCGGAGAGCAGCTACAGCAACTCAGAGAGAATCTGGCACTGTTCAAAGCGCAGACAGAGGAGCTCGGCTTTATGGCTTCCGACAGCCCGATTCAGCCACTGATTGTCGGCTCCGATGAGCAGGCGCTGCAGCTGGCTGCAGCGCTGCGCGATACCGGCTTCTTTGTGCCGGCTATTCGCCCGCCAACAGTTCCCGAGGGTACTGCGCGTCTGCGTTTCACCATCACGGCAGCCCATAGCAGTGAGCAGATCGAACAACTAACCGCACGCCTGCGAGAACTTCTATGAGCCAGAAACCTCTCGTTTTCCTGCATGGCTGGGCGCAATCACGTCAGATCTGGTGCAACCAGTTTGAGCCTTTCAGTGATGCACTGTTTCTCAATCTTCCGGGTCATGGCAGCGCAGCCGATCTCCCGGCAGACGAATGGGTTGATGCCATTGTGGCACAACTGCCCGACGAACCATGTCATCTGGTCGGCTGGTCTCTCGGCGGCATGGTGGCCATGCAGATCGCTGCAATTCATCCCGAACGGGTGGCTGCTCTTATGCTTGTATCCACGACGCCACGCTTCAGGGCTTCTGAGGCCTGGCCGCACGGCAATAGCGATGACGTCTTCAACGGTTTCAGAGAAGCGGTTGAGTCGGGCTCTCCCAAAGCACTCAACCGCTTTTTTGCACTGATGCTGCACGGTGACGCTTTAAGCCGAAGTGATTATAACCGGCTGGCCAAAACTGCTGTCGATCGCAGTAACCCGGTCAGTGCCACAGGCATGCAGGGTGGCCTTGAACGGCTGCAACAGCTGGATCTGTGTCCGCTCACTAATGCGATCAAGCAGCCCACGCTGATTGTGCACGGTGAAACTGATGCAGTCGTACCGGTGGCCGCTGGCCGCTGGCTGGCAGAACAGATCAGTCACAGTGAATCACACATTTTCCCGGATTGCGGTCATGCGCCCTTTCTTACCCGGCCCGACACATTTAACGAACTCGTTCAAACATGGTGGTCAGAACAGTGAAAAACATCCATATCCATAGTAATCAGGTCAAGCGCTCCTTCTCCGCAGCTTCAGATAGTTATGACGAACATGCCGTTCTGCAGCGTGAGATCGGCGACCGACTGCTTGGACACCTTAATTTCACCAAAATTGATCCCAAACGCATTCTCGATATCGGTTGCGGCACCGGTTATTTCACGCGCCTGCTACGCGGCAAATACAAGAAGGCTGAGATCACCGCCTTTGATCTCTCTGAATCGATGGTTGCCACCACCCGCAAAGCACACGCGCGCAGGCTGCCGTGGCACGGCCGTCATCTGCACGCCTCAGGTAACGCAGCATCACTGCCATTTAAAAGCGGATCATTCGATCTGGTCTGCTCCAATCTGGCCATGCAGTGGGTGCCGGAACCTGATCAGATGCTGGCAGAGATGCGCCGTGTACTGGCTCCGGGTGGCCTGATCCTCTTCTCCACCTTTGGCCGCCGCACCCTCTCCGAGCTACGCCAGTCACTGGCCGAGATCGATCCGGGCAATGCCGGGCTGGTTCTGCCATTCCCCGATGTCATGAGTCTGGGTGATGCGATATCAAAACTTGCCGTTGAGATGCCGGTTACCGATGCAGACCTCTTCACGCTCACCTATCCCGACACCGTTTCTCTGGTGCGTGAACTAAAAGGCCTCGGAGCCTCCGCCTCTGCCATCCGTGGTCGCAAAAGCGGCCTCTATGGTCGTGCGCTGATCCGAAAACTTGAGACCCAGTATTCTGAACGCTACCGCGGCGAAGATGGCCGCATTCGCGCCACCTTTGAAGCACTCTATGCCCAGGCCTGGTACAAGGAGGAGGGTTTTGAGCATCGTGATGGTGTGATTCCGATCAAGGTGGAAGGGGATCTAAGAATCGATGGCATCTAAAACCAATTTCACCGCAAAGGTCGCAAAGGGCCGCAATGGTATTTTTATTGGCAGAGGCTCTGAAATCAGCAACAGCGCATGCATTTACCTTCAGGCAGACCAATACATGCTTTGCCTTTCCTTTGCGTTCCTTCGCGCCCTTTGCGGTGAAGAACTGTCTGTCGCATGCTGATCTTTATTACTGCCACCGACACCGATGCCGGCAAAACCTGGGTAACCGCATCGGTCATCCGAGCCATGCTGAGCGATGGAAAAAGTGCCAAGGCTCTGAAACCGATCGCCTGCGGTCTGGATGAAGCTGGTCGCAACGAGGATATCGATGCCCTGCTATCCGCCCAAAGCCTGAGCGATGCCGATCAGATCTCACTCTATCGCTACGCGCTTCCTGCAGCCCCTTCGCAGGCAGCCGCGGCAGAAGATCAGGTTGTTGATACAGAAAAGCTGGTGCAGTGGTGCAAAGCGCAATCAGAAAACGTTGATACCTGCCTGATCGAAGGGGTGGGTGGTCTGATGGTCCCAATCACCGACAGCTGGTTAGTAAATGACTGGATCGATGCAACCCCTGATGCCGAAGTATGGCTGGTGGTAGGCTGCAAACTCGGAGCCATCAATCAAACGTTATTAACACTGGAAAAACTAAAACAGATGGGGCGCTCACCGACCCGCATCTTCTTCAACGCCACCAAACCAGAGTTCAACGACTGGATCACCCCAACCAGAAAAGCAGTTGAACCGTTCCTTAATCAGGGTTGCACCATTCACTGCCTCGAGTTTGAGGAAGCTGTTCTCCTTACCGATTAACCATCCCCTTCACTAACAACACCTTTGCAGCCGAAGGCGAGAAGCAGGGCGAGCATCGGGGCACCTGAGGCTATTTTTCCCTCATCGAGCATAGCCAGTGCCTCTTCACGTTTGACCCAGAAGCTGCGGATATCCTCATGCTCAGCATCGCAACCACCGCCATCACTGACCGGGCTGTTTTTATCAACCAGTCCGAGAAAGAGATCGATGCGTTCGGAGCAGGCGCCGGGAGTGGTGTAGTAACGGCCAAGAAAGCGGGTGTTATAGGGGATAAAACCGGCCTCCTCCTCAGACTCGCGAATCACGGCCTGTTCAGCGTTTTCGCCTGCATCGATAATGCCTGCAACAATCTCAAGCAACCATGGGTTATCACTACGTACTGCGGGACCGATCCGGAACTGCTCCAGCAGCAGCACCTCATCGGCATCGGGATCATAAAGCAGCATCGCTGCCGCATCACCGCGCTCCATATTTTCACGCACAATCTCAAGGCTTCCGCCATCGAAACGGTCGTGTTCTACAGTGTATCTGTCCATGGCAAAAAAGCCCTGATAGGGACGCTCTTTATGTTTTATTTTATAATCCATGGCACGACTCCGTTTCAAGACTTCACGCATCATACAATTAAATGCTACAGTAAGCCGCATGAAGATTCTGGTAGTTGAAGACGAAGAGCGCGTTGCCCACTTCATTCAGAAAGGTCTGAAGGAGGAGGGGCACGCCGTAGATGTTTCCTATGACGGTGAGGATGGTGAATTCCTCGCTGAAGTGAACGATTATGACCTGATCATTCTTGATCTGATGCTGCCCAAGAAAAACGGTATCGTGGTCTGTCGTGAACTGCGTGCCAGCGGAGTGGCAACACCTGTATTGATGCTGACAGCACGAGACTCTGTCGAAGATAAGGTGCGCGGTCTCGATGCCGGTGCTGATGATTACCTGCCTAAACCGTTCGCCTTTGAAGAGCTTCTGGCTCGTGTACGTGCACTGCTGCGCAGGCAATCCGATAGTAAATCGCCGGTGCTTAAAATGGCAGATCTGGAGCTTGATCCGATCAGCCGTCGTGTCTCCCGTAGTGGTAAAGCGATTCGTCTTACCACCAAAGAGTATGCACTGCTTGAATACCTGATGCGTAATCCGGACAAGGTGCTGTCGCGCACCCTGATCGGCGAGCATGTATGGGATATGAACTTCGACCCGGAGAGCAACGTGATTGACGTGTATGTCAGTCATCTGCGTGCCAAGATCGATAAAGGCTTTGAACCGGCTCTTCTGCACACCCTGCGCGGCCAGGGCTACCTGCTCAGCGACGACTCTCCACCAGTTTAAGCGGAGTCTGCTCTGACGCTTAACCCTCTGGCATTGATTAACTGGATTCGCTCCAACCTCTTCCGCACCTTTCGCGGCAGGCTGGCGCTGCTCTATATCACACTGGAGCTCGGCATTCTTATCTTTGCCGCCGGTGTGCTCTATGCTGCCCTCTCCAACCGCGTCTACTATGAGGTGGATGAGCAGTTGGTCAGTCAGGCGACCTCTCTCTCCAATGAGCTGGAGAGCTCCCCCTTCTATTTCTGGTCGGGTCACCTGAGCAGCTTTGCCAACCACTATCCCGGTGCCATCCAGCTGATCGGTGCCAACGGACTGATTCTTTTCCGCTCTGATCGCTCCCTGATCGATAAAGGTGGCAACGATGTCAGTCGCGCACTCGGCCACGCCTTCCGCGCCGGTGCACCCGCCTTTGCCTCAACCGAATCACTACTGGATAAGGGTAATATCCGTGTGATCGCCTTCCCGATTCATCGTGACGGCCGCGTGGTTGCCACGCTGATGCTGGGTCACAGTACCGGTGATATCCGCTCGGTCTTTAACCTGCTCTACCTGCTCGGTGGTATTCTGGGTGCGATCTCCATTGTCATCAGTGCTGCTGCCGGTTACTACATGGCCAAGCGGGCACTGGAACCGATTCAGGAGATCACATCCACGGCGCGTGGTGTGGCAGCCGGTGACCTCTCCCGACGTCTGAAATCCAAATCACAGGATAAAGAGATCCGCGTACTGGTGCGCGTGCTGAACAAGATGTTCGCCGATCTGGAGGCAAGCTTTCAGGGCCAGAAACGGTTTACCGCTGACGCCTCGCATGAGCTGCGCCTGCCACTGACTATTCTTAAAGGTGAGATCGAAGTGGCGCTGAGGCATCCGCGTAGTGAAGAGGAGTATCAGCAGATTCTGCGCCAGCAGCTTGGCACCATTGATCGCATTCAGCGTATTGTGAATGACCTGCTCACGCTGGCCCGCTCTGATGCCGGTCAGCTTGAGATGGTACAGACCCCGGTTGATCTCTCACTGCTGCTACAGGAGGTGGGACAACAGCACCTGATCCTCTTTGATGGCCAGAATGTTATGCTCGATATGGATATTGAAGATGATATGGAGATCATCGGTGAGGCAAGCCAGCTTGAGCGAACCATGATGAACCTGCTCTCTAACGCCTTTAAGCATGCACCAGAGCACTCTGCCATCCACCTGACTGCCCGAACAGCCAATGGCTCGGCAATCATCACCGTGCGTGATGAGGGGCCCGGCATTGCCGAAGAGCAGCAAAGCCGCCTGTTTGACCGTTTCTTCCGCGCTGATGATGCCCGCTGTCGCAAAGATGGCGAGGGTGCAGGCCTTGGTCTGGCGATCTGTAAACGCATCGTTGAAGCCCATGCCGGTAAAATCAAAGTACAGAGCACACCGGGTGAGGGGGCCAGCTTCATCATCCGCCTGCCTCTGGCCGGTGTTGATCACGGTCACCTCAAACGCATCGACAATATCCTCATCGATCCTGAAAACGAAAAAGCGTGAAATGCTTACTCTCTAAAGTTGTGAATAGCTTGAGAAACATGACTCATACCAGAGGGTTCACTTTCAGGCCCGCCTATTACTTAACAGCTATTGTTATTCTATCACTGCTAATCACTCCAAGGTTTACTTTTGCAGACAGTTCTCCTGGTCTAATTTCCCTCGATAACTTTTATCAACAATCCAAGCTCCACCCGAAGCAAACCGCGGTTTATGTTTTGGAGTATGGCGAAGAGTCACTATTAGCCCGCGCCTGGTTGGCAGATCACGCGAAAAAAAGTATTGATGTTCAATACTTTATCTGGAGCAGTGATAATATTGGAATATTGGCTGCTGAAGCGCTATTGAGAGCTGCAGAGCGTGGGGTAAAAGTACGCGTTATTGTTGATGACCTTCTCATTGATGCGCCTGATGAAACGCTATTAGCTCTGGCAAAACATCCTAATATCGAAATTGAAATCTATAATCCTAAACACTCTGTTGGCACACCTTTCCACACCCGTCTTATTAATATGTTCACCGATTTCCGAGGTTTTAATCAGCGCATGCACGACAAGGTG
Organism: Mariprofundus sp. KV; assembly: GCF_013387475.1. Lineage (GTDB taxonomy): Bacteria > Pseudomonadota > Zetaproteobacteria > Mariprofundales > Mariprofundaceae > Mariprofundus. The sequence goes on along the minus strand of NZ_VWNB01000010.1, from coordinate 116,777 downwards.
ATGGTGGTGGACGACATCGTCGCCATTACTGGTGGCCGCAACATGGAGGACAAATACTTCGACTACAGCCATGAATACATCTATCGCGACCGCGATGTACTCCTTCTTGGTCAGGCGGCTATTGATATCCAGCAGAGCTTTGAACGCTTTTGGTCTTCCCTCATCACGGTACCCACCGAAGACCTTTACGATGGACTCGGCATCATGCAGAGGCATGTCGAGGTGGATGACCCGACCATTCAGCGCATCTATACAGAGCTGCACGAATACGCCCGCAACCCCGAGAACTTTGAGCCCGAGGTGCGCCGGGCGATTAAAGACCTCCCCGGCAGGTTCTCTCGATTGAACAATGCATTTGTCTGGTGTGATGTGAAAGTGATCAATGATATACCGGGCAAGAACGAAAACAGCTTCTCACTTGGCGGCGGAAGCCGCATGGCCAGTGAACTTGCAGCACTGGTACGTGAGGCAGAAGAGCAGCTGATCATCCAGTCTCCCTACCTGATCCTAACCAGCGAGGCGAAGGCCCTGTTCAGGGAGCTTATCAAACGCGGGGTAAAGATCCGCATCCACACCAACTCGCTCGCCTCCAGCGACAACATGCAGGCATTCAGCGGTTACCGTAACCAGCGTAAGGCGCTGCTGAAGATGGGTATCGAGATCTACGAGTTCCGGCCGGATGCGGCCAATCAAAAAACCCTGATGCGCCGCTACAATCAGGTCCCCGATCCAATGCCCACCTTTTCGCTACATGCGAAAACTGTGGTGATTGATTCAAGCAAACTCTTCATCGGCACTTTCAACCTCGACCCGCGATCGGTGAATCTCAACACCGAAACCGGTGTTATTATCGAGAATCAAGAACTGGCGAAACAGGTCGAAGCCGCCATCGTTGAAGACTTGCTTCCCGAAAATAGCTGGGATGCCAGCAGGGACGACCCAGACAGTCACACAACAGCCACCAAGCGCGGCAAAGCCTTCTTCTGGCAACTGATGCCGATCAAACCGATTTTATAAAACCCTAGCCGCCTGAACCAAACAGGCCCCGCAAAATACTGCAGGGCCTGTCACAACAATTACACCTTCGAATTACTGTGTAATAACCAGCTTTTCCTGTACCAGGTCATACTTATCAAGGTAACTGGCAATCGTTGTATAGGTAGAAGTCTTGATTCCGCCTTTCTGATCTGAAGTCTTAACATCAGGCATAAAAAGCGAACCTGCCAGCAGCTTGAAAGGAGAGATATGAACCTTCTGAGCATCAAAGTATGCCTTGGTGTTCCCCTTAATTACCTGCATATCGTCAGTTTGATAAATCGCCGCATTGATTACATCCAGAGTATGTTCCGTACAGTTCTGGTATTTACTGTTGTACGGGTTAGCGATCACAGAGTAATTCGAATTATGAAGTGATCTATGTCTGTTTGATGCAATCACCTGCAAAATTCGTTGCTGAAGTTCAGGAGTTGGAATCACTATACCTGCCTTCAGCTCGTAAACACCGGAAAAGAAGTCGATAGGGTAGTCGACAACCAGATCACTGACATCCGGCTCCTTATCCCGCTGATACAGATTATATATCGCGTAGCCGGGAACCTCTCGACCATCAGCGGTTTTTATTCTCGAATAAACACCTATTGCCGTATGGGTGAAGTGAATACCTTCCGGCAGTTCACTTGCAGGACGACCAACTCGTGCGAGAATGAATACCCTGGCCCCTTTTGATGCCACTGTTTTCTCGACCTTCTTGGAAAATTCGATGATCTCTTCCGCCGCAAACTGCGGTTCCGCATTGGCACCGCTTCCAGCTTCCGCTGTTGCGGCCATACCGAGAACCATCATCGCTACTGTCATTCCGTGAATAAGTTTTCTTTTCATATCTATACTCCTTTCCTGGTTCTTCCGGTTATCGAATCGCACGATCTGGCGATGGACCGACAGTGATTGCCTCATCCGAGATCTCGAGTGGTTCACCAATGGGTTTGTTTGCCGCCTTCAGGAGGGCATTACCCGCTTGTGCGCTGACCGCGCCGACTGCACCCACTGCCACCAATGGCACTGCTACGGCAGCCGAGGTAAGTTTTGCCGAACCGACTGCACTATGACCGGCAGCCAAAGCCGAATGGCCTACGGCCTTACCTGAATGTTGAGCACTTCCCTGAGCCATGGCCTGCTGGCTGAATAACATTGCGATTACCATTGCACCTACGATTGCCATTTTCTTTTTCATATTGATCTCCTTGTTTTTTCGTTTTGCAGACGGCATTTCCGCCTGACAGGAAACAGTGTGGAACAAGGAATACTTTTATGGTACTTATTGGGATGACATGGAAATATACTCACCCTATAGTATATCTTTATTATACTTATTAGAATCGGAGCGTTTATGGACAATACAAAAGCAGCCATTGATACGCTTAAACGCGCACTCAAGCTCAATGGGTTAACTTATGCTGATGCCGCAAGGCACCTCAACCTCAGCGAGGCCAGCGTGAAAAAGATGTTCTCCACCCAAAATATCACCCTTAAACGTATCAATGCACTTTGCGAAATGATGCATCTCGATTTTATCGATCTGGTACGCCTGTTTGATGAGAGCCGTGAAAGGATCTCTCATCTACAGCCTGAGCAAGAGCAGGAGCTCGTTCGCAACAGCAAACTTCTGATTGTGGCCCTCTGCGCTCGCAATCATTGGCACTTTGATGAGATCGTCGAACAGTTCGATATATCAAAAAAGGAGTGCTATCAGATGATCTCAAGACTTGAGGGGCTGCGCCTTCTGGAGTTACATCCGGGTAACCGAATCCGCTTACTGGTCGCAGAGAACTTTCGCTGGCTCCCCAATGGCCCGATTGAGCGCACTTTCAAAAAGAAACTGATGAATGAATTTCTGCAGTCTGAGTTTGATCAGAGCGGTGAACTGCGCCTCTATCTTCATGGCCCCCTGACTCCAGGGGCAAGGGAGACCCTATTCAGACGCCTTACCGCTTTATCTCACGAGTTCGGAGAACTACTTAAAGAGAGTGCTACACGGCCAATTTCTGAACGCAATAATGTCGGTCTTCTACTTGGAATGAGGGAGTGGGAACCCTATTTCTTCTCTACTCACAGAAGAGAATCGGCATAGGTATATTTAAGTAGACCAGATGACGCGGCGGCCTTCGATGGTGAAGCCCTCTTCAACCATGCGTTTGAGGGTAGCCGGATAGATAATATGCTCTTCGCGCTGAATGCGGGCGTGCAGGGTCTCACGCGTATCATCATCAAGTACCGGTACAATTGCCTGCGCCAGGATCGGGCCTCCGTCCAACACCTCATCAACAAGGTGAACGGTGCAGCCGGAAGCTTTTACACCATACTCCAGTGCATCCTCAACAGCCTTTGCACCGGCAAAGGCTGGCAGGATGGAGGGGTGAATATTGATAATACGGCCACGAAAACGGCGTACAAATGCGGAGGAGAGGATGCGCATATAACCGGCCAGTACAATCCACTGGCATCCGTGCTTGTCCAACAGATCTGCACACTGGGCATCATACTGCTCACGATTCTCATAATCTTTCGGGTTCACATGAATGACATGCGGAACACCCGCCTGGCGGGCAATATCCAGCGCTTTGGCATCAGCTTTGTCACAAATCACCAGCCGCACATCAACCGGACAGTGCCCTGCAGCTACGGCATCGAGGATTACCTTGAGATTGGTGCCGCGACCTGAGGCCATCACCGCAATTGATTTGGAGGTCATCGGTTTAACTTTATTCAGCCGATCAGGGTGACCGGTTCACCATCACGTTTATGAACGCTACCCATGCGGTAGGTAGTTTCACCGGCATCTTTCAATACTGCCTCGACCTTCTCGACTTCGGATTCAGGCAGAATCACGGCGAAACCGATACCCATATTGAAGGTGCGGTAGCGCTCATCACGCTCCACATCGGCAAAGTTCAGAAGATATTCAAATGCCGGTGGCACAGGCCATGCGCCGACATCAATGGTGACAGCCAGATCATCTGTTAGCAGACGCTCAAAGTTATCGAACATGCCGCCACCGGTGATGTGTGAAAAACCGTGCACCTCTGCACCGGACTTCATCAGCGTGTTTACAGCAGGTACATAAAGGCGGGTAGGGGATAGAACTCCCTCTACAGCCTTGCGACCATCAGAGAGGGTATCGTTATTCAGATCAGCTCCGCCCAGCTCAAGCAGCTTACGAACCATTGAGAAACCGTTGGAGTGGGGTCCGTCTGAGGCAAGTCCGATAATAACGTCGCCAGCGGCAATCTTGCTGCCATCCACCATCTTCGGACGATCTACAACACCCACGCAGAAACCACCGATATCGTAGTGACCCGGTGCATACATACCCGGCATCTCAGCCGTTTCACCACCGATCAGCGAGCATTCGCAGGTGTTACACGCATCAGCAATGCCTTCAACCACACCGGCCAGTGTTTCACCGGCCAGTTTTCCGGTTGCCAGATAGTCGAGGAAGAAGAGCGGGGTAGCACCGAGTGCCGCCAGATCATTCACACACATCGCCACCGCATCAATACCGGCTACATGAGGCCTGTCAAACTCCTGCAATAGCAGCAGTTTGGTGCCTACACCATCGGTACCCGATACCAGCACCGGCTCTTCCATGTCGGAAAAATCGGGCTTGAACAGGCCGCCAAAACCACCCAGCCCGGAGAGAACCTCCGGACGCATGGTGCTGTTAACCGCTTTTTTGATGCGGCCAACAAAGGCGTTGCCGGCATCGATATCTACACCACAATCGGCATAGCTAAGTTTACTCTTGTCTGTAGCACTCACTTTTCAGCTTCCCTTAAACGTCCAGATTTTTCACTTTCAGCGCATTGTCCTGAATGAATTTACGGCGTGGTTCAACCGCATCACCCATCAGCGTGGAGAAGGTCTCGTCTGCATTGACGACATCTTCCAGTGTAACGCGTTTGAAAACGCGATTCTTCGGATCCATGGTGGTCTCCCACAGCTGCTCGGGATCCATCTCACCCAATCCTTTATAGCGCTGGATATTCAAACCCTTGCGCCCTTCAGACTCAATCGTTGCGGCGAGATCATCGAAATGGCTAACACTCCAGCTCTTATCACCATGGGAGATGTATGCCCCCTCATCCACCAGATTCTGAACCGATGCGCACAACTTCTGTGCTTCGGCAAATTCTGCAGTACCAACAAGATCTTTATCCAGTCTGGAGATCATCACACGACCATGGTCACGACGCTGGAACTGAACCCAGAAACTGCCATCCAGTTCATCTTCATGAATCTTGTAGCTCAGCGTCTCATCCACACGTGAAGCCTGCTTGAATGCCCAGTCCAGCGCATTCATACGCTCTTCAAGCCCTTCCTTGTGACGCATCATCTTCACGGTTGTATCACCGCTCTCTATGAGGAACTTCAGCACCTTCGGATCGATACGTTGAGAGAGTCTGGCCTGCAATCCCTGCAGACGGTGGATACTGCGCACAGCTGTCTGCAAGCGCTCTCCGCTCATCGCTTTGCCTTTGGAGCTGCTAAAGTACTCTTTACCTTCAGAACCATGCTCCAGCAGGAATTCGAACAGCTCATTGTCATTGGCGATATAACGCGCTTTTTTACCACGTGTAACCCGGTAGAGCGGTGGCTGGGCAATATAGAGGTGACCGCGCTCAATCACTTCCGGCATCTGACGATAGAAGAAGGTGAGCAGCAGGGTGAGAATGTGCGCACCATCCACATCCGCATCGGTCATGATCACAACTTTATGGTAACGCAGCTTGGAGATATCAAAATCATCCTTGCCGATGCCGGTACCCAGCGCAGTAATCATGGTGCCGATCTCCTGAGAGGAGAGCATCTTATCAAAACGCGCCTTCTCCACATTCAGGATTTTACCCTTCAGCGGCAGGATTGCCTGCGCCTTACGATCACGACCCTGCTTGGCAGATCCACCTGCGGAATCTCCCTCCACCAGGTAAATTTCGGAAAGGGCGGGATCTTTCTCCTGACAATCAGCCAGTTTGCCCGGCAGGCTTGAGATATCCAATGCACCTTTACGGCGGGTAAGATCGCGCGCTTTGCGTGCCGCATCACGGGCAGTCGCTGCTTCGGTTACCTTGCCGACAATGCGTTTGGCCTCTTGCGGATTCTCTTCGAACCACTCAGCCAGCTTCTCATTCACAATACTCTCAACAATCGGCTTCACTTCGGAGGAGACCAGTTTGTCTTTGGTCTGCGATGAGAATTTCGGATCCGGAACCTTCACTGAGAGTACAGCGGTCAATCCTTCGCGGCAATCTTCACCGGTCAGGCTCAGTTTCAGTTTTTTAGCCAAACCACTGCTGGTTGCATAGTTATTGATGGTACGGGTCAATGCACCGCGCAGACCTGCCAGATGGCTGCCGCCGTCACGCTGCGGAATGTTATTGGTAAAACAGAAGACATGCTCCTGATAGGAGTCGGTCCACTGCATCGAGAGTTCGACAGTTACATCATCCTTCTCAGTACACATAGCAACGCAATCACTATGCAGCGGGGTACGGGTACGGTTGAGATGTTTCACAAATGCTGAGATGCCACCTTCGTATTCAAATACCACTTTGTTATCAGTGCGTTCATCGATCACCTCGATATGCACGCCACTGTTGAGGAAGGAGAGTTCACGCAGACGGGTTGAGAGAATATCAAACGACATATTGCGATGGGAGAAGGTTTCAAGGCTTGGCAGGAAACGTACCTCTGTACCTGTTCCTTTGGCATCACCGATCACCTTCAACGGCTCTACCGGTACACCCATCTCATATTTCTGATAGTGCACATGACCTTCACGGCGAACCACCAGTTCCAGTGTTTCCGATAGTGCGTTCACTACCGAGATGCCCACACCATGCAGACCACCGGAAACCTTATAGGAGTTACTATCGAATTTACCGCCGGCATGCAGCACGGTCATAATCACTTCTGCAGCTGAAATCTGCTCTTCCTCGTGCATGGCAACCGGAATACCACGTCCATTATCGCGTACCGTTACCGAATCGTCGGAGTGAATGATGACTTCGATTTTATCGCAATAGCCAGCCAGCGCTTCATCGATAGAGTTATCTACCGCCTCGAACACCATATGATGCAGGCCGGTTCCATCATCGGTATCACCGATATACATGCCCGGACGTTTACGCACCGCATCAAGTCCCTTAAGGACCTTGATACTATCCGCACCATATTCTTCCTGTTCCTGAGAAGCAGTCATGCAGCTTCCTCCATTACTTCTGTTGTATCATCAAGCATCGAAACCATCGAGCTGGTAGCACTGTCACACAATCCCTGTGCATTTAATACCTGAATTCTAATATTCAGACCGGATATGATCGTCACACCCTCCGGGGCAGTCATCAACACCTGAGCTGAACTCTCTTGCAGACGCATAAGCAGACGCAGTTGGCGTGTACGATCCAGGGCTTCCAGACAATCATCCAGCAATAATACCGGAATCAACTTACGATATCGGGTCCAGAGTCCGCATTCTGCCATCTTTATAGCAATGGCCGCCAGTTTTTGCTGGCCCCGTGAACCGGCACTGCGTATTTCGCGCTGCTGAAAGTGGATATTCACCACATCGCAGTGCGGGCCAAAGCGCAGACCGCCACTGCGCAGATCTTCGCTCCGTTTCTCTTTCAGGCGTGACTTCCATGCCTGCTGATCATAGTCGGGCATGGTTACAGAGATGATCAGTGGGTGTTCCGTGAGCGGGATCTCCTGCTCAAGCAACTCATTCAACATCGCAACCATCTTCTCTCTGGCCTGAACAATCGGTTGCCCGTATTTCACAATCTGCTCTTCCCAGACATCAAGTTCATCTGATGAGGCCCGGCGCCTTAACAGCCGGCCCCGCTGCATCACCGCCCGCAGATATCGCTCATAATAGATGCCCATATTCTGGAAGCAGGCGATAATCAGGCTATCCAGCCAGCGCCTTCTCTCACCCGGTGCGCCATCAATAATCTTTCGCCCCTGTGGTGCATCCACGAGAACCGGAAAACTTTCACTGATATCCTTGCGACGCTGAACATCACGACCCTGCAGGCGAAGTGTGATCTGACCACGGCGGCCTGCGACTGAGAGATTCATCGGTCCGTAGCGATGCCACTGACCATGAATGAAAAATCGCTCAGCATCCCGTTTCACCAGCACCGGATCACGGGCCTGACGAAAGGAGCGCCCGAAGGCCATCAGATAAACCGCTTCCAGCAGGGTGGTTTTACCACTGCCGTTGGCACCGATAATCAGATTCAGACCGGGATCACAGTGCCAGGTTATCTCATCATGACAGCGCAGCTGCCTGACTTTGACTTCACGTATGGAGAGGGGCGTTGCAGACAACTGTCGTTCAGATCCTCATCGGCATAATAACATAGCGCGATCCCTCATCGTCATCACCACGCACCAGTACCGGAGAGAGCTCATCTTTAAGCTCAATGCGTACTGCTGAAGAGCGAATGGCACCCAACGTATCCCTGAGGTAGCGACCATTAAAACCGATAGCGACCTCCTGACCGTTGTAATCAGTCGAGATATGCTCTTCCGCCTCTTCCTGCTCGGTATTGTGTGCAGAGATATCAATGCCCTTCTCTTTGAAGGTGAGTCGAACATCGTGGGTAAACTCATTGGCTACAATCATGCTGCGGCGCAGCACCTGATCAAATTCACCCTTGGCGACAATCGCCTGTGCAGGGTTATTCACAGGAATCACATCCTGATAGACCGGGAAACGGGCATCGATCAGTTTTGAGGTGAGAATGTTGGAGTCAGCCACCAGACGAATCTGACGCTCACCCAGAAACAGTTCGATCTGTCCCTGACACTCATCACAGAGCTTTTTGATCTCCATCACCGCTTTGCGCGGTACTATGCATTTTACAGCCTCGGTCTGTTGCTGAAGACGAACCTCAGAGAGCGCCAGTCTGTGACCATCGGTGGTGACCAGTCTGAGCATATGCTCACTATCTACCTCAAACAGGCTACCGGTTAGATATTTACGGGTCTCATCTGTGGACATGGCAAAGGCAGTAGCTGCAACCATATCGGAAAGTGTTGAACCGGAGAGGGTGATGGCGCTGCCACCCTGCTCCTCTTTTAATGCCGGATATTCACCAGCGGCAAGCGAGGCCAAACGAAAACGGGAACGACCACTGCGAATCGATACAAAGGTCTCACCACTCTCAAGGGTTACATCCTGATCAGCATCAAGCTCTTTGATGATATCAAACAGTTTTCTCGCTGATACAGTGATCGAACCCTCTTTGCTAACGGTGGCCGGTGCCTGAGAACGGATACCAACTTCAAGATCGGTAGCGGTAATATGCAACGTATCGTTTTCTGCCTGCAGTAAAATATTGGCAAGAATCGGGATGGTGTGGCGTTTTTCTACAATGCTCTGACAACGCTGCACTGCCTGCAACAAAGATGCTCTGGACAATGTGATGTTCATATCTACTACCTAATCCCCTTTATATTTATAAAAACTCATAGTCATCATAGGTGCTGTGAGTATTGTGAATAAACCCCACTTATCCATTGTTCACATGGCTTTTTAGCATCTCCGGTCTGTGTGTGAATCCAGGAGAGAGAGTGAACAGGATGTGGATAATTAATCATGCTCAGTCGCATCAGTTCGGTCAATCACTTTATACTCAAACTATCCACAATATATGCGCGGAGAGACTCACACCTTATCACTCAAAAGAGAAGTGTTGTTCCTCTCTACTACGAAGAGACCGCATCATCATTTTAGCAGGGTACACTTTAAATGAATGTTTCCGGAGAGAACCAGGTGTTTGGCTCATCCGGTTAAAGCGTATTAAGAGCGAGTAGATGGCTTAAAGAGTAGCTCAATACTTTCAATTTGATTGCCATTATTTTTTTACCCCATTCAGATGGATATGCATGGTTTCTCATTGATCTGGGATTCTTTACATACTTTTGTTTCTACTGAATAAAAGTATGCTGGAATATTCCTGTAAGGTTGTTGCCTTTATTACTTGTTACCCTTTTATTTTAATAAAGATTCATAGTCATCATAGGTGCTGTGAGTAGTGTGAGTAAGCATAGAATACCTATTCAGCTATTGGCTTTAACTGCTCTTTGAACTGTGTGTGAATAATGGAGAGCTTGTGAACAGGATGTGGATAAACTCCGATTGGTATCAGGGTGGTGGTCAGGTATCGGCTTATGCTCAATCTATCCACAGGCTATATGGGGATAGGCTAACACCTTTCTGGAGGGGGGAATGATTTACCTGTTGTGTGAATAAATATTTCTAAAGTCATTTAATAACGGTTAGTTACAAGTCTTAACAAGATAGGCATGGGTGATAATGAGAAATAGATCCCATATCAAACATTAACCGGTTTTTGATTGCTCCAGTGTGACAGAAAAGGCTTTTTGATAAGAGGCCTGGAGAGCTATTTACTGTTTGAGCAGGGCCATAATCCGCCCCATCTCTTCATCAAAATCTTCCGACTCTTTGCGTTTTGCATCAATCTTTCGTACCGCATAGAGAACGGTTGTATGATCTTTACCACCAAAATGACCACCGATCTCTGGCAACGAAAGGGTGGTCAGCTCTTTTGTGGCATACATCGCAATCTGGCGCGGGAATGCAATGGTGCGACTGCGTTTACTTGAGGACATCTCACGTATATTAATATTAAAGTAGGAGGCGACCTTCTTCTGAATATCCTCTACAGAGATTGCGCGAACCTCTTCATGCAGCAGATCACGCAGTACATGACGGGCAAATGCGATATCAATGGTGCGACCGGTCAAAGTTGCATGGGCAGTAAGACGGGTCAGTGCACCTTCAAGTTCACGCACGTTATTTTTAATACGTGATGCCAGCAGATGGCCAACATCTTTATCAAGATGAACACCTGCCAACTCCGCTTTACTGGATAAAATTGCCAAACGTGTCTCAAGATCGGGCGGTTGAATATCGGCAACCAGACCCCAGTTGAAACGGGAGCGCAGACGCTCCATCAGGTTAGTCAGATCGCGCGGGCTACGGTCAGAGGTAAGAATAATCTGCTTTTTTACCTCATACAGCGCATTGAAGGTGTGGAAAAACTCCTCCTGCGTACGATCCTTGCCGGCAATAAACTGGATATCATCAATGATCAGTACATCCACCTGACGGTACTGATTTCTAAAAGCATCAGTTGAACCATTACGAATGGCCTGGATCAGCTCATTGGTGAAACGCTCACCTGTGCGGTAGGCGATGCGGGTGTGATCCTTACTCAACAGCTCATTGGCCACGGCATTGATCAGATGTGTTTTACCAAGGCCTACACCACCATAGAGGTAGAGCGGGTTATAGATGGCACCGGGTTTATCAGCCACGGCACGGCAGGCGGCATGGCAGAACTCATTGCCGGAACCGACAACAAAATTCTCAAAGGTGAAACGCGGATCGATATAACCATCAACGTTGGACTGCCTGCTTTCAACTTCCGCCTCTTCTTTCTGCACCTCTGCCGCTGCTGCCAGTTTGGCATCGACCTCATAGAGGATGTTGATGTGATCGCCGATCATAATATGAGCCAGTTCGCTAAGCCGTTTGCCGTAGCTGGCTTTCAGGCCATCAAGAAAAAATCGGTTGGCAACCTTGATGGTTAAATCCCCATCATTGTAGTGGGCGGTTAACGGCCGAATCCACGCATCAAAACGGGATGCAGGGATCTCATCCATCAGTGCATCCTTGATACGGTGCCAGTAAGATTCATCAAAGGTGGTTGTCATTGGCAGAATAGTACATGCTTGCCCAGCTTCATCCACTCTATAGATGAGTCGCGATCATTCCTTGACACTATTGTGATGCAATTTATCATGCGCGACCCTTTTTAAGCGACTGCTTATCAAGTTGATCAGGTATCAGGAGATTTACCATGAGCTTTACATATAAGCCAAGCCGTATCCGCCGCGCACGCCGTCATGGTTTCCGTGCACGCATGGCAACCAAAGCTGGACGTACGATCATTAACCGTCGTCGTGCTAAAGGTCGTAAGGACCTGACAGTATAAATCGGTCTGAACCAGCACTTCCCCAAAACAGGGCGATTACGCTCAAAATCTGATTTCGCCGCCATGCGAAAAGGCAGGCGAATCAGTGCAGGGGGAGTACGGCTGGTCTATCGTTTTAACGGTTCCGGCATTTCCCGTCTGGGGCTTGCTGTTTCAAGGAAATATGGCAACGCTGTTGCAAGGAACCGTTTAAAACGCCAGCTGCGTGAGCATTTTCGTTGCGGCAGTTATGATTCACTGGGTATTGATGTTCTGGTGATACCGGTTGTGAATGTAGATAGAATGGTGGATCCAGCACATGACTTTTCTCAAGCTCTGCTCAAGATTCGTCAGCCGTATCAGTGACAGGTTTTGTCGTGATGCGTAAACTGATTCTGCTGCCTGTCCGTTTTTATCAGTTGTTCATTTCGCCTGTGATGCCTTCGCACTGCAGGCATTACCCCACCTGTTCATATTACACAATCGAGGCCGTGCAGCGCCATGGCGTGTTGCGCGGTATTTGGCTTGGCACGAAACGTCTGTTACGTTGCCATCCGTTTTCAAAAGGCGGGTTCGATCCGGTGCCGGAAGTTGAGGCAACCAGGTCTCTAAAAGTTTTGAGGGAGAAATAATCATGGATCAACGCAATATGATTCTGGCATTTGCACTGTCGATGCTGGTTCTACTGGGATGGGGAGCACTTTTTCCTGAACAGGAGCCGGTTGCATCACAGCAGGTTCAGACAGAATCCCCCCAAAAACTGATGCCCCCCTCCGATACGGCGGCAGCAATTCCGGATGCAGGCACTGTAGCTGAAGTTAGTGATGTGACGCCAGCTGTCGCTAAACCTATGGCTGTGCCTGCAGCTGTGCCGATCACACCTGCTGCTTTTGAGATCAGTAATGATCTGTTGAAACTCTCTGTGAACGAGAAGGGGTGGTTTACCCGCGCAGTTCTGACTAACTATAAAGAATCTCTGGAGAAGGACTCAGCTCCGGTTGCTGTACTGCATATGGATGAAGGTCATTCAGTCTATGTGAATACCGGTGTGATGGGTCATCAGTTGGCGCAGCAGTTTGCGGCGGTAAAACAGAGTGGTGATGCAGTTGTTCTGCGTAGCGTGCTTGATGACGGGCGTATCTGGGAGCGCCAGGTAAGTCTGACTCAAGGTTCCTATGTCATTGATGTCAAAGACAGGATTATAGAGGGCGGTGGTCTGAAACTTTATCGTCAGGTGGTTGAGCGTCATCCTGATAAAGAGGCGAGCACCTTCTATGAACACATGGGACCAACAGGTCTGTTTGAGGGTAAGCTGCAGGAACCGGGTTATGATGAGCTGGATGAGAAGGGCTCCATTCGCTCAGCCTCTATGGGCGGCTGGACGGCAATTATGAATCGCTACTTTATTGCAGCGCTCATCTCCAATGCAGATCAGGACTACCCCTACTACTATAAAGGCGATGGTCGCTCCTATCAGGCGGGCCTGATTGATGATGGTAAACTTGAAGGCAGAGATGCTGTGTTTAACACCCGTATCTATGTAGGCCCTAAATCAATCCCTGTGCTTGAGAGTGTGAATGCCGAACTGGAGCGCTCTGTTGATTTTGGTTGGTTCTCTCCGATCGCCAAGCCTATGCACAGTTTTCTGGAGTGGCTCTACCGCTATCTCGGTAACTTCGGCTGGTGTATTATTGTACTGGTGATCTGTATCAAAATCCTCTTCTTCTACCCTACCCAGAAGTCGTATGAATCGATGGCTGCCATGCGTAAATTACAGCCTGAGATGACTCGTCTGAAAGAGCAGTATGGCGATGATCGTCAGAAAATGGGTCAGGAGGTGATGGGGCTCTATAAGAAGCATAAGGTGAATCCACTGGGTGGATGCCTGCCGATTATTATTCAGATTCCTGTTTTCTTTGCCCTTTATAAAGTACTGCTGATGTCAATTGAGATGCGTCAGGCACCGTTTATTGGCTGGATTGAAGATATGTCGGTTCAGGATCCGTTTTTTGTACTGCCTGTATTAATGGGTATCTCGATGTATATCCAGCAGAAGCTAAACCCTCAGCCACCTGATCCGGTACAGGCCAAGGTGATGCAGTTTTTACCATTTCTATTTACAGCCATGTTCCTCTTCTTCCCGGCGGGTCTTGTACTCTACTGGGTTGTGAACAACGTACTCTCCATTGTTCAGCAGCGGATGGTAATGAAGAGGATGAACGTCGATTAATCTGCTGTCTGCTACAACAACGATTGCCGCTATTGCCACCCCGCCAGGTCGGGGTGGCGTAGGGGTCATTCGCATTTCAGGCGTAAATTCCCTGAATATCCTTCAACAACTTACACATTCTGACCGCGACTACCCTCCAAGAGTCGCAATACTCTCTTCATGGCTGGACGATGCGGGCGACGTGCTGGATCAGGGGTTATCACTCTATTTTCCGGCACCCCACTCTTATACAGGTGAACATACAGTTGAGCTGCAGGGGCATGGTGGCCCCGTCTTATTACGCGCCCTGCTTGAGCGGTTGTTTCAGCTCGGATGCAAGCCAGCCGCACCGGGAGAGTTTACCCGCCGTGCAGTTGAGAATGGAAAGATGGATTTGGCTCAGGCAGAGGCCGTAGCCTCCTGTATTGATGCTGCCACCATTCGAGCAGGAAAACAGGCTCAGCTGCAGCTACAGGGGGCTTTTGGCCACCATATTGATCAGTTGATGCAGCGCCTTACATCTCTGGTGGCGCATGTAGAGGCCAGTCTCGATTTCCCCGAGGAGGAGATTCCGGAACTGTTCTTTGATCAACTGGCGGAAGATATGCAGCGGCAGTTGATTTTTCCGATTCGGGCTATGCTTGATTCAGCAGCGCTTGGCGAGCGGCTGTTTGATGGCGCGACCGTCACCATTATCGGTGCACCGAATGTTGGTAAATCAAGCCTTTTGAATGCTATGGCGGGGCGCGACAGGGCGATTGTCAGTGATATTCCCGGAACAACCAGAGATGTTCTTGAGGTCGATTTTGAGGTGCATGGTATACCCGTACGTCTGGCTGATACGGCAGGCATCAGGGAGAGTGAGGATCAGATTGAACAGGAAGGTGTGCGCCGAGCACATCAATCTGCTGAGCAGGCTGATGCTATACTTTTTGTTGCTGATGCTACGCGCCCGGATACCTGGCACTGTAAGGTTGATGCGGATATTTATCTGATGAATAAGTGTGATATCGGGCGTGGGGGCTATCCGGATCACTTTATCTTAGCCAGTGCGACAAGCGGTTCCGGTCTCGCTGTTTTACGTGACAATCTTGCAACGGTTCTGGGGGATGTTGAGATCGCTGATGAATCGATGCTTGTGACGCGGGAACGGCATCGTCAGCGTTTAAGTGAGGCACTGCACTGTATAGAGACAGGTATGCAGACACTGCATGATGAAGAGAGGCTGGAGATTACAGCTATGCAGTGGCGGTCTGCCTGGATGGCGCTGGGAAGCATCCTCGGGATTGGCGATGTAGAAGATATATTGGATCAGGTTTTTTCAGAGTTCTGCATCGGAAAATAAGATATTGGCAGTGCGGTTTTCGGCTTTTCCTTGAATGTTAGGGGTGGTTTGCGGCATAATGGCCAACCTTTTGGCGTTATTTAATGCAAGAGGGCAGGGGAGCAAGAGGCTAGGGACTCCGTAAACCCTTGATTTAAAAAGTTTTTTTGGGAGATACCATGTCAGCAAATCATCCAGTGATTTCCGTAACGGGTTCATCAGGAGCCGGTACAAGTACAGCAAAAGTAGCACTCGAGCATATTTTCAGACGCGAGAAGGTTACGCCAGCAATTGTCGAAGGCGATTGTTTTCACCGCTTTGACCGTTATGAGTTCCGTGAAAAATCAAAGGAATTTGAGGCGGCCGGCAAACGTCTGAGCCACTTCTCTGATGAGGCTAACCTGTTTGATAATATTGCTGATCTGTTCAGATCTTACGGTGAGACCGGTAAGGGCCTTGCCCGCACCTATATTCATGATGATGAAGAGGCGAAGATTTATGGTGTTGAGCCAGGGCGCTTCACTGAGTGGCGCGAGGTTGGAGAGGGTTCTGACCTGCTGTTTTACGAGGGTCTTCATGGCGGCGTTGAAGAGGTTCTTCCTTATGCTGATCTGCTTCTGGGTATTGTTCCGGTTGTAAATCTGGAGTGGATCCAGAAGATTCATCGTGACACTGAAATGCGTGGCTACTCATCTGAAGCTGTAGTAGAGAACATTCTTAGCCGTATGCACGATTACGTACACTTCATTACACCGCAGTTCAGCAATTCGGACATAAACTTCCAGCGCGTTCCCCTGGTTGATACCTCCAACCCGTTCATCGCGCGCGATGTGCCTACGCCGGATGAGAGTGTTGTTGTGATTCGTATTCGCAAACCGGAGAAGTGGGGCATCGACTTCCCTTGGTTGACCTCAATGTTGCATGGTTCATTTATGTCCCGTCGTAATACTATGGTTGTTCCGGCTGGTAAGATGATGTTCGCTATGGAGCTTCTCCTCTCCCCGATCATCCATGATATGATGGAGAAGAGACGCAAAGGTTAATGTTTCACTGCTTTGATAAAGAGGGGGGCTTTTAAAAGCCCCCCTTTTTTATTGCGTTGAAGAAATTTACGCCTACGCTTCTTCACCTTTTGAAAAAAACAATGGAGATTGGTTTCACGTGAAACATCCGCAAAAGATTGATGTGATTGTTATTGGTGCAGGCCATGCTGGTTGTGAAGCCGCATGGGCTGCTGCAAGTCGTGGTGCCCGTGTGCGTCTGATTACTCAGAATCTGGATACTATTGCCAAGATGTCCTGTAATCCTGCAATCGGTGGCATTGGTAAGGGCCATCTTGTCCACGAGGTTGATGCCCTTGGTGGTTTGATGGGATTGGCTGCGGACCGTTCCGCACTGCAGTACCGAGTGTTAAATCGTCGCAAGGGGCCAGCGGTACAGGCAACACGTGCTCAGTGTGATCGACGCATCTATCATATGGTTATCAGAGGGATGTTAGACTCTCATCCACGTATCAGCCTGCATCAGGGGACTGTCTCTGAGTTGCTGTTTAATGGTGATGCAGTGGTTGGCGCAGTGGATGAGTTGGGTGTTCAGCATATGGCCAGAGCAGTGGTGCTAACAACCGGAACCTTTCTATCCGGTCTTATCCACGTTGGTGAGAAGAGTATGCCTGCTGGCAGGGCAGGGGATGCAGCTGTGCACGGTCTGACTGATGAGCTCTACCGCAGGGAGTTTAATCTTGGTCGCTTGAAAACCGGAACCCCTCCCCGTCTTGATAAAAAAACGATTGATTGGGACTCGCTGGAGTCTCAGTCGGGAGAGGAAGATGTTCAGCCGTTTTCGGCGCTCCATGAGCAGGTGACTCAGGATCAGATACCATGTGCTATTACCAGAACAACTGAAAAGTCGCATGAGATTATTCGGGAAAACATGAGTAGATCACCTATGTTTTCAGGGAAGATTGAAGGACGGGGGCCACGTTACTGCCCAAGCATAGAGGATAAAGTGGTTCGTTTTGCAGACAAAACAAGCCATCAGATTTTTCTGGAGCCTGAAGGAAAGGATCATAACGAGGTCTATCCCAATGGTATATCCACCTCGCTTCCAATTGATGTGCAATGGGCCTTTATCCGTTCCATTCCTGGTATGGAGCAGGCTGTCATTATTCGTCCTGGTTATGCCATTGAATATGATTATGTCGATCCTACCGAGTTGAGGCCCACTCTGGAGAGCAAAAAGGTTTCGGGGCTGTTTCATGCTGGTCAGATCAATGGCACTACAGGCTATGAGGAGGCCGCCGCCCAGGGATTGTTGGCAGGAATCAATGCGGCGGCAAGGGCAATTGATGTTGAAGGTTGGGTTCCGGACAGGTCAGAGGCTTACCTCGGTGTTATGGCGGATGACCTGGTTTCTAAAGGTGTGACAGAGCCCTATCGCATGTTCACCTCAAGAGCAGAGTTTCGTCTGCAACTTCGGGAAGATAATGCTGATATGCGGTTGGGCGATAGGGCGATTGGGCTCGGCCTCTATGATGAAGAGCGTTCTCACCGTTTTATCGCAAGAAGGGAGCGGGTAGAGGCTGGGCTGTCAGAGTCACGCGCGATGAATATCGGTACAGGTGCAGCATGGAGAGCGCGCTTGGCCGCTTTGAATCTTCCTGAGCCATCGCAATCGATGAGCCTTGCCTCTTACTGCCATAGGGATGATGTGCGGCCCACAGAGGCTCTTAAGTTATTGTCTGTATATCCAGAGCTTAACAATAGGGATTTGAAGAGTTTAACTGCACTTGTACATTACGAGGGTTATCTTGATAAGCAGCAGCTAGAGGTGGATCGATTCCAGCAGATGGAGGGGTTCACTATTCCACAAGGGTTTGATTATGCATCAGTGAAGGGGTTGAGTATCGAGTGCTGCCAGCGACTAATTGCAGCACAACCTGCTACGATAGGTCAGGCATCACGCCTGTCAGGCATTACACCCGCAGCAATTACATCGCTAATGCTCTACCTGAAGGTGAAACAATGAGCTGTGATCTCTATGTGCAGGAGGTGATGAAGTTCCGCAGGGCGCTGAATCTCACCTCAATTGCAGTTCCAAAGTTGTTTCATGATCGTTTTATAGCACCTTCGTTGGCTCTTGCCAGGTGGATGCCCGAAGAGGGGCGCATGCTTGATATTGGCAGCGGTATGGGGGTTCCCGGTATTCCTCTCTTGATTGCAAAGCCCGGATTGGTCGGGGTTCTGGTAGAGAGAAGAAAAAAAAGAGCTGAGTTTCTGCGCCATATCGTTCGCAAGCTGAAGCTGAATGCTGAAGTATACGATGCAGATGTGAATGATCTTCCATCGCTGCATGTCGATCTGTGTGTTGCCAGGGCGGTAACAGACGAGGCAATGCTGCTGCGCATGTGTACGCCGCACGCCAATAGCAATGCATTGGCGCTGTTCCCAGTTCCGCTATCACACCAACCTGAAGCTGCTGATGGCTGGCACCTTAGTGGTGAGCATGATCTTGATATCTCAAATGAAGAAGGGGATGGCATCCAGCGAGTCCGGTGTTATCGTTATTGCGACGATTCAGAGGGGGGTTTCACGTGAAACATCAGGGATTCGGCCCGGTCACCGCGGTGGCTAATCAGAAAGGCGGTGTGGGTAAAACAACGACCAGTATTAATCTGGCTGCCTCATTGGCAGCGCTGGATCAACGCGTTCTGCTGATCGACCTGGATCCTCAGGGAAACTCTACTTCAGGATTGGGGGTAGACCAGCAGCAGGTGGAGTCCGGTACCTATGATGTACTGCTGGGCGACAGCTCGATTGAAGATGCCATCGTGAAAACAGAATGTGATAACCTCTATCTTCTGCCTGCGACCATGGATCTTGCCGGTGCCGAAATAGAGCTGGTTAATGAGCAGGGTCGTGAGCAACGCATGAAAAACGCCTTCGCTGCATACCAGGGTGAAGCCTTTGACCATATTTTTATCGATTGCCCACCAGCCCTGAGTATTTTAACAGTAAACGCGCTTACCGCAGCTGATTACATTATGGTAACACTGCAAACAGAGTTTTATGCCATGGAGGGACTGACCCAGCTGATGGATACGATACGGCGTATTCGTCAGGGTCTGAATCCGGCCCTGAATATGGAGGGGATCCTTCTTACTATGGTGGATCGGCGAAACAACCTCTCCACACAGGTAGAGCAGGATGTTCGTGCCTACTTTGGCTCACAGGTCTATGAGAGCGTCGTTCCCCGCAATGTGCGACTGTCTGAAGCGCCAAGTTTCGGGGTACCGGTAATGTATCATGACCTGAAATCCAAGGGTGCTCAGGCATACCTGGATGTTGCTCAGGAGCTGTTACATCGCAGGTCAATCTGACAGTTAATTTGGCAAACTGTATTTTTTTGGGAGAAAAGCTATGGCTGCATTGAAAAACAGAGGGTTAGGACGGGGCTTAAGTGCTCTATTGGCAGACACGCCAACACCGGAAGTGATGCGACAGGCCTCTCAAGTGCCAATATCCAGGATTAAACCGAACTCCTATCAGCCCAGGACCCACTTTTCTCACGACGAGCTGGAGTCGTTGACGGAATCAATCCGCCGCGAAGGTGTGCTTATGCCTATCCTCCTTCGTCCCCAAGGGGATGGTTATGAGTTGATTGCCGGTGAGCGCCGCTGGCGGGCCTCTCAGGCTGCGGGGTTGAAGGAGATTCCGGCAGTTATTCGTGATGTGGATGATATGCAGGCTCTGGAACTTGCTATTATTGAAAATGAGCAGCGTGATGATCTCACCGCCATTGAGTCAGCCAGAGCCTATCGTCGCATGATCGATGAGTTCGGCTGCACACAACAGCAAGTGGCTGAAAAGATTGGTGTTTCTCGCGTGCAGGTCAGCAATCTGATTCGCCTGCTTCAACTCTCTCCGACAATCAAAGAGATGATTGAAAATCGGCAGCTTAGCATGGGTCAGGCAAGACCGTTGGTAGGATTGCCGACACATGTTGCCGAATCACTGGCACGTCAATGTATCAGCAAGGTCTGGAGTGCGAGGCAGATGGAGCAGGAGGCCAAACGAGCGGCAAAAGCTCCTGTTGAAAAAAGAAGAGCCGAGCCGGATGCTGATGTGCTTGCACTACAGGATGAGTTAACGCGCAAGCTGGGCCTTCCTGTTGAGATTATCTGCAGGAAAGGTGGCTCTGGTGAGTTGAAGATCGCATATACCCGCCCTGTTGAACTTGATGGTGTGTTGAGGAAGTTGCGCGCATAAGATGAATTGTCTATATAAAACAATGGGTTAACAGGTGTTTGTGCTATGAGGGTGGGGGCTTCTACATTTCGGGCAGTAAATTGGCATGCACGATCCGGTGGTGTGCAGTGGATCGAGCAGCGACTGCTACCCCATAGGTTTGAGCAGGTGGTAAGTCTCAATCCTGAAGATGTCGCGATTGCTATTGAATCGATGCAGGTGCGCGGTGCACCTACAATAGGAGCCACGGCTGCTTATGGGCTGGCGCTGGCATGGAAAAAGGATAAAGGGCGTTTTTTTGAACTCTGGTTGCCGCGATTTCGTGCCACGCGGCTGACAGCAGTTAATCTGTTTCATGCCTGCGATGCGATGCAGCAGTGTGCTGAAGCAGACCCATCTCCTGCTGAGATGATCGAGGCTGCAGTGGCCTATGCGGATGCCGAGGTGTCGGCCAATCGCGCCATAGGCGTCTGCCTTGCCGAGCGACTTGCTGTTGGGCAGAGGCGCATTCTGACCCACTGTAATGCTGGCTGGCTGGCTGCCGTCGATTGGGGAACGGCAACGTCGGGTATCTATCATCTGGCTCATGCCGGTGAGAAGCCGTTTGTCTGGGTGGATGAGACAAGGCCGCGACTACAGGGGGGCCGCTTAACCGCATGGGAGTTGAATCAGGAGGGGGTTGATTGCCGAATTCAGGCTGATGGAGCCTCCGCCTGGATGATGGCTCAGGGCAAGGTGGATGCCATTGTAGTGGGAGCAGATCGCATCGCAGCCAACGGTGATGTGGCCAATAAAATTGGCACTTATGCACTCTCTCTGGCCGCCAGAGAGCATGGCGTGCCAATGTATGTGGCAGCCCCCTCCTCAACATTTGATCCAGCTTGCTCCAGCGGCTTGAATATTCCCATTGAAGAGAGGGAAGATCGCGAGGTTCTGGAGATGGATGGTCTGGATCAGGATGGTATTTTTCGTCATATTCGCATAGCAGCGACAGGCGTTGGTGCCAATAATCCGGCATTTGACGTAACTCCATTTGCTAATATCACGGCGATTGTTAACGAATTCGGGGTATGGAAGCCTTAATGTAGTGCTGGCCATTTTGCAGAAAGCGAGATGTTTTACTATCAGGAGCCCGAGATAAGCCAGGCGGGTGAGGTGATGCGTCTATATTGGCAGGAACTAATTGCTACCTGCTTGTATTCGGCATCTCCTTTGCTTTACTAGGGATATGGCAAAAATTTCCCGATTTTTAGTTGTGATGTTTTGCATGCTTCTGCTTGCTGACGGTGTTTATGCTGATTCGGGTCAGATTGTAAGCAGCGTTCATATCGATGGTTTGAAGCGAACAGAAGAGGCGACGGTGCTGCGGGAGTTGCCGTTTTATATTGGCACTGTCTGGCAGCACGAGTTTGCCAGTCTGTCAGAGAGAAGGCTGCGTAATCTGGGCATATTCAGTGAAGTGGTGGTTTTGCCACCCGATGACTCAGGGCAGGTGAACCTGCGTGTGAAAGAGCGTTGGACGTTATGGGTACTTCCTCAGGTTACACGCAAGGATAACGGCGCATCATCAGCATCCGTTGTGGTGGATGAACATAACCTGTGGGGGTTGAACCACCATATCCGCGTGGCTTATAAGCGGGATACCGGAAAAAACTTCTCTTCCCTAAAAGGCACCTCGTATGAGAGCTCATACAACTGGCGCAGAATTGCCGATTCAAAACTGAGTATGGTAATGAGCGGCACATGGGGCAGATCGCTCTTCGATGCATATAGCAACGGTCTTCATGTCGCCCAGTACCTGCAGAGAGGTAAAAGTGGAAGTCTGCTTTTTACATATGCCCTTGATGAGGTGCCGGACGAGGGCTGGAGTATTGCTGCAGGATTCTCCGGCTCAAATGCACAGTACCGCTTTATATCCGGAACGCCACAGGTCGATATCAATGGTTATCGTGTCCGTGCGCTGCAGGCGGGATTGAGCTACAGGCAGATTGATGATCAGATTACCTGGCTGACCGGTAGGGCTTTTGATTACTCCATGACAGCTGCGCACAGGGGGTTGGGGTCTACGCTGAACAGCTATAGTCATACAGCATCCTGGCGTGATTATTATGCGTTCTCAGGACAGAGTACAATTAATATGCGTGTAAATGGCGGCCTGATGACCGGAGATGTACAGCGCAGTGGTGTTTTTGATATCGGTAACCGCAACGGGTTGCGTGGTTACTATCCTGGGGAGCTGCAGGGGACTCACTATATCTATGGTACGTTAGAGGCTCGCATGCCCATCCGTGATGGCTCAAATTTTCAGCTCGTGGCCTTTACAGATATCGGCAAGATAGGTGGCAGGATAGGCACCTCCGTTACACATGGTTTAGCTATAGGTGCCGGTGGCGGCTTCCTCTGGACGATGCGCTGGCTGGCAAAAGGTACGCTAAGAGGGGATATGGCTTACGGCTTAGCCAGTAAGCGCTGGCGCTTTTATCTGGGAACCGGGCAGGCGTTCTGATGAGAAACATACAAAAACAGCCATGAATCAATTACTGTTCACCTCTTGATGGGGGAAACGTGAAAAAGACAGCTATTTATCCCGGTACTTTTGATCCGATTACACTGGGCCATGTTGATGTGGTAAAGCGTGGCCTGAAGATGTTTGACCGCGTTGTGATCGGTGTGGCGGACAATCCCGGCAAAGGGCCGATGTTTGATGTGGAGACGCGTCTAAGCATGGTTCGTGAAACATTTAAGGGTGAGCCGAATGTAGAGGCTGTCTGTTTTAACGGCCTGCTGGTGGATCTGGCGCATGGCCATCAGGCCGCCGCGATTCTGCGCGGCTTGCGTGCAGCCTCCGATTTTGAGTATGAATTTCAGATGGCGACCATGAATCGCAGGCTCGATGAGCGCATTGAAACCGTGTTTGTTATGGCGCGTGAGGATTACACCTTTGTCTCATCCCGCTTTATCCGCGAAATTTCCAGCATGGGTGGTGACGTTTCCGAACTTGTCCCGCCCGTGGTTGTTCCATTCCTTGCTGCCAAATAGTTTCATTTTGAATTCATCACTTAACAGAACCAATGGCATATTGAACGACTTTAATCACCGCGTATTTACTGGATAAATGGTCGAGAAAGGCGCTCTTGTTATCTCTTAAAAAGCAGCGCTATCTGACGGAATAAACAACTCTTTTCAAATAGTGCTTGAGTTCATATTTTTGATCGTTATGATGCGCCACCCTTGCCGGCATAGCTCAGATGGTAGAGCAGCTGATTTGTAATCAGCAGGCCACGGGTTCGATTCCTGTTGCCGGCTCCAGTTTAACCGTATTTTTGTTGCGCTCATTGACAGTGCGCGGCAAAGGTGTATAATCGCGCGCCCTTTTGGGTTGGCCTGCTTGCGGGACAGGGGCGTGAAATGGAGAGATTCCCGAGTGGCTAAAGGGGGCAGACTGTAAATCTGCTGGCTCAGCCTACGTTGGTTCGAATCCAGCTCTCTCCACCAGTTTCTGGAGAAGTTCCCCTGAGCTTCTTCGGGTATGCGGGCGTGGTACAATGGTAGCACCTCAGCCTTCCAAGCTGATGACGCGGGTTCGATTCCCGCCGCCCGCTCCATATGCTGTTTGCAGGCATTTGGGTCTGGCCCAGGTAGCTCAGGGGTAGAGCACATCCTTGGTAAGGATGAGGTCGCGAGTTCAATTCTCGCTCTGGGCTCCAGTTTAGATGGTTATCTGCTTGCAGATCTCCATCGTAGTTTAAAAACATGTATGGAGAATAAATATGGCAAAGGAAAAGTTTGAGCGTAATAAACCGCATGTGAACATCGGTACCATCGGTCACGTCGACCATGGCAAGACCACGTTGACCGCTGCAATCACCAAGGTTCTGTCTCTGACAGGCGGCGCTGTGTTCAAGGACTACGGCGACATTGATGGTGCTCCGGAAGAGCGCGAGCGCGGTATTACTATCGCTACAGCTCACGTTGAGTATGAGACTGAAGCGCGTCACTACGCACACGTTGACTGCCCGGGCCATGCTGACTATGTAAAAAACATGATCACCGGTGCTGCGCAGATGGACGGCGGTATCCTGGTAGTTTCTGCTGCTGATGGCCCTATGCCACAGACCCGTGAGCATGTACTGCTGGCGCGTCAGGTAAACGTACCTCACCTGGTAGTATACCTGAACAAGGCTGACATGGTTGATGATGAAGAGCTGCTGGAGCTGGTAGAGATGGAAGTTCGTGAACTTCTCGACTCTTACGACTTCCCGGGTGACGACACACCAATCATCATCGGTTCTGCACTGAAGGCACTGGAAGGCGATGAGTCTGAGATCGGCGCGCCATCTATCCTGCGTCTGATGGCTGCAGTGGATGAGTACATTCCTACCCCTGCACGTGATGTAGACAAGCCGTTCCTGATGCCTGTTGAGGATGTGTTCTCCATCTCAGGTCGCGGTACTGTTGCAACCGGTCGTATCGAAGCTGGTGTGATCAAGGTTGGTGAAGAGATCGAGATCGTTGGTATCAAAAACACTGTTAAGACTACCTGTACCGGTGTTGAGATGTTCCGCAAGCTGCTGGATTCCGGTGAAGCAGGCGACAACGTAGGTCTTCTTCTTCGTGGTGTTAAGCGTGAAGATATCGAGCGTGGTCAGGTTCTGGCCAAGCCAGGTTCCATCACGCCACACACCTCATTTAAAGCTGAAGCATATATCCTGAATAAAGAAGAGGGCGGTCGTCATACCCCATTCTTTAACGGTTACCGTCCACAGTTCTACTTCCGTACAACTGACGTAACCGGTTCAGTTACCCTTCCTGAGGGAACTGAGATGGTGATGCCTGGCGATAACATCTCTATGGATGTTGAACTGATTACCCCAATCGCAATGGATAAAGAGCTTCGTTTTGCTATCCGCGAAGGTGGTCGTACGGTCGGCGCTGGCGTCGTAACCGACATTACTAAGTAAAACCTAAAAGATGTGCAGCGGCGGTAGACTCGTGCTACCGCCGCTTTGCCGTCACTGGAGATTAAGAGATGCGTGATTTATTGGCTTTGGCGTGTGAAGAGTGTAAGCGCAAGAACTACACCACCGACAAGAACAAGCGTACCACGACAGACAAGCTGGTGCTGAGCAAGTACTGCAATTCATGTCGTAAGCATACGCCACACAAGGAAACAAAGATTAAGTAACACCTAGGCGAGTAGCTCAATTGGTAGAGTACCGGTCTCCAAAACCGGGTGCTGTGGGTTCGAGTCCCTCCTCGCCTGCCAGTGTTGTATGTGTGGATAGTAGAATAGGAGCTTAAGTATGAGTCGTGTCGTAGAGATGCAGAAATTCATGAATGAAGTGAAGGTCGAAGCCAAAAAGGTAACGTGGCCGGATCGTAAAGAGACCATGCAGTCAACGCTGCTGGTGTTTATTATGGTGATCTTTATTGCTCTGTTTCTGTGGCTTGTCGACTGGGGCTTAAGTTCACTCGTGAAGCAGGTGATCTAATGGCGATGCGTTGGTATGTGGTTCAGGTCTACTCCAATTATGAAGATAAGGTGGAGGGGATGCTGAGGGAAAATGCGGAGCGAGCAGGCCTCTCCGAGAAATTCGGTCAGATTCTTGTTCCCCGTGAGGAAGTGGTTGAGCTGAAAGAGGGTCAGAAGGTGACATCTCAGCGTAAGTTCTTCCCGGGTTATATCCTCGTTGAGATGGAGATGAACGATGATACCTGGCATGTGGTAAAAGATACCCGTCAGGTAAGCGGCTTCCTCGGCTCAGCAAACAAGCCGATGCCGATGCCGCAACGCGAAGTTGATGCACTGATTCAGCAGATTGAAGAGGGTATTGAGCGTCCGAAGCCTAAGGTGATGTTTGATATCGGCGATGCGGTTCGTGTTATCGATGGTCCGTTTGCCTCCTTTAACGGTGTGGTTGAAGAGGTGATGGAAGATAAGGCGAAGCTGAAAGTGAGCGTCTCTATCTTTGGTCGTCCTACTCCGGTTGAGCTGGAGTACATTCAGGTTGAGAAAGGCTGAGGCTCAAGCTTCAGTTTTTTGAACAAGCACTTTCACAGGATGTGAGAGTTTTACCGCAAAGCTGCGGGAGCATAAGTCACGGATAGTGGCGTGCGAATAAAGGTGAAGGGCAAGAGGCCTGCAGCCGGTTGGAGATTATACATGGCAAAGAAACTTACCAAGCTTGTGAAGCTGCAGGTTCCTGCAGGTTCTGCAAACCCATCCCCACCAGTTGGTCCGGCTCTCGGTCAGGCTGGTGTGAACATCATGGAGTTCTGTAAAGCGTTTAACGCCAGAACCCAGGAGATGGAGAAGGGATTGACCCTTCCAGTAGTGATCAGCGTCTATGCGGATCGCTCTTTCGATTTCGTTATCAAAACCCCACCTGCGTCTGTACTGCTTCTTAAAGCAGCCAAGATTGCCAAGGGCAGTGGTGAGCCTAACAAGAAAAAGGTTGGCACCGTGACCAGCGCTCAGCTTCGCGAGATTGCTGAAATCAAAATGCCAGACCTTAACTGCTACGATGCTGAAGCTGGCATGAAGATCATAGAAGGCACTGCTGTCTCTATGGGTCTGGAAGTTAAGGGCTAAGGGGGCGTAAGATGGCAAAAGTAACTAAACGCATGAAAGCAAGCCTTGCAGCCGTACCGGCGCAGGCTGTAACAGTTCAGGCAGCTCTGGACGCAATTCTGGCTCAGCCAGCTACCAAGTTTGATGAGTCTGTCGATGTGGCGATCAAACTGGGTGTTGATCCGCGTCATGCTGATCAGATGGTTCGCGGCTCTATCGCACTGCCAAATGGCACAGGTAAAACTGTACGTGTTGCAGTGTTTGCTAAGGGCCCTAAGGCTGATGAAGCAACCGCAGCCGGTGCTGACGTTGTTGGTGCTGATGATCTGGTTGAGAAGGTTCTCGGTGGTTTTATGGAGTTCGACCGCGTTGTCGCAACCCCGGACATGATGGCACAGGTTGGTAAACTGGGCCGTGTGCTCGGTCCCCGTGGCCTGATGCCTAATCCGAAGCTGGGTACTGTAACGATGGATGTGACCAAGGCTGTCGGTGCAATCAAGTCCGGTCAGATTGAAGTGCGTGTTGATAAGGGCGGTGTGATTCATGCTCCTGTCGGCCGTCGTTCTTTCGATGCTGCGAAGCTTGCTGAAAATGTTGCAGCGCTGCTGGCTGAGTTGAACCGTCTGCGTCCTTCATCTTCAAAAGGCCGCTATATGCAGAAGATGAGCATCTCTTCAACGATGGGCGCAGCTGTACGCGTGGATGAAACCACGCTGTGATTTGTTAGATGCGGTCGAGGAGCATCCTGCCCTCGACCTTCTGACGAAGTTCGAATTTTGTGAAATCCGAACTTCTCACTAAAGCCAGCCATCCATGGCTGGGAAAAGCTTCAGGAAGAAGCTAAAGGAAAAGAATAGCTGGTTTGATCTGTATTCCGAAGGGTGCGGGGATAAGCGGCTAAAATAACGATCCGTCCTAGACTGCTGGAGCCAGACTCTTATGAGCGCGGCTTAATTGGGGAGACCCTTCCAACAATAGATGGGGTGCAAGCTCACTTGCGCGGGTCGAAAAGCAAGGGGGTAAATGTGATTAAACAAGACAAACAACGCATTGTCGAAGAACTTCACGCTGCCTGGTCCGAATCTACAGCTGGTGTAGTGACTCACTACCGCGGTCTGACTGTTTCCCAAATGGGAGACCTTCGTCGCGCTCTGCATAACGCAGATGTGTCTCTACAGGTTGTAAAAAACACTCTGGCGCGCCGTGCGGCAGAGGGTACGGGCTTTAAAGCAGCTGAAGAATTGTTCACCGGCCCGGTAGCAATCGCTTATGGTAAAGATCCGGTAGCAATGGCAAAAGCCATCTCCGATTTCGCCAAAAAGAACGATAAGCTTCTGGTTCAGGGTGGCGTACTCGACGGCAAGTTGGTGGATGCGGCAGGTGTTAAGGCACTGGCAGATCTTCCACCTCGCGAAGTTTTGCTCGCTAAAATGCTCGGCAGCATGCAGGCACCAATCAGCGGATTCGTCCGTACATTGGCTGAAGTTCCTGCATCGTTCGTACGCACACTGGCAGCTATTCGCGATCAGAAAGAAGCAGCATAAACATTTATCACTTAATTTTTTTAACTATAGCACAAGGAGCTAACTAAAATGGCAATCACTAAAGATGAACTAATCTCAGCAATCGAAACTATGACCGTTCTGGAACTGTCTGAGCTGGTAACAGCACTGGAAGACAAATTCGGCGTATCTGCAGCTGCACCTGTTGCAGTAGCAGCTGGCCCAGTTGCTGGTGGCGAAGCCGCAGCAGCAGAAGAGCAGACCGAGTTTAACGTTGTTCTGCAGTCTGCAGGCGAGAAGAAAATCCAGGTAATCAAGGCAGTTCGTGAAGCAACTGGCCTGGGCCTGAAAGAAGCTAAAGCACTGGTAGACGGCGCACCTGGTAACGTTAAAGAAGGCGTTTCTAAGGACGAAGCTGAAGAGTTGAAAGCTAAGCTGGAAGAAGCGGGCGCAACTGTAGAACTTAAGTAAGCTACTGTTGTTTCACGTTTCAACGTAAACGTATTGGGTTAATCCCCGGTGGCGGAAGCTGCCGGGGCTTGGCCTTTTTCGCATTTAAGAGTTTTGGAAAATCTGTACGTCGTTCGAGGTAACCATGGCTAAGCAAGCATCATTGAAACGCATTCGTAAAAATTTCGGTAGTATCAAGTCTCCAATCAGCATGCCAAACATGCTGAACCTGCAGACCGAGTCCTATCACGAATTTGTCGGTTATGGCGAAGCTGTGAATGACTCCAGACTGGCGACAGTATTCCAGTCTGTATTCCCGGTTCGTGATTATGCCGGCAATGCTGAGCTGGGTTTTGAAGGGCTCGAGTATAGCCCTCCCCGCTACGATCTGGACGAGTGTCGTCGACGCGATCTGACCTATGCTCTGCCGGTCAAGGTTAAGCTGCGCCTGAAGATCTTTGAGAATGAGGGCGAGAAGCGCGGTAAGCGCAAGGTTCGCGAAGTGCGCGACCAGTCCGTATACATGGGCGAAATCCCCCGCATGACCGAGCACGGCTCGTTCATCATCAACGGTACCGAGCGTGCCATTGTCTCCCAGATGCACCGTTCTCCGGGTGTATTCTTTGATCATGATCGCGGTAAAACACACGCTTCAGGCAAGTTCCTGTTTAAAGCACGGGTCATTCCTTACCGTGGTTCATGGCTCGATTTTGAATTTGATGCAAAAGATAAGGTGAACTTCCGTATCGATTTGCGTCGTAAAATGCCTGTTGGCATCCTGCTTAAAGCGATCGGCCTCTCCACTCAGGATATTCTGGATCGTTTTTATCAGCGTCGTACCTACCGCTTCAGTGAGACCGGCCTGCAGGTTAAGTTTGTACCTGAACTGTTTGAAGGCACGCGTGCGGTTACCACTATCAAGGTCGGTAACAAGCGTATTGTTGCTGAAGGCAAGAAGTTCACCAAGGTGGCCATTAAACGCCTGACAGAAGCTGAAATCGATTGGATTGATGTGCCGATTGAGAGCGTGATCGGTGAGGCTGCAGCGGAGCCCATCGTGGTCGCCGGTGGCGAGATTCTGATCGATCACAATCAGGAGCTGACTGAAGATGCTATCTCTGAGATGCAGGCTGCAGGCATTAAAGAGTTCGACTGTCTGCTGATTGATACTTCGGTTCGTGGCCCGTGGCTGGCTGATACCCTGCGCCTGGATATGGTTCAGTCGCGTGAAGAGGCGCGTGTTGAGATCTACCGCATGATGCGCCCCGGCGAGCCGCCAACAGTTGAAACTGCAAAAGCACTGTTTGAATCGCTGTTTTATGATCCATCCCGTTATGACCTCTCCCGTGTAGGTCGTATGAAACTCAACAGTCGTCTCGGTATTGATAATGAGTCTGTTCCTCTGGATCAGGGCACACTGCGTGATGAAGATATCCTGCTGGCGCTTGATACACTGCTCTCACTGCGTGACGGCATTGGCGAAGTTGATGATATTGACCATCTTGGTAACCGTCGTCTGCGCTCTGTGGGCGAGCTGCTGGAGAACCAGATTCGTGTTGGTCTGGTACGTATGGAGCGCGCTGTCCGTGAGCGCCTGAGCTCTGGTGACCTGACTGAGATGATGCCTTCGGATGTAGTGAACGCGAAACCGTTGATTGCATCGGTAAAGGAGTTCTTCGGTTCATCCCAGCTTTCACAGTTTATGGATCAGACCAACCCGCTCTCTGAAGTGACGCATAAACGTCGTCTCTCTGCGCTTGGCCCTGGCGGTCTCTCTCGTGAACGTGCCGGCTTTGAAGTGCGTGACGTACATCCAACCCATTATGGCCGTCTCTGCCCTATTGAGACACCTGAAGGTCCGAACATCGGTCTGATCAACTCACTGGCTACCTATGCCAAGGTGAACGATTTCGGTTTCCTTGAGTCGCCGTACCGCAGGGTTGTTGATGGACAGGTTACGGATGTGGTTGATTACCTCTCCGCCATTGATGAGGCCGCTCCGGTGATTGCCCAGGCCAATGCGAAAGTGGATGAGAACGGTCGCTTTGTGAATGATCTGATCCAGTGTCGTCAGGGTGGTGAGTTCATCATGGCTGAGGCAACCTCCATTAACTATATGGATGTTTCACCATCACAGGTGGTCTCTGTCTGTGCGGGTCTGATTCCGTTTCTTGAACATGATGACGCCAACCGCGCATTGATGGGTTCCAACATGCAGCGTCAGGCTGTGCCTCTGCTGCGCAGCGAGAAGCCACTGGTAGGTACCGGCATGGAGGCGCCGCTGGCGCGTGACTCGGGCGTATCTCAGGTTGCCCGTCGTGGTGGTGTTGTTGAGCGTGTTGATGGTGAACGTATTGTTGTGAAGGTGTTTGATGATGAGCAGGTTGAAGGTGAACCCGGCGTAGATATCTACCGTCTGTTCAAGTACCGCCGCTCCAATCAGAACACCTGCTTTAACCAGCGTCCGCTGGTCAAGAGCGGTGAGCTTGTTGCCAAGGGTGACATCATCGCAGATGGACCGTCGACTGATTTGGGTGAGTTGGCACTGGGTCGCAATGCACTGGTGGCACTGATGCCCTGGCGTGGTTACAACTTTGAGGATGCGATTGTTATCTCCGAGAAGCTGGTGAAAGAGGATGTTTATACCTCGATCCACATTGAAGAGTTTGAAGCGGTTGCCCGTGATACCAAACTCGGAGCTGAAGAGATTACTCGCGATATTCCAAATGTTGGTGAAGAGGCACTGCGTCATCTTGATGATTGTGGTATCGCTTATATCGGTGCGGAAGTTAAACAGGGCGATATCCTGGTTGGTAAAATCACACCCAAGGGTGAAACCCAGCTCTCTCCTGAAGAGAAGCTGCTGCGCGCGATCTTTGGTGAGAAGGCATCCGATGTTCGTGACACGTCAATGCGTGTTAAACCTGGTGATGAGGGCGTTGTTGTTGACGTTCAGGTCTTCACCCGTCGTGGCGACGAGAAGGATGATCGTGCCAAGGTGATCGAAGAGAGCGCTATTGAGCAGCTCTATGCTGATAAAGAAGATGAGCGTCGTATTCTTGAGGGCAACGCCGTAAGTCGTCTGCGCGACCTGCTGATTGGCCAGAGTGCTGCCAAGTTTAAAGGGCTTAAAGCCGGCACTGAAATCAAGGCTGAGAACATTGAAGCGTTGAACCTGCGCGATCTGACCGGTGTCTCTGTTGCCGATGATGCTGTCAATGAGCGTGTTGCCGAGATTCTTGAGTCGATGGACAAAGAGCGCGGCAGACTTGAGTCACGCTTTGAAGAGAAGGTGGCCAAGGTTCGCGAAGGCTCGGAGCTGAAACCAGGTGTAATCAAGGTTGTGAAAGTGTTTGTGGCTGTGAAGCGCAAACTGCAGCCGGGTGACAAGATGGCCGGTCGTCATGGTAACAAGGGTGTTATTTCGGTCATCGTACCGGAAGAGGATATGCCTTATACCGAAGATGGCACACCGGTTGATATCTGTCTGAACCCGCTGGGCGTACCTTCACGTATGAATATCGGTCAGATTTTCGAGATTCATATGGGTTGGGCAGGCAGTGAGCTTGGTAAGAAGATTGATGGCATGCTCAAAGCCAAAATGCCGACTGAAGAGCTGCGTGCATTCCTTATAGAGTGCTACCTTGAAGATGATCAGGCCTGCAGCGACATCAAGGATATGGATGAAGAGTCCCTGCTTGAACTGGCGCACAACCTGCGTGGCGGTATTCCTATTGCTACACCTGTGTTTGATGGTGCCAAAGAGGCGCATATCCAGCGCATGCTGAAACTTGCTGACAAGCCTGAATCGGGTCAGACCACGCTCTATGATGGTCGTACCGGTGAAGCGTTTGATCGTCCTGTTACCATCGGCATGATGTATATCCTTAAGCTGCATCATCTCGTTGATGAGAAGATCCACGCACGTTCAACAGGTCCATACTCACTTGTTACGCAGCAGCCGCTCGGTGGTAAGGCACAGTTCGGTGGCCAGCGTTTCGGTGAGATGGAAGTTTGGGCACTGGAAGCATACGGCGCGGCGTACACGCTGCAGGAGATGCTGACAGTGAAATCGGATGATGTGCAGGGTCGTACGAAGATGTACGAGTCTATTGTACGCGGTGATATGTCGTTTGACGCAGGTATTCCTGAGTCCTTTAACGTGATGACCAAAGAATTGAATGCTCTGGGTATTGACCTTGCAATGGTCAAACATCCAGCCGTGAACGAAGGAGAATAAGTTATGCAAGAACTTCTCAAGATGTTCCAGAAACCTTCAAGCATCGAGGACTTCGATGGCCTGAAGGTTGGTCTGGCCAGTCCCGAAAAAATTCGTTCATGGTCTTACGGCGAGGTGAAGAAGCCTGAGACGATCAACTATCGTACCTTCAAACCTGAGCGCGATGGTCTCTTCTGCGCCAAGATTTTTGGCCCGATCAAAGACTACGAGTGTCTGTGCGGTAAGTACAAACGCCTCAAACATCGTGGCGTTGTTTGTGAGAAGTGCTCGGTTGAGGTGATCCAGTCCAAGGTTCGTCGTGAGCGTATGGGTCATATTGACCTGGCTGCACCCGTGGCACATATCTGGTTCCTCAAGAGCCTGCCATCACGTATCGGCTTGCTGCTGGATAAAACCCTGAAAGAGCTGGAGCGCGTACTCTATTTCGAGTCCTATATCGTCCTCGATCCCGGTCTGACCTCTCTGGAGCAGTTCCAGATTCTTACCGAAGAGGAGTATATCGAAGCCTTTGAAGAGTACGGTGAAGAGTTCCGTGCTGCGATGGGTGCTGAAGCTCTGCGTGAGATGCTGAAGAGCATCGATCTGGAAGAGGAGCGCCAGTCCCTGCGTGCCCAGATTCTGGCTACCAAGGCTGTCACCAAGCTGACCAAACTGACCAAGCGTCTCTCTACTGTTGAAGCGATGCTCGGTTCCGGCAATCGCCCTGAGTGGATGGTTCTGGAAGTGATTCCGGTTCTGCCACCTGAAATTCGTCCGCTGGTACCTCTGGACGGTGGTCGTTTCGCGACCTCCGATCTGAATGATCTCTATCGCCGCGTGATCAACCGTAACAACCGTCTGAAACGTCTGCTGGAGCTCAATGCGCCTGAGATCATTACCCGTAATGAGAAGCGTATGCTGCAGGAGTCTGTTGACGCTCTGTTTGATAATGATCGTCGCTCAAAACCTATTACCGGTAACAACCGTCGCCCTCTGAAATCACTCTCTGATGTGATCAAGGGTAAACAGGGTCGTTTCCGTCAGAACCTGCTTGGTAAACGCGTGGACTACTCCGGTCGTTCGGTGATCGTGGTGGGTCCTGAACTTAAACTGCATCAGTGCGGTCTGCCTAAGAAGATGGCGCTTGAGCTGTTCAAGCCGTTTATCTACAACAAGCTGGAGCTGCGCGGCCTGGCCAATACCATTAAAGCAGCCAAGAAGCTGGTTGAGCAGGGCATCCCTGAGGTTTGGGATATTCTTGCTGAAGTGATTCATCAGCATCCGGTGATGCTGAACCGTGCACCAACCCTGCACCGTCTCGGTATTCAGGCTTTCGAACCGATTCTGATTGAAGGTAAAGCGATTCAGCTGCATCCGCTGGTTTGTACCGCATTCAATGCCGACTTCGATGGCGATCAGATGGCTGTACATGTGCCGCTCTCTATTGAGGCTCAGACAGAGTGTCGTGCTCTGATGATGTCGACCAACAATATCCTCTCACCAGCAACAGGTAGTCCGGTTGTTGTACCTACACAGGATATGGTTCTTGGTATCTACTATCTGACACGTGAGCGCCCATTTGGTAAAGGCGAAGATATGGTCTTCTCCTCTTCTGATGAGGTGCTGCGTGCCATGGATGCCGGTGCTGTTGAACTGCACAGCCGTATTGTCTGCCGCGTACGTGGTAAGCGTGAGCACACCACAGTCGGTCGTGCCATTCTCTCTACCATCCTGCCTGATGAGCTGCCATTCTCTGCAGTGAATCGTGAGCTGACCAAGAAAGATGTGGGCTCTCTGATCGAGCAGTGTTACCGCTTCGCCGGTAACAAGGCGACCGTACTTCTGGCCGATCGCCTGAAGGTTCTCGGTTATGCTTACGCAACCAAGTCCGGTGCCTCCTTTGCCCTGTGTGATGTGGTGGTTCCTGAGAGTAAATATGTGACCGTGGCTGCAGCTGAAGCTGAAGTAGCCAAGGTACAGAAGCAGTATGCCGATGGTCTGATTACCGCTGGCGAGCGCTACAATAAGGTGGTCGACCTCTGGACGCATACCACTGAGAAGGTTGCCCGCGCCATGATGGACAACCTCTCTACCGATCTTCTGACCAGTGCTGATGGCACCAAGCAGGAGGAGGCGAAGAGCTTTAACCCGGTCTATATGATGGCCGATTCCGGCGCTCGTGGTTCCGCGCAGCAGATTCGTCAGCTGGCCGGTATGCGTGGTCTGATGGCCAAACCTGATGGTTCGATCATCGAAACACCGATTACCGCGAACTTCCGTGAAGGCCTGACTATTCTGCAGTACTTCATCTCTACCCATGGTGCCCGTAAGGGTCTGGCCGATACCGCACTTAAAACTGCGAACTCCGGTTACCTTACCCGTCGTCTGGTGGATGTGGCGCAGGATGCAGTTGTTCGTATTCAGGATTGTGGCACCGATAGTGGTGTTACACTGACTGCACTTGTAGAGGGTGGTGAAGTGATTGAGCCACTGTATGAGCGCGTTCTCGGCCGTGTGCTGCTTGAGTCTGCACTTGATCCGATCTCCGGCGTTGAGATTGCACCTGCCGGTGCGATGGTGAACGAGGAGCTGGCTGACAAGATTGATGATGCCGCCGTTGAGAGTGTTCGTATCCGTTCTGTACTGACCTGTGAAGCTGAAGATGGCGTATGTGCCAACTGCTATGGCCGCGATCTGGCCCACGGTACACCGGTATCTATCGGTGAAGCTGTTGGTGTGATTGCTGCACAGTCGATCGGTGAGCCGGGCACCCAGCTTACCATGCGTACCTTCCACGTTGGTGGTACTGCATCACGCTCTGCTGAGCAGGCGCATGTTGAAGCGAAATTCGGCGGCAGTGTCAAACTTGAAGCTGCAATCACCGTAACCGATAGCGCCGGCTCCGAGATTGTAATCAACCGTCATACCGAAACGGTGATTGTTGATGCCAAGGGCAAAGAGATGGAGCGTCATCGTATCCCGTACGGTGCGCACCTGCTGGTTAAAGAGGGCGATGCGACCAAGGCTGGCACCAAGCTGGCTGAGTGGGATCCATACACCATGCCTCTGATTGCCGAGACCGACGGTAAGATCCGCTTCGTCGATCTGGAAGAGGGCATCACCATGCGTGAGCAGTCTGATGAGGTTACAGGGCTCTCCAGCCGTGTTGTTACCCAGCAGGCTGATACCCGTAAAGATGCACTGCGTCCGCAGATTCATCTGGTGGATCCGAAAGATCCGGAAGGCGATCCGATTGTACTTGCGCGTACCAATACGCCTGCCCGTTACTTCCTCTCACCTGGTGCAATTCTGAACGTTGAAAACGAAACGGAACTCAAAGCAGGTGAAGTTCTTGCACGCATTCCTCGTGAAGCAGGCAAGACCAAGGATATTACCGGTGGTCTGCCACGTGTTGTCGAGCTGTTTGAAGCACGTAAACCGAAAAACCTGGCATTCATTGCCGGCGCTGACGGTGTGATCTCCTTTGGTAAGGATATCCGTGGTAAACGTCGTGTGTATGTTGAGCCGACTGACGGTTCTGATCACCTGGAATACCAGATTCCTAAGGGTTCTCAGATCCTTGTTCAGGAAGGCGACCGCGTACGTCGTGGTGAGCGCCTGATGGAAGGCTCTCCGGCACCTCAGGACATCCTCAAGGTTCTCGGCGTAGAAGCACTCTCCGGCTACCTGACTGATGAGATTCAGGAGGTTTACCGACTGCAGGGCGTGAAGATCAACGATAAACATATCGAAGTGATTGCACGTCAGATGATGCGTAAGGTTCAGATCAACGATCCGGGTCAGTCGACCTATGTCGCTGGTGAGCAGCCTGTGCGTAAGCATGTACTGCAGACCAACCGCCAACTGGTTGCAGAGGGCAAGGCTCCGGCCACCTTCGAGCCGATCCTGCTGGGTATCACCAAGTCCTCTCTGAATACCGATTCGTTTATCTCTGCGGCATCGTTCCAGGAGACTACGCGTGTGATCACTGAAGCTGCGCTGGCAGGTAAAGTGGACTGGCTGCTGGGTCTGAAAGAGAACGTGATTCTCGGTCGTCTGCTGCCGGCTGGTACAGGTCTTGCAGCTCGCAATGCACCCAAACCGGTTGTTGCAGGTGCGGTCGTTGAAGATGTGATCGAGAAGCCTATGGATGCGGATATTCTGGAAGAGCTGGGTCAGGTTATTGATGACCGCGATACCGGAATGGATGCAGCTGAGGGCGAAGCGGCCTAAAGCCACTTTCTCAGGAAATCAAAAAAGGGTGCCTTCTGGCACCCTTTTTTTTTTATGCCATTGTTCAAAACCAGCAGTTAGAACTAAACGCATTATTCAGGGACAGAATATTTGGACACTGTGGAATTGAGGAAAGCGCCTGGTGATCACTCAATAAAGTGTAGGGCTGATTTAGCGATAGTTTCAGTATGAACAATCGGAGCCGAGATGAGAATCAAAGACAGTTCTGTTGAGTTATACAGCAGACATAAGTCATCGCACAGGATGGGGAGAGGCACATCCTGGCCGTTAGTTGTGGATGAGGATGAGCCCCACGAAGGCAGCCATGATCTGCTCGATATCTCTGTAGAGGCACGACAGGTCCAGCATGAGATTGCAGTGCAACTGCCGCTATTTGCCAATGAGCGTGCTTCTGTGGCGCCAGGTCGCGGCAGCAATGGCCGCATCAGCAATCGAACCGCACAGTGCAGCTCCACTCTCTATCTGAACAGATCAGACCCGGACGATTTAATTGAACAGATCGATCTGCTCAGCTGATCGGCATTGATTGTTCTCTTACCATGAAAAGAGCAGATGCTCTTCATCGCCCGGATGGCTTTTGTTTAAGCAAAGTCTCCCTGACAACACACTGAACTGCGCCATAAGCAAGCGCCATGCGGGCGCGCATGGCGTAGGGGAAATGACGGAAACTGTAGAGAATCGGTAGCTTTTAAGCCCTCAATTCAGGCTGCCGGGCACGGCCAGAGAAAAGAGCGCTACGGGGGCATCAAACTGTTCACCATCTTCCCTCTGCATCAGGTAGCTGCCCTGCATACAGCCAACCGGGGTTTCGAGAATGCAGAAGCTGTTATAGAAATGTTCACGTCCGGGTTCAATCACCGGTTGCTCACCGACAACCCCTTCACCGCGCACCTCTTCCACCTGGCCGCTGGCATCCATAATTTTCCAGTAGCGGGAGATCAGTTGCACAGGTTCAGGGCCATTGTTAACAATGCTGATGTAATAGATAAACACATAACGATCCTGGGCAGGGTCGGAGTGCTCGGCTGCATACTCAGTGCGAACCTTTACCTGAATTGGGTGGTCAGCAATATTCACCGGCAGACCATAACAGGGCAGCCATCAATATTCACACCTGTACGCGTAAGGGTTTTATCCGACAAACTGACTGTAAAACATCAGGCCGAAAAAGAGCAGCGTGCCCGTGCCCATTGAGTAGAGTACCATAGGTCGCAATTTAGGCAGGCTAATGCCGATGATCACACCGCTGAACAGGGTGAGCATCATGGTAATCGCCATGGCTACCACGAAATAGTTAAACGACTCTTTACCATTGCCTTTGTGCAGACTCATAAAGCGGCTGTAGATGCCGGGATCGTAGAATTTCATGACTGCCACATGGGCGTTGCTGGAGGAGGGGCGAATCTTCAGCCAGTGATTTTCGCCATCCCAGAAGAGGTAATCGGCCTGCAGGTCGGAATCCCACTTCAGTTTGTATCGCCCGAGGGGTTCGGAGATGTTGCGTCTGGCCAGCTCTTTGGCTGCAATCTCTTTGAGCTGTTTGGCATCAGCCGGAAACGGCTGATCAAGTTCGATACGAAACTCCTCGCTGGCGACGTCCGGTTTAATATCGGTGATATAGAGCGCACCGGTAATGAAGAACATCACCGTAATCGGAAATACCACTGAAGCAAAGATCATGTGCAGCTTCATCAATGTATAACGTTTGATCA
Source organism: Mariprofundus sp. KV (assembly GCF_013387475.1). GTDB lineage: Bacteria > Pseudomonadota > Zetaproteobacteria > Mariprofundales > Mariprofundaceae > Mariprofundus. The sequence continues at coordinate 77,228 of NZ_VWNB01000010.1, read as the reverse complement.
TCTCTCCACTCCACTCATGGCCAGAGCGCTTTGATTATAACGCGCTCACCTGCTGATTCTAAATGCAGAACCTGAATCCGCCACTATTACCGGTCGAGCCAAGGAAACACATAAATAAGAATTATGCTTTCGGTAAACCTTGGCCTGACCTTAGGGCCTTAGATGTGGAATTGGCAACGAACCTGATCTTTACCAATAAGCTTGGTAAACTTGCGATAATTGCCTGATTCCTTGCGCTGTCTCCCGGCAACTATGGCCGGTGAAATATGGAGGTTCTGGGCAAGATCGAAAATATCAGCCTCGGCTAATATCAATGCCCTTATCCATTCCTCTGTCGGAATCAGTGCTTCGGAAGCCAAGGCATCTGCCTCGCTTTCAATCGAGTCCACTTCGTTGTTGCTATCCAGATCATCAATGAACACCTTCGTTCCATCCAGATGCAAAGCCACATGTGCCAGTTCATGCATCAGGGTAAACCAGAAGTTATCAACCCGATCATGACGAAGCGTAAGCGCGATAATGGGACGGCCGCGTGCATCAAGCATCACTGCACCATCAAGATAAGTTTTCGGCAGGTGGGGTTCCACAATCAGGTGAATACCATGATGGTTGAGTAGTTCACGGGCACGAATAGGGCCGCTTTCAGCCCATGATTCACCCGCTAGGCGGCGCATAAAATCGAGATTGATCACACCGGGCTGATAAGGATTGCTTAACGGTTCAGCTGCAGCTTTTTGCTGCACACGAATTTGCCATGCCCATAAGGCCAGCTCATCGACTTGCTTGTTGTTGCATCTCTGATGTGCCGTTGTGCGCAGAAGGGCGGGTTCGGTTCGAGGGATGCCCGGAACTAAATCCGCGAAGCGTTTGGTCCATTCTGTGGCATACTCTTTCAACTCACTCAGTTGGCCACCAAAGCCATCGAAATAATTGCGTTCCAGCATGGCTTTGAGAACACTCTGATCCCATTTGTCTGTGGCAACAGGCAGTTCGGCTCCTGCCTCATGCAGAAGCACTTCTGCCGGGATACCAAGCTTCTTGTTCAGTTGACGCATCATGTTCACGCTGAGCTGACGCTTGCCGTTCAACACCTCCGATACTCGAGCGGCAGAGCCGAAATAGGGTACCATATCTTTCTGGGTTAGTCCCTGCTGCTCCATGCGAAAGCGAATGGCTTCGATGGGGCCAGGCAGATCAACAGGAAAGTTTTCTTCCTCGTAACGCTCAATCAGCAAAGAGAGCACATCCAGTTGGTCTGCTTCAGCGCTGCCTTCAGTAGGGTTACCATCCATCAAGGTCAGCAATGCCTCAAGGGCTAGCTGGTGCTCAGCTTCATTCTTAATGATTTTAAGATGCATCACCAACCTCCTCTAGAATTTCATCTTGTCATACTCCGCATGAGTCCCCACCCATTCGATAGCTATGATGCCATTTTGGTAGCGCACTTTAACGACCAACCGGTAGCGATTCCCCATGATGTTGAAGATCACCCGATTACCAGCCAGAAAATCTGCGCTGCGATACCTTTTTTTAATGTCCTGTGTTGTTTTCCAGCTACTCTCTTTGGCTTCTTGAAACCATGCATCCAAAGCCTTTTTGGCATCAGCATGTTTCTTTCCGCACTTCAGTAACTTCTCCCTGCCGAGTATTCTCATCGCTCTGCTTCTCCCCCACAGAACACCGGAATCATAGTTACCATGATGGTAACAGTCAAATAGTTTACCATATTGGGACAGAGCTTCGTTTGGGGCGTTCTGGGAGACAATACATAATTAATCAGGAGTAGAGGGATTCAAGTACTTCGTGGTAGTGGTCGTAGACTTTGCGGCGTTTGATTTTCATGGTCGGGGTCATCAGGCCCGATTCGATGGTGAAGGGTTTGTGCAAAAGGTGGATGCGGCGCACATGCTCGAATGTGTTAAGTGGCTTGAGCATGGTGCTGATTTTTGTTTGCAGATGTTTTTTGAAAATCGCTGAATCACAGAGATGATCCCAATCGGTCTCGGGCAGCCCCTTCTGCACAGCCCAGGCCTTGCAGGCTTCGGGATTGGGAACCACCAGCGCTACGAGATAGGGTTTCTGGTCGCCATAAACCACCACCTGATCGATCTCTGCATCAGCGACCAGCAGCCCCTCGATGCGTTGCGGGGCGATGTTCTCACCGCCTGAGTTGACAATGATATCCTTTTTGCGGTCGGTGATTCTGAGATAACCATCAGCATCGATTTCTCCGATATCACCGGTATGCAGCCAGCCATCAATCAGCGTCTCTTTGGTCGCTTGTTTGTTTTTCCAGTAGCCGGGCATGATGTTGCTGCCACGGGCAATGATCTCGCCATCCCCGGCAATCCTTATTTCGACACCTTTACCGGCCCGGCCAACCGAGCCGATGCGCCGGTCGATCATCGGATTGGCGGTAAGCAGGGGGGCAGACTCGGTGAGGCCGTAACCTTCCAGGATCGGAAGCTTGATGGCTTCAAAAAACTTGAAAACATCAGGGCCAAGTGGCGCACCACCGGAGACCATGACACGTAATCTTCCACCAAAACGGGCACGGATTTTTTCACCCACCATTTTGTCGAGAAGCTTCAGCAGCAGACTGCCGATAAGGCCGGGATTCTCTCTGCCTGCCAGATCAAGATAGCTGTGGAAGAGCTTCTGCTTAAAGGCAGACTGTTTGGCAACCTGGGCGAGAATGCGGCTGCGAACCACCTCCAGCATGCGCGGCACAGAGACCATAATGGTGGGTCGGGCCTCGGCCATATTTTTAGCCACAGTGTCAGGGCGCTCGGCAAAGGCGACAGAGATACCGTAGGAGTAGGGCAGGAAGTGGCTGGCGGTACGCTCAAGGGTATGAGCCAGTGGCAGAAACGAGAGCATGCGCTCCTCGCGCAACAGATCGATAACGTTGGGAACGGTTTCAAGATTGGTGAGGATATTGCCGTGGGTGAGCATCACCCCTTTCGGATTGGCCGTGGTGCCGGAGGTGTAGACGATTGTGGCCAGCTGATCACGTTCGATTTTACCTAACCGCCTACTCAGACGCTCCTCGTCGGGTTCGCCACCTTCAAGCTCGGCGAGGTTACGTACAAGCGTACCATCATCGGCATCATCGGTGGCGTAGATATGTTTGACCGTTTTGCACTCCGCCGCCGCCTTTTTCAGGTCGCGCAACAGATGTCCTCCGGAGGTAAAAACAATCGAGGCGCCGGAATCTTTCAGCACATAGGCCATATCCTGAGGTCGGTAGGAGCAGTAGAGCGGCACTGTGACAGCACCGACCGCAAGGATGGCATAATCGATCACAGCCCACTCAGGGCGATTCTCCATCAGCAGGCCGATGCGATCACCCGGTTTGACTCCCGCCCGCATCAGCCCTGAAGCTACGTGGCGAATGCGCAGCGCCAGCTGAGCATAGGTGATGGGAAGGTACTCACCATTTTTCCGATACCACTGGGCCGGGCGTGCGGCGCAACTCTCGCTGATGCGGAACATCGCCTCTGGAAGATTGGCAATGCTATCGATATCGGGCAACTCGAGGATCATAAAAGCCTCAAGTTTTGTTTGCTGGTTTTGAATAATGACATGCCAAGCGTCTGTTCCTCCCCTTCCCTTGTTAGCGAGCATAGACCAAATATATTTATGTGAAAAGGGTTGCAGCAGCAGTAAGCGCATTGACCTCGCCACTCTCCGGATCATACTTACCCTGCAAATCAGATCATAGGGGAGGTAAGATGGGACAACGACTTTGTATTATCGGTGGTAGCGGCTTTGTCGGTCGCGCTATTGCGCAGCAGGCAGTTCAGGCCGGGCATATGGTGACCGTGGCATGTCGTCATCCGGTCAGGGCTCGCGGTCAGCTGGTGGACGGCGTGCGGCTTGTACGTGCTGATGTTACGGATGGTTATGGCCTCGATGCTGCGGTTGCCGGCATGGATGTGGTCATTAACCTGGTTGGTCTGCTGTTTGAGAAGGGGCGTCAGAATTTTCAGGCGGCCCATGTTAAGGGTACGGCGCGTGTCATTGCAGCCTGCAAAGCTGCCGGCGTAAAGCAGTTGCTGCATATGAGTGCACTTGGTGCCGGTCAGGTTGAAGGCAGCAGTTATGCGCAAACCAAAGGCGAAGCAGAGCAGCTCGTCGCTGCTTCAGGTCTGAATTTTACCATCTTCCGTCCATCAATTATCTATGGCGCGGGCGACTCCTTCTTTAACAAGTTTAAGGCGATGAGCCAGAGCATGCCGGTATTGCCGGTGATCTCGGGCGAAACCCGCTTCCAGCCGGTATGGGTTCAGGATGTGGCGCGCGCCTTTGTCGATGCGATCGGCAATCGCCATGTGCATGGTGCCACCTTCGAACTGGGCGGCCCGAAAAGCTACAGCTTCAGAGAGTTGCTGGAGCTGCTGCTTAAAGAGCTGGATATCAAGCGCACCCTGATCCCTGTACCCGGTCTGGCGGCCTCACTGATGGCTGCCTTTACCCAGGTGCTGCCGACTCCGCCGATCACCCGTGATCAGCTGGTTCTGCTGGGACGTGACAATGTGGTTGATGGCGAGCCCTTCCCGGCCCTTTTCGGCCAGCCCGCAGCACTTGAAGATGTGTTGCCAACCTTTATCTGCGGCAACTGCGCTGATACCAAACAGCAGGAGTGGGATCAGATGCGTTCGCGCTATCGTAAGGGTGGCGTTTGAGCATCTACTTTATATTAACAGTGACTGGCGCCTATCTGCTGGGCGCCATTCCGTTTGGGCTGCTGCTGAGCAGGGCCATTACCAAACGTGATCCGCGTGATCACGGTAGTGGCAATATTGGTGCCACCAATGCGATGCGTACCGGCGGCAAGCTGGTAGGCATTTTGACGCTGGTTGCAGATATAGCCAAAAGCATGATTCCCGTGGCGCTGGCAGTTGCCATGGAGCTCTCTGAGACATGGATTGGTGCAATTGCCGCAGCCAGCTTTGTCGGCCACATCTTCCCGATCTACCTGAAGTTCAAGGGTGGCAAGGGTGTGGCCACCATGCTGGGGGCGATGTTGCCGTGGCAGCCGTTGGCATCACTGCTGGGCATGTTGATCTGGATTGTGCTGATGTGGGCGACGCGTTACGTCTCACTGGCCTCGATTGCAGGTGCCCTGGCCCTGCCTCTGCTGGTCTGGATGACCGGCGGTTCACTGCCGGCACTGCTGGTTAGCATGCTTTTTGCTTCACTGGTGACAGCCAAGCACGCCAGCAATATTCGCAGGCTGCTTGATGGCACCGAACTGGCGATGGGCAAATCTCAAAAAACAGGTTCAGATGCGTAAGAGGAATTACAGGGTGTGTGCAGATCATTTTGTATCGGGCATTATCCCGACTGACAGGTTACACAGGCCGTGGAGGCAGGTATGAAAGGTAGTCCGATTATTCTGATTTTGGCGATGCTGGCGCTGTTTGCGACAGCACCTGCTGTGGTGGCTGACCAGCTTGATATGCAAGGCGTCATCGCATCCGATGAGTTGAAGGCCGATGTGAACCAGCCCTATATCGTCAAAAAGGGTGATACCCTCTGGGATATTGCCGATCACTTTTTCAAGGATCCCTGGAAGTGGCTGAAGATCTGGGAGCGTAATCTCTATATTACCAATCCGGACCTGATCTATCCCGGCAACAAAATCTGGTTTGATGGTACACGCCCGGGCGGTTTGAGTAGTGTTAGTCCTCAGCCGAAGGTGGTGATTAAACCGGTTGAGCGGCTGGAGGGTGAAATCGACGCATCGATTATGATGACAGCCCTGATGCGGCAGGACTTTATCAATCCTGATGAGGTGCAGGGGGTCGGCCATCTGATCGCTTCAGGTGATGATCGCCTTAACTTTGCTGTGCATGACCGGGTCTATATGAAGTTGAATCAGCCTGCCAAAGCCGGTGAACTTTTCGATGTCTTCCGCAGCACCGATGAGGTTATTGAACCGGCCACCGGTGATGCCGTGGGCGTGCTGGTGATTCACCTTGGTCAGATACGTGTCATCTCCCAGGAGGATGGCACCTATCGCGGTGTTGTTGAGAAGTCGTTTGAGGAGATGTCTCGTGGTGATCGCCTCAAGCCTGCGCGTGATCCGAACCTTAAAATCCTGCCACAAACTGCCGACAGTGCTCTCACCGGTTCGGTGATGTATATCCGTGATGACGGCCGTGAAGCGGGCCAGCATCAGGTGCTTGGCATCAGCCTGGGTATCAAAGATGGCATCAAGCCGGGCACCGTGCTGTCGATCTACCAGAGCGGGCGCGCTGTTGATGACGAGGTGAGTGGTGACGTCGTGTTGCTTCCGAAAGAGAAGGTGGGTGACCTGATTGTGCTGGTGCCGCAGGAGCGTGCCTCGCTTGCCCTGATTACCAACTCCACTGCGCCGACTCACATCGGCGATGCCGTCCTGAGCAGCGGCCAGTAATACCGCGTCACCCCAGTGTTTGTAACTCCCGGTAAACAGGCTCGGCTTTGGCTGCGCCTGTCACTGGTGCGTGGCGCAGGTCCGATGCTTGGTCACAGGCTGGTCGACGCGGTCGGAGGCATTGAGGCGCTCTGGCAACGAGACAGTGAAACCCTTGCGAACATTGATGGCATTGGCCCTGCGCTACTGCGCAGTTTACAGGCAAGTAGCGCGGAATCGGTCGCTTCTGTTATTGACCAGTGTGAGAGAGAGCAGCTCATACTGCTCTGCCCGGATGATGCGGCTTGGCCGAAAGCACTGATCGGCATTGATGATGCGCCGCTGATCCTGTTTGTAAAAGGTGACGTGAATGTGCTCAATAGTGAAAAGAGGCTGGCCGTGGTTGGTGCACGTCGGGCAAGCCGTGAAGGCGCACTGATTGCACGGCGCTGGAGTCGCAGCTTCTCCGATCACGCTATCACCACGATCAGTGGCATGGCTTATGGCATTGATGCCGCTGTGCATGGTGGCAGCCTGGAAGGATTATCGCCTACCATCGCTGTACTAGGCTGCGGTCTCTCTGCCTTGAATGAGACACAGCGGGTACAGGTAGAGGCGATCTGCAGGCAGGGTTGTGTCATCTCCGAATTTCTGCCGCTCCAGTCGGCCAGACCCGAACAGTTTCCGCGGCGTAACCGAATTATTGCCGCCCTTGCACAAGCCACACTGGTGATTGAGGCGGATCTGCGCTCGGGTTCCCTGATCACCGCCAGATGCGCGGCCAACTATGGTCGCGAGGTTTTGGCGGTGCCGGGCTCGGTGTTGTCGAGCAGTCACGCAGGTTGCCATCAGCTGATTCAGGATGGGGCACTACTGGCCCAAGATCCGCAGTCGGTGATGCAGCAACTGGGCTGGCAAGGTGGTCAAAGGCAGGCAGCTGCGAAGCTGAAACAGTTTCAGCCGGGCAGTGAAAATGAGGCGAAAATAGTGGAAATATTAAGGCGTGAAAGCCTGTATCTGGATGAACTCACAGAAACTTGCGGGTTGACCCTGCCCGAGCTTTCCCCCATCTTGCTCGCCCTTGAGCTGCAGGGCGTCATTGAACGCCTGCCCGGCAGCCGTTATCAGTTAAGCGCGGAGTAACAATAAACATGAGTGCAGTTGTCGTGGTGGAGTCTCCCGCCAAAGCGAAAACAATCGAAAAATATCTCGGTAAGGGGTATAAGGTTCTGGCCTCTTATGGTCATGTTCGTGCGTTTCCGAAGAAGGACGGTTCTGTTGACCCCGATAACGATTTTGCTATCAAGTATCAGGTGATTGCCGATAAGAAGAAGCGACTTGATGCGATTGATACCGCCATGAAAAAGGCCGACACGCTCATTCTCGCAAGCGATTTGGATCGCGAGGGAGAGGCGATTGCATGGCATGTGGCCGAAGTGCTCAGAGAGCGCGGCAGACTCAAAGGTAAAACTGTTCAGCGTATCACCTTTAATGAGATCACCAAAAAGGCGATCACCGAAGCGGTGGCCAATCCCTCAGAAGTGGATATGCAGCTGGTGGATGCGCAGCAGGCACGCAGTGCACTCGATTATCTGGTCGGCTTCACTCTTTCACCACTGCTCTGGCGCAAGGTGCGCAGTGGCCTCTCGGCAGGCCGCGTACAGTCGGTGGCACTGCGACTGATCTGTGAACGCGAACAGCTGATTCGTGATTTTAAAGCCAAAGAGTTCTGGACCATTGATACCGAGGTTCAGGTGGCTGCCGGCCCGTTCCAGGCCCAGCTGCAGGCCGTTGATGGCAAAGCGCTCGGCAAATTTGCCATCATTGATGGTGTGAATGCCAAAGTGATGGCGCGGCGTGTGGAGAAGGCGAGCTTCAAGGTCAGTGATGTTCAGAAGAAACAGAGCAAACAGCAGCCCTCACCACCGTTTATCACCACGACGCTGCAGATGGATGCTTCACGCAAACTCGGCTTTACCGCCAGAAAAACCATGCAGGTGGCGCAGAAGCTCTATGAAGGTATTGAGGTTGATGGTGAACCGGTAGGTCTGATCTCCTATATGCGTACCGATTCGGTATCGCTCTCTGAAGATGCCATCAGTGAGATGCGCGGCTTTATCGACCGCAAATATGGTGAAGCGTATCTGCCTGCCCAGCCACGTCGATTCAAGACCAAGAGTAAAAATGCTCAGGAGGCGCATGAGGCGATTCGGCCAACCTCGATTGAGCGCACGCCCGATGCCCTGCGTCACGTACTGGATGCAGATGGTCTGAAGCTCTACAAGCTGATCTGGAAGCGGGCACTGGCATCGCAGATGGCGCCTGCGGTTCTTGATCAGGTGCGTGCTGATATTGATTCAGGTGATCTGCTGCTGCGTGCCACCGGCTCTACGCTGGCCTTCCCCGGCTTCCGCAAGCTCTATATTGAGGGTACCGACGAGCCGGCCAAGGATGATGGTGAACGACTGCTGCCGGCGCTGTCTGTGGGTGATGTGGTTGAGATTAAAGAGGCCAATGCCAGGCAGCACTTCACCGAACCCAAACCCCGTTTCTCCGAGGCGACACTGGTTAAAGAGCTGGAGGCGCACGGTATCGGTCGCCCATCCACCTACGCCTCGATCCTCAACGTGCTGCGCGAGCGCAACTATGTGGAGATGGAGAAGAAGCGTTTTGTGCCGACCGACATCGGCGAGATCGTCTGTAAATTTCTGACCACCTATTTTGCCGATATCGTTGAACCCGGCTTTACCGCCGATATTGAGGATAAACTCGATGCGGTAGCCCGTGGCGAATGTGACTGGAAGCCGATTCTGCGTGAGTTCTGGGGGCCGTTCAAGGCGCGTATCGATGATACGATGGCCAATGTTAAACGCTCTGATGTAACCCATGAGGAGACCGATGAGGTCTGTCCGGACTGCGGCAAGCCGCTGGCCATTAAGCTTGGCCGCTACGGTAAATTCCTCGCCTGTACCGGGTACCCTGAGTGTAAGCATGCCAAGCCGCTCAATGGAGATGGCGAAGAGGCGGCTGAGGCTGAACTCTCTGATCAGAAGTGTGACAAGTGCGGCGAGGCCATGGTCATCAAGAGTGGCCGCTTCGGCAAATTCCTCGGCTGCTCAGCCTATCCTGAGTGCAAGAATATCCAGCCGCTGGAGAAGCCGGTGGATACCGGTGTCAAATGCCCGGCCTGCAGCAAGGGTACCTTCCTGGAGAAGAAGTCACGGCGCGGCAAGATCTTCTACTCCTGTTCGGGTTATCCGAAATGCAAGAGTGCACTGTGGGATCTGCCTATTGATAAAGCCTGCCCGCAATGCAATGCGCCCTTTGTGACGGTCAAGAAAACCAAACGTCGCGGTACCGAGCATGTCTGCGTGACCGAGGGTTGTGGCTGGAAAGAGCAGGTGGAGTTACCTGAAGCTGCCTGATCATTTCACGATTCGTCCGGGCGGCATTGAGGATCTGGCAGCCGTCTACCAACTGAATCAACAGGCATTTGACAGCTGCTGGTCCCTGCAGTCGCTCTATTCAGCCCTTGAATCGGGATATGATCTGATCATCTGTGAAGTCGATGAAGAGCTGGCCGGTTACCTGCTGAGTATGACGATTCTCGATGAGACACAGATCATGCAGGTTGCTGTGGCCAAACCGTTTCTTCGTCAGGGCGTGGCTGAAGCGATCTCCCGCCATCTCATCGCTTCCAGTTCAGGCATTGCCGTGATTCTGCTGGAGGTGCGTCTCTCCAACCGTGCGGCACGAGGCCTCTATAGTAAGCTGGGCTTCAGAGAGAGTGGCCTGAGAAAAAACTATTATGCCCCTGATGCCAGCGGTTTCTCTGAGGATGCACTGCTGATGGAGCTGAAACTTCATTAGCCCTGTTCGGCGCTGACTTTATCTCTGCCGCTTAAAAAACCGCTAATTCCCTTGATTTTAACAGGGTTTATCCATTGTCTCTCCTTGACCCTCAGGCAAGGCAGGTGCAGTTTTCCGGTTTCGATTTTTTTCCTACAAGAGCGGTGAAATAACCATGAAACTGAGCGGTGCTGAAATCTTTGTTGAATGCCTCAAACGTGAGGGTGTGGATACCATCTTCGGATATCCCGGCGGTTCGGTGCTGCAGATTTATGATGCGATCTTTCAGCAGAGCCATTTCAAACACTATCTTGTGCGCCACGAGCAGGGTGCCCTGCATGCGGCCAATGGATATGCGCGTGTGTCGGGCAAATGTGGTGTGGCACTGGTGACCAGTGGCCCGGGCGCAACCAATGCGGTGACCGGTCTTGCCGACTCGCTGGCCGACTCCATTCCTACGGTCTGCTTCTCCGGACAGGTGCCCTCTGCACTGATCGGTAACGATGCCTTTCAGGAGGCCGATGTTGTCGGTATCACCCGTTCGGCTACCAAGCATAATTTCCTGGTTAAACGTGTTGAGGATCTGGCGCTGATCATTCGCCAGGCCTTCCACATTGCCACAACCGGTCGTCCCGGCCCTGTACTGGTCGACATTCCTAAAGATATCAGTATTGATGTTTGCGAATTTGTTTGGCCTGAAGAGGTCAATATGCGCTCCTACCAGCCGGTCACCACCGGCCATCCGGGTCAGATCAAAAAAGCGGTCAGATCGATGCTGGCAGCCAAACGCCCTGTGCTCTATAGCGGCGGCGGCATCATGAGTTCGGTCGGCAGTGCATCACTGCTGCGTGAGCTTTCGCATGCCCTGAATGCACCGGTGACCAACACTCTGATGGGGCTTGGTGGCATACCTCACGATGACAAACATTTTGTCGGCATGCTGGGCATGCACGGCACCTATGAAGCGAACATGGCGGTTTCACACTGTGATCTGCTGGTTGCCATTGGTGCCCGCTTTGATGATCGCGTAACCGGACGCCTGGATGCCTTTGCGCCGGATGCCAAGGTGATTCATATTGATGTCGATCCATCCTCAATCTCGAAGAACATCCATGCCCATCTGCCGATTGTGGGTGATGTCGGTGTGGTTCTTAAGCAATTGCTGGAGGAGATCGCCCGCAGGGATGGTAAGCCTGATGCCGAAGCGCTGGATCTCTGGTGGCAGCAGATTGATGAGTGGCGGGCTAAGGATTCGCTCGGTTTTGATCAGCCTGATAAGGGGGCGATTAAACCACAGACTGTGATTCGCCGGGTACATGAGAAGACCCATGGCAGTGCCATTGTGGCAACCGACGTAGGCCAGCATCAGATGTGGGCTGCCCAGCACTATGGCTTTAACCGTCCGCACCGCTGGCTCACCTCCGGTGGTCTCGGCACGATGGGTTATGGTCTGCCTGCCGCTATTGGTGCGCAGGTGGCCATGCCGGATGAGAAGGTTATTGTCTTTACCGGTGACTCATCGATTCAGATGTGTAGCCAGGAGTTCTCCATGGCTTTCCAGTATAACCTGCCGGTTGTCGTGATTATTCTTAATAACGGCTATATGGGCATGGTACGTCAGTGGCAGGAGATGTTCTACGAGTCCCGCTATTCACAATCCTACTTCGATTCACTGCCCAACTTCGTCAAGCTGGCGGAGGCTTATGGTGGCGTGGGCATCCGCGTTGACAGGGTTGAAGAGCTTGATGCTGCACTGGATAAGGCCTTGAATGTAAACGATCGCTTTGTACTGCTCGATGTTGCGGTATCCAAAGAGGAGAATGTGTTCCCGATGGTTCCGGCCGGGGCTGCTCTGAACGAGATGGTATTATCATGAGACATACAATTACGATTCTGGTTGAAAACGAGTTCGGTGTTCTGACCCGAGTGGCAGGACTCTTCTCTGCGCGTGGCTACAATATCGAAACGCTGAATGTGGCGCCGCTGAAGGACAGAACGGTCAGTCGTATGACGCTGGTAACCATGGGTGACGAGCGTGTCATTGAACAGATCAAGAAACAGCTGAACAAGCTGGTGCCGGTGATCAAGGTTGAGGATATCTCTCATGCTGTGCATCTGGAGCGTGGCATGCTGATGGTGAAGGTGAAGGTCAGGCCTGAAAATTGCGATGCCGTACTGGAATTTGCTGAAAAGTATGATGCCAAGGTGGTTGATGATCATATCGACAGCCACATGATTCTTGAATTTACCAATACCGTTGATCTGCTGGACAAAATTCTCGATGAGCTGGAGGTGTTCGGTATTATTGAGACTACCCGTACCGGGCCGTTGGGCATGCGTCGTGGCTCGAAAGGTTTTACTGTCGACTGATTGGTCAATCAGCCTGTTCAGGCTGGCTTGAAAGTCTCAACCAACGCGATGATAGACTCAGGATTAAACGGCTTCTGTATGAAATGAAGGCCGCCGATATCTCTGTCAACCGGTCGCCCTGACATGACAATTGTATTGACCTGCGGGGCATGCTCGAAGGTCTGCTGATGCAGTTCATAGCCGTTCATGCCGGGCATATTATAATCGGTAATCAGTATGTGCGGTTTGATATTTTTCTCTCGCATGTGAGAGAGAGCATGTTCGGGGTGTTCGAAGGCGTGCACCTGATGGCCGATATCGGAGAGCAGAAAAGCGAGCAGTTCACTGATGTGTGGATTGTCATCCACGATGAAAATATTCATGCCAGCACTCCTCCCGACCGACTACAATACCAGAAGCGGCGCCTTTGTAATAGAAGCAGAGGCAAGCAGGGCGCTCAGCGCAGGTTTTTACCCGCTCTGAAGGTTACGCAGGATCTCGGCAACGGTGATGAACGAGCCGAGTACCAGAAAGGCTCCCTGTGGATGGCGAGTCAGCTGCTCCTGCAGGGCCGATGTGGCATCCGTGCGCTCTGAGCGACTTACCACGGTGCGGGTAAAAGGGACCAATAGCGGCAGACAATCATCAAGAGAGCGATCCTCGCGGGTGAAGACAAGAATGGCATCCAGCGGATCGGCAAGCTGTGGCAGTGATGGCAGCAGCGCTTCAATGGCATGGCGGTTGTGTGCCGCATCCAGCCAGATGCTGGCGCTGCCAATCTTCACCTTCTGCAATCTTCCCGGAATCAGACAGCGGTTGATCGCCTCTCTGGCTACTGTCAGATCACACGTTATCCGTTTCTCTTCAGCCAGTGTTGTGATGGCGCTACAGGCCAGTGATGCATTGGTTTTCTGGTGCTCACCAGGTGCAGCAAGTGCTGGCCAGTCGCCGGTTTCAACAAATCTCACTGCAGGATTGAAGGCAGAGAGTACGCCTCTCACCTCGCTTGTCTGTGGTGCAGAGAGCGAGAGGTCACAACCGCTCATGGCATGCGCCTTCTCCCCGGCGATCTGTTGCAGCGTATCACCCAGCCAGTTCTGGTGATCCAGCCCTATTGGGGTCATCAGTGCCATATCAGCAGGCACGGCGGTCGTGGCATCCAGCCTTGCGCCAACACCGGCCTCAAGGATTTCAACATCAACTGCTGCTTGTGAGAAGAGATCCAGCGCTACAGCTGTAGCGGTTTCAAAATAGGAGCTGCCGATGCGTAGCGCATGCGGCATCAGACGGGCAAGGCTCTGCTCAATGAGGCTGTTGGCAACCGGTGTGCCATTGATGCGGATGCGTTCATTGAATTCGAGGATATGCGGCGAGCTATAGAGTCCGACCTTCAGGCCGCAGGTTTGCAGGGCTGCAGCCAGCATAAAGGAGGTGGAGCCTTTACCGTTGGTGCCGACAACCCGAATACGCAGCTTCGGGCGACGCAGTTGCAGATGAGCGAGAAGCGCGAGCTGCCGTTCATGGCCCGGCTTGTAGTCGCGATCAGCAGAGGGCGCGCCCAACTCTGCCAGCCACTGCTCAATGCTTTGTGGCTTTGCGCTCACGGTTGAAAATCAGGCGCTTTGGCGGAAAGAGCGGTCGGTCAAATGGTTGAAGGTGGTGCTCAGGTAGTCGCGCAGATCAGCCCTGTCGACCACAGCATCAATCAGTCCATGCTCCAGAAGGAACTCTGAACGCTGGAACCCTTCAGGCAGCTTCTGACCTACAGTCTCCTGAATCACACGCGGCCCGGCAAAGCCGATCAGCGCGCCCGGTTCTGCGATAATGATATCACCCAGCCAGGCGTGCGATGCCGATACACCACCCATAGTCGGATCAGTCAGCAGGCAGACAAAGGGCAGTTTGGCTTCATTCAGGCGATTGACGGTGGATGAGGTCTTGGCCATCTGCATCAGGGATAGAACGCCCTCCTGCATGCGTGCACCACCGGATGCGGCAATCAGAATGTAGGGGCAGCCACGCTCCAGCGCATGCTCCATGCCTCGTACAATCTTCTCACCGGCCACCGAGCCCATGCTGCCGCCCATATAAGCGAACTCGAAAATGGAGGCGGAAACAGTACGTCCCTGAATATCACCGATATAGTTGCGAATCGCATCTTCAGGGCCAGCCTTCTTGTTGGCATCGCGGGTGCGGTCTTTGTACTTCTTTTTATCTTTGAAGTTGAGCGGATCCTCAGAGCGTAGTTCGGTGTCCAGCTGCTCAATGGTATCGGCATCAAAGAGCAACTCAGCACGCTGCTGGGCAGACATGCGCAGGTGATGGTTGCATTTGGAGCAGACCATGCTGTTGCGCGCCAGCTCTTTATTGTAGATCGCCTCGGAACAGCGCGGGCATTTTACCCACAGCCCCTCCGGCGAGCCGGCGTCACTGGAGCTCGACTTGAGAATGTTTTTTGGTGTTTCAATCAGGCGTGTAAACCAGCTCATAGTGGTGACCTCAACCTTTCCTTAGAACAGTAATTCGTCAACTTGCGTTAACATGCGCAGATGCGGAACATTTAAAGCCTCCACCTCTGCTGTGATCACATTCAGCGTTTCAGGCTTCATATGATACAGATAGACCGGAACCCTACCAACTGCGTTAAACTTTTGCAGTTCCCGTTTCACTCCCTGCGGTGTCATATGGCCACTGATATCGGCCAGCCGCTGATAGGCATTGGGGAATGAGCAGTCGAGAATCACCGCTTTCAGGTTGGGCTGCTGATTGGCGATCTCCCAGATGCGATCTGTAACGCCCGTATCGGCGCTGTAGATCAGCTGTTTACCCTCAAATTCTACCAGAAAACCGGTGCAGGGGACCGGATGATTGACATCAATAGCGGTGATGCGGACACCGTCAATCTCAAAAGGCTGCTCAGCAGAAATATCATGCAACTGCAGAATGGCATCATCAGCGGATGGGATGGCCGTGAAATCGGGCCAGATATGACTGTTCAGAAAGTCACGGCGCAGTGTTGCATTGTTGGCAGGCAGGCTGTGCACATGGATAGTGCGGTTGCCCTTATTGCCGCCAAGTCGTTTGAGGGAGCGGTTATCGGCGAGAAAGGCGATATCCTTGATATGATCAAGATGGGTGTGTGAGAGGCAGATATGACGAATACCGTGCTGCTCCTCCAGCGATAGCGCCTCTGTCGGGGAGCCGGCATCCAGCAGGATGGAATCATTGATCAGAAACGAGGTCAGGCGGAAGCCGAGAAGCTGGCCGCCATAACAGCCTAGAACTTTTAATTTCAATGGATTGCCTTATGCGCCGCTTGCGATGGCCTGGTGCATAGCCAGGGCAGAACTACCGAGTGCATCGGCAATCGCATCGGTACCATCGTGGGAGGTGATCTGGGAGACAAAATGGCTGCCAACCACCACGCCGTCAGCAAAGGCAGCGACATCGGCCACCTGCTGTGGTGTCTTCACACCAAAACCGACGCATACCGGTTTATCGGTCATCGATTGAATGTGCCGGGTCTTTTCACGGATACCATCCATCGCACCCATCTCAGCGCCGGTAATGCCGGTCAGTGATACATAATAGATAAAGCCGGTTCCCTTTTGATCGGCCAGACGAATGCGTTCATCGGTGGATGTGGGGGAGAGCAGCAGAATGCGATCCAGTCCGTGTGCAGCGAAGATCGCATCACAGATACCGCCCTCTTCAGGCGGAATATCGACAAGCAGCACGCCGTCGGCACCGGCCGCCTTAGCCTTTTGGGCAAAGGTTTCAAAGCCCATGGCGTAGGCGATGTTGGCATAACCCATCAGCACAATACCGAGTTCAGGGTTGGCGCTGCGCAGTTCAGCCGTGATGGCAAAGACATCGGCGATTTTTGTGCCGGAGGCTAGTGCTCGCTCGCTGGCAGCCTGAATCACCGGCCCATCGGCCATCGGATCGGAGAAGGGCATGCCGACCTCGATAATGTCTACATGGCTGGCCAGTCTGGCCAGAAGCTTGTGGCTGCTCGCGACGTCAGGATCACCTGCCGTCAGATAGCCGATCAGGGCGGCGCGGCCTTCTGTCTTGCAGCGTTTGAACACCTCGCTCAGTCGCATCTGGCTCATTTCCAGCCCCCCTCGATCTCATCACCAAGCAGTTCAAAGACGGTGCCCATATCCTTGTCACCCCGACCGGAGAGGTTGATCAGTACAGTCTGATCCGGCCTCATTGCAGCTGCGATGCGCATACCAGCGGCCAGGGCATGGCTCGACTCCAGCGCCGGAATAATGCCTTCGCAGCGGGTCAGTAGTTTGAAGGCATCCAGCGCCTGCGTATCGGTAGCGGCATCAAGATCGAGGCGACCAGCCTCCAGCATGTTGGCAAGTTCAGGGCCTACGCCGGGGTAGTCGAGTCCGGCAGAGATGCTGTGGGTGCCTTTGACCTGCCCCTCCTCATCCTCAAGCAGATAACTGAGGCTGCCGTGGATAATGCCCGGCTTGCCTGCCGCCAGTGAAGCCGCATGCTCATCGCCATCCAGACCATGGCCACCGGCTTCAACTGCCACCAGCTTCACATCGGCATCATCATAAAAGGGGTGTAACAGGCCAATGGCGTTGGAGCCACCACCAACACAGGCCACCGCGACATCGGGCAGGCGTCCGGTCTGCTCGATGCACTGGGCACGCGCCTCCTGACCGATCACGGTGTGGAACTGGCGCACCATCAGCGGGAAGGGGTGCGGGCCGGCAGCTGTACCGAAGATGTAATAGGTATCTTCACAGCTGGCAACCCATACACGTAACGCCTCATTCACCGCATCTTTGAGCGTGGCCGTACCTGAATCAACCGGCACCACATTGGCACCGAGCAGCTTCATGCGGAATACGTTGGGGGCCTGACGACGGATATCTTCACGGCCCATGTAGATGTGACACTCCATATTGAACATGGCCGCTACCGTTGCGGTTGCCACACCGTGCTGACCGGCACCTGTCTCAGCAATCACCTTCTTCTTACCCATGCGACGGGCCAGCAGTGCCTGTCCGATGGTGTTGTTGACCTTGTGCGCGCCGGTGTGGTTGAGATCCTCTCGCTTAAGATAGATCTGGGCACCGCCAACCTCTCTGGAGAGGTGTTTGGCGTGGTACAGTGGTGTGCTGCGACCTACATAGTTCTTCAGCAGATCAAGGCGCTCTGCATGGAAAGCGGGATCGGCCCAAGCCTCAAAAAAGGCATCTTCAATCTCCTGTAACGGTTGCATCAGGGTTTCAGCGGCAAAACGACCACCAAAACGGCCAAAGTGGCCGCCGGCATCGGGTGCATGTTTGATCTCCAGATTATAGATCGAGGTTAGATCCGGTTTCTGATCTGACAGGCTCACAGGCTCTCCTTGGCTTGGTGGTGGTTAACGGCTGCGACGAAGGCGCGCATTTTTTCGGCATCTTTTATGCCGGGTGATTGTTCAACGCCGGAGGATACATCCAGTGCAAACCATTGGCGAACAGCAAGAGCCTCTGAGACGTTACCCACATTCAGACCGCCGGCAAGTGTTAACGGGAACGGGTGCTCAAAGCCGTCCAGTAGAGACCAGTCAAAGGCGTGGCCGGTGCCGCCATAGACACCGGCAGGGGCTTTGGCATCGAGCAGTAGCGGGCAGTTGTAGGCAGCGGCGCGTTTCAGATCCTGGGGGCTGGAAACAGGCAGTGCCTTTAGCACCCTGCGGCGCTGGGCCTGGCAGAACTCAGGTGTCTCATCACCATGCAGCTGAATGACACCCAGCGGCACGCTCTGCAGAACCTCGGCAATGAAGGCCTGCGTCGGATTCACAAACAGACCAACAGCAGAGACAAAGGGAGGCAGTTGGCGGATGATGGCAGCTGCTTTTGCAGGCTCAATATAGCGGGGGGATTTCTGATAAAAGACAAATCCAACCGCATCAACACCAAGGGCTGATGCGGCCAGCGCATCCTCAAGACGGGTAATGCCGCATACCTTGATGCGCGTGCGTGGTGACTTGTTGCTGTGGCTCATGGCGCCATCCTAACCGGAAAGCGGGCTGATTCCATCATTGCCGTGAGACAGGAGATGAAGAAAAAGTCTGAAAGAGCCGCCGTTATGTGCTTTTTTGACAGAAAAAGATGCGATTCGTCTGCTTCTGCCCTAAACTGCCGCCCATGAATGCACTGATGAACACCTATGCCCGCTTTCCGCTGACGCTGGTGCGTGGCCAGGGCTCACGCGTCTGGGATGATGCGGAGAACTGTTATCTCGATTTTATCTCCGGTATTGCCGTGGATACGCTGGGCCATGCCCATCCGAAAATGACGCAGGCGCTGAGCGCACAGGCGGCAACCATGCTGCACTGCTCCAATCTGTTTCACATTCCCAAACAGCAGCAGCTGGCAGCAACGCTGTGTGCAGATTCCGGGCTGGGTGCAGCCTTCTTCTGCAACTCCGGTGCTGAGGCGAATGAGGCGGCGATCAAGCTGGCGCGTAAATATTTCTATGATCAGGGTTCATCCCGGCGCACGGTGATTTCCGCAACCCGCTCATTTCACGGGCGGCTGCTCTCCACTCTGACGGCAACCGGTCAGGATAAGGTGAAGGTCGGTTTTGATCCGCTGCCACCGGGCTTTATTCATGTGCCGTTGAATGATCTGGATGCACTCAAATCGGTGATCAACCAGCAGAGTGCGGCGATTCTGCTGGAGCCGCTGCAGGGTGAGGGGGGCGTGAATATAGCCGATGCCGCCTATCTGCAGGGTGTACGCAAGCTGTGTGATGAGCACGGCTTGCTGCTGATGTTTGATGAGGTACAGACCGGCATTGGTCGTTGCGGCACGATGTTCGCTTTTGAGCAGGCCGGTGTTAAACCCGATATCCTTACTCTGGCCAAGGGGCTTGGCGGCGGCGTCCCCATTGGCGCCATGCTGGCGACTGATGCGGTGGCCGCATCATTCGGCCCGGGCACGCACGGCTCCACCTTTGGTGGTAACCCGCTCTCCTGCACTGCAGCACTGACGGTGCTGGAGGTGATCGAAGAAGAGTCACTGCTGGCCAATGTGAAGGCGCGTGGCGAGCAGTTGATGCAGGGATTGAAAGCGATTCAGGCCCGCTTTCCGGTGATCAAAGAGGTGCGTGGACAGGGGCTGCTGATCGGTGCCGAGCTGAGTGTTGAAGCTGCCCCCCTCATTGCGCAGGCACGCGAGGCAGGGCTGCTGGTGCTTTCGGCAGGGCCGAATGTGTTGCGGCTGTTGCCACCGCTGAATGTGAGTGAGGCGGAAGTCGATGAGGCTCTGGTAACGCTGGCTACCGTCATGGAGAGGACGCAATGAGACATTTTCTGACACTGCTGGACGTTTCAGCTGAAGAGGCGCGTTATATTCTTAAGCGCGCTGCCAAGATCAAACGCAAGCTTAAAGAGGGCAAGGCAACGCACTCGCTGCAAGGCAAAACGCTGGGCATGATTTTTGACAAGGCGAGTACCCGCACGCGGGTCTCCTTTGAGACCGGCATGTTCCAGCTTGGTGGTCATGCACTGTTCCTGCACTCCGGCACCACACAGTTAGGTCGTGGTGAACCGATTGAGGATTCGGCACGTGTGCTCTCGAGCATGGTGGATTGCGTTATGATTCGCACCTTTGGCCATGATATTGTGCAGAAATTTGCCGAATATTCGGCGGTGCCGGTGATCAACGGCCTGACCGATCTGACGCACCCCTGCCAGATTCTTGCCGATGTCTTCACCTACGAGGAGCATCGCGGTTCGATCGAGGGTAAAACCGTGACCTGGATCGGTGATGGCAACAATATGGCCCACTCCTGGATCAATGGTGCGGTCTCTTTCGGCTACAGCCTGAGAATTGCCAGCCCTGAGGGTTATCGGCCCGATGCCAGGCTGCTTGCTGCAGCTACCGCACTTGGTGCCGATGTCTCTCTGATCGATGATCCGGTTGCCGCTGTTGATGGTGCTGATCTGGTGACCACCGATGTCTGGGCATCGATGGGGCAGGAGCAGGAGCAGGCTGAGCGTGAAGTGGCCTTTGCCGGCTATCAGGTCAATGACCGGGTTATGGCGCATGCCAATGCTGATGCGCTGTTCATGCACTGCTTGCCGGCCCATCGTGGCGAAGAGGTGACCGCTTCGGTGATCGACGGGCCGCAGTCGGTGGTCTGGGCAGAAGCTGAGAACCGCCTGCATGCGCAGAAAGGGCTGCTCGACTTTTTGCTGCGCGGTCAGCAGTAATCACACGCGCCTGATAGCGCGTTAGCGGCGGCGCGTGTAGTCTGCGCGGCCGAATTAGAAAATATTTAATCCAACGATGTTGAGGACTCAATCATGGCGCATTCCGATGTAAAGAAGGCTGTACTCGCCTACTCTGGAGGTCTGGATACCTCTATTATCCTGAAGTGGCTTCAGGACACCTACGATTGCGAGGTGGTCACTTTTACGGCCGATCTCGGGCAGGGTGATGAGGTTGAAGATGCTCGTGCCAAGGCTGTAGCCGGTGGTGTGAAATCGATCTATATCGAGGATATGCGCGAAGAGTTCGTACGCGATTTCGTCTTCCCGATGTTCCGTGCCAACGCCATCTATGAGGGCGAGTACCTGCTCGGCACCTCCATTGCCCGTCCGCTGATCTCCAAACGTATGATTGAGATCGCCAATGCTGAGGGTGCTGATGCGGTATCGCATGGCGCAACCGGCAAGGGTAACGATCAGGTGCGTTTCGAGTTCGGTTTTTATGCCCTCAAACCTGATGTGAAGGTGATTGCACCGTGGCGCGAATGGGATCTGGTTTCGCGTGAGGATATGCTCAACTATGCCGCCAAACACGGCATTCCGGTTGAGCGCAAGCGTGAAGGTTCCAAGTCGCCATACTCGATGGATGCCAACCTGCTGCACATCTCCTACGAAGGTTATGATCTTGAGGATCCGTGGTGTGAGCCGTCAGAAGAGATGTGGCGCTGGAGTGTCTCCCCTGAAGCGGCACCGGATGTACCTGAATACGTCGAGCTGAAGTATCAGGGTGGTGACATTGTGGCGATCAATGGCGTGGCCATGACTCCTGCAGAGGTATTGACCGAGCTCAACCGTCTGGGTGGCAAGCACGGTATCGGGCGTATTGATATCGTTGAAAACCGTTATGTTGGTATGAAGTCACGTGGCTGTTACGAGACACCGGGTGGCACCATCATGCTGAAAGCGCACCGTGCCATCGAGTCACTGACACTGGATCGTGAAGCGGCGCATCTGAAGGATGAGTTGATGCCACGTTATGCCAAGATGGTCTACAACGGTTACTGGTTTGCCGCGGAACGTGAGATGCTGCAGCAGGCGATCGATTACACGCAGATCACAGTCAACGGTGATGTGCAGCTCAAGCTGTACAAAGGCAATGTTATGGTTGTCGGACGCCGTTCTGATCAGTCGATGTTCGATGAGCGCCTCTGCACCTTTGAAGATGATCAGGGTGCCTATGATCAAAAAGATGCCGGTGGTTTCATCAAACTCAATGCGCTGCGTCTGCGTATGCGCGCTCTGGCAGGCAAATAGCACAAATCCGGGCATCGGAAACCGGCTGGCAAAGCCGGTTTCCCCCTGCTAGTTTGAGTGCACAGGAGACCTGCTCTGCAGGTGGCCGATGTGCAGGGGGAGAAGATGATGAAGCATAATAAGATTCTGGTTCCATTCGATTTTTCAGAACAGGCAACTGAGTCGATCAGGCGTGCCGGAGTGATGGCAAAGAAGTTCGATGCCGAAGTGCATCTTCTGCATGTGCTGGAGTCCTCCCTCTTCTTTGAGACAGACATGGTCTCTGTGCCGCCTGTAAACAAGGTGGATCACGCCGCCCATGAAGGCGCTGAACAGCGTCTGCATGAGGTGATCAAGCAGTTTGATTTTGATCTGGTCACCCATATCAAAGAGGCGGGTGGCGATCCCTCCCGTTTTATCTGCAGTTTCGCCAGATCACTGCCTGCTGATCTGATCGTAATCGGCCGCCATCATGAAAAGGGGTTGCTCGAACATATGCTCAAAGGCTCCACCTCAGAGCGGGTCGTGGCGCATGCTCCCTGTTCGGTACTGGTCGTTGTTGAGCATGATCTGCTTGAAGATAGCGAAAGCTGAACACCATTTTTATTAACATCGATGACGGGGCTCTGAATGTTGAATCCGGCCGGGACCTTTAAAGCACTGGGTGAACCGGTTCGCTTGCGTCTGTTTGCACTGCTTTCAGCATGCGGAGAGCAGTGTGTCTGCCATCTTACCGATGCCCTTGAGTTGCCACAGAGCACAGTATCGCGCCATCTCGGCGTCTTACGCCATGCGGGATTGGTGAGCACCCGCCGTGATGGCAAATGGATGTATTATCAGCTTGCTGAGCAGGTGCCTGTTGAGCTGACAGTGCTGCTGCAGCGTGTTGAGCAGCTTGAGACGCAACAGGATATGCAGCGACTGCAGCGATCCAGAGGTTGTTAGGCCGCGCACCTGTCTGATTTACATATCCGCATAGGCGGATATAATGCTATCCAGTCAGGAGGCATCAATGAGTGAATCAAAACAGATGGGCCTGTTTGCCCGCTACCTCACGGTCTGGGTGTTCCTCTGCATCGTGGCAGGTATTGCTCTGGGTTCAATGATGCCAACACTTTTTCACGCTTTAGGTGGCATGGAAGTTGCACATATCAACCTGCCTGTAGCACTACTGATCTGGGCAATGATTCTGCCGATGCTGCTCAAGATCGATTACTCCGCCCTGCATGAGGTTTGGCAACAGCGGCGAGGCATTGCCGTCACCCTTGGCGTCAACTGGTTGTTCAAACCATTTTTTATGGCACTGCTCGGGTATATCTTTATCTATCATATCTTTGCGTCACTGCTTGCTGCCGATCAGCTGGATGATTACTTCGCGGGCTTGGTGATTCTGTCAGCAGCGCCATGTACAGCGATGGTCTTTGTCTGGTCAAAACTGACCCATGGCGATGCCCAGTTCACACTTTCCCAGGTGGCACTCAATGATCTGATCATGGTCTTTGCTTTTGCCCCCATTGTTGCACTGTTACTTGGCTTTGCTGCAGTCACCATTCCCTGGGATACCCTGCTACTGTCGGTGCTGCTCTATATTCTGGCGCCTGTATTGGTAGCATATTTCTGGAGGAATCATCTGCTTAAACAGGGATCATTTGATCGTGTGTTGCAGCGTATGGATCCTCTCTCTATGGCGGCACTACTGCTTACCGTGGTGCTGCTCTTTGCCTTTCAGGGCAATGAAATTTTACAACAGCCTCTGGTGATTGCCATGCTGGCGGTGCCGATTGTGATTCAGGTCTATGCAACCTTTGGAGTGGCTTACCTGCTTAATCGCAAGCTTGGGGTCAAACACAGTGTGGCCGCACCGTCCGCACTGATTGGTGCATCCAACTTTTTTGAACTGGCTGTGGCAACAGCGATTGCGCTGTTTGGTTTTGAGTCGGGAGCGGCACTGGCGACGGTGGTTGGCGTACTGGTGGAGGTGCCTGTGATGTTGACACTGGTGGCCATCGTGAACCGCAGCAGAGGCTGGTATGAGCGTGGCAGAGCGTGACATGAAGATGACATATTCACATATCAGGATGTGTCCGGCGATGTTTTTCGGGAGATAGCAGATGACAATCAAGGTTGGTATAAACGGCTTCGGTCGCATGGGACGTCTGGGGCTCAGAGCCGGATGGGAGATGTCTGGTTTTGAGGTTGTGCAGGTCAATGAAACTGCCTGTGGGGCTGCCTGCTCTGCGCACCTGCTGAAATTTGATTCAGTGCACGGCACCTGGCCATTGAATTGTGAAGCGGATGGTGAAACCATGCTGATCGATGGTGCCAGAATCGCCCACACAAGCAATCGGGCTATCGGCGAAACCGACTGGTCAGGCTGTGATATCGTTATTGAAGCCACGGGCGCATTTCGCAAGCCCGAGCAGTTGCAGGCCTATTTCGATCAGGGTGTGAAAAAGGTGATTGTGGCGGCCCCTGTCGATGGCGCGCTGAACATCGTCTACGGCATCAATGATCATCTCTATGACCCGGAGCAGCATGATCTGCTGACTGCCGCCTCCTGCACCACCAACTGTCTGGCACCGGTGATCAAGGTGCTGCATGAGAAGGTCGGTATCAAACACGGCTGCATGACCACCATTCACGATATCACCAACACCCAGACCATTGTCGACAGGGGGCACAAAGATCTGCGCCGGGCCCGCTCCTGTGGTCAGTCTCTGATTCCAACCAGCACAGGTTCAGCAAAAGCGATCACCAGGATTTTCCCTGAACTGGAAGGCAAACTCAATGGCATGGCGGTGCGTGTGCCACTGCTCAATGCATCCCTGACCGACCTGGTCATTGAAGCGGAGCGGCCGGTGACGGTGGAGGAGATCAACACACTGTTTCAGGAGGCTGCAGAGGGAGAGCTCAAAGGGATCCTCGGTTATGAGGAGCGGCCACTGGTCTCTGTCGATTATACCAATGATGCCCGCTCTTCGATCATTGATGCACCGAGTACGATGGTGGTCAATGGTACACAGGTGAAGCTCTATATCTGGTATGATAATGAGTGGGGTTATGTGAACCGGATGATGGAGCTGGCGCAAAAGGTGGCTGGTTCTATCTGATGCAGGTGTGCTGATGGAGCAGGGGTTTAAACACTACCTGACGGTTACCGGCGGTTACTGGGCTTTTACCATAACCGATGGTGCCATCCGCATGCTGGTGGTGCTCTACTTTCACGGCCTCGGTTATTCGCCGCTTGAGATCGCGATGCTGTTTCTCTTCTATGAGTTCTTCGGCATTGTCACCAATCTCGTTGGCGGCTGGCTGGGGGCTCGCGTTGGCCTGAATCGCTGCATGAATATCGGCATGATGATGCAGATCGGGGCGTTGTTGATGTTAACCGTGCCCGACGCATGGTTGTCGGTGGCCTATGTGATGGCAGCCCAGGCACTCTCCGGCATCGCCAAGGATCTGAATAAGATGAGTGCCAAGGCGGGTGTGAAGCTCTTTCTGCCTGAGAGGTCGGAGAAAAAGCTGTTCCGCTGGGTGGCAATCCTCACCGGCTCCAAGAATGCACTGAAAGGGGGCGGCTTCTTTATCGGTGCCCTGCTGCTGGCATGGCTGGAGTTCCGCGGAGCACTTCTGGCTCTCTCCGCACTGCTGCTTGTGGCACTGATCATCACCTCGATCCTGCTGCCGGGTGAGCTGGGCAAGAGTCCCTCTAAGCCGAAATTCTCACAGATATTCTCCAAGTCACCGCAGGTAAACCGCCTCTCTGCCGCCCGCTTCTTCCTCTTCGGCGCCCGTGATATCTGGTTTGTGGTGGGGCTGCCTCTCTTTCTCTATGCAGAGCTGGGCTGGAGCTTTACCGAGGTGGGCGCCTTCTTTGCGTTGTGGGTGATCGGTTACGGTTTTGTGCAGGGTTCTGCGCCGGCAATGTTGCGCACTTTTAGCAGCAGGGATCCCGATGGCTCTCTGGTGGCAGGTGCAGCGTTTGTCCTGCTTGTGGTTCCAGTCGCCATTGCCCTGGCAATGAGTCAGGGGTGGGATCTGCAGCTTGTGATTATCTTGGGGCTCTCCCTGTTCGGCATCGCTTTTGCCATCAACTCGGCTGTGCACTCCTACCTGATTGTCTCATGGTCAGAGCGTGAACATGTCTCGATGAACGTCGGTTTCTACTACATGGCCAATGCCGGTGGTCGCCTGACCGGAACACTGCTCTCCGGCTGGGTCTATCAGAGTCAGGGTCTGACAGGTTGCCTCTGGTGGTCGGCTGCTTTTGTACTGGCCGCCGCACTGATCTCACTGCAGCTGCCGAAGCAGGTTACGCCTGTCGCTCCCGGATAACCGGACAGGTTGCCCCACTCTCAGTCTCTTGCAGAGGCGGGATGGTTGCAGTGCAATGGTTGTTTGCTTTATCATCAGTAGCAGGCAACGTATGCACATCATCTGCCCTGATGAGATGCAGGCGGTGGAGGAATAAGATGATCGCTTCGAATGTAATGACAACCGATCTCATCACGCTTGGTGAAGATGCGACGGTGAAAGATGCAATTGTTCTGTTTCAGGAGTCGCCGCTGCACGATTTCCCTGTTATTGACGGCAAAGGCAGGCCCATCGGCATTGTTACCACCCGTTCGGTTCTTCACCATGCGGTTCCCGAATATGCGACCGATGATCTGCTGGCCGTGATGCGCGGCGGCCCCGATATCGGCTCGGTCTATGAAATGCTGGCTGCTTCTGCCGGGCATCGGGTGGTTGATGTGCTGGATCGTCAGTTTCCGGTGGTCAGGCAGAGCATGCCAACCAGTGCGGTGGCGGCGATGCTGATTAACCTGAAAGGGGACAGCCATAATGTGTTGGTAGTGGATGATGATGGAAAGCTGATCGGTATTATCTCAGCACGTGATATCATCTGCCGACTGCCGGAGTGACTCGTTTTAACTACTGAGGGTGCTCTGAAAGGTCTAATCCAGCCGTGGAAGCGAACGCCTTTTTTCTCAAGTGGTTTTTATGGCTGTATTGGTCATCATCTGATGGACAAGGGGTCTAAATCGTAGATGTTCAGATTTTATCGCTATTTTCTTGATGGTAAGCCGGCCTATCTGGTGCGCCACTACTGGTGGGCCTACCTCTGGCCGAAATCGGTCTGGTTTTTTGATCACCAGCCGATTATCAATGCGATCCTCTTTGGTCAGTATAAAAAGCTGATGAACGCCACGCTTGCGCGCTTAAAGCAGGCGCCGCTTGATCGCGTCTTGCAGCTCACCTGCGTCTACGGCTCTCTGACACCTCACCTGATCCGGCAGGTGCATCCGCAAGCGCTGCATATTACCGATGTCGCTGAGGTGCAGCTTGAACTGGCAGCAAGCAAGGTGGAGGCGGGGCAGCAGCTCTGTGCCACGCGTATGAATGCCGAATCACTCGCTTATAAAAGCAACAGTTTCTCCACTGTGGTGCTCTTTTTTCTGCTGCATGAGATGCCGGCTGAAGCGCGGCGCAATACACTGGCTGAGTGTATGCGTGTGATCCGTGATGGCGGGGTCCTGCTGGTGACCGAATATGGCAAGCTGCCGAAACATCACTGGCTCTATCGCTTTGTGCCGATGCGCTGGCTGACCACAAAGCTGGAGCCATTTCTGGAGAGCTTCTGGCATGAGGATGTTGAGGCGCTGCTCAATGAGCTGGGTGCGGCTTATGAAAAAGAGGTGAGCATCACTGCACACAAGGATATCTTCTCGGCATTCTACCGGGTGACTGAATTCACCATCTCAAAAAAGGCAGATTAGGACACGAGACGCATGGAAGCATTGATTCAACAGATCAGCGATTTTTTTGAAACCTGGGGCTGGTGGGTTGCGGTCGGTTCCGTGTTGATGTTTGTCATCAGTCTGGCCGCAATGCCCTATATCGTCGCCCGTATTCCGGTGGACTACTTCACCCATCATGGTCGCCACCGCATGAGCCAGAGCTCACGCCATCCGATCATTGAACTGGTACTGGTTATCCTGAAAAACCTGCTCGGTGCCGTGCTGCTGATTGCCGGAATCATCATGCTCTTCACACCGGGGCAGGGGCTGTTAAGTATTCTCTTCGGCCTGATGATTATGAACTATCCCGGCAAATATCGCCTTGAGTGCTGGATCATCCGCAAGCCGCTGATCTTTGGCGCAGTCAACGCCATGCGCGAAAAGCAGGGCGAACCTCCGCTAACAGAACCTGAAATCAGCTAACATCTGAATAGCTTCTTTCGGCCAAAAACGGTCATTCAGAATCTATACAGAACATTTATAATATGCTTAAATTACCTGTCTTTAACGAATAGCTATTACGAGGAGATTTGGTTGCCTATTGTACCTGAATATAAACCAAATGGAGTTATTGTCTGGCACAGTGGTATTGTTACTGGAGATGAATTTTTTTCAGCAAACGGGCAGGTTTATTCCCATAAATATGATGAAGGTCTTCTGTTTCAGCTGCTAGAATTTTCTAATGTTGAAGAGGTGAAGTTGTCTTCTCACGAAATTAAAAGTCTTGCAAATATGGACAAAAACCGTGTAAAGGAAACTGAGCAGTTTGCCTGCGTTGTAGCACCAACGGATACGCTGTATGGATTTTCTAGACAGTGGAATATTCAAGCCGAAAATGATGCATTTCACACCAATGTTGTACGCAGTATGGACGAAGCCATTACTTGGTTCGCATCAAAAGGAATTACAGTCACTCTCGAAAAACAAGCAACAAGATGAATGTCGCTTTTCCAAATTTAACGCTCACACTGTTTCCGGCGACATCAATTTCGATGGCCTATATGTAATGAAAGTACAGTAGGAGCGGTTTCATGGCATATTCAAGCACTTGGAAATCTACTGGAATATATAGAATATTCTCAGGCTTAGTCAGCGGTAGTGAAATTTTAAAGTCAAATCTTGAGCTGTATAATGATGTGCGCTTTAATAGCGCTAGATATATCATTAATGATTTCGCAGAAATATCAGGCCATTCAATAGAAGCCTCTGATTTGCAAGCCTTTGCATCAATGGATGAAATGATAGCTCAGGAAAAGCACGAATTTAAAATCGCTCTAGTAGTGCCTCAGGCAGCCTATGTTGGTCTCGCAAACGGTCTATGTGAACTAACAAACAATAAATTGTTTGAATATGCTACTTTCCAGACAGTTGATGATGCTCTGAAGTGGGTAAACAGCAAAGCCTGATTGATTCCTGAATGACCGAGGTTGCCGTAAATGTCTGCTGCGCATCAAACGCGACCAAAAGCCTGCCTCTCCACTTCGTCTGACTTCTGCGTGCAGCTAGTTGGCTCAATCGACTCGACTGCGAAAAGGAGCGTGACCCACCACGAGAGACTAAACCGAGTATAACTAGGCATATTTTAGGTGCTTGACTGAATGGCCCGATCAAAGGAGCAGACATTCAAGCGCAAGATGCAATGTACTTCGACAAATAAGGCTGTAGGAGCTATATTTACAAGTATACGGTGGAGTGGGTGTAATTCCTCGGAGGTGCTATGCGCTGCTACGAGTATCTTGGATGCAAACAGACAGAGTGCCCCATGTTTGGCAAGGAAGATGGGCCCCAGTGCTGGGAGATTGATGGAACGCTCTGTTATCATCATGTGATTAAAGAGGTGAGGCAAGAGCTCTCCGGCATGGAGAAAAAGGATTCGTGCAGGCTTTGCGGCTGCCTCTATTACAGTGCAGGGACCCCCAAATAATCAGACTGATTGATCATCTGCTTTTGGCCTTTACGTTGCTCGATCATAAAAGTACGTTCCGAAAGATTATCATGGTTGGAAACAGAGGTGATTATGTCAGAGAGTATGGTTGAATTTTTCGAAGTATTTCCATGGAATGATAATTTTGAAACGGGAATCCCAGAGATTGATGATCAGCATAAGCAATTAGTACACCTTTTGAACCAGTTGGCCGCACACTTGGCCCATCAGTCTGATTCGATCGAATTAAATAAAGTTTTTGGAGAATTGGCAGCTTATGCTGATCATCACTTCAAAACCGAAGAGGGTATTTGGAGACCTTATTTCAAAGATGATGACTGGTTTATCAACCATGAACAAACTCATAACTCTTTTATGGAGAACGTAGTTAAGTTAAAAGAAGAGGAGGGTACAAAACCTCTGGATGAGGTGATTGAAGACATCCTTAAATTTCTTACACACTGGCTAGCCTATCATATTCTAGACAGCGATAAGCGGATGGCTAAAGCCGTGTTAGCAGTCAACTCAGGCCTGTCACTGGAGCAAGCCAAAATGCATGCTGATCATGAAATGAGTGGTTCAATGAGGCTTCTGATTGAAACAGTGCTTGGCATGTATGATAGCCTTTCCTCACGCACTCTGGAGCTCATGAAAGAGAAAACAGAGCGCAAACGTTTCGAGAAGGAGCTGCAACAGGCACATGATGAATTAGAGGCCCGTGTTGTTGAACGTACGGAGGCTTTAGCAAAAAGTCAGGAACAGCTTTATCAAGCCCAGAAGATGGAGGCTATCGGTACACTTGTGGGAGGTATTGCCCACGATTTTAATAATATGCTGTCGGGTATTACAGGCAATCTCTATTTAGCCAAAAAGCGTACTTTGGAAATGCCAGATGTGGCGCAAAGACTTGCAAGTGTTGAAGAGCTCGCCTTTCGAGCATCTGAGATGATCCAGCAGTTACTAACATTTGCTCGTAAGGGTGACGTTACAATGGTGCCGTTACCATTGAACTCCTTTGTTAAAGAAACACTTAAATTCCTGAGGACATCCATTCCTGAAAATATTGAAATTCACCAGAGTATTTCTAGTGATTCGATGAAAATTGTAGGCAATGCGACCCAGCTTCATCAAGTATTGATGAACTTGGTGAATAATGCTTGTGATGCCATCGAGGGTGCAATTGATCCATCCATTACTATTAAGCTTGAGGAGTATTATCCAGACACGGCATTTATTGAAATGCACCCGGAGTCTAGTTTGACTCCTTATGCACATTTAAGTGTTGAAGATAATGGGGGCGGTATTCCAGAGCATCAAGTTAAACATTTGTTCGAACCCTTTTTCACCACCAAGGAACAAGGCAAGGGTACAGGCCTTGGTTTAGCAATGGTTTTTGGAGCAGTAAAAACCCATCAGGGCTTTATTGAAGTAAGTAGCAGCATAGGTAAAGGCTCAGCTTTTCACATCTACATACCTATTCATAAACTGGTGGAAATTGACTATACAGCATCTTCGGAGAACGTTGCTGAAGGTAATGGGGAGATGGTCTTAGTCGTAGATGATAACGAAATAGTACGAAAGAGCACCAGAGACATCTTAGAGAGTATAAATTACAAGGTATGTGAGGCTTCTAATGGATTGGAAGCAGTTGATATAATTGCAGCCAATCCAAATGAAATTGCTTTGGTGATACTTGATTTGGTTATGCCAAAGCTCGGCGGCGTAGAAGCAGCCAGGCGCATCAAAGAAATTCAACCTGAAATGAAAATTATACTTTCTACTGGCTATGACAAAGATGAAGCATTGAAGGGTGAGCTTCCTTCAGAAGGGGTCTCAATACTTTCCAAGCCCCATAGTGTTGATGAGCTTAGTAAAGTGCTCAGGGATCAGCTGGATTCGTAGACGTTCCTCCCTTTTGAGAGTCCGATTTTGGCCGGAAGCGGCCAATCGCGGCTTGAATAAATTTGATGCATCGTGGTTAATCAAAGTGAAATAAGCGCCAAATTATCCCCGTACATTTAACACCTTGAAAGATAATGGTTGATGTTTCGAGCTGCGTTCGATTATTGTTCGAACATTGTTCGTTTTTATGGCGGGGTGAATATGCAGCGGCGAGAGAAGCGTGAACTGCGCGAAAAAGAGATTGTTGAGACAACGATCAGGCTGTTGTCGCAGCGCGGGTTTCTTGATCTGCGTATGGCCGATATTGCCAAAGAGACCAGCTATTCGATGGGTACGATCTACTCCCACTTTGAGAGTAAAGAGGATCTGCTGGTGGCCTGTGCCTATGCACTGATTCTGGAGCACAAGGTGCTGTTTAACGCCATCGGCAGTCAGCCGATCTCTGCCATTGAGAAGATCATCACCACCGCCCAGTGCAGCTGGCAGATATCCATGCGCCACCCCGACCTGATTGAGATCGACAACCTCTCACTGATGCCTTCGGTCTGGCGCAGGGCGACCAAACAGCGGGCCAATGAACTGAATCTGCTGCATGTTGAGCTGGCGCAGCTGTTTCTCGGGATCGTGCATGAGGCGATTGAGACGAGTCTGAATGGTTATGATCAGCTGGATCAGCCGCAGATTGAGCAGCTGGCCAACTATCTTACCCACGGCATGTGGGGCTTGTGCGTGGGGCTCTCCAGTACCGCGCAGTCGGGTTATGCCAGTACCCTCTGCCCGGATAGTGGTGATGAGAGTGACCGATATTTCGCCACCAACTATACCAATTTCCTCAAGGGGTATGGCTGGCGGGAGGAGAATCCGGAGGCGGTCTTCGCGCAGTGCAAGGGTATCGCACAGGCGTGCATGGATCAGACCACCTGGTTCTCAGCCAGCAGGGAGCAGTCGTCGTGAAAATAATGCCGAAAGTCATAACAGCAGCCGTTCTGTCATTGTTGATCAGCGGCTGCGCGGTAGGTCCCGATTTTTCATCGCCTGCCTCCCCCGAGGTGTCAAAGTACTCCAATGAGCTAATGGACGTTGCATCCGCGACTGCATCGACTCAGCCGCAGCTCAAGCAGAGCGCTTCGATTCCGGCACTCTGGTGGCAGCTGTTTGAATCAGATGAACTGGAGCAGCTGGTTGCGCTCGGTCTGCAGCAGAGCCCTACCCTTGCTGCAGCCAAAGCCAGACTGAAAGCAGCAGAGGAGACATTCAGTGCGGATCACGCATCCATCCTGTTTCCGGCCGTGGATGCCAGCTTGAACAGCTCACGTCAGAAGATCTCCGGCGCCGCCTTTGGCAATGCCGGCAACGGTAGTCTGTTTACCGTGCACAATGCTTCCGTGGGTGCCAGCTACTCGCTTGATCTGTTTGGTGGCGGACAACGCTATCTGGAGTACGGACTGGCGCAGGTAGAGTTTGAGTCTTATCAGTTAGAGGCGGTCAAAAACACACTGGCCACCAACATCGTGACAGCCGCAATCAATGAGGCATCACTGCGTCAACAGATCATAGCCCTGCAGGAGATTATCACTGCAGAGGAAGAGCAGCTGAAGGTGGCCGAATTGCAGTTTGAGATTGGCGTGATGGCCAAGGCGGATCTGTTAAGTCAGCGCACCGCCATGGCGCAGACACGCACGCAACTACCGGCCCTGCAGAAGGCGCTGGCACAGACCCGGCATCAACTGGCAACGCTGACCGGGCGATTGCCTGGCGAGGCAGCGCTGCCGCAGTTCAGCTTTGAGACACTGACCATGCCGCAGGAGATACCGCTGACACTGCCCTCCACACTGACGCGCCAGCGACCGGATGTGCGGGTGGCTGAGGCGGCCCTGCATCAGGCCAGTGCACAGGTGGGGGTAGCCACGGCCAACCTCTACCCCAACATCGGCCTCTCCGGCAGTTATGGCACAGAAGCGGTGAAGTTCGGCGATCTGTTCAGTGCCGGAACCGCCATCTGGGGCTTGGGTGCAGGCGTGCTGCAACCGCTGTTCAGAGGCGGCGAGCTGCATGCCAGGAAACGGGCAGCGGTGGCAAAATATGAGCAGGCCGCTGCCGAGTATCGGGGCAGTGTGCTGGCCGCATTTCAGGATGTGGCCGATGCACTGCTGGCGATTGAGATGGATAGCAGGCAGCTGGAGCTGCAGAAGCAGTCGGAGAAGATGGCATCAGAGACGTTGCAGCTGGTGAATCTGCAGCATGAGCAGGGGGCGGTGAGTTTTCTTACCCTGCTGAATGCCCAGCAGCAGTATCAGCAGGCACGTATCAGCCTGATTCAGGCGCGCGCCATCCTCTATGCCGATACCGCAGCACTGATGTATGCACTCGGTGGTGGCTGGTGGAACAGCGATGAGCAAGATCAAACAGTTGAGAAAAAGGCGGAGAAACAGTGATGAAAAAATCGATGAGTAAACGGATGATCATTATGCTGGTCATCGTCGGGGCGGTATTTGCGGCGATTATCGGTTATCAGATGTTTGTTGCCAGTATGATGAAGCAGTTTCTGGCCTCCAATGCGCAGCCGCCAGCTACGGTGACTGCGATGCAGGTGAAACGTGAGCTATGGCAGTCACAGCTTGGTGCGGTTGGCACCCTGCGTGCGATTCAGGGGGTGGAGATCAGCGCCGAGATTGCCGGCATTGTGAAGAAGGTTCACTTCAAATCGGGCGATGAGGTGAACAAGGGTGATCTGCTGCTGGAGCTCAACAGTGCAGAGGAGGCGGCTCAGCTGCAGTCGCTACAGGCCAATCGTAAGCTTGCCGAAATTAATCTGGATCGCGATAAGCGGCAGTTTGCCGTGCATGCGATCAGCAAGTCGAAGCTGGATGCCACTCAGGCTGAACTGACCAGCAGGATTGCACAGGAGGCGCAGCAGCAGGCGATCATCGATAAGAAGCGTATTCGCGCCCCCTTTGCCGGTCGCCTTGGCATCACCCGGGTCAATCCCGGCCAGTACCTGAACATGGCCGAACGCATTGTCTCGCTGCAGAACAGCCGTGCTCTCTATATCGATTTCAATCTGCCTCAGAAGTATGTCGGTCAGATCAGGCAGGGGCAGACTATGACTGTTGTTGATACGCAGAACAGTGATCTGGCCATCAGCGGCACGATCAGCACCATCAACAGCGTTGTCGATAACAGCACCCGCAATGTGCAGGTCGAGGGGCTGATTGATAACAGCAGTGGCACACTGCTGCCCGGCATGTTTGTGAATGTGAAGGTGGATAGCGGAGCACCGCAAAAGCTGTTGACCCTGCCGCAGACGGCTATCAGCTATAACGCCTACGGCTCCACCCTGTTTGTTGCCAAAGAGGTGCAGGGGGATCAGGAGGGTAAAAGCCAACTGGTTGCGCAGCAGGTGTTTGTGAAAACCGGAGACAAGCGCGGCGATCAGGTCGTTATCCTCGAAGGCCTTGAGGAGGGCGATACCGTTGTGACAAGTGGTCAGCTGAAGCTGAAGAACGGCACACCTCTGATTATCAATAATAGTGTGCAGCCGGCCAATGATGCGGCTCCAAAGCCGCAGGAGAAGTAGGGTGCGCTACACCGATATCTTTATCCGCAGGCCGGTACTGGCCACCACCATCAGTCTGTTGCTGTTGGTTCTGGGACTGCAGGCGATCATGAATATGCCGATCCGCCAGTATCCGGAGACACAGAATGCCGTGGTAACAGTGAGTACTGCCTACTATGGTGCTGATGCTGAAACGGTATCCGGCTTTATCACCCAGCCACTGGAGACAGCCGTGGCGCAGGCAGAAGGTATCGATTACCTCTCATCCGTCAGTGTTAGTGGTGTCTCCACGGTGACCGCCACCCTGCGCCTGAACCACGACTCCAACCGGGCATTGACCGATATCAATGCCAAGGTGAATGCTGTGTTGAATCAGCTGCCTGCCGAGGCGCAGCAGCCTGTACTCACTGTGCAGGTCGGCGAGACCATCGCTTCGATGTACATGGGTTTTTTCAGTGAGGTGCTGCCGGGCAACAGTGTGACCGATTATCTGCTGCGCGTGGTGAAGCCGCAGATCGATGGTATTGAAGGGGTGCAGCGTGCCGAGATTATCGGTGCACGTCAGTTCGCGCTGCGCGCCTGGCTCGATCCGGCCCGTATGGCCGCTTATGGTATCTCAGCATCCGATGTCTACGGCGCACTGGCAGCCAATAACTACCTTGCGGCTCTGGGCAGCAGTAAGGGGCAGATGGTCAGCGTTGAGCTGAATGCGGCCACCAGTCTGCACTCTGTGGAGGAGTTCAAACAGCTGGCCATCCGTGAGAGCAATGGCGCTATTGTGCGCCTGCAGGATGTCGCCAATGTGATGCTCGGGGCGGAGGATTATAATCTGACCACAGCCTTTGGTGGTAAGAAGTCGGTCTTTATCGGTGTCAAAGTAGCACCCGATGCCAATGTGCTGGAGGTGATTCAGCGCGTGCGCGACGCCTTCCCGGCGATTCAGGCGCAGATGCCCAACGGTCTGACCGGTAAGATTGTTTATGACGGCACCAAATTCATTGAGAGCTCGATTGATGAGGTGATCAAAACACTGGTTGAGGCGCTGCTGATTGTCGCCTTTGTCGTCTTCATCTTCCTGGGCAACTGGCGAGCCGTGGTTGTGCCGCTGGTGGCCATTCCGCTCTCGCTTGTCGGTGCATTTTTTATTATGCAGTCGCTCGGATACACCATCAATCTGCTCACCCTGCTCTCGCTTGTGCTGGCCATCGGACTGGTGGTCGATGATGCCATTATTGTGGTGGAGAATGTCGATCGCCATATGCATCATGAGGGCAAGAGTCCGTTTGAGGCGGCGATTCTGGCCGCGCGTGAATTGGGCGGGCCGATTATCGCCATGACTGTGGTGCTCATCGCCGCTTATGTGCCGATCGGTTTTCAGGGCGGATTGACCGGTGCCCTGTTTTCCGAGTTCGCCTTTACACTGGCCGGTGCCGTGACCATCTCAGGCATTGTCGCACTGACCCTCTCGCCGATGATGACCTCGAAAATGTTCAAGCCCAAACAGGATGAGAGTCGGCTGGTCATCTTTATTGATCGCCAGTTTTCGCGCCTGCACGATGGCTATAAGCGCAGGTTAACCGGCACTCTGGCAACATGGCCGGTGATGGTGGTGATGGGTGGCCTGCTGCTGGTGGGCGTGGTCTATCTCTTTGCCACCTCCAAGGCGGAGCTGGCACCGCAGGAGGATCAGGGCATTGTACTGGCCCATGTAGCCGGTGCCCCCAATGCCACCGCACAGCAGATGGGCGTCTATGCCGATCAGGCCTTCGCGCTGGCGAGTGACCTGCCCGAATATGATCAGATGTTCCAGCTTACCGGCATGCCGACGATCAATCAGGGCATAGGCGGTGTGATGTTCAAGCCGTGGGATCAGCGTGATCGCAGCGCCGCAGAGCTGCAGCAGATTCTGCAGCAGAAGTGGAACACGATTGCCGGCGCCCATGTTGCCGCCTTCCAGTTCCCGGCGCTGCCCGGCTCAGGCGGTCTGCCGCTGCAGTTTGTTATCAAAACCACCGAATCGTTTGAGAACCTGAATGAGATTGTCGGCAAGGTGCTGGCCAAAGCGCAGGCCAGCGGCATGTTCTTCTTTATCGATTCCGATCTGAAGATCGACAAGCCACAGAGTACGCTGGTGGTGGATCGCGATATGGCGACCAGCCTCGGCCTGACCCAGCAGGATATCGGTGCATCCCTGGGTGCTGCCCTTGGTGGCGGTTATGTGAACTACTTCTCCATCGGTGGCCGCTCCTATCGGGTGATGCCGCAGGTCGGGCAGGAGTTCCGCCTTAACCCTGAGCAGGTGCTCGATTATTATATCCGCACACCGGCCGGTAAGATGATCTCCGCATCGACCATCGCTTCGATCTCCTATGAGGTGGTGCCGGAGTCGATCAACCGTTTCCAGCAGCTCAATTCAGCCACCATCATGGGCGTCTATGCGCCGGGTGTGTCACAGCAGCAGGTGCTCGACTTTATGGCCAATACCCTCCATGAGGAGGCGCCCAGCGGCTACAGTGCCGACTATGCCGGCCCATCGCGCCAGTACATGCAGGAGTCCGGCGGTTTTGTCTTCACCATGCTGTTTGCCATCGTGATTGTCTTTCTCGCCCTCTCCATCCAGTTCAACAGCTTCCGTGATCCAATGGTAATTCTGGTCTCTGTGCCGCTGGCGCTGCTCGGCGCACTGCTGTTTATCAATGTCGGCCTCGCCTCGATCAATATCTATACGCAGGTGGGGCTGGTGACACTGATGGGGCTGATCAGTAAACATGGCATCCTGATGGTACAGTTTGCCAATGAGCTGCAGCTGGCCGGACGCTCGAAGGTTGATGCCATTATCGAGGCTTCGGCGGTGCGTCTGCGTCCGATCCTGATGACCACCGCAGCGATGGTGCTGGGTGTGATTCCACTGGTCATGGCCAGTGGTGCCGGTGCGGCAGGGCGCTACTCGATGGGGCTGGTGATCTTTACCGGTCTCTCCATCGGCACGCTGTTTACCCTGTTTGTGGTGCCTGCGGTCTACGTGCTGCTGGCCAAGGATCGTGCCGCTGAGGTGGTGAGTAGTGAGGCGGAGCTGGAGTTAGCGGAGAAACTGGCATGAGCCATATCTATTCAGATACCGACCATCAACGAATCGAAGTAACGGATGAGGATACGCTTCTAACCTCATCCCTAAAGGCGGGCATCAATCATACACACGCCTGTGGCGGCAATGCACGCTGCTCCACCTGCAGGGTGCATGTGGTTGAGGGGCTACAGCATTGCCAGCCGCGCAACAGTGCGGAAGAGCAGATGAAAAAGCTGATCGGGCTTCCTGATGATATCCGCCTTGCCTGCCAGACCAGGATTACGGGTGATATCAAAATCCGTCGCCTGGTTGTTGATGATCTGGATGCTCAAATCATCAGAGATCAGTTGGCTACACATGATGAGAACTCACTGGGTCGGGAAAAAGAGATTGCGGTGCTGTTTACCGATCTGGCCAACTACACCGCATTTGCTGAATCACTGCCTGCCTATGATGTGGTGCATGTGCTCAATCGCTACTACATGACGATGAATGATATCGTCACCAAATATGGTGGTGTGATCAGTGATGTGGCTGGCGATGGCATGTTGATCCTGTTTGGTGCCTGCAAAAAAGAGGATGGGCTGGTGATCGATGCGATTCGCACCGTGCAGGCGATGCGCCGGGAGCTGACCCATTTTAATGAGTATCTGGAGAGCATGTATGGTCGCTCATTCGGTTTAAGGGCGGGTATCCACTATGGATCGGCCATTATCGGCCATTTTAGTACCGGCCCGATGAGTAAGGTGGCAGCCATTGGTGATACGGTGAATCTGGCGGCCCGGATTGAGCAGGCGAACAAACAGTTCGGTTCCCAACTGCTGATCTCGGAAGCGGCCTACCAACAGGTGGCTGGTGAGATAGAGCAGATCGGCTGCCATAAGGCGGAGCTAAAAGGTAAAACCGGCAGCTACGCGCTCTATGAGATTGAGCTGAAGTAGCCTCTAGTCTGATCTATTAACTTTTGGTGTTAGCGGCGATCTCACGCGTGGCCTGCCAACCCTGTTTAGCCTTCTCACCACTCCACTCGGCAGCATCTTCAGCCGCTTCGCTGGTCACGTGCCAAGCTGAGCGCGACTTCTCTACAGTCCAGTCAGCCACATTTGAGGCGAAGGATTTGGTACTCTTCCAGGCTGAGTCTGCGGTCACTTTTGTCTTCTCCCACATATCCTCTTCAGCCGCAGCAATCTGCGGTGCATTCATCAGTCCAAAAATCATCAGGGAAACAATCACCAGTTTTTTCATAGTCAGACCTCCAATCAGGTAATTCAACCCGATTGCTACGGGGGATTTGGAGGGATATCCGTGTTTTTCATCACATTGGTGTTTAACCAAGGGAGGGTGTAATTAGTAAACTGTCACCGTAATACGGAGAATCGTTTAGAAAACGCAGATCTGTAAGCCAAATGCACTTGTTGAGCAAGATTGAGTGAACAGCTCCAGCATCTGTGTAATGGAGAAGTGTTTTTCTTTTCATATCTTATAACGCCTTGCATGACACAGCTATTTTACCCCATTGCGCCTTATAAAATAAACCAATGACTCCAGAAAGGATAAAAATAGAAAAGCCTAAAGTCATAAGCGCTGAATTAAATGGGCCAGTTGAAGTCTTGAATTGAATGAGCATATTTACTGACCCAGCCAGCAGGCTGACACCGATAGCTAACCACCCATACATTGTTATTTTATAATGATGCATAAACTATTCAGTTCTAACTAGGTAATACGTGTACTAGATTTTCCATGTATTACCCTCCTATATACGCCCTTTTTTCCGCCATATCTCATATTCTGGATCGAACAAGGAATATGACTGGTTAATTAGATGTACTATAGACTAATTCTGGAAGTTTGCAGGATTAGCGTTGTTTCAGATGAGGGTTTCGATGCCGGTGAGGGAGAAGCGCAAGCTTAGGGCGGCGCTTCAGGTTCTCCGAAACGCCGCCCATGTTTTGCAGGTTTTTATCTGACTGGATCAGGCGAGATCGAAGCGATCGAGATTCATCACCTTGTTCCAGGCTTTAACAAAGTCATGCACAAAGCGATCCTGCGCGTCAGCTGCTGCGTAGACTTCCGCCAGAGCGCGCAACTCGGAGTTTGAGCCGAAGATCAGATCGACACGTGTTGCACTCCATCTCACTTCACCGCTATCGCGGTCACTGCCTTCAAACAGGCTCTCATCAGCAGAGCTCGCTTTCCAGCTGGTCGCCATGTCGAGCAGATTGACGAAGAAGTCGTTGCTCAGCACCTCCGGCCGGTCGGTGAAGACACCGTGCTGCCTGCCTGCGAAGTTGCTGTTGAGCACGTGCATGCCACCAATCAGCACAGTCATCTCTACCGGGGTAAGGGTGAGCAGTTGCGCTTTGTCGACCAGCAGCTCTTCTGCAGAGAGGGAGTATCTGCCCTTCTCATAGTTGCGGAAGCCATCGGCGACCGGCTCCAGAACAGCGAATGACTCAACATCTGTCTGCTCCTGTGAGGCATCGGTGCGGCCCGGTGTGAATGGTACAGTGACAGGCTTGCCAGCGCGTCTGGCGGCCTCTTCAACAGCTGCACATCCGGCCAATACAATCAGATCAGCCATCGACACCGGTTTATTAAAATCACTGCGGATCGATTCGAGTGTTGTAAGCACTTTGGCCAGCTGCTCCGGCTCATTCACCGGCCAATCCTTCTGCGGTGCCAGGCGAATGCGGGCACCATTGGCGCCGCCCCTCATATCCGATCCACGGAAGGTGGAGGCCGATGCCCATGCTGTTGCAACCAACTCACCAATCGTGA
The DNA here is from genome assembly GCF_013387475.1 of Mariprofundus sp. KV. GTDB lineage: Bacteria > Pseudomonadota > Zetaproteobacteria > Mariprofundales > Mariprofundaceae > Mariprofundus. The sequence continues at coordinate 36,073 of NZ_VWNB01000010.1, read as the reverse complement.
GGCCGGAATCAAGGATCATGCTCTTGAGTATGGTGATATCGTTATCATTGATCAGCTGATGATCCACAGCAGGCAGAGGATCCTGCCAGATCAATACTTCGACAGGCACTTCAGAGCCCAGATAGCGGGAGCGTGGCCCCATATCGCGATGGGTCAGTTTGAACCATGCGCGGGCAAAAGCATCGGCAAATTGATCGGGATGCTCATAGAAGCGGCGCGAGATCTTTTCGTATGCCGGATCAAAGCGCAGGGCGAGATCTGTGGTGAGCATGGCTGGTGCATGCTGTTTGGATGCGTCATGCGCATCAGGCACCAAACCCTCTCCGGCGCCGCCTTTCGGTCTCCACTGCTGTGCGCCGGCTGGGCTCTTGGTCAGCTCCCACTCGTAGTTGAAGAGGTTGAAGAAGAAGTTGTTGCTCCACCGGGTCGGCGTGGTGGTCCAGGTCACCTCCAGGCCGCTGGAGATGGTGTCTGCCCCCATGCCGGAGCCATGGCTGCTCTTCCAGCCAAAACCCTGCGCTTCGATGGCTGCGCCTTCAGGTTCAACGCCTACAGCTGCGGCATCAGCGGCACCGTGGGCTTTACCGAAGGTGTGGCCACCGGCAATCAGTGCCACAGTCTCTTCGTCGTTCATCGCCATGCGGGCGAATGTTTCGCGAATATCTCTGGCAGCAGCCAGCGGATCGGGGTTACCGCCCGGGCCCTCAGGGTTCACATAGATCAGTCCCATCTGAACGGCAGCCAGTGGATTTTCCAGCTCCTCGTGCTCACCGCTGTGACGCTGGTTTGCCAGCCACGCTTTCTCACGGCCCCAGTAGACATCCTTTTCAGGCTGCCAGATATCTTCGCGGCCACCGGCAAAACCAAAGGTTTTAAATCCCATCGACTCCAGTGCCACATTGCCTGCCAGAATCATCAGGTCTGCCCATGATATCTTGCTGCCATACTTCTGTTTAACCGGCCAGATCAGTCGGCGCGCTTTATCGAGGTTGACGTTGTCCGGCCAGCTGTTGAGCGGAGCAAAGCGCTGGCTGCCGGAACCTGCGCCGCCACGACCATCGGCAGTGCGGTAGGTGCCTGCACTGTGCCATGCCATGCGCACAAACAGCGGCCCGTAGTGACCGAAATCGGCCGGCCACCAGCTTTTGGAATCACGCATCAGGGTATGCAGATCGCGCTTCACCGCGTCAAGATCAAGGCTGTTGAAGGCCTCAGCGTAATCAAAGGCCTCCCCCATCGGGTCGGATTTTGAGTCGTGTTGGCGCAGAACATCCAGTTTCAGCTGGTTGGGCCACCACTCTTCATTGGAAGTGGATTGTGCTGCGGTGTGATTGAACGGACATCTCTTTTCAGTCATGGGAGGCCTCCTTAAAGGGATCTGCAGTTGCTGGCTGCTGTGATGTTGCCACTGTGTTGATCTCAGTGGCCGGTTGTTGGCTGGAGATGCATCGCCAGTGCATCGGCGTTTTGTCTGCGACTTTTTGATTCCCAGAATTTCTCGTGAAAGAAATAGGCGATGGTATTGATCATGGGTTCAACCAGAGCAATGGCACCACCGACCAGCAGGCTTCCAGTCATCAGATAAGCGACAGTGAATGCGACGGCCATGTGGAGAACGCCAAATGAAAATGTCTTTTTCATAGCAACCTCCTGATTCATCAACTTACAAAGGGAGTATATGCGTGCCACCATCATAAATAAAATTGGATATATCTATGATAACGATTCATTATTTAGATTGATGGTGATTCAGGAGGTGTGCCGTGACCCCGACAATCAAACAGTTGAAGTATCTCATTGCACTGGATGAGCATCTGCATTTTGGCAAAGCATCGGCGGCCTGCTTTATTTCGCAGTCAGCCTTCAGCATTGCCATCAAAGAGCTTGAAACGGCACTGAATGTACAGCTGGTTGATCGCACCAATAAGAGTGTTGTTATAACCGAGGCGGGGCGAGCGGTAATGAGTCAGGCGCGCCACTGCATCCGTGATCTGGAAGTGCTGATGAGTATCGCCAGCAGTGAGCAGGAGCCGTTGAGTGGAAAATTGACGCTGGGCGTTATACCGACCATTGCACCGTTCCTGTTGCCGCCATTGATCCCTGAGGTGCTGAAACAATTCCCCAAACTGCAGCTCTTCCTGCGTGAGGACAAAACTGCCGTGATTCACGAACAGCTGCTGGATGGCAAGCTCGACCTGATTCTGGTTGCGCTGCCGTTCCAGATGCGGGGTGTAACGGTGATGCCGCTGTTTGAAGACCCCTTTCTTCTTGCCTGTCGTCGGGATAGCCGATGGATCAACAATGCCAGGCTGGATCTGGCTTCACTGCCTGATGAGAGCATTCTGTTGCTTGAGGATGGACACTGCCTGCGTGATCACGCTTTGGAGGCGTGTCATCTGCGCAACACCAATCAGATCAACCGCTTTGCTGCAACAAGCCTGCAGACACTGCTGCAGATGGTTGTCGCGGATCTCGGCATTACATTCGTACCTGCTATGGCGAAAGGGGCATTGATAGGAGGAAACGCTGCATTAGAGCTGCATGCGCTGCCTGAACAGCATAGTCGTGAAATCGGCCTGGCATGGCGAAAAGGGAGCAGTCGAAGTGATGAGTTCACCAAAATAGGTGAGTTGATTCAGCAGCTGCAGCAGTAATTAAAGTTTCATCGCGGGAGTCTGGGAAAGAAGTCTTAGTAAACCAGAACTGAAGACGCGTCTTCTCTAGCTATGATGGTGGGACTGTTTGTTCATTTCTTTTGATTCGGGCCATCCAATGGCCCTCACCGTGCAGGCGAGCTAAAGCTCGTCCAAACGGCTCCTGCCTTTTTGTCCAGAAAAGAAACGAACCAAATTAAGCCCTACGGCTATCGCATTTAAACTTAGATAAGGGTTTCGATGCCGGTGAGGGAGAAGCGCACGATCAGGGCGGTGATCAGGGCAACACCAATGGAGAGGGCGATGGAGAAGAATGCCTCTTTGCGGCCGATCACCTTGAGCATCACAGCAAAGGTGGAGATGCAGGGGATATAGAAGAGCAGGAAAACGAGAAACGTGGTGATCTCAATCCAGTTCATCACCAGCCCCACTTCAAAGGTTCCGAGTGCCTGATAGATCATCACCAGCGAGAGCTCTTTGCGCAGCACACCAAAGAGAATCGGTACACCGAGTGCCACAGGCAGGCCGAGCGCCCAGACGGTGATCGGGGCAAGCGCTGTGTTGATCACCTGATCCGCACCATAGAACTGCAGCAGCGCAAGGATGACACTGCCGCCGACCAGCAGCGGGGTGACGATGGTGAGAATATCACTGGTACGGTTCCAGGTGGAGTGTAGCAGTGGCTGCATCTTCGGCCAGCCGTAAGCGGGAATCTCCTGAATCAGACCGGGACTGATCTCCGGATAGCGGTGCGAGAGCAGGCGACCGAGAATGGCAATCACCAGCAGACTCAACGCAAAGAGCAGGAATACACCGAGCACTCCGAGATACTTGGCACCGAGCGCAAGCACAATAGCCGAGCGCGCCGAGCAGGGGACAAAGGTGATCAGCAGTGATGCGACCACACGGTCGCGTCCACTGGTCAAACCTTTGGTGGCGGCAATGGCCGGTACGTTACAACCCAATCCAAGCAGGAAGGGTACAGCTACCTTGCCATGCAGACCGATGGCGTGGAAAAAACGGTCTACGACAAAGGCGATGCGGTGCATGATGCCGCTCTCTTCCAGTGCCACCAGCATCAGCACCAGTGGTAGCATGTAGGGGATCACAATACCGATCAGGCCGATCAGGCCATCCACCACAGCGCGGCCGACCACGCCTGACGCGGTCTCCGGTTGCCAGCCCGAGACCATATCTGCCAGTCGGGCTGCAGTCATGGCATCGAGTGTCGTGCTGACCTCAAAGACCATAAACAGCACGGCGGCAAAGACGCCGAGTGAGCCAACAAGCCCCCACTTCGGATGCAGGAAGAGCATATCCAGGCGCTCCTCCCAGCTGATTTTCGGTTTATGTACAAATCTGGCGACACTCTCAAACAGCTGGGCAGCACGATGGTGGCGGTCGGCCTCCACCTCTTCAGCCAGAGAGCGGGGTAGCGCCTCCAGCGCCTCGTTTTGCAGTGATTTCACCTCGGCAAGCGTATCCGGGAAATGGCTTGCCAGCTCATGCATAAAATAGCTGTCGGCCTCCAGAAGGTGCATGGTCAGCTGGTTTTTCGGCATAGCAAATGCAGTCTGGATCTCGGGAGTGTCCAGCCGCTGCTGCATCTTTGCCGCCCACGCCATGATATGCGGATTGGGCAGCTGCGGCAGGGGGCAGCTGCGCTTGCGTGCGCACTGCAACACCTGGTCAAACAGCGCGGTCAGGCCGTGACCTTTGAGGGCGACGGTAGGGATGACAGGCACACCGAGTTTTTCCGAGAGGGCCTCAATATCGATCTCAACCCCTTTGCGATGTGCCTCATCCATCATATTCAGCGCCACGACAACCGGCAGCCCCAGTTCAGGCAGTTCAAGAGCCAGTTCAAGACTCTGCTGCAGGGCGCTGGCATCAATCACATAGACGAGCACATCGGGTCTGGAGAAGGGGGCGGGAGGCTCAGAGCGTTCATGACGCGATACCAGTGGTCGCGCATCGCCCCAGAGCAGGTATTTCAGCGCCTCAAGATCAGCACCGGCAAGATTGCGCAGGCAGTGAAGATCAGGCAGATCCACCAGATGGATCTCATCAACGCCAATCTGTACCGGACACTCGGCATAGGGTTTCTGGGTGCCGGAAAGTTTACCGGTCTGGTAACTGGTACTGGCTACGGCATGGAAGATGGTGCTCTTGCCACTGTTGTGCTGGCCGACCAGTGCCACGCGCAGCCGGTTGGCTCCACGGTAGAGGTGGCGGTGTAGCGTGATGGGCTGACTATTATCGGAATCGTGGCTGTTCAAAACGGAATCAGACTGAGAGTCGCAGGCTACAAGTCAAGAATATCCTCTTAAGGAAACTCTGAATAACTACGTCCATGTAGTTTTTCAGCACGCAAAGGCAAAAGCGTGGTTTTTCCTTTGCTTACAAAACCAAGCACTTACTGTGCATGATTTTGGCAAGCCATCCATGGCTTGCACGGATACCCTGACTTTTTCAGAGCATCCTTAAATTTGCAGTTTGGCTGTTTCTGCAATATGTTAGAGATAGGGACGCAGTTGTCTCAACTGCGTCGAGGGAGGGGCAAGAGAGCAGCGGCACGATATCAGTGGAGGTGCGATGACCTATAGCTATCTTAATGAAGCGCTGATGATTCTGCTGGCCACGGTTGCTGTGGTGGTTCTCTTTCTGCGCATCGGACTGCCTCCGATTATCGGTTATCTGGTGGCAGGGCTTCTGGTTGGCCCCTACGGCTTCGCACTGATTCATGATATCGAGCATATCAAAACCTTCGCCGAGTTCGGCGTGGTCTTCCTGCTCTTTACCATCGGCCTTGAATTCTCCATTTCGCTGCTGATTCGCATGAAAGGGTTGGTGCTGGGATTGGGCGGAGCACAGGTACTTGTCACCACGGCGGTAACAACGGCTGTCGCCTATTATGCCGGACTGAACGTTGAGAGTGCGCTGGTGCTTGGCGGTGTGGTGGCGATGTCCTCAACTGCACTGGTGACCAAGCAGCTGGTGGATCAGGTGGAGTTGCATACACGCCATGGACGTAACAGCCTCGGTATCCTGCTGTTTCAGGATATGATGGTGGTGCCATTCCTGATTCTGGTGGCCAATATGAGTGGCACGGCTATCGAGCTCACGCCGACGGCTGTGCTGATCATCTTCGCCGAGGGGGTGCTGGTACTGGGGTTGATCTTTGTTATTGGCCGCCGGGTACTGCGACCGCTGTTTCATGAGGTGGCACGTTTCCACTCTGCTGAAGTATTTACCCTGACCGTGCTGCTGGTTGTGCTCTGCTCCTCATGGCTTACCCACTACATCGGCTTGACCTTTGCCCTGGGTGCTTTTCTGGCCGGCGTGATGCTCAGTGAGACTGAATTCCGGCATCAGGTGGAGTCGGAGATCCGGCCATTTCGGGATGTGCTGCTGGGACTCTTCTTTATCACTGTAGGTATGATGCTCGATATCGGTTCGCTTCCTGAGGTTTGGGGCAGGGTGGTGCTGCTATTGGCCGGACTGATGCTGTTCAAGCTGCTGCTGGTTGCCGGTTTGTGTCGGATGTCCGGTTATAACGGTGCGGTTTCGATGCGCACCGGGCTGATTCTGGCCCACGGTGGCGAATTTGGTTTTGCCATTCTGATTCTGGCGATGGATGGCGGCATCCTCAATACACCGGAGGGGCAGATCGTGTTGGCGGTGATGCTCTTCAGTATGGCGCTCTCGCCGCTGCTGATTCGCCATAATGGCCATATTACGGCGCGCCTGCTGCCACAACAGATGGCACGCAGTCGTGATGAGATCAAGAGTGAAATTCTCGATGCCACACGTGGGTTGGATCATCATGTGATTGTCTGCGGTTTTGGCAGGATCGGGCAACATACGGTGATGATGTTAAGCGCCGAGAAGATCCCCTGCATGGCCATTGAACTGGATCAGCAGCTGGTGCGTGAGGGGAGAGCCGCTGGTCAGCCTGTCTCCTATGGTGATGCGGGCAGTCTGGAGCTGTTGCATGCCTGTGGTCTGGCGCGGGCATCAGCGCTGGTGATCAGTACGATTGATCTCAATACAACGATGAAAATTCTATCGCGGGTACGACAGGGTTATCCGAAGCTGCCGATTGTGGTGCGTACACGCAAAGAGATTGATCTCTATCGACTCTATCAGGCCGGGGCAACCGAGGTGGTCGCTGATACCTTCGGCAGTGATCAGATGTTTACGCAGGAGATGATCAGGCGCTTCAAGTTAAGCCGGTGAGATTGCTTTTGCCTCACGCCTTGCGCCACGCCTACGACTGCAGATAGAGCAGGTAGAGGTAACCGACAAAACCGGAGAGCAGCAGGCCGCCCTCAAAGCGGTTGATCTTGCCACCCACCTTAAAGCCGAGGGAGACAACCAGAAGGGCAATGGTGAAAGCGAGCATGATCGGAAAATCACGCATCAGCGCTTCCTGTGCAAAGGCTCCGGGGTAGATCAGTGCAGGCATGGCCAGTACGGCCAGCAGGTTGAACATATTTGAGCCGATAACGTTACCGATCGCCAGATCAGCTTCACCTTTCACTGCACCGGCAACGGAGGCGACCAGCTCAGGCAGGCTGGTGCCGATAGCGACAATGGTCAGACCGATGATCAGATCACTGACGCCGAAGAAGTGGGCGATCTCCACTGCACCCCAGACCACCATGCGTGAGCTGATGATCAGCACGACCAGCCCGACGATAAACCAGAGGATGGAGCTCTTCATGCTCATCCCTTCCGGAATCGATTCGGTGAACTCCTCAACCATGGGGTCATGGCGATCCTTCATGCCGATACGGGTGATCCAGCCCATCATCAGTACCAGTCCGATGATCAGGATGATGCCATCAATCTGGCTCAACACACCATCAGCAAGCAGGGCAAAGGCGAGAAAGGTGACCAGCATCAGTACCGGCATCTCACGCCTTAGGGTCATCGACTGCACTGCCAGAGGAATAATCAGGGCAGTAACACCGAGTACAAGGCCGATATTGGCGATATTGGAGCCCAGTACATTGCCGATACCCAGATCGCGATTACCATCAAGGGCGGCCATCGCCGCTACAATCATCTCCGGCAGGCTGGTGCCGAGGCTGACAATGGTCAGGCCGATCACCATCGGCGGTACTCGCAGGTTTTTTGCTACTGAGGCGGCGCCATCAACAAAGCGATCTGCACCCCAGACCAGCAGTGCGATGCCTGCGATTAAAGCTCCAATTGCCAGTAACATTAAACCCTCCCCTCTCTATGGACTGCTCTACCTATCGGTTCAGCTGGACAGCGTCTTTAATGCCTCAAGGTACTTCTCGGCTGTTTTATCCTTAATTGCATCGGGAATCACAGGGCCAGGAGCCTTCTTGTTCCAATCCAGCGTCTCCAGCCAGTCGCGTACGATCTGCTTGTCGAAACTTGGCGGGCTCACGCCCGGCTTGTACTCGGAGATCGGCCAGAAGCGTGAAGAGTCAGGGGTGAGCACCTCATCGATCAGCGCCAGATTGCCATCGGCATCAAGGCCGAACTCAAATTTGGTGTCGGCAATGATAATGCCCTTCTCCAGTGCGAAAGCTGCAGCCTCCCTGTAGAGCTGCAGGCTTATATCACGCACCTGGGTGGCCAGGTCGCTGCCGATAATCTCGCACATACTTTCGAAATCGATGTTCTCATCATGATCACCAACCGCTGCTTTGGTGGATGGGGTGAAGATCGGCTCTGGCAGCTGATCAGCCAGGATCAGGCCATCCGGCAGCTTGATGCCGCAGACAGAGCCCTGCTTCTGGTACTCTTTCCAGCCTGAACCGATCAGGTAGCCGCGTACGATCGCCTCAATCGGCAGTGGTTTCAGCCGCTTGACGACAATGGCGTGGCTGCGAACGCGCTCACGCTCATCTGCATCAGGAATCGCCTCTTCAAGTGTCATCGCTGCTGAGTGGTTGGGTACGATATGAGCGAGTTTTTTGAACCAGAAGTCGGATACTGCATTGAGCACCGTACCTTTGCCCGGAATCGGGGTAGGCATTATCACGTCGAAAGCGGAGAGGCGATCGGTCGTGACGATGAGCAGATGGTTCTCATCAATCTCATACATATCTCGCACTTTACCGCTATGCAGTAGTTTCAGGCTTTTGATGTCGGCATGCATCATGGCATTCATGGCAGGTTCTCCCGAGGGTGTCTGGTTTACGAAAGCGGCGAAAAATGCCCGATTATTGTGAAACAGACAAGACAAAGAGGGTTATGATATCACAGGCAATGTCGATATGTTATCTGTTTGGCAGAAGGATCGACCACGCCGGGCTGAGTCAGCATGAAGCTTGCTTTCATGATGTTTTATGTAAAACTAATGCTTTAGAAAGGATTTCTTGGCAGACAAAGGATTTTAATTATGCATCTCGATCCCATGATGATGAACATCTCGATCGTGCTCCTGCTGGCGCTGGGCATAGGCTATCTCACCGTGCGTATGGGGCTACCGATTGTGGTGGCCTATATTGTTACCGGTATTATGCTCGGGCCGTCGATGCTCGGGGTGATTGATGATCAGCACATGGTAACCCGTGTCGGTGAGATCGGCGTGGTGATGCTGCTCTTCTTTGTCGGCATGGAGGTCTCGATACCCAGGCTGATGCAGCGCTGGAAAATTGCGGTGATTGGTACAGCGGTGCAGGTGCTGGTCAGTGTGACGGCCTGCGTGGCACTGGTATGGGCCTTCTCGATGCCGACAACGCTTGGCATCCTCTTTGGTTTTGTCATCTCCCTCTCCAGTACCGCCGTGGTGCTGAAAGAGTTGCAGGACTCCGGTGAGATGGATGAGCCGTTCGGTCAGAATGCCGTGGGCGTGCTGCTGGTACAGGATATGGCGATTGTGCCGATGATGATTGTACTCTCCCTGATGGGTGATGGTGAACTGGAGACGGCAGCCCTGATCAAGCAGGTGGTTGGTGGTGTTGCCGTGCTGGCGCTGGTGATCTTCCTGATGCGTACCGGCAGTTTTCATATCCCTGAGTTTCTTAAAGGCAGTGTAGAAAAGCGTGTATTGCTTGGCCTGCTTCTCTGTCTGGGGGCTGCAACATTGACCTCATGGCTTGGTCTCTCCCCGGGATTGGGGGCATTTCTGGCCGGTATGCTGCTGGCCTCCAGCGATCAGTCCGAATGGGTGCATGATCATCTGGAGTCGGTCTATATCATCTTCGTGATGATCTTCTTTCTTTCGGTCGGCATGATGGTGAATGTCGATTATCTGCAGTCGCATCTGCTGCTGGTGTGTGGTGCTACGATGCTGGTCTTTCTCTTTAACTCTGGTGTGAATGTATTTGTGATGCGTGCACTTGGAGAGGATTGGGAACATGCACTGATCACCGGCGGCCTGTTAAGCCAGATCGGGGAGTTCTCCTTTCTGCTTGCAACTGTGGGCGTCTTTGCCGGCATCCTGTCGCCTGAGTTGCAAGAGCTGACGGTGATTGTGATTGCCATGACGCTGCTGTTCAGTCCGGGCTGGATGATGATGGTGAAACGGCTGGCGCGGCGGGATGGTGTTCTTCCAAAGCACGAGTAGACGAATGATAAAAATTGAAGGATATTGGCGCTTGTGCTGGACAGACTCGCATTGCAATGGTTCAAATCTCCCCCGCTCTGGTTTAATATGCTGCGAAAGGAACTAATCATGACTCGAATCTCATTATTGATACCAACGCTGCTGGCACTGCTGCTGCCATCTGTGGCGCTCGCATCCGGTGCTGCGGCCCCGATTGATATGACCACCACATGGTACGGTATCTCTGCTCTGGTTCTGTTTGTTTTCGCCTACGCGCTGGTCATTGCCGAAGAGGCGCTGCATCTGCGTAAATCCAAGCCGGTCATGGTTGCTGCCGGATTGATCTGGATACTGGTGGCTATTGCCTTTAACTCTGTGGGGGATACGCACTCTGCGCATGCACTGGTGCAGCATAATATCCTTGAGTATGCCGAGCTGCTGCTTTTCCTGCTTGCTGCCATGACCTATGTTAATACGATGGAAGAGCGGGATGTGTTTTCAGCGCTGCGGGCATTCCTGGTTTCAAAAGGGTTGTCGCTGAAGAGCATATTCTGGCTGACAGGCTTGCTGGCCTTCTTTATCTCGCCTGTTGCCGATAATCTGACCACCGCACTGGTGATGGCCGCTGTGGTAATGGCAGTTGCCCGGGATAATGCGAAATTTGTGTCGCTGGGTTGTATTAATATCGTGGTGGCAGCCAATGCCGGTGGCGCATTCAGCCCGTTTGGTGATATCACCACATTGATGGTTTGGCAGAGTGGACAGGTTCATTTCCAGGAGTTCTTTGCGCTGTTTTTCCCCTCGCTGGTCAACTGGCTTGTGCCGGCAGCGATCATGGTGATGTTTGTACCCAATGCCGTGCCCGAAGCTGTGAAAGAGGATATTCAGGTAAAACAGGGTGGTTTTATCATTATTGCCATGTTCCTGTTTACGATCGCCCTGGCCGTCTCTTTCCACAGTGTTCTTCATCTGCCATCGATGCTGGGTATGATGACTGGTTTGGGCCTGCTGAAATTCTATGGCTACTGGTTGAAAAAGTCTCAGATGGGCTTTGAGGTGTCGTTCGAAGGCAATACGCAGCTGGATGGCACTCCAGGAGGCCCTCCATTTGATATTTTCCATCAATTGCAGCGCTCGGAGTGGGATACGCTGATGTTCTTTTACGGTGTTATCCTCTGCGTGGGTGGCCTGGGTGCGCTGGGATACCTGAACCTAACCTCGCATCTGATGTATGATCAGCTGGGAGCGAGCTGGGCGAATATCCTTGTCGGCTTCCTCTCTGCGATCGTTGACAATATTCCTGTGATGTTTGCCGTGTTGAGTATGGTGCCTGATATGAGCGTGAATCAGTGGCTGCTGGTGACGCTTACAGCAGGTGTGGGCGGCTCGCTGCTCTCGATCGGCTCTGCGGCAGGCGTTGCTCTGATGGGCCAGGCCCGCGGCGCCTACACCTTCTTTAGCCACCTGAAGTGGACATGGGCTATCTTTCTGGGTTATGCCGCCTCCATCGCTGTCCACTACTGGATCTCTGGTATGGCATTTTAACTGCTGGAAGCTACCACTCTGCAATCTATATATAGTATGATGATTCCGTAGCGGCCCTGGTCGCATTGCGATTGGTGTAGAGAATATCTGTTGGATCTGTGTTAGGGTGCGCCGCAATGGCGGAGTAGTCAGCCGCCAGCCCGGTCTGATGAGGGTGGCCCAACAGCCCTGTTGCATCTGTAGAAGGCTCTGATGGCTATGCCATTGAAGTGGTTGAGAGGGGCAGATAGAAGATTATCTGCATGCAAATCGATCAATCAGAGAAAAACCTCGTTTTAGTGCTTGATTAACCGGAGCAGGGACGCTAGAAATCGCGCCCCTTAAAAATTGACGGAGAAATGACGTGAAAGCAGACATTCATCCAGAATATCTCGCATCCAAGGTAACTTGTTCTTGCGGAAACACATTTGAGACGCGCTCTAGTAAAGGCGACATCCACGTGGAGATTTGTTCTTCCTGCCATCCGTTCTATACCGGTAAGCAGAAGATCATGGACACGGAAGGTCGTGTTGAGCGCTTCTATAAGAAATACGGCAAGCCTGCGAAAGCTGCGTAAGGCGATTGGAGTTTTAGATGTACGCTGTAATCAAAACTGGTGGCAAACAGTACCGTGTTCAGGAAGGTGATCTCCTGCGCGTTGAGAAGCTGGATGTTGAGACCGGAAAAAAAGTAACATTTGATGATGTTCTGATGGTTGGCGAAGGCGAATCCATCAAGGCTGGCGAAGATGCTGCAAAAGCATCGGTAACCGGTGTCGTCACTGAATCAGGCCGTGGACAGAAGATTGTTGTCTTCAAGAAGCGTCGCCGTAAAAACTATCGTTTGACCCAGGGTCATCGCCAGAGCTTCACCTCTGTGCGTATCGAAAAGATCAAGGAGTAAACCATGGCACATAAGAAAGCTGGTGGTTCCAGTCGTAACGGACGCGATTCCAATTCCAAACGCCTCGGCGTTAAAAAATATGGCGGCGAAGCTGTAATTGCCGGCAACATCCTTGTTCGTCAGCGCGGCACTAAAATCCGCCCGGGCGATAACGTAGGCTGTGGTCGCGACTACACCCTGTTCGCTCTGACCGACGGTAAGGTTGAATACTACAAGAGCGCTGGTCGTACGACTGTACGTGTAACTGCCTGAGGGTAGTTAAGCTCAAAACTTTAAAAAGGGGTGCGCTTGTCGCACCCCTTTTTTGTTTGTGAAAAATTCACCACGATGCGCCAGATTGAATGTGCCCAACGGACAATTCATCTGCTGCCTTTGTGGTTCGATGTAAATATGGTGTAATACAGCATGCGATTTATTGATGAAGTAAGGGTTGAAGTACGTGCCGGCAACGGTGGCAAAGGGTGTAGTTCATTCCGACGAGAGAAGTATATCCCCAGAGGTGGCCCCGATGGTGGTGACGGTGGTCGCGGAGGCCATGTCATCTTCGTTGCATCAGCGCGAAAAAACACGCTGCAGGAGCTCTATCTGCGCAAACGCCTGATCGCCAAGAATGGCCAGTCCGGCATGGGCTCTGACTGTCATGGCAAATATGGTACCGATGTTGTGGTTGAGGTGCCGATCGGCACGATCGTGAAGGATGAGGATGGCCATATTCTGGCTGATATGTCTCACGATGGTGAGGAGTTCTTTGTCGCCCGTGGCGGTGCCGGTGGCATGGGCAACGCCCGCTTTGCAACCAGTACCAACCGCGCTCCGCGTTACTGTCAGCCCGGCATGGAGGGTGAGCAGGGCATCCGTTATCTGGAGCTGAAGCTGATGGCCGATGTCGGTCTTGTTGGCCTGCCCAATGCAGGCAAATCCACCCTGCTGGCACGCATCTCCAATGCACGTCCGAAGATTGCCGACTATCCGTTTACCACGATTAAACCGATGCTGGGTCAGGTATTTATGGATGATGGTGACGGTTTTGTTGTTGCCGATATCCCCGGTTTGATTGAAGGGGCGCATGAAGGTAAAGGGCTGGGACATCGCTTCCTGCGTCACATTGAGCGTACCGCCGTGCTGCTGCATATGGTGGATGCGGCGTGTGAGGATGGCAAACCGGTTCGTGAGCAGATTGAAGAGATTAACGGTGAGCTGGCGGGGTATGGTGATGCCCTGACCGATAAGCCGAAGCTGCTGGTATTTAATAAGTGCGATGCACTGCTTGATGAAGAGCGTCTGGCCATCGAAGAAGAGATTGCCACGATGGGGCTTGAGACCTATTTTATCTCGGCAGTCAGTGGCGAAGGGGTGCAGCAACTTCTGCACCGTATCTATGAGCAGGTACTGAATCTGCGGGCCAGACTGGCTAAAGAGGCTGCTGACAGGGAAGCCGATAAAATTGAGGCGATTGAGGAGTTAAATGATTCGTTCGAGGAGTGATCTGGGCCATGCCCGCCGCGTTGTCGTGAAGATCGGCAGCTCGCTGCTGGCCGATGCCGAGCACGGTGTCCGTCAGGATGTCATTGACCGGGTGGTGGATGAGCTGCAGAGCTGTATGGGCAGTGGTGTGGATGTGGTCGTGGTGACTTCAGGTTCGGTTGCGCTGGGTCGTGTGCAGTTGGGCTGGCTGGGGCGCACCCTCTCGGTACATGAGAAGCAGGCTGCTGCAGCCATAGGTCAGCCGATGCTGATGAGTGCTTACGCCAGATCATTTGCCAGACATGGCAGAACCGTGGCGCAGATGTTGCTGACCAAGGATGATTTAAGGCACCGTCGTCGTTATCTCAATGCCAGCAATACCAGTGAAACACTCTTCTCTGCAGGCGTGGTGCCGATCGTCAATGAGAATGACACGGTCGTGGTGGCAGAGATCAAGTTTGGCGATAACGACTCACTTGGTGCACTGGTCAGTCTCGTGGTTGATGCCGATCTGCTGGTGATGCTGACCGATGTCGATGGTCTCTACGATAAAAATCCGACAACACATAGCGATGCCAGGCGTGTCGGTGTGATCGAACACCTGAACGAGGAGCATGTGGAAATGGCCGGTGATACCGGCTCCGCATTCGGTACCGGTGGTATGGGCAGTAAAATATCTGCAGCCAGAGTGGCCACCACCGGTGGTGTCACCGCAGCCATTATCAGCGGCAAGGAGAGTGGCAGGTTATCACGCCTGCTGGCCGGCGAGGATGAGGGCACGCTGTTTCTTTGTGGTGTCGACAGGCAGACACGACGCAAACACTGGATTCTTGAGGTGCTCTCACCCAAGGGCGAAATTTATGTTGATGCCGGAGCTGAGCAGGCCATTGTGGGCAAAGGCAGCAGCCTGTTGCCTGTTGGCGTGAAACAGGTGAGCGGCCGTTTTGATAAGGGTGAGTGCGTAGAGATTGTCGGCGCTGAGGGTGTGATTGCGCGCGGATTGTGCAACTACACCTCTGAAGAGTTGAAGCGAATTATGGGGCACGCCAGCAGTGATATTGAAGCGATACTGGGTTACCGCGATTTCTCAGCGGTGATTCATCGTGATAATCTGGTGTTGTGCAGAGAGGACACTGATTGATCTGAACAGATACTGTTCAGAAAGGTTCGGGAGTATACGAGCATGGAAGTAGATGCGGTAAATATGATCAATGTGCTGGGCAAGCAGGCCCGGGTTGCAGCCAAAGCGATGCGTATGGCCAACACCAGTGCCAAAAACAGAGCGCTGACACTGGCTGCGGCGGTGATGCGGCGTGAGATGAAAGAGATTCTCGCAGCCAATGCGCTGGATATGAAGGCGGCTGATGAGAATGGCCTTGATGCAGCGATGAAAGATCGCCTGATGCTCAATGGTGATCGTGTTGAGGCGATGGCTGAAGGGCTTGAGCAGATTGCTGCCCTGCCAGATCCCGTTGGTGCCGTGGACAATTTAAACTATCGCCCGTCCGGCATTCAGATCGGCCATATGCGCGTACCGCTGGGCGTGATCGGGATTATCTATGAGTCGCGCCCTAATGTGACGGCTGATGCCGCCGGGCTCTGTCTGAAATCGGGCAATGCGGTGATTCTGCGTGGTGGCTCCGAGGCGATTCACTCCAATCGTGCGATTGCCGCGTGTCTGCGTCGTGCGCTGGTGGACAGTGGTCTTTCACAGGATGCGATTCAGCTGATTGATTCAACCGATCGGGCACTGGTTGGTGCGCTGTTGAAGAGCGAGCAGTATGTCGATGTAATTATCCCGCGTGGCGGCAAGTCACTGATTGAGCGTGTCTCTGCTGAATCACGTGTGCCGGTGATCAAACATCTTGATGGCATCTGCCATGTTTATGTGGACAGGGCTGCCAAAGCTGAGATGGCTGTGAAGATTGCCGTGAATGCCAAGACCCATCGCTATGGCGTATGCAATGCCATGGAGACACTGCTGATCCATCGTGATGTGGCTGCTGAAACTGTGCAGGCGCTGGTGCAGGCGATGCTTGAGAAGGGTGTTGAGGTGCGTGGCTGTGCGCAGACACGCGAGTGCTGTGCCGGACTGGATGTGAAGATCGCTACAGAAGAGGATTGGGCCACTGAATATCTGGCGCCGATTCTCTCGGTGCGCATCGTTGATTCACTTGATGCGGCGGTGGATCACATCGCCACCTACAGTTCAGATCACACCGAAACGATTGTCACCGAGGATTATGAGGCGGGTAGCCGCTTCCTGCGCGAGGTGGACTCATCTTCCGTGATGTGGAATGCCAGCACCCGTTTCGCCGATGGTTTTGAGTACGGTCTGGGTGCTGAGATCGGTATCTCAACTGATCGTTTGCATGTGCGCGGCCCTGTCGGACTTGAGGGGTTGACGACGCAGAAGTGGATTGTCTACGGCCATGGCGAGGTTCGTTCTTGATTCACCAAAAGCCGTCCATGGCTTTTGGCTTTGCCACCCATCCATGGGTGGGGTGGCCGCTCTGATTTGGCGGTGAAAGCACACCGTGTCGGGCTGTTCGGCGGGACATTTGATCCGCCGCATAATGGACATCTGGCTCTGGTTGAAGCCGGATTGCAGGTGATGGGGCTGGATGAGGTGCTGGTGATTCCGGCGGAGCCGGTGCATCGATCGCTTTCAGGCCGTGCCGACGGGATGCAGCGTTTGCGCTGGTTGCAGACTGTTTTTGCTGCCAATGAGCGCGTCAGCGTTGTGGATTGGGAGGTGGCACGAGGTCGGCCGGTTGCAGCGGTTGAGACGCTACGCGAGTTTCGCAAGGCCAATCCTGAGATAGTGCCCTGGTTGCTGCTTGGGGCTGATGCATGGGCCGGGTTGCCGGGCTGGCGTGAATACCCGGCACATCTGCAGTTGTGTAATGTGGCAGTGTTCGCTCGTCAGGGCCTGGATGCTGAGATGGTTGAGCATGCAGGCTGGCAGCAGGTGGAGCCTGATATGTGGCGTTCGTGTGAGAGTCCGGGTCACTACTGTTATCTGCAGCCGGATTTACCGGATATCTCGGCTACCGCATTGCGCCGGGATGCAGAGATGGGACGATCACTTGCAGGCAGGGTTCCTGAACAGGTGATCGCTGAAGTTGAGAAGAGTTATCAGATCGTGGATTGAGGAGTCCTGACATAGTCAGCGGCTTTTATTAAGGAGAAGTTGTGGTTGAAGTGGTAGCAAAAGATAACGAGAGATTTGAGAAGATGACTGCAGAGCTGGTTGAGGCGCTGGAGGATAAAAAGGCACAGGATATCCTGGTCATTGATGTACACGGACGCTGTGATTTTGCTGATCGCTTTATCGTGGCCAGTGGCCGATCAGACCGTCAGATCAAGGCGCTCTCCCAGTCTGTCTCCGAAGTGGCGCACCGGTATGGTCTGCCTGCCAAGGTGGAAGGGCTGGAAGCGATGGAGTGGCTGCTGGTTGATATGGGAGATGTGGTTGTGCACCTGTTCCTTCCTGATGTGCGCGAGAGCTTTCAGCTTGAGCGGCTGTGGCGTGTGCCGAATAAGGGTGCTGACGCGGCATCGTGAAGTTACGCCTGCTGGTTGTCGGACGCGGATCACGCGAGCTCGCCGATTTCGAGGATCGTTTCCTCGAACGGTTGAAACCTTTTGCACCCTGCCAGGTTGTTGAGTTGCCGGAGGGGCGTGGTAAGCAGGTAGCCCAGCGCAAGCAGGAGGAGGCGAAGCAGATTCTCAAACAGGCCAAACCCGGTTTTGTGCTGTTTGATGAGCATGGTTCGCTGCATGGCAGCAAGCAGTGGGCTTCGCATATGGCGACACTGCAAGGGGATGCGCAGCAGGATTTTGTTATAGGTGGTGCTGATGGTGTCTCTGATGAGGTGCGCAGGGCCGCTTCAGCCTGCTGGAGTCTCTCTAAATTGACGCTGCCGCATCAGCTGGTGCGGGCAGTGGTGCTTGAACAGCTGTATCGCGCATTTACCATTATTCAGGGTCACCCTTACCACCGCGTATGAGATACTGGCCCTCTCTGCCCCTTGTTGTGCTGGCGCTGCTGTTGTCGTCTGCTGCAGCACCTGATGCTGTTGCTGCAGGTGCGGCTACGCAGTCAAAAATCGAGAAGATCAAGGCTGAACGGCAACGTTTGAGTCGGGTGCGCAGTCAGCTTGAAGGGCAGATGGGCGGTATCGGTCGCGAGCTGAGGACACTCGATTCAGCCTTGATTGAGGCGCGCAAAGCCAGTCGTAGTGTGCAGGCGCAGGTGCAGGCTGCAGATCAGCGACTTGCTGATCTGAAAAGGCAGCGCAGCCAGCTTAAAGGCCATATTCAAGCGCTGAAAAAGCTGATGCTGGATGAGACAGTGGCAGCCTGGCAGCGCAGTAGTCGTACCTCTGAATGGATGGGCATTTTTACCGGGGTGCCGGTCAGTGACATTCCGCATCGGCGTTATCTGCTCAATGTGGTGATGCACTCTCAGGAAGAGGATCGCCACGCCTATATCAGATCGGTAAAAGAGCTGGCACAGGTTGAAATAGATCTTCAACAGCAACGTGATCAGCTTGAGGTGCTTTACCAGCAGAGGCAACAGGTTGAAAGTCAGCTCGCTGCGCGTGTGAGTGACAAACGTGGCATGCTCAATCGGGTACGCCAGGAGGTTGCCTCAAAAAAGAGTCGCGACCTGCAGCTGGCGCGTGAAGAGAAGGCGCTGCTGCGGCTGCTTGATGATATGAGCGAAGGGCTGCTGGCGATTGAGAAGTCTTCAACCTCAGATCAGCAGATCCGTAAGCGCAAAGGGCGACTGAAGTGGCCACTGCCGGGCAATATTATTGCAAGCTTCGGTTCGCGGCCATCCCCCTCCATGCCGACCCTGCAGGGGGTGCAGCTCAAACCGAAATCAAATTTCCGCGAAGTGCGGGCTATGGCTTCCGGGCAGGTGCGTTATGCTGACTGGTTTGGTGGTTTCGGGCTAATGACCATTGTCGATTATGGCGACGGACTGCTCGGTGTTTATGCCCATAATGACGTGCTCTACAAGCAGTTGGGTGACTGGGTGGAGGAGAATGAGACAATAGCCGATGCAGGCAGTACCGGCTGGATCAACAATGTAGCCGTCTATTTCGAAATCAGGGATCGCGGTAAAGCCGTAGATCCGAAACGCTGGTGTCGGCGCTGATCGGCTGGCATGCTGCTGGCTGATACAGGGGTGGAGCCAGAAGTCAGTTTGAAACCCGCTCAGTGCAAGCTGTAGTGCGGTGAAAAGAGAAGTGATAATCCACCCTGTGCTGGGTTTATGGAGAACGGTATGTCTTTAAATTTTCGTCGAGTGATTTTGGGCGCAGGCGCTATCGCCCTGCTGGGTGCGGGTGTGATGGCCTGGCAGCCGGGTACAGATGGTTATCGTCAGGCCAATGCTGCCACCGACTATCAGCAGCTGCAGAAGTTTTCGCAGGTGATGGAGATGGTGCGCCAGGCTTATGTTGAAGAGGTCACTGACGAGCAGCTGATTGACGGAGCGCTATCGGGGATGCTGTTAAGCCTTGATCCCCACTCCACCTACCTTGATAAAGATATGTACAAGCAGATGAATGTCGATACCAAAGGGGAGTTTGGTGGCTTGGGTATTGAGATTCAGTCGGCTGAAGGTGGTATTCGCATCGTCTCTCCGATTGAGGATACGCCTGCTGATCGGGCTGGCGTTATGGCCGGTGATCTGATCATCAAGATTGATGAGGATCTGGCGCGTGATATGTCGCTGATGGAAGCGGTTAAGAAGATGCGCGGCAAACCGGGCACCAGCATTATGCTGACGATCTTCCGTGAGGGTGAGAGTGCACCGCTTGAGGTGAAGATTACCCGTGCTGTTATCAAGGTGAACTCTGTGAAGAGCGATATGCTGGCTCCCGGTTATGCCTACCTGCGCATCACCCAGTTCCAGCAGCCTACCGTACAGCTGCTCTCCAAGCAGATCAGGGAGTTGAAGAAGCGTGCCGGAGGAACGCTCTCCGGAGCGGTGCTTGATCTGCGTAACAACCCGGGTGGACTGCTTAATCAGGCGGTAGCTGTCTCCGACCTCTTCCTTGAGAAGGGCAATATTGTCAGTACAAAATCACGAGCCGGTAAAAGCCTCTCCTTTGATGCTGAGCCTGGCGATATTCTGAATGGTCTGCCGATGGTGGTGCTGATGAATAACGGTTCAGCCTCTGCCTCCGAAATTGTCGGTGGTGCACTACAGGATCATCATCGTGCTATTGTCATGGGCACCAAATCTTTCGGTAAAGGCTCTGTGCAGTCGGTTGTGCCTCTGAATGACGGCACAGCGATCAAGGTGACGACTGCTCTCTATTTCACACCAAGCGGTCGCTCCATTCAGGCTACCGGCATCGATCCGGATATCCTTGTCGAGCAGGTTGTGTTGAAACGGGATGAAGAGGCCAGCAAACGTGCCTCCAATGCGGTTTCTGAGCGCAACCTGAAGGGCCATCTGGCCAACGGTAACGGCAAGGATAAAAAGAAGAAGAGCGAGGAGCTGGGCGAAGGGCCGAGTGAAGTGATGCAGGAGCGTCTGAAGCTTGATACCCAGCTGCAGCGTGCTCTGGATCTGCTTAGAGGGTTACATGTACTGCGCGGTTAAGCGTTGTTAACCGGGGTAGCAACATCGAGAAGCCTGATCACATTATGAGTCGAAAAAAGCAACTGCCCAAGTGGCTGGCGCTGACGCTGGTTTTGCTGCTGGGGGTACTGCTGCTTATCACGGTATTGAAGCCATCGGATCAGAGCCGCCTCTCCGGAGATGCGCTTAAACCGCGTGTTGAAAAGCCGGTGATGCCGAAAATTGTTGTGCCGGATGTAACTCCTGATGTGGTGGAGGAGCCGGTGCGGCCAACCTTGCAGCGTGTAGAGTCTGGGCTGGCGCTGATTGTTGATGATGTCGGTTACGACCTGTCTGCACTACAGCGCATCCTCAAGCTCTCCGTACCTGTGGCGATCGCCGTGATTCCCGATGCCCCCTATGCAGAAGCATCGGCAACACTGGCCCATGAGAGTGGCCAGATGGTGATGCTGCATCTGCCGATGGAGCCGGCATCGGAGAAGTACCGGAAAAAAATGACCTCCTATTTTCTGCATGAAAAGATGGATAGAGAGCAGCTGCGTGAGACCTTTCTTAAGGGGCTTGCGCAGGTGCCTTATGTCGAAGGGGTCAACAACCACATGGGCTCATATCTGACCGAGCTGGCCGAGCCGATGCGCTGGGTGATGCAGGTTTGCCGGGAGAAGGAGCTCTTTTTTGTCGACTCCAAAACCAGCCATAAAAGTGTCGCTGCAGATATGGCACAAGCGATGGATCTTCCGTGGGCATCCAGACAGATCTTTCTCGATCACGATCTGGCACCTGAGGCGATGCAGGCTGCCTGGCAGAAGGCTGAGGCCTGTCTGGCCAAGGGCTATCGCTGTCTGGTGATCGGCCATCCACACAGGGAGACTGTGGCCTTTCTTGAGGCGCAGCTCAGCGCAGAAAGACTGGATAGCCTGATTCCTGTCGCCCAACTGCTGCGTGGTGGTGATGCTGCAGTGCAGGCGAAGTTGAGCACAGAGGAGCGGTTTTAATGGCAGCACTACGCCGATATCTGCTGGCAGGCATTGTGGCGCTTGCCCCCCTTCTGGTTACCGTTGCCCTGATCAACTGGTTGATTGAACTCTCTGATGCGGCAATTGCATTGCTGCCGTCGCAATACAGGCCGGAGGCGCTGGTTGGTATCGATATTCCGGGGCTGGGTGTCGTTCTTGCTGTTCTGTTCATTATTCTCATCGGTATGGTTACAACCCATTTTATCGGTAATCAACTGATGCGGTGGATTGATCGTATCATGGAGCGTATTCCACTGGTGCGCACGATCTATAAGGCGACCCGGCAGCTCTTTGAGGCGACGTTAAGTGATAACGCCAAGGCTTTTGAGCGGGTGGTAATGGTCCCGTTTCCCGACAGATCAACCATGGTCATCGGTTTTGTTACCGGTGAGATGGCGGTTCTGATGCATGGAGCCCGGCAGCAGCGCATCTCGGTCTTTGTCCCTTCCACACCTATGCCGACTACCGGCTGGTTGCTGTTTGTTGATGTTGCAGAGATTGTCCCTCTCGAGATGAGCGTGGAAGAGGGGATGAAGCTGGTGCTTTCAGGTGGCACCTTGCCGGCTGCAAACAGAGAAGAAACACAGTAAACAAAGCAGATAGAACTTGTTCCTTTTTCGAATGCCGTTACGATGTTCACATGTCACTTAAAAGCCTGATTTTCGCACTTCTTGTTGTTGTTTCACCAGCTGTTTCTCTGGCTGAGAAGGCGCCTGTTGCTACGGCTGAAGGGCTTATTTCCGAGGGTAAGGATCTTGCCGCTATCAGTGTGCTTAAGCGCGCTGTCCAGGAGCATCCCGATGCGTATCAGGCGTGGTTTCTGCTCGGTGTGACGCAGGCTAGAAAACGCCATTTTGACGATGCCATTGCCGCCTTTGGCAAGGTGGTGCAGCTGCAGCCCGAACTCGCCGAGCCACATAACAATCTGGCCGTGATCTACAATGAGATGGGCAACCTGACCGCAGCGGTCAGGGAGCTGGAGGCATCGCTTAAGCTGAATCCGGATTATGTCACTGCACATGAGAACATCGGTGATCTGTATGTGAAACTTGCAGCGCGCTCCTATAAAGAGGCCCTCTCGCAACGCGAGAATGCACAGCTTAGAAGCCGTTATGAGAACCTGTTGCTGATTCGCAAGCCGGCAACGGTGCAACAGACCCCGACGGAGCATCTGAATGTTGAGACAAAGCGTGAGCCGGTTGTGGCTGCAACTGATGCATCCTCTCCCTCTGATCAGGCACTGGCTGCGATTGAGGCCTGGCGCATAGCGTGGAGCAGCCGCGATCTGGATGCCTATTTTGCTGCTTACGCAGCCGATTTTGATCCCGGCAGCAATTTCGATTCAGTGGCAGAGTGGAAAGCCTATAAGCAGGCGGTCATCAGCAAGCGCTCCTTCATCAATGTCACAATCAACAATATCGTGGTCAGTGAAGTTGCCGCAGGAGAGATCAAGGCTGTGTTTTTGCAGAATTTCATTGCTGACTCCTTTCAGAGTAACAATCAAAAAGAGCTACTGCTGAAGAGGGTTGGAGAGCGCTGGAAAATTACGCATGAACTTTCGAATTAATCTTTTTTACCTGTCTCTGCTCGGTTCGCTGCTGACCATGCCGTTGGCAGCGCAGGCTGAGCCCGATCAACTGGCCTACGCCTCGAAGATTCTCAAAGAGGGCAATCATGCCGCAGTTCAGAAGCTCTCTCATCAGGAGCGTACCATTCTGCAGGCAACCGCAGCCCTGAAAGGCGACCACCCCGGAGAGGCGCTGGCGCTGCTCGACTCTGCCAAAAGCAGGGATCCGCTGGTTGCACTGCTTGAAGCCGAAGCGCATCGACAGCAGGCGATCCATGCCATGCGTGAAGCGGGTAGCTTTGGCGGCAATGTCGGAGAGGAGGAGATGCTCGCCTCAGCTGATCTTAATCGTGGCCTTGGCGAGGCGGATGCGCGCTTGAACTCCTTTATCGATAAGGTCAATGAGGTTTCAGGTAATCCTCTGGATATTCTGCTGCCGGGGCCGGATGTGGAGAATATCTTCATGTTCGATAAGGCACGTAACCGGCTCTATATTTATCAACCGGCTGCAGACGGGCAGTTGAAGAAAATCGCTGATGAGTATGTGGTGACCGGTTCTGTGGCGGGTGATAAGCAGCGGCAGGGCGATGGTAAAACACCCAATGGCATCTACCGCTTCATTAAAAAACTGCAGGGAAAAGAGCTGGAGTCCCGCTATGGCCCGGTCGCTTTTCCTATCGATTATCCCAACGAGCTGGATAGGCTGCACAATAAGGATGGTTATGGCATCTGGCTGCATGGCTATCCGATGGATGTCAGCCGTCGCCCACCTCAGGATACACGCGGCTGCTTCTCGCTCTCTAACACCAGCCTGACCAGGGTTGCCAGTCTGGTGAAGCTTAAGCGAAGCTGGGTGATTGCCGGAGAGAATTTCGAATTTGATCGCGATCTGGAAAAGCAGACCCTGCTGGACTCTGTAAAGAGGGATATCGAAGCCTGGAAACAGGATTGGACATCACTCGACAGTGAAGCCTACCTCTCGCACTACCATCGCGACTTCCGTTCAGGCCAACGTGATCTGAAAGCCTGGAAATCCTACAAGCGACGGGTCAATGCCAATAAAGCATTTGTAGAGGTGGAGTTTAGCAACTTTACACTGATGCGTGATCCAACGCGCTGGCCTGAGGGGGAGGTGGTTCTGGCTGAGTTTGACCAGCATTACCGCTCCAGTAACTATGCTGATCAGGGGCGTAAACGCCTCTATCTGGCACGTGACTCCAAATCCAGCCCGTGGAAAATTTTGCTGGAGGAGAGTCTGAAACGATGAGTGAGAAGGGGGTAGTATCCAAGGTGGAGGATCTCTCCACACGCCGTTTTCAGCAGCTGGCCGATGAGAACAGGGAGCTTAAAAGTTATGTCGCGGAGGTGATGCAGCGCTTGCGCCAGAATGAGCGCCTCTTCTCGCGCATGTTTGAGCTGGAGTCGCAGGTGCTCAAATCTACCGATCCGGAAGATCTCTGTTTCACCCTGTTGCGAGGTCTGCGTTCAGGTTTTGAACTTGATTTTGTCCGTTTCTGGCTTGATCGCTCCAGCTTTATCGGTGGTCATAAGCTCGATTCTCTCTCTGAGCGTGACCTGGTCTGGGTGGAGAAGGATGAGATCAGGCAGATGGGCATTGGTCGCAAACCGGCCTGGCTGATTCAGCTCTCTGCCGATAACGCTTTTGACTGGCTCGATTCTCAGGATCAGCATCTCGGTTCCCTGGCACTGCTGCCGCTGGGTGATGCTGAGAAACCGTTTGGTGTGCTCGGTGTCGGCTCCATTGATCGGGATCGCTTTGCACCCGATCAGAGCAGTGATTTTCTGCAGCATCTGGCTCAGGTGGTGGGTTTAACACTGGAGCATGCAGTGGCGCGTGAACATCTGGCCCGACTCTCGGTCACTGATACGTTGACCGGCAGCCATAATCGCCGTTTTCTGCAGCCTCACAGCCATCAGCCGCTATCCCAGTGGTTCGGAGAGACCAAAGTTGCCTGCATCTATGCGGATGTTGATCACTTTAAAGGCTTGAATGATCGACTGGGTCATGAGTCCGGGGATGCGGTGCTGAGCATGGTCAGTCAGGCGCTGCGCCAGCATGTGCGCTCCAATGATCCGTTGATTCGCATGGGTGGTGATGAGTTTGTACTGTTGCTACCGGGTTGCTCAGCAGATAAGGCGCGTGAAATTGCTGAACAGGCCGTTGCTGAGGTTGCTGAGAGTTCCCTGCTGGAGGGTGAATCGATCACCATCAGTATCGGAGTGGCTTTTTCATCTTCCGATCAGGACCTGGCAGTTAAGCAGCTGGTCGCTCTGGCGGATCAGGCGATGTACGTCGCCAAGGCGCTCGGCGGTAACCGCTTTGAAGTGGCCGACTCAGGTGCAGGCAGCGGTCACTGATCCCTCTCTGCAAGAGGCGGTTGAACAGTTCCTGCAGGAGCTGGCCGATGTTCGCCTGGCATCTGAACATACTGTCGCCGCCTATCGGCGCGATCTTGCCCGTTTTATAGATTTTTCCGGTGATCGGTCACTAAGCCAGATCACCCGTATGCAGGTACAGGATTGGCTGGTTTCCGGCCACGCCTCTGGCCTTGCTGCCTCCACGCTGGCCAGACGTCTCTCTGCCCTCTCCAGCTTCTTTGATGCTGCTGTGCAGGCCCACTGGTGTAAAACCAATGTGGCGGTAGGGGTGCGCCCGCCCAAAAAGCCCAAGCGACTTCCACG
This sequence comes from Mariprofundus sp. KV, assembly GCF_013387475.1. Classification (GTDB taxonomy): domain Bacteria; phylum Pseudomonadota; class Zetaproteobacteria; order Mariprofundales; family Mariprofundaceae; genus Mariprofundus. The sequence continues at coordinate 10,104 of NZ_VWNB01000010.1, read as the reverse complement.
CACGCTGCCACCGGAGCAGACCGCAGCCCTGATGCAGAGCAGCGATCGCAGCAGTGAACTGCGTGATCTGGCGCTGCTGGCGGTGATGTACGGCTGTGGTTTGCGTGTCTCTGAAGTGGTGGGTCTGAACCTGCACGATATTGATCTGCATCAACTCGAGCTGCGTGTATTTGGCAAGGGGCGCAAGGAGCGCATTGTACCGCTTCCGGATGGGGCGGTTGACTATGTGCAGGCTTATCTCGCCGAGCGCAGCGCAGCAGCGGAAGAGCCGGCAGTGTTTCTCAATCGTTTCGGTAAGCGCTTATCGGTGCGCAGTGTGCAGCGTATGCTCAAAGATCGGGCGCTGGAGAATGGGGCTGATATCTCAGTGACGCCGCATCGCCTGCGTCACTCCTTTGCCACCCACCTGCTGGCCGGCGGCGTCGACCTGCGCGCCATTCAGGAGCTGCTCGGCCATGCGTCGCTGGCCACCACCGAGCGCTATACCCATCTCGATATCGCCAAACTCACTGAGGTCTATGATCAGACCCACCCAAGGGCCAGAAAGAGACCGGAGTAAGCCGGTTCAGGTTGTGATGGTATTAGACCGGTTTTATCAGATTATGGCGTATTGCCAGCCGGGTCAGTTGGCCCAGGTCACTAACAGCCATTTTTTTCTTGATTTGGGTATAGTGATTGGCGACTGTTTTTTTGCTGATATGCAGTCGCTTTGCGCACTCATCGCTATTCAGCCCTTTCAGGATCAGGTGCAGAATCGTTTGTTCTCTTGCCGAAAGGATATCAAACGGGTCGATCAGCTGCTGGTAAGGCCTATCAGCCAGTGCCTGCTGCAGAGCGGGATCAACAAATTGCTGGCCCGCAGCAACGGTGCGGATGGCTTGAAGCAGCAGGGCTTGATCCGCCTCCATTGCAATCACGCCCAGAGCTCCATTATTAAGGGCCTCATTAACCTGAGTAAAATGATCGCGCCAGATGATAACAAGGATTTTTACATTGGGATGTCGCTTGGTGATTTGACGAATGCAGTCAATGCAGCTGTGTTTTCCGGCGGTGGTATCCATCACAACAAGGTCTGTTTTATCTGAATGGCAGGCTTGATAGCAGCTGGGCGGTGAGCATGTGACTTGCGGCGAAATGACACATAAATCCATCTCACTCTCCAGCAGGCAGAGCAGTCCACGGCGAATTAAGTTTGTCTCGCTGATCAACTGAATCTGCATAAGCATCAAACTCCTGCTGCCTGTAGCGCAGCGTGCCCTGATATATGTGTGGATATCAAAGCATTATGCGTGCCAATGTCAAAATATGAAGCTGGCCTGTAAATTCGGGAACAACTCCTATTCACTTTATCTGATTTGTGGTCTTAACTAATACCTTAAGTGAGGTGGTGATGCAGATTCCGATTTTTTCTCAAGTGAAGCATCTTGAGATTGCAAGATGAGTGTGGCGGCTATGGTCAATAGCAGGCCTGTTGCTGCGTTGGGGGGGCTGCTGATTGTGACCCTGCTGGTGCTGGTCTGGACGCATCAGTCGGGGCAGGAGCTGTTAAAAAACAGTGCGCTACTGGTTGATAAGGTTATGCAGCTCAGGGTGGAGTTATCCCAGACCCACTATCAGATTCATGAAGAGACAGAGGTGAAGCCGTCATCGCTCGATATGAATTTTGTTGCCATACTGCTGGAAAGAATCAATAAGAGTGCCTCCTTTTTGCAGGGTGACCGGGTTCAGATGGGGCGTATCTCTGACGATCTCTCTTTGGAGCATCTCTCATATGAATCCCTGAACCATCTGAAAGAGCACCTTGATTTTTTATCCAGTTACCTTGAAAAGAACGCTGAGATTTTGAATCGGGATGCGGATGAGGACTTTGTGCATGATCACCTCTTCTCATCAACAGAGATGGTTGCCAATCAGCTTGATGAAGAGGTGCATGAAGGTGTTGCCGTCAGCATGGAGAAGCAGCGCAATATTTTCATGGTGTTGTTTGGACTCACTCTGCTGCTGTTCACTCTGTTACTGTTGATGCTAGCGCGTAGTCAGAAAGGGCAGGCTTTGGCACTCCAGCAATCGACTCGGCTTTCGCAGGCACTGGAGCACTCTGGCGAGGCGGCAATCATTGCCAATAGAGATGGTGTGATTGAATTTGTAAATGATGCCTTTTGCCGCATGACCGGCTATTCAGCCGAAGAGACGCTTGGTAATAATCCCAATATGTTAAGCAGTGGTAAGCAGGAGCGAACATTTTATGAATCTTTGTGGTCTACGATCACCAGCGGCATGGTTTGGCAGGGGGAGCTGATCAACCGCAGAAAAGATGGCACCTTATATCCGGCTCTGATGACCATTGCCCCCATTTTTGATAATGCCGGTGAGACGACCCACTATGTAGCCAATCAGTCTGATTTGAGTGAGTACAAGCGGCTGGAAGAGAACTTTTTCAAGAGTAAGAAACTGGAAGCACTCGGAACACTTGCCGGTGGCATAGCTCATGACTTTAACAATGCCCTGGCTGGCATTACCGGTAATATATATCTGTTAGAGAAAGGACTGGCCAATAAGGACAGGGATACGATCAGGCATATATCAGCCATAGAGGAGATCTGTTCCAGTGTTGCAACCCATATTCGACACATCCTGAGTTACGCGCGTCAGGATACAGTCTTGATGGACTCTATAGAGTTGAATCAATGCCTTCAAAAGGCCTGTTTAATGGTAAGTTCAATGATTCCCACCTCCATTCAATTTGAATTTCTTCCCTGCGAGAGTGATGTGTATGTCTATTGGAACGAGTCACAGGTACAGCAGATACTGATCAATCTCATCAAGAATGCGCAATATGCCCTGAAGGGGGTGAAGAACCCAAAGATCACGTTAAAAGTACAGATATTTAACAGTAAGGATTCGCTGCTGCGCTTAAGGCCTGAGGTGGAGGAGGAGCGGCATATCTGCCTCTCATTAAGAGATAACGGCTGCGGCATGTCAAAGGAGGTTGCTGATAGGGTGTTTGACCCCTTCTTCACCACCAAGCCGGTTGATGAGGGGAGCGGACTGGGTCTCTCGATGGCTTATGGTGCGATTAAGCAGGCGGGGGGGAGTCTGGTTGTTGATAGCGAGGTTGGCAGGGGAACAGAGTTCCGCATCTATCTTCCTCTCGACTTTGAGAGGCAGGAAGAGGTCAAAGTCACAGATCAGTCGGTGATAAAAGGGCACGGAGAGTGCATATTAATTGCGGATGATGATTCGGTTCTTCTGCAGGCACAGGGCAGGATCGTAGAGTCATTCGGTTATAGAAGCATCGTCGCCAACGATGGCCTTGAGGCAGTGCATCTGTTCGAGAAACATCTCGATGAGATTGATGTTGCCATTCTCGATTTGGTGATGCCCGGCATGACAGGGGTAGATGCTGCAAAACAGATTCTCTCTATAAGACCAGCAACCAGAATTATTTTTTCTACGGGTTACGATATGCATGACACTCTGGAGAGTGATGTTGGTTCCGTTGATGCACCAGTGATTTACAAGCCCTGCCAAGCCGCGCTACTGAGTCAGATTATACATGATCAGCTCAGAAAATAGTCTGGATTAATCCTTAAGCTTTGCTTGAATGATATGCAATAGCGCCTTGTTGGCATCGGGCATCGGATAGCTCGATAGCTGATCGGGTTCGCTCCAGAGGTGGCTGGATTCACAGGCAAGCGCTTCGGGATGGTGACACTGGCAGCTGAAGAGGAAAAAGTGGAGCAGGCGGTCAGGGTATTCAAAGGTGGAGTCACCAAGGAGTTGCCAGTCGTTGCCTTCCAGTCCGGTCTCCTCGCTTAGTTCGCGAATAGCAGCTGTTTTGGGTGATTCACCTGTCTCAATTTTACCACCGGGGAAAGACCAGAGGTCGCCGCAGTGTTGACCGGAGTCCCGCTTTAACAGTAGCACATTGCCATCACCATCGAACGGGACAACCAGTGCAATAGCGATGCCCTTCAGGTGCGGTACTCGGCATTGATGACAATATATTCGTGGGTCAGATCACCTGTCCAGATGGTGGCGGATGCGTCGCCCATGCCCAGATCGAGCGAGATGGTGAACTCATCGTTAGCAAAGATCGCCATGCCCTCGTCATCCCTGTAATCAGGGTGCAGATTACCCTTCTCAAACATCAGCAGATCATCGGCTGACAGGGTGATGGCGTTGGTGTCGATCGCTACACCGGAGTTACCCACGGCAGAGAGGATGCGTCCCCAGTTGGCGTCAGATCCGGCAAAGGCTGTTTTCACCAGTGGCGAGACGGCAACGGCACGGCCAACAGTGCGGGCATCCGCTTCACTGGCAGCACCAGTAACTTCAATGGTGACAAATTTCGAGACGCCTTCGCCATCGCGCACAATCTGCTGTGCCAGTTCGATGCAGAGATTGGTCAGCGCCTGTTCAAAAAGTGCTGTATCAGAGAGAGGTGCATGGCCGAGGCCGATACCCGATGAGAGCAGATAGAGGGTATCATTGGTTGAGGTGTCACCATCGACACTGATGCAGTTGAACGAGCGGTTGGCGACGCGTTTAAGCATCGGCTGCAACACTGCTGCAGCAATTGGAGCATCGGTGGCGACAAAACCGAGCATGGTGGCCATATTCGGATGGATCATACCGCTGCCTTTAGCGATACCGGTGAGTGTGTAGCTGTTGCCATCGATCTCGATCTGCGCTGACGACCATTTGGCAAAGGTGTCGGTGGTGCGGATAGCATTGGCGGCAGCTTCCCAGTTGTCAGCAGTGAGTGAGTCGGCAGCCTCAAACATATTGGCTTGAATGCGCTCAATAGGGAATGGTGTGCCGATCACGCCGGTGGAGGCGGAGAGTACGCACGCTGCATCCACACCGGCAGCATCGGCGCCCGCCTCAATCAGCTGTTTGCCCCAGACGGTCTCCATCTCGCCAAGTCCTGCATTGGCATTGCCGGCATTGGCAACAATGGCTCGCACTTGCTCAGCATGGCTTGCCAGTGTCTTCTCACCCCAGCGTACACAGGCGGCACGAAAGCGGTTACGGGTGAATACGCCTGCCGCATGACAATCGACATCGGAGACGATCAGTGTCAGATCCTGACGTTTACCTTTAAGCGCCGGTGATTTGACGCCGCAGGAGGCAGTGCCGACTCGAAAGCCGGGTACTGGCAGGGGTGGTGAAAGCTCAGGCTGATTGACTGGCATAAGCGCTGTTCCTCGTCCGAATTCGAACTGATTTATTAAGCCACAACGACTGCATCGTAAGGCTTTTTCATGTTACAACAAGCTGAATCAGGCGTGTTTTCCGTGGCACTGCTTGTATTTCTTGCCCGATCCACATGGGCAGGGATCGTTACGGCCAACCTTGGGATGGTCACGTTTGTAGGTGTGTGAGCCCTCTTCAGCGTCATCTGATTCGCCATGGTTATAGCTCACCGGAGTCGCTTCGCGCTGCTGCTCGATCACAGGTGTAGTGGCCTCCTCCTGCTCAACAACAGGGGTCGGTCTCTCTACCTCAACACTGTGCAGGGCAATCATGGTCTGCTCGCGCACCTTATCGAGCATCGCTTCAAAGAGTTCAAATGATTCACGCTTGTACTCCTGAATCGGTTGCTTCTGGGCGTAACCGCGCAGGCCAACACTCTGGCGCAGGTGATCCATCGCCAGCAGATGCTCTTTCCAGTGATGGTCGAGAATCTGCAGTACCAGATACTTCTCAAAGCCGCGCATCTGCTCGGCACCGGTGATCTCCTCTTTGGCTGCCATGTGCTCTTTCAGTGCATTTTTGATCTTGGCATCCATATCTTCAGATGTTTCAACATCATCGTGCGAGAGCCACTCTTTGGGGTCACCATCAACGGTGAGTCGCTCCATCAGTGCTTCCTGAAGCTCATCCATGTGCCACTCTTCGGGGTGTCCCTGCAGGAATTCAGCACCAAGGCGTGCGGCAATGTCTGCCTGCATATCATCAATCACATCATGCACATCTTCGGCACTGAGCAGTTCACGGCGCTGGGAGTAGACCACATCACGCTGCTGGTTCATCACATCATCATATTCGAGCAGCTGCTTACGGATATCGAAGTTGCGACCTTCCACCTTCTTCTGCGAGTTCTCAATGGCTTTGGTCACCCACGGGTGCTCAATCGCTTCACCCTTCTCAAAGCCCATCTTGGTCAGCATCGCCTGCATCTTCTCACCGCCGAAGATACGCATCAGATCATCTTCAAGCGAGAGGTAGAAGCGGGTTGTACCCGGATCGCCCTGACGACCTGAACGGCCACGCAGCTGGTTATCGATACGGCGTGATTCATGGCGTTCGGTACCGAGAATATGCAGGCCACCGAGTGCTACAACCTCGTTATGCTCGGCCAGGCAGGTCGCTCTGATCTCTTCAGCTTTGGCTGCACGCTCTGCATCGCTGAGCTTGTCAGACAACTGGGCAATCAGCATGTCCGGATTGCCACCGAGCATGATATCGGTACCACGGCCCGCCATGTTGGTGGCGATGGTGACTGCACCTTTACGTCCGGCCTGAGATACGATCTCCGCTTCACGCTCGTGGTGTTTGGCGTTGAGCACCTCGTGTTTGATGCCCCTCTTTTTCAACTGTTCGGAGAGGTATTCCGATTTTTCAATCGAGATGGTGCCCACCAGCAGCGGTACGCCCTCTTTATGGACAGCTTCGATATCGTTGACAATCGCTTCGAACTTATCCTCTTCATCGCGATAGATCACATCGGCGACATCGTTACGGATCATATCCTTGTTGGTCGGAACAATGACCACTTCCAGTTTGTAGATCTTCTCGAACTCTTCAGCTTCAGTATCAGCAGTACCGGTCATACCTGCCAGTTTGCCATACATACGGAAGTAGTTCTGGAAGGTGATCGAAGCCAGCGTCTGGTTCTCAGGCTGAACAGTGACACCCTCTTTGGCCTCCAGTGCCTGATGCAGGCCATCGGAGTAGCGGCGACCGGGCATCATGCGGCCGGTGAATTCATCAATAATGATCACCTCATCGCTGCGCACGATGTAGTCGGATTCGCGGGTGAAGAGGGTGTTGGCACGCAGCGCCTGAGTGGCGGCATGCATCAGGTTTACATTTTCAGGGTCGTAGAGGTTGCCGTTGGTGAGCAGGCCGGCATCGCGGAAGAGCTGCTCCACATGATCATTACCGATCTCGGTGTAGGAGACCGCACGATCCTTCTCATCTTTATCATAATCCTCTTCATTAAGCTGTTTGATCAGGCCATCAGCCTGACTGTAGAGCTCGGTGGCCTGCTCGGCAGGGCCGGAGATAATCAGCGGCGTACGTGCCTCATCGATCAGGATCGAATCGACCTCATCGACGATGGCGTAGTGGTGGCCGCGCTGAACCAGCTCTTCAGCGGTAAAAGCCATGTTGTCGCGCAGGTAGTCAAAGCCGAATTCGTTATTGGTGCCGTAGGTGATGTCGCAGCCATAAGCAGCCTGGCGCTCATCATTGCTGATGCCATGCACGATGACGCCGGTCGTCAGACCGAGGAAGCCGTAGAGCTTGCCCATCATCTCGGCATCACGACGTGCAAGATAATCGTTCACAGTGATCACATGTGCACCTTTACCCGGCAGGGCGTTAAGGTAGACGGAGAGTGTGGCGGTCAGGGTTTTTCCCTCACCGGTCTTCATTTCGGCAATCTTACCCTGATGCAGAATGATACCGCCGATCAGCTGGGCGTCGAAATGACGCAGGCCGAGTGTGCGCACAGAGGCTTCACGAACCACGGCAAAGGCTTCGAAAAGCAGATCATCAACAGTGGCGCCATCAGCCAGACGCTGGCGGAATTCAACCGTTTTGGCGGCCAGCTCTTCATCAGAGAGGGCCTGCATATCAGCTTCCAGTGCATTGATCTGCTCGGTCATAGGCCACAGTTCTTTTAATAAACGGTCATTGCGGCTACCGAACAGCTTGGTCAGGACTTTAAACATGATGGTGTGTACTCCGATTGAATCTCAATGCAGCGCCATTTCCGGCAGGCATCAGGGATGCGCAGCATAACACTGACGATGGCAAAGTCGAAGCGAATAGGGGAAAAAGGCGTCAGCCTGAGTCTGAAAAGGGGGTCAGAGGCCGGAGATGAATTCGGCGACGGCCTTCATATCATCCACACTCAGCGCTGCGGCAACATCCGGCATGGTATCGTTTTTGCGCGCACCACTCTTAAATGCCTTGAGCTGTTTGACGATATAGACCGATTTCTGGCTGGCCAGACGGGCGATATTCTCATCCCCCATGCCAGAGGCGCCATGGCAGGCGATACAGACCTCTTCAAAAATCACCTTGCCTTTGGCGGCCAGTTTGGCATCTGCCTTGTTTTTCGCAGGGGTGATTTTGGCATAGGCCTCAGAGATCTTCTGAATATCTTCATCACTGATCGCTTCAACCATCATGGTCATGGTGAAATCGTCGCGGCTGCCGTTTTTGAAATTCTGCACCTGATTGAAGATATATCGGGCATTCTGACCGGCAAGGTTGGGGTATTCGGGCGAAGTGCTGCTCTCAAGCCCGTGGCAGCCGATACAGATCTGCATCTTTTTCTCGGCATCAGCAAAAGCCGCTTGTGTTGTAAACATGGCCAGCAGTGTGATGACAAGTCGAAGCGAATATTTGAACATGACCACCTCCCCAGATAATCGGCAGTCACACTAACGCTGAAAACAGAATCTGTTCAAGCAATAATCTTCAGTTTTTCTCGATAAGTGCAGCCTTTTGGGGAGAAATAGCCCTAAATGGCCAGATGTTGGCGAATGCGTTTGATGCCTTCGCGAATGTCATCCAGGCCGGTGGCGTAGGAGAAGCGCAGATGACGGGCCGATTTGTAGCTGCCGAAATCCTCACCCGGCGTGATCGCCACACCAGCCTCTTCAAGCATCTGCCAGCAGAATTCGCGCGAATCATCGGTGATGCCACTGACATCGGCATAGATATAAAATGCCCCCTGCGGCTCCACCACAATATTGAAACCGAGCTTGGGCAGTTCAGCCAGCAGGTAACTGCGACGCTCACTATATGCCAGTCGCATGGCCTCAATATCATCGCTGTTCTGCAGTGCCGCTGTGGCGGCATACTGGGAGAGGGTGGGGGCAGCGATAAAGATATTCTGCATCACGCGACGACAGGCATCGATCAGCGCATCGGGCACAATGACCCAGCCGACACGCCAGCCGGTCATCGCCCAGCGCTTGGAGAAGCCGTTAACAATGATGGCATGTTCATCGAACTCCAGCGCGCAGCGCGCTTTGGTGCCGTAGGTGAGTCCGTGATAGATCTCATCGGAGATCAGATAACCGCCGAGTCTGCGGCAGGTTTCAGCAACCGCTTTAAGCTCACGATCCTCAATCAGCGTGCCGGTCGGATTGGAGGGGTTAATCACCACCGCAGCGCGGGTGCCCTTTCGCCAGTTGTTCTCAATCAGTTCAGCGGAGAGGTGATAACGCGTCTCAGGCCCGACCGGAACATTGATCGGTTCTGCACCCGTCAGGCGGATGAAATTACGCTGGCAGGGGTAACCGGGGTCAGAGAGCAGTACCGATTCACCCGCTTCAAGCAGGGCAGCATAGATCAGGCTGAACGCACCGGAGGTGCCGGGGGTGATCAGAATGCGCTCAGGTGCAACGGAGAGTCCGTACTCATCCAGATACCAGTCACTTAATGCCTTTTGCAGCACAGGGCTGCCGGTAGAGGGGGTGTAGAAGTTGTCACCGCTATCAAGTGCGACCTTTGCCGCTGCAACCACCGAGGCAGGCGTTGGAAAATCGGGCTCGCCGATCTCCATATGGATGATCTTGCGCCCTTCGGCCTCAAACTCCTTGGCGCGCTCCAGAAGCTGCATCACCCGAAACGGTTCAATCTGATCAATTCGTCGCATGCCAGCAGCTTAACTTGCCCGCTTCATCCGCGCCATCTGGTTCCTCACCCGGCTGCCCCAAAGGGCGACTTTCGGCCCAGAGTGTGTGAAAACGCAGGTCTGGGGTTAAGGTTTATCTCAACCGAGCAAGAAGCCCAAGATAGAGTCGTTTTTTTGTGTTCACTGATTCATATCGATCTAAAGAAGAATATGGGCTTTCC